>NZ_CP167903.1:0-5266 GCF_041507355.1 Azospirillum sp. HJ39 | reverse complement strand
GTCCGACACTCTCTTTTGGATTGCACATGACGCGAGACGTTCGCGCCCTCATATTGACGCCATGCCCGAAGCCCACCGGACGCAGCATCGACATCCGCACGCACAGACCCGTCAGCCCAAAGCGGGCCGGCGGGGGCGCGGTGTTGCGGCCGTCGGCGGGCATTCAAAGCGACGCCTTCGAAAGGTCGACGTTGAAAGTCGGCGGAATCGTATCTTCCAAGCGCCGGACAGTGCTGAAGCTGGTCTTCCATCCAGCCTTCTTGATGTTGCGCAATGCGCTACGGGACACTCCCGCCCGCGCAGCCAATTCCTCGACGGACAGTTGCTCGGCAGCCATCCACGCGAGGATGCGGAATTGCACCGCGTTACAGGTGTTGGGGGTAATCATGAGGGGCGACGATATGGCATAATTATGCCATCGTCAACCAGCATCGGGATTACCGCTTCGCAACTATTTTTCATAAGTATGCGAGCGCATAAATCTGCGGTGCGTGCATAATGGCGCACATGGTGTACGATGAAGATGGAATGGGACGATACCGCCAAGTAATCCTCAATGTTCTTGAGGAGTTAATGGCGGCTGGCGTCGTGAACAGCTTAAACGACTGGGCTAAAAAGGCCGGCTTTGGCTCTTCTTCAGTCGTGCGCAACTTTATGAAGGGCGACTCGCGCAGCCTTTCAATTGAGACTTACGCAGCGCTTGCGGCTGTCGCAAACTGTCCTATTGCTGTGCTCTTGGGCGAAGATGTTCCGCGCACTGAAAAAGAACGTCTCATTCTTCAGGCTTATCGGAAAGCACCTCAGCCGGGAAAGACCGCAATTGAAGCTCAGGCGATGAGAGAACTGAACGCTGAATAACCAGCGCTCCGCTGTATTCCAGCAATCGATCCAATTGAGCTTCTGTCATAGCCGACAGCATCGCTGCGAGCCGAGCTTCTCCAGCATCGTCAAACAATTCAGGCATTGATGAACCCTTGCTTCGATGGGAACGATGAAGCCAAGTAGGGGTTCTCCATGATCAACAAAAACATCAACATTTGGGCACCCCTGAGCTAATCTGCCGCCTACCGTGCGCCGGTCAGCGGAGCCGAGTTCAGCCACGCGCCGAAATAGCCCGTGGTTTCTCTGGTTGGCGGCTCGCCAAAGCCGCCACAGTGAAAAGGCGCCCAAACGCCTGAGTAACCTCCGCCTGCGCGCAGGCGGTCACTGCGTTACGGCATGCGGAAACATTCGGCCCCGGCCATCGGATCGGTCGCCATCGCGTCCCGCGCCATCAGATCACCGTACGGCACCAGCTTGCGCGTCAGGTCGTAAGCGAGCAACCACTCCGCGGTGCCATAGACGCCCGGCTTATGGTCGATGACGTCACCAGTCAGCGCGGCACAATCCGCCGCATACTGGCGTGGCAGGGCCATGTGCGCATGCCACGCCTTGTCCACCAGCTTCGTCGGCACCAGCACCGCATGCGGGTACTGGGCGGATGTCGCCAGGAACTGACGGTACATCTCGGTCGCCCGCACCGCCTCACGCTGATCCATGCCATCACGCACCAAACCGGTAGTCACCGCAGTCAGGTCCAGGCCTTCGGCAATGGCACCTTTGTCTTCGTTCATGCAATTGTCTCCAGTTAATTGCCGCGCTTCCGGGCGGCACCGGCCACCGACGCCAATACGGACACCCAACGCGACAACTCAAGTTGACCACGTGGACCGTTGATCTTCTTGAAGATGTTCGAAAGCTGTTCCCGTCCGGTTGCCGCCGATTTTCCCAATTTTTTGGATGCTTCCTCGTTCGTGTGCCCGCTGCCGATTTCGACAGCCAGTACGGCTTCCGCCTGGGTCAACCCGAACTGGTTGCGCAGAAGGCGCGATACCGCCAAATCGTCCAGTTGCGCAGTAGACACCGCAACGATGGCCGCCACTCCAGGCTGATCGGCACCCATCGTGATCGAAACCGCATGAGGCGCGCCAGGCCGGGAGCCGGCCACATGCAAGAGGGACCGCCCGCCGGCGAGTTGGCCGCCGGCTGCCATAGCGATGGTACGTGCGAAAAACGGGTCCAAGGCCGAATCAACCGCGCGGAGGCGGCGAGTGTCATCGACCAGGAACCCGTCGCCGCGGTCGCACAGGTTCACCGCTGCGACGTTGGCATGCAACAGCCGGCAGTCTGGCGAGACCACCAGGACGGCCAGCGACAGCGTGTCCAACGCTAGGGAACAGCGAGCCGCTTCTTCACGACGGCGAATGGCCTCAATCACACCGGTTATCGGCTGGTCGCCTGTGAAATAGTGCTCTAGCCCTGCTCGTTCCGGCGCAACGCGCAGCTGCACGCTCCATCCGGACGTTAGGCGGGCATGTGTACAGATCAGCCGGCGAGGATGAGTTCGCGTGAACTCCAATCGCTCCCGCTTCCGTCGCTCCCGCGCAAAGGCCAAATGGCTGGTAAGGTCGGAAGACGTGCTAAGGTCCAGCCTCACCCCACATTCCCACGACTTTCGCAGCAGACTTTCAAAGGTCTGCGGGCGATCAAAATCGCAGAATGCATAGACTTGCCGCATACCATCACTGGCATAGCGGCACTGATCATGTTCATCGAAAATGACCAACGGCGCATCCAGGCGTGCAGCCATCACTGCCAGATCGGCGAAAGGCTTTGGAATGTCAGGCGGTACCTGTAGCATGACGAAAGATTATTACCCGTCTTGTTACGCACGATATCAACGTTAGCAGTGACCAATGGAAGATGCATCCCACATGTGACGGGTACGTGAAAATTGCGGGGAAGCTCACAAGTCCGCCATATCAGGGTATATCTGATAGGATCATTTATTAGCACCAAGCATAACAATGCCCTGAGTGCTCGCGTCGCATGGTTTCGACTCGGCAGCGTTGCAGCCGACGCGCGAGTAAAAATCAAAACAGACTCGCAGCAGTGAGCTTCGGTTCGTTCGCAGCTCGCTGGATTACCGACCAGCACAGTTGGCATGTTTCAGGCGGTCCAGATCAGGAGCCGTGGCCTCGAATCATCACGATCCTACCGAAGCGGCAATCCATCCGAACAGGCAGACGCGCATAAATGGCATAATTATGCATTGACATATTGGCATAATGATGCCAACCCTTGATGCGTTCGGGCTACTGGTTACCCCGAATTTTCTCCCAAACCTGACCCGGCAGGCGGGGCCTGACGCCTGCCGGGGCCTTCCCGGAGCCCATTCATGAAGCACCGCCATACGATGCGCAGCCCGTCTGACCTGCACCCGACCGCCCGCGCCATGGGCCGCAAAATCGCCGACCTGGGCTCGGCCGGCGACCCCGTCACCGATACCGACCTGCTGACCGATTTCAGTGCCAGCGACCTCGCCAAGCATGCCGAAGCCGCCCGCGGCTACGCCCGGTCACTGCTGGGCGCGCGCCGCGCCGCCTGACCGGGGCGGCGACCCGAGCGGGTGCGGTCTTCTCGCCGCGCCCCTTCTGGCCGCCGCCGCAGTAGGCAGCGGGCGCGGCTGGCGCAATCCAGCCACATAGCGTGTGTCCCAGCCAGTGACCCCCGGCTTCGGCGGAAGTGCCGGGGGTTGCCGGGACCGCACCCCGAGACTTCGACATGACCGACACCACCACCGATCCGGTGGACGGCGGAGCTTTGCCCGCCGTACCGCAGACGCACGATCCCGATCTTGAGGCGATCTACCGCCTGTGGATCGACATCATCCGCGAAGCGCGCATGCTGGGCGGTCGCGACGCCGCCCGCCGGCTGTGGCGGTCCTCGCCCCTGCCGCCGCTGGACGCCACCAAGTCCAAGAAGAAGGGGGACGAGCCGCCGGACTGGGTGGACTCCTTCCTTGCCGACTGCACCGAACCGGCCCCCGGTGCGCGGCTGAAGGTCTCGGCTCTGTGGGAAACCTACGTCGCGTGGTGCAAGCCGCGCGGCCTTGAGCCGATGCGCCAGAACGGGCTGATGCGCCAGATGACGGCGCGCGGCCTGCGTCGGCAGAAGACCAGCTGCATGTATCTGGTGAACCTGCGCCTGCGGGTGCAGTGATGCCGAACCCCAGCAAATCCGCGGCGTGTACACGCGTTCCGCCAGATGGCCCAGGAATAGCCCCTGCGCCTACGGCCCGTGGGTCGGTGTGCCGGGAGTGTGGAGCCGTCTACACGGCCACCGATCTGGCGCAGGAATTTTGCAGCCCGTTCTGCCGCGTCGCCTGGAACAACCGGGCGCGGCTGCGCGGCGCGAAGCTCTACGAAGCGGTGATGACATGGCGCGTCCTGCGCCAGCCCGGCGCATTCGCCGTGGTCACGGCCCTTGTCTCCGACTTCCTCGACGAAGACCGCGCCGCCGGCCGGCGGTGGCGGCCCCGCACCTTCAACCCCAAGACCGGCCGCCGCGAGCGGCGGTGATTCACACTCTGACAGGAGAAACAAGCCATGGGCTACATCACGGATGGGCTGACCTTCAACGCGCTCCGCGGAGCCAACACAGCCCGCCTTCCTACGTTCAAAAATGCTCAGGGCCAACCGGCTCATAGCCAGCCGGACGGCTCCGACTGGTCTCTGAACGACTGGATGACCGCGGTTGCCGGTGAGACCGGGGAACTGGCGAACCTGCTGAAGAAGGTTCGCCGCGGAGACCTGTCGCTTGAAGAGGCGCGCCCGTCCATCGCCAAGGAACTCGCGGACGTCGTCACCTATCTGGACTTGCTGGCGATGCAGTGCGGCGTGAACCTCGGTCAAGCGACCATCGACAAGTTCAACGAGGTTTCGGCCCGCGTCGGCAGCCCCATCCGCCTGAAGGCCGATGATTGGTACTACGCCCCTAACGCGGCGGAGGGCCGCTGAAATGACCAAACAGCAGAACCTACACCGGGCGGGCATGTCCGCCGTCGCCGATCTGGAAAAGCTGATCGACCGGCTGAAGGAAGCCGGCCCGTGCCCGCTGGACGGGCGCAACGCGCTGATGAACCTGCTGCAGCGGATCGAAGGGGCGCTGAACCGCTTCCCGGCCGACAATGCCCAGCCCAAGGGCGAGCGCTGGAGTCCCGGCGAGTACATTGGCTTCATGCAAGAACTTGCGATGGACTGCGGGTTCAAGAACATCGACAACGAGGCGGACGACGGAAGCATGGAATGCGCTCCTGAAGCTTTCACTGATTTCGTGAACACGCTTCTTGGGCACGCGGATGGAATCCGTAGCCGCGTGGCGTTGGTTGATATCCCGGCGATCACATCCAAGGGAGAGCGGGCGGAGGGCGGCCAATGACCGTTAT
>NZ_CP167904.1:0-6945 GCF_041507355.1 Azospirillum sp. HJ39 | reverse complement strand
CCATCTTCACCCCTGCCGGACATCACCGCTCCGCCATCCATGGCCGCCGCCCCCTCTCGTTGCCCGAATTGCTCCCCGGAATGCCGGGGCTGCCATCTCTCTGAAACCCTTGGAAACTCTCTCTTTAGGGAGGATGGGGAGGATAGGGATAGATATTCGCCAGTGGCTCATACGCGCGCCCGTCCGTGCGCACACGCGCACACGCACACATGAGGGCCACCGCCGAAAATCGCTCTCTGTCCTCCCTTTATCCCTAAACCCAGCATTTCCGCGCCTTTCCCCAAGAGGGTCCGTCCAGCGATTATCCCTCTCGGCCTGATCGCTCCCTCGGTTGTCAAAAATCCGGGGGCGGGGGGGCTGCCGTCTGCGGCAGACCGTCCAGCAGGCAGAGGCCAAGATACTCGTTGATACCGCAACTCTTGATCGTCCTAAGTCCACGATCCTTCATCTTTCGCCCGAACCCGTTTTGTTTGAGCGGTTCCACCGCATTTCTTTCGCACCACTTCGTATAGGCTTCGTACAGCGCGGTCGCGGTCACGCGCTTGCCCTGCATCCGCGCGGTTTCCGCTTCAAGGAAGTCGCCCAGCGGGTCCTGATCCCGCTTGTACTCTTCGACCGCGGCGAGGATCTTCGCAGGCGGGTCAAGCCCCTCTTCCAGCCACAGCCACAGCCCGTCCAGCAGCCATTGGAAGACGCCGTCTTTCTCCGCGACCAACTTGTCGAGAATGTTTGGGTCGCGCTCGTCAGGAGGAATGAACACTTCGAATGGAACGAGGATCACGCGCCGCCAGATGCCGATGTCCTGCCCGCGAATAATCGGCTTGTGGTTCGTCACCATGACGGGCGTGAACTCGGGCCGATACTCGAATGGGTCTTTGTTCAGCTTGCGGGTTTCGATGGGCTCGCCGCCAGTCACTTCCTTGACCAGACCTTCCGACAGCGCCTCGCCCTTGTCCGGTTCGTTCATCAACACCAGCCGCACGCCCGGCAGCTTCGCCAGCGACGGCTTCGGCCCATCCGCCTTCTTGTCCTTGCCGTCGAGAAAAACGGCCACCGGGATGGTGGCGGCATAGTCCCCGAAGATGTGCCGCATGACGTCGACAAGCTTTGACTTGCCGTTCTTGCCCTCTCCATAGAAGATGACAAATATCTGTTCGGACGTGTCACCGGTCAGGCAGTATCCGAAAAGCTTCTGGACGAACGTGCGCACTTCTTCGTCAGGCAGGATGCGATTGATGAACCGATCGAACTGTGGGCACTTCGCGTCGGGGTTGAAGGCCGCGCCGGCAAGCCGGGTGATCAGGTTGGCCTTGCGGAAGCCGCCCAGGCGCATCTGGGCGCGGCTGTCCGGCTTCTGGCGCAGGTCCAGAGTGCCGTTGTCCAGCGTCATCAACCAGGGGTGCCCGTCCATCGCGCGCGTCGGTTTCGCCAGATAGGGCCGGGCCTGTTCCAGCGCACCCTTCACCTTCGGGGTGTCGCCGCTCTTGACCGCGAACGCCTCGAAGGCGCGCAAGCCGCGTTCCCATTCCTTGATTCGCTCCAGCCGCATCTTGCCCTGGATGGCCGGGTCCGGCTCTTCCGTCTCGGTCGGCGGAGCCGGTGGCGGCCCCAGGTCGCGCAGTTCCTTCAACTCGTCGCGCAGCTTCTCAACCATGCGGTGACAGAGCTTGGTTGCCTCGCCCTCGCCCAGCTCATAGGCGAACCGCTTCCCGTCCCAGACTGCCCACCCGTTCTGATCGACAAAGACCAGGGCACGGCCGAACCGCTGAATCAGCCGCTCCCCGTTGCCCTTGTCGGACTTATCATAAGTTGCAAGCTCCCGGTCGGGCGGCGGTTCCCCGTCGTCATCGTCCGGCGGCTGGGCAACGCCGCTGCCACCCGTGCCGGCATCGACCACGACCGCGCCGTCGATCTGCTGTCGCAGGTCTTCCAGCGCGTCGGGCGGGTCAGCCGGCACGATCTTCGCTCCGTCATCGGGCATCGCGCACCTGAAAGCCTCTGGCACGCCCATCGGGCGCCCATATTTGGAGGGGGGCGGGGGGAGGCGCGGAGGGGTGCCGGCGGGTCATGGCTCCACCTCCCCGGCATCCGCCGTGAATTTGTCCGTCTCGTTCCCCCAGGCGTCGAAGCCGGGCCAGGATTGGCGGGCGAACAGCTCGCACGCGGGGCCGCTGGGGATCAGCCGACGCGCCATGGCGTATTGCTCGTCAGGTTTCCGGCTGTGTTCGCGCGTGGCGGCGTCCAGGGCTTCGCCACCGTCCAGCAGGATGCCGCGTTCCGACGCGCAGCCCGGCCCATAGGGCGGCTCGCCGATGGCCCACAGGGTGACATGCTCGGTCGAGACCCGGACGACGTAGCCGGGGCCGAAGGCTAGCTTTCCGCTGGCGGGGGTGCGCTTTACCCAGGGGAAGCCGGTGACGTACCGGAAGCCCCACGCCTGCCCCACGGCGATGGCGTCGAGGAGCATGGCCCAGGTGCCCCACAGCCACAGCAGGCAGCCCCGCGGATTGGCGAGCTGCTGCACCGGCAGAGCCATGATGTCGGCTAACGGCATGCACGGGTAATGCGCAACCGGGTTCTTGCCCTCGCCCTTGGCGGAGCGGTTGTAGAACCGCCACGGTGGGTCCGCCATGATCAGCGAGTATCCGGCCGGGACGAGGGAGCCCCACCGCCACGACGCGGGCTTGCCCGACAGCGACACCGCCCGCGAGGGAGCGACGCTCCCAATCGCCGGAAGATCGAACAGGAGGGGGGAGGGGGAGGTGGTCTTGGTCACGCGGTCGCCCTCGTTCGGTCTTGGTCGAATTTCGCCGCAGCCCGTTCGGCGACCGCCACGCGCCGGGCGATGCCGGCGGCGAAGGTTTCGGAGTCGGCGATCAGCACGACCAGCAGGTCGAAGGCATCCGACCACAGGGCGTTGCAGTCTCGGGCTCGGTCACGATGCCCCAGCAGCCGGCGGCACCAGCGGTAGACGTCAGCGGCCCGCCGGTCGGTGGAAGCCATGTAGCGGAAGGCCAGCAAGCGAGCGGCGGCGTCATCCATGTGCCGCCTCCGCTCGCTCGAATAGACCTGCCGCAGGCGGCACATAGTTGCTGATCGCAACTTCGGTCTGCCGGCTGTTCGTGAGCGAGCGCACGCCATACGGAGTGTGCGTCCAGTCCGACAGCACCTCGCTGTAGACCGTCCCCACAGCCATGGTGATCAGCACTCTGCACGACACGGTTCGGAGCTGGCGGGCCAACCGGGCATGCTCTTCGTCGCCCATGTCGACGGCGTACATGGTTTCGTGCCCGTTCAGCGTATGCCGGGGGTATGGCGGGTCAAGGAACACCACCGCGCGCGGCTGGTCGGCGAACTGCGCCACTAGATCGCATATGTGCTTCCGGTGGATATGGCACCCGCGAAGGCGCTGGGCGACGGCGACAAGCCGGACAGGAAGCCCCGTCCATGTTGTGGTCAGGGACGAACGCCCCTTATCCAGCCGCCACGACGCGCGCTGATGCTGTTTGCCGCCATAGCCTTGCCAGGATGCCACCAGAAACCGCCGGGCACGCTCGACAGGGTCGGCTGCGTCATCCGCATCAGTGGTCCACACCTCGTCCCGGCAGGCGAAGAACTCATCCTGTGCATAGGGGGTCAGTTCGATCAGGCGCACCAGCCGGGCAAGCGCAGGCTGGTCGCGCAGGACGGAGAACAGGTTGACCACGTCCCCGTTCAGATCGTTCAGATGCTCGGATGGGTGCGGCGGCTTTGCCAGCGTCATGGCCGCGGTGCCGGCGAAGCCCTCAACCCAGCAGTCGAGACCATCGGGCACCAAGCGCAGCAGCTCCGCGGCGACGCGGGCCTTGCTGCCGAACTGGCGATGGGCGGTGATGATCGTCATGCCTGCCCCCCATTCCGCGCCCGGCGGGGTGGGAAGCGCACCGTCACCCGGCCATCACCGCCCAGCGCCCGCGCGACCCGGGCGCGCAGCTCGTCAGACGCGGAGTCTGCGCCGATCACGATCACGTCGCGCACCGCCTCCGGCAGCGCCATGTGCAGCAGCGCCGACACCGGCCCGCCGATCCACACCGGCACGCCCGGATAGGCGTTGCGGGTCTGCAACCCGATCACCGCCCCGGTACACAGGTGCAGCCGCTCCCCCGACAGCTTGCCAAGACGGACCGCCGCGCCCTGCCACGCACCGATCAGGCGGCGGGGCGGCAGCACCTCACCCGTGCCGGGATCGGCAATGGTCGCCATCGTCCGGCCGTCCGGCGCAAGGAAGGTCGCCAGCACGGCGCGCACCTCCGGCTTGCCGTCCCGGTCCGGCCATCGCGCCATGCAGGCCAGCAGAGCGGGATACCGGCCGATGCACACCGGCTCCGCCCCGTCCGGGCCATGCAGGTATTCCACCTCCCCGAAGCCGAACCACGGCCCGGCGGTCGCCGGGTCCACGCCGTTGGCAGCCAGGAAGGCCGCGGCGGGGGTGTCGGTCAGCGCCGGGGTGCGGGCATTCCACACCGCCCGGCCGGCGGCCATCTGCACGCCCACCGTGGCAGGCGACGGAGCACCGCCGCGGTGACGGCGCTGGGGCTGATAGCGCCGCTGCTGGCGCTCCGGCGGATCGGGCACGTCGCGCGGGTGGTTCCGCCCGGCGGCAATGCCCCCGTCGATGATCTTTTCCAGATGGGCGGGGTCCCAGCCGCCTTTGCGCGGGTCGATGCTCCACCCCAGCGCCGCCGCCATCAGATGCTGGCGGACGAGGTCTTCCGGCAGGGCGTTCGTCGCCACCAACCCGCCCAGCTTGAAGGCGGCCTCGTTCAGCGCGTTGTTCTGGTTGCCCGGCCCGGTCTGCCGGACGGTCTTCACCTCGTCGTCCAGCGCCGCGCGGGCATAGGCGGAGATGCGTTCGGTCTTGGTCGAAGGAGCGCGTGCGGCGGCCTTCGGCACCGGCTGGCCGATGCGCTTCGCGAGGAAGGCCGGCAACTCGCGACCGTCGAGGCGCAGGCGCAACCAGTCGAGGTCTTCCGGCTCCGCCATCAACAGCCGAATCACCCATTCCGGGGCGGGCGCGACGGGGGTGGAGTCCGGGCTGCCGATCCAGGCATATCGCCCGCCGTTCGGGTGGATCGACGGGGCGGCGAGGATGTACCCGCCGGTCGACCGCGTGTCGAGGCCCGGCCCCAGCCGCGACCGCGCGCTGTTCTTCACCGGCCGCCCCGGCCAACGGAACAGCCAATGCCGGCCGCCGCTGGGGGTATGCTGGCCCAGCGTGTCCGGCAGCGGCTCCCCGAACAGGCCGGACAGGATCTCGAGCGTCTCGAAGCCGTTTTCCGCCGGCTTGTCGCCCACCGCGTCCTTGATGTCGGCGTCCATCACCCAGAAGCCGGACTGTTCGCCGGCCGCCAGCCCGACATTCGCGCGCGGCCAGCGGGTCCAATATTGCTTCACCCAATAGGGCGAGGTCTTGGCGTCGTTGACGCCGTGTTCGAAGAAGTCCTTTTCCTTGTAAGGCAGCTTGTCCCCGGCCACGCACGGGAACACCGCCCAGCCGCGGGCGGCATAGGCCGCCGCCGCCTGGAACAGCTCCGGTCCGGCAACTTCGGTCATGGCCGAACCTCCCCGCCGTCCGTCAGATCGCGGACATGCGCCCACAGGCAGGCATCGGCGATGGACAGGGCCAGAGAGAAGAACCCCCACGAGCTGTGCGCCCGGCCCGCGCGGCTGATCGTCGCCCGCCGGTCGCCCGTGGTGGTTTCCAGCCGGTAGCCCGCCGGCACCATCACCAGGGCGGTGCCGACCAGTGTGATGGGCGGCAGCCGCCTTGCGGCGACGTCGCTGATCTGCCGCCGCAAGGCCAGATGCTGCTGCGCATCGATGCCGATCCGCCCGCCCGCCCGCAGGCACAGGATGGCGGTGTGCAGCGTCTCGCACTCCGCGTACAGGTTGGTGACGTCCTGGGCCAGCCGCCGCAGGTCGCCCAGGTAGGAAGCGCTGGTCATGGCCGTTCCTCCGGGGTCGACGCCACCGATCCTGGGGAACGCGGTTCGATCACTCTGGCAAGATGCTTGGCATACGTCGCCACCGCGCGCCAATAGGCGGCCATGATGCCCTTGCGTGCTCGCCATGCATCTTCGGCTTGGACGTCAGCCTGGGTGGACAGTTCGCGCAGCAAGATGCCAAGCGGTCGCCTCTGCTCAAGCGGCAGAGCCTGGATGGCTCGCGCGGCGGGGAGCCGCAGCACGGGGTTTCTAACTTCCAGCTCTGCACTGCGCCCATACGCGCCACCGCCGGGTAGGGAGTGGCTGTTATGGCCAAACAAATCGGTCATGGCCGCACCTCCGGGACTTCGTCCCAGGTCCGGCCATCCAGCAGCCGTCCGGCGGCTTTCTTGCCGAGCCGATACAGGTCAGGCTCATCGTCACGGTGCAGTTCTCGGCTGGCCTGAGGAGACAAGGAGCCGTAATGCCACTCGTCATTGATCAGGTCCGCGGTGCGTTCGATCCGCGTGGCAGCGTGCTGCGCGCATTCCCCCGGCGCCCACTCGCCCCATTGCTTGAAGAAGAACGGTACGGTCGCCGCGCTGCATTGGTCGCGGAGCGTCCGGACCCAATCCGGGTGGCTCGGCCGCGCCTTCGGCCCGCTCTCCCCGCCGCAGATCACCCAGTCCAATGGCGGCAACCGCAGGGACTGCGCCCCCGTGAGCGCGTTCAACGTGAAGCGGGCACGGGTCAAGCTGGGGTCATGGAGGAACGTCGCTTCGCATTCATCCAGCACGACACGCGTCAGGTCCACCTGCCCCCGCATCGGCTCCACCGACAGGTAGCGCCGGACGGATGGGCAGAGCATCAGGTCCGCAACCCGTTCATCGGCTGCCGCCTGATCCTCGACGGTCGCCCCGGTCCACACATTGCGGAGCGGCCAGTCCGGCAACGTGTCATCGAGATCGGGGCCATTGGCATA
>NZ_CP167906.1:0-38520 GCF_041507355.1 Azospirillum sp. HJ39 | reverse complement strand
GGCAGGCTCTTCGGCAGGCTTCCCATCGCCTCGGGATCGTCATCCCAGTAGCGTTTCAGGCCCAGGCTGAAGTCGATCCGGCGCGGCCGGCCGTTGGCGACGTGGTGGGATTCCCGCTGGGTGACGCTGGTAACGATCCATTTCCCCTGATTGCGGCCGTCGCCCGAGACAAGAATCCAGGCCTTCCCTTCGGCGGCCATCTCGCGGAGCTTGTCCAGGGACGGGATTCCGCCGGTCAGCTCGGGCATCAGCACGCCTTCCACGGTGATGCTGTCGGCGCCGGCGCCGACATACTGTTGTGCCGGCGGCCCGCCGACGCGGTCCTTGCTGGCCCAACGGTGATCCGTCTGGCGGCTGATCGTCTCGAAGGGCACCGACTTCAGCTCGAAGACGAACAGGCCCAGCGTCAACAAGGTGGTCATGGCGCGTCCTCAATAGCGATCGTAGAGCGCGGAACGGCCGGCCGACCGCTCGCGGGCGGCCCGCTGATCAAGCTGGCGCGCGACTTCGCGTGCGATCTCTTCGGCCGACTGTCCCGGCGCCGCGGTGATGGTGATGGTCACCGTCTGGTGGATCGCCGCCGGCGGCTGGCTGTTGCCGTTCGCCGGCGGCGCCTGGTTGGTGTTGGCGGCCGGCTGAACGGGCACGGTTTGCACCGGTGCCAGGGGGAGGGGTGCCGGCGCCGGCAGGCTGCGCGCCACCGCCGGCATGGTCGGTAGCGCCGGCGCCGGTGCTGGTGTGTCGCCGAAAAGACCGGCCCACTTGTCGCTGATCCAGCCGGCCGCGTCCTTGATTCCGGCCAGCTTGGCGGTGATGCCGTCCCACACCGCGGCGATCTTCGCGGCGATGCCATCCCACAGGGCGGTCAGGAAGTCGGCGATCGGCTGCCAGTTGGCAACGATCATGCCCAGCGGCGTCCAGGACAGGACAGCCTTCAGCGTGTCCCATGCGGCCGACAGGCTGGGCGCCAACCCCTGCCACAGGTTGGACAGGAAGGCACCGATCGGCGCCCAATAGGGCGCCAGGACGGCCAGCGGGTCGAAGCCCAGCGCGCCCTTGATCCAGTCCCATGCGGCGCCGAAGGCGGCCGACACCCCCGCCCAGAGATCGGCGAAGAAGGCCTTGATCGGCTCCCACCCGACGATCAGGACGGCCGCCGCCGCGGCGATCGCCGCGACCACCCACGTCACCGGGTTGGCCAGCAGGGCGGCCGTCATCGACCAGATCGCCGGCACCACCCCGAACAGGATCGCCCGTCCCAGCGCCATGAAGGCGGTGCCCACCGGCGCCAGGCTGAGACCCAGAGCCGACAGGGTGAAGCGCAGCATGGCGAAGGGTCCAAGGATGCCGGCGACGATCAGGGCGAGGGCGCCGGCGGTGGCGATCACCGCGGCGCCGACGACGGCGATACGCGACAGGGCGGCGGTCAGGCCCTGGTTGGCCTGCATCCACTCACCCACCGCCGTCGTGGCATTGGCGGCCCAGGTGGTGAGATCGCGGATCGGCTGGATGTTGATCTTCGTCAGGATGATGGCGACGCCTTCCAGCGCCGACGACAGGTTGTCCAGGTCGCCCTTGGCATTGTCGGCCATCTGCTGACTGATCTTGTCATTCAGCCCATGGGCCTTCTTGACCGTGTCGGCCATTTCCTTGATGCCGTTCGACCCGGCCTTGTCGACCAGCTCGGTCATCGCGGCGGCGGCCTCGACGCCGAAGATCTTGCTGAACAGCTCGATCTTCTCCGCGTTGCCCAGCTTCTTGGTCTTTTCGGCGATATCGGCCAGGATCGAGCTGAACGGCCGCATGTTGCCGGCGGCGTCCTTGCTGCTGACGCCCAGCTTCTCCAGGGCCTCCTTGGCCTCCTTCGGCGGGCTGGCCAAGCGGATCAGGGAGGCGCGCAGCGCGGTTCCGGCGTCCGATCCCTGAATGCCGACGTTGCCCAGCAGGCCGGCCATAACGGCGACGTCGCCCAGGCTGTAGCCGGCCGCCTTGGCGATCGGGGCGACGTATTTCATCGTCTCGCCCAACATCTCCAAATTCGTATTGGAGTTGGTGAAGGTGGCCACCAGCACGTCACCGACATCGCCCATCTGCGATGCCTGCAGGCCGAAGCCGGCCATGATGTTGGCAGTGATCGACGCGGTGAGGCCCAGATCGGTGGTGCCGGCCTTGGCCAGGTTGAGCATGCCCGGCATGACGCCGAAGATCTTTTCCGCGTCGAAGCCGGCCATGGCGAGATTGGCCATCGCCTCGGCCGCCTGGCTGCTGCTGAAGGAGGTGGTGGCGCCCAGGTCGAACGCCTGTTTCTCCAATTTGCTGAAGGCGGCCGACGTCTTCTCGATCTTCGCCAGGGCGCCGACCTTCGACATCATGGCTTCAAAGTCGATGCCGATCATCGCGGCGCCGGCGACGCCGGCGAGCGCTCCCCCGCCGGTGGCCAGGCCGGCGGCGCCGGCGCCGGCCATCGATCCGGCGACCGCCTGGGTTTTCTCCATCCTGCCCTTGGCCGCCGCCAGGGCCTTGGTGCGCGCGGCCAGCCGCTCCAGCGCCTTCGATTGTCGGTCGGCCGCCGCGGTGGTGGTGGTGATCTCCGTCTTCAGCCGCCGCTGTTCACTGGCCATCTTGCCGGTGTCGACGCCGGCGGCGCGCAGCTTGGCGCGTAGCTGCTGCAGCTCGGCACCGCCGCGCGTCTGGGCGTCCTTCAGCCGGTTGACCTCCGCCGTTGCGGCGACGAACTCGCGGCGCATGGCGCGGGTGACCTTGTCGGTGCCGGCGAGGGCCTGGGCCAGGGTGCGGGCGCGCTGCTGGGCCGCGTCCAGCGCGTCCGCGTTGCCCTTGGCGGCCGTCTTCAGCTCGCGGAACTTCTGCAGCTGTTGCGACGTGCGTTCCAGCCCGCGCAGCTTCTCCGCCGTCTGCCCCAGCGACGACTGCAGTTTGGTGGCGTTGGTCCGGATCCCGCGCAGTGGGGCGGTGACGCGGTCGACCGCCTCCATCAGGATCTTGAGCTTCAGCTCGGCCATTGTTCACCGCCCCCTGTCCATGGCCGCGCGGGCCGCATCCGCTTCCGCCTCCAGAACCTCGACCGCCAGGCCGAAGGCTTCGGCGTAGCGGTCGAGGGAGAGGAGATCGAAGGCTTCCGGGCCGAAGTTGCCCGGAAAGGCCTTCATCAGGACTGCCCAGGCGCGGCCGGCGTCGTCTGGGAGTGGGGGGCATCCGCGAAAAAACCGCCGACCGCCTCGGTCACCTTGACCAGGTCGTACGGGTCCAACTCGGCCAAATGGGCTTCGGTGACGACGGTGATGCAGCATCGCGACGCGATCTTGGTAACGACGTCGACGTCCATGTCCGACAGGCCGGCCAAGCGGATGCCGCGCAGATCGCCGGCCATCGGGCGGCGGAGCTGCAGCTGTTTCAGCGTGTCCTGGCCATAGGTCAGCGGCTTGGCCAGGGGTACGGTGATGATGTCGTTCATATGATCCTCACTGATGAATGCGTGAATTTTTGAATGCGTGAATGTTTGATGGCGTGATGTCAGGACGCCATGCCCAGCGCCCGCAGCACGTCGGCCGACCGATCGACACCGCCGACCACCTCCTTGCCGTTCACCACGTCGATTTCGATCAGTGTGGTGCCGTTGAGGTTGTAGCGGTAGTAGACCAGCGGCATCTGCACCTTCATCTTCGCCATGTCGCTGTTCTTGGCGTTGCCCTGTTCGATCTTCTTCCAGCGTCCGCGGACGCTGATCTCGATGGCGTCGACGCCGGCATTGCTGTCGTCGGCACGGGCGGCGCCCATGAAGCGGGTGTTGATGCCACCGGCGTCGATCACGCCCCACGCCTTCAGCACGTCGCTGTTGAATTCGGTCAACGTGAATTCCAACGTGAGCAGTTCCATGCCGAGATCGAGGGAGACCGGCGCCAGCATGCCGGAGGCCCGGTATTCCTCGGTCTTGCGCTCCAGGTCGGGCAGCTTCAGCTCTTCGGCGATGCCTGCCAGCGGCCGGCCATCGACGATCACGTTGAAGTTTCGGAGTACCTTCGGAAGCATTGGCGGCGCCTTTCCTTAAGCCGCCATGCGGGCGGCGAAGTCATACAGATAGTCGAGGGTGATTTTTTGCTCGAAAACGAGGTTTTCGAGCGGCGGGACCGGCGTGAAGTCATAGGAGATCGTCAGCTTGCCGGCGCCCAGCTGTTCCTTTTGGTTCTTGGCGGGATCGAGCCAGGCGCCACCGCCGATCAGGTAGCCGTTGGCCACCAGCTCGCGCATCTTCGCGTTGACGCCGTCGACGATGTCGCGGGCGAGCGTGGGGTGCATCGGCTTGTCGATCGCCCACAGGTGCGCATCGGCCATGGTGTCGGCCAGCACCTGGGCCGTGCGCGTGTAGTTCTCGAAGGCAAACAGTGGGTCTTCGGTACAGGTGCGGCTGCCCCAGAACCGATACCCTTTGCTGTTGATCAGTGTGGTGACCTCGTTGGCGTTCAGATAGCCGGCGTCGGTCGCCGGGTTCTGCAGGGACCAGTAGACGTCCTTCGACAGACCCGACACACCGTTCACCGGCACGTTGGACAGCGTCTTATGCCACCCGACCTCTTCGTCGATCTTCGCGCGCAGGCCCAGCGCCCGCGCCACCGCCGGCGCCGTCACCGATGCGTTGGCCGTGGTGTCCCAGCGGACGAAGTCCGGCCAGATGATCATCAGTTCGCGTGCGCCGAACTGGTTGCGGTAGAGGACCGCATCTTCCTTGGTGGCGCAGTTGAAGGCGGACGCATAGACGAAGCTGCGGGTCAGCTCGGCGATCGCTACCAGCTCGGCCGTTACGTCCTCATCATCGTAGCCCGGCACGCCCAGAATTCGCGGCGTAACGCCCAGCTGGGCCGGCGCGGCCGTCAGAGCCTGGATGCCGGTCTTCATGCCGTTGACGGTGGTGCCAATGATGTTGCTCTTCGTCTCCGCCGGGGTGTCGCCTTCAGCGACGCGGACGATGACGCAGAGCGGCGACCCATGGTCCTTGATGGCGTCCAGGGTGGCGGCCAAGGTGCCCTTGGTACCGGCCTTGCCCACCGCGTTGGCCACGTCGGTGATCAGCACAGGCCGGTTCAGCGGGAAGGTGGCGGCGTCGGCGTCGTCGGCCGTCGCGACGAAGCCGACGACGGCGGTGGTGATGGTACGGATCGGCCGTGCGCCATTGGTGATTTCAATGACGCGGACGCCGTGATGGTAATCGGTGGCCATGGTCAAGCCTCGGTGGTGGGGAGAGTTTCGGCGGTGTCGTCGTCCTGGGTGGTCGCACCGCCAGGCCAGCCGGCCAAGTGGTCGACTTCGGCGGGATCATCGGCCGTAAGGGCCATGTCCTTGAGGCTGCGCGCATGCTGGACCGTTGCGGAGTAGGCAAGCGCCACCGTGGCGGCCAGGGCGATGCCGTCCGCCGGGGTGGGTAGCGGATGGCGGCCGTTATCGATGGCGATCCAGCCCTGGGCATAGGCTTCCGGCCAGACGGGCAATGCCCCAGACAGAACCAAGCCGGCCGTGGTCGCCATGCCGCTCAGATCCGTGCGGCTGGTGTCCGACATGCTGAAACGCTTGCCTGCATACAGCGCGCCTAACGCCAGCCGGCGGTCCCGTTCGACATCGATGGCGCGGATCTTGGCGGCCCGCGTCTCAGCCTGGGGCAGGTCGACCACTTCATAGGTCACCTCCGCATGGTCGGGGTGTATCAGCCAATCGGCGATGGGCCGTCGCGTCGCTCGCACCTTACTGCGGTCGAAGTCGGCGGGGTCATGCAGGGGGAGGAAGGTCCATCCGGGACAGGCGGCCTCGAAATCCGATTCCGAGTAGCTGCCCCATGCAGCTGCAGGATGCCCGATCGTGTCGGTCTCCAGCACCTCTTCCATGACTTCAGTGGTCGTCAGAACCTTGCGAATGCTGATGTCGCCGGTCTCTTCGTCTTCGACCAGTTCCTCGTCGGCCACGACTTGCAACCTGGGCCGCATCACCGTGATTTCACGCTCGCACTGGAACGCTTCCGGGATCTCGAAAAGCTGCCGCGATCCGTCCGGCTTGACGACAAGAACAGGGAGTTGCATGGCGCACCTCTAGCAATAGGGCTGCTTTGGTTGGACATAAGTGCCGGGGACGGTGTCGACGTTCCAGAACGTCAAGTCGTTCATGAACAGAGGATTGTTTCCGACCTGCATGGTGACGTGGCTTTGGAATTGCGCAGCGGACGGTCTGGCGGTTGATGTTGTGAAAATCGCAGTGCCATTCACCCGGAAACCCAAATTGCTATACCCGTTTCCGATGGCTGCCCGATTTATGAAGATCTCCAACGGCACACCAAATATCGGCATGGTCGGGGTGTCGTAGGAGTTGACGGAAGACCCGTCGTCGCTGGCAAACGAATATCGGATGACGCCGTTCGCTCCGCTGCCGGGAATGATTGTCAGCTGCATGATGACGCCACTGCCGCCCCAGCCGCCGGTATGGTTGTCGGCGATGGATACGGCCGTCTTGGCAACGCCATCACCTGGGTTGATCAGGAGCATCCGCATCAACATGCTGAACGAGCCGCGGTTGGAGACGGGCGGACATGCCGTGTAGGCGGAGCATTTGACCGGGTGAAACAACTTCACCGACGTCGCGTATTGAGGCCAGTATTTCCAACCATTGGAAAGCCCCTGAACGTTGCTGTCCGGGTGTTCCCAAGAGAAGGCGGTGGCGCCCAGGTCATCCGTCGCCGGGCGTGTCAGCGGGATGCCATCGCCCTTCCAGGAGAAGGTCCGGCTGGCTTTGTACGGGTCGACGATGCAGGCTTCAGCGCCGAACAGAAGGGCCGTGTTCAGCATGGTCACCTCCAATCCTGTTGGACGGAAATGTCGATGCGTCCCGCGTTGACGCATTCCATGACCACCTTGTCGTTCGCACCAGCGGTCAAGGATAGGGCGGCACCCGCCCCGCCCCTGGTCTTGAACACGCTACCTGTCGCCATGACGATGTTTGCGGCCTGACAAGTGACATTCAGCACGACGACTTGCCCAGGCTTCATTCCGCTGGGGTTGGCCAACGTGAAGCTGCCGGTTGCGATCAGGTCGAAACGGTTCGATGCCGCAAAGTTCAGCGCGATGGTGGACGCGAACGGCACCGACACCGGATCAGGATTCACGCTCTTGAAGAACGTGAATTGTCCGGTGGGGTCCATGAGCATACGGGGGGAGGGGGACAGCCGATTAGCGTAGATGCCGAACCCGCCGACATTCACAACCAGGGACAGACTCCGCGGCCCCGCCAACGTCGAGTTTGAGGAGCCACCCATGTGAAAGTAACTGTCGAACGCGTCAGCGTCCGAGCCGATCACGCACTGCGCGCCACCAGCGGCGGCGCTGGTCCGCATGAACATGTCGGTGGCGGCGATTGACCCGCTGGCCGTCCGTTTCGTGACGGAACTCGCGGTCGCCGTCTCGCTGATGGTCACATTTCCGCTGTGCCAGAACTCGCGCCAACCGCCTCCGTATTTGTCGCGCCACCAATAGCGGCCGTTTTGCGCGGCAAAGTGCTGAAGCCCAAGAGCGCCGCCCGCGTCACCGCCAGCCACGCCCATGTAATACCCATATCCAGCGCCTCCAGCGGGGGCGTTCGGGCTGTTGGCCGCGTCGACATAGCGCGTCTCCCCCACGGTGTTGAGGGTGTTCACGTCCACCGTCTCAAAGGTGTAGCCCTGCATGGACCGCTTCTTCACGTATGCGGTTGGGTCGAACACCCCTTGGATCGCGGTCAGCTGCTGATTGCCCGCCACGGTGACATCGTGGACAGCCTGATCGCCGGCCTGATGGACCCTGGCGGTCTCGGTCGTGCTGGCGGCACCGACATCGGCAATGCCGGCTTGCCGCGCGCTCTCGATGTCGACCAGGGCGGTCGCGCCCTTCGCGCAAATCCGCGACACTGTGACGTTGCCGACCGCGGCTTCAATCGCCTTGGACAGCAGAAGAAGATCCTTTTCCGTCGCGGCCGGCCCCAGGGCGTCGACCTTCTGCTGGATGACGGATTCCAGGGTGGAGAGGTTCAGCATTCTTCAGTTCCCCAGAGCCAGGGCCAGGAGTTCGACATCCTCGATCGCCTCGTCGATCATTGCGATCGACACGGCGATGCGCGTGATGTCGCCACGCTGGTTGCCGGCGTCGGCAGACGGCAGGGGCAGCTTGCGGTGTTCGGTGACCGTGGGCGGGGTATCGGGCATGGTCATTCCTCCGGTCAGGCGGCGATCGCGCGCAGGCGGCGCACGCGCGGGCGGTTCAGGGCGGAGCCGTTCAGGGTCAGCCGCACGCGCGTCGTCGCGGCGTTGAAGCCGGTCAGCAGGTGGACGCGCTCCTCCCAGCCGTCGCCGATCGGCGTGGCGCTGGACTGCGGCACCGTCACCCACGTCCCGGCGGCGGTCTGGATTTCAGGGGTCACCGTGCTGTTGCCGGGGGTGATGACGTCGATGACCAGGCGCAGCTTGCTGGCGGCCGGGGTGGCGAATTGGCGGCTGATATAGGTGGCGGAATCCGACAGCACGCCGAAGATCGCCTGGACGCCGGGATAGACGACGGGGGTGCGGGTGTCGGTGCCTTCCAGCACCAGCTGGACCGACACATTCCCGGTCAGGCGGTCGGTCAGGTTCAACGGCTGGCCATCCGACAGGCTGAATTCCCGGCCGTCCTGGGCGATCAGGCGCAGGGTGATGCGGGTATCGGCCGCCGGCCGTTCCGCGTTGAACAGGCCCACCAGGTCACTGACCTGGGCGGCGGTCAGGCTGCCCAGCGGCACCGTCTTCGACGTCGCGGTGAAGCGGGCGGCCAACAGACGGAACCACAGGTCGGATTTCTGATGCGGCGTCCAGGTCGTGCCGTTGGAGCTGCTGAACATCACGCCGATCTGGTAGGGCTGCTGGGTCACCCACTGCTGTTTGGCGGTGTCGAACTCGCCCAGGGTGGCGATCGCCAGCGAGGCGTCGGCGTCGTCGCACAGGACGACGACACAGAATTCGACGTCGGTGGCCATCCAGACCGGCGACCAGGTGAAGCGGGTGGGCTGGCCATCGGTCCGGATGGACGCGGGCTTCAGCCGGGCTTCAGCCAGGATGTTGCGGCCGGGGTAGCCGTTGGCCATGTCGCGCAGCTGCACCACGACGCTGGACGCACCGCGCGCCCGGAACAGCAGGTCGACGCCACCGATATGGCGGCCCTGGCGCAGCATGATCGACTGTGCGACGGGGTCGACGTGGTATTCCTCCACCGTCGCCACGCGCCGGCGCACCTCCGTCGTCACCTGGCCTTCGCCGGTGAAGGTGGCGACGCCGGTACCGGCGGCGGCGGCCGTAACCTCCACCTTCTTGGTGCCGGCCGGGATGCCGGCGGGGATGACGAACTGGTGTTCGACGACGCCGGCGGCATCGGCGACCAGATTGGTGGCGATGGTGATGCCGTCGAAGACGATGGACGGCACCCGCTCGCCCGGTCCCAGATGCTCGATCCGGACGATCAGTGGCACCTGGCGCAGGAATTGGGCTTCCGTCGTGGTCGACCGCACCGTCTCGATCGTCTCCGACAGCACGGTGGTGCTGGTGACGTGCGATACCCCCTCGACGAAATGCCCGGTGCGGACGAAGCGCACGCTTTCGGTGTCCCACGCCAGCTGATCGACCGTCCAGCGGTCCACCGGCGTGATCACCGTCACCTTGCACGGGATCGGAGCGAAGCTGTCGTACGGGTTGATCTTGATGCTGTCGGTCGCCAGGGTCTGTTCGACCACGGATTCCAGGGTGAAACTCAGCATTTCGCCGGAGCTGGCCAGCAGCGGGTCGGGGAAGATCGGCTGGATCGGCAGCATCAGCTCGCCGGCGACGATCGCCGCGGTCTGGGCCAGGCCGGTGTCGCGCATGTCGTTGTCGAAAAAGGGGTCGACGAACACACCCTTGGCGCCGGTCGGCTCGCGGGCGGTGACGTCGGTCTTCAGCCGCTCCACCGCCACCAGGTCGAACAGCGCGTCGACGCGGCTGAACAGGGCCTGCAACTCGCTCACCGGAATCACCTTCGGCGCATCGACCACGATGCCGGGCAGGGCGAACCAGTCCTGCAACAGGGTGGCCAGCGGCAGGGTGCCGGCCGGCGCGGACGGCACCGCCGGCGACCGCAGATCGGCGACGCCGCGCACACGGTCGATCTGGCCGTCACGGCGGAGCACCAGGCGATCCCGGCGGGGCAGCTTGGTGCGGTAGTTCACCAGCACCAGCGTGCCGGACACCGCGCCGGCAACGGTGATGCCGCGGTCATCCTTGCCGGTGACGGTGCCGTTGGTCAGGTAGCGGTACGAGACCGTGTAGGTGCTCCCGGTCGCCGGCTCCGCCCCGCCGGGCGACCAGTCGACCGCGTTGCCGGTCAGCTTGTAATCGGGACCAGCGGTGTAGGTGGTGGCCCCTTGCTTCACAGCGAGGATTTGAAGGACCGACAGATCGGGCAGGGCGTCCAGCGCGCCGTTGTAGCCGCCATGCACCACCTGGACGTCGATCCGCTCCGCCGTGATCTTGACCGCGGCGATCTCGGCAAGTGGCGCATAGAAGACGTTCAGGCGCATCTTGCCGGTGCCGTCCGGCACGAAGGCGTGGGGTTCCTGTTCGATCAGCAGAAGATCCGGATCGGCCGGGAAGGCCAGCCTGGTGGCGGTCGGCTTCTCCACCTCGAAACCGTCGACGTGAGCTTTGCCTTCTGCCAGGCTGAACACCTGTTGGCCGTCCGTGATGGACAGGCCCTGCATGCCCAGGCCGGTGACGACATAGGTGCCGCCGGATTGCGCGCGGTCGTAGCGCGCCAGGGCCTGGGACACGCCGTCGAGGTTGGGCGGGGGCGTCTTGTTGTCCAGCACGCCGTTGGTGACGGTGGAGACGGCGTAGAAATCGCCCGGCTGGCCGTCGCTGGTGGTTCCGCTCCGCCAGCCCCAGACCGTGTCGACGCGCAGCCGGGCCGCGCCAGGTGCGTGATAGCTCTCCGCCCCTGGCACCGGGTTCAACAGGGACGGGTCTTCCATTTCGGTGATGACGGTTTCGGTCAGCCGGATGCCGATCTCCACCGCGCCGATCACCGGGATGGTCAGGGTGGCGGCCGGCACGGCACGCACGTCGCCACGGACATAGACCGTGCCGGCCGTGACCTGGGTCAGGCCGGTGTCCGGATCGATCACGACATCCGCCCCACGGATCACATTGCCGTCTCGGAACAGCGCGTCGCCAAACCGCCGGAAGCGATCGATCAGGATCGCCTGAAGCTCGTTCATCTCGGCGCCCTGGAACGCGCGGCGCGCCCGGATCAGAACCCGTTCCAGCCCGGTGGAATCGCGCTCGAAATAGTCATCCAGGTTGTAGGAGGGCATGGCGGGCCTCAGAAGGTTTCGACGAAGTGGAAGAGGGGGCGGTTTGACGGCGACCGCTGGACGGGGACGGCATAGCGGACCAGGCGCATCAGGTGACCGACGCCGGCCAACTGGCCGGGGGCGAACCACCTCTGGCCGGGGGGGAGCCCGTCGGCAGGCCGGCCGCCAGCGAACAGCCCGATTTCGCGGACGGTCTCGTTGGCGGCGTCCGGGTAATCCAGGAACGCCTGGATATAGAGGTGCTGGGAGACAACGCCGGCGGCGCAGCGCTTCCAGCGGCTGTCGGGCAAGACGATTTCGCCCTGGGCATCGGGAACGACGAAGGCGACTTCGTCCGCCACCCGGCGGCCGATCTCAGCGACCAAGCCGCGCGCCTGGGCCGCGTCGGGATGCAGGGCGTCCTGCCACAGCGGGTTGGAACGGTCGACCGCGTCCCAAGCGGGATTCCCGCGTCCCAGCGCCACATGCCAAGCCATTTGGGCCATGGCCGCGGCCTTGCCTTCCTTCCCCCCGACTGGTGCGTAAAAGCCGTCGATCACGCCAAGAACTCCTGTTTGAAAGCGCCGCTGGTGTTGCCCCAGGGCTGGCGCAGCCACGGGCCGGCGCCCCAGGACGCGGCCGCCGGGAAGACGATCCCGGTGGTGCTGTCGCAGGCCAGCACCCCGGCGGTTGGTGCCTCGGGGAAGTGGATTCCGGTCACCGTCACCCCGGCCAGGATCAGCGGGGCAGGCTCCAGCTCGGGCAGGGCGGCGCCGTAATAGTCGACCTGGCGGTCATCGGCAGCCAGCCACCGCCAGGTTGTGGCGGCGTCATAGGGCGCGTCGTCGTACCGCTCGGCCGGCGCGTCCGACACCATGACGGCATAGCCGTCATAGACGCCGTCGACGCTGTCGTAGGCGACGCCATCGGCCGCCATCGCGCGGGACAGCGTCCACCAGGCCGGCCGGGGCGACGCGGCGGTGGTGTCCGGCCCGTGCCATGCTTCGATCGAGACCAGGGCGGGCGCCACGACGGCGGTGTCCATCGCCCCGTCCCACAGGGTGACGTCCCAGCGGCGCAGCGGATCGGCGTGGTGCCAAGCACCCCAGACGGTGACGGCGCCGGCCGTGCCGGCCGGGGCGTCGCCGATGCCGGCATAGGCGTAATGGGTGCGGAAGGACTGGCGCACGCCGTCCAGGTCGATGCCGGACCAATCGTCGTACAGGCACCGCCGGTCCAGCGGCGTGTCGTAGTGGGCCGCGCGCAGATCCAGATCATGATAGAGGCGCACCAGGCGCGACCGCGCCGGCGCAGCCAGCCGGGCCAGGGCGATGATGTCGGTGACGGCGCCGGCGCCGGGAACCGTGCCGGGATCGATCTGGAAGCCGGCGAAGCCGAAGCCGGGGCCGTGTTCCTCGATCGCCATGCCGTCGAAGCCGCGCCAGCCCAGCGCGATCTTCAGGGCGGCCGGGGTGCCGCGCAGCCGTTGCCACGCGATGCCGTCGCGGATCGCCTGGCGCGGGTCGGGCAGGTAGGCCTGCAACTCGCCCAGCCCGTATTCCCACAGCAGCCAGGGCAGGAAGCTATCCGGGGCGTCCAGCTTGGCGCCGGTGATCGCCTCGATCCCGGTCAGCCGGTCATCCAGCGCCAGGACGGATTCCAGGGCTAGGGCCAGCGGGGTGGCGTTGGGGGGCAGCAGGCTGGCGGTCATCGGTCACGCCCCGCCAGCTGGATATCGGTGGCGGTCAGCGCGATGCAGGAGTCCGCGCCGGCGACGACATCGGCCGCCGGCGACAGCAGCTCGACCCGCTGGACGCCGGCGGCATGCAGCCGGGCGGTCAACCAGCTGCGCGTGCAGTCCCAGCCCAGCCCGCGGGTGGCGTCGATCGCGGCGGTCAGCGCCGGCGCCAGGCCGGTGAAGACGGCGGTTGGGGTGTCGGGGTAGAGCCAGACGCGGGCGGTCACCGTGACCGGCAGGATCGCCGCGGGCACCACCTGGACGGTGTCGGTCAGGACGCGGACGTCGTCGCGGCCGACCGTCGCCCGTACCGCCTCCAGCGTCGCCGGCGCCGGGGTGCCGTCGCCGGCGGCCGACAGCACGGCGATGCGGACCAGGCCCGGTTCGGGGCTGTCGACCGCGGCGTCCTTGACGTCGGCCGACGCGGTCAGCGCCCAATAGCGGTAATGGGCCGACCCGCCGGCGTTGGCCCACCCGATGATGCGCTGTTGGACGCGCAGGCGTAGGGCAGCGTCCGCCTCCCCTGCCAGCCGGATCACGCCGTAGAAGGCGGCCAGGTGGTCGAGATCGCCGGCGGTGGCGAAGGCCAGCAGCGAGGCACGGGCGGCGTCGTTGACGCGGGCGCGCAGCACCAGCTCGCGATAGGCGCAGGCCTGAAGCACCATCACGATCGGGTCGGACTGTAGGGCCGGATTCCAATCGGGCAGGATGGGCGCCAGCCGGTCCTTGGCCAGATCCGTGTAGGCCTTCAGGATCGCTTCATAATCCAGGGCCTCGATCACGGTCGGCGCCGGCAGGCTGCCCAGGTCGATCGGCGTGGTCATGCCATCCCCCCGATCGTCACGGGAATTTCCAGCGGCCGTCCGTCCTTGCGCAGCTCGCACACGGTGGCCAGCTGGGCGCGGCCGTCGCCGGCGGGGATGACGGTCGCGGAGACGAAGCTAACGCGGGTTTCCCAGCGTTCGATCGCGTCGGCCGTCGCCGCGATCAGGCGCAAGGCCCCTTTCGGCGTCGCCGGGCTGTCGACCAGGTCGAACAACAGCGATCCGAAGTCGCGGCGCATGACGCGCGTGCCGATCGGCGTGGTCAGGATGGTGGCGATCGACTGGCGGATATCCGCCAGGTCGTCGATCACGGTGCCGGTGGTGCTGTCGACGGTGGCCATGTTGGTCCCCCGTCAATGCGTGTGGTGGTTGGAGTTGCCGGCGGCGTCCATCACGGTGCCGCTGGCGGAAACGTCGCCGGTCACCGCCAGCCGCCCCGTCATGGTGAAGTTTCCGGACAGGGTGGCGTTGCCGGCGCCGGCGCCGGCGGTCATGCCGACCGTTGGGCCGGCCAGGAAGACGCCGGCGGGGGTGATGGTGATCGACGATCCGCCGACCTTCAGCGTGATCGCCTCGTCCGTCATCACCCACGTCGCGGCGCCGACGTGGGTGGTGACAGTGCCGCCGGCGGGCACGTCGACCAGCAGGGCCTGGGCGGTGCTGTCGTACTGGACGCGGGCGCCGTCGTTCCACAGCAGCACGTCGACGTTACCGGTGGTGTCGGGCGGCGGCAGGGCCTCGGTGTAGAGGATGGCGGATATCACAGCATTGGCCGGGTCGCCGCTGGGCGACGTCAGCACCACCTGGGTGCCTTCGCGAACCGGGGTGATGCCGCGGAAATTGCGGCCGACCAGGCCGGGGACCGGCAACCACCCGGTCAGGCGTTCAGACACGCGCACGCGCACCCGGCCGCGGACATGGTCGACCTGTTCGATCGTCCCATAGCTGGCCAGGTTGTGCAGGCGGCGCACGGTGTCGGAATGCTGCTGGTTCATGGCTGTCACCATGATCCGCCAGCCCTTCGGGCCGCCTCCGTCTGGACCGTAGATAAGCCCCTATCTACGGTTAGAGGCGGTCGGACAGGTGCGTCAGGACCGTGTCCTTGATAATGGCCACGTCATGGTCTGTCAGGCCGATCAGCGGGCGGGCCGGGTAGCGGACTTTGGTGTCGCTCTCGGCACGGTCGACGAAGTCGAGACCACCCAGCTGGTGGACCAGGGCGATCCGAGCATCCCCGCCGGTCCATCCGACGTCGACGCCGGCCGGGGTGGCGGTGGCCTTCAGCCGGCGGGCCGCGCGCAGGCCGGTCATCATCTTGGCTGCCTTGCGCACCTGGCCGTGCCGATCGCGCGCCCGCGGCGCCCAGGGGGTGCCGTCCGGCCCGACCTGGCGGGCCATGTGGGCGCGGTTGCGCTTCAGCAACTCACGGCCGATCTTGCGGAACAGGGTGCGGCGCTCCGCCGGCGCCAGGGCGGCGAGTGCCCTGGCCATCCAGGCGTCGAGCTGCAGGAGTCCGGCGTCCATCAGAGGGCCAGCGGGAAGAGCGGGGTTTCCAGGACGTCGGCGTCGGTGTCGGCGCCGATCCAGGTGCCGGCCGGGTCGGCGCGGACACTCACCGTCTCGACCAGCTCCACCAGAAGCGAGACGTCGACCTTGGTGCTGTCGATTACGTCGACGTGGAAGCGCAGCGCGTCGGCCGGCGCGGCCGGGCATTCCCGCTTCAGCCACTCCACCATGACGAAGAAGACCGTCAGCGGGTCGGCCGTGAAGTCGGTCAGCACCAAGTGGGCCGTGTAGCTTACCTGGAAGTCACGGTTCTGATGGCCGGCCCCCTGGAAGCTTGTCACCTTGCCCTTTTCGGCGAAGGTCAGCAGGGCTTCCCCCTCGACCTTCAGGGTAGCCATCAGGTGGTCGCGCAACGACTGCAGCTTTTTCATGAACTACCTCCGCTGATCGGCCCCCGTCGACACGACAGCGGGGGCCGATCAGCCGTACAGGGATCAGCTGGCGGGGGTACCAGTCTCCTTCAGCAGGAAGGCGACCAGGCCGCAGACGCCGGCGACCGCGCCGGTGACCGCGGTATAGGCCGGGGCGGCGACGCCGGCGCCGGCGGCGATACCGGCGAAGCCGGCCCAGGACGCCGGTTCCTTCGCGCGGTCCAGGGCGTAGATCAGGGTTTTCTTCAAGACAGGCTCCTATGTTAGCCGGCGGTGCCGGCGGTGAACCGCAACATACCGGCAACCCCATCGCGGGCGTCGGCAGCAGCGGTGTTGGCGATCTTGGCGATAGCGTCCATCGTGTCCGCGTAAGCCGCAGGGTTGGCCGGGTCCAACTGGACCAGCAGCTGGTGGATCATGTCGCCGTAAGTCGGGGCATCGTTGTCCTTGTCCATGGCGGATTCCTCAATCCAGTGATACGCGGTTGGCGATCCAGCCGTAGACGAAGGCCTCGTCCTTCTCGCGGGCTTCGGCCAGCTCGATGTAGCGGGCGCCCTGCAGGGCGTTCAGCGCCTTCAGCATCACCCCTTCCCCGTCCTTGCCGCGCAGCAGCAGGAAGCTGCGCAGGGCGGCGACGGTGCGCGCTCCCGGCTTGCCGTCGACCGCCAAGTCCGCATAGAGGGTGCCGCCCTTGTTGAAGACGTTCAGCGCCCGTTGCAGGAACCGGCCGGCGACGGCCGGTCCCATGTTGACGGCGGTGTCGGCCATCTCGGCCGCGATCGGCGCGCTCAAGCCCTCCAGCTGGTCCAGCGCGATGACGTCGCAATACTGGCTGCCCAGGATGCGTTCGGCGGTGGCGCGGGGCATGTCGCGCATCGGGCCGGTGTAGCCGTTGGCGCGGGCGACGCCGGCGGTGACGCCGTACATCGTCTCCCCGCCGCTGTCGGCCGGGTTGTTCGAATAGCCGCCTTCGCGGGCGATGATCGCGGCGACGACGTCAGCCTTCAGCGACATGGGAATCCTCCGTCTTGGCCGCGGGGTTGGCGGCAGCAAGGCGGTAGTGCAGATGCTTGTACCGCCAGTTGATCAGGAAGGTCAGGACAGCCAGCAGCAGGCCGCCCAGGGCGACCAGTTCGTTGACGTTCAGCGAAAAGAGCACCGTTCCCAGCGACGACGCATAAGACACGGTGGTGGGGTTCGTCGGGCGATCGAACATGGCTTATGTCCATAGCGTGATGGTCGCCGGCCGGGTCCGCGGTTTCGCCGGCGGCAGGGTGATGGCCAGGCCGTGCGGCAGCTTGGCGCCGTGGGCTGACAGGCCGGGATTGGCGGCCAGGATCGCTTCGACCATAGTGGTGTCGCCGTAATGCCGCAGTGCGACCAGGTCGACCGTGTCGCCCTGTTGGGTCCGGACGGTGGCCATCAGATCAACTCGACGACGGTGCGGGTCCGGCCGGTCAGCCGGGCCAGGGCTTCCTGGCTGGCCTGGCGCCAATAGGGCGCGTTGGTCTCGGTCAGGTCGGCGCGCTCGTGGCCCTTCGCGGTAGCGTCATGCTCGCGCGTGACCTCGATCATCCTGGCGCGCACCAGGCAGAAGACGGCGCGGGCGTAGAGCGTGACCTTCGCGGATATCCCGCCATAGGCAGGCGCCGGCACGGCGGCCAGCGAGGCGGCCGACTGGTCCGCGCGCCAGGTGGAGATCGAGGCGTTGACCTCGATCATCGCCGACAGCAGCTCGGCCGCGACGCGGTCGGTGCCGTGCTGGCTGGCGACACCGACCTGGCCGCGGCAATCGGCAACGGTCAGGTCCGGGAACCAACCGTCATTCTCGACGGTGCGGTCTTCGCAATTGGCGCCGTTCGCCGGAAGGAAGGTGGCCATGGTCGGACCTCAAAAAAACGCCGGCGGTGAGGGATGATGGATCGCGGGCAAGCCCGTCCTCCGTCCCACACCGCCGGCGCCCGGGGGGCGGCTCGGTTATTCGGTTGGGCCGGTGCCCGCGTCCGGATCGGGTGGGCTGGCGGCGGCCAGCTGACGTTCGAGGCGAGCGATCTCCGTCTTCACCCCGCAGCCGGGGTCGAAGGTCAGGGCCAGGCGCAGATCGGCGACGGCGGCGGCGGGGGAGGTTTCCCGGCGCAGCAGACCCAAGGCCTTGTGCGCCTTGGCGCGGACTTCGTCCGGCATGTCGGCGCCTTCGGTGATGTCCAGTGCCCGGTCCAGCGCCTCGGCCGCGCCGGCCGCCGGCGGGATGGCGGCGGCCAGGGCCTCCAGCACCGCCTGGGCGATCTCTTCGACCAGCGTGGCCTGAAGGTCGCGCTTGAAGGTGGCGGGCAGCTCCAGCCGGTGCTTGACCGCATAGGCGCCGATGCGCAGGGCGGTGGCGTAGTCGCCGGTGTCGATGTGCCAGACCATCAGCATGACCATCACCAGGTCATCCCCGCCGGCGTCGGCCGCCAGCACGCCGTCGACATAGGCGGCGTACTCGGGCAGGAACCGGCGCTTGGTCTCGATCTTCAGCTTGCGCGACTTGATCGCCTTCAGGTTGACCATGTGGGCCTGCAGCAGGGCCAGCATGCGGTCCTTCAGCGGGACCGCTTGCGCGACTTGATCGCCTTCAGGTTGACCATGTGGGCCTGCAGCAGGGCCAGCATGCGGTCCTTCAGCGGGACCGATGCGGTGGCGCCGGTGACGGCCGCAGTGGCGGCCCGCACGGCTTCAACGCCGGCGGTGACCGCCTGGAAGTGTCGGCGGGCCGGGGTCATCAGGCCCACCCGTCCGCTTCGGTGCTGGGCAGCTCGATGCCGTCGATCAGGCAGGCCTTGCCCAAATCCTCGACGACATAGGCTTCGTTCACCGACTGGAAGTCCTCGATCCGATCGCGCTTCGGGTTGTCCTGGATCATCCGGCGGCGCGTGCCGTTCTGCCAGTAGATCGACAGGTTGTCCGGCGACGTGATCAGGATGGACCGGGGCGGGAAGTAGGGAACGCTGATCGCCTTCTTGCCGCCGATGGCGCGGGACAGCATGAGGGTTTGCAGGGCGACCTTTTCGGTCGGCGCGTCGGCGCTGTTCAGCAGGCCCAGATACTTTTCGTTCAGCAGCTGGCGGCCGACGATCGCAACCAGGTCGGACGCTTCGGCGTGCCACTGGTCCAGCAGCTCGTTGACGGCGTCGAAGACGGCGGCGTCGAAGGTCTTGTAATCGGCGCCGGCGGCATCGCCGATCTTGACGCCGTCCATCACGCGCGCCGGGGCGTCGGTGCGGATGTGCTTCAGCCAGCCGACGTTGACGTCCTGCAGCAGCGGGTTGGCGGCCAGATCGGTGGTGGCGGCGGCGCCCTGTCCGTTCCAGCCGATCATCAGGCGGTCGCGGGCGATCTGCTGGGTGGTCTGGTTGCGGACGCGGACCTGGAAGTCGGGGAACTTCGCCCAGGCATCCAGCTGGGAATACTTGACGGCGGTGTCGAAGTTGGTCTGGACCGCAGTGTAGCCACGGTCATCCAGCGCGACCAGGTTGCGCGGCTGGCGGTCGTTCTGGCTGGTGTCGGTGCGGCCGGCCGCCGGCTGGCTGATGCCCAGGCCCAGCTTTTCACCGGACTGCTGGTCGACGGGGACGACATTGATCAGCTTCAGGAAGTCGGCGAACTTGCGGATGCGGTCTTCCAGCTTCTGTTCGACGGTGGGAGCGACGGCGAATTTCTGGGTGGCGTTGGTGACGCCGTTCAACTCGGCCTGGCGGGCCAGGTAGGAGTTGAACAGAAGGCGGGTATCGTTGCGCATGGGGCGGGGGTCCGATCAGCAGTCGGTGGCGGTGGCGGAAAATTGATCGCCGGTGGCGGCCGGGCGCTTGGGCAGGACGCTGGTCTTTTCCAGTGCCTCTTTCACCGCGGCGAACTCGTCCGACAGCGTCTTGACCGTGGTGGCCAGCTGCGGATCGGTGGCGGTGGTGCCGGCGGAGAAGCCGGCGATCGACGTCTTCAGCGTGCCGACCACTTCGGCGATCTCGGTGACCGCCTTTTCCAGGCTGTCGAAGCGCGCGGCATCGGCCCTATTCGGGCCGGTCAGCAGCTCCTTCACCTTGGTGAAGATGCTGATTTCCGGCTTGGTGTCGTCGGCGGTGATCGCGCCTTCGACGTGCTCGCTGAAAAGGTGGCTCTTGACCGCGTCGGGCACGGTATCCGGCTTGCCCAGCGAGAATTTCAGCATCTCGGTGCCGGTCGACGCTGGGCTGTCGGTGACCGCCAGGCCGACCATGTAGGCTTGGCCGGTGCCGGGAAAGGCCGGGTTGATCTCGATCGACCAATAGACCTTCTGGCGGTCCTTGTTCATCTTCACCAGGTCGTCGGTGGCGTCGATCTGGGCGAACAGGGCGCGCTTGCCGTCGCCGGCGTCTTCGGCCCTCAGCGCCAGGACGTCGCCGTAGGCCCGAAACGGGGAATCCGGCAAGAGGCTGCGCAGATGCTCGACCCAGACGCGCGCGCCGTAGGTTTCCGGCTTGTAGGTGGCGGCCATCTGATCGATCTGCGCCGGCGTGATCTCGCGATTGTCGACCGTCTTGCCGCTGGTGGCGACCCGGAAATACTTCGTCTTCATGCCATCGAAACCCCGCTGAAGGTGCCCACGATCGGGCGGCCGTGACTGGCTGGCGTGTTGGGGGCATGCTGCAATTCCGATCGCCCCGGCGGCAAACGGCTCGGCCGTAGATAAGCCCCTATTTACGGTTGGGGTTGGTCAGGGAGCCACCCCGGCCGCCGTACTGTGCGGCCCATGACGGACGCACCGGAACCGCGGATCGAGGCGCGGGCACTCTATTGGCAGGGACACGGGGTCGCGGAGATCGCGCGGCGCCTGGGCATGGCCTATGGGACCGTCGACGCCTGGAAGCGGCGCGACGGCTGGGATGATGCGCCGATCGTCGCGCGGATCGACGCGCACGTCGAAATGCGGCTGATGCAGTTGATCGCCCTGCCGGAAAAGTCCGACCGCGACCTGGCGGAGATCGACCAGATCAGCAAGGTGCTGGAGCGGACCGCCCGCATCAAAGCCTTCGAGGTGACCCGCAAGGAATTGGACCTCAACCCGAACATCGAAAAGCGCAACGCGGGCAAGAAGAAGAAGGCGAAGGACGAAAAGAACGTCCTCACGCCGGAACAGGTCCAGGACCTGATCGACGCCTTCGATTATGGGCTGTACGAGTACCAACGGCGCTGGTTGCGCGCCAAGGGTCAGTACCGCGTCCGCAACATCCAGAAATCACGCCAGATCGGCGCGACATGGTATTTCGCCCGTGAAGCCCTGATCGACGCCATCACCAGTGGCGACAACCAGATTTTCCTGTCGGCCTCCAAGGCCCAGGCGCACGTCTTCCGCTCCTACATCGTCCAGTTCGTGCTGGACGTCACCGGGGTGGAGCTGAAGGGCAGCCCGATCACGCTGTGGAACGGTGCGACCCTGTATTTCCTGGGCACCAACAGCAAGACGGCGCAGAGCTACCACGGGCACGTCTACCTCGACGAATACGCCTGGATCTCGAAATTCCTGGAGTTCCGCAAGGTCGCGTCGGCGATGGCGACGCACAAGAAATGGCGGCTCACCTACTTCAGCACCCCATCGACCATCGGTCACCAGTCGTACGAGTTCTGGTCGGGCGCCACGTTCAACAAGGGGCGGGCGCGGGCCGACCAGGTCGACTTCGACGTCTCGCACCAGGCGTTGCGCGCCGGCCTGGTCGGGCCGGACGGCCAGTGGCGCCACATGGTGACGATCCACGACGCGGCGGCCGGTGGCTGCGACCTGTTCGACATCGCCCAACTGCTGCGCGAGTACAACGAACAGGACTTCCGGAACCTGTTCGGGTGCGAGTGGGTCGACGACGCACAGTCCTTCTTCACCTTCGCCGAGCTGCAGGCCTGTATGGTCGACAGCTGGGACGTGTGGGGCGACTTCACCCCCGGCGATGCCCGGCCGCTGGGCGAACGGCCGGTCTGGATCGGCTATGACCCGTCGCGCTCGCGTGACAACGCCAGCGTCGTGGTGATCAGCCCGCCCGGCGGCAACCAGGTCAAATACCGGCTCGTCGAAAAGCTGACCTTCACAGGGTCGGACTTCCAGGCCCAGGCGGAGGCGATCCGCAAGCTGACCCTGAAATACCGGGTTGAGCATATCGGCATCGATGTCACCGGGATGGGACAGGGCGTCTTCGAAATGGTCAAGGTGTTCTACCCGGCCGCCCGCGCCATCACCTACAGCGTTGAGGTGAAGTCGCGCATGGTGCTGAAGGCGAAGCACCTGATCAGCCGCAAGCTGGTCGAGTTCGACAGCGGCTGGACCGACGTGATCAGCGCCTTCCTGTCGATCCGCAAGACGATGACGGCCAGCGGCCGGCAACAGACATTCGCGGCCAGCCGGTCGGACGAGACCGGGCACGCCGATGCCGCATGGGCGGCAATGCACGCGCTCGATCGCGTCCACTTCGACCAGTTCGACACCGACACCGCGCCGGCGCAACGCCGGGGCTTCATGGAGATTTTCGGATGACGACGGCTGACCAGGTCACCCCTGCCCCTGACGATCAGGTGGCCAAGCCCACCTCGATCGCCTTCACCTTCGGCGACCCGGTGCCGGTGCTGGATGGGCGGGAGCTGGCCGGATATTACCAAGCCCTGTGGAATGGCAGCTACTTCGAACCGCCGGTCTCCTTCAATGGGCTGGCCAAGATGCTGGGCGCCAACACGCACCACCAGTCGGCGATCCGCGCGAAGGTCAACATCCTGGCCAGCTGCTACCAGCCGCACAAGCTGCTGTCGCGTGCCAGCTTCAAGCGCCTGGCGCTCGACTTCCTGGTGTTCGGTAACGCCTGGGTGGAGCGGCGGGAAAACTGGTTGGGCGGCCCGTTGGAGCTGGCTCCGACGCTCGCGCTCTGGACCCGGACCCGCAAGGACGGCGCCACCCTGATGCTGGTCGACGGCGCCGAACACGACTTCGTGCCGGGCAAGGTGTTCCACTTCGTCGAGCCGGACGTCAGCCAGGAAATCTACGGGGTGCCGGGCTATCTGGCGGCGATGCAGTCGGCGCTGTTGAACGAAGCGGCGACCCTGTTCCGGCGGAAATACTATGTCAACGGCAGCCACGCCGGCTTCATTCTCTACCTCACCGACCCGGCCCAGGACCCGGCCGACATCGACGCGCTGCGCACCGCCCTGAAGGAGGCGAAGGGGCCGGGAAACTTCCGCAACCTTTTCCTGTACGCCCCCAATGGAAACAAGGACGGGCTGAAGGTGATCCCGGTGGCTGAAGTCGGCGCGAAGGATGAATTCCTGTCGATCAAGAACGTCACCCGCGACGACGTGCTGGCAGCCCACCGCGTGCCGCCCCAGCTGCTGGGCATCGTCCCCAACAGCACCGGCGGCTTCGGCGACGTCGAGAAGGCCGCGGCCGTCTTCGCCCGCAACGAGCTGGTCCCGCTGACGTCCGTCTTCACCGACCTCAATGTCTGGATCGGTGAAGAAGTGGTGCGCTTCGATCCCTACACGGTGGGGGGAGGCGACAGCGCGGCCAAGTAGGCCAGCAGCTCCACCCGCACCGCCTCCCGGTCGGCCGCCTGATGGATCAGGCGGCCGATCTGCTTTTTGACGCTGGCCATCGTCGGCCGGTCCAGCACGCGCCGGGCTACTTGGCCGGCCGCCAGCTCCCCCGCCTGGCGCTCCCGATGGGCCGCCTGCCGATCGGCGTCGTCCAGATACTTCGCCGGCCGGCCTCTCGGCCGCCGCGCCTTCGTCTCGATCCCGTCCATCCTCATCCCCTTCCGATCGCCGGCGCCGGCCGGCGGCATCGCCCCCGTGCGCCCATGGTCCGCACCACCCCCCGCCAGGGCCGCCAGGGGGCCGCCCAGGGCCGCCCGGCCGGGCCGCTGCCCCCCAGGCACCCCCCTTGCCCTACCCCCCCGCCCCCGCCCCGCCCAGGCCGGCCGCCCCCCCCTGCCGGGGGCGGCGGGACGGGCCGGCAAACGCACTCGCCCCCCGCCGCGCCTGCCCTCAAAACGGGGTGACTTCTTTGCACTGCAGAACCGGCCGAAAACCGGCCCAGGGCAACGCTGGGAGCGGGGAATCCGGCCGCCGGTGGTTTCTGGACATCTCTGCACGTCTCTGCACAGGGCCATTCAGGGGCCATCCTGGACGGTTCCGCCGGTACTGACGTCGCTGTCGGTGGCGGCCAGGAAGGCGCGGCAGCGGTCCCGCTCCGCCCGCACCCATGCCGGATAGTCGGGCATCCCCCGGCCGGGCCAGGGGGACGGCTCGATGTGGGCGCCCTTGCGTCCGCAGCTCTTGCACCGGGTCCGGCGGGCCAGCTGCACCAGGCTGACACCGGGGCCGACGCTGGAAATCAGCGTGTCGAGGTGCAGCCAAGTCCAATGGGTGCAGCCGGGATGGACGCACCAGGCGCGCAGATGCGTCACGCCGGTGCGCCGGTGCCAGTCCAGCGACCCGTCGCCGTAGACGGTGGCGCCGGTGGCGATCGGCGCGTGGGGCGGCAGTTCGTCGGCCATTCATCCCCCTCAGAACAGGCTGTCGCCAGCCTTGACCGGGACGCTGCGCACGCCGGCCCACCAGTCCTGTCCATAGTGCCGATGCCGGCCGCAATACCAGCGGACACCGACGTCGGAATTGGGCGGCCCGAAGCCGAAATAGCCGTTCCGACCGCCGCAGACCTCACACTTTTCCATGCTCTCCCCCTCTCCGTGTCAGAGGTTGCCGGCGGCGAGACGCTTGGTCATGGCCTCCACCATGCCCGAACGGGTCAGCCCCTGGCGCTTGGCTTCGGCGTCGAGGGTGGCGAGCACGCCGGAGTCCAGCGACAGATTGGCCTTCACCGGGCGGCCGGTGACGCGGACCAGGGCGACGGTGGCGAGCATCGCCCCTTCCGCCAGGGCGTCGACGACGTCGGGATCCGCGCGCACGTCGGCGACGGCACGGGGGGGAGGAACGCCGAAGCCATCTTCTTCCAAGACGTCGGCCCAATCGCGCATGGCGTCGACGGCGGCGGCCAGGGCCTCTTCGATGGTGGCGCCCATGGCGGTGCAGCCGGGCAGGTCGGGAATGGTGACGCCGTAGGCGCCGGCCTCTCCGTCGATCAGGGCGATGTAGCGCATGGTGGAATCCTTCTTCGGGTGTGCGTCTCGGGGGGCGGGGGCCGAAGCCGGGTGGATCAAATCCACCCGGCGGCCTTGGCGATCTGGCGGGCGACGCCGGGAGAGAGGGTGCGGTGCCTGGGCACCACGATCGGCGTCTTCGGGTGCTCCGGGTGGCGGTAGACGTCGTGTTCGCCACCGTGGCGGGCCAGCACCCACCCTTCCAGGGTCAGGCGGTCGATGATGTCGCTGCGGTTGGTTTCGACCTTCGGCATGTCCGTCCCCGTCGTTGATGTCCTTTTTATACGCCCATATGGGCGCACCGTCAACAGGTAATGCGCCCAAATAGGCGCATTTTTACGGTGCCCGGACCGGATCGGACGGGGGAGGCGGAGCGGATCGGCGGGGGCTGGATTTGGAAACGACGAAGGGGCGCCCTTGTGCGGGGCACCCCTTCGGATGGGACCTTTAAGGCGGCGAACCGCTTTAACCTCGGGCCGTCCCTTGAGCCTTGACGCCGACTTTAATCGCGGTTGTATCCTGCCGCAAGCTGTTTCGCGCCATGCGGGTGGTTTTTGGCCTCCCTGGCGCGGCTCCGGATCCGGGCGGGCCGGCGGGGGCGGGATTCAACCCCTGGACGCCGGCTTTTCGGGGGTGGGACACAAGATGTTGAGTCCTTGCCCCGTGGGGGCGTCGCGATAACTTCCACCGGGGCGCGAAGGTGGGCCGGATCAGGGGGTTAGGGGGTCCACAACCGCGCAGCCTTTGGACGTTATGGAAAACCGGCTTGTGCAACCGCGCCTGTGGTCAGCGGCGCCGGCCGGCTGGCCGTAGCTGTGCTGCACGCTCCCGGTAGCCCGACCTCCAGGGAAAGGGCTTGTCCGCGTACTCGCGATCCGGATCCAGCGTGTAGCCGAGCAACGTCTTGTCCTGGTCGGCCCGCTCCACCCCACGGCCGCGCATCCGCTCGTTCCAGCGCTCGTTCCAACTGGCGTCCTGATCGTCCGGACCTGTGGACAACTCACCCCCCCTGTGAATCATGTCGGCGGATCACCCGCATCACCATCGGCGGATCACCCGCACACAATATCGGCGGATCGCCCGCACGAATCGCGGCGGATCACCCGCAGAAACAGGGCGCAAGCTCTTGTTTTTACAATCATTCCAGCGCCCTTAACTTCTTAACTTCCCTTTTTATTAACTCTCTTAACCCAAAAGGCCTGTGGATACGGTCTGCGGGTGATCCGCCCAGTCCCCTCCCCGCTCGTACCCCGGATGGTCAAGGGACAGGAAAGATCGCCGCACCATGTGCACAGTCTCTTCCTTCCCTTCCTTGGACAGGGTCAGCCAGTATTGAGGCAGCTGGTTCGCTTCGACGACGGCACGAATTTGGCGTGCGAAGTCACTCGCCCGTTGGGTCGATCCCGACTTTTGGTAAAGCGCTTTCATGGTTAGGGGCCAGCCAGCGGATTGATTGCCCGCATGCTTGCGGGCCACCCGATAAAGCCATCGCTCGATTCCGCCCGTCAGATCAAAATAGCGGTCGTCAATGCGCAGTACCCCCCCTTCCTTGACCACGCCTTCAAAGAACCAACCGGGCAACTCAATCGTGAACAAGGAACGGCCGTCCAGCTGCGGGTCTTCAGTCCATCGGGATAACCAAGTAAAGCCGGTGGGCTTTCCCTTGCTGCGCACCGTGGTTTCCACATAGGTCGCGTTCAGACGTCGCAAAGCATCCCGCAGCCGGCCGTAGTCCTCTCCGCCGGTGGGTCGGCGGATCGCCCGCAAAATCTGATAGGCTGGCGCCTGTAGCACCGGCGAAACCGTCAGCCCACGATTGAGTGCTTCCGTGATCTGGCTAGCCGCCCAGATCAGGATATCCGCATCCCAGATCGTCGCAATCCCGACGTCCTCCGGTGCCCGTACGGTCACTTGGGCGTCTCCGACCTCATATTCGATCGGCTTCGACCTGGGCGTCTTCGACAGGCTGAAAAATGGCCGTTCCATCGTGTCGCGCTGGTCGCGCAATGGCACATCGACGGCCAGAGCGACGAACAATTCCATCTGTTCAGGACCGGATGCGCTGGAACGTCGTGCCATAATCAATTTATCCCTTGATCACATCATGAATTCATGAATTTACGCATTTGTAATTCTGCGCATTACTCGTGGTCGGGCGGGGCCAGCAGGAAATCCGGGGCGCCGGTAATGGGCGGCTTGCCGAAGCGCTCGAACATCATGTCAACGGCCAACCGCAACAGATCCTGTTCCTGGACATTCCGGCCGTACCGCTCCGTCAGCTCGGCACGCAAGGCCATCAACTGGACCTTGGCGGCTTTCGGAAGGCGCACCTGGTGCGGCACGGTTTCTTCGCCGGCCGGCCGGCCGCGCTTGGCAGGTGTCGGTGCTTCGGCCGCCGGGGCCGGGGCCGACAGGGGAGTCTTGGTGCGGACGACGGCCGCGGCGATAGACGTGTGCTTGGACATCAGATGCGTTCCTGAATGTAGGCCCAGAGGGCGTTGATTTCGCCGGCCGCCTTGCCGGTCGGCTCGAATTCCGTAACCGCCCGGCCGTCGTTCATGGCGTGACGGAAGGCGGCGCGATCGCAGATCACGGTGTTGGCGACGGTCAGGCCGTACTGCTGTTCGATGGCGGTGCGCGTGTCGGACACCACGCCGGCTTCAGCCTGGATCACGCCGCGTGGGGCAGGGCAGCGGTTCAGCACCACCGCGTGGCGCTTCCGGGCCTTCGCCCTGGCGATCAGGTCGGCCGCCTTGTCGACCGCGTCGACGTCGAGGATGGAAGGGCAGCACGGCACCAGGACGAAGTCGGCAAGCTCCAGAGCGGCCAGGGTGGCCGCGGCTGAACGGGGTGGGGTGTCGATTACCACCACGTCGCAGCCGGCATCCTTCGCCGCTGCTTTGATCCCTCCGACAGGCGGGTTAACCGTCAATGTGACGTCGTCGGCCGCGCGACGGTCCCACCATTTCCGCACGGATTCCTGTGGGTCGAGATCCACCATCAGAACGCGGTGGCCAAGGCGGGCGGCCTGCACCGACAGGTGGGCCGACAGGGTGGTTTTCCCGGACCCGCCCTTCTGGCTGTGGATGGCTATGACCTTCATGGGTGCAACCCCGTCAATTCGTTGATTGACGGGGTTATACATTCTTAAATTCATAAATTCAAGAATTTATTGATTGGTGACAGTGCGCGCCTGTCACCAAGGTTCAGGTCACGGCATTGGCCATGCCCGCCGCACCGCTTCGCCGATGCGTTCCCCCGCCTCGGCGGCCGTCAGCTCCGGTGACGTCTCGCGCAGCGCGGTGACCAGGCTGAACACCAGCCCCACCACAGCGGCTTCCGGGGGCAGCCCGGCGGCCGTCTCGATCGACACTTCAACATCCATCGTCATTTCCTTTCCACATCACACAGGCCGGATCGCGCAACCGGATATCCCCGTTGCGGGTCTTCGACGGCTTGGCGATCAAGCCGCATTTGGTCCAACCCTGGCGGCGCACATGGGCGCAGGATCCGCATGTCTCGCCGGCGGGGCCATCCCCCGGCTGGGCGGCGTGACCGCGCCGGTGGGCATAGCGGCGGGGTTGGGCGGGGGCGGGCAGCTCCAGTTCCATGATGGCTCCTTCAGCCGTGCCGGTAGTCTTTGAAACAGGCGGCGATATAGCCCTTCCAGTAGGCGGCCGACCCGCTGCGATCCGGCGGCCGGTCGGCATTGGCATCGGCCTGCCCGCGCTTCCAGTCGGTGGCGGTGACGCCGATCGGCGCCGGCATGCTGGGGACCAGGTGGTTTTCAGGTTTCATGATTCCCCCTGTCGCAAATGCCAGTTAGTCAGCGTGACGGGCTGGACGACGGCGCCGGCCGCCCTTGATGACGGGCAGGTTGAAGCGGGCATCGTCGTCCGGATGTCGGAAAGCGCGGCTATTCAGGACACGGCGCAGCACCGTATCCGCGCCGGGTCGCCGATAGGGCCGGTCCCAGATGAACCAGGCGAAGGCTTGGGTTCCGCCCTGCAGCGGCTTCACGCGGTCGGCGCCGGCGCCGGCCGGGTACATCGTGACCCGGTCGGCGAAGGCGTGGATGACGGTGGGCGGGAAGTCGTACAGCAACCCGCCCGGCTCGTTCCGGATTTCCGACAGGCTGAAGCGGAGATCGAGGAGGAGGCACAGCGCGCCGGCATCGTTGCCGGCGGCCTCCAGCAGCTCCAGCGCGTGCCGGGCGATCCTGGTGGCGGCGCCGGCCTTGGCCATGCGCTTGCCGTACAGCATCGAATAGGGCGGGTTGGTGACGATGTTGCGCCGGCGGAGCTGCTGCGCCTCCAGGAAGTCGGCCGCCTCCACCGGGTGATAGGTGGTCGCCGGCGGATGGATCGATGTGGCGACGACGTTGCCGGCGCCGATCAGGTCGGCCGCCACAGCGGCCAGGATGGCGTCGCCGGCGCAGCACTCCCAAATGCCGGCCGACAGATCGACCACGGACGCAAGCGCGCGGATCGTCTCGGGCGGGGAACGGTAATGATCGTCGGCCGGCCGGACGATGGGGGCGGGGGCGTCATCAGCGACGCCCATCAGCTTCAGCAGGGGCGTGGTCATGCGTCATCCTCATCGGTAGGATCTTCGCCCCAGATGCGGTCTGCCTTGACCTTGGCGGGTTCAAAGGTCCAGGCCCGCACGGTTTCAAAGCCGTCCAGAACCGACCGTTGGGTTTGGATGCCGCGGAACGGACGGGATTTTCCCGTCTTCAGCGCGGTCTTCAGTTCGGACAAGTCCTGTGTCTTCAGCCCGTTCTTCACGCACAGCGAAATGATGTGGTTGAGGTTGAGCGCGATGTATCCGGCATTCGGGCCGGCATGGTTCACCTTGCGCAGGCCCAGGAATTCGATGTTTTCCCAGAACTCTTCGACGATCTTCGGATCCGTGGCGATGGTTGCCTGGCGCCGGCGCGCGGCGTCGGACAGGGTGGCCAGGGCCTCGCTCTTCCATTCCTCGCGCAGGCCGACCAGCTGGGCCAGGGCATCGACCATCGCACGCATCTGCGCGTGGTTCTTCGCGATGCGGAAATTGCGGACGTCGGGGTCGGCCAACAGATAGGCTTCATGCACCGGCATGCGGGTGATGAAGGTTTCCATGATCTGCTGTTCGGCCTTGGTGGCCAGCAACAGGAAGTAGGACAGCTGTTCGACGGGGATGGTCGCCAGCTGGTCGGCGGCGGCCTTGCTGGCCTCGTTGTGGCTGCTGGTATCGTAGCCGGTATGGACGATGCGCTCGATCACTGCGCGGGAAGAATCCACCGCCGCGTTCTGGCTGATCAGGATCGAGCCGCGGAACGGCGGTTCATAGGTGTCGTTGCTGTTGTTGGCGATGCCGGTGGAGCGGCTGGCCCGGCCGTTGTAGGCCGTCTTCAATTCGTCCCACGAAAATTGCTTCTGCTTGAAGGTATCGGTGCCGCTGGCCACGCGGTCGGACTCGATGAAGCTAACGGGTAGGTTGGCCACCTGTGTCATGTTGCGGGCCCGGGCCGCCATGGTGCTCTTCGCCGGGTCGAAGCCCTCGAAATCGGGCCGGCCCAACAGCTTCCACAGGAATTCGATCAGGGTCGATTTGCCCGATCCCGGTTCGCCAACGATCTCGAAGAACGGATAGGATTTCTGCTGTTCGCGGATTTGTTCGGCGAACAGCGATCCCAGATACCAGGCGGCGGCGCACAGCCCTTTCGCACCGAAGGAATTATAGACCAGCTCCGGCCAGTTCTTTTTGTAGTTGCCGGGCGACCCGATGACCAGACCAACCGACCTGTTCAGCGATTTCACCGACACGCCGTCGATGTCGAAGAAATCTTCGTCGTTTTTCTTGTAGACGGTGCCGCCCGACACGGCGACATCACCGAACAGATAGGTCCGGTGCTTCTTGGAATAGCCGGTGAACTCCACCGTATCGACCGTGCGGATCCGCTCCATGTTGTTCTCGACCAGCTGGTCGAGCTGCCATGTCGCGCCGCTGAACACCGCGCCCGGCGCGACCGCCAGCAGCCGCTTCTTGAACTCCGCAGCCGATGCGATCTGGGCGCCGGTGAACGTGTTCTTCGACGTGTGCCGACCATGCGGGAACCGAATGCGGGTGTAGTACCAGGACTCGTCCGTCCGTTCGTCCTTCTGGTAGTACAGGAAGCGGAACGTGCAATTGGCGATCTTCTGGACCTTGGCCGTGCGTTCGGCCGCCTGCCAGCGAATATCCTCAAGCTCCGCGTTGTCGATCGTCTCGCCCTTGTCCTTCGTCAGGGTTTCCAGCAGGCCGGCGAAGGCTTGCTGGTCCATCGACCACCAGAATGTGCGGACGCCGAACTCGACGGAGAACGACGCATAGCCCTTGAATTTCCAGATATACAGCCCGCGTTCCAGCGCGGACGGCGCCAGGAAGACGTCGCCTTCATGGCGGTAGCGGCGAAGGCTCTCCGCCCTGGTTTCGTCATCCAGGGCGCCGGCGCAATAGACGTCGTTCCAGTCCTGTTTGGCGCGGCCAGTCTGCGGGATCAGGGCGGCGCGGCAATGGAAGGGGGGGACATCCCGATCCCCGTCCTTCCACCCATTCCGCGCCGTCTCGACATGCTGTTCGATGGCGTCCTGGCCGGCCTGGTCGTTGTCCAGCGCCCAGATCAGCCGGGGCATGATGCCCTTGGCGGCCAGGGCGGCCAGGGCCTTGGCCGGGAAGTTGCCGGCCGACAGCGTCGCCACCGCCTTCAGCCCCTTCAGGTTCAGCGCCACCGCGTCGATGCAGGCTTCGACGAGCCACAGCTCGTCACCGTTGCGGATTTCGAGATCCGGCGGTTGCCACCACAGCCCGCCATGCTTGCCGACGAAATTCTGTTTCCGCGCCTTCGGTTCGTCGTCCGGCTCCCTGATCCGGACGGTTTCGACGAACCGCTCCATGAAGATGTTGGGCGCGATGTCGAACACGACGGTGGCGGTGTCGCGGTCGCCATGCCGGTGGCTGAAGCGGCCCTGGCGATACCAGTGCCGGATTTCCCGGATGTCCAGACCGCGCACATGGTGCATGTAGGCGTCGGCCGTGGCGGTTGGGTCGGCCGTGGTCGCCGGGAAGCGTTCGTTGATCTGGCCGAAGGCGTCGGGGTAGCGGTCGCGCGTGCTGAAGGAATGACCGCACTTGTTCAGCCGGCTGCACTGGACCATCCAGGGCGCCGTCTTCGAAACGAACAGCTCCTTATGGCCGCAGGCCGGGCATTTCCCCCGGCGGAGATAGTCTTTGTTGTTATCGCGAAAGTCATAGTCGTGAATCAGATTCCGGATGATCTCTGCCCGTTGTTCTTCGTACATCGTTGATTCCTCAGGCAGAGACGCGGCGGAAGAGCCAGCAGCGGACAGTCTTGCCGGCGATGCGGCTGCGCACGGTGCGGATGCCGATGAAGGCCGGCGCGGTGGACTGGCGCAGGGTGTCGCGCAGCTGGGTGGTGACCGGGAAGATCGGCCGGCCGCCGGGGCCGCGCGCCAGATCGGACAGGCTCAGGGCGATCTGGTGGCGGTCGATGGAGTGATCGAGGGGCGTGCCGGCGGCCTCGATCGCGGCGATCGCCGGCCAGAACTCCACCAGGATGGGCGGCGGTGGGGGCGGCGGCGGGGCCTCGTGGCCGATGGCGTCCAGCGGGGGGACGTCGATGCCCTGGCTGGTCAGGATGCTGGCCAGCATCGCATGCAGGGTCTGGCGGATCGCCGGGTTGGTTTCCCGCTTCAGCTTGTCCATCAGCCGGACGGCTTGGTTCTGCCCCTGGAAATCGGCCCGCGCCTGGGCGGTACGATAGCCGCCCGTCTTCCGGATCGTCGGCAGGACTTCCGCTGTCACCCATTTGCGGAAGCGATGGGCCACCGTACCGGGGGTGGTGGCTTCACGCGAACGAAGGATGATTGTGTAGAGGCCGCTTTCGTTGACGATGTTCGCCTCTCCCTGACGGCCTAAGTTGAACTTAGCCCGTTCATCCTCATCCAACGCTTTGACGGCTGCGGATGGGTTCTCGATCCCAAGTGCGGCGCACACATCGGCCAGGACGAACCACGGTTCATCACCCTGGGACAGGGTCCGGATGACACGTTCGTCATCAAACAGGAAGGGGATCAGCGCCGTCATGACCGCGGCCCCCGCGGCGGGAAAGTGGCGGCAGCCTGAAGCACCTCGTCAGCGTCTTGGCGCAGTTGCTTGGCCATGAAGCCGATCAGGAATCCCAGATCGTTGCGGTCAGTCAGGTGGGCGAAGTTGGACATGGCGTCCATGACTTCGACCATGCCCAGGATGCTGTAGCAGCGGCGTTCGACCAGCTGCAGACGCATTTCAGGTGTCAGGGGTGACGGTGGTGTCATGCTCGCGCCCTCTGGATGGCGTTGCGGGCACCGCAGGCATGGCTTTCCACGGCCAGGCTGGCGGCGAGAGGTTGGAAACCTGTCCAGAGGCAGGCGGGCTTATTCCCCTTCCGGGTGTTGTATTCGCCGCCCTCTCGCCATAGCGAGCGAGCACCCGCAGTGCGGGCGCAAGAATAGCCTGGGTAACTGGCCGACCGGCCGTCTGGACATAGGAGTTTCCACGCTCCAAGGCGGACGGTACGTTGGAAGCCGCTAAGACGCAAGCCCCCCATCACATTGTCTGAAAGTGGCAAACGGACTCGCTTGAATCGCCTCCGGCGGGTAAAATCCCTATATCGATAATGATTGTTACCCAGGACATGGCGATGATCCGCACGAATAAAAAACGTGTCAGCTTCGATGATCTGGCCAGCCGTCGAGGGTTGGCGGTTATGGACCTCATCGGCCTGGAAATGACCCTGGAATACACTGATGCCGAGAACAATAAATCGACGCGGCAAGTTCGTGTTCTTCATTTTCAAGGAGATACGCTTCTCTGCCGTTGCCATTGGCGTCGAGCAGAACGGAGCTTTCGTATCGACCGCATCAGCTCCGTTATCGACAAAGACGGGGAAGTTCTGAGCGCAGCTGATTTCTTCCGCCTGTTCGGTGTTGCCATTGCCGCGCCTTCCCTGATTCAGACCCCTTACAATGATAGCCAGACTGTGAACTCTGCCGCATCCAGGGGGTTCAGTGCCCTGGCAGCCGTCGAGACACGACTGTCCAATGATGGCGCGAAGCGCCACCAGAGCAGGCCAACAAAAGTGCAGATCGCAGCTCTGGTGATACTGCTGCTGCTGATCATCGCCCTGGCGATCTAAGTCGCGTGTGACGTCCCATGATGACCGCGTGACAGGCGCGGTATCACGACGTTCGGGTTCTCGACCTTCGGCGGGACGATGGTGCGCACCGGTGTGATGCTGGCGACGAACATGAAGGTGCAGTCGTCGTTCCGGCATTGGTAGTGGACCTCGCGGTATAGGGGCGTGACCTGGTCGGATTCGAGAGTCCGGCATCGGGTTCCGCAGACTGGGCAAAGGGTGCTGGTGCTGAAATTCTGCCGCTTAGACACGTTCTGTCCCTCCGAATGGCGTCACGGCTGGGCCAGATCGTTTCCGGTGGGACGTCGAGCGCCTTGGCGATAGCTTGTTCAGCAGCGCGCCAGCGGCGACGGAGCGCCACCGAACAGGCGTCGGGACGGAGACCGGCGGCCACGCTGATCGCCGTCAGCGTCAACCCCTTCTCGATCACGCGCGCTTTGATCGTCGCCGCAGACCAATCCGCAGTTGCCCGTGCCATGAATCCTGTCGACAGGTCGTTCCAGTTGTGGAACTTGGTATCGACAAAAGCGCAGCACGTCTAGGGGTTTCTACCGATGAAAGTCGTTAGACCCGGTTAACGGTTCGATAAAAATCCGTAGATAAGCGTTACACACGGAAAGGTGCATACATGGATATGTCTGGTGATGTCTCTGCGTTTCGGATCGCGCTGGGGAAGCGGATCGCAGAAGTCGTATCCAAATACGCGACCAAGGCGGCGGCGGCTGAAACCGCCGGTGTGACGGTGGAGCAGCTGAACAAGTGGATTGCCGGTACGGTGAAAGTGCCGCTCGAAGCCTTATGGAGGTTGGCGGAGGGGTCAAATATCGATTTAAGTTGGCTGTGCGTGGGCCAAAGAAACGTCGTCTCGATTCGACTGCCGCGCGAGCGACCATTCCAGGAACCTGTCCTGCGCGATGTTCTGATGGCCCTGGCCGAAGTGATCGGAAGCGAGGGCGTGACCTTCCAGCCCGACCACTTCCCCGGCATCGTCTTCGACCTGCACGACTATGTATGCGACCGCCGGGCCAAGGGCGCCGACGATGCGGACCTGGGCGGCATCACGCACTTCATCAGCCTCGGAATGCGAGCGCAGCGATCGCAGTAGCCGCAACCGCAACGATGGCGACGACGGCAAGGGCGAGCAGCCATGTCGCAGGGACGTGAGCTTTGGCATCCGGGCGTATGTCCCGGACGGCTCCCCTGATCTTTTCTGTGATCTCATCACGGCCCATAGTACGCTTCCGGCGAAATTTGTTGGCGTTTTCCGCAACCTGCATTTACTACGGTTTTCGGTAGCAAACAAGGATGTGGGGCGATGTGGCAGGCGATCCAGACATTCGTCGAGCAAGCCGGCGATGACACGGATGAAGATGCTCTGTTCAGACGGTTCGAGTCCGCTGCTACAGAACTGGGATACCCCTTCTATGCGTTCGGCGCACTTTGGGGAGATCCCGACGCGATCAAATTAAATCCTGCGCCGGCAGTGCGATTGAATTACCCCGGCGAATGGGTGGCTCATTATTTTGCAGCGGGATACGATAAGATCGATCCTGTTGTTCTCGTTTCACCATATGCTCAGACATCTGTGACTTGGGCAGAGTTGAGAAGTTACCGGCCGGAATTCTTCGACGATGCAGCGACCTATGGTCTGCGGTCTGGGATCGCCATTCCCTTGCGGGCGATCCAGGGTTGCTACGTCCTGTGCGTCGCCAGCGGCGATGACCGGCCGATCCGGCCGAAGGAGCGCGCCCGCCTGGAAGTCTTCGCCCATGGCCTGTTCGCGGCCTACCAGCGGCTGCGCCAGCTGCCTGCCCAGGATCACGGATTGACTGCCAACACGGTGGAAGTGATCCGCTTGAGCATGGCCGGCCTGTCGACGGCGGAGATCTGCAATCGGCTGAAGCTGACCATGGACGGCGTCCATTGGTGTCTGAAAGACGCGCGCAAGAAGCTGAAATGCGCGAACACCGCCCAGGTCTACCTGAAGGCGATCCAACAGGGAATTGTTGCCGTGTCCTAAAATACGTATCTGGGTATGTAATCGCCACCGTCGGTATGGCTAATCGGTCTTCGTTCAACCAACGAACGGAGACCATCCATGAACACCGTCGTCATCACCTGGAAAACCATCCACAAGCACGGCGAGCTATGGATTCAGAGCCACCAGCTGCGCCACCAGGCCTTCGTCGCCCGGCTGGCCTATGACGTGCCCAGCCATGACGGGCTTGAGTGGGACCAGTACGACACCCCCCGCGCCTCCTACATCGTCGTCGAGCATGAGGGCCGCTGTGCGGCCGTGTGCCGGCTGGTGCCCACGACGGCGCCGTACATGCTGGAAGAGCTGTTCCCCCAGCTGCTGCCCTACGCCCCGCCGAAGACGGCCGACATCTGGGAAGCCACCAGGATCGCCGTGGATGCGGCGTTGCCGGCGCCGGCCCGCGACGCGGCCTTGCGGGCACTGATCGTCGGCGTCCAGCGCTTCGGGCTGGCGAACGGCATCCGGCATTTCTTAGGGCTGATGCCGGTGGCGATCTTCAAACGAACGCTGGTTCGGAATGGCGTGAGCGTCCGCATCCTGGATGCGGCGGCCAAGCCGATCGACGGGATCGCGACGGCGGCCGGGGAAATCCTGGTCGATCCGGCGACGGTCGAGCGGCTGGCGCCATCGATGGCGGTTGCGGCCTGATCGGCCATCCGCTGGACTTGCATTTTCGTTACGTAACGAAAATGCAAGTCCCAGCATCCCCTTTTGCGGGGGAACATCGATGCCGATTTGGATCCATGTTCCCCCCTCCTGATCGCAGGTCTGGCGGGGGGAAAAGCGTAGATAAGGGGCTATCTACGGGCGCCCGGCTGTGAGCGGCGCCCCCCCGCCTTATCCTGTCCTGGCCCCTCCTTTCAGGTTTGACCTTCGGGGAACCATCACAATCGGCCGGAACCGGGGGCCGGAGGGTCGAAAGCCAGTCGGCGCAAGGAAAAATGGCGTGATTTTGCCGCATCTTTGCGCATCACCCCACCCATCACGGCACCCTAAACCATTGAAAAAACACGATGAAAAAAACGGTCCCGGTGATGGGTTGTCTCATCACGGCGTGATGGATGAAAGATGGAGTTGTGATGAGAAGGGCAAGCGAAAAAATACTATATTTGATAAAGAGATAGAAATCTTATCAACAGAAATTAACTTTTGTGATGGTTTTCCGAAGGTCGAACCTAATTATTAACATAGGCGTCGTTGTTCTGGATGGCGCAACCATCGGCAATATCCGCAGGTACTGTCCTGCTATATGCAACTCTCGTTTCTCCCTCATCCCTTGGCCGTCAGGGACGTGGTCAGTCCCTCCCCCTCGGTCAGGGTGTGGGTGACATCGTCGATGATCCACCCCACCCCGTCGATCTCCGCCCGCCATCCCGTCAGCGTCATCGGCCCGCCGGCGACCAGCTCGGGCCGGCCGACCGCAAGGGTCAGGTGGATTTCCCGCTGCGACCGCGTCGCCTCGGTCTTCGCTGCGACGGCCGCCGCCTGGGCCTGATCCTCGGTCGGGTAGACCGGCTTCAGCTTGGTCACCGTCCCGCTGTCGTCGCCGGCGACCACCGTCTTGGTCTGGCCGGCGGTGGTGTCCTGCCATTGCGCTTCCACGGCGGTCGTGGCGTCGCGGTCGGCGACGGTGAAGCGGTGGCTGACGGTGCTGTCCCGCGCCACCGTGATCGAGGGCAGAGCCTGGCCGCCGGCGCCGGTGCCGGCACCGGCCGGCACGAACACCAGGCGGCCATCCTTGATCGTGGCGGTGGCGCCATAGGTCTTGCCCAGGCGGGTCAGGAAATTGGCGTCGCTCTCGTTGGTCTGGTCGATGTGGCCCACCTTGGTCGCGGCCAGCTTCGGGTCGATCGCCGCGATCAGCTCCAGCCGGTCGGCGATGGTGCTGACGATCCGGCCAAGGGTGACGTCGTGATAGGAGGCCTCGCGCTGTTCCTTCACCTTACCCTGCAGCTGCGCGGCGCGGCCCTTGATCCGGATGACGTCGGGCGGGCCGGAATGCTCGACCTCGTCGATCTCGTAGGTGCCCTTGTCGACCAGGGCGCCGCCCCAGCCGATCGAGATGCGCACCATGACGCCCCGGCGGGGCAGGGCGATCCGGCCGGCCGGGTCCGTTACCTCGATCTCCAGTTCGTCGCTGTCGGTGCCGGTCTTGTCGGTGACGGTCAGGCTGGCCAGCTGCCCCTGGAAGGCGCTGGTGACGTCGTCACCGTCGACGACGATGCTGTAGGCCGGCTTCAT
>NZ_CP167915.1:0-41696 GCF_041507355.1 Azospirillum sp. HJ39 | reverse complement strand
CGGGCTGGACGGGTCCTTTGCCAGCGAGGCCGCCGCGCCCAGCACTGACAGGCCGATGCCCATCCAGCCCTGACCGGTGGCGGCCCCCTGCGCAGCAGCATCGGCGACCGTCGCGGCGGCGGACACCCACGGCGACGACACGATCATGCTGACACCGCCCAGGATACCGGCGAGGCCGGCATACGTGCTGGGTTCCTTCAGGCGCTGGGTGTTGATGGCGATCTTCATGGTATTGCCCCTCCTCGGGCATGAAAAAGGCCGCGCGGCGGGCTGCCGGCGGCACGGGAAAAGCGCGTCAGATTGAGAGAGTGGCGGAGCCGGTCAGCCGTTGCCGTCGCAGGTGCAGATGCTGCCCTGTGCCTGGGCCGTCTGGCCGGAAAACAGGGCGGCTTCGGCAGCGCGGCGAGCGACGAGGCCGGGCAGCCGAGTCGAGACGCCGTTGACCTTGGCATAGACCCACCGCCCGAACTGAATGACCGCACCGTCATAATCGCGTGCGTTCAGCAGCTTCAGCAGAGTGGAGCTTTGCAGGCTGCCGGGCCCAAGGTTGAAGACGAAGGAGGAAAGGGCGCCGCGCTGATCATCGGTCAGCGGCACTCTGACCAGCCGGTCGACCTGGGCCGCGGCAGCGGCCAGATCGACCGACAGGAAAGCATCGGCCTGGGCGGCAGTGATGGTCTGGCCCATCTTCACGCCCGCGGTATGACCGTAGCCGATGGTCGGCACTCCGGCCGGGCAGAGGTAGGCGGTCAGGCGCAGTCCTTCGAAGTGCTGCACCAAGGCGATGGCCGCAGGCGACACAGGGTTGGTCATGGTCGAATTCCTTCTGATTAACGACGGGGCGGAGGTCCGAGCCGGAGGAAGCCGGCCGACATGCCGCTATTGGCGGCAAGGGCGAGGCGGGCAAGCGTGAGACGGGCGAGGGGTTCATCCCCGCCGCACTCCGCCAGGACGCGGGCGGCGAGTTGCTGCGCGGCGTCAGGCGGCGGAGGCATGGTCGACCTCGATGTCAGCCACAGCACGGGGGGCCATGGCACGGAGGGCGGCGACGTCGACCCCCAGCGCCGCGAGCTGGTCGACCAGGGCGATGATGATTCGGGACTTCTCTTCGTCGCGATCCTCGAGCCCGACGAGCTGCGTTCTAATGGCGTCCAGCTCCCGGGCGAGCGCCACATTCTCTTCGCGCAGCTTCTCTTCGCGCCGGGTCGCGCCTCCGCACATCGTGGCGTAGGCATCGGCAAGCGGCCGTGCAGCCCGCGGCAGGGCCTGCACGACGGTCGTCAGGACGAGCACGACCGCGGCCAGCCCGGCGAGGAAGGCGATGCCCAGGACCAGTTCCAGGCCGACCACGGCCGGTCCGCCCCGTTCCAGCAGGTCAAGCGCACGGTCGAGTTGACCGGCTAACTGATCGATGGGCGGCGGGTCGGTGGCCGCCCACGCCGCGCCATAGGTCACCAGCGCGGAGCCGGCGAGGGTTAAAGCCCGAAGATTCAAGATGCCCTCCACGCATGAAAAAGGCGCCTCACGGGCGCCGGGTCGGTCGGGGGTTGGAGTGTTGTCGCGGCCTACCCGGGCCAGCCGGAAAGCTCGTCGACCGTGGGATCGTCGGAGGCCTGCGCCGCGTCCTTCAGGTCGCGGGCATGCTGGACGATGGCGGAATAGGCGATCCCCACCGCCGCGGCCAAGGCGATCCCGTCGACGGGACCGGGCAGCGGCAGGCGGGTGTTGTCGATGGCGATCCAGCCTTGGGCTATAGCTTTCGGGCCATGCAGGCAGCGTGCCCGACAGCACCAGCCCCGCCGTGGTCGCCATGCCGCCCAGGTCGGTGCGGCTGCTGTCGGCCATGCTGAAGCGCTTGCCGGCATGCAGTGCCCCCAGCGCCGAGCCGGCGGTCCCGCTCGGCATCGATGGCCCGGGCCTTGACGCGGCGTGCGGCGGCAGCTTGCGCCTCGATCTCGGCTGGCGTCAGGTCGATCAGCTCATAGGTGACGGTGGCCGCCTCGTCGCCGATCTCCCATGCTTCGACCGGCCGGCGGACTGCGCGCTTGCCGGCCGTCGTTGGCGGGCCGGGGTCGACGACCGGCCGCACGGTCAGGCCCGGGCACATGACGGCCCAATCGCCGGAGCGCCCACAGCGTCCAGGCCTCGGGCGGGTGGGTGATGGTCTGTACCTCCTCCACCATTTCGGGCGGAGCATCAGGGTCATCACCCTGAAGCCCGCGCGTTATAGTGACGACGATGTCGCAAGAGAAGCTGGCCGGCGAATAGAACACAGACCGCGCGCCGTCCGGATAGACGATGATGGCAGGAAGTTGCATGGGGGCGACCCTCAGCAAGGTGGAAGAATTGCGGGCGTATAAGATGTCGTCGTGATGCAGCTGTTCCAGATCGTTTCATCATTCAGGTAAAACGCTGCACTGCCGCCACCGCCATTCGTATCGCAGCCGGTGGCGATTTTGGTCGTCGCTATATCGGCCCCAGATGCCATGCCTGTGTTTGAGGAAGACACGAGCACGCCATTGGAGAAAAAGTATGTATTATTCCCCGACCTTGTGATCAGGAGTTCAAAATACAAAGGGGTCGATGGTGAACTGAATGAAACGTTTGGCACTATAAGCGAGACAACCCCTCCAGCTCCTGTAGGATCGGGCCACGTATAATCGAAGCCTACAACCTGTGTGCCTTGGTAAGAAATAGTCATGCGGATGCGACCCATGGTGTTATACACATCGAATAAATTGACAGTTCCTTTCCCAAGCATCTTTATGTAGCTGGCAACATTTTCATACGTAAAAGGCACAACAATTCGGGCCATCCACGACCAGTTTGTGCCTGGAGTGATCATCGGACCGTAAGGCGTGTTTATATGGCCGATGACGGGGTTGCACAGCGTGCCATTGCCGTTTGACAACAAACTTGTTGCATAAATATTGGGCCAGAACGTTTGTGCATTGGACAATGACGATCTGGCCGGGTCCGGGTAGGCCCAGGTCACACCTCCGGCGTCCGAAATGGTCGGATATCCGCCCGAAGCTCCGTTTCCACGGAAACGAAAGGTTACATTTGCTGCATGCGGATCGACTGCACAGGCGTTTGCAGAAGCCATGCGGAAATTGCCGAACACAGGCATATCACGCCCCTCCGACGAGGCTGTAATGGACATAGCCGCTGACGGCAATCCAATAGACGACGATGCTGTACTTGCTGGCGGCAGTATTGACGTTGCCGTTGCCCATCTTGATCCAGTTGGCGCCGAAACTGACCGTCCGGCCGCCGGTCGCGTCCTCATGCAGCAGGATTTCACCGCGTTGCCCGACCGGGTATGTGGACGGATTGGCCAGCGTCAACGGGCCGGTCAGGTCGCCAATGACGAAGTCCTGATAGGTCGCGAAATCCAGCGTCAGGGTTGCAGCGTAAGCGATTGCCCCCTGCTTCGCCGTCGTCGGACCGCGGAACTTCGTCGCCTCAAGCTCCAACGGGCCTGTGTTCGGGATGCGCAGCCGTTCGGTGCCGTTGTTGACACGAAAGCTGTATCCGCTGGCGGCTATCTGCACTCCGTTGAAGATCAGATACCCGGTCCCTGTAGGGTCCCGCTGGAACGAGTAATCCTCGCCCACACTCGGACCCATCAGCCAGATCGCAGGGCTGATGGGCGCGCGCCCCGGGTTCAGCGTCAGCAATGCCGAGGCGAGCCTCGCGAGTTCCTGCCCGCCTACGACGAGCGACAGCGTGTCCGCCCCGCCGACCTGCGCCAAGCCGGTGTTGCTGTCACCCGTCACCGACCAGCCCGGTGCGGCGGCTGTGCCGGCGCCGAAGCTGCTTGGCGTGACGCCCGCATCGCCGGCCCGGCTGATGCCCACAGCCACCGGATCTCCATTGGCAATGCCGCCCGGCCCGGTGCCGCCGGTGACAGTGATCTTGCGGTAGCCGGTTCCGTCGACCACGATGCCGGTGACCTGATACTCCATCCACTTCGTCACGTTGGTGCGGTGTGCGACCCGCAGCGTGCCCTTGACAATATTGGTGCTGGCGGTCCAGCGGTCGATGACTGCGGTGATCGAGACGCCAGCCACGTCCAGGTTGTCGACAAACAGCGCGGTCGCTGCGGTCGGCGTCGCATTGTTGGCGCGTACCTTGCCGTTGCCGGGATCCGCATCGGCGGTGCCTGTGTCCCAGGTGAGGCGGACAGCAGGGATCGCGCCGCCGGCCGCGACAGCGTACTGGTCGGCAAGGGTGGCGCTCGCGGCGGCGGCGACAGCACTTTCCGTCGCCTCTCCAGCCTCCGTCGCGGCCGTCGTTGCGTTGCCCGCCGCACTGGCCGCGCTCACATCGGCCGCCAGCCGGTCGTTATGGACCGCCGTCCTATCCGTCGCCACGGCTTCCCGGTCAGCTGCGGTGGCTGCGGCAGCCCCCACCGCAGCCGTAGCCAGGTCGGCGGCGGCTTCAGCCGCCATTGCGACATCGCCAAGCATCGGCTCCAGATTGGTGTCCGTGCCGCCGATCCCGGTCAAACCGAACGGATTGCTGTCGATCTTAAAAGGATTCAGGTTGTATTGCCTCAGACGCGCCAAGGCTTCGGTCAGCATGCTCATTCTCGCCACTCCACAAGATCAATCGTCGTCGAGGCAAACTGCGGCGGGATGTACTTGTGGGCGTGGTCGCCCACCCGCCGGAACAGCCCGCCATAACGGAAGCACTTCTCCGGGCTGGCGACATCCGGCAGCCAGACGATGGGCTTTTCATTGCCGGCCCGGTGGGCAGCATCGAACAGCTTGTCGCGCACCTCCTCGCTGATCTGGGCGAGGTCGATGGTCGCCGTCCGCTTACGGATGCCCGGCTCGGCCCAGGTGCCGCCGCCGGGTGTCTCGGTCAGCTCGGTGTTCGTCTTCACCCCATCGCCCGAGCCTGGGGCGTGCCGGGTGATCGTCAGCCCGTCACCAGCCCAGCCCAGCCCGATCCGGTAAACCGTGTCGTCTGTCCCATCCGGCTGGTAGGCACCGCCCCACAGCGACCAGCGGACGACGCGGGCGCGGCACAGGCTGACGTTGGCGTGGATATTCGTGGTGTAGAGCCGGAAATCCTTGTTTCGCAGCCCGCCGCGCAACCAGTTCGGCAGGCCGGGCTGAAGGGTACGGGGATCGTACAGGCCGGGAATCACCCGGCGGTCACGACCGTTGGGGTAGCGGGTGTCGGCGACCTTCTCGGTCCGGTCCGCATCGGCAAAAACCTCCATGCGGCAGAAGGATTCCTGCCAGAGATTGACGTGGAACAGCCCGGCATAGGCGACGTCGATCAGGAACGGCCATTCGAATTCGATCACGACCGGATTGTCGGCATCACCCAGCCGGGTGGACACCGACCGATCTTCCAGCGGGGTGGTCAGCAGCGAAGTCAGTGGCGCTGTGCCGGCAAAAGCGGCATTGCTGGTCACCTCGCAGGGGTTCTGATCCCCCTCGTTCGCCACCTCGTTGATGTCGGTGAAGAAACCGGCCATCGTCAGCGCTCCCCGTAGAGGGTCGCACCGCCGCCGCGATCCCGATTCGTCCGGCCATAGAGCACCAGCGGGCCGCCACTCTCGAAGCCGGCGACGTCGTCGACCACCATCACCGCGTCGCCGATCCACAGACCGGGGGCACCGTCCCGCACCTTCAGCTCGTAGGGCTGCGGCGGCGACTTGGTTTCCACCTCCCAATGCGGCAGCTCGGCCGCCGCATCGGCCGGAAGCGTCAATGCCGTCTCGATGGTGGCAACCTTCGCCCCGGCCCCATAGGCGGCCACGATGGCGTCATCGGTTTCCCCGGCCACCTCGCGCCACGCTTGCGTCCACAGCGCCACGTCGGCGGGATCGGTGGCGTCCGGGGCGGTCTGCGTTACCGGGTTGGGGTTCTCCGCATAGCGCAGGATCGTTTGTTTTGCCGGCGGGGTGTTGGTCCGTGTCAGCGGCTTCAGGCCAGGGGTGGAGCCGCTGACGGTGCTGTACGCCCGCTCCGGCGTGGCGGCATCGGCGCGCGGCAGCCGGGTGATCACCAAGCCGTCCGACAGGGCCACATACCAGCGGCCCCGCGCCACCGACCCAACCAGCTTGTCCAGCACATCCTTATGCGACCGGCCATCGCCGGAGGGCAGATACAGCCCCACCGTGCGCGGGGTAGCATCCATCTCCGACACGTCGGCGCTGGTGACGATCCCGGCTTCCAGGGCTAGAGCGGCGGACAGCTCGCCGATGTAGCGCTTCCAGACACCGCCGAACAGGCGGCCCTTCACCTCGACCCGGAAGTCTTCGAACTTCACTGCGGTGGTGAGGAAGCCGGTCGCCAGATCGACGGCGAATTGTGACGATGACGGCGTGCCGGCAGTCTTCGTCACCGGCACACCGAGCGACCAGCCGCGCGGCACATCGAACACCGGCTTGCCGCCGCCGACCGACCAGCGGTGCAGATCGCCGATGATGCCCAGATACGTGGGCGATGCCATCGGGACATGCCCCAAGGGCACCTCCTTCAGCACGTCCTTCATCTCTGCCGGCCCCTCATAGCCGCCGGTCCCGGCGTATCGATCGGTCTGCACCGGCTCGTCGAAGTCGGTTTGGCGGTCGTAGAGCGGCAGCTTGATGCTGGTACGTTCCGGCACCGGCAGCCCGGCCCGCGCCGTCCAGACAATCACCGCAGTGCTGTATGCGTCGTCGTCGTCCACCTCCTTTTCGGTGATGGTCTGGATGACATAATCGGTCACCAAGGGGTTCAGCGGACGCAGACCGAGCGGCACGCGTAGCCAGACCCCCGCAGTGGCGTCGAAGACGTTGGCCCAGCGCGGCAGGGTGTCTGCCGCCCGCACGTTGATCAGGGTGAGATCGTCCCGTTGGGGAGCGGTGCCGCCGGCCGCGCCGGCCGCCTGGACCAGCACGGACGCCCATTGCCCGACCAGCGGGAGCCACGTCACCGACGCGGGCGTGTCGTCGGCGCGGGACTGGTAGCCCTTCGACCCGGCGCACAGGTACCAGACATGGCGATGCCCATCGGGCCGGTGATAGGTCCCGAGTTCATAGAGGCGAATTTTCATCACATGGCTCCGGCGATGCGGCGGGGCAGTTCCTGCACCTCGCCCTTGATGCCGGCCAGCCCGTCGACGAGGTCGGCCGCGATACTGGCCTGCTGCTGCACCTCGGTCCGGGCCAGCCCTTCGATCTTGTCCGACAGGCTGTCGATCTTGCCGCCCACCGCCGCCATGGCCTTGACCAGGGCGGCCATGCCGTTGGAGCCGCCCAATCCGGACGGCAGGAAGCCGACAACGGAGGGGCCCAGCTCGCCACGGGCGGCGGCCATGGCGGTGGCGATCTGATCGGCGGTCCAGATGCGGGCCGGGCCGGTGGCTTCCAGTTCCGCCCCTCGCTCGCCCACTACTCGCAGGCCGCCGGCATGGAAGCCGCCACTGGCGAAGCCGGGCACTTGGACGGTGTGCGCCTGGGCTCGCACCGCCGCCTCGAATGCAGCGGCGTGGCCGAGTTGCACCCAGGCGTTCAAGCCGGCATCGATCCCACCGTCGTACCCGGCGGTGCGCACGGCGGCGAGCTGCTGCGCCTCTGTCAGGGCCTCCCAGGCACGCTGGACGTCGTCCGGTGCGCCATAGCGCGCGCCGCCGGCAATCGACGTGACATTGGTCCCGAAGGCCGCCGCGCGGTCGGGCGAGGACGCCAACCAGATGTTGAAGGCATCGTCAACTTGGCCGCCCCAGCCCATGGAGCGGGCGATGCCGAATTGCTGCGGAGTCGACAGCCCATCCCATGCCGCCTGGACCTGGGCGGGAGCCGAGTAGTGCGGCGCGGTGCTCGATGTGCCGGTCAAACGTTCCAGTGGCTTCAGCGCCGCCAGCATCTCGGCTTTGCTCTGGTCCGCGATGTTCTTCAGGTCGGTCAGCGCGCCATAGGTCTTCTGATTGGCGTTGGCCGCCTCCGACCGCCCCTTTTGCAGCTCCTTCAGCGCATCCTGCGCCGCCTCAAGCTGCTGATCGGCGGTGTCGACCCCCAGCGCCGTCTTGTCGCCCAGCTCGGCAAACACCCCCATCACCGTGTCGTACCAAGAGCGGGCGGTGCCGGCGGAGTTGGTCTTTTCGATGCTGACCAGGGTCGGGCCGATCTGGGTCAGGACGGAGCGGGCGGCATCCTTTTCGTCCTTGCTGGCGCTGTCCGACCGCAACGTCGTCAGGGCCGTGCCCCACTGGCGCTCGGCCTCAGCCAACCGTTCCTGCGGACTGATCGGCGCGTCGTCGGAAATCGCGAGACTGTCGCGCGCCTTTTGGAACTGATCGGCAATCTTGGCGACCGCCACAGCGCCGTCCTGAAGCCCCGTGATCAGATCCTGTTCGGCGGCGATCCGCTGATCGTAAGAGCCCAACAGGTCGGCGTTCGCCAACTCGAACGCCTTGGTGGCCCGCTCGGATGCCTGCACCTGCACAAGGGTAGACACATCATAGCCGGCGTCCTGGGATGCCATCAGCTCCTTCTTCTGCTGTTCATCCAGGCTGATGAGCTGGGAAGCCCGGTCATTGCCCACCGCAGAGAAGGCCCGTGCGGTCACGCCAGCATCGAACTGCCGGGTGGATTCAGCCGCAGCGTCGTTGAGCTGCTTCAGCGCGGCGGTGGCGGCGGTGACCACTGCCGGAGTGTCGGCAAAATCGCTGACCACCTGCTGAAGACTGGTGCTGGTGATGGAGCCCGACTTGACCAACCCTTCCATGGCGGAAACCAGGGTGCCGGTCACCTTCGCCATCTGGTCGGCGCGGGCGGTGCCTTCCGGCCATAGGGCGGTGACGTCCTTCAGGCTCGTCTTGTAGGCGTCGATCAGGCTGACGGCCGAGTCGTATCCTTCCTCCCCTTTCGACTTCCGGAAGGTCGTATCCAGGCTGTCGCTGTAGGACGACTGTTCCTTCCTCAGGGCGTTGTTGAAGCCCTGGTTCAGCTTGGCCGCCAGCTCGTCCCCGACAATACCGACCGAAGCGAAGGCTTTGACCAGATCGGTGGCGGTGGCGGACCACTGACCGCGCAGCTGCTCGAGCCTCTGCTCTTCCGGGCTGGTCTCGACGGTGACGCCGGCCACTTCGTCCAGCAGGCGCTTCCTGACCGCGCCAAGCGCCTCCATCTGCTGCATGGCACCGAACAGGCCATCGGGCACGGCCTGCCCGGCGGCGACATAAGCATCCGCCGCCTTCTTCATGTCTGCGGCGAGCTGGTCGAAGTCCTTGCCTATCGGGCTGAACGTGTTGTTTCCGAGGCCGACCACAATGTCGTTCAGTTCGGACACGCGACTGCGGACCAGACCGACGGCGTCGAACTGTATCTGGAGCGCATCGGCCTTCTGGCGGGCCTGCTCCTCCTGCATCTGCCGGGCTGCGGTCGCGGGCGCAATCCCCAGCTCGGCCGCATAGGCATTCGCGCCGTCCAGTGCGCGCTGAAGGACGTCAGGAATTTGCCCGGTGCTGGCGAGCAGCTGCTGCGCCGCGGTGTCCAGCTCGGCCAGAGCCCCGAGCGGATCGTCCTGCGAGCCTGAGAAGATTTTCCACGGCGCGTCCGCGATCTGCGCCACAGTGGCGTTCCGCGGGCCTCCTACAGCCGCCGCGCCAATGAGGGCGTTGGCCTTCTCGCCATTCGGATCGGCGGCGATCACGTCGCGCAGGCGGGTCAGCGTCTCCAATACGCCAGGGTCGATGTTCCCGCTCGCCGTTCCGCCCGGATCACCCGGACCGGCCTCCGAAGGAGCGTCACCGCCAAAAGTGGACTCCAGGAAACCGCCAAGGGTCGCAGCAGCTTCCCGCATGCCGCCAATGGCCGCCGTTCCGATGACGCCCACCATGCCGGCGAGGGCTTGTGTCTCGTGGGCCGGGAGCCCTACAGCCTCGCTCAATGCTTCGTTGATGCCGTCAAGCGCTTCTCCGATGGCGTCAACGAAGCCACCGAAAAAGCCACCGGAGTCATTGCTGTTCCCATTGCTGTCTACGCCGTAGCCGCTGCCCGTGTCGCCCTGTGACGTGCCGCTACCAGGCGTGTCGCGTTCGCCGCCAGGGCTGTTGTCGGAACCGACACCGTCGCCGCTGTCGTCGAAACCAAGCAACCCTGTGACGGGATTTACCTTGCCGCGCATGCCCAGAGCGCGACGGACCGCCGACAGTTCGTCCGTGCTGCGCAAATGGATCAGGGTATCATCGCGACCTTGCCCCAGCCCGGCGATCATCTGGGCGCTTTCGCGGGCGTTCCAGATGCGTTCGCCGCCGGACAGCCGGACGACTTCCGGCCCTTCTTCGCCAACGACAGCCCAGCCCGATGGCGCCGACAGGGTACCCGTTGCGAAACCCGGCAGCTTCGATCCGGCGGTGACCGTAAATACCGTCTGGGCGGTGTCGATCACGTCCAGCAAGGACTTTCCGAACGTGTTCGCGGTATCCACGCCCGATTGGAACTGTTCGAACAGATCGCTGATGGAACTGCGCAACCCAGCAATCTGACGGTCGAAGCTGTTGGCGAATTCCAGATGAGCCAGTGCCTCTTCCAGGCTGAGGCTGGTTTCATGGGCGAGCGCGTAAGCCACTTCGGGAACGGCCGACTGCATCCCCTTCAACAGCTCAAGCGCGGCCTCTTCGGCGGATTTGGTCTTGGTGTCGATGTAACTGTCACCGGCCTTGGGTGTAAGGTTCAGCCGGGCCGAAATATCATTCAGACCCTTGGCGACTTTCGCCGCATCGGCATTGAATCTTGTCGGATCACCGTCGTTGTCCTGGGCATAGGCGCCCAAAGAATATTTGCCATTGGCGCCCAGGGTGATGTGGCTGATGCTGTATTTATCACCACGATCCTTTGCGCCGCTGACCGCTGACAGCAGCGCGCCAGCCGCCATCATCACGCCGCCTACTATCTGGGTGACGCCACCGGGGATCATGGCGACGGCACCGCCAACGCCCATGAGGCCGCCGCCGATCATCTGGCCGGTGGTCGCACCTTTTTGCGTCGCGGTCGCGATGCCGCCGGCAATGCCGCCCACCCCCTGGATAACCTGCCCCCAACTGGGATTCCAACCGCCGATGCCTTCGGCGGCCGGCATGGGGCCGACGAAGCTGGGGGACGGCGCTTCGACCTGTCCGAACACCGGTTGCGACAGCCACGATCCACCGGCACCCTGGACGGCCGGGGCGAAGGACGTGGAGCCGTCCTTATTGCGGATAACCTGTTGCTGTCCGGACCCTCCGAACATGGGCAAATCCCACAGGCTGGCCGAGTGTTCGAAGCCCAGCTCGTTCTTCAGCGGGTTGATCAGCCCCATCTGGAAGCCGCTGCCGACAAGCGAAGCCGCGGAAGCCTTCAGGATGTCGCCCAGCTTCAGCGCCTCGCCCTGTCCCTTCACCAGCGCATCGACAACCGATTCGAGCGGGCGCACGACCGCATCGTCAATGGCCTCACCCACGCCCTTCCATGCATCCTGGGCGTGATCGGTGGCAATCTTCCAATCGACCGTCTGGGCGGCAAGCTGGCGGGTCTGTTCGACCGTCCTGTGCTCTTCCTCCGTCAGATCCTTGCTGACGTCGATGCCCTGCTGTCGGATGGCGACTTCGGCCTGATAGAGGGCCAATGAGCGGGCACGGCTGTCGGCCGACGCACCGGTCAGCGATGCTTCGACCTGCTGAAGCTCGAGCCCGTCGCGCTGCTGCTGATTGTATTGCTTCAGCGCGTCGATCTTGGACAGTGACACCGCTTTCTTCGATGCGGCGTCATAGCCGGCGGCCAGTTCGCGGAGCTTCTTCGCCAGTTCGGTGTTGCCGGTGGCTTCCGCCGCCTGGGCGGCAGCGAGGGCGGCGGAGGTCGCCTTCGCCACCTGGGCAACCCGTTCCGCCTCCATGCGGGCGGCGATGCCGTCATCGGTGGCAGCGACCACCTGTTGTTGCGCTTCCGCTTCAAGGTCAAGCTGTTTGGTCGCCTGGGCCAGCGACACCGCTTCCTCGCCCGCCTTCTCCGCGACGATCTGACGGGTGCGGGCCTCGACGTCGACGGCGGAGGTGACGGCCTCGCTCTGGGCCTGCCGGCGGGCATCGGCCTCAATGCCGGCGGCGAGCGAATCACGGTAGGCATCGGCCGATGCCACCGCACCGCGGATCGATGCTTCGGTCTGGGCGTTCTGCTGGGCAATCGCCGCCGTCTGGTTGTTCGTGACCGCAGCGCCGGCCTGATCGACCTGGGTCTGTCGTTCGGTGGCGCTGGTGGCGGTGCCGATCAGCTCGATGCGCTTGCCTTCGGTGGCGAGGAAGCGTTCGCGCGCCACTCCTACCATGCTGGCGGCTTTCGCGTCGGCGGCGGCCTGCTGCTGGCGCTTATAGGCGTCGACGTCGACGCCCTTCGTCTCCGCCGCCCGCAGGTCGGCAAGCTGCGCCTCGAAGCCGCCAAGCGCCCGCTTGGTCTCGTCCGAAGCCCCGGCCATGTCCGGTCCGAAGGCGCGACGCAGCTTCGTCACCTTCTCAGTGACGTCGTCGATCTGGGTGCCGAGCGGACGGGCTGCGCGGGTGATTTCCGCCGCCTCGACCCCAAAGCGGTCACGGTCCTGATTGTTCTTCCTGATGGCGGCCTGTTCGCGCGCACGGGCCTCCGCGGTGCGGCGCTGATTCAGTTCGGCATCCACCTGTTGCAGACGCTGGGAACCGTTGCCGCCCATGCCGGGGGCGCTGAAGCGGCTGTCGACGGGCACGGCATCGTCGGACGCCGTGCCGCCGGTTTCGGCGTCGATGCGGGAGCGGTCCAGATTGCGCGCCTGAATGAGCTGCTGCCGCTCACGCTCCAACCGGCGGATGGCTTCGGCGTTCGTCTCCGGTGAGGCCGCCTTGCCGACCGCATCGAAGGCTCCGGATACAGCCCGGCCCACGCGCTCCCAGGCTTGGGCGAAGGTGGTGGTGTTATCGGCAAGCCCGCGCACCCGTACGGCCAGCTTGTCGGCGACCAGAACGCGCGCGGCCTCTTCCTGCCCGGTTGCCTTAAGCTGGCGGACATGCTGCATCTCCGCGGCATTCAGGATGCCGTACGAGGATTGCAGTTTCTCAGCGGCGGCGACGGGATCGGCGAACAGGGCGGCCAGATCGGCCTGGGCGGCGTCGCTGTCCTGTTTGGTCGCGGCGGCATAATCGCGCGACAGTGCGATCAGCTTTTCCATCGACGCGGTGCCGATGTTGCCGGCCCGGATGTAGGCGGCTTCTTGCTGGCGGGCTGCCGCCACCGTGATGGAGCCGCTTTCAGCCGCCCGCTCCGCCAGCCGCTCGAGCTGATCGGCCGACATGCCGACGCGGTCGCCCATCAGCCGGGTAGCGGTGGACACCTCCGCCATGGCGCGCTGATGCGATTCCGCCGCGCCGACCACCAGGGCCAGCCCGGCGGCCACCGACCCCACGGCAATGGCGGCGACACCGGCCGGCGACGTCAGCAGCGCCATGGCGCGACCGACGCCCCCCACTGCACCGGTCGCCTGCGGCCCCTGCTGCATCAGCACCAGCAGCGGGTTTTGTCCGCCCGCGAGCTGCACCGCCGCATCCTGAAGCTGATAGCTCAGGTTGGTGATTTCGTGGGCGGCGAGCTTGGTGTTCTGGGTAACGACCTGCGTCACGCCGTTCTGTTCGCGCAGAGCGCGCGACAGGCCGGTGTAGCGGTCGTAGGAAATGCGCCCATCGGCCAGAGCTGCGTCCAGATCGGCCTGATCGGCCGCTGCCTTGCGCGCGGCGGCCCCATGGCTGTCCAGCCGGTCTTCCAGCACCCGGAAGGCTGCGGCCTCTTTCTCGGCTTCCTCGCGCAGCTTGCGGGCGGCAATGGTCGCCGGATCGTATTCGTTGGCGAGGCGCTGAAGCTGCTGCTGGTAGGCATCCCCCACCACGATCCCGCCGCGGTGGGCGTTTTCCAGATCGGCAAGCTCCGCCTCATAGCGTTTGGTGGCGGTGGTTGCCGGGTCGAACTTGGCTTCCAGCCGGTCCAGTTCACGGCCCCACGCCTCGATGTCGGCCGCACGGGACTTGGTGCTGCCGCTCCGCCCGATGATGCCGACGGAACGGTTGATCCGTTCGGCGACCGACCCGACCCCGGCAGCAGCCGAATCCAAGTCCTTTTTGACCGCTCCCGCCGTGCGGGTGACGCCGCGCGCGGCGGCCTCAAGCCTGTCGAAAGCGCGGTCGACCTTCGACAGGTTGCGGTCGATACGGTCGGTCGTGCCCCCGACAACCTGCACCGCCGCCTCCATCTGCTGACGCAGCAAGGCCGTGGAGGCTTCGATAGGGACGGAAAGGCCAGGAAGGTCTTCAGCCATGGTTTCCCCAAAGCAAGGCGCCATCCGGTCAGGGAGGCGCTTTGCCCTTCATCTTGCTGATCAGGAAGGCGGCGATGTCTTCACCCGCTTCCGCCCGGTCGGGCGGAGGATCGTCCTCGTCCGGTTCGCGCTTGGCGAAGGGCGAGGTGTCGATCACGAACTTCACAGTGGCCTTCACGGCGAGTTCCAGCAGCGGGATCGGCGTGTCCAGCACGACGTCCGGGGGCCAGTCCTTGCACCCGAGCACGCGCTCGACCAGATCGTCGAGATAGGCTTCGACCGTCAGGAAGCGGCGGCCTCGCTTGCGGTCGTGGCGGGCGCCTCGCCGTTTCCCTGGGCGGCGGCCTGCGCGTCGGCGCGGCGCTCCTCCTCCGTCCGCCCGCCGTTCAGAAGCATCAGGGTGAACTGGTAGAGCACGCGGGCCATGGGCGTGATGCCGTAGTCGAACAGCGCCTGTTCGACGGCCTCGCCGGTCTTGCCGGACGCGGCGCTGAAGGTCACCAGCAACACGGCATAGTCGATGGAGATGAGGGAGTTCAGCGCGTTCTGAATGCCGCCGGTGGCCTTGCTGATGGCTGCGGCGGCGCGCGGCGTGCAGCGCAGTTCGACGGGGTCGCCGTTGATGATGACGGTGACGACGCCGCGGGCGTAGATCGGAGCGGTAGACATCGGTCGGAGATCCTTCGGTCAGGATGGGAACGGGTATCAGGGTGGGACATGGACAGGGCCGGCGGCGGCATGACTCGCCACCGGCCCCAGGCGCAGGGACGCCCCAGCTCGTCAGGTGCTGGCCGCCGCCGGCACCGACTGGTAGCTCTCGGTCAGCTCCAGTTTCAGGTTGCGCTTCCAGGTATCGGAGGAGCCGCCGACGCTGCGGCGGGTGCTGATCACCAGGGCGCGGAAATAGAAGGTCGTGGGGGTGCCGACGATCAGGCCGTCGTCGTCGCGCGGCGCGTCGTCCTTCTCCAGTCGGAAGTTGTAGGCGTTGGGGTCGCCCATTGCGGCTTCCAGCCGCTCGCGGCCGGGGTCGCCTTCCAGATCGGCCAGCATGACGTTCATGCTGCCGGGGTCGACGATGCCCTTGGACTTGTAGACCTTGCCTTCGTCGGCCGCGTTGAACTTGATCACCTCGGCTTCGTCGCCGAACTCGCCGAAATTCTCGACGATGCCGACGCGCAGATAGGTGTCGCCGGTCAGCGACACCGCCTTGGTGCCGACATAGAGCTTCGTTCCAATCACCGATTGGGTGCTGGTCATGGTGGTTTCCCTATGCAGATGGTGTGGCGGCGGGCCGCCGGGGTTACAGGCGCTCGATGCGCGCCTGAAACTGGATGACGCCGTGACGGATCATGCCGTCCGGCTGGGTGAAGGCGCGGGAATGCAGGAACAGCAGCCGCACCGGCCGGAAGCCGGCGACCGTCAGCGGCCGGTTGTGCAGGGCATCCTTGATCTGCCCCATGATCACCTTGGCTTCCGACAGGCCGGCATGCTCCGACCAGACATGCAGGGTGGTGACGATCTCTTCCGACTCCACGTCGACGGCGGGGCCGGGGGTGACCACGTCCTCGCCGATGGTGACGTAGGGCTTCTCCTGCCCGGTGCGGACCGCGTCCAGCACCGGGACCATGGCGGGCGTGCTGGACAGGCGGGCGAACAGGGCGGCTTGAAGGGGATCGGATGCAGAGGTCATGGTGGTCCCTCAATCGGCCAAGAAGAAGGGCGCCCGGAAGGCGCCCTGATTGGTGTTCAGCATTGGTCGGTTCAGAACGCGGTCAGCGTTTCAAGCGGACGTCGAGGTAATAGATGCGGCTGGCCTTGGTGGAGCGGAGCCGCGGGGTCAGAGCGCGCCCGAAGGACACGCGCGTGATGGGGTCGATGCCGTTCCGCCCGCACCATGCCAGATAGGAGCGCCACAGCTCGTCGGAGGCGAGGCGGACACCGGGCACATGATCGGTGCAGGCGGCGAGGAAGGCTTCCACCCATTCCGGCCCCAGGATGCCGGCGGTGCCGTCGAGGGGCGGCAGGGGGGATTGCCGCCACAGCCGGCGCGCCGCATCCCGTCCTTCGATCAGGCGGGCTTCCCGGATGATGCCGAGCCAGAGGCCAAGCGTGCGGTCGGGGCCGGGAAGGTCAATCGCCGCATCGACGGGATCGACCATCGACACCTCTTCGACCGCTGCCATGTCGATGGCGTTGCGGACGGTGCCGGCGAAGTGATCGAACAGCACGCGGTGGCATTCGCGCTGATAGGCGATCAGCCGGTCGCGCAGCTCGGGCTTGACCCGGTTGACATCCACCCCGAACAGCCAGCCGGGGATGAGGTCTAGGGGCAGGCAGAGCACTTCGCGCACTTTGCCATCGGCGGCAACCGTCTTCATCATGAAGATGGTTGTGGACAGAGACGGCGTGCGCTTGATCCGATTGAACTGGCTTCCCCACGTTAAGCCGAGCGCTTCGCAGATCGGCCTGACCGAAACGACAACTCGCCCATCATCATTCCGACACGCCCACAGCGTGTCTCCGGTCGGCGGGAACGGGACGATTTCCAACATCGCGGTCATGCCCGCACCTCCATCCGCTCGATGTCGGTGATGAGCGCCCACAGCAGGCGGTGGCGGTGATCTTCCAGACAGGCGGAGGTCGGGGGCCTTAGTTCCATGGCGGCGGCGGCATGGGCGTCGCTGCCGCCGAAGGTCTCAAACAGGTAGCGCAGCTTGATCAGGATGCCGGCATTGGTGCGGGCAGGATGGCTTTCGACCAGCGCGCGGGCGGCATCATCCATTTCGTCGCACTGTGCAACAGCAGCGTCTGTGGCGTCATCCGGCAGTGCATCGCGGCGACGGGTGGCGGTGACGTGATCGCTCCATGCGATCAGCAACGCTGTATCGCTGGACGGTGTAAAATCAACAGCAGCAGCCGACCCGGCCGCCGCAACAGCGATGGCGGGGCCTGATGCAACGGCGCTCGCCAGCAGAGTGCGGCGCGTCATGGATGTGGTATGTCTCTGGGCAGCCATATCTGTACCTCGCAACAGGTCAGCGGTGGTTAGGCCGGGGCGAATGGGCGAACATTTGCCCCGGCCGCAGTGATGCAGTTTACGTACTGCATCACTGCATCTGTAGCAACAGGTAAACTGCATCAGTTGACACACTGCGCCTGTTTGCGCATATTCGCGCAATGAGCAACGAACCCCGCACCGTAAGGAAAGTCGTCTCTTTTGCCCCGTCCGAGTGGAAAGCAATCGACGACTGGATGTACGAAAACCGCGTCCGCGTCGAAGCGGATGCGATCCGCCGACTGATCGAACTTGGCTTGGAAGCCGCGAAGAAAGACCCAGGAAGCACGGTCATTTCTTCGGATACCCAATAAGCTCAACGATCTGGTCGTCGGTGATCTGTTCGGCCGCCGCGTCTGCCAGCTCCGGCGACCATGTTGCGCTCTCGCCGGCCGCCGCGCGGCGGATGGCCCGGATGACGGCGGCCCGGATACCGGCGATGGCCTTGTTCCGGTTCAGCCGATAGGCCGGCATGAGGAAGGGTTGGGCCGGCGCACCGGGGTGGTGACGCACGCTGCCGTCCGGCATGGGGATGTCGTGGGGATGCACTCCGAACTCGACCAGCGATATATGCGCGGCCCGGCCACGGCCCCACGATCCGACCCGCGCCGCCAGTCCGCCCTGGGTGAACTTGACGGCGAAGCGGCGCAGCAAGGTGCCATCGGAATAGGGGTGTCCCGACCCCGGCTTCGGCATCAGGCGCACGGCATCGGCGAATACGGCGAAGGCGGCATCCGACACCGCTTCCTTCACCTCTTCGGTCACAAGGTCCGGCAGGGTCCGCAGCGTCTTCATGAGCTGCGGCGCTCCCTTCACCCGGCTGCGGCGGCGGGCCATGGTCAGACCGGCACCCCGGCTTCGCATTCGAGCGACAGCCAAGGATCGCGCGTCCCGGCTTCGCCGACGAAGCGGATGTTCATCACCTTGCCGTTCCAGATCAGCCGGCAGGCAGTGGTGACGTCGGTGCGGCGGCGGATCACCACGCCGTAGCTGACCGATGCTTCGGTCTGCTGGGCGTTCTGGCGCTCTCGGCCCGACAGCGGGCGCACGCGCGCCCAGACGGTGGCGACGGCGCTCCATCCCTTGGTGTAGCCGCCGCGCCCGTCCGGGGTTTCCGTTTCGGCCTGGATCGTCACCCGCTGATCCAGTTCGCCCATGCGGATCATCGGACGGCCTCCAGCCAGGCGGTGGACGGCGCACCCAGCAGGCGGCGGGTCCAACCGGACAGCGAACGGACCCGCTCCGCCAGCTCCGGCCGGGCCAGCCGCCACGCGCGTTGATGCCCGATCAGCGGCTGCGGGATCGGCGCGCCGCCGACATAGGGCATGGCGTCATCGAACGGCACCCCGGCCAGGATCACCCGCCGGTAGCCCAGCTTATGCAGGGCGATGCGGACGCCGTAGAGGGCCGACGTGCCGAAGCGCTCCACGTCGGTGGTGACGCAGGCGATTCCATGCCCGGCGGCAGGCGCCCAGGCGGTGAAGCCGTCCGGCTTGCCCAGCGCCGCGCGCCGGTCCATGAAGCCGGCGAGCTGGTCAGGATGCAGCGAAACCCAATGATCCAGGGCAGCGTCCGCGACGATGCCGGCCCGGTTGATCGCCATCACGTCGCAGGCCAGCGGCCCCAGCGCCTTCAGATCGTCGAAGAGGCAGGCGGCAAAGCCCATGACCAGAAGGGGGCGGGTCATGACCCAACCCCCCATTGGCGGTCGGATACTCAGCAAGGCCGCCACGGTGAAGGGCAGTTCGTTCACGATGTTGCCGATGTTGATGGGCTCCCGGTTGGCATAGAGATGCGCGGCCAGCAGCTTCACCGCGGACTTGATGTTGCCGGGCACCTCCGCGGCATCGCCGAATCCCAGGGTGAAGCGCACCGTCACCGCGGCGAGCTGGGCGCGGGTGCGCGGCCATGCCGCGCCGGGGGCAGGCAGGATCACCGCCGGCCGCTCGGTCACGTCGACCTGATAGGCCGCAGGGTCGAGTGTGCGGGAGACACCGGCGGAATCGACGTAGGAGACGCTGTCGACCGACATCACCGGCCCGTGCGGGATTTCCAGCCGGTGGAGAAAGCCATCCAGCGTCCATTCCCACACCTGGGTGACGATGGCGGCACACAGATGGCTTTCGCACAGCATGCGGGCGGCCACGATCTGCGCTTCGATCAGCGTGTCTTCGTCGGCACCGTCGACCCGCATGTGCAGCTTCTGTTCGGCCAGCGAAACCGGCTCGGCCGCCGGTTTGGTGATCAGCTTCAAGCCCATGGCATTCACTCCAGGGGGCGGGCGGCAGTGCCGCCGCCCGCGCCACCGGTCACGGGACGATTTCCACCAGCGACGCCGCCTTGTTGTCGGCGGCGGTGCCGTAGCGGGGGGCGAAGCCGAAGACCAGCGCCGTCGTGTTGGCATCGGCTCCGGCGGAGGTCACGGTCAGGCGGGCATGGGTGAAGCCGCCGTTGACGTCGAGGTCGGCCGCTCGGCAGTTGATCGCGGCTTGCACATTGTCATCGTCGCCGGCTTCGGTCAGCGGCGTGATGGCCTTGCCCGTGATGTCCTTCGCCCCGGTGCCGGCGGCGTCCTTCGCCTGCTCCAGCTTGGCGCTGACGGTTGCGCCGACCGACAGGAGGCCGGTGGACACCACCGCCTGGATGGCGGCGAAGGTGGACATGTTGACCCAAGTGCAGGACGACGCCCCCGGTCCGTGCGAGCGAGGGGGGATGGAGCCGACCACAGCCGCATGGGCAGTGGTCAGGACGGTGGTGTTCACGGTCATGGTGGTTCCTCAGGTGCTGCTGGGGTGGTTACGCGCGGGTCGCCAGCGTGACGAAGTGCGACTTGGAGGTGTCGCCCTTGGCCGGCTGCACCGGCTTGGACAGGTGCGGCTGGCCGCCCAGGCGGAAGGTCCAGCGGAACGCCTGAAGCCCATAGTCGAAATACAGGTGGATGGAGGTGTCGAAGCGGATGCCGGACGCCTTCTTCGGCATGTAGTAGCCCTTGGGCGACAGCAGTTGCAGATCGCCTTCGGTGCCCAGGCTCTCCGCATGCTCGCTCCAGCGGATCGGCAGCCCCAGCAGGAAGCCGCCCGGCGCTTCCTTCAGGCCGGCGACAGGCGGCGTCCACATCGGGGTGTCGCCGATCTGCATCACGACGAGCTGGGGCACGATGTCCCGGTTCGCCATCCAGAACGGCGAATCACCCGGCTGCGTCAGCAGGCGGGTGTACATGTCCAGCACGTTCTCCACGACGATGCTCTTGGCCGCCTGACCGGCCTTCTTCGCGACCGCGATCTTGGCCGGGCTCTTCATCCAGCCCAGCGGCTTCTGAACGCCGTCGCCATAGATGATCGAATCGCCGATCTTCCAGTTGATGGCGATGGCCGCTTTGTTGGTCAGGCGGTTGGCGAGGCGGGGCGCGTCTTCCAACAGGTCTTCGTCGGCGGTGACGAAGGCGTACAGCGGCTCCAGCGGGACCGAGCGCGGCGCGGCCGGCGGGGCCTTGCTGCCGGTCATCTGGGTGCCTTCCGACCGCCACCGCACTTCGATACCGCCGGCACCCCAGGGGGTCGACTCGTCGGCCAGCAGCTTCACCTCGCGGGCGGAGGTGGGCTCGCCGTCGACCCAACTCGGGATGTCCTCCATGTCGAAGACCAGTTCCCAGATGCCGTCACGGAACATCGGGGGGACCATGAAGCCGTCGTCCGTCCCGTTGGCGGTCTGGACGTTGGTGGGGCCGGCGCCGACCAAGCGCTGATCCACCGACACCATGTTGCCGCCGCCGGGCGTCGCCTGTTTCACCGCCATGGCGAATTCCGCCATGTCGTGGAAGCCATAGGTCAGCGCCGGGTTCGGCTCGTTGGATGAGAAGTCGCCCGCGGCGGAGCGGCCCCGCCCCTCGGTCGCCTCGTTGCACAGCGGGGCGAAGGAGCGCTCGCGGTCGAGACGCTTTTCCTCCGCCTCGACGGCAGCCTGGGCCTCCGCCACCTTGGCTTCCAGTGCGTTGATTTCGCCGTCGAGTTTGGCGATATCCGCCTCATCCGCATCGGTGCGGCTGGCCTTGGCGCGGAGGGCGTTCAGCTCTGCGAACTTCTTGCGACCTTCCGTCTTCAGATCGGAAACGGCCTGTCGCAACTCTTTCAGGTTGGGCATGTCAACTACTCCACGGGGACAAGACAAAGGGCCGCCGCGCCGATGCCGGCGGGCGGGATGGACGGGGCGGCGATGTGAAAGGGGTCAGACGAAGGAGAGGATTCTGTCGTCGGCCACCGCATTGCGCGAGCCGCTGCCACCGGAGCGGCCAGCCAACCGGGACAGCGTGTCTTCGAAGGTGGCGACGCCGTCGACCATGCCCAGCGACTTGGCTTCGCTGGAGCCGACGACACGCCCCTCCCCGAAGCCGCCACGCACGTCAGCCGACTTCACCCCGCGACCGCGGGCGACCGCCTTGACGAAGCTGTCGTAATAGTCGTTCACCCGAGCCTGCATGGCTCCGCGCGCCTCTTCGGTCAGCGGCTCATAGGGGTTGCTTTCGGCCTTGAACTTGCCGGCCCGGATCAGCGTCGTCTTGACCCCGGCCTTTTCCATGGCCTGGGTGTATTCCGTGTGGGCGGAAAAGACGCCGATGGAGCCGACTTCGCCGGAGGGTGTCACGACCAGTTCTTCACACTGCGACAGGAGCCAGTACCCAGCCGATGCCGCCATGGTGTCCGCGATGCCGACGACACGCTTCTTTCCACGGGCATTGAAGATTTCGTCGGCGGCTTCCTGCACCAGATCGACCGAACCGCCTGGGGTGTCTGCGCGGATCAGGATCGTTCCGACCTGTTCATCCGCCAAGGCTTCCCGGAAGCGCGCCCGGAAGCGGTCCAGCGCCGCCATGCCCGATACGTCGGCGAACATGCCGGCGCGTGGCGTGATGACGCCGAACAGCGGCAGGACGGCGATGGCCCCGCTCCGGGCGCTGCCCACCCGCGCGCTGTCCGCCGCCGGTTTGCCCGCCTGGGCCTCTGCGATCCGCTGACGAATGTCTTCCTTCGACAGCCGGCCGCCGGCCGCGCGAAACGCCAGCAGGTCGGTGATGACCGCCAGCATGCCGGGCATGATCGCCCAGGGGGTTTCGGACACGGCGCGGATGACGTGGGCATAGCGCAGCTCCGCGGCCATCGCCCCGTCGTCGGTCAGGTCGGACATCGGCATTCCCTCAGTGGGTCGGTGCAGGAAGATCGGTAGGCGCGGGGGCCTGGGTGTCGGCCCGAGCGGCCGGCGGCTTGCTGCCGGCCGGGGCCATGTTGAGCGGTTGCAGGTAGTCGTCGCCGTTGGCGATGGGGTTCATGTTCTCCATCTTCCGAATGTCGTTGATCGACAGCCAGCCGCCCTGACGGCCCTGGAAGAAGGCTTCGTAGCGGGATTTCAGGTCGCCGCGCAGAAGACCGGAGACATTGAATTCGGCGAAGAAGTTGGGGGAGAGGATCAGGTCCGCATTGATCTTGCTTTCCCACAGCTCCAGCCACGGCAGCATGGTGTCGGTGACGAAGTCGATGGACTGCTGTTCGACGTTCGACCGGGTGCCGTTGTCCATGATCCCGGCCTTGTGCGGCGGGACGCGCCAGATGCGCGTGAGTTCCAAAGCCAGATCACGTCGGGTTTCCAGGAACTGGCTTTTCTGGTTGTCGATCTGCTGCCGGTTCAGCTTGATCCCATGTTCCAGCATGGCGTCCCGGTGCTGATTTCCGCCGGTCCGGGCACGCCGCCACGCCTTCATGTAGTTGTCGCGGTCGTTCGGAGTCTTGAATGTGCCGGCCGGCGCTTCCAGAATACCGCCGGATTCCCCGCCGTTTTTGAAGTAGCGAGCGCCATAGGAGTGCACGGCAATGGCGGCCCCGATGATGTTGCCGCTGGTCTGGGGCACCGGCACCCCGGCCAAACCATCATCGGTGAACGGCAGCGCCCGCAGGTGCCACATCTCCGACGAATGAAGACGGCGCGACTGGCCGGTGTACTGGTCAGCGACATCGTACCAAACGTCCCTGCCGTTGCGGCGGGGGGCGACCCGCGACGGGTGATGCGGAATCAACTGATCGACCGCACCGCGCGGGCCGGGCACTATTTCGGCATAGGCGTTGCGGTGCCATGCCAGCCACCATTGCATCTGGCCGATGAACTCCCAGGATGTCTGGAAGCCGTTGGGGCGAAGCGCCAGCAGGTCCGCCAATGGGTGTCGGTCGGCTTCCTCGCGCCCACCGTTCGGCAGTTTGCGGAACACCTTCAGGGGCAGGGACGGCACGGTTTCCGACAGCAGCTTCAGGCAGTCCAGCACGACCGGAACCTGAAACGCCGCGCGCGCCGACACCACCACACCGGAGGTTTCAGCGAAGGAGATTGCGCCGTCGACGGAGGTGTACCAGTGATCGTCGGCCGGGTTGCGCACCGGGGCTTCGTCCTGTTCCTGCCCCAGGATGCGGCGAAACATCGTCATCATGCCAAGGGCACCTCATAGTCAGCAGGGATTTCGACGCCTTGTCCCCCGCCGTCGAAGACGATTGCGCGGCCCAGCGCCATGACGGCGGCGACGATGCCGTCGATGCGCTCGCCGCTGGTCGCCTTGTTCGGCTTGATGTTGTCAGCGGCATCCCGGTCGATGGCGACGTTCTCAGCCATCCAGTGCAGCACCGGGTGTCCGCCGTGGGCCAGCTCATGCCCCACGACCATGGCTTCGAACCGTTTGGCCGGGGCCGACATGGACGCAAAGCCTTGACCGAACGGCACCATCGGCAGACCGTCCGCCGTCAGGTTGGTGACGAGCTGGGTGGCGTTCCACCGGTCATAGGGGGCTTCGATCAGGCCATAGGCGCCCGCATCCTCGCGGATTGCCATCTCCACCGCGCCATAGTCCACGACGTTGCCGGGGGTCGCTGTCATGGCCCCATCCCGCGCCCAGAGGTCGTACGGCACCCGGTCCCGGCGGGACCGCAGGTCGATATTGCGCTCCGGCACGAAGAAGCGGGGGACGATGAACCACGGATCGTCATCGCCCTGCGGTGGGAACAGCTTCACCCAGGCGGTGATGTCGGTCGTGCTGGACAGGTCCAGCGCGCCGAAGCACGGACGGCCGAACAGGAAGCGGGCCAGTTCCTTCCAGCCGACCGGGCCGGCGCACTGCTGCCAATCCGCCATCGGCAGCCACCGGGTGTCCTGCTGCGTCCACATGTTCAGATGCAGGCGGCGGAACGTGTTCTCATAACCAGGCACACGCTTGGCGTGGGCGCATTCCTGCGCCAGATACTCGAGCGACACGGCGTCGCCCACCGAGGGATTCGCCTTCGCCCAGGTGCGCGGATCGGTCCAGTCGTCCGCCTCATCCGCCATGAACAGGATGGGCAACAGCGACGGATCGTCATCGACGCCGTCACGCACCCGCACGGCCTGCTCATGCACCTCCCAGCAGATGCCCTGACGGCGGGAGCCCGCCGTGGTCATCAGGGCTTCCAACGGCTCTTCGCGGGCACCCACCGCAGTGTGCAGGACGTCCAGCAGATCGCGGTTCGGCTGGGTGTGCAGCTCGTCGAAGATGATGCCGGAGGGGTTCAGCCCGTGCTTCGTCTCCGCGTCGGACGACAGAACGCCATAGCTTGACATCAGGCGGGCACAGATGACGGACCGCTTGAACACCTCGCAGACGCGCGAAAGCGGGGGCGAGGCAAGGACCATGCTGGCGGCCTCGCGGAAGACGATGCTGGCCTGTTCGCGGTCGGCGGCGGCGGAATAGATTTCGGCCGACCGCTCGCCGGCCAGCAGCAGCAGCAGCGCCAGACCGGCGGCGAAGGTGCTCTTCCCGTTCTTGCGGGCGATGAACAGGTACGCCCGGCGCACCACCCGCCGGCCGGTGGATGCCCACTTGAAGCCGAAGATGATGCTGACGACGCGGCGTTGCCAATATTTCAGGTGGAAGGGCTTGCCGGCCAGCCGGCCCTTCGAATGCCGCAGGAAGGTGGGGAAGAAGTCGCACGCCTTTTCGGCCGCCGCCTTGTCGAAGACGAAGCGGGGATCGTTGGCGTAGCGCTCCCACAGGCGGTCCACCACGGCGGCAGCATGGGCCTCCGCGAACGCAATCACCTCCGCCTCGGTGGGCGGGGTGACGGTCACGGCATCACTGGAGCCAGCCGACTGGATCGTCATGATTCGCCTGGGGTTTGGTGGCATCCGAGGAATGCGCCGCCGGGGACGCCGCATCGGGAAGAGGCAACTGGTACTGGCGCGCGGCGCCGAGCTGCGCCGCGGTGCTGATCCGCGCCTTGGTGTTCTGGGTCAGCTGGTCGCTGTACTTCGCCATCAGCCGGGCCTGGGCGTTCATCACGCCTACCTCTGGCCGGGTGCGCACATAGCCGGTTTCGGTCGAATAGGTGATGCCCTTGCGGTCGATCACCTTCTTGCACCGGAGATACAGGGCGCGGGCCTCGCAGTAGGCACGGAACGTGGTCAGGTCGGACGGTCGCCCCAGGCCGGTGGACAGGAACCGGGGCAGCTCCTCCAACCACACCTCCCGCTCGCCCTTGGTCAGGCTGGCGGGAGGCGCGAACTCCGAAACCGGCTCCGTCGACGCGACGGCAGGCGGGGCCTCCGTCGCCGGGGCCGCCGCTCGCTTGCGCCGTCCGGGGTTGCCGGCGAGGGCGTTCAACGCCTCCGCCTTTGGCTTCCGTCCCCTGGTCACTGCCGCCGCTCAAAAAAAATAATTTCCCAATTTCGCGAACGCGCGCGTTGCCTTGAGACACCGGTCCGTGGGCCGAAAGGTTCCAAGGATCAGACCCCCCCCACCCCTCGGGCCGACTGGCCGCGGGCCGCCCGCTCCGCCGCCTGTTTCGGCCCGTCGTGGCAGGGCTTGCACAGGCTTTGGGTGTTCTCGCGGTTGAAGAACAGCGCGCGGTCGCCCCGGTGCGGCTTGACGTGGTCGACCACAGTCGCCGCGACGGTCAAGCCGTGCTCCGCGCACATGCGGCACAGAGGCTCCACCGACAGCCGCCACGCCCGGATGTCCAGCCACGACTTGACCTTGTACCAGCCACGCCACGGCTGCGCTTCCTGACGGGCGCGGTCGTGGCGTTGCCGGTCTTCGGCGGCGTGGGCATCGCAGAAGCGGCCATCGGTCAATCGACCGCAGCCGGGACGGGCGCAGGGTTTCTTCGGTTTCCAGGGCATGTTGGGCAGGGCTGAAACGCAGTGCGCCCGGCGGGAGAGTTACTCCGGCCGGGCGCACTACCTCAATCTAGCGGAGAGGCTAACCCAAACGTCCCCATGTCCGTCAAGCGGTATTTTTCGGAACACCGAGACCGAATGTTGCGGCGTACCCGCCCAGCGCCTTCAAGACGGCTTCCGACACCCGGCCATTGCGCAAGCCCAACTCCACGTCCAGCCCGCGCGGCTCGGCCTCCCCGGTGACCACTCGCATCACCGCCACGTCCAGATACAGCGTCCGGTGCCGCCCGCGCAGCCTGCCCGCCTTGCCCGCCGCACGCACGCTCGCACACCACCGCTCCAACCGCCAAGCCGGTCCCTCCGCCAGCTCCCACGACACTGTACCGCCCGAGGGCCCCAGCGGCGGGCTGGTGCGGTTGCCGCCATCGACCACCAGCCGGGACGGGTCCACCGCCCGCAGCCCCGACGCGGTCGGGATCGCAATCGCCAGCCCGCGCCCGATGTCGACTGCCGCCGCAAGCTGCGACACGTCCAGCCGACCACGGGCGTACATCAGCGCCACCCAGCCACGCCCGCACACCAGCCCCGGCACGGCCGGGTCGCCCCGCTCCGGCAGGTCGCGCAGGCGACCGGTGACCAGCCCGTCACCGTCATCCACCTGCATTGCAAAATCTCCGTCCATGCCTGATACTCCCGATCCCAAAGCCAGCCCGGCCCGTGTAACGGTGTAACGGTGGCGTAACACCAGCCCGTTACGCTTAACGCTTTGATCCCATTAGACAATTTGACTTTGTAACGGTGTAACGGTCGTTTTGGCCTTGCAGATGTGCGCGCGCACATTAGGGAGGGAAAATCGACCGTTACACCGTTACACATTCAAAAAATCATGTTCTTTCAGTGGATTAGGCGTAACACTGAGCCGTTACGCTTACCGTTACACCGTTACGCCTAACCCATTGAAACGACACGATTGCATACCGAAGGTAGCGGATAGCCGACTGCCGCAACTCAGCCGCTTTCCTCGACCCACGGCAGGTAATTCGCGGGAATGCGCGTGGCCCGGCTGACACCGCCAGCGAAGCGCTTGGTCTCTTCGGTCGCGGTCACGTCGGTGCCCAATCGTCGGAGCGTGCCCACCCAGCCGCCTTCCGCCCACCGTGTGCCGTGGAAGATGCGACGTAGCCCGCCGTGCCTATTGGCGACCAGCAGGAACGGCGTGCCGATATCGTCCATCTCGATGCGCATCCCGTAGGTCCGCAAAGCCTTCCCGTTCTCCCCTTCGCCCTTCGGCTCTGTCCGGGCCTCAGCGATCAGGTCGCCCACGGTCGCCCGCGTCCCGGACCGCCAATGATCCGGGATGAAGGTCATGAGGTGGTTCAGGCACTGCTGCGCATCGTTGTCTTCACGGTCATCGGCCCGCATGGAGGCGATCCGGGCGGCCAGCGAACCGACCACCTCTTCCATGCTGTCGCTGTCCGGCGGATCGTCGTAAAGCAACAGGTCACGGCCAGCGAGCGCCACGGCCAGCACGTCGGCCTGTCGGCCGTCGCACTGCGCGGCCATCAGAGCGGCGCGGTAGGCATCCACGGCCCCAGCGAAGCGCTGGGCGCCCAGCAAGACCCGCGCGCGGAACCGCCCGCTCATCTTCCGTGCCCAGGTGATGGCAGCATCAACCCGTGCGGCGGCGGCGGGGTCACTGGTAGCCTTCAGGATGTCGAAGCGGAGGATGCGTGACCGATCCTGTGGAGCCAATGGCGGAGGATTGATGCCGGCCATCAGAGCGCAACCGATGACGGTGAAGCGCTGGACAAGGCCGCCAGGGCTGCCCTTGCTGACGTTCGCGCCCGTGCTGCCCGACATGCGGCGGATCAGGCCGATAACCTGCTGCATTGCCCCGGTGGCGTCGCCTTCCGCTTCGTCCAGCAGCACGACGCGCGCTTCATCGCTCAGTGCCTGCCGGACACCCGCTTCGGAAAAGCCGTTCATCGGCACCCCCATCGGGCCGCACAGCGCTTCCAGCAACTCGCACAGCGCGGACTTGCCTGCGCCATGCTCCGCCGCGACCTGGGCATGCGCACGCCACTTCGGATAGCCGGACAGCAACGCCACCGCAGCCCATCCAAGGAACAGGTCAGCGTCAGCAGGGTCGATGAACTTCCACAACCGGAAATGATCCAGCAGCGTTTGCCCATCACCAACGGCAGCCGGGGTGTCGAAGAGTGGTGGGTCCATCCTGGGGGCGGACGGGTACACGACGGCACCCTCTCGCCAGCCGGGCGCGTTCCAGTAGACAGCGCCGGCTTCGACCCTCCCAACCCGATCCCCCACATGCACGACGGCGGCAGGCCGCCCATCAGCGCCGGGCAAACCGCGCCACACGCCCCGGCCACGCAGGCGCATGTCCGGATCGAACACGCCCGCGCGCTCGCAGGCACGGATCAGATACCCGACGACGAGCCGGGGCAAGAAGTCGTCAATGTCATTGCCCATCTTGTCTACTGCGGGGTAGTGCTCGATCAGCCATGAACTGTCGCCCGCAAACAGGCTCAACAGGCCATTGGCTGTCATGTCACGGACGGCCATGACCCGCTTTTCGCCGCTGGCGGATAGGAAGAAATACCGGCCGTCATGGTGCCCCAATGCAACCACAGGGCATTCTCCCGGATCACCGGCTCCGGCCGCCACGAAGCTGCCGCCATCGCCCGCCGCCCGGACTGGCGCACCCTCCACCGCCTGCCGGAGGGCTTCATCGTCGGGCCGGGGTGGCAATGGCCGGATGTCATCGGGCATGCTGCACCCACGGTTTGCCGGTCGTGACCGGGTTGATGGAGCTGTTCCCCCCCATGCCCCCGAACGGGTAGCCATCCGCCGCGCGCGGCGTGGCCTTGCGGGCGTCCGCGCGCGTCTGTGCCCGTCTCTCAGGGGGGCGCGGGGGGAAGAATGGATAGGCGCGGGTGTGGGTGCGAAGTTCGGTCACGACCCCACCTCTGCCGCGAAACGGCCTGTCTGGTTGCCCCAGGTATCCCAGCCGGGACGCTGCTGGCGCGCGAACAGCTCTGCGCTGGGCACGTCCGGCACCAGCATGTCCAGCATGCGGTATTGCTCGTCGGGCTTGCGGCTGTGCTCGCGCAATGCCGCTTCGATCAGCAGCGTATCGGCGGCGTCCTCGACGGTTTCGATCAGGCCGCGCACGCGCCGGGCATCCGGACCGTAGGGGACGGCTCCGCGCACGCCGATCAGGAACGGTTCGGAGGCGGACCGCAGCACGTAGCCCGTGCCGAAGCCATCCTTGCCGTGCTTGGTCTTCTTGTGCCACGGCCCGCCAGTGACATAGCGGAAGCCCCAGGCGTCCAGACAGGCCAGCCCTTCGCGCAGCATCGGCCATGTCGCCCACAGCCACAGCAAGCACCCGTCGCGGTGGGCGAGCTGCTGGACGGGCAGGGCGAGGATGTCGTCCAACTCCATGCAGGCGTAGTGCTGGACGGCGTTGCGGCCTTCACCTTCCTCCGACCGGTTCTTGAAGTACCAGGGCGGATCGGCCATCAGGCGGCGATAGCGGCCCGGTGTGAGGCCGCTGAAGCGCCATGTCGACGGAGCGCCAGACAGCGCCACGGCCTTCGCCGGAGACGCTGCGGGCAGGAAATCGAACAGGAGGGGGGCGGGGGAGGCTTTCCCGGTCATGGCAATGACCTGGAAAAATCAACAAACCACAAGCCTTGACCGGGTCTTGGCTCAACTATTCCTAAAGCTACAAACAAGCATAGCGTCCTCGTTACTTTTTCCTGCGATAACCCAACAGCTTTCGCAATCTCAGAATATGGAACAACATTCTGTCCATTGGCGGAGTCAGCCGATCGGCGAAGAAATTCCAGTACGCGGATTTGATGGTCGTGCAAATATGCCGTCACGAGTTCAAGGTTCATCGACCCGTACGCACCGGGGATTTTTCCATACCCGCCAGTGCGGCGAATGGTCGGCAGAACCTCCGTCGTCACCCACTTCCGAAAGCGCTTGGCCGCTGGTTTTCGGGAGCGGAAGATCAGTGCGTAAAGGCCGCTTTCAGAGATGATATTGACGTTTGGATTGCCGCGAGGGGGGCCGGCTTTGGTTACGGTAATACCGTCACTATTGGTTACGGTACCGCCCTCACCCACGAACGCTAGCCTGTGAATGGCAACTTCATCGTCGTCTAAAGCGGAAACCGCCTTTCTGGGATTGGAGAGGCCCAACACGCGGCATACATCCGCCGCAACGAACCACGGTTCATCAGCGTGAACCACTATGCGGACAAGGCTTTCGCCTTCAAAAAGAAACGGCTTCATCATGGCGGTCATGGCTGAGCCTCCGGGCGCTGGGACTGAATGAGATCGTCGAGGGCGATGATTTCCGCGTCGGAACAGCGGGACACCCAGAGGAGCACCCGGCGGACTGGCAGGGGTGCAGTCGGCCACTTCGCGCCCCATGTCGCGCCCAAGGCGATCACCTCTGGCGGGGCGGCGGCCAACTCAAGCGCGGCTGAAAAGTCGGCATCGAAAGGGGAAGAAACGGACGCACGTTTAGCGTCTTCGCCCATGTCAGCCATGGCGAAAGCTCCTACGGTTCGAGTTTTATCGAACCGCGACGGATACGTTTCCAGGCGCAGCTCCGCCGCGATCCAGGGGCTAGAAAACACGCCGTAGGTCGTGTCCCGATGCCCTTTAGGCGTGAGCCTTGGACATGCGACATCGGCCCCTGGACCAAGCGGAAGTGAAGTCCGCCCGACTCTCGGGTTTCGGCGGAGACCGCCTACGGCATGTGCGTTCCGCTGCCGATTTCTAGGCGACAGCACAACGCGGGACTTTCCAGCCCTTCCGCAGACGATGGCGAAGGAGGGGGAACGTGTCAAGCGACGGCCCTCCCGAGTTCGGTCTTGGTCGAATTTCGTTCGGCGACAGCCACGCGCCGCGCGATGCCGGCGGCGAAGGTTTCGGAATCAGCGATCAGCACGACCAGCAGGCCGAAGGCGTCAGACCACACGGCCCGGCAGTCTCGGCGGCAGTCGCGGTGTCCCAGCATCCGCCGGCACCAGCGGTAGACATCCGGTGCGCGGCGGTCGGTCAAAGTCATGTAGCGAAAGGCGAGAACCTGAGCGTCGAGGATGTCCATCAAGCGACCCTCCCCTGTGCGAGGGTCTGCCGCGTGACCCGCACCACCCGGCCGGCAGCAGCCAGCCGCTGGATTGCCCATTGCTCGCGCTCAACCGGGGTTTCATCCGGCAACAGCAGCGTCACGTCCGCCAGATAGGGCGGCAACACGGCCTTGCCGGCATGGGAGAGGTTCACAGCCACCCACAGCGGCCGGTTTGGAAAGACGCGCTTCAGCCGCAAACCCGCTCCCAGCCCGACCACCAGCAACAGCCGGCCGCCGCTTTCCGCCGACAGGGGGGTCAGGGGGATGACGGCACCGTCAGCAGACCCGACCATGCGGCGCTGATAGACCATCGTCCCGGTGGCGGGATCGGCGGCCATGACCGGCGCGCCGTTGTCCGACACGCAAACGCAATAGACCGCCGACACCTCGCGCGCAGGCTCCGGCGACCAGCGCAGCAGGGCAGCCAGCACGCAGGGGCCACGCTGCTGCGGCGTGTGCCGGGCCATCACCCAAGGCAACTCGGCAGCCCCCAGCATCGGCCACGGTTCCGCGGGGTCCAGCCCATGCCGCACCAGGAACTGTCCGGCCGGGGTGTTGGGGGCGATCTTCGACCGTTCCGCCCACAGGGAGCGCGCCGCATTGGCTTGCGCCGTTTGCGCCTGAGTCGACACGTCATCGTTGCCAGCCGCCGCACCGCGCCCGGAGGGGCCCACCCGTGTTGGGCGCGCGCGCGGCTCGGGAGGGGGAGGCAGTTCGCGGGGATGCAGCATGCCTTCGGTCAGCGCACGCTTCAGCGTCTCCGCGTCGCGCTTGCGCTTTTCAGGCGGAACCCCCGGCCAAGCCTGGGTGGCGGCGTGAAGATGCTGTTCAACGAGGCCCTGGGGCAGCAGGCCGCCACCGACGAAGCCGCCCAGGACGAAGGCACTTTCGTTCAGCGTCTCGTTCCGGGTTCCGCTGGGCGCGGTGCGGACCTTCAACACCTCATCATCCAGAGCTTTGCGGGCATAGGGATGAATGCCGTCCGGGGGCAATGCGCGCTGATGCGACACAGGGGCCGGTTCTTCCGGCGGCGGAGCCGAGACCTTGAGGCGCTTCGCCATCCACTCCGGCAACAGCTTGCCCTCGACCTGCCGGCGGAGCCATTCGAGGTCTTCGGTGTCGCCGACCACATACCGCAGCAGCCATTCCGGCGCATGGACGGCCGGCTGCGCCTCCGGATCGGCATCCCAGCGATAGCGGGGGCCTTCCAGGCAATCAGGGTGGATCGACGGCGGGACCATGATGTATCCGCCTTCGCCGCGGACATCCAGCCCCGGCCCAAGGGCCTTGCTGTTGCGGTTCCGCACTTCGCGGCCATCGGGCCAGACGAAGAATCGCTGTGCGCCGCCGGTCGGCGTCTGCTGTCCCAGCGTGGACGGCAGCGGGCCGAAGAAGCTTTCGAGCACGGCCAGAGTGGCGAAGCCGTCGACACCGTTCTTGACGTCGATGTCCAGCACCCAGATACCGGACGCGGGACCGGTCGCGACCGCCGGATTTGCACCCGGCCAGCGGCTCCAGAACTTGCCTATCCAGAACGGGGACTTTGTCGCCCCCTTGCAGCCGTGCTCGAACAGACCCGGCTCATCACAAGGCCGCTTCGTCCGTTCGACGCAGGGGAAGACACGCCAGCCACGTTCAACGTGCTTCAGCGCGGCAGCCTTCATTTCAGGTCCGGGGCGCAGTTCGGTCATGGCCGAACCTCCCCGCCGTCCGTCAGATCGCGGACATGCGCCCACAGGCAGGCATCGGCGATGGACAGGGCGAGAGAGAAGAACCCCCACGAGCTGTGCGACCGGCCCGCGCGGCTGATCGTCGCCCGCCGGTCGCCCGTGGTGGTTTCCAGCCGGTAGCCCGCCGGCACCATCACCAGGGCGGTGCCGACCAGGGTGATGGGCGGCAGCCGGCTTGCGGCGACGTCGCTGATCTGCCGCCGCAAGGCCAGATGCTGCTGCACGTCGATGCCGATCCGTCTGCCCGCGCGCAGGCACAGGATGGCGGTGTGCAACGTCTCGCACTCCGCGTGCAGGCTGGTGACGTCCTGGGCCAGCCGCCGCAGGTCGCCCAGGTAGGAAGCGCTGGTCATGGCCGGTTGCCTCCGACCTGGGCGCGGACACGCTCCATCACGTCCGGCGACACCGTGAAGAATCCCAGCGCGCCCTTGCACGGGACCGGCTCCCGGAACGCCACGGGGTTGGCGAGCTGGAAACCGTAATCGCCGAAGAACCACGGGCTGTCGCTGGCGCTGACACAGCCGACGATGTCGACCATGCCGACGATGCAGCCGCCGTAGGGGCGGACCTGTTCCATGGTGACGCGCGGCGCACCGCCACGTTCGGCCAGCGGGCCGAATTCCTGCATCGTCAGCAGGACTTCGGTCGTGCCCCACCACTTGCTCGCGTGGATCAGGACGGAGCCGCGGTAGTTCGTCGGCCAGTCCCGATTTTCAATGTCCTTGCCGCCATGCAGGATTAACCACCACCACGGGGCACGGACGGACAGAGCCTTCTTCGGGACGGTCATGGCCGCACCTCCGGGACTTCGTCCCAGGTCCGGCCATCCAGCAGTCGGCCGGAGGCCTTCTTGCCGACGCGCTTCATGACGGCGCGTGCGCCGAACATGTCGAATTGGCGCGGGTATCCCTCGACCTGATGGAAGCAGGTCCGATCAAAATCGTAATCGCCGAACGCGAACCGGCCGGCGGTTCCAGCAGGGCACATCCCGGCCGGTTCCCACTCGCCCCATTGCTTGAAGAAGAATGGGCGGCCTGCCGAAGTGCATTGTTCCTGCAACTCGCGTACCCACCGACGGCTGATCGGCCGCGCCTTCGGCCCGCTCTCCCCGCCGCAGATCACCCAGTCCAATGGCGGCAGACGCAGGGACTGCGCCCCAGTGAGTGCGTTCAACGTGAAGCGGGCACGGGTCAGGCGGGGGTCATGGAGGAACGTCGCTTCGCATTCATCCAGCACGATACGCGTCAGGTCCACCGGCCCCAGCATCGGCTCCACCGACAGGTAGCGCCGGACGGAAGGGCAGAGCATCAGGTCCGCAACCCGTTCATCGGCTTCCGCCTGATCCTCGACGGTGGCCCCGGTCCAGACGTTCGGCAGAGGCCAATCTGGCAACCTGTCCTTGTCGCTCTCGTCCAACACCTTCAGCGCAAAGTGCTGATCGCCAGCCCGGTTGGACTGGCCGCCAAGCCTGTACAGGCACCTGTTGATCCGATAGGGCGTCTCCCGCGCGGTCAGATACCGCCGCATCCGATCCGGCCGCTTGGTCAGCAGCAGGAAATGGTGATGCCGGCACAGCGCCATCATGGCGAAGACCTGATCTATCCAGTCCTGATCGACACGAGCATGGAACAGATCACTCATGTCGCAGACGAAATAGACCCGGCTCCGCTTTGCGTTGATGGCCGTGGTCAGCACCTCCGGCACCCAACGCAGGGTGCCGTTGAACCGGGGGGTGCCGTCCGGGTCCAGATCGGTCAGACCCGCCCAGATGCCGTTGCCCTTGTGGCCGAAGCGATGGGCAATGCCCGCGGCGTAGCAGTTCCGGCAGGCTTCGCTGAGACGGCTGCATCCCCGGATCGGGTTGAGGCTGGCCGGGATGGCGTTGCGCTGCTTCGCGAGCGCGGCCACCCATTCAATGGTGCAATTGTCGCCCATGGCGTCAGCCCTCTGCGCGCTCGCCGGCCCGCAGGCGGGCGGCGATGCCGGCGACGCCCAGCGCCGAACCGCGCACGGCATCCCGGACGCGGCTGGCCGGCTTCCACCAGCGGTTTTCCCAGGGCCACAGGTCGCAGGGCTTGGCCGTGGGGAAGTCGCCCCGCTCGTCCTCATCGGTGCCGGCGTTCAGCAGGTAGCAGCCGCCGGCCATCTCCAGATCGCCAGGATCGTGCGCGTCGTCGTGCGCCGCGCTGAAACCTTCGCCGGCCCTCTGCCGGGCCAGCTCCGCCGCAACCAGCGACAGCGCCGTCAGGTCACTGCCGGACAGCCCGGACGGCAGGACCAACACCGGACGGGTCGGAACCGCAATGTCCGCGGCAAGGTCGATGACACCCAACCCGGACACCCAGGTTGCGCCATCGGAATCCATCGTGATCGGCAGGCCCCGCTTGGTCAGCAGCCGGCCGAACTTGACCCGCTCGACCGGCAGAAAATGACGACCGCGGCAGAAGGCGGTGTAGGCCGCATACAGGACGCGGACACGCGTTGACCCGTCGCGTCCCTCGCATGCACCGCTGAGGAACGCGTTAAAAGAGGCGGACATGGGGTCAATCCTCCAGGGCTTGGGCCGTTTTTGCGGCGTGGGTGGCGGCGGCGCGGGGCATCTGGGCGCCCGGCGCGGCCGGCGGATGGGGACGACGGCCGGCAGACCCGCCGTCGCAGAAAGGAGCGTTGAAGACGGTCAGGGCGGCGACCAGCGCCCGGTTGTCGAAGTCGCCGGACAACCAGGCGGTGGCGACCTGGGCCAGCCCGCGCGCGGCGCTGGGGCGGTTGGGAACGGCGAAAATCGCTTCGGCCAGGGCCGCCCGGTCATCCTCATGCGGCTTGCCGGTCAGCACTCGGCCGCAGGCCAGCGACAGGGCTATGCCGGGGTCGAGGTCACGCGGGCCGGGCATGGCTACGGCCCTCCGCGTTCGACCAGCGACAGCGCCGCGGTCAGCGGGTCGGTCTCGGTCCAGCCGCTCGCCCAGCCCCAGCCGCTGACGGTGTCGGGCACATACGGGTTCTGCGACAGCAGCTCGCCTGCCATGCGGGCGGAGGCACCCTCGCCCCAGGCGGCGAGGAACCGCGCGTCGGCCGGATGATCCATCCGCCCGGACAGCACCAGGGCACAGCCCCCGTGGGTCAGCAGCGCCGTCATGACGCCACCTCGACCGGCCGGAGCGTGGGCAGCCCAGCGACAACGTCGGTTTCCAGCGCCAGCAGCACGCCGCGCAGATCGCCCAGCGCGCGCAGGATTTCCCGCGCCTCCTCCGGAGTGATCTGCCGGCCGGCATCGCCGCCGGGGCAGCGTGCGCGGCGCAGCTCTTCGGCGAGGTCGCCCATCTCGGCCATGGCATCGGCCAGCCGGGCCATGGGGTCGCCGGGCACGGTGGCGGCGGCATGGGCGCGCCGCAGCTCCGCCTTGTAGGCGGTCAGGATGGACGGATGCTCGCCCCGCACCACAAGCGCGCGATCCAGCCGCAGAGCCTGGATCAGCGGGATCTTGTGGCCGTCGTCGTCGGGGTCCGACCACATGCGCACCAGCCGGGCGCTTTTGCCGGTGATTTCTTCGACCCCGGAATCACCCAGGCAGGCATGGGCGAGAAAAACCGCGTCCTCAAGGGACAGCGGATCACGGCGCTTGGTCATGGTCCGACCCTCTCGTGTTGATGGAACAAGACGAGATGTTTTCGCGCATGCATATTTTCGGCATGCCTGATGCCGACTGTCCGATGTGCTGCACTTCATCGCCCATGCTCCGTCCGCCCGAAACGGGGCTTGGCGCGGGGAGCAGCATGTCGGGCGACCCGGGCACCACCGGCCCGACGAAGTCGCGCGGCACCAGCCGCTCGATCTTCCGGGCGACAGACAGACTCGGTTCACCGTCCGGGCGTAAGACCCGCGCGGCAGCGGTCCAATGCACGCCGGCGGCTATCGCCACTTGGTGCACGGTCATCTCCACCTCTTGCTCGAAGTAGGAGCGAATCCGGTGGAGGCTTTGATCAATGGTGGGTGTCATACCCCGAATTTGCGCCGATGCGAAAACTTTGGTCAAGAGCAATTTTCGCCGAAGCGAAATAGCGCATCGGCGCGAATTCGCCAGAATGACGGCATGAGCGCGGAACAAGAAGAGCGGGACCGGCTACGCGCCGCCCTGATGGCCTTCTATAAACAGGCCCGCAGCGACGGCACTATTCGCAGTGTCCGCGCATGGGTAACCGCGTCAAAAATCGGGTACAACACCCTGAATGACCTGATTGCCGGAAAGAAAAACAAGCGTCTGGAAGACGAGACATACTTCGCCCTTGCGGTCGGAGCCTCCGACCTACTCGGGCGAAAGGTGACCGTAGCAGAATTGCAGGGTGTAGGGCGGCCAGATGAGGATGACATCATCAGCGAGCGTGATCGCCGCTTGCTGGCCGAACTGCGCGCTATCGGCGATGTGGATGAACGCGAGCGGGACGATCTTGAGGATCTGATCCGCAAGCGGGCGGACGCGGCGCGCACGCGGCAGCGGCCCGGCGGCTGACCAGCGCGCGCAACTCTGCCTGTTCGTCTTCGGGTAGCGCCGCGATGTCAGCCAGAACCTGTCGCTCACGCTCCGTCAAAAAAATGGCCGGCACTTCAAACCCCCACTACCGCAGAACAGTGCAAGAACATTCGACCACGGACAGCCGTGACCGTCAACACGCGTAGGTACTCTTTCCTGTGCGTGTGGCTGGTGACGCTGTGTCCGAATGCGCGTGACGCGCTGACCTGCGCGAGCCCATGGCAGGCCGGCGGCATTCGGGCGAACCCTATGTCTGACTGTCTTCCCATTGTTGGCACCCATCGTGCAGATACGTCACGCCTGTACAGGCGTGGACGGTGAGACGTGGCCGATAGCGCTTACAGCGCCGCGGCAATACCCGGTGAGGTGCCATCCTCATAAAGGTCCGAATGAGTTCCAGCTCATTCGGACCCTTCCGCTTTGGGAAGCGGTTCACTCACTATATCGAACGGCTACCTTCATAGGTAGTGGTTTTGTTCTTGCATCACTGTAACAAGTTGCATACTCGACTATGTGCGGGAGGTGCAAAAAGCAAATCTAGCCCTGATTTGGCACGGGTTTTTCGCATTTTGCGAAGCAACGAATTGTGACATGCGGCGTACCGTCACATACAGGCGTACACCATGGCGCTATGGGCGGCCAGAGAAGTTTTCGCATCGGCGAAAATTTGCGCTTGACGAAAGTTTTCGTATCGGCGCAAATTTGCCCCGTTACCACTTTCGCACGCCGTCGACTGTGGTAGCCGCTCGGAAGAGCGTTCCTCCCAAACTGCCTCCGGCGCGGCTGAGACGCAGCCCGCCGGAGGATTTTCCAGGGGATCGCACGAAAATGAAGCATCGCCATTCGAAGCGCAGCCCGTCTGACCTGCACGCGACCGCCCGCGCCATGGGCCGCAAAATCGCCGACCTGGGCGCGGCCGGCGACCCCGTCACCGATACCGACCTGCTGACCGACTTCAGCGCCAGCGACCTCGCCAAGCATGCCGAAGCCGCCCGCGGCTATGCCCGGTCGCTGCTGGGCGCGCGCCGCGCCGCCTGACGGGGGCGGCGACCCGAGCGGGTGCGGTCTTCTGGCCGTGCCCGCTCGGGTCGCCGCCGCAGTAGGCAGCGGGCGCGGCTGGCGCAATCCAGCCACATAGCGTGTGTCCCAGCCAGTGACCCCCGGCTTCGGCGGAAGTGCCGGGGGTTGCCGGGGCCACGCATTCCGAGACTTCGACATGACCGACACCACCACCGATCCGGTGGACGGCGGAGCTTTGCCCGCTGTGCCGAACCCCAGCAAATCCGCGGCGTGTACACGCGTTCCGCCAGAAGCCCCAGGACGGCCCGCCGAGCCTGCGGCCCGTGGGTCTGTGTGCCGGGAGTGCGGAGCCGTCTACACGGCCACCGATCTGGCACAGGAATTTTGCAGCCCGTTCTGCCGCGTCGCCTGGAACAACCGGTCGCGGCTGCGCGGGGCACGGCTCTACGAAGCGGTGATGACATGGCGCGTCCTGCGCCAGCCCGGCGGCTTCGCCGCGGTCACGGCCCTTGTCTCCGACTTCCTCGACGAAGACCGCACCGCCGGCCGGCGGTGGCGGCCCCGCACCTTCAATCCCAAGACCGGCCGCCGCGAGCGGCGGAAGTGAGAACCATGACCAAACAGCAGAACCTGCACCGGGCGGGCCTGTCCGCCGTCGCCGATCTGGAACGGCTGATCGACCGGCTGAAGGAAGCCGGCCCGTGCCCGCTGGACGGGCGCAACGCGCTGATGAACCTGCGGCAGCGGATCGAAGGGGCGCTGAACCGCTTCCCGAAGGAGGGCCGCTGAATGACCGTCATCGGCCACTGCACCGCCTGCGGCGAACGCACCCGCATCGACCGCACCACGCGCCTGTGCGACGGCTGCACCGAAGAGGGGGAGCTGTTCGCCGCCCTGCCGTCGCGTGAAGACACCATCGCCCTGATCGGCCGCCACCTCTTCCCGAAGGAGGGCGACCACCATGCTCTTTGATCTTCCGCCAGCAATGGGCAAGCGGCGTCCCGTTCGTGAAGCCAGCCCGGACGAGATCATCATCGTCGGCTTTGCCGGCGGCGGTGGGACCTGTGAGGGCATCAAGATGGCGCTCGGCCGCAGCCCGGACGAGGCGCTGAACCACGACGAGGACGCCGTGTCGATGCACGCGGCCAACCACCCGGGAACGCGCCACTGGTGCCAAAACATCTGGCAGGCGGAACCGGCGCTGGTCGCGGCCGGACGCCCCATCGGCTTCGCGTGGTTCTCGCCGGACTGTACCCATTTCAGCAAGGCCAAGGGCGGTGTCCCGCGCAAGAAGCACATCCGGGATCTTGCCTGGATCGTGGTGGCGTATGCCAAGCTGCCGCTCCACATCCGGCCGCGCGTGATCCAGTTGGAGAACGTCGAGGAGTTCGTTACCTGGGGGCCGCTGACGAACGAGGGGCATCCCTGCCCCGACCGGCGCGGCCACACCTTTGCCGAATGGGTGCGCGAGCTGCGGCGGCTGGGCTATCAGGTGGAGTGGCGGGAGAGCCGCGCCTGCATCTACGGCGCGCCGACGATTCGAAAGCGCCTGGCGGTCATTGCCCGCTGTGACGGTCGCCCCATCATCTGGCCGGCTCCGACGCACGGCGCGTCGGACGATCCGGAGGTGCTGGCTGGCCGGCTGCTGCCCTACCGCACGGCGGCATCGCACGTCATCGACTGGTCCATCCCGTGCCCCTCCATTTTCCTGACTAAGGAGGAAGCCCGCGTGCTGCGGGTGAAGCGGCCGCTCGAGGCGAACACCCTCCGCCGCATCTTCGCGGGGCTGAAGCGCTACGTCATCGACCACGCCGACCCGTTCATCATCCCGGTCACCCACAGCGGTGACAGCCGGGCGCACGCCATCCACGACCCGTTGCGCACTGTGACCACGGCCAACGGGGGGGAGTTCGCGCTGGTGGCACCGACGATGGTCCAGACCGGGTACGGCGAACGGCCGGGACAGGCCCCGCGTGCGCTGGACATCCAGCAGCCGCTCGGCACCGTCGTGGCGGGCGGCGGCAAGCATGCCCTGGTTACGCCATATCTGGCCGGTCTGGCGCACGGTGACAGCGGCGGCCGGCGTGCCTACCCACCCACCGATCCCCTGACCACGGTGCAGGCGCAGGGCGGCAATCAAGCCGTGGTCATGCCCTGGATGGTCCAGCAGAACACGGGCGTCGTCGGGCACCCGATCGACAGCCCCACCTCAACCATTCTCAACACCGGCTCGCACCAGATGTTGGCCGCCGCCCACCTGATGAAGCTCTACGGCACCTGCAAGGACGGGCTCCACCCTGACCAGCCGATGCCGACGGTCACCGCCGGCGGTGGGCGTGGCGGCGGCCATGTTGCCGAAGTCCGGGCCTTCCTGACGAAATACTACGGCGAAGGTGGACAGGATCAGGATTGCCGCGACCCGCTGCACACCATTCCGACCGTGGCACGGTTCGGGCTGGTGACCGTCCACGGCGAGCCCTGGCAGATCGTGGACATCGGCATGCGGATGCTGTCGCCGCGGGAGCTGTTCCGTGCCCAGGGCTTTCCCGACAGCTACATCATCGACCGGGGGCAAGACGGCCGGCGTTTCTCGAAGGCCGCGCAGATCAGGATGTGCGGCAACAGCGTCTCCCCGCCCTGGGCCGCTGCCCACATCGCGGCGAACGTGCCGGAGCTGGCCCGCTTCGCCCAGCCGATTC
>NZ_CP167908.1:0-52199 GCF_041507355.1 Azospirillum sp. HJ39 | reverse complement strand
CATATCCCCCCATCGCCCACATACCCACCGGGGAACGGACCAGCATCAGAGCGCGTTGAGGGGCGCGGGCTGGTCCTGCGCGGCCGTGCCGGCGCGCGCTCCCCCATGGATATGTGGACGAGGCGCGCCCAGGAGCAGGGTACAGGAGATTTGCCGGCGGCTACACGCCGCCATGGGCCGGGTACAGCCGGTTTCGCGCCGGGTACAGCCCGAAACCGCCAGGGTACAGGTGAGACCGACGGCCGGCTCCGCTGGCGCGGTTCCGGCCGTTTGCGAAGTGGCGGATTTGCTAGGCTTTTAAAAGACCGAAGATGAAGCAGGATAGGACTTTTGTGGCCACAAAGTGGCCCCAAAAGTCCCCGGCCGGGGGCCTATCCTGTGTTGCCGGTGGCAACGGGTGCGGCGGGGGGTGCCTTCGGCCGGCTGCGCCGACCCCCCGCCTTGGTCCTCTCGATCCAGCGTCTGCACGCCGATCCACGCCCGGTCTTTCGCCCACCCGACCGATAGGAGTAGATTAGTCGCCACCCACAGCCGCAGAGGACAGAGGCCCCGGTGCGCGACGAAATGTTGAAAATCCGAATGAGCGGAGGCGAGCTAGCGGTCATCCGCCGGAAGGCGGAGGCCGAGGGGCGGAAGCTGTCCGACTTCGTTCGCTCCGTCGCCTTGTCGGTGGCAAACGGCGAGAAGGCGTATCTCTCCACCGAGGACCGCCAGATCTACATCGCCATGCTCCACCAGCTGACGGGCGTCGCGACCAACCTCAACCAGATCGCCCGGCAGCTGAACACCGCCGCGGTGATGGGCGCCGACATCGCGGCCGAGATGCCGGCCGAGGTCTTCGCCGCACTGGCGGCCGACGTGAAGCCGCTCATGGTCGACCTTCGCAAGATCGTCGCCCGTGGCTAAGTTTTGGGACGAGTGGAGCCGGCGGCCGACAAAGGCCGACCGCACAGCCGAACAGGCACGGCTTCCCGGCCTACCGTCCAAGCGCGGCAGCAAGAGCAAACCGCACAAGCCAGAGCGCGACGGCCCCGCCCGCGCCGACGACGCCCAGGACCGCGCCGACGTCATCCGTCTTGGATTGCCGCCTCCCCCGACCAGCGGCAGCGGCGGCCGAGCCGGACCCCGTGGCCCGCGACCGACACCCGGATCCGGAGGGGGTGGACGCACCGCGCGAGGCGTCAGCCGGGAGGGTGTGTTCCGCGTCCTGAACACCGCCAAGCACGCCCGCGCCACCGTGAACCAGGCGCGCTATATCGGCCGCGTCGACTCCCATGCCGAGCGCAACGGGCGTGCCGACGTGCCGCTCGAAAACGAAGCCGGGGAGATCGTCACCGACCGCGACGGCATCGATGCCGAAATCCAGTCCTGGAACCTGAAGGTCGCCGACGACAACCGCTCAGCGGCGTGGAAGAAGGCGACGGCAGACGAGCGCCGCGACCTGGAGGAACAGTGGCGCAACGCCACGGCCGAGTGGCGCCAAAAGAACTGGAACAAGGATCCGCTGCGCAAGACGCAGACGGCCCACATCATCTTTTCGATCCCGCCGGCGAGCGGCGACGCCGAGCAGCTGCGCGCCGCCGTGCGAGCCGCCGGTGCCGAGGCGTTCGCCGGGCATCGCTACGTTTTCGCGATCCACACCGACCACGGGCGAGGACCGCACGCGCACTTCGTCGTGCAGATCGACCCTATCGACGCGACCCAGCAGCGATTGAATCTGCGCAAGCACGCCCTGCAGCGCTACCGCGCCGCTTTTGTCGACCACGCCCGCGAACATGGAATCGACGTGGTGGCCACCCGCCGCCAGGACCGCGACAAGACCCGCGATCACATCCACAAGGGGGAGCAGCCGTTGCACGACCACGAGAAGCGCAGCAAATGGACCGCCGCCGATACCCTGCGCGGCAATGTTCCAGGCTGGTATGAGCAGCACGGCCGCGAATACGAGTATTACCGCAACGGCCAGGAGGCGCCGGACGACGCCCGCCCCGGCAAGCTGCGCGGCTTCATGAACCGCTTTTCCAAGCGGCACACGCCCTTCGCCGACCGCACCCAGGAGCTTCAGACGCTGGCCAAGTATTTCGCCCATTACCCGGAGGGGGAGGCGCGCAGCCGCGCCGTGGAGAGCTTCGTCACGATGTTCAAGGAGAACCCGCGCACCGCGCTATGGGCGTTCTCCAATCACGCACAGGCGTTCGGGCTGGCAGACGGGAACAGCCCGGTCCTGCCCGGCCGCATCGCCGCAGCGGCAGCGCGCAGCGTCGATCCCAGCCCGCGCAGCGCCACCGAACAGCAGCGCCAGGACCGCGACCAGCAGCGCGAGCGCGCCGACCGGTCGCGGCAGGCGCGACGGACCCAGCAGGACCGCGACCGTATGGCGCGCAGCTTCAATAGCATGGCCGCCGACCTCGCGGCGGCTGGAGACCCCGAAGCCGCCGCCCAGGTCGCCGGACTGGCGGCCGACACCGCAGCCGGACGCACCGCTCCCCAGCATCAGCCCGGCAGCATGGGCAAGCCGCGACAGCGGCCCCAGCGCCGGCCGATGCGAGGCATCGACAAAGGGTTCGGTATCACGGATTGACCGCAGCCGCGCCCGTACTGGTCCCGCGAACGTAAACAAGCAGAGTGCCCGCCACGATCAAAGCGCTGCCCGCCAACCCGTGCAGGGTGGGCACCTCACCGAACAGGACGAAGCCCAGCACGGCGGCGGCCGGCACCGTCAGGAAGTCGAACGGCGCAAGGAAGCCGACCGAGGCTTTCGCGTAGGCTTTCGCCGCCGTCAGCTGCGCCAGGACCGCGAAGCCGCCCAGGACGGCCAGCAACGGCCAATCGCTGATCGGCGGCCCGATCCAATTCACAGCCGCGACCGGCCCCGTCGCCGCCACCGACGCCGCGGTGTAAATCAGCACGATCAAGCCGGCCGAGTTCGTCGCGGTCAGGCGCCGCACCGCTGTTTGAGACCCAGCCGAGGCAACGGCCGCCAGCAGCGCCGCCGCCGCCGGCAGCCGGAGTTCCGGAACCGTCAGCGCGGGCCAGAGTGACACAACCGCGCCAGCGAAGCCGGTCAGCACGCCCGCCCATACCGCCGGACTGGACCGCTCCCCCAGCATCACGCGCGCCGTCACCGGCATCAGCAGCACCCGGCTGAAGAACAGCAAGCTGGCCAGCCCCAGCGGCATGGATGAAAAGGCAAACATCAGGCTGTAGAGTGCCACCACGCCCAATCCGCACCGCATCGCATAGCCAAACGGATCACGCGGCCGCCCGAGGTCGACCAGGAGCCGGGAGGCGCCGACCAGTACCAGGACGCCAAATGCCGCCCGGAAGAAGGCCAGCTCCGCAGTGGGAAGCTTCAGAGCGAGAAATTTAGCGGCCGCACTGCTGGCCGCGAAGGTAGCGGCCGAGGCAATCGCCCACAGACCCGCTTGTAACGATATGCGCATTCTCCGCCCCGTCCTTTAACCTTGAGCGGGGCTCGTACCAGATCCAGAGGTGGGCCGACAACCAAGCCGGCCCACCCTCCTAACTCATGCTCAACCGATCTCCTTCAGGAATGACGCAATGTCCGTGTCGGACATGGGTGCATCATTCTTGCCCTTCCCGCCTCCCTTGGCCGTTCCCTTCGCCGGCTTTGCCGCCGGTTTCGGTTTCGCCGGCTTTGTCGCCGGCGCCGGCGGCGTCAGCCCGACCGGTGGCGCGATCACCTTCGCCGGATTGCCGACCGGGTTGAGTGCGCGTTGGATCTCCGGAGGCAGCGGCAAGTTCACCAGCCGCCGCAGTCGTAGCCTGGAGAAATGTGCGGCCTTGGCCTTGATTGGTGTCTGCTGGTGATATTGCGCGCCGACGATCACCCGACCCTTCGGCATCGACATGATTTCCTGCGGACGGATTAGTGGCACGCCCTCATAGGCTTCGCCCTCGCTACCGCCCGACCGTCCGAGCCCGACTTGGCGGTTCCAACTCAGCCGGATCCGGGTTTTCTGCCCTATGCTTTCCGAGATGAATTTCGCGGTGTTGAGGTTGTTTTGGGCGAAGACGACGCGGAAACCGTAGTTGGTCCACATCGCGTCCACCTGATCGTGCCCATACACGACCCGCGCCTGCGCCAGATCCTGGAATGCCACAAGCATCCGGACGCCGAAGCCGCGGATGATCGCCGGGCCGTCCTCGATGGCGCGGAGGCGCGGGAGGAATTTGGCCTCATCCAGCACCATCGCGACCTGCAGCTGTTTCCTGTCCGGTTCGCGGGCGGTCAGGTATCGCACCAGCGCTTCAGCGTGCATGCCGGCAATCTTGCCGTACAGATCGGCATCGAACGGAGGGGCTTTCCAGTATGTCGTGATCGGCCGCCGTTGCGGACCCACGCCATGATAGTCCGCAAGGTGGAAGTCACAGCGGGCCGTGCATTCAGAAATGTTGTCGTTGAGCCAGGGCGACATGTAGGCAAAGACCGTGCCCAGGATGTTTGAGCGCGTGCGGTAGTCGAACTGTGCAATCTGCCGAAGCCCGTCCGCAATCCGGCTTGGCCAACGCATCTCTTCCGCGTGAAAAGCCGCCTCTTCCAGCGCGGCCCGCACTTCGTCAACCTCGCCTTCCTGATCCTCTTCCGCCTCGATCCGCAACGACGACAGCCATTTCAGCACCTCCCCAAAGGACGTGTCTTGCTTGCGGCTTTCGTGATCGTAGATCTGATACAGCGTTGCCGCCGCGCCGAGCAGCCGGCCAACCCGTTCGAAGAAATCTTCCTGTCCCACGCGCGCCGCAGGCAGGATGATCCCCCAATACCGATCTACCAGATCGCCGCGCGCGGCGCCGTCCCTCGGCAGTTCAGAACAGGCGATCGGATTCCAACAGGCGGAGTTTTCCGATCCCCCCGCCATGTTGATGACGAACACCTTTCCCAGCTGACCGCGCGCGCCGGCCGTCATAGCCGCCAGTTCGCCCTTGGTGTCGTGGACCATAGCCGACATGCGGTTCCCCAGGCTCAGGAGCGAGGGGACGATCACGCAGCTGGTCTTGCCGGTGCCGGCAGGACCGAGCACCACCACCGACAGGTTGGCCGTGCGCAACACCACCCGGCGCAGCAGCCCCAGCACGAAGCCGTAGCGACCGCGCAAGTCCATCTTACGGAGGTCGCGGACCCGCGCCCATCGCGCCTGTCCATAATCTCCACCCATGGGCAGGATCTGGAGCGTCAGGACCGCGACGACGCCGGCCGTGAGCCATCCAATGGCCGACCAAAGCAGCCAGTCCGGGACATGGTGTTTCACCGCGACATAGCGCGCGATCAAGTCCCAGGTGTGAGACTCCCACAGTGGCACATCCCAGCCAACGAACACCGTGGCCACCCAGCCGGCGCCGACGACGAGCGGCACCAGCAGCTGCCCGATCAGGCGCCGATATTCAACCATTCACCCTCTCCCACCAGCCGCACGGGGTCTGCACCTTTCGACGGCTCCCAAAATTCGACAGCCCGGCGGCGACCGCCGGACAGCCGCTCGACGTGCACCACCAGGTCGATATTCCGCTTCAAGAACTCGAAGACTGCCGCCCGGTCCATCGTGTAACCGGCCATGGACAGGCGGAACCAGAAGCCTGTTTCCAGCGCCGCCGTGCAGTTGTTCGCGTGGGCGCTGGTCAGAAAGCCCTTATGGCCGTTGTTCAGGAATAGCAATGCCGGATAAGCATTCGGGATAGACAACTCGCCGAGCCAGAGCCGATCCGGCCGCGCACGCATGGCGTGGTCGAATACATCGGCATAGCTCACCGTCGCTTCCTTGTTGTTTCGGTCCAGCAGGAACCCGGCTTTGTTCTCCTGTGGCACCTGCAATTCGCTCACTTCCTCCGCGTAAAGCACGCGTTCATGGAGCGGCACGTCCCGGATGTAGGCATTCACCAGAGAGGTTTTTCCCGAACTGGTGCCGCCCGACAGGATCACATTATCCCCGTTGACCGCGGCCGCCTTCAGTCGCTCGATGAGATCCGGAGGACACCCGAAATCCTCATAGCTCCGCTTCGCTTGCCGGTGCACACGGATTGCGACGCTGATTCCCTCACCGACCGCCCGGCCCATCATCGCATCGAGACGATGCCCGCCCGGCAGCCGGGCAGACACGCGGGGTTGATCCGGTCCAAAATGCTGGCCCTGCCTCGTGGCCAGCAGGCTAAGCACCTTGCCCCACCGATCCAGCGTCAGATCCGGAACGCTCAGCGCCTCCCAGCGGCCACCATCCAATTCAAGCCGGACCTCTTGCGGACGCACCGCCACGATTTCCTGTACCCCCTGTTTGGCAAACAGGGGGCGCAGAACGTCGAGTTGCGAGTCAAAAAGAGCGTTTCCGGTTTCCGCCAAAGGTGATGTGCGGATTTTTCTGGCCATCAGTTGCCTCCGGTGCCGCAATCTTGCGTCGGAGACGGGTGAAGCACTTCAATCAACAGAGTTGTGTAGACCCACGGATCTTGGAAAATTTCACCGGCGCCGTTCTGCCGTCGTTCCGCACTCCGCTGTTTTTGAAAGCGCTCAATGTTGAAAGAGCACCCAACATTGCCGTTGATTCCCCAGGTCTTTACTTCCTCCACGTCACCGATGTTTTCAACAATCGGCGGAAGTGACGAGCACCCATCCTGCGTCACCACCGGCGCCCCAGCGTCGCCGGGAAGTGTCACCGTGGTTTGGTCGGTGCGAATGTAGGTGTTCTGGTGCTGAGTGCCCTGATACTTGGTGCAGCCGGAGTACCAAACCGAACCTGCGGCCGGAATCAGATCCTGCCGCACAAGGTTGTAGTCGCTGACCCGCGTCCCCTCGCGCTTGCTGATGACGATCCGGCCGCTCGGCGTGTCGACATAGCGGATGATCTGCTGCCACGACTGCTGAACGGTGTCGTCGTGGAACCATGGGGAGTTCGGATCGTCCTGATGCTGGTAGGTCGCGGCCGAGTTCGTTGTGCAGCCTTCCGTGTATTCCCACGAGCCATTATGCGACCAGCGATACCGGACGGTTCCATAGCTCACATTCGCCGCCGGCACATGGATGTACTGGCCTTCACACCCCTCTGTTGTCGCCACGATCCCGGCGGTGGAGGACGGCGTGCAATCCTGGACGGTGATCTTGCCTTCCGGCAGGTTCACCACCGTCCGCTGAAACAGCGTCACGACCTTGCCGGCATTGTTCACCGCCGGCTCGCAGCCGTTTTCCGTCCGGTAATGCGGGTATGTCGCCCCGTGGTCCTCACACCCGCCGATGGGGCGCGTTGAGCCATCCAGGAGGTAAAAGCGCGTCATCTGCTGATATGTCGTGCCGCCGCCAACATCGTGCCGAACATCGCAGCCGGCCGCCGTCCATTGGATCGGCACATATTGCGAGGTGGCGGCGCAGGCTTTCGCCGTCACTTCCGTCCCGGCCAGGTTCTTGTACGCCTTGCGCTTGTTGACGATCACCTTGCCGCCGGCAAGGTCGATGGATGGACTGCAGCTTTCCGCCGTGTCGTAGATCGAGAAGCTCTTTCCGTCCCAACGCTGGCAGTTGCCGGCGGTCTTCCTTGCGCCCGCCGTGGTCACGTAGAATGGTTGTGCCTTTGGATAGGCGAGGCTGGCCGACAGATCCACGTCATCGGTGCAGACACTCGGATCCCACTGAATTGGATAACGGTCAACCGCGTCCGTGCAGCTGCTGATTCCCTGAGATACGCCGTTAACGAACACCTCTTGTTTCTGCTGGCTGTAGACCAACCGACCGGGCACGTCGATGCGGTCGGAGCACGCAGTCGTGGTGACGGAGCGCGTCGGTTCGGTTGCCGTGCCTCCCGGCGTCGTGGTTGGATCCGTGGGGTTGCCGTTCGGCTGCGGCGTCGTGGTTCCCGTCCCACCGGGATTCGTTCCACCGCCCGTGATCGGTGTTTGGCTGCCGCCTGGAACCGTGTTCCCGTTCGGCGTTGTGTTGCTGCCCGTGTTGCCACCCACGCCAGTCCCGCCGCCGATCCCGCCCGTGCCGGTGCCGTCGCCAAACCCGCCCGTTCCGGTGCCGCTTGAATCACTCCCGATCCCGGTTCCCGAGGTGAGGCCGCCGGTGCCGTCACCATTGTTCAAGCCGCCGGTGCCGGTGCCGGAGGTAAGGCCACCGGTGCCGTTACCATTGTTCAAGCTGCCGTTGCCGTTGCCGGAGGTAAGGCCGCCAGTGCCGTTGCCCGTTGAACTGGTCCGCATCGCGTTCGCGCTGCTGGTCGTGCCCAGGCCGTTGGCCCCACCCGCTCCATTGCTGCCGCCGCGGCCACCGGCGCCGCCGTTGGCGTCCGTGCCGCTGCCGCGACCGCCGTTGGCGGAGGCGTCCTTGTTGTCGCCATCGCTGAGCAGGCGGCGGGCGGTGCGCACCATGTCGTTGACGGCACCCGTTGCGGTCAAAGCGTCTGCCTTCCCGGCGCTGATCTTGTTCACCGCCTCCAAAGTCTTCAGCGCATCTTTCAAGGCGGCATGCCGCATCTTCTTGTTCGGGATGTATGCGCGGACTTCGGTCCACTTCACCGATCCGTCCGGCGCCATCTCGCCAATCAGTCTGATCGGATCGAGGCCGCGACCGTCCTTCTCCCCGAGCAGCTGATCCAGGCGTGCGTAAATCAGCCCAGGCTTTTCCGCCGGCAGCTTTTCCAAGGTGGACGAGTCTGTTGGACTGACGTCCGTTTTCGTCCGGGGCGTCATACCGTCCGGTTCCGCAGCCACTCCCCCGAGGTTCGCTAGGACCGGCTGCACTGCAGCTGCGGTTGCGCCCGCAACGCCTCCCACCGGCCCGACGCTGACCGGCGCACCGCCAAATCCTTGCGCGAAAGCTGTGCCACCCCATAAGGCCATGGTCGCCGCGACCATGGACAACGATTGCCGTTTCATCCTTTTACCCCTCAATGAATACAATGTCGTTCATCGGGATGATTTGAACTCGACTGCCAACCGGAACCGTCATGATCGGCGACAGGTCGAGGTTCTTTTCCAGGACCCTTTCTGTCGCCTTTGACATGTTGTCGGTCATGTTCTGGACGCCCTGCGCCACCAGCTGGTTCTGCACGCTGTTGTTGGCGCCGATCGCCGCCAAGGCGCCGATGGAGGCGGTCACAAAGGCCGCGCCGTACCGCTCCCAATTCCGGTTATCGACATCGCCAACCAAGCCAGTGGCGCCCGACTGGTCGGCAACGTCCGCTTCGGACAGCAGTCCGGACACTCCGTCCGGCCGAATGAAGCGGCCGCACCGCATGGGAAGCCGCGTGTCGCCTTCGCGCTCCAATTTCTTGAAGCGGCAGATGAACTTGGTCCCTTTTTCGATAAGGATTTTCCGTCCGTCGCCGCCGAAAATGTGAGCGTCGGCCACCAGGATGGCGCGGCCTTCCAGCTGCGAAACCGTGCGGCTTTCCAGGATCGCCCCAATGTAGCGGTCAGCCGTAATCCGCCGCGAGCGGTCGACAGGAAGCGTGGTCTGATCGTCCTTCAGCCGGAGGCGGCCGTAATCGCGATCCCGTGGCGGCCCGCTAGGCTCTGCCGGCGGCTCTTGATCCTCCTCGACCGGAACCGGCCCGCCCCGCAGGCGCTCCGCAATGCCCTCCTCCCCAAGCGCCGCCAGCAGACGGTCTATCTTCAGCCGCCTCAGCTCCGCCGAGGTGGGAGGGACCGGAGGGGGCGGCACCTCGATCTTCTCCACTCGCGGGGGCGGTGCCGGCGGCTGTGTCACCAGCATCACCCGCGCCCATTCCGACAACCCGCCAGCCTTCGACCGCACGCGCAGCGCCACCGAACCCCGGCCACCTTGCGCCGGCGGCTCATACTGCAGTGCCCCGCCGTCCGTTGGCGACACGGCCACCGGCACGCCCGGCGCAACCGGCGCGCCGCGCACAATCAAGCCCCCGTCCCCCTCCACCTGGACCTGTACCTCCGACACCTCATCGAAGGGCGTCAGGTCGAACAGGGGGCCAATGGCCACCAGCTGGCCAACGGTCGCGCTGCGTGCTGACACCTTCGCCACCGCGATGGCCGCCGGTGGCGCTGCCAACGGCGCCACCGAATAGAGATCCGACATTCCGCTGCGCTTTTCCGGCACGGTCGGTGCCGGCTTATCCTCGTTCTTCTCCCAGCAGCCGGCCAAAGTCAGGCCGACCACTGCACAGGCAGCAGACTGGAACACCCAGCGCCGCCATGGTCGCCGCCCTCTCACCGGTGCACGTCCCCGTAGTCGGGAGCCAGCCGCAGAGGCTCCCGCGAAACTGTACCGGCCCGAGCAGGCGCGGCGGCCGCCACCGGCCGCGGTGTGACTTCCGGCGCCGGCGCCGCATCCGTGCGCCGGATGCACACCACACGGCGCCCATTGCGCAGGGTCAACCCTTCAGCGACAGGGCTTTCCACGATCAACGTGTTCCCTTTGACGCGCGTGTTGACCGGCGTGTCAATCCGATCAACGACGCGCTGCACCACGGGGAGGTCGACCGCCTCGAACCGGTCGCCATAGTGGAGATACGTCCACTGACCATCGGAAAAGACAGCGGATGGGGCAATGGACTGATCGCCGCTCATCGTGAAGGCGAAATCCAGCTTCTGCGCGTCGAAAGGCGCATCTCGCAGGTAATCCGTCCGCCCATCAGCTGCAGCGCCGCCCGCAGCGCCGGCCGATCCGCCCGCCGGTGGCCCGGCATAGTTCAGCGGTGCCCGCTTCTCGATGTAGACGACTTCATCCGGTACGGACGAGCTAAGATCGTTCTCGACCACGGCATAGAAGGCATAAATGACGCCGGAATCACCGATGACCGTCAGCGTGGTATCCCATCCCGCGTGCCCTGGATTGAGCGTGAGGATCCGGCCGCCGGCACGCGGCTGGACGGACAGCGCTTCGCGCGACCCTATGTCGACCTGTTGCTTGATGTTCGAGACAGTTTCCCAATCGGGCAGCACGATCAACGTGTGTGCGCCTTCGCGCAGCCGCAGCTTTTCCTCAATGTTGCGGTCATAGCGAACCGTCCTGATCGCTTCGCCCGGCTGTGCCTTTTGCCAGGATTTCTGAATACGCCCCGCCGGAGCCCGATCACGGACCAGCTTTCCGAAATCACCGTTCATCTGATTGAAGATCTGATCGACGTTGAGCAGATCGCCCACGGGATCCGCTTTCTGCCGATTACCGGCCGCTGGTGACGGTTGCGCGGCACCAGCGGCCCGGCTCTGATCCACAGCAGGCGCCCCCGGTGGAAGCCCGCTTGCCGATCCCGCAGCCTGAGCGCCGGCGGAAAAAAACGCACACACACTCACAGCCAGAGCGACTTTGCGACAAGTCAACACTGCACTTTACTCCTTGGTATTCTTTGGTGCGACGTCGTAGAAGGTGACGACGTTCCCGTATGGATTAAGAAGGGCATCCTCGAAGCGCACGCTTCCTTTTTGCGTGTCCATGACGACTGTCGCAATCCAGCTGCGCTTATTGATTTCTTGACCCTTTTCTTTATCGATTTGTTCGAACTCGATAAGGTAGGTCCGTTGCCGCCCAACACGGCCAGCCTCTGGCGACGCCACAATGCGAATTTCGCGCGTCCGTCCCCGCTGGCGCATGGTCTTGTAATAAGAGCCTTCCTTGTCCACGAGCGACTTGAAGTCTTCGCTGACTTTTTCCGACGCCAGCCACGACGCCTCGACCCACCTCGACGCTTCGGTCTGCAGATCGAGCGACTCCCGGAGCATGACGTATCGACGCGCCAGGGTCAGAGCCACCCGATCGTAGGTCGGCATGTCGGTTTCAGCATTCGTCACGCGGAACACGCGATTGGTCGCGAGGTCCGCAGTGATGAAGAACGGTTTCACCTCTACCCGGTTGGCCATTTCCGCCACTGCCGCAACGAGCGTCGCGTTGCCGAACGCCTGTCCGACATTGATTGCGATGCTCGCCAGCAGCACCCACACCAGGAGCCTGTAGGGTTGTCCTTCGTCGACTGGCCGGGGCATTTTCAAACCGTCCGGCCATTGACGTAGAAAGCAGGCCCGCAGGCGCAGGGGGAGCGCGGGAACTCATCGCGGCCTCGCCCTACACCCACCGGCTCAGACGAGGTTGCCGGTAACAGCGAACACCCGCCCAGCACGCCGGCAGCAATCGCCAGCATCCCGAGACGCACCATAAAACGCCTCATCGCCATCTCCTTGTGTATTGCGATCGCACAGGGGCACCACGCGGCGGGATCACTTCCGCCACCCCTACGCCGTTCGTGATCCGTGCCCCGTAACCGCCGCCACCAGCTCTTGGCCCCTGCGGCGCTACGCGCGGACTGGCAAAGCCGCGGCCTGTTTCACCGCGGCCGCCGTCGCCTGTTGCTTCTGAACCACGGGAGCCTCCCGCTCCGTCGCGGCCCGGTAGACCTTCAGTGCCGGACCCATGTCCGGCAGGACCGGCGCCCGAGACATTTCCGCGCGTAGAATCGTAGCCTCCGGCACGTTGGACGCCGGGCGCTACGCCACTCGCCCCACCCGCTGCACCGCTCGCCAGATCGCCCCCGCGCCCACTTGCGCCGGCTGCCGCAGCTGCTGCCCCCGTTCCCGCCGGCACTGTTGCGCCGCCCCCGCTTTCGCCGCGAGAGCCGACACCGCCGGACGCTTCAACGCCGCGGCTCCCCATATCGCCGCGCGAACCGACGCCGCCGGACGCTTCAGCGCCGCGGCCCCCCATATCGCCGGTGCGTCCACTGGCTCCGCTGCCGACAGCAGATGCACCAGGAGCCGCGCCAGAGGTCGCAGGAACGCCCCGGCCGGCCATTCCCTGCATGCCGCCGGTGCCGACCATTGACGGGACGGCGGCTTGACGGAAGGCCGGAGATGCGGCCGACCCCGGCGCGGCTGGTCCGCCAGTCGGCCCGCCCAACTGCCGGGGGCCAGCGGAGCCGCCTGGACCCGGCAGCGCACGAGCCGGTGCCGGTAACGCGGCCGTCCGCCCGCCCAACTGTGGAGAACCACCGCCGCCGATCATCGGTCCCCCACCCATCGGACCGCCGCTTGGTCGACCGCCGCCACCAGTCGGGAACGGCCCCTGCCAATCCAGTGGCCCGTTTCCCAGCATCTTTACCGAGGACGACGGCGGAGCGATGGACGGTGGAGGGGTTGCCGGTCCAGGTAGGCTAGGCGCACCACCCCCGCCGCCCCCTTGACCCCCCTGACGTCCCCATTCCGATGGCGGGTTCACCCCGCCGGCGAGCCCTCCGACGAGCTTTGCCGCGCCCATGGCGCCGCTCGCAACCGTCATGGCGGCCTTTCCCACAGCCGCCGCGCCGGCCAATTGCGCCGCCGAATTGCCGTGGAACTCGATAAGCTGCCCCGCCCACCCTTGAGCTTTCAGGAGCATCAGCAGCATGAAATACCCGAAGAGCACGAGGCCGATATAGCCCTCGCTCCAGATGAACCCCTTAGCGTCGCGCCAGCCGCCCGTGCAGCTGCCCGGCACCCATTTCATAAAGGTGCCCAGCAGCCCCATCATGAGGCCCATCAGCGCCGCCGTGATGAGGATTGCGCCGGCCGCTTGTCCCAGCATCTTCGCGCCGTTCTTTGTGATGCTGCGTGTCGGCTTGAACGCCAGGAAGCCAATCAGCAGGGGGCCGAGCGCCTTCACGATGAAGAGGACGACCAGGACCTCAGTAAGCAGCAGAAGGAATAGAAGCAGCGCGACGAGATAGGGGAACCCCATGATGATGGCGGCAACGATGGCAGCAAGGCCGAACACGCCGGCATCGCGGATCATCTGCAGACCAAGGTTCACGACGCACAACAGGTTGGCTTCTACAGTCCGCAGAACCCCGCTCACGTCCCCGCTGAACCCGGCAACACTCGCTTGTGTCATCAACACCTGAGCGCCGTTGAACATGAAGGTTCGAACGGGATCCACGATCCAGTCGTTGAAGAATGCAGTGCTTGAGATCGTCTGCGCACAGAACGCATAGATCAGAAACTGGAACACGCCCTCGGAGAAGGCCGCATTGCCAGTAGCGATCATTCGCAAGAAATAGAAGCAAAGGGAGACGCCGACGAAAACATCAAAGGCATTCTTGACCGATGGCCACAACGCTGTATAGGCGCGCTCCCCGTAGCTAACCTGTGCCGCATCAAATAGCGTAAATATTTCGCAGGTAAGGCAAGCTGCCGCCATTACCGCACGCCTACCCGATCCTGTCCCATGGTCATGACAATGGGGATCTGTTGCAGGCTTTGAGTGGTCTGCACCTCAAGCAGAGACGCGAGAAGCAGGTTAGTTGTCTGCTGCTGCGTCAGAAGCTCTACCAGAAGCCGGTTCGTGATGTTCACTTGGCTGGCGCCGCTGACCGGACTCTCAGCAAGGACCGCGCTCGCAAGCAGATCGTCCCGCGTACGGCGGTTCGACTGCTGATACAGGCTCATGGCCATACCGCGCTTCACAGCCTCTTCAGCTGCAACCGTCCGCTTGGTTTCAATGTCCTTGGCCACCCCCTCAGACAGCGAACCGTCAGGCGACGCGACTGTGAAATACTCCTTTTCCACCATCTGCGCGCCCTCACAGAGCGTTGGAAGGTTTAGATTGTAGTTCCTAGAGCTAAAGCTGAAGAGGCAACTTCCGATTTCATTGATAAGTCGTGTCGGATTGCGCGCGTAGTCGATTGCCATGTCACCAACATGGCCCACGAAGGTCACGTAGCTGTTGATTTCGTTGTAAGTGTCCATAACAGTTTGGAGTTCTTCTTTTGCCGTCTTTCCGATGGCAATCAGCTCAGCCCATGTGGTCGCGTCGATCACCGGCATGTCGGCGCGAGCCGTGCCGGCAATCGCAACCATGGCCACGGCACCGGCAACGCCGGCGCGCAGAGCCTTCAGTCCATATTCACGAGTTCTTCCACCCATCGCTCGACCCCGTATTGACGTTGCAGTTGCTGCATGAGCAGCGATTCATCCGGCCCGCCGCGATAGACGCGGAGCGCACCGCCGAGACAGGAAAGGTCCGTGTCCAAGATCACGGTTTCCTGTCCCTTCTTGACCATCACCCAGCGCCGCAGATGCTTTGTCAGACGGCTTTCGCGTCGGATCGCGCGGAACTGTCCTTCGGTTAGGTTCAAGTGCTTATAGTCTTCCCAGGAAGCGCTTTCGTTCGGAAACAGGAAAAATGTCGGGCAACTCTCAATGATTACATGCCCGATCCCTGTATCGAACACTGATTTTACAGTTTGGAACGCCAAGTTTACGGAGCCGCGTGCTTTTCTCTGCTCAAGCAATAGTTTCTTTGCCTCCGCAGCAAAGACGGGATTGCTCAGAAGGCGTGGTGCCTCATCAATGAACACAAGGTGCGGTCTGTTGCCTTCGCGTGCGACTTGGCGGATGCGATGCATGATGTAGCCAACAGCCGCCGCAGTCGCGGCCTCGACCTCAAACAGATCGTCCATTGCAAAGCCGAACAGGCGGCGTTCCGTCAGATCCAGCGTATCCCGCTCCGCATTGAACAGCGCGCCGACACCATCTTCTGCCGCCCAGCGTTCCAGTCCTGACCGGAGCCGCCCTTGGTGCGGGAAACAGTCCATCGACTGTCGCAGTATGCGGCGGGCTGCCGGCACGTCGCGGATCATCCTCAGCGCGGCATTCGCCTCCATATCCGCTTCGGCGCTGTCGTCAGCAGCCAGCATCCGCAGCCACTGATTCAGGAAATCCGCGTCACGTTTGTCTTTGAAGTGCTGCAGCGGATTGAGCCCCGCTTCGCGGCGGCCGAGGTGGATGTAGGATCCAGGAGAGACGGCCTCGCAAAAGACGCGGCACCCCTGCCCGGAATCGAACAGGTAGGCTGATACCCGTTCGTGACGAAGGGCGCCGCCGGCCAGGTGCAGCCACAGCGCCGTCTTGCCGGCGCCTGTTCCGCCGACCGTCAGCGAGTGTGCAGCGACTGGACCCTCCGTTGCGGTGTGCAGCTGCAGCGCGTAGGGGCCTCCGGTTCGCGTCCGGAACAACCGGATTGCCCCCGGCCCCCAATCGCAGGACGCCATTCCGGTGGGCTCGGCCTCCCATGTCATCAGCCCAGCCAAGTTTTCAGCGGACAGCCGCCGCGGTCGCGAGAAAAGACGCACCGCCGGAAGCCGGCTGCGCCAAAGATATTCGATCGCTCCCGCTTCCGTCGCCGCTTCATGACCGCAGCTTTTGACGATGCTGCGCACCACGCCGAGCAAATATTCTAGCTCATCCTCCGTTTCCCCGTAGACGAACACGGTCAGCTGATATTTCAGAAAGCTGTCTTCATCGGATGCAACCTTTTCAATGGCGGTGGCGAAGTCCTGACCAGCGGCGCCAGATTTGTAAAACAGCGCAACTTGCTTGCGATCAAGATCCAGCGCGCCGACAAGCGTGTCCTGTGCAAAGCCAACGACGTGCGACAGGACTTCAACCCGCCCAGGGATCTGCATGATCGACCGCAGCATCCCCGGCCCGTCTTCAATGCCCCATTCCTTCACCGACACAGCCGCAGCCATGAACTGGCGGCCATCCTCTCGGAACAGCACCCGGCCCGCAGCGCTGTTGAAGCCCACTCTCATGGCCGCCAGCCGTTCGCCGAGGTTATCGCTTGCCTGAGCAACCTCGCACGGCCGACCGTTCAGGACCGACGCCCAGAAGGACAGCAATTCCGACCGCGGTTCATCATTGCACAGCACCCGCGGGCCCCACGCGTCCAGGCCCTCGACCACACGACGCGTCGCCTCCACCATTACCTTGGGGGCATGCGCCCCCGAAACCTGCAGAATGAGATAGTGTTCATTGACATAGACGCGTGAGAACGACGCGGACCAAAGGTCGTGGATATGCTGAAGGATTGGTTCGGCGTAATCCGCTTCGTTCGAGGCCCCGACGCTTTCGCGCCGACTGTAGGCCGTCACATGACACCCCAGCGCCGCGAGGTCACGCCACATGTCGTGACGCTGACGCTCCAACTGCGCGACGCCTTCCGGTGTCACCGATCCATAGTCGACCCCCGCAAGTCGCAGCACTCGGATCCGCGTACCGTCCTTTGCTACGAGCAGATCGCCAAGTTCGCCCTCGATCCTCACCCCTTCGAAAAGATCCGCAGTCCGCTTCTCAATGGGCGCGCGTGGAAGCCGCTTTGCTGCCGCAAGAGCGCCTACAGCAACCGCCCCCCCCACACCCAGGATACCGGCGCCTTGGATAAGGCTCTCTGTTGCGATCGCTGCAGCCGGCCCAGCCAGTGAAGCCACTGTTGCGACAAGACTCCCAACGCCGGTGACGCCAACGGCGACCCCCGCGCCGACAGCAAGCGACTTTCCCGCCATCAATCAACTCCCGCTGTACCAGTGGCCAGCTTCACCATCCAGTGCCGGCGCCGCCTTGCAGTGGCGCCGGGCAATCCCGATGGACATAAGGTCAGGATCGCGCTTCGTAAGAACTACGGCGATAGCCTGACCAATGCCGAAGATAACGAACGCGATAAAACCGTTAAGCGTCATGAAATAAACAAATATCGTGACGCCTAACGCGACGTAGGTTATTTCGCGGGTTGCGCCCATGAGCCGGGCAGGCCGCGCGACTGACCTTAAAATCATCTTAATTCGCCGACGCAATCCAGCTTTGGATCGCAGGCACGGTGTTGATCCCGGCGCCGCCCGCGCCGGTGAGCATCATCCACTTCCAGTCGGCTTTGTTCATGATCGTCATCGCCAGCTGACCGGCTAGGACAACGCCGATCACCGCATTGATGATGGTGACCATGTTGTTCCGCCCACTGGTCGCCTTCGCGACAATGCCGCTCGTGGGATCCGCCTGCGCGAACGCTTCCATGCCCGGCATCGTCATGACCGCGTAGGCACACAGCACACCGAGCGCCAGCACCCACACCTTCCCCTCCACACCGGCTTCCGTCGCCGGTTTGTGGCTACGCACGTTAAGCATCTTGATGCCTCTCATTAGACGATTAGTAGGCAGACCATAGCGACTAATCGACAAAATGGCTAGAAGGACGCTAGAGTGTGGTACCGCAAACGAGTTGCATACGCGGTTATGCAGCCACTCGCGCGCGCCAACATCGTTAACCTTTCGTTTACGTGGAAACCGTCACCGATGATCGTCCGCAGGAACTTCAAGATCCCCGGATCGCTGACCGGTCGGACCGCCTACCTTCACACCGGCTTGCGCCATCTGCTTTACACGCAGGATCCGAAGCAACTCCCCCCCGATCCACGGGTGAACTGTTGGCTTCGTCTCCACCAAAGTACGCTCAATGCAATCCGCACTTTCGCGACAGAGCACAAGATGGCTGAACGCGACGTTGTAGCGGCCGCGCTTGTCGAAATCGACAACGTGGCTGTGCTTCTGCCCGATCCAGAGCGTCCACTACCTTTTGGGCACTCTCGCAATCTTGCTCTAACCGACACTTAAACTTCAGGGGTAGAAATGACTTGCATCGGCTCTTTCAAAGAAACTGGAGACGGGTGGGCCGGAAAGATCACCACCGTCACATTCAATCGCGCATGCGCGCTGCAGCGAAACGAAGCGAAGAGTGCTGATAGCGAGCAGCCTGACTACCGCGTGGTGTGTGGGCCGGCCGAAATTGGCGCCGCTTGGATCAAGAATAACACCGAAGACGGCCGCCGCGTCGTCTCGGTTCGCATCAATGCCCCTGTCGCCGGAAAGTTCAATGCCTTGCTGGTCGAGGATAAGCCTTCCGTTGATGAAGATGAGGGCGAAACCAGAACTACGGCCACAGCGCAACTCTACTTCAGGAACTAGATTCATGGCGCCCCGGCTCAAATCGGGGCGCCTCCAACCGCCGGCACGGTGTCCCCCGCAGTGACTGAACTTTTCCGCCAACTGTCACCCGGCAGCACCGATCCGTATTATCACCGGAGAACCCCATGTCAGAACAGTTCGCCCCCGTCATCACCGTACCCAAGGCAGATACGGTAACCGTACCTACCCAGGTCGCGCCCTTCGCAATCTCCGAAACCTATCTCGTCAGCCGCGTTAATCTTGGCTCTTTCGGGATCTTGCAGTTTGACTCGATGCTGATCCGCGTGGACGCGACCGGCGCTTTGCGCCGCCGGATCGCAGCGGCGCTGAACGCCGATCCAGCATTGGCGACCGCCATCCAGCAGGCGGCGTTCAGCCCGGCCGACAAGCCCTAACCGACAGGCTATCGCCGATCCATCAGCCCCCTGTCCACCGAGGCTTTCCCATGCTGCAGACCGTCACCGACTTATTACCCGACCAACGCGTTCAAAACATTCTGGCCGCCTACTTCGCCCTGTCGCGCGTCATCAACCCGACGCGGCTCTACGGCACCCCTGCGCAAATCTTCGGGCATCACACCGCCGCAATGTGGTCGCCGGCCGACGTGGAAGCGGTGCTGAATCTGAACGGGATTTTAGCCCACGGCCTGGAAAGCTTTCTCCATGTGACGAACATTGATGTAGAGGGGCTGAACGAACAGTTGCGATGGCTTGTCCAACGGTTAGCGTTTATCGAGATTCCCCGAACCATCTACCTTCATCCCGAATGGAAGAATTTCTGTTACGAGGTGGACGAGCGGTTGATGGGCTTGCCAATGCCGCCGGATCCAGCTTCAGCAAGTGCCCCTGTGCCTGTGGTCAGGATCGCAACCATTCCCACTGCGTCCGAGACGCCGGCCGCATCGGCGAAGCAGACGAAGTCCACTATCCGGACACTCGCCACCGTTGCCAATACCGCCATTGGCAGCGTTCTGCGGATTGCCGCAGCCCTTTATGCCTTCACAGCCTCATGGGCAAAGTGGTTCGCCATCGGACTGGCGGTCTCCATCTTTTACATGGCCTGGTGGAGTACCGGCCCGGCGGAGTGGTCAGCGCTTGCCACGAAATGGAATACCATCAGCCCGGCGGCTCAGCTGGAACTCGTGAGAAAGCTGCTACATGCACCCTTCCCTGTCGCAGCCGCTTTCGCCAGCGTAATGGCCACAGCCGGCGCCTTTTTGCGAATACTTGCCCCGCTAAGCTCCGTCGTAATGCGTCGTCCTGCCGCCGATCGCGGCGAGGTGCAGCCGTGAGCCGCTTCCAGTTAATCAGCAACGTGCCCGGCACCACCGTACATGTCGGTTGGGATAATCCTCTCCAAACATTCTTCGCACACGTTCAGAAAGCCGGCCGCAAGGCAACGGACGAGCCGCAGACAGTGCTCTGGATTGGCACCGAGCCGAGCGAATGTCTCGACGTTCAGGATCTGCAGGAGCACATCCTACCATGGGCAAAACTCCCGCCCGGCACAGCTGCCGAATTGGAACGCCAACGGGACAAAGCAAGAGGGCCAACCCAACTCCAAGCGCAAATGTTGAATGTTGTGCGACTGTCCCAATACCGCCGCTGAACACGTTAGGGGCGGCTGTGGCCGCCCCTACCGCATCAGATCGCCCTTAGCTCTGTGTCCTATTTCTGCATCGTGTACCCATCCGAGCATCGCAGTTCTTGACCGAGCGGCCCCATTGTTACGCCGGTCACGCTGCCGTTGACGCACGCGTAAGCCTGCCAAACCTCTTCCCGTCCGTCCGGAAGTCGGACAATGGCACGGTGCAGCGTGTGAGGGTCAGACAGGAGAGTCTGCATGGATTTGCCGTCAGGCTCCGACTCCATGACCATGATCGGCTTGAACGCGGCCCCAGGTTCCGGCTGCGCCGACACAAATATCGTGGCGCGCACGGCCGGAGCAGCGGCTTGCTGTGCCGACGCATACGAACCAATGCCACCCGTCATGGCCGCTGCAAGCAACGGAATAGCGAGGAAACGGATACCCATAGAAAGCCTTCCGACATGACCGCTACAAGAGTATGGCTTTATACACCAACCCGCAGGTGTTTTCGCTGTGATTCCGTCATCCCTTGAGGGCCGTCTGTTCTTGGCCGCAATCGGCCTGTTGCTGATCCTTATCGCTCTATCCATCCTAGGTGAACGCACCTTGGCGCTATTCGGCGGTGATCGGATCCTTGCTGCCCGCTTTTACAAAACGCTCTATGTCGCACTCGGCGCCGGCATGCTCAGCTGCGCCTTGCCGGCACTGGTGACGGGCTTCGCCACTCAGCTGCGCGCGCTGATCGTGCGCGCTCGAACCTCCGGCATGTGGACGGACGCCCTGTTATCCGACCGCATGCTAGAGCAAGCGCATACTGTCAGCCTTGTCCTTGCCTTCCTGACTGCCGTCGCTGGCGTCGTCGCGGCAGTGCTGGTGTGGTGCGGCATCATGTGGCCTTCCGAGCCCTGAAGCCACACCCCTACCCCAATTCAAAACCCCGGAACCACCGCACTCGCTACTTCGTCGCCATCGGCGCCAACGAGCTTCCAGCACGTAAAGTCCGGGCCAGGATCGTTGACGCCCGACGCCTCGACCACCAGGAACACGCCGCGCAGCGCGACATCCTCCGAAAAGCCGGGGCCATCTGGACGCGGTGCGGTAGCCGCTTTGAACAGCTTGTCCGGATCTGTGATACGGCTTAATTCGTACATGGTTCTTGCTTTCAGCAACGCGGCTTTCAGTGCACGGATTTTACAGCGCGCATGCCTGAATGCGCGAAAAATTGGATCGCCGCCGGCACGCCGGCGAGGTGATCGCCCAGGGCGGCGCCGTCGAGGTTCAGCTGCAGGACCTGGAGGACGCGGTGGCCGACCGGCCGGGGCGCCGCTGGCCAGCCTGATCCGGATCGCCGCCGGCACGCCGGCGAGGTGATCGCCCAGGGCGGCGCCGTCGAGGTTCAGCTGCAGGACCTGGAGGACGCGGTGGCCGACCGGCCGGGGCGCCGCTGGCCAGCCTGATCCGGATCGCCGCCGGCACGCCGGCGAGGTGATCGCCCAGGGCGGCGCCGTCGAGGTTCAGCTGCAGGACCTGGAGGACGCGGTGGCCGACCGGCCGGGGCGCCGCTGGCCAGCCTGATCCGGATCGCCGCCGGCACGCCGGCGAGGTGATCGCCCAGGGCGGCGCCGTCGAGGTTCAGCTGCAGGACCTGGAGGACGCGGTGGCCGACCGGCCGGGGCGCCGCTGGCCAGCCTGATCCGGATCGCCGCCGGCACGCCGGCGAGGTGATCGCCCAGGGCGGCGCCGTCGAGGTTCAGCTGCAGGACCTGGAGGACGCGGTGGCCGACCGGCCGGGGCGCCGCTGGCCAGCCTGATCCGGATCGCCGCCGGCACGCCGGCGAGGTGATCGCCCAGGGCGGCGCCGTCAACCATCAAAAGAGGCTTTTCCAATTTGCGGTAGCACGCGCTGCGGCAGTATCGGCAGTTGGCCAAGTGAAAGCAGCAATCGTGTGTCCGGCCGCTTTTTCGATACGATAGCTAACCATCGCTGACCCATTGGTTTTGTCGAGTCCGCTCACAATTGCGGCCTTTATTTTAATAGGGTCATTTTCATTCGACAAAAAGGCAATGGTTGTCTCGGGTCCGGCGGGTGGAAAGGTTATTGTTCCTCCGAGTGCTTGCAGCGCTTTGCACACCGAGTCATTCGGGGCGCGAGAAGACGGATTGTCGTAGGTAATGGCGAAGCGCTTCATTGGGTACCTCATGTTTTGGACATCCCCAACATGGATATGCAATTTTTGACATACAACCATTTTGCATTAAAAACGATCAATTCCACGCCGTGATAGGATCTTATTCCCGATTCATTCCTATGCTTTTGGCTGGGGATGCCCTCGCTTGTCGGGCTGTGATGCGGTCAGTATGCTCAAACCAAACGTTCCTTTGGTTTTGATATGCCCTCACCAGCCCACGTCTTCATCGCCTACTACCGCGTCTCGACGGTCAAGCAGGGAGCCGCAGGCTTGAGTATCGAGGCGCAGCAGCGCGCGGTGGCGGCCTATGTCGCCGGCCGCGGCGAGCTGGTCGACGCCTACACGGAGGTGGAGAGCGGAAAGCGAAAGGACCGGCCCGAGCTTGCCCAGGCACTGACCGCATGCCGCAAGCGCGGTGCAGTGCTCGTGGTGGCCAAACTAGACCGCTTGGCGCGCAACGTCGCGTTCATCTCCAGCTTGATGGAAGCTGGCGTCGATTTCGTAGCCGTCGATTTTCCGGAGGCCAACCGGCTGACCCTGCACATCCTTGCGGCCGTTGCCGAGCATGAGCGCGAGGCCATCGCCCAGCGCACGCGCGCCGCCCTCGCTGCAGCCAAGGGCCGGGGCAAAAAGCTTGGGAACCCGGCGTTGGGGCATGACGGCGGTGCACTCGCCCGCCAGGGCGGCGCTGTCCGGCGAGAGCGCGCCGACGCGCGCGCCGCTGAACTGGTGCAGCAGGTGGATCGCATTCGCGCCGCCGGCCGCACGACCTATGCCGGGATCGCACAAGCGCTGAACGATCTAGGAATCCCAACACCACGCGGCAAGCGATGGCACGCAGCGACGGCCCGGCGCCTCATTATCCGTATGACGCCATAGCCCGCATCGAAAAAGCACCGCTTCAGCCGTCCTGCGCATGATGCACGATTGCATCCGTGCTTGGCATCACGCTACGATCCCCTCATGCCGTTTCGACGGTTTCAATTTTTCGTATTAAAAATTCATCGGTGCATGATGGCACGTAAGACCCGCGATTTTGGCGCCCTTGCGGAAGGGTTGGCCAACCTTAGAGGCCCGGCGCAACAGCCGGCGCCCACAACGCCCCCAACAGAGATTAGCCCCCCACGGGCGGAACCTGCGCCACCCGCCCCTGTCGCGTCTGATACGACACCCTCCCCGGCTTCCACCCCTACGCCCCGCGGCCGTGGTCGACCGCCGGAGGACACCGAACCGCTGCAGTTGCGGATCCCGCGAACGCTCATGCGCCAGTTGGTGCGCGAGGCGGCCGACGCTTCCGTTGAGGCAGGCAAGAACATCACTCCGCAGCAAATCATCCTGCGCATTCTTGAAGCGCGTTATAAGACGGAGGGCCAGAACCGTGGCTAAGCTGATCGCCACCGCCGGCAACAAGGGCGGCACCGGGAAAAGCACGTTAGCGCACCTGATCGGACACGGTTGCGGCAGCCTGCCCCATCCCATTGATGCCGTGGTCATCACCACCGACGACGAGGACGAACCAATCAGCGGCCAACGCCGCTATCTTCCACTCGACGGCCGAGATCTCAGCCTACTGCCGCCCATGCTGCAGAAGCTGGACGAGCAGGAGCGTTTACTCATCATCCTTGACGGCGCAGCTGCCCGACCGGAACTCGACAAGCTGGTGCAGTCCGTCGCTGACTTGGTGGTACTGCCCTACGGCGCCTCGATCCAGGAGGCACAACGCGTGCTGAAGGATCTTGAACGTCTGCCTGGAGCCGTCGCACTCCCGAACCGGTGGCCAACTCACCCCGACGTCCAGAAGCGGGCGAAACGCTTCCTTGAAATGGTGCCGGCCGACCGTCGCCTGCCGCCAATCTCAGCCTTGAGTAGAGTGGACGAACTACTCGACGCCACAGCCTACAGCCGCGTGGCGACGCCGCTATCCCGCCGCGCCCAGCAGCTGGTGATCGAGGTGCTTCACCGAATGAAGGTGCACCCGTTGGATATGGCCGCCAAGAATTGATGATTTTATCAAATCATCAATTCACGATGGCATAACGGATTGATCCTATACGCGCGTGCGACTTTGGAATTTTGCGTCGTCGCATTCGTTATGCCGTTTTTTCCGGGTCTGCTGCGCCACCGGCCGAGTAGGGCAGGGCGGCGCAGTATGTTCCGTTTTCTTTCAGGGAGTTGCAGAGCTTGCCTGCGGCTTGCCCCGCACTTCCGCAACCTTCGCCGCCAGTCCTTCAGCCGTCAGTGCCATAGGGACCATCTCTGCGCCGATGGCGAACGTCGGCGTGCTTTGGATCCCGAGGGACGACGCTTCAGCACGCGTTTCCGCCAGGGCCTTGTTCACTTCCGGGCTTTCCATGTCGCGCTTCAGCCGCTCGCCATCGAGGCCGAGCGTCGCGACCATTTCCTCAATCATCGCCGGCTTCAGATCGACACCGTGCCCGGTCTTCATTTCCATCAGCGCATGGTGCACGTCCAGGTAACGCCCTTGTTCGCGAGCCGCCAGTGCGACACGCGCCGCCAGCACGGACGATGGTCCCAAGATCGGCATCTCCTTGAACACCACCCGCACTTTCGGATCTATCGCCAGCAGTTCCCGCACCCCAGGCTCGCTTTGCTGGCAATAGGGGCACCCATAATCCAACCATTCGACAACAGTAACGTCCGCCTCGACCGCGCCGACGCTGATTCCGCTTTCGACCACCTTCGGCAACATCTCCGCGAGCCTTCGGTTGCGCTCAGCTGCAGCCTGCTGTCGCTGCTGTTCCTGCGCGCGTTGCATGGCGGCCGCCACCAAACCCGGCTGTTCTGTCAGGAGCCGACGCACCGCAGCGTCCAGATCTGCGGCGCCAACGGCCGCCTCCTGCCCCTGACCAGCTGGCGACGCCGGCGCCGATGTGACCGTCCGAGGTTGTTCGGGCGCGGTTGGCGCCGATCGGGGCAGGCTCGCTGCGGTAAAGGGCGAACCCAACCTTCCGTCGACGCACTGCCGGTATACGGGGCCGCCGTTCATGTCGACGGCCCCCAGCTGCAGAAGCACCGTCCCGTCCGGAACGCCCAGCCCTTCGACCGCGCAAACCTCGCCACCTAATGCAGCTGAACCGCTGAACAGTGTAACGAACGCAGTTGCGCGCAGAGTGTTTGCCAACATCATTTGAATCTTACCCCGTCATTACTGAGATTTTTTAGTAGTTCCAATCAATGTCGATCCGTGAGTTCGAGCATCCGCTTCCGTTGCAGGCTGATACATCGAAAGTCTGTGTACAGCCGCGCCGGGATCCGTCGTCGCAGAAAGTCACATCGAAGCCACCGCCAGTCGACCAGCCGGAGGACTGCCCCGCCAGGGCGCAAGAACCCGAGAAGGACTGTGACCCATTGAAACTCTGGCTGACAGACACTGCGATGTGCCTGCAACTCCCCCCCCACCTATCGTAACTCCAGCTGATCGAAGGGGGCGGCGTGCAGCCTTGCGTGTTGCATGCTTGACTGGTAGTCCACGACCCACCGCAGCCGTCTTCCCAATAGACTGTCTGACTTCCACCGCCGCAGCTTGCCGAGCAGCCGCCATAGCCGGTGATGCGAGAATTAGGCGTGCAGCAGGATTGCGTGTTGCACGATTGCGTGTTCGTGGTCGACCCCCCGCCGCAATAACTGGGATCGACGGCAGTACTGCCGGCGACGCCCGTCTCCGACCGCTGGCACGTCCGGGTTTGCGACTGTGTGCCGCCGCCGCAGCTTGCCGAGCAGCCGGACCAGCCGGACCACCCCGACCAGGAGTAGGTGTAGCAGGCTGCCACCGTCGCCACGGCCGCAGAATTGCTGTAGGCCGACGTCCATTCTGCCGCCGACCCCAGCGGCACCATCATGGCCAGAGAGCGCGTGTTGGTGAGCCGCTTGCAGACCCCGAAGGCCGTGACATCGAGTGTCGCCCCGGCCGGAATGCACCGCATGCTGCCGGGCATGCTTGGACAGCTTTGCGCAGCTGCAGGCGCCGACCATCCCATGATGCCGGCCACCAGCGGGATCGCCAGCCCCACCGCCAGCATCACACCAAACCATCCCCGCCGGCGCAGCCCCCAACCCAGCGCACCCAGCAGGCACGCCCCCATCGCAGCCGCGAGGCACGCCAGTCTCAGCGTTACCGCATCCTGCCGCGCCCGCAATTCGTGTAGCGCCTGGACGAGTACCGCGGTCAGGTTTCCATAGGCCACGCTCCGCAGCCCGTCCGGACCCACACGCACGACCTCCGGCAACACTTTCTCGACGGCTTCCGCGTTGAAGCCGATTTCGCCTTCAGCGGTGGACAGGCGCACATACCGCAACCCTTCCAACCGCTCGACCAGTCTCAGCGCTTCATCCGCCGGAATCGCCCGCATGTCCGCCTTCAGCCGCGGGTCGGACGAGTAGAGATAGCCCGCCGCCGATATGACTTGGTTCGTTGAAGCACCGCGGGCCGTCACAGTCTGCAGCGTGTCAGCCTCGACCAAGCCAATTCCACCGCCGCCACCGGCAACCAGCGTCGACGGCGCGTAGCCCGAACCATTCCACTGCAGCACCTGACCCGTGGTCGCGCCGTTCGCCTGGACCGGAACCCCGTCAAGCATGTCCGCGTCCAGACCCGACCCCGCGCCATCGTTCGCCGTCGTCCACACGGTCGCCCCGTTGACGGTCAGGCTGCTGAAGTTGCCGAACCCTGCCGTGGTCGCTCCGATGCTGACGCCGTTCAGCGTCCCGCCGGACACCTGGACGGCGCCGGCGACCTGCCACGCCAGGGAGTCCGCCGGCGCGCCCTGCAGGATCGCCCACCACGCACCGGCCGCCGTTGAGGCCGAGGTGCCGCCGTCACCGATAGCCAGCGGTTGCCCGAGCGTCAGCTTGCCGACCGCCGCTTCTCCGCTGACCGCCAGCGACTGGGATTCCACGGCCCCATTCACGCGGAATGTCGATCCCAGACCATCCGTGCCGTACTCCACCGTCTCCGGCGCCGTGGCCACCAGAGGCCCAGCCAGTTGCATGGATTCCGCCACCGACACGCGCCTCACTGTGTCATCGCCGCTGGCGTTGCCGGCGAGAGCCGACGCGCAGGAGGTTTCCAACAGTCCGTTTTCGCCGGCCATAATCAGCGCGAAAAGCGGTGCGGCGTTGAGTTCGGTCGGAACCGACGTCCCAGGAATGAGCCCAGCCAATTCCGGTTGCGTACCCCGCACTCCGTTGTCGACCGCGCACACCACCAGCGGCGCCCCCCATACATCCAGTTTCGGCGCGCCGCTGGAGGCCGCGATGTACCAGCCGCCGGCCGGCAGGACCGGTTCGCCCGCCACTGCAGCCCGCAACAGCGTCACCTCCGGTACCGCATCGCCGTCTAGATTTGTGGCTTCAGCCGCCAGCTGCTGAGCGGCCGACGCCATAATCTGCCGGTTCTCCGCGTCCAACTGAGCGCTCACCATGCCGCCCAGCATCACGACAACGACGGTTGCGGAAACGGACACCATCAGCCCAAGCAAAGCGAGGCCGCCCAGGATCACCGCAATTAGCATCGGGAATCTTCCTTTAGAGGTCGCAGGCACTGCCGGCAGGAATGGAGGCCGTGCGCAGCGTCAGCAGCACCGCCAGCCCGCCGTTTCGCGAAACCCAGCTCTGGCCAGCCCCCAGGCGCCGCACCGCCCCCTGGACCGCTGAATCCGTCTCGCTCGTGCGCTCGACCGGCAGTGTCATCAGGCAAACCGCCGCGCCGTCGCGCCGATAAACCCAGCTGGCGAACCCGGCCGGCGCCGCCGGCAGCGGTTGCCCGCCAGAAATGACCGCGCGTCCGTCCTGACACGTCAGACCGGACACGTTGCCGACGCCGCCGGCCGGCGCGGGCCAGCCGCGCGGCTGGCCATCCGGCGAGGTGACGTCCTTCGCGACCCGCAGAGTGCAAGCCGCCATCGCGGTCTGATAAAGCCGGGCTTGAGTTTCCAATTCCGTCTGCGCCCGCGTCGCCGAAAAGGCGCCCAGCACGTCACCGCTGTCACCGGCAATGACGCCGATCGCCAAGCCGAGCATCACGAGCGCGCCGAACGCCACCGCAACCAGCGCCCCCATCGGTCAGCGCTTGGCCAAGCTGACGAACGCCACATAGGCGCCGTCCGTCGTTTGCACGCATCCCGTCGTGCGGGCGCGCAGCCCAGCCGGCGCCGTCGTCATAACCGTAGGGGTGGCGTCCGTCCCCGTGAAGGCGGACAGCGCCAACCCGCTGTTCGGCACCTGATCGGGATCTTCCTCGCTGTCGTTGTGCAGCTGCGCATTGATCGACAGACACACCCCGGTCTTGATGTTCGGGGCGAACATCACGATTTCGGGCGTCGTCGTCCCCAACTCCAACGGCACCGCGCCGGCGCCGCCTCTGAATGCGACGTTGTTGCGGTAGTAGAACACGCTTGTCCGAGGGTCCGCCGCCGCCGACGCCGCACTCGGAAACGCTGGCGGGCTGGCCATCGTCCCGAATTTGGGGTGGAACAACTGCCGTGTGGACATGACGTCCGATTCATCCGTGATAAGGTCCACCGGCGCCCCGTTGAGGCCGGTTTCACTGCCGTTGAAAAGCACTTGGCTGATTGCCACGCCACGCGACTGCATTGTCGTGAATCCCTGCTGCGTCGAAGACATAATGCCCACGGTGGAGTAGGCTGCCGCACGGTTGGTCTGAGTGGCCGTGTCGCCGAGCGGATTGTCGGACGACGGCATGAACATATAGGCCAGATAGCCGACGAGCGTCATCGCGCCTAAAATCAAAGCGATAATAGTACCCATGTCAGCGCCCCTTTTTTCCTTTTTCGATTTGAAACTCGACCACAGTTCCTTGTGCGGTCATCTGTGCGAGGTTCGGGCATTCTTTGCCGGCACACAGCATGGACACCTGCCATCGGATCGACGGATCCAGAACCTGCAGCCGCTGCACAGCTGCCCTGAATGCGGCCAGCTTTTCAGCGTTGCCGACCGCCACCGTGAGTTCGGCGCCTGACGGCTTGACCATCACGTCCGGGTAGGCCGCCGACAGCGCCGCCACCACGTCCGAAATCTGCTTCGGATCCGGCGGCCGCCGTTGCACCACCGGCAACGGGACATCCGCCGCCACCGCCGCACGGCGCCAGTCCTGTACGTCCTTGGCCATGTCCTGGACCGCCAGCAGCGCCGCGGCAACACTCCCCGCAGCGCCGATCGCCGCGGCCGCCACCACGACGTGCGAGGCCGGCGCCGCCTGCCGCCACACCTCCCACAGTCTCGACCGGTCCCAAAAAGCTGGAGCGTTCAAAGCCAGCCGCAGCCGATGCCGGATCTCAGCGAGAGACTGCATAGACGCCTCCATCGGCATGCACCGTGTCAGACCGCCCGCCCATCGCCTCGATGGCGTCAGCCGTAACGGTCTTCGGGAAGCTCGCGCGCCAGGTTGCCGCCCCCCCCTTCGTCACCTTGAAGCTCAGCAGATCGCCACCAAGCTGCAGCACCGAACGGTCGACGTCATCGAAGCGGCCCAGCTGCGCGGCAATGTCGTTTGTCGCCAAGGTCCGGGCATCGCTGACCACCGCCAGGGCCCGCTTGGTCGCCGCCTCCGTTGAGGCCGAGGTCAACAGCCCCACGCCGGCCGACACGACCCCGCACACCGTCACCACCGCCACCGATGCAGCCATGATCCCGACTGCGCGCCGCACGATCAGCCCACCGACCGCGCGCACGAACTGTTCCTCGGCCAGCGACTGAACCACCCAAGGCGTCACCGTTCCGGTGTGCTCACCGTCAAGCGTTTGGATGCTGACCCCGTATTTCTCCACGGCTTTCGCGACACCGCTTGGCGGCCCGGTGAACAGTTTCGGATCGCCATCGGCCGGGATCACGAGCACCGTTTGCCGCGCAGCCGTACCGAACCCATAGGCAACCGTCCCCTCTAGCGAGCCGGACGGAAGCACCGACGCGAACGGGCACCAGGACGCCGGCGGAAGGTCGCTCACCGGCGCCGCCAGCACATAGAGAAACCCCGCCGCGTAGCTGGCCACATACGCCACGCGTTCCGTGCCGCATTTCCCACAGGCGTTTTCCCAGGCCGTGCGCTCGTTCAGCCCCTCCGGTGATTCGATCCGAAGCACCTTCAAGCTTTCCGGCACCTCCGGCCGGAGCCCCAACATGTCCCCTTGCATCTTCACCGCCGTTTCGTCATGTGCCGCACAGCCTCTTGGCTGGCGGTAAGCTGCAGGCTCAGCAGCCACGCGATCCCGCCCAGCGCGACCGCGACCAGAACCCCGAAAAGGCTCAGCCCGAGCACCAGCGTTCGCCGTCGCGTCGTCTTGGCTTTTTCGGCGCGTTGCTCCGCGATCCGCTCGCACGCGGCCGCTATGTCTGCCATTTGCCGGGCTTGCCCGATCTGCGCTCGCTCGCCGCCGTCAAGCGGCGCCCTCGCAAATGCACGCGCCGGCTCGACCACATCGAGCGCCGCATGCACGCTGTCCCAATAGGCTTGCACCGCAGGAACCTGCGAAACCTCCCGCGCGAACTGGACCGTGTGTCCGACCGCCTCGCCGGCGCGCAGCAGGCGCGCGGCAACCGCCATGGAAAGCGACAGGGCGTCATGCTGTACCGACGCCCGCAGCCCAGGCACTGCCTGGACAATCCGCGCCGACCAATGGTTCCGCCGACCCCGGAATGCGAAGCGCACCAGTACCAGGACGCCGCCGATCACCGTCACCGACGTCATGAGCACGAAGGCCGTGTCCATGATCGTCCGCACTGTCGCCAATCCGAAATCGAAGCGCGCTCGCAAGGCCGCATCGTCCGTCCGGATCCCGCTCATCATCAGACCGGGCAGGTAATTGGACCGGACGAACGAAACACCGCTGAACAGCGCCGACCATTCCGAGGCAAGGCCGACCAGGAACGCCCGAGTGGCACGCGCCCGCGACCGTTTCGCCCGCACTTGCTCGACCGCCTGCGCCACGGCTTCATCCAGCTGGCCCGCCTTTTCGCCGGCGCCGATGATCGTCAAAGTCGCTTCGTCGTAGAGTTCGAGCGCGCGCAGCGCCTGGACGAAGTTCGCGCCCGCATCAAGCGCCGTCTTCGCCGGCGCCAGGACCGCCATTTTCCAGGGATCCGTCTCGCGCCGGATCAAGTCCGCGAGCGCCTGTTGCGCCGGCACCGCGAAACTCTGCTGCGCTACCGACCGCAACAGGCTTTCGCTGAAGGCGTTCACCCGCCAGAACGCAGACCAGCTGCGGACTGTGCGCGGCTGCACCCGAAGCACGTCACGGCCGGATCGCACAACCCGCTCCCGTGCATCCTGCGCGTCAATCGCCCACACGTTTTCCAGCCGCGGCCTAGACCCGTCGCGGCCGCGCGACGTGACCGAAAAAATCTGCATCGGTCACCTCACCGCCATAAGGTCGCCAGCAGTCTCGACGCACAGCAGACCTTCAGCCAGCAACTGCCCGACCCGCTCGACCCGAGGGGTAAACTTCACGCCGTCAGACAGCGGAATTTCGTCATACCGCTGGTCTTTAATCAGCTGGATGATCTTCTGCTTAAATTCCGGCTCGCGTGGCAGGATCATCGTCTCGGCCGCCAGGGCGCGACCGCTGACTCCGGTGTGCCGGCAGTATCGGCACCCCGTCTTCGATTGCCGGTATACAGGCGTCGCCCGCTTCAGCTTCAACCGCTGAAGATCGACCGACGCGAAGTGCTTATGCACCGGGCCGGCATCCTCGCGGCACACATGGCAGACCGTCCGGACCAAACGTTGATTGACGACAACGCGCAAGTGCTCACCCACGATGGCGTGCGCGACACGTTGGTTGTCCTGTCCAAGCCGCTCGATGTAGCGCTGAACGGTCTGCGGCGCGTCGCCGGCGTGCAGTGTCAGATAGGTTAGGTGACCGCTATCGACGGCTTGTGCCGAAGCGTCTCCGTCCTCTTCCGTCAACACTTCCTGGACGACCAAAACATCCGGCGCACGGCGCAGCGCGCCGGCGATATGGTCCGCTACCTTGCGCCCTTCGCGACCTTTCGCGTCCTCCGCCAGCACATACGGCACCAGATATTCGGGCGGTCGCGAGATTTCGATGATTTTGCGGCGCACGCGGTCATAAGCACCTTCGATCGACGCCAGCGACGTGGTTTTCCCCTGCGCCGTGGGCCCCGATATGATGACCAAGCCCGACGCCTTCACCGGCGCCTGGATCAACGACAGCAACGCCTCGCCAACATCCGGCATGTGCCGTGTCAGCACGCGGAAGCGCGGCACCTTGGCCAGATCCAGGAGACGCACCGAGACTTCTTCGCCATCGGGCTCGATGGGACCCGTACCAACGCGGGCATCAATCAAACGCCCTTGCCAGGAAATCGAAAGGCGACCGCTCTGAATACGCTCGCGAACGGAGTAGTCCTGACATTTGGCCTGTCGCTTCACGAGCGACACAAGCGCACCCATCGTAACAGAGGGGATATTGTGCCGAAGGTCACGCTCGCCATTCACATGGAACGCGATCCAGTTCTTCGTCGTCTCCGGCAAGAACATGAAATCAATGTCCGACGCGCCCAGGTCCAGCGCTTCCGTCCACACATCCTCCAGCAGCTGCAGCAGCGCGTCCCCGCCGTTTTCAGGATCCCCGGCGAAATGGGCGGCAAGTTCGCCGATCCGCTCCGGTGACGGCGGGCGGAAGGAGGCAAGGGCTTCCTCGACGTCCTGCTGCGCCAACGTCTCGACCGTAACAGTCTCGACCTCAAAACCGGCCGCCTGGACCGCGTAGCACAGATTGTCGACCGCCGCCGGATCATGGTCCGCCGTTGCTCCGACGACGAGCACACCGTTTGTCAATTCAGTAGGGATAAGCGAATGCTCGCCAAAGGCCGAGTACGGCACCATGGAGCGCAGCGTCTCGCCCGAGGCGTTGCGCCGGCCACGCGGGTCTTCATCCATCATGCTCAGGAACAGGTTCTGAGACATCACCGCTTGGTGTGAGATCTCGCGACCCGCCGCCGCGGCGGCCGCCACCTCGACGGCCGCCACCCGCTCGAAGCCCTGGACCGTCTTTTGGTCGATCCCGCTCATTTACCCGGCCCCTTCCGAGAGCCGAACATACCGAGGGTCAGCACCAGCTTTTCGCCGCCGCCTTCCAGCGTCAGCGCATTCCGGCCAATGCTGGCCTTCCAGACCCGGCCGCCAAGCATTACCTCCCCAGCCTCGACGCTTCGCGTACCCGTCCCATCATCGACCAGTCGGCGCGCCCCCTGCACACCGACAAGGCGCAGCGCGCCGACACCAGCCGGCTTTGCCGGCCCTCCACCGCCCGGCGCGGTCGCGCCGGCCGAAGCGCCGCCATACATCACTGATTCCGGCACTGGCGGCAGATTGACGACGTTTCCACCGTCCTCACCTTCGCCCGCGCCTTGCCCGGAAACCGGCACCACAAGCTGCCGCGACGGCCCGCTGTGGACCACCAGGAGATCGGCGCCGACATTGCCCGTCACCGCCGGCGGCGCATAGCTCACCACCACCATGCAGCTTTGGCCGGGCTTCAGGCCGGTCAATTCGCTGCATCCATCCTCCACCACGCGCATGCCCGCTTGCTCGCCGCCAATGAGGCGAACTTTGGCCACCGCCAACGAGGTATCGGAGCGGTTCGACAGAGCCACCACCCGTTCCGCCGGCAGAGAGGCGAAGCGCAGTTCCTTCGTCCCAGGTTCCAAATCCTTCGGTTCGGGTCCGGCCGTCGACAGGCGGGCGGCGCTATCGACCACCTCGCCCTTCAAATTGACCGCGCCAATTCCGGTATCGTGCTGCAGCGCCACCGACGCCCGCAGCACACCCCGGCGCGTCCCCACCACCTCGATCTTCAATGCGCAGCTGGCGCCCGGCCCTATGTCCCGATCCGAGCATTCGTCCGACACCACCTTGACCCGCGTATCCGCGTCGGAGGTCACTTCCGTCCGACGAACACGCACTGGCCGACCGCCAGTGTTCTTCCAGACCGTCAGCGCATGTTCCGCCCGGTCCTGTTCCACCTTGCCCAACTCCACCACGCGCTCCACCGGATCGAGCACACCCGGCGGGACAACCGGCCCAGCCGCTGCCGCGCCCGCCGCCGTTCGAGGCGGCTGTGCAGCCAGCGAACTGCTGCGGCCGTCCGCCTGTGCGAGCACCAGATCGCCGGCCGGCACCGGAAGACGATCAACCCACCGTCCGCCTTCCGCCACCTGGACCGGCCGCTTTTGATCGCCACGCGACACCGCCTTGTCCGGAGCCGTCGCCGACCGACGCCCCGACGCCGTGCGTCGCGGCGTCAGCTTCTCCGGTTCGCCCTTGCCAGGGGCCCGACGCTGTTCGACCGGCGGTTCAGGCATCGGCGGCATGACCGGAGCGCTCGACGCTCCGATTTCCTCGAACCGCACGACGCGCGGACGCATCAAAATCACGAGTTCGCTTTGCTCCGCCGCCTTTCCCGCCAGCAACGGCGCAAACACCCCCCAATCCCCGTCAGGCAGACCTTCGGCCGTGCCCTCCGTCCGCTTCTTGCGGATTCCGGCCAGCAGCAACGCTTGTCCCGGCCGCATCATCGCGTAGCTCGACAGGTAGCGATCCGAAGTGATCGGATTTTGGATGACCGTTGTGCCGGTTGTGATGTTCTCGACGTTCTGCAGATCCACAATGTCCAGCAGCACGTCGGCATGGACGACACCGCCGTAATACTGCGGCTTAACCGTCAGGTTCATTCCGAGCGTGTAACTTTCCGTCGACACCGTATTGTTGGCGACGTTGTTGATCGTCAGCCCGCTGCTGGAAGTGTTCCCACTGGTCGGGAAACCAACCTGTGTGATGAAGCGCCGCCGTCCACCGTTCGTGAAGCTGGCAGGCGTGCCACTCAGCGCCGTCAGTTCCGGTGTCTGGACATTCGCGACAACGCCCTCTTTCGCCAGGAAATCCAGCAGCACGCTGGCGGTCAGCCGGCTGCCGTCGTAAATTCCCGAAGCACTGACAGACGGCGACAAAATACCGCCAGCCGGCCCGCCGCCCAGCGCGACACGCAGACCACCCCCAATCTTGGCTTGGAGAACATCCCAGCGAATGCCCAGCTGATTGTTCGTGTTGAGGTTTACTTCCGCGATTGTCGTTTCCATCAGCACAAGCACGTTGTTGCGCTTGACTTGTTCGAAATACGTCGCAGCCTCTGCCGCCTGATCCAGTGTCGCCCGGTACACGATGGTACGCCCGGCGCTATCGACCTTCACATTGCCGTCGCCGAGGATGCTTTTCAGCGCACCCTCCATGCCGGCATAGCTCACCGTCCCCATCGAGCGCGGGGATCCAGCACCGCCGGACCCGCCGGCCGACCCGCTCGACCCCGTGTCCGATCCCGACGAGCGCCCGCCGCCATTCGTCACGGTCGCCGGCACCGGCGGCAATTCCACGACGAAGGTCGCATGCTGCGACACCTCGACCCGCCGTCCGTCCGCCGACGCCGAGCACCACGCGCGGCCCGCCGTGCACAACGCCGTCACCTGTTCGGCAACCGAACCGGCCGGCAGTGCCACAGTCACCGGACTGCTGGCCAGTTCGTCCCCTGTGAACACCAGCCCGACGCCCGACCCTTCCAACGCAGTCTGCAGCGCCGCGCCGAGGGGAGCACCCGACAGCATCAACGCCGGCATCCGCTTTGCCGGCAGCGTTTCCAAGCCGCCACTCCGCCGCGGCCGGAACGCGCCGGCTGGCACCGGCACGGTCAGCACCGGTTCGTCCTTCGTAAGCCGGCTATCGAGCCGTTCCTCTGCGCCCGGCACAGACGGATCCGGCGGCCGCGTCGGAAGTTCGAACGACGGCCGGTTCGCATCGGTCACCGGCGAGCAGCCCACAGCGACGGCGGCCGCCGTTGCGACCAGCACCCAACGGAAGCGTTTCATGGATTCCCTACTTTCTGTTGAGCGACATAAGCGCTCTCACACAGCGATGGCCGCACGCGTGCACCCGACGCGCGCGCCAACTGACGCAATCGCCCGCAGACCCCCAGCACCCTCTGGCCATACAGCCGGGCAACGTCGGTTCGCTGCCATGCGTTGTACCGTCCGATGCGTACTGCTATCTCCGGATGGTCTGTTTGCAGCCCCTCGTTCAGCACGCGGGCGCCTAAACGCAGATTTTTCAAGGGATCGAATAGATCAACCGCGTGCTCTACTTGGCGCCCGTGGTCTTTCAAGCTGATCTGCATGAGGCCGATCGCGACGTTTCGTCCGTTCCTCATCTCACGATCAAGTATGCGGATCGCTTCCTCTCGGCTCGACGGCTGGAAGGATTGACTGGCGGTCGCAATCGCAAAAGGAGACGGCGCTATTCCACCCTCTTTCCCTTTGCGGGACTCAACCAAGGCCACGGCGTAGAGCAGGTAGGGGTCCAACCCGTATTCGGCAGCGACTTTCGACCACGCGGAACGCCCCAGGTCGAATGCCATAGCGGGCTTTCCGGCCTCGATGCTTCCACTCAGCACCGCAACGGCAAGAGCCATACCGATGCGTGTCCGCTTCCCACAGACGCAGCTTGGCTTGTGGCTACGCCCGTTAAGCATTGCGCATCCTTAAAAACGACGATTAGTAGGCGGACAATAGCGACTAATCGACAAAATAGCTAGAAGATCGCTCGAATGTGGTACCTCTCACGACCGCATACGGGGATATGCATCCATCCGCGTGCGCGGCTATCGTTAACCTTTCGTTTACGTCGCAGGGACTGCCGCCGGCATTCCGGTGCCCTCCTTCGTCGCCCCCCTATTCCTGCCTGGACACACTTTTCCGGACGGCGAAGCACGCACCGCCGCACCCGCCCGGAACCCTGAGTCGGCAGCTATGCCCGAATCATTCAGCCATTCAGTCTGAGGCTTAACCAAACCCTGCTAACGGGTCGCCAAGTAAGCGTAGATTAGTCTACCCAAAGTTCGCGATATTGGCGGCATTTGTTGTCTTTACGGCGACTGTTCGGCGGGCTTGTAAACTGTTTTGCACTTCTCTACGCACGGCGCTTAGACTTTCGTCGGCCGTCAGCGGAGGAAGCAGGAACTTGCGAGTGGGAATCAAAAGGGGCCAGACCATTGGCCCGGCCCCTCGACTTAGGGTATCACCCTCACCGCCATCGCCTCGCCAGGCTGTGCGGCACCATCACTATACCTTCACTGCAACCAACCCCACAATCATCCTCCGCAAATACGCTAGCGGGGGGTTGTGGGGGGGCGGCAATGAGCCCCCCCAACTCTTGCGCCGCATCGCGGCGCATCGCTCGGTGAGCGCGCGTCAGCGCGCTGGACGTGCTGCCCCATGGCGTCGCTCATGACGCAGCGCCGGCGCGCACGACAGGCCGACTACATGCGGGCCAAACGCGACCGGCTGAAGCAGGAGGGGCGCAAGGGCGTAATCGTCTACCTGACGGTCGACCAGCTGGCGCGTCTCGATGCCTATGTGGAGCAGATCGGCGCGGCCAGCCGCACCGAGGCGATGGAGTCCCTGATCGAGCAGCTACCGGATCCCGCGCCCCAGGCGGATCCGTGACCGCCCCTCGACCGCCACGGCGGCAATACCACAAGACGCCGCGCGCGCAACGTGCGACTGTCCGTCGACCCCTCGCGAACCGCGGGTGGTTGGAGCAGAATGTGCATACCCCGTTATGATGCCATAGGCCGTTTCGGGAATGCGCGTAGACTAATTGTTGCTTGCTTGCAAAATGTTGTGCAGATTGCGGGCATTGCGACACAACACAGGAGATCCGGACAACCAGAAACCGCATAGCCGAAACCGACCATAAACGCCAGTAGCCCCGCCGAGATTGATCCCGGCAGGGCGAGCCAGATAACCCGGCTAACTGGACGAGAGAGATAAAGTAACGGTGTCTGACTTGTCGCAGAGCGGACACTAGCGTCTCTCCGTCTTCGTTGCAAGAGGTTTTCGGCAACGCCCCTGCATGTCTTGGCGTCGGCGCAGACCCCGACGGAGAGTTATATGCACGCTGCTGCAAATGCAGAAGCCGTGAAAGGGCACGCCGCGCGCGCGCCCGGCTTTAATCATGTGGCCACAATTGCCGCTCGCTTTGATGGCACCGACCGATGCAGTGCTGAAATCGTCCGTTTAATTCTATTCGCGACCGCCTGTCTTACCTACCTTGACGAGAGCGGCGAGATTGATACCTCGCGCACCCTCTCCACCAAGGCCCAACTTCTTCTTGCCGTCCTTGCCGAGCATGTGCACAGCGACAAGTGGCAGACAGGCAAAGCCTATGCGTGGGTCAGCAACGACTATCTGTGCATGCGTCTCGCAACCGAAGCCCGGTGCGTGCGCAGATTGCTGGCCGAGCTAGAGACGGCCGGCTACATCGTGCGTCGCTACAACGGCAGGAATCAGCGCCTCGACCGCCAGGGAATCGACCTGCGCCCCTTCGGCGCACGCCTGGACGACATCGAGGCCGCCGTCGCGCGTCAGGAGGAAATGTTGGATCTGCGACGTGCCGAGCGCCATGCCGAGCGCATGGACAGCATCGACTTGTCCCCAGCTTTTTCCGAAGAAATCGCCTGCATGGAGGACTCAGGAGTCCCCCATAAAAACAATCTACAAAGCTCCGGTTCTAAAGAACCTGTAGAAATATTGCCTTCGGACCTATCAAGTTGCAAGGTGCGTGCCAGCGACAAGGCTAAGGCTGCGGAAATGTTCGATTTGATTGTCGTGGCCAGCCCAACATTCCGCCGCCACTTGGACCCTGCCGACCAGCGGTTGCCGACGCCCAGCACCATCAGTGCCGCAGCAATCCAGATCCTCGCCACGCACTTCAGGAATCTCCGGCCGGATCTCTGGCCAATTGCCGTGCAGGCGCACGGCTTCGCCGTGGCGGCCGCCGTGCTGGCGGCCGCGGTCGACAAGACCGGCGTGAAGGATCGAACCCGCTACCTCGCCTCGATGCTCGGACGTCGCGACATCGGCACCACGATCACGCTCAGCCTGAAATCCATGGTCCGCACAGCCGGCAGCGCCTAGGAGGTTCCATGTCAGCCCTCTACACCCTTGTCGTCGTCTTTCTCGCCTTCGGTCCCGCCGGCGAGCCGCAGATGCACGTCGAACGCTTTCCGGAACCGTCCATGGACCGTTGCCGGAAAGCCGCCCAAGAGCTTGAGCAGATGGCCATGCCGAACGGCTCCCTGGTCGTGAGGACGCGATGCATCGAAAGCTAGGGCGGCTTGCAGCCGCCGCGACGCTGGCGCTTTGCGCCATCGCCGCCGAGGTGCGGGCCGCGACCGTGTGCGACCTTGCCGCCCAGGTGGCGGCCAGCGTGCTACCGATCCCGCGCGATTTGCTGGTGTCAGTTGCCCAGGTCGAGAGTTCCCGGCAGCCGTGGGTGCTGAACATCGACGGCCGAGACAGCCGGCACGCGACCCGACAGGAGGCCGCCGCCGCCATGCGTCGCGCCCTCGATGCCGGCGCCTCGAACGTCGACGCCGGTTGTTGGCAGATCAGCAGCCGTTGGCATGGACGCGCGTTCCGCCATCCCGACGATATGCTCGACCCGTTGCGCAATGCGCTCTATGCGTCGCTGTACCTTCTGGATCTGCGCCAGGAGTCCGGGAACTGGACATTGGCCGTTCAGCGCTACCATTCGCGGGATCCGGCGCGCGGTGACGCCTACGCCGGCAGGGTTGCCGACGTGCTGTCACGCGTGGTCGGCGCACGGCAGGCCCAAGGACGAGCAGCACCGAACCAGTGAGGACCGCATGCCGAAGCGTCTCACCAGGGCCGACTACCTGAGCGGCGTCGAACTGGAACGGTATCTTGGCCGAGAAGTCGGTGTTCGCCGGTCGGCGGCCGACATCGCCGCCCAGCTGCCCACCCTGGACCAGCGCACCCCGCAGACACAGACCCTCGTTCGCAAGATGGCCACAAGGTGGATTGCCAGCGGCCTCGCCATCGAGGCGCCCGGCCCCCGTGGCGGAGCAGGGTGGGCACTCTCGCCGGCCGGCGCCGCGCTGATCGCCCAGGCGCTGGTGTGGAAGTCACCCGCTACGGTCAAGGCTGAGGCGCGCGCCGCCGCTGTGGCCGCACGCAGGGAGGCCGCGGAGGTCGACTATCACGCCATCCTTCGGCGGCTGGACGGAACGGAGCGGATCACGATCCGCGCGCTCACGATCCAGGAAGCGGCGACCATAGCCCGCCAGAGGCTACGGTTCACGTCCGAGCGGGTTGTCGCGGTATGGGAGGCGGCGGCCGGCGACTTCGCGCCGGCGCTGGATCCAGAGGGTTAGGTGTTCTATATTCGTTCTCATGCCCGAGAGCAACAAACCGACCTTCGCGACGGCCTATGGACACTACTCGCTGGACTGGTGCCGCAAGGGCGGCATCAAGAACCTTGAGGTCTGGTGTATCGGAAACCCGCGCTGTGCCAACCGGTCGACGCTGCGCGTCGACGTGCTGATTTCCAAAGTCGGACCAGGAACCAGCTTGCTCAACGTTGCGCGCCGCATGCGTTGCACCCGGTGCCGGCGTCTTGGGTGTTTCGTGCAACCCGAACCGCCGCCAGCACCGGGCACACCGGACTATCGCGCTTGGGTCGCTGACGAACTCGGCCGCTGCCAAGCCTTCATTGTGCAAGTGCGAGAGTCCGGCATAACGCCCGCCATCGGTTTAGAAGGCGCTGGACAGGATCCTGTTGACGGAGCCGATCCACAGAGGCGTCGTCAAGAACAGCAGGACCGGCCACAGCTTCGTTAGAATATGAAACATTGTTGGTCTCCATAGGTGTCTCTGGCGCTTCCGCCAGCGTCACCCATTGTGGAGATCTGATTTTTTTCGCGCGCCCCCGATAGGTTGCCAAAAAACGCATCTTTCTCGGCATCGACCGGTGGCGCCGCGTTCATGCCGCGCGCGGCAGCGGCCGGAGGCAAGACGCCGGCGCGTGGCTGTTCACATCGCGGGCGTCCGGATCCTCGACCAGATCGACGCCGAAGCGCTCTTTCCACAGCTGGCGCGTGGTCGCCCAGGCGGCCCGGAAGTCAGGCGTCCCGAAGGCATCGCCGTCGTGGTCGATCGGTGCACCGAACAGCGCAATACAGTCCGCACGATACTCCGCCGATCGCAGCATATGAGCGTGCCATGCCAGATCGGCCGCGCTTGGTGGGCACAGCGCCAGGTCCGGGTGCTGCTGGACCAGATCCAGGAACTGACGATAAAGCGCGACAGCTTCCGCCGCCGCCATTGGCGTCATGCCGTGCTTGGTCAAATCGCGTTCAACGCGCGCCAGGTTCAAATCAGCAATCTTCATAGCCAAGCATCCTCATTTGTTGGGGGCAAGCCCCGGCGATTGACGCAACCTGTCCGATGAGATGCGCGAGCGCCCTCTGACTGGTCACGCCGAAACTCAGGCCCAGGACCGCATAGATCCGGACCAGCTGTTTGCGTACCGTGGCGTAGGCTCGACCGGTGGACGCCGCGGCTTCAGCTGGACCGCCGGCGGTCACAACCGACAGAGCCACGTCGCACTGCCCAGGCGAGAGGCCGAGGGTGCCGAGCGCGTCGCGCACCACCGCCTCCACCGGCGCCGGCGGAGGAATCAGGATCATCGCATCGTCAACCGAAAGCCCTGCCCCAACCGACACCATCGTTGGATTGCCGGCAGAAGGCATACCGAGGAATCCGCCTCGCCCGTGGTCGGCCGCCGCCTGCACCAGTTCGCCGAGCCGAATATCGGCTGCCGCATCAAGCGCTATCAACCGGCCGTCCTGGACCGTGCAACCCAGCCCGCCGAGCAGAGCGAACCGGGCGGCCGCATTTGCCCAGCGCACCGACCGGTCGCGCCCGACAATGGCGACGCCGAGTGATAGCCGGTTCAGCAGGGCTTCGAACCGCTCCGTCTCATGTACCGTGTTCAACATCTCAAATACCGATCTTGGAGCCGCGCCGACGACCCAGCCGCGCACGCGCAGCTGCGCCACGTCGACCCGGACTTGGGCCGTCCATCCGTCCGGAAGGGCGCGGTGATGACACAGCAGATCGACCGCGCTGCCTTCGACTTGATACCGCTTGCGGAAGTCCAGCACAGGGTTCGCACGGCGGCTGTTGACGATCATCGCAAGGTAATCCGCCGGCGGGACCACCAGCGACTCGGCCGTGCTCATGCCGGTATGGACGACGGACCAATAGAGATCCGGAAAGGTTGCGCCATCGGGAAAGCCGAAGAACGGATAGCGTGAGCGAACGTTATCCGACACGAAACCAATCCGGTCATCCGGCAGGAATAACATCGTCTCGCCGCCCAAAACGCGAGAAAGTTCAAGCAGTTCGCTGAATGCGCCGGGCGCTTCAGGCGGTAGATCGCGCAAAGCTATTTCCTTCGATGGAGCGACTTATGTCCCGATGGATGTAAAAAAGCACCATTTGGTGTACGGTTCGAGCGAAAACTAACCGCCCGTTTCACGCAAACAGAAGCTGCATACAGGGATATGCAACGCTTAGAAGGCTAAGGATTCGACATACGAAGCGCTTGTCTAGTTAGCGGTTTGGATGCCGTTCCCAAGGCTCGGCAAAGCCTGAGACACACCAGAGGACCCACAATGAAAACTGCGTTGTATTGCCGCAAACTCTTGGATACCGCCGACGTTATCGTTCAGAAGTTCCTTCATGAACAGCATGACGAAGAAGCGGCCAGAGTCCCCGCGGTGATGATCGCCGACTTGAAGACTCTCGCTCGAAACCGGGATGTTCACATGCTTGTGGCGATGATTTCTGTTCTGATTACGAGCGATACCATCAGCAGTGCTGAGCGGGAGCAGATGATGATTAAAATCTTACAGTAAAAAATGCAAGATTTGATCCATCTATAATCGCATGATTTTTTGATTGTATAAAATCAAGGCGGAACGATGGGTTGATTTGTCATTTTTTCGGATCTGGCGAAGGCGGAATCTCCCGCTGGAGTGCTCCGGCTCTAGGATCCGTGCGCGGCCGCGCACGGATCCCCAAGCCCCTGGACGGGATACAGGCTCCCAGGCCATCCCTGGAGGTGCAGCCCGTCCAGGGTCTTGGCCCTGTCGGGTGACGATCTGTCCCGCTGCGCGGGCCACCCTTCGGGCGGGATAATGGACAGCCGCTCCCCATGGGCAGCGCCAGAATGCAGGCGAAGCCCACCAGCTGCGGAAGAGAGCGGCCGTGTCCGTCGCCTTGCTCTGGACACACATCGAGGCGCCTTTCGGCGCCAACTGTCTTATCCGGCCGGTCCCCGGCCGGACGCCTGCCGCCGCGGCGGAAAAGTGGTCGCGCAGGCGAAGCGATCCCGCCTATGGGCCGCAAGCGGCCCATCCCCGCTGAAGCGGGGCCCCACGGCAGGATCGTTCGCCCGTGCCACGCGCGGGCAAGGGGAACTAGGCCCCCGGCGACCCTCTCGGGCCGTGCTAAAGGCCGGGGGCCGAGTTCCCCTAAGCCCGCGCTCGTGCCAGATCCGGAAACGGGATCTGCTTAGCGATGGGTGGGGTGGAGCGGCGGTTGCCCGCCTTGGGGGGCGTTAGCCCGCCAAGGCCCTGCGCACCGCGTCCGGTTCGCGTTCGATCACACGCAACAGAGTCCGTTCCGGCCCGCGTGGGAAGCGGCGGCGCTGTTCCCATTGCGCAACCGTGTTCACCTTGAACGAAAAGGCCGACGCAAAGCCTTCCTGCGTCATGCCCAGCCGCTGGCGGAGCGCCTTAACGTCGATATCCTCCACTTCCACGGTATGAACACGGGTTGCAGGCGAAGCTTTGCCTTGCTGGTAAGCAACGGCCTCTTTCATGCCTTCCATGAGATCGGTGAACAGTTCGTCATCCATGATTTAACCCTCAGTAAGTTTCGAGTAGCTGTTTAACCACCTTCGCGAAGGCGTTTTTTTGCGCGTCGGTCAGATTTTCCTGCCGTGCCTTCGCGTAAGCAGTGAGCAGGAAGACCGGATGTTGCCGGTCATAGTAGTAATAGATGATCCGCACGCCGCCGCTCTTGCCGCCAGATCCGGTTGCGAAGCGGATCTTGCGGATCCCACCACCGCCCCGGACCAACTGGCCCCGCTCAGGGTCGAGACCGATCATCACCAGCGCATCGGCCCGCTCGGCTTCGGTCATGCAGCCCGCAGCACGCGCGAGGTAGGGCGCGGTTTCGACAACGGCTTGGGGGATGGTGGGTTGGTTCGTCATGCCCTGATTATATGTCAATGACGGGGTATCGGCAAGGGCCAACCCTGTCATTGACATACCTTCACCGCATGGCTGTTATGTTTCGCTACGCGTAGCGTTAGCCTTCCAATCGCTACGCGTAGCGTTATAATGGGGACACAAACGGAGCGAGGCGGAAGCCTCCGCCACCACCGCCCCCCTCCCCGGAGCCTTGCCGTGACTGTCTATGATCTGGATCCCGTCACCACCCGGACCTTTCAGAACGCGCATTTCTTCGTCCATGTCGAGCAGGACGACCCTGCGGCCATCGGCCTGAACGGCCTTATCAGCTTCGGCCTGATCGTGGAGCCGAAGGAAGGCGACGTTTCGCTCGCTCGTGTCGAACCCATGGCCAAGGCGCGCGGTTTCCTGCGTCAACTGGACCACGACTATACGACGCGGCAGAGCGCCACCCGCGCCGCCCGTCGCCTGCTGGACGGCCCCTTGAGCCGACCCTAGCCGCACAAGGCGGGGTTTCCCGACCGCCCGCAGCCCCAGGCGCGGACGGCCCGGCAACCTCACCCCCAATCACCGCAGACGCAGCCATGACGGCGCCACGGCGCCGCACGCCCGCCCTTTGCCTGCACTCAGCCAGGAGCACGCCTTGACCAGCCAACCCCGCCCCATCGCCACCCGCTCCCCGGTCGCCATCGTCATCAACTGGCGTGACGAGAACTATGGACGGATCAGCGGCGCCCTTGCCTTCCGACCGACCGTCGCCCCGTTCCCGTCCGACACCATGGCCGCGCGCATCGTGCGGATCTATCGGCGGCACGGCTTCGCCATGCATCCCGGCCGAGACTCCTACGTCAACCAGCAGCCGACCGCCGACACCCCCGCCCAACTCGCCGCCGCCTTGACCGCCGCCGGCTTCATCGTGACGCACGCCGGTTGCGTGCCCCCCTCCATCGCTCAGATCCAGGAGTGACCCGCATGACCTCCACCACCATCACCCCCGTCGTCATCGGAACCCGCCTGCACTGCATCCTCTACGGTGGCCGCGAAGGCACCGTGTACGCGATCCATGGCGAGCAGCGCCCGGACACCATCCGCAGCCTGTGCGGCATCGGTTGCAGCGGCGGTTCCGCGACTTTCGACGTGGTGTTTGACGACGGCAGCATTTCCAACCGCCTGCCGGAAGCCATCATCCACGGCGTGCAGTGGACGATTTTTGACGAAGTGTGGGGAGCCAACCGCATCGCCGCCGCCCTGGCGTACGCCGAGGAAGTCACCGCTAACAAGACCGCCGCCGCCGCCGCCGAGAAGGCCGCTTTTGCGGCCGAGGTGGCGCGGCTGAAAGAGGCGCCGGAGTGGGCGCACCTGACCCAAGGCAATGGCGAGCGCGACGGACGGCTTGCAGCCGCCAACGTTCGCGCCGTCCTGAAAAAGAGCTTCCCCGGCATCAAGTTTTCGGTGCGCAAGCAGCACCATAGCAGCATCGGCGTGTCGTGGGAGGACGGCCCGACCGTCGCCCAGGTCGAAGACGTGGTGTCCGCGTTCAAAGGCGGGCGGTTCGACAGCATGCAGGATCTGGCGTCCTTCGAAACCTCCCCGTTTATCTCGATTTTCGGAGGGGTGCAGTACCTCAGCACCCGACGCGAAGAGTCGGACGCGCTCATTGAACGCGCCATCACCCAGGTTTTCACCGACTACGCCGGAAACCTCAAGGACACGCCCCGGCCAGCCGTCGAGGACTACCGCAGGGGGCGGCTTTGGTCCGTGCCGGTCCCGCTCATCCAAGACGACCTGCAAAGCCTCATCCGCACCGCCGCTTATCAGCTTGTCGGCTGATCCGGCCGGGGGAGGCGCAGCCCTCCCCCCGCTTTCCCCCCTTCCGATCCCGAGGAATCCGCCATGCACACCGCCGCCATCACCTCCCCCATCGTTGAAATCGCCCTCTCAAAGCTGGTGTCGTCAAAGCAGAACGTGCGGAAGACCGGCGGGCAGACCCTCGACCAGCTCGCCGCCAACATCGAGGCGAAGGGGCTTATCCATAACCTTGCGGTGGTGCCGGTGGAGAAAGACGGCAAGCCGACCGGCAAGTTCGCCGTGGTCGCCGGGGGGCGCCGTCTCGCCGCGCTGAAGCTGCTGGCCAAGCGCAAGCGCATCCCGGCCGGGCATCCCATCCCCTGCACCGTTCGCACCGCCGCTGAAGCGGTCGAAACCTCCTTGGCTGAAAACGTCATCCGCGAAGCGATGCACCCGGCCGACGAGTTCGAGGCGTACCGCGTCATCATCGACCAGGAAGGCGCCACCGTGGAGGACCTCGCCGCCCGCTTTGGCGTGGAACCGCTGTATGTGAGCCGCCGCCTACGACTGGCCCAGGTGTCGCCCAAGCTGCTGGACCTCTACCGCACCGGCAAGCTGACGGCCGCGCACATGCAGGCTTTCGCCCTCAGCGACAGCCACGCCGAGCAAGAGGCGGCCTATTTCGAGGCGCCCGAGTATCGCCGCGACCCGCAAAGCATCCGCTCCGCCCTCACCCACGACGACGTGAACCCGACGACCGACCGCCGCGCCCGCTTCATCACCGCAGACGCCTACCTTGCCGCCGGTGGAACGGTGCGCCAGGACCTCTTTGCGGCGCCCGGTGCCGCACCCTGGACGGACGCGGCTTTGGTCGAACGGCTGGCGCTGGAAAAGCTGGAAACGGTCGCCGCCCAGGTGCGCGCCGAGGGGTGGAAGTGGGTGGAGGTGCAAACGCACGTCACCTACGAGCGCCGCAACACGTTCGCCCGCATTCACGCCGAGGATGTGCCGTTGTCGGAGGCCGACGCCGCCGAACTGGAACGGTTGGAGCAGGAATACGACGCCCTCGCGGAGCAGGACGACGCCGACCCCGCAGCACTGGCGGCGCTTGACGAGCAGATGCAGACGATCCGTGCCCGCGAGGACCATTGGTCCGCTGAAAAGCTGGCCATCGCTGGCGCACTGGTGAGCCTCGACTACCAAGGCGCGGTGCAGATCGACCGGGGCATGGTGCGGCCGGAAGATGAGCGCGCCATCCGCCAGGGTGCGGCCGAGCAGGACAGCGACGGCGCGACCGAGAGCACGGCAGGCGCGCGCAAGCCCATGACCGCCGCCCTCATGCTCCGCTTGACCGCTCAGCGCACCATGGCCCTGCGCGCCGAACTCATGGAGCGCCCCGACGTGGCATTGGTCGCCATCGTCCATAACCTCATGGCTCCGATCTTCTACGGGACGAGCAGCTACAGCCGCCCCAGCGCCCTGGAAATCAGCGTAGACCAGCGCGGCCGCGCCGCCGCCCTCGACGCCGAAGGGATCGAGGGGTGCGCCGCCAAGCAGGCAGTGACCGACCGTCACGGATGGTGGTTGCTCCGCATCCCGGCCGCGCATCACGAGGCATGGGAATGGCTCACGGAGCAGGACCACGAAACTGTTCTGTCCCTGCTGGCCTATTGCACCGCGCAGACCGTCAACGCGGTTCGCCACGCCCACAACACGGAGTTTGATGAACGCTTGGTCGCCTCCAACGACCTCGGCGCATCTCTTGGCCTCGACATGGCCAAGTGGTGGGCGCCGACCGCAGAAACCTACCTCGCCTCAGTGCCCAAGGACGCCATTCTCGACGCCGTGCGCGAAGGCGTGTCGCCGGAGGCGGCTGACAACCTCGCCAACATGAAGAAGGCGGCATTGGTTGCCGAAGCCGAGTTGCGGCTTGCCGGTAGCGGTTGGCTTCCCGTCCCGCTCCGTCCGCACCTTGACCAGCAGGAGGAAGCGGCCGAGCAGCACGTCGCCCAGGACGACGGGCAGAGTCTGAACGCCGCCGCCACGGACGACCACGGCGCCGATCGCCAAGGCGACCGCCACCAGGACCGCGAACCGACCGACACCGAGGCCCACCCGACCGACACGACGGCCGACCCTCTGGCCCTGCCCCCGGTCGACCAGGACACCCACCCCATCGCCCTTGCCGCTTGACCCTCACACGCCACGACCGGCGGCAGGCGCCGCCGGTCCCACCAGGAGGAACACCCATGTTGCAGCAGCCGAACAACGACAACCAGCAGACCGCCCAGGCTACCGCCCCCGTTGCCGCGCCGACATCGACCGTCCTTCGCTTCGTCCGCGTGCCCACCGCCGACCGGGTGACGCTCTATTGGCCCATCGCCCGCGACACCGAGGCCCGCGACGTGCTGCGCAACGTCGGCGCCGTGCGTGTCGGGATCGACAGCCAGCCCGCCAGCAGCGCCACCCGGCGCGAGTTCGGACACAGCCACACCGGCCGGGCAATCGTCACCTTCGCGGCCTTCGCCCGCATCGTCGCCGCTGGCCACGCCGATCCGATCCACCGGGCGTGAACCGTCCAGCCCCGACCCCGACCCAGGCGCGGCAAGGAGCAACCTTGCCGCGCCGCCGCGCATTCCCTACGATCCGGAGCCGTCCAACATGGTGCCTTCAATGCCTCGCCCACCGATTGCCGACCGCCCGCAGACCTCGACCGAGCGCACCCGCGCCACCCGTGCGCGTCAGCAAGCCGCCGGTTTGCCCGACCGTGAGAAGGTGCAGCGCGCCATTGCCAAGGCGTCAACGGCCCTATCCGAAGCGGAGCGGCAGAGCCTCTTGGCTGCCGTCCTGGACAGCGTGCCGGCCGACCAGCGCGAAGGGTTCGAGACGGCGACGCGTGCCTTTCTGAATCTGCCGAGGTAGCGCCGCCGCCTTTTTGCAGACGCCGCCGCCCCCCTGCGGGGGACAGCGACGCCATGGGGGCCTGACGGCCCGGATTCCGGATCAGTTGGACGCATATGAGCAAGGCTTTTCCCATTCTTCAGCGTGCGGTGACGCTGCACCAGTCGGGCCAGCTGTCCCAGGCTCGAACGCTCTACCAGCAGGCGCTACGCCTCGATGCGCGGAACGCTGACGGCCGCTATTTGCTGGCACTGCTGGAGTGCCAGGACGGAAATCCGGCCAAGGCTTTGCCCGCGCTCCGGCGTCTCGCTCTTGAACAGCCCAGGAATGGAGACATTCATTTCACGCTAGGCCGTGCCCTTCACGCGGCGGGCGATCCCAAAGCGGCCGCAGCCGCCTATGCCGTCGTGATGGCGACTTCACCGGCCAATCCTGACGGCTTTTTGGAGGCCGCCCGTTGCTACAGCGCCCTGCGCGACTGGCGCCGCGCTGCACAGGTCTTGGAATCGGGTCTTGCGGTCCATCCGGCGCACCCGCTGCTGTGGAACGGGTGGGGGGTGGTTGCCGGCGCCGAGAAGCGCGACGACGAGGCCGCGAGTGCGTTCCGCCGGGCCACGGCGGTTGACCCAAACAAACCAGAATTGCGGTACGCATACGGCCGCGGACTCCGCGCGCTGAACCGTACTGAAGAAGCGGCGGCGCAGCTTCAGCACGCGTTGCAGCTTGATCCCGGCTTTGTGCGCGCCCGTATGCTGCTGGCGCGACTGCTGCCCGTGATTTACGACACTCCCGCTCAGGTCGGAGAGTGGCGCCGCAGGATCACCGAGACGATGGAAGCGTTGCCAGCCACGGCGCCGGCGGACCCAGCGACGCTATCCGCCACTTTCGAGGCAATCGCCGACACCACGAATTTCTACCTCGCCTATCAGGGGCACGACGACCGCGCGATAGCCGAGCGGTGGGGCAGCTTCGTTCATACCATCGTCGCCGCTCGCCATCCGGATCTGACCCAGCCGCCCGCGCGCAGCCGCCGGCCCGGCAAGCGGATACGCATCGGCTTCCGTTCCGCACACCTTCGCGATCACACCGTGCTGTACCTCTTCCGCTCTTGGCTCACCAGCCTCGACCGGACCCGGTTCGAGGTCAGGGTTTACGGGGAGGGTGAGGGGGACGCCGTTGCCCGCCTGTTAGCTGCGGAGGTGGAGCACTATCGGACCTTGCCGGACGACGTTGTGAAGGCGGCCCAGCAGCTGCGCGCCGATGCCCTCGACGTTCTGGTGCACCTCGACATCGGCATGGACCCGGCCGGTCAAATTCTCGGAAGCATGCGCCTCGCCCCCGTCCAGGCGGTGACTTGGGGGCACCCGGTGACGACCGGATTGCAAGCCATCGACTGGTTTCTGTCTGCCGACGCCATGGAGCCGGAAGGCGCCGACGAGCATTACAGCGAGCGATTGCTGCGCCTGCCCGGTCTAGCGGTTTCCGTCACCCCGCCGACACTGCCCGCACAGTCGGCAGATCGAGAAAGCCTTGGGTTGGCGGCAAGTGATGTTGTGTTTTTCTGCGCGCAGTCCCTCTATAAGTTGCTGCCACAGCATGACGACGTTTGGCCGAGGATCGCCGCGCGTGTACCGAATGCCCGCTTCGTCTTTCTGGCGTCATCCGGTAAAGAGGTTGTCGCAGGGTTTAAGCGCCGCCTCGACCGAGCATTTGCCGCCCAGGGCTTGGACGCGAACCGTCATGTCGTATGGGCGCCGACAATGGACCGCCCCGACTACCTGGCACTCAATATGACCTGCGACATTTTCCTCGACAGCCTGGAATGGTCCGGAGGACGGACAACGCTCGAAGCCGTCGCGTGCGGGTTGGTTCCGATCACCACACCCGGCGTCTTCATGCGCGGTCGCCATACTGCCGGCATCCTTGCTGAACTGGACCTTCACGAACTCATAGCCGCCGACAAGCACGCGCTGGTAGATTTGGCCGTCCGTCTCGCCAGCGACACCGATTTGCGGATTGAGATGCAGCGGCGCCTTGTGAAGCGGCGCGACGCCCTCTATTCCGACACCCGGTGGAAGCCGGCATTGGAACAGTGGATCGAAGCGGCAGTGCAGACGAAAAGAGGCGGCTAAATCCATGATCGACCAGAATCGACCGATTGGCAGCGTCGAACGTCTCGCTTCCTTGATGACCGCCGACCCGGCCGAGCGCGTCGTGCAGACCTTCCAGGTTGACGGGCCGCCACAGTGGCACTTGGTCCGCCGCCGCCTGGAGGTGTCACCCGATTTGGTGCGTGCGCTACTGGCTGCCGGCACTGCCGGCGCCGATGGTGTGCCCTGTCTTGTGCCAGTCTCTGACGGCTTGCTGCCCGGAACCTCACAGACCTACCAATTTTCTGTAACGTTGCAGAAAATCGACCAGACGGACCCGCAGCCGAGGCGCAAGCGTGGTCGCCCTCGCAAGCCCGACGCCCCCGGCGCCGCTGAGCGAATGGCGGCGAGCCGTGACCGAAAGGCCCGGATAGACGTGCACAGGTTGCTGCTGATCGCCGCCATGACCGAGCATATGCCGGCCGAGAAGCTGCACCAACTGGAGACACACCGCGTTTTCGGCCCGATCATCCGCGAAGCGCGGTTCATGGCCAAGGCCGCTGCGCTGACGGGCTCGAATCTCGAAAGCTAATTTTTGTGACGTTACAAAAAATTTTCCTGTGGCTCCGTGCGGTTCGTAGATAGCGGCCTGCACGGAGCCACTGCGCATTACCGTGTCCTTGATCTGACCATTCGGCCCCAGGACTTCGCCGCGCATTCTCGGATGCGCGGAAATTTTC
>NZ_CP167907.1:0-108862 GCF_041507355.1 Azospirillum sp. HJ39 | reverse complement strand
AGCTGTTCCTTTTCCAATGAACGGCATCGACGCCCCAGCCAGCGGGTTCCAATCGGGGGCTGGGGCGTCGTCGCGTGTATAGCTTGGCAACGAGCGCGCCCGCGCGCAACAGTCAAAAAGCCGTATCCCATGGCTTATTTATAAAAAATAACCCTTGACCGCAGACTGACCCGCCACATCTGGCGGATCCGCCACATGGTTTGACGTTGTTTTCGCACCTAGCGCGCACGGCCGGCGAAGTCAATAGGTGCGGTGAATGCATGGCCGCTACGGCGTAGCGCTTTCGGTAACAACGTCACATGCCATCACATGGCATCACGGGTCTTAGCTTTACTTGTAAAGCGCAAGCACGATTGGCAGCGCCAGTCAACCGCCGTCGGTTCGGATGCGACAAATTGGATGAACGAAAGCAAAACGCCCCGCCGGATTCCTCCGTGCGGGGCGTTGCTGTGTCGATACCGGCGATGGCGCGTCAGCCGGCCTGGGCGTAGAACCTGCCAATCACCTGCAGGTCGTCGTCATTGCCGGCGAGGCGCTGGGCTGCTTGCGCGACGCGGCGCCACCCCTCCCGCTGGTCGCCGCGTCCCTCTACCTGCCGCAATGTCCTGCGCCAGGTAGAGGGACGCGGCGATCGACCGGCGGTCGCTGCCGGGGCTGTCCAAGACCTCGATCTCGCGCATCTCGCACACCGGCTCGGCGCCGTCGGTGACGATGTGGCGGCGCACGGCCTGCGCCAGCTGCGCGACGGGGTCGTTTTGTTCTCCTGTCGCGGTCGTTGATCTCGTGATAGCGTCGGTCATGACTGCTTCCTTTCAATTGCGGTCAGCAGTGGCGCTCCAGACCGCGGCTCGCAATCGAGGACCGGGGCGCCACTGCACCATATCCTGTCTCGCGTGCGCGTATGCAGACAAGAGCCTTCTTGTCGCTAGGCGTGCTATCAACGAAAAAAATGATGTTGATGCAGGACGTCGAATGAAGTATGGGCGCTCGGATTTTCGATTTTATGAATTTACGATACCGAAAATGCCTCATCCCTGCCCCTCATCCATTTCCGCTTCACACGGTGTGAACTTGCTCACAGCCACACCGCATCCTCATCCATTTCCGTCACACAATGATGTGACCATCATCCTATTCGGTCTAGACCGAATTTCCCGGCGATTACTGCTCTGCCGTCGCGCAACATGAATTATGCGGCAATCTCCTGGTTGATCACCCCGTGATCGGAAGATTGTCCTGGGCGCAGAGGATGCGGTCGCGCCAAACGAAAAGCGGCGCCAGCTCACGCTGACGCCGTTTTGCTGTGGCTTTCGATGATCGACCCCTCCGCCCGCTCGCATGCACGGGTAAGCTTGCTGTCAATCTTCTATCCACCCGAACGGTCCTCTTGCATACGAGACATGGTGCCGTTCGTATCGTGATGCTCCGTGGCCTGCGTTGCATCAGCCCCACCGGGGTCTAGCGATTGACGCTCGCTTCTGCGTTGGTTCGACTGGGCTGCCGATCTTGCCACACCCTCGATTTCAGTGGAGCGGTGTTCCTCCTGCCGCGCTCTTGAGTAACCCGCGGGCGCCTCTTGAGCATCTAGACTTCGTCTCCGTCGTCTTGATGAACTAACTATATCGTTTTTACTTCATGACGTCAAGTATAGATTGAGTTTTCTGAGCGTTTCCAAAAGAAAAGCGGCGTCCCTTTCAGGACGCCGCTTCCTCAATCACTCGTTCGATCTCCTCGACCGGCACCTGCTCGCCCAGGGTGGTGCGCAGGGCCTTCTGGATTTGCTCCACCGTCTTGCCGGCGGCATGCCGGTGCAGGATGGATTGGCGCAGGCGGTCGGTAACCGGCGGCTGGTCTGCTGGCGATCCGGCATCCGCCGGCGGCGCCAGGCTCGCCTTGATCCGCTGCACGGTCCCCGCCCCCACGCCGACCATCTGGGCGGCTTTGTGGACGCTGGTGCCGGCCAGCAGGAGGCGCCTGATGTGCTCCTCCTTGTGCGGCGGCACGCGTGGGCGGCCGAGGGTCTTACCTTGGGCCACTGCTCGCGCCAGCCCGGACTTGACGCGCTCCTGGATCATGGCGCGCTCGAACTCGGCGAACACGCCGCACATCTGCACCATGGCCTTGCCGCTGGGCGTGGTAGTGTCCACCGCCTGCTGGTGCAGGTAGAGGCCCACGCCAGCGGCACGCAAGTCCTCGATCGTCTCGACCAGCCCCTGAAGACTGCGGCCGAGGCGGTCGATCGACCAGGCCATCAGCACGTCGATCTTGCCGCGCGTGGCTGCCTTCATCGCGCGGTCGAGGCCGGGCCGCTTGTCGCGCCCCTTGGCGCCGGACACGCCGGCGTCTTCGAATACCTCGACCACGCTCCAGCCCCGGCGTTCTGCCAGGGCCTCCAGCTCGCGGCGCTGGTTCTCCGTCGTCTGCTCGTCGGTGCTGACGCGGAGGTAGAGGGCTGCGCGGGTCATTTGCGCGGACCTGTGCTATCGCCCTTGCGGAACAGCACCACTGCGCCAGGCTGACGCCCAGGCCATGCCGGAGAGAATTCCCCGTTTCGTATTGGCCATGTTTCCCCATCCCAATAAAAATCTTCGTCATTGGGGCCGGAACCTTCGACCCATGCCGCGCGGATCGTGGTGCGGCTGACGGCGAAGATGGCGCTGTTGCCATCAACGATGCCAACGTACGTCCCAGGCTCGGGGGCTTTTATGGATTCTACTTCGTCGGCCATGATTATCTCCGTGGCGGTGATCGTACAGAAATTATCATCACCCATTTCTGTACGCAACAGCGCCCTACAGAAAACACATGTTTTTTGTACGGCCCAAAGAACGCCAGCAAACGCTAGGGATTCCGCCATCTGCCAAGGCGACTTGCGAGAGGGGTTTTCTGTACGGCCCAGCGTCGTACAGAAAACCCGTACAGAAATCTCGCCGTACAGAAAACCCCTACAGAAAAGATAGCGGGCCGTCGCTCCCAAAAAATCCAGGGCGCCGGCCGGCCGAGCGATGTGGGATTTGTGGGCTCCGCGCGCCCTCCCCCACCCCACCAAAATTTAAATTTATGGAGTTTTAAGCAATTCCTCGCCCGCTATCTTACTTCCCCGCCGACACCATCCGCCACGCCTGCCCGCTGCGTCCGCGTCCGTTGCGCAACATGCAGAACTCCACCACTCCCTGCAAACGCAGGGCTTCCAGCGCCACCCGGCGCTCGTCGGCTGTGATGCCCTGCCCCTTGTTGCACATCTCGCTGAGCGTAAGCCCGCTCTCGCCGGCCACCGTCAACGCGCCCACGATCCGACGCCTCACATATTCCGAGCGATCCTGGGGCCCGAACTTCGCCTCGCCGAGGGGCTCGTCCGCCCTCTCCAGCGTCTCCCCGGGCAACCCGAACTCCTTCCACAGCTTCCTGGCCGCCACCAAGCCGTTGATGGCCTTGCACGCCATCACGATATCGACCTTCTGCTTCATGATGACGACGTCGCTCGCACCGATGTCGCTCAGCCCGTTTCCGGCGCTCATGCCACCCTCCATCACCACCTCCATCGGTCACCCACTGCCGGGCTCAACCAACGGCCACTTCTTTTGTTTCATGCGTGCTTATTTAAATAATCATCGAAGAATTGAGATTGCCCACCGGCTTCCGGGCCCACTTACATCATTTCCCTCACCTTGCATCACGCGCGGTGAATGACGCTATTGAAGAATGTTTGAATAAGTTAATGAATAAGGAAGAACCAAGGAATCCTAGAGGTATAGGTATATATTATATATATAATTATATATATTATATAATACACTACCCTTCTCTCATTCCGTCAGCGGGGGTCTCTCTCTCCTCACTCACTCCCCATATCTGTCTGTGTGTCTGTGTTTAGCATGACGTAAGTCGGATCTGATGTTTCTAACTCATTGATCTGTAACGCGTATTCGCGATTTTAGAGAAAAATTTTAATTTGACGAATGATGAAAGCCCTAAAGTTACCCAACTGCCCTATGTGCCACGGGGTGACGGCACCTAAGGAGCGGCCCATGAGACACGCACCTGCGCACCAGATCAAATCCCCTCGCAAGCCTCTTGCGCGACCCGACGAGCCGCGTTACGGTCAGGTTGGTAAATATGCGTCATCCCGCACTAGCGGGAGATCGTCCGGGTCCCGCTTCTCCGGGGTGCGATCTACCGACGTCGATCAAGTCCGCCACTGTCGGGGCTAACCCTGGCTGCGGCATGTTCCAAGGGCCGCGTCCGAGGCGGGAGGCACCGAGGAACTCCATGAACCATCCAATCCAGGATGGCGATTGGGGTTGCTCGGCTTATGCGCCAGTACGCCCCGCCATATCGCCGTCCTCTAGAACGAGGACACGCACATGAAAGACCAGTTTACCGCCATCTTCATCGCCGTTCTGGCCATTACCTTCGCCAGCGGCCTCGTCGCGTTCGTGATCTCGATCACGGCCGGCGCTGAGCCATCTGCGGCACAAATCCTGGTCGCCAGAGGCATGCTCACTATCTGCGGCAGCGGTGCGGCAGCCATCTTCTGGCTTCTCCGGAAAGGCCACTCGTGATCCATGGCATCCCCGCCATGAACTCCAGAAGCCCGCTGATTGATGGGTAGCCGCCACACGGCGACACAATCAGCGGGCTTCTGATGAACCCCCAGATCGCCAACCCGACCCGCCCCACCGCGACACCCCACAACGCAACAGGCCCGGGCTACGCGCCCGGGCCTGTTCGCTTGTTCACGCGATGTCGCAGATCGTGGCGTCGGTGTAGACGCGCAAAACAGGCACGCTGATCGGCGCGTGCGAGCATGATTGCGATGATCATTCGCCTCGGTCAACCTCCGTTCAGGGCACGTATCGGTCGTGAATTGCCTTGAATTGTGCAAGGCCCTCCTCCCCAAACGCAAAAGCATCCTCCAGAAACTCCCGATAACTGGTGTGTTCTAGAATATCTTGCGGGATTGATGCGCCAAAACCAGGGTGGATCGGAGGGCAATTCGACAGCGGCAGTTCGATCTTGGCAGCGTTCATGAAGCGAAGATAAATCGAGAACGTCATCATCAGCAAACCAAATTCGTCGTATTTCTTCTTCAGACGAAAGAATTGCTCTGCGTCCTCATCGGACAATTCATCGACCCACCTCGGCAACAACGGTTCAGTATACCTAAGCAGAGGGTCGAGGCGACGCGTTATCTCTGGAACAAAGAAATTATCGTACCAACTTCCTTCAAAATCATCCTGAAATTCAGACCAATCTACGAGCTTGACATTTGTTAGATCGGCAGCATTGAACGAACCAGATTGGAACCCGGCGGTCGAGATAATATAGCCAATGTTAGCGCCAACATCCCCTAGGACAGTACGGAATCCATGTATGACGTTCTGGGGGACACGAGATTTCCAATTTTTGCATTCACAAACAATTGAATATTTCCGGCCTCGGACGTTTTCCTCGGCGTACACGTCGATTTCAACTGCGCCACGCGCTCCCTGAATGACTTTCTCGACCTCAACGTTGAAGCCGCATTCCCGCAGGATGCGAGCAACATCGTTCTGAAGCCCTCGCCAGTCGTTTGGAGCCTTCGTCGTAATCATGCGTCCCGCCAGCCTGGAAACCACATCGACCCAAAACTCTCTCGCGCAGGGGGCTTCAGGCCGAGGCAGAATACTGGTTCTGTGGCTCCTGACCAGTGCTTCGGGAGCATAGAGCGCAAGACGCCGACATCAACAGCTTGATACTCATCACCCCGCCGGCTCGACGCAGTTCCGCGGGGCCGTGATCACCTCCGCCCCACTGGCGACCCGGCAGCGGACCACCTCCACGTCAGATGTGGGCCGGTCCGGGCGCTCCTTCTTGCTGGCCTGGCCTGCAATCATGACGACCCGACCAGCGACCTCCAGCGGCACGCAGCCGGCCGCCGCAAGCGCACCCACCAACACCAGGATCGCCTTCATGGTTCCACCCTCTTCTCCGGCGTGTCCTTCGGAAGCATCTCGATGGCGGACGCGATGCTCAGTGCCGCGTCCTCGCCTCCCTCCATCCTTTTTATCACCAATTCGTTGGTCATGTAGCTCTTGGCCGACCGCTGCAAGTTTGCCGTAACGACGCAGACGTTAATACACTCCTTGCGCATCGCCTCCCGACCGGCGCAATTCGCCGCGCTGATGGCGGCGGTGATGTCGGTGGCGAGTTCCTTGTCTTGCCCGCGGCTCAGGGCCATGCGCCACTTTTCGGCAACGGCGGCAGATCGCTCTTCGGGAGCCGGCTCGGATGCCGCGGCGGTAGTTGTCTTGCTCATTTGTGATTTTCCAATGCCGCGCGGCCGGCGTCGGTGATGACGCAGGAGGCCTCGGATCGCCTCTCTGCCCACCCCGCCGATATGCAAGCCTCCTTCGTGCGGCCAGTCGTCCCCCAGAAGGTCGGCAGGTTGCCATTGTCATCGGCTCGGCTGAGCCATTTCCGTTGCGCTGCGGACGGGAGCCGCGTCGCGGCGGTGGGGGAGGTGGTCATCGGGCGGGCTCCTGGGGCTCTGCAAACAGGCGGTCATGAACCCAATCGCCCGCACGATCCGCGCCGATCAGGTGGAGCACCGCCATCAGAGGATGGCCGATGAAGCTGTGCCAGAAGTGAGAGGTGATCATGACTTTCCCTCCTGATGGTCAGTCGGCAGGCAATCACACGCCTTGACCCACGCTTCATGCAGCCGATCAAGCGACCATGTATTGGCTGGTCCGCTGTTGGCGATCTGGTAGCGGGCTTTCGTGAACATGGTCAGTGCCTCCCTCATCCCGCGCTCGCGCTCCAGCGAGGTGGACAGCGCTTCCTCGCACTCGTCCATGGCCTCGGAATAGCCGAACAGGTTGGACCATTCAGGCGGTCGGCCTGTGACCATGGCGAACAGCTTGCCAAGCGCGTTCTCCGCCGCGTCGCGCTGGTCGATGAGCTCGAGCGCGACGGCCTCTTCCTTGTCCCGCTCGGACGTCATTGCGGCAAGCGCTGCCTCTGCGGTGGTGGCGCGGGCCTTGGCTATGCCGTGCCTCACGCCAAGCGCCGCATTCTCGGCCTTCAGCCGCTCGATCTCCGCCCGCTGTGCCTCGATCTGCCGGGCCTGCGACTGCGCCAATTCAACAAGCCACGGCACGTCCTGATGGGCCGATGCGCAGAAGCTGGCGTCGTCCTTTCTGTAGAAAGGCACCGCTTGGAACGGCGATGACAGGGTTTGTTGCCCCATCTCGTTCAAGTCGTAGATGCTGCGGGTGATGTTCGGGCGGGTGCTCAGATAGCCGCCATGCGAGTGCCAGATGCCGCCGGTTGCCTTGGCGTGCGTCTCGGCGATCTGCTGCAACTTGCCAGCCAGTTCTTCCGGCGTCAGCGCGGCGGGGGTGGTGTCGGTCATCGGGTGGGCTCCTTGGCGCTGAATGCCGTGCCGGTCGTAACGCCATCGGCGACGATCACGCTCGGCACCCCGTTGGAATGCTTCTCAACCCATAAAATAAACTGCTGAATTTGCGAATTGTACGCGGAAATACGCGCCTCTTTTGTTGCCTGTCTTACCATAGCTTCATTGGAGGCCATATGTTTATACGCATCTGTCATCTTTTCTTTTGCCAAATAGGCATAGCGTTCTGCCTTTTTGAATGCTTCTGAGTTGTAGGAAAATTTATAAGGGGCAAGACTTGCTTCGTGCTCTTTAGCCATGAGGTCTTTGACAACATTTTTGTCGTTTTCGATGACATCTGCGTACCGTTGTTCTGCAAGTCTTCCTGCGGCCATTCGGGCATAACGTGCCGCCATTTCAACAAAAAAAGCGTACCCGTATTTTCTCTCCGCAAATGGCCCAAGGCGGCGCAAGCTTGGGCTGGATGACATTTCGGAAGAGTGGCATACTTTTGAAGCGTCAATAATAGATTTCAAAGACAGCATGTATGCCGTGTCGAAACAATACACCATACCTTTCTTTTTCCGTTCACTATCAACTTCTGCAAGTGCGGCTTGGTACAAACTTTCAGCTTGTTGCGTTGATGCTCGTGCGTCTTCTTGGCTGGCTATCCCTTTGGCGTATCGTTCTGACACCGAGAGAATTTCTTCCAAAGCGGTTGCGTTTCCTGAAAACTCAATAGCGCCTCTTGCGAAAACCAGGGCCAGTTCAACCAACTTTGAACGCCAATCTTGTGGAAGTTCCGAAAGACACCAAAGAGCGTGGTCGAGGCCGTAGGATTTGGCGGCATCAATGATGCTGATCGGCAATTCTGATTTGGTCGCGCAGGAACTTGCGATGGCGTCAAACATATTGGCGGCTGGAACAATTGAAGTGGTGATCGCCATAGCCTCAGCCCTCCCCGCGCCCGCGGATGGCGGCGGCGCGCGTGATCTCGACCGGCTTCCACTCGCCATTTTCAGGCAGATGAGCGTTCTCCCATCCGTAATCGGTCGCCCGCTGCCACCGCCCCTTGTTGCCTCGCTGAAGTTGCGGCGATCCCGGACGGTATGCCCGCCAGCGGTACGTACAGGTGGTCGTCGACCGAACGTCGATCATGACGTTTTGCGGAGCCTCGCTGATTGGTTTCCAGCCATCCACCACCACCTCCCCCACCGGCTGGGTAGCGCGGGCGGCGGAGAGGTGGGATTCGCGCTCGGCGGTGGAGAGCGCATCCCACAAGCCCGTCGGCCCGTCGTGCGCATCGAAGACGTCCTTGACGCCAGCGGCGGTGCCATGAACGGCCCAAGCGATCCGCTTGGCCGTCTCGGTCAGGCTGTCCTGCGCGGGCTGGGATGGGGCCCGGCGACCGGCGTCGATGCCCGCGGCCCTGGACAATTCCGCCAACTCGCGGTGTGCCTTCCCCAGCCTTTCGGAGCGCTCCGTCATCTGGAAAGGCTGAGTCGTCAGCATCGCCTGCATGGCCTGCACCGCTTCGTCCGCCGCTTCGATCAGGCGGGTCAGTTCTGGTGTCATCTGGCATTTCTCCTTGATAAATCGTTGTGATCACCCACGCTGGGCGATGGACAGCACGGTACGCGGGCGCCCGCCGGTCACGCGCTCCTGGGCCTCGGTGATCTGGCCGGACTGGGTCAACACGTCGATGATGTCGCGGCGGTCGCGGGAGTTGATGGCCTGCGTGCGCCGGGTCAACTCGTTCATCGGCAGCTTGCCGCCCGGCGCCTCGCGGATCAGCTTCAGCACGGTCTTGACCCGCCGCTCCTGCTCGTTCTCGGCGACGTTCTCCGACGCTCGGCGCACGACGTGGTCGATCAGCATGCTAGCCAGGTCCAGGCCCCACTGGGCGTCGATCTCCTCCACCGTGGCGCGGTACGGGTCGCGGCCGACGGCGTGGATGAAGGCCAGCTTCTTCGCCTGCTCGACGAACCGACCGTAGATCGAGGCCATGCCGCTGGCGGCGTGCTTCTTGCGGTTCTGCCATTCCCAGACCATCGCCTCGCGGAACATCAACTCCGCCGCCAGCGAAGCGGACACCGGCCGCATGCTCGGCGCGGTCTCGGCGTTCACGCCGGCCAGATTGCCGGCGTTCGGGTCACCACCGCGGTCGTAGACGGTGCGCAGCGCCGCGGCAATGCCGGGCGGGGTGGCGCCGGATTTCGGTTCGAACACCGGGTACGGGTAGTCCTCACGGCTCTCGAATACCGCGAATCGCGCGATGCTGCCGTCGGTCAAGGCGGCGGTGTTCAGCCCGCTCCAGACATGCGTCTCGGCGGTCACGCCGAACACCGTCAGGTGTGGGTGCTGGACGACCCGCGGGGCGGCAGCTTTCCGATCGGCGCGGTCCTTCTCCGAATACCGGCCGGCGGACTTGGTGTAGAGCTGGGTCCAGACGTTCACCACCTCGCGCATGTGCGGCGGGGCCTTGCTGTCCAGTGCGGCTTTCAGGAACATGCCGAACTCGTCGATCGCGTAGAGCGTCACCGGGTGGTCGACGATGCGCGAATTGACTGCCGCGCCGCTGGCCGGCGCCATGCCGCCCAGGCAGTGGTCCAGCTTGGCGTCGGCCAGGATCTGCTCCACCTGTCCGAGGACATGCCCCTTGCCGCTGCCCGACGGCGCGATGCCGAGCAGGTACAGATTGGCGCGGATGTTGTTGCTGAAGGTGTAGCGCCGGCCCATGGCGGTCCCCACAATCGCCAGGGCGGCGGCGAGCGCCAGCTCGGGCTGCGGGTAGATGGCCGAGGCCACGATGTGGTCGCGGATCTCGCGCAGCAGACCGAGCGGCTCGGGGAATGCGTTTCCGGCGGTCTCGATCAACACCGATCGGTTCGGCTCGTCCTCCACCTCGACGACCGGCTGGGCAGGGGGGATTGGATCCTCCATCTCCCAATCCTCATCCTCCAGCGGATCGGTGGCGCTCGTCGACGCCGACCTGTTGGCGCGGTTCAGCGCGTTCACGCGGATCGCGCCCAGATCAAAAATGTGGTCGAAGGTGTAGCCGTGGTCGCGCGCCATCAGGTACAGCGCCAGCGGCGAGCCGCCGCCCTGCAGGCTGCGGTACTTGCGGCGCGCGACATCGTCGTCATGCTTCTTCGACCGGGCCGACCACTCGACAAATGCGTCCTCGCCCGCATCGCCCACCGCGGCCTTCACCTTCGAGCCGACCGACAGCCACTCGTCGTACGGCAGGTCGCCGTTCGGGATGGCGTTGAGATAGTCCACCACCTCGTGCAGCGCGACCTCCGCCCCGCCGTCGGCGGCCAGCTGGCGCGTCCATTCGCGGGCAGCCATTTCCTCGCGCTCCGGCAGGCGCAGCGATACGGCGTCCACCTCGCCGCGGTAGACGCCCGAACGGCGGGGCAGCGGGTCGCGCACGCCCGGCCCCAGGATCGGCGCGGCGATGTAGTGGGGTTCGGCCGCGTTGTAGAGCGCGGCATCGATGTGATCCCGCTCGCGCGCCCAGGTGCGCAGCTGGACGTCGTTCAGCGGCCGGTCCAGCCAGAACCAGAGACGCGCGTTCAGCGTGTCGCCTTTGAAGCCCTGGCCGCTGGTGAACTGCCACCAGCAACTCGCCTCCTGGAACTCGTCGGGCAACCGGCCGCGCAGATATTCGATGGCGTCGTCCGGATCGCCGACCGGGTCGGTACCCGCGGGCATCGGCACCTTGTCCATGTCGATCGCCAGCCACCGGCGCGGCTGGGGCCGAAACGCCGCCGGTTGCATTGGTTTGCTGATGCTGGTGCGCCGCACCGGGAACTCCAAGCTCCACGCACCGCTGGCCGCCCCGCGGATTACGAAGGCCTTCGGGTTGGCGCTGTGCTGTTGCAGCAGCGCCGCCAGATCGTCGAAGCTGTTGACCGGCACCTCGCGGGCCATGAACCATGTTCCGGCATCATAGCCGTCGATCACCGTGCCGGTAGCGCCCGGCCCGAGCCGGATCCGCTTGGTGGCCCGATGATCTTCCGTGCATTCGAGGATGGTGACGGTGTCGGCGTGCGCCGGCACCGGCTGAAGAGCAGCCATGCTCAGCTCCTGGGGTGTTGGGGCGGCTTTTCGTCATCAACGTCATTTCGTCAAGCCGTGCTCTCCATCTACGCCAACGCCGACCTGCGCGCAAGTCCTTTATGGACTATTTTTCATCTCTTGGACGCCGAAGCGGCGACAAATCCCCGCAAGATATCAATTTCATAGAATGACAAAACAGACTATTTACACGCTCCGCGCAGCCTGACAGGTTGGATGGCGACCCACCGCACGATATTCGAGGAGCGCGCCATGTCGGCGACCAACCGCCTCACCCTGTCCAGTGAGCAGGAGGAGGCGCTCCGCATCATCCAGGAAACCATCGACGGCGCCATGGCCGTCAGCCGGCTCTACGGCGGAGCGGAAATCCTGCTGGAGGGATACGCAGGGACGGGCAAGACCACGACCGTGCAGGAACTGGTCCGCCGCAACGAGCGCATCCCGGTTGTTTTGACCGCCCCCACCAACAAGGCGGTCAAGGTGCTGGTGCAGAAGAACCGGGCCGCCGGTCTCGATACGCCCTGCATGACCATCTACAAGTTGCTGGGCGTGAAGCCCGGCAACAGCGACGAGAAGCGTTCGCTGAAGAAGGACGGGAAGGATTCCAGCCAGAACTTCCGGATCGTCATCATCGACGAGTGCAGCATGCTGAACTCCGAGCTGATGTCCTACATCCGCCGCATGCTGAACCGGCACATCGTCATCTATGTGGGCGATCCCAAGCAGCTTCCGCCGGTCGGCGAGGATCTGAGCGTGTCGTTCAACACCGAGCGCCGCGCTGTGCTGAGCACCATCATGCGGCAGCGCGACGAGAATCCGATCATCGCGCTGACCGCTGATATCCGCGGCATGATCGACACGGGCGTTATCGACTGGGACGCCTTCGCGCCGGCGACCGGCTCCGACGGCAGCGGCATCTACCGCGCCGACGGCAATCTGGATTCCTGGGTGCTGGATGGCTTTTTGAGCCAGACCTTCCGCGACGACAACGACGCCTTCCGGTATCTGGCCTGGACCAACAACACCGTGGCGGCGGTCAACAAGATGGTCCGCGCCGCGGTCTACGGCGAGAACGCCTCGCCGTTCGTCGAGGGCGAGCGCCTGCTGTTCCGCCGGCCCGTCCTGCAGTTCCAGGCCGGCAGGCTGGTGACCGTGTTCAGCACCGACGAGGAGGCGGTCGTCAAGCGGGTGGAATCCACCAACGGACCCCGCGGCGTGCCGGTGTGGGCGCTGGACATGGAGAACGACGAGGGCGTGCGCGGCGAGGTGCTGGTGGTCCGCGAGGACGGCCGGGATTTCTACAACACCCTGGAATACGACCTGAAGAACGCTGCTCGGGCAGACCGGTCCAAATGGCCTGACTACTTCATGTTCACCGAGCAATTTAGCGAGGTGCAGAGCGTCTACGCCATGACCGTTCACCGGTCGCAGGGCAGCACGTTCGGCACCGTGTTCGTGGACCTGATCGACATCTCGAAGAACCGCGGGCGACCGCAGGAGATGGCCAAGCTCCTGTACGTCGCCGCCAGCCGGCCGAGCCGGTTCCTGGTGATCTGACCCAATCCACTCTCTCGAACCCGCACCGGCGCAACGCGCCGAGGAGAACCGTCATGCAAATCACCACCAACGGCACCACCCGGACCATCCCGGACGACGAGCCGGTGTTTCTGATCCGTGGCCAGGACGCCGTCGGCGGGGCCGCTGTGCGGGCCTGGGCCGATCTCGCTTCGGCCGCCGGCGCCGACCCCGATATCCTGCGCTCCGCCCTCGACCACGCCGACAAGATGGATGCCTGGCCGAAGAAGAAGGTGGCCGATCTCCCCGCCACCAGCACCTTCTGCGGCTTCGCGGTTGCCGACGACGGCACCGTGCAGGGCGCCCTGCCCGACGATCTGACCGACGTTCGCCACAGCGGCCAGCTGAAGGCCGCCGGCTACGATGTCCACTGCGCCCGCCTGGATGAGGACGCCGATCCGGAAACTGCCGCCTGCTGGCGGCCGGTCCCACCCCGTGGCGACGGCTGGACGCTGGCCTGGAAGGCGCAGGACGAGGACGGCTGGAACACCGTGTGGTGGCGGCCGACGGCGCAGAAGCGGCTGGAGAAGCTGGCCACCATGGTGCTGGGCCTGGGGCTGGTCTGCACCGGCGGCAAGGTGGTCAAGGATTACGCCCGCGAGTGCCTGGGCATCACCACCGTCGCGACGGGAGGGTGAACCGTGGCAAAGCGCCAATGCCCCAACCGTTACGCCGGAGAGGGCGCCAACGGCGGATGCTATTTCGAAATCGAGCATGTCCGTGAGGGAATCGCCCATTTGGACGTCGGGCACTCCTGCGTCATCGTCCATCGAAAGGAAATCCCCGTAACGTGGCTGGCTGAGCTGGTCGCCATTGCCACTCTCCACAAGGACGGGATTGCCGGCTTTCTGCGGGACAATGGGTACGGTGGCGGGGGTGAGTGCAACAGCTACGCGCTGATGTGCGACCCACCTCCCCCGAGCGATAAGGAGCCGGCGTCATGAGCCAATCGCACCTCGTGTCCGCCGTTGAGGCGGCAGCCAATACGGCGTCAGGCTTCGTGCTGTCCTGGCTGGCCGGCATGGTGATCTACCCGCTCGTCGGCTGGTCAGTCAGTGCGGCGCAGAACACCGCGGTCGTGACCGCTTTCACCATCATCAGCGTCGTCCGCAGCTTCGTGTGGCGACGCGTCTTCAACCATATCTACCAGAAAGGGTCGCACACATAAATCAGGGTAACAAGGACATCATTTACCATGGCATCCACGTCGCCGTCGCCGAATGCCACGCCGCGTCGCGCGCGGCCGGCTGGTATACCAACCTGAAGACCGGCCAGCCGCTGAAGCGGAATGTGCCGGAGATGCTTTGCTTGATCCACAGCGAGATCAGCGAGGCCATGGAGGGTTATCGCAAGAACCTGCAGGACGACAAGCTGCCGCACCGGAAGATGGTGGGGGTGGAGCTGGCCGACGCCTTGATCCGTATCCTCGATCTGGCCGGTTATCTCGACACTCTCCCCGAATACGAGGGCCTCGATCTGGCCGGCGCCGTGCTGGAGAAGATGGCCTTCAACGCCAATCGGTCGGACCACAAGCCCGAGAACCGGGTTCTGGACGGCGGCAAGAAGTTTTGACCGCAAATAGTCCTATAAGGACTAAATAGGTATTGCGGCGCCGCCGCGTCGCTGGTACCTCGAAATCACAGAGCGGCGCACGATGAAGATGGCGCCAATCCAGAGAGCGGCATCTGTCGGGTCGGCCGGGCCCCGCCGCGGCACCGGTAACGAAACGAGGGAGGCCATCATGCCACCGGCCGGGGGAAAGCCCGGCACCTCCTCCAGCACCAAAGAAAGGACGGCAACGAATGACCAGTATGTGACGGCGGAAGCCGCAAGACCCCTCCCGCTGGCGTGCGGGCCGGAGCCAAGCCAGGACTTGGCGTGGAGTGTGAGTGGGCCACTCGGGCAATAGCCCAAACAACTGTCCACAGCTTCCGGAGGCAAAGACCGGACCCCAGCCCCGTAGACCGTCAAACCGGTCTCGGGGCTTCGGGAGTCAGAGGCCCAGCCTTTCCCCTTCAAATCCATGGAGACCGCGGTGCGCAAGATCGTCACCTATTCCATCGAATCCCTGACCGACGAGGCCATGACCGAAGCCGTCGGTGAGATCGCCACGCTGGTGGAAAAGCTCAACGCCACCGGCCGCGTTCGCATTGAAATCGAAGAGGAGCCGTCCGAGGACACGCTGCGCATCGGAAATGTCCGCCTTTCGCTGCGCGAGAAGCAGATGCTGCAACGCCTGCTGGTCGGCGACAGCAACAAGATGATCGCCGCCAACGTCGGCATCACCGAGGCCACGGTGAAGGTCCATTTGAAGAACCTGCTGCGCAAGATCGGCGCCTCGAACCGCACCCAGGCTGCCATCTGGGCGATGAACAATGGCGTCGAGAAGGCGGCTGCGTGATGTCCGGTCCGCCCGACGACTTCGGCGCCCAACTGGGTGCCATGTTGCCGGCGATGCGCCGCCGGGCGCGCAACCTGACACGCGACATTACCCGATCTGAGGATATGGTCGGTGACACCGTCCTGCGGGCCTGGAGCAGCCGCGAGCGCTTTGATGGGCAGAACCTGGGCGGATGGCTGAACCGGATCATGGTGAACCTGCATATCAACGACCGTCGACGTCGCAAGATGGTCCAGGAGATCGCGACCGAGGACGCGGCGTTCGACAAGTTGGTAGCGCCGGCCGCTCGCCAGGATATCGCGGTCGAGTTGAAGCAGGCGCTGTCGCTTATCGACCGGATCCCCGAGCCGTGGCGTCGACTGTTCATCGCAGCCAAGATTGATGGCGTCACCTACCAGGAACTCGCCGAGGCCGAAGGGCTTCCGATGGGAACCATCCAGTCGCGCATTCATCGCGCGACGGCCCGTCTCGAACGGGCGCTCGACGGTCGGTAACGACCGGCACTGCAATCCAGAGGAAAACATGGAAGCGATCCAGATTGAGGACGTTACGTCCTCGTTCAGGGAGTGCGTGCTGGCAGCGGCTCGTGCCGGCGCGGCCGAGGGCCTGTCGATGGAGACCATCAAGCGCACCGTGCACGAGGTCTGCGAAACGGCAATCGGGCTGAAAATTCCCGCCAAGCCGACCAACGGCCCGCTGGCGCGCATGCCGCTCCGCCAATTCGAGATCGGCTACGGTGCCGCGGCTGGGCTCAGCAACAAGGAGATCGCCAATCACCTGGAGATCTCCGAGGCGACGGTGAAGGTCCACATGAAGGCCGCCTTCAAGCTGCTGGATGTCGACAACCGCTCGTCCCTGGCCCGCATCTTCAACGATGCCGGCATGACGTTCGACCGCGATCGCGACCTGCTGGAGCGGTCCAGCATCACCGTCGCCGACCTGCGTGACGACGAACGCGACCTGATCAAGCTTCTGGCCGACGGCAAGACGGACGAGGAGATCGCCGCGATCCTGTCAACCAGCGTGCCCCGCACCAAGGGCCGCGTGCGCTGCCTGCTGGCCCGCCTCAACACCAACAACCGGACGTCGGCAGCCCGCTGGTGGTTCGCCGCGAACAAGGAATCCGACCGATGAGCAACAGCACACTGCGCAACGCCGCGCGCCTGTTCGACGCCGTCGCGACCGCCTCCGATCATACAGGCAACACCGACCTGCGCGACCGCGCCGCCCGGCGGGCGGCCGAGTGCCGCGGCGAGGCGCCCCCCGCCGGCAGCGCCTTCGAGGATCTGTTCCGCGACTTCTTCTCAAGTTCGCGGGGGCGGTAACCATGAGCGCCATCAAGATCACGATGAACGCGCAGGCCGTGCGCGAGATGGTCGAGCGGCATCCGGAAGCGCTGGTCGAGGTCGAGCGCAAAGTGCTGGAGCAGGCGGCCGAGGCCGTTACCCGCCGGGTGCTGGGCCGGGCCGCTGAGTTCATCGATGCCACCATCAGCAGCGAGGTCGGCAGCGAGGTCGGCGGGTTGATGCTTCCCAGCGGCAAGCTGCGGGAAGCGGTGCGGCCGGCCATCGCCGCCATCATCAAGGAAACCGATCTTCGCGAGATGATGCGCACCGCCGCGGCCGAGATCGCCAACACGGTGATCGACGCGCACTTCATGAAGCGTGCGGAAGACGCGGAGAAAGCCGCCGAAGCCAAAGGCAAGGAGGCGGCCAGGCAGACCATCCGCGACTTCCTCGACAACCTCCGCGGTGGCGGTGACGTTCGTGCCCGCCTGTCGGCCTGGGCCCGTGGGGAGTATCCGGCATGAGCAAGAAGAACGTCATCCGCGTCGGCGATAAGGTCCGGATCCTCGACCCGCGCCTGTTCATCCGCTGCGGTTACCCGCTTTGTCACAAGGACGTGATGGCCGACCTGGAGGAAAACCGCTCCGCCGACGTCCAGGCCGTAGCCGAAAAATTCGGCATCGCGGGGCAAGGCGTCGTCAGGGATCGTCTCGTGAGCGCTCTGGCTTACGGCATCTTGCGCTCGAAGCGCTTCGGTGGCTACGAGCGCAGCATCCACCTCACTGATCCGCGCGATCATTTGGGCGGTCTCGTTGCTACGGTGGCGGACAAGGCCGTTGTGGTGACCGGATCGTATTTCCCGCCGAGCGGCCACTGCGACGATTACGACCCCGGCGGGCTCGATGGCGCGAAGTCGCACGTCATCTTGACGCTCTACGCTTGGGATGACCACCACCCCGACCTCGACCGCATCCGCTCGTCGGATAGCCGGATCCGCATCCCCGCCTCGCATGTCGAAAAGGTGACGGAATGACCACCGACGAGCCAACCCTCTTCCCGCTGGACCCAGCGCCGCAGCCCAAGTTCGTCTACTCGCTGAACGGCTACAACTACGAGGCCGACTTCTTCGCCGACCGCCAGCAGGCTCTGGATGCCGCCGCCAAGTGCGCCCGCAGCAACGAGCGCCTGGATGCCGCGATCGCGTCGCTCACCGATGATGTTCGGTCGGCTGCCGAAACCGCCGTCGTCTACACGGCCATCGCCAACCACGCCCACGACCGCAACCACTACCCCAACATCGACACCGTGATCGGCCTAATGAGCGAGCACGCCATTCATGATGGCGGGGGCGAGTTCGCCGAGGGGTATCTGGTCGGCGTGACGGAGGAGGAGGCGCAGGAACTGGAGCGTGACCTGCACGCCACTCTGGATCGCTGGTTCGCGCGTCATCCGCGGCACAGCGCGACGTGGTTCCTGGCGTCGGAGGTGCAACGGCACGAGGTGCCGCTGGATGTGACGCTCGACCTGCTGGAGCGCCTGGTGCCGGGTCAGGCGTATCGCCGCATTGACGGCACCGAGGCCACCTACCAGCGCCACGCCGGCGACTGGGTCCACACCGACGGCGGCCCGCTACTGGTGACCAGCTTCCTGGCCGCGCTCGACCGCACGCAATTCGAGGAGACCGCTCCGTGATCACCGACACCATCGTCATCTATCACGGCGGCTGCGCCGATGGCTTCGGGGCAGCCTGGGCGGCTTGGGGAATGCTGGGCAACAGCGCCGAGTACGTCCCTGGCAAATACGGCGAGGACCCACCGGACGTGACCGGCAAGGACGTCTTCCTGCTCGACTTCAGCTACAAGCGACCGGCGCTGGAGGCGATGATTGCGGTCGCCGCCAGCGTGGTGGTGCTGGACCACCACAAGACCGCGCAGGCCGATTTGGAGCCGCTGCTGAAAAGCGGCGCCCTGGACGGCGAGTTCGACATGAACTGCAGCGGAGCGGCGATGGCGTACAAATACTTCTTCCCCACCGAATCCTTCTTCGGTCGCAAAACCCCCAGCCTGATCCGCCACATCCAGGACCGCGATTTGTGGCGGTTTGAACTCGATGGCACGCGGGAAATCCATGCCGCGCTGATAAGTCGGCCGTTCGATTTCCAGGTGTGGAACGAGTTCGCCTGGGACCTAGAAAATCCGTCGCGCCGCCCCCTGCTGATCGCCGAGGGCGCCGCCATCCTGCGGTCGCACGATAAGCTGCTGGGCGACCTGCTGGGGGCCAGCACGCGCGAGATGGTGATCGGCGGCGTGTCGGTGCCTGTGGCCAACCTGCCCTGGAGCATGGCATCGGACGGTGGCAACCGCCTGTCGGTCGGTCAGCCGTTCGCGGCGAGCTATTACGACGGCCAAGACGCGCGGCACTTCTCGCTCCGCTCCCAGGCCGACGGCGCCGACGTGTCGGAGATCGCCCGGCGCTACGACGGTGGCGGCCACGCGCGGGCAGCCGGGTTCCGCATGCCGCTGGGGTGGGAGGGCGACCGATGACCGACGAGCAATTCTGGGCGTTCGTCCGCACCGTTGCCGCGGCCGAGACCACCAAGGACAGGGATCCGCGCTCGCACGGCGACCTGTTTGCCGTCCTGCTCGAAAGGGCCGCGGCCGAAGGCGACATTTCGCTCGCCTATTCGATCCTGCGCACCTACAGCGGCATGGACGAGTATGGAGCCGTGTGGCCGGACGACTGGCTCGTCCTGCTGTGGGATGCCATTCGGCATGCTGGCGCGGCCGGTGAGGCGTCGAGCGCTGGATTCCTCGCCTTCGCCATCGCCGTTCAGCAGGGCGAGTGGTGGTCCGCCGTGTCCCCCGGCAACCTGCCGGCCATCCTGTTCGAAACCCCGGAACAGCCGATGCCAGAAGATGCCGTGCGCCTCCGCAAGCTCGTCGAGTGGGCGGCTGGCAAGATCGCCAATTCCGGCAAGGAGCTTGAAGTCTTCGTGCGGAACGGCGGCGCGATCGAAACCACGGCAAGCCACGGATACGGCTTCGACATGGGCGCCCGCCGCGTCAGAACGCACCATTCCGATGTCCTCCGCGCGGTTGCGCAGCGCTACCTGCCACCGGAATGGCGGTGGCAAGCTATCGAACCGGTCGGCGGCGAAACGCAGATAGTGATGGGCGAATACCGGCCGCCACGGATTGAGCGCATTATTCCGGGCGTGGGCAGCTTGATCGTGGCGGAAATCTCCAGGGGCAGGCGGACGGCACCGCTAGGTGGCAAGGATCTGGAAGCGGCCATCAACGCGATGCGCACCGGGCGCATCATCACGAAGGCCGAGATGGCTGCGTGGGGTGTGCGATGAGCGACTTCATCCGCTACCGACCGGATTCCGCTACCGCGTGCAGCAACCGGCCGGCTCGCGCCTTGCGGTGCGACAGCCTCCCCGTCCACACGGTAGCAACCCAGATGGTGGTCGAAGGGTTCGTCGAGATGTCCCGCGAGCAATACGATCTCGATGGCGGCAAGGCGGATTCCACCTTCTCCTTCGAGGTGGATCATGACGGGAAGACCTATCGGTTCGACGGCGTCCGGCCGGAGATCGAAGCCGACCGCGTGACGTTCCGGTTTCGGGGGCCGGCATGAGCCCGTGCGACGCATGCTCAAAGCCGGGGAAGTGCTGCCGCAGCTTCGTCCTGAACTTCCCCAGCCAGCCAACCATGACGCCGCTTGAGGCCCTGTCCATCATGGCCGCGCACTGGCTGCCGTTCATGCCGCTGATGCGATACCAGAATGGCGTCTTCCGCTTCTGGTGTCCGCTTCTCGGCACCGACGGACGGTGCACCGATTACGAAAGCCGGCCAGACACCTGCCGCGTGTTCCGGCCGGCCAGCGATCCGCTGTGCGTGATGTGGGAGGCGCTGCCGCAGATCGACGTCGGCATTCCAAAGGAGGCGGCAGCATGACGATCCGCTTCGTCCACGGCGACATCTTTCAGGCCAACGTCTCAGCCATCGTGAACACGGTCAACTGCGTCGGGGTGATGGGTGCTGGCGTGGCGCTGGGTGTCCGGCAGCGCTACCCGGAGGTCATGCCCGAATACATGGCGGCGTGCCGCAACGGGGCGCTCCAGCCTGGCAGTCTGCTCGCAACCGACACGATCGATGGCCCGATCGTCCTCAATGTCGCCACCAAGCGCCACTGGCGCGACCCGTCGCGGATCGAGTGGATCGAGACGGGTCTGGCCAATCTGACCGCCCATCTGGACGCGGACCTGCGCATCGCCAGCGTGGCGCTCCCACCTCTCGGATGCGGGAACGGCGGCCTGTCCTGGGCCGCGGTGCGCCCGCTGGTGATCCGTCACCTGGATCGCATCACGTCGGTGGACATCATTGTGTACGAGCCGCAGCCGGCCCGTCGCTGATCCGCCACTTCCATCCCCTATTCCCCAAGGAGACACCTCGCCATGGATGCGAGCGCTTTCGCGCGCCCGGAGCGGCGCCTCGTCGAGACGACCTTATTCACCGGCCACCAGAACGAGGCGCTGCTGCATGCGGCTCGGGACGCGCTGTGCGGCGCGGCGCTCCAGATCGGCTACACCCTGATCTCCTGCGATGACTGGGGCCTGTTGGAGCGTATCAACCGGGAGAACCTGGACAGCTGGCTGCCGATCATGCGCCGGCCGAACAGCGACGGCTGGTTCTGGGTCGGCGCGGCGGACGCCGACGGCCGGATTGTGGCCACCCAGGCCGGCGTGCTGATCGACTGCGGTCAGCGCAGCTTCGGCGACCGGCTGTCGGATCTCAGCTTCTTCTACGCCGATCCGGAGCGGGAGAAGGATGTCGGCGAGAGGTGCTTCTGCGCGAGCGACGCGGCGTTCAAGACGTTCGGTCAATTCTGTTACCTCACGGCCGGCTGGACGCATCCCGCTGCCCGCGGCAAGGGGCTGTTCCATCTTGTCGGCCGGGTGGTGCGTCTCCTGGCCATGGGCCGCTGGTCGCCGAACTGGTGGGGCGGCATGGTGGCGCCCGGCACCGTCCCGCAGTGGGCAGAAAAAAAGGCCGGGAGACGCTTTCTGGAGCATCGCCCGACCATTCTCTACCAGAATCCTCCGTGCGGGTTTGAATACCCGCCGCTGCACTTCATGCGGATCAGCCGATCTGCGCTCTTCCTGGACATGCAGGCCGTGATCGACGACGCCCGTCAAAGCTGAACGCAGGACAGAACCGCCCGCCGCCCCGTGCCGTCGCGCCAACCCACCAGGGCGTGCGTGTAGATGAGCGGAGCCGCCAAGCCGTCGAGAGCGATCCGGTTGAACACCGGCTCCCCGCTCTCGACGGCGTCTTCGTAGCTGGCGAACATCGCGTCGCCGAACTCGGTGCCGTCGGCGTCCGCCACGGCACGGCCGATCTGCTGTCGTGCCCAGGCGCGACCCATCACGGTCATGGTGGGCACGCCGATGAACTTGAAGCAGAGCGGGCCACCGGGTTCGGCAGCCAGCAGCACGCATTGGTTCACGAGGCCCTGGCGTTGCAGATATTCCACCACGCCTCGGCTCAGGGTGGGGTGGCGGCAGCACTCCGCCGCCACGTCCCGCATCCACTCGGCGGCCTCGCCGAGCGGCCGGCGCTCCAGGCTGGCCCGCACGATTCTTGGTGCGGGCGCGCTGCTGGTGATCGCAGGCAGGGTCAAAATAGTCATCACGCTTCCTTTCGTTTCAGGGCGGCGGCTGCCGCCTCGCACCCGGCGCGGAACCGCTCCGGGGTCACTCCGGCTGCCTGCGCACCGGCCTCGACGATGGCGGTCGGCACGTTGGGCAGGGCCAGTTCGTTGAATGCGGCCAGGCCGTCGCTGAACTCCTCGGCGATCGACTTGGCGGACTGGATCAGGCCCCACATCCGCTGGACAGCGAGGTCATGCTGCTCGCTGGGCGGCTGGTCGTACGACCGGTTAACCGCCACGTCCGGCCATAGGGCCTGAAGCTTGATCGCCACGTCGACGGGCGTTCTGGTGGGAAGCGCGAACAGCTTCGCCTCCAGTTCCGCGCGCTTGTCGTTGCGATCCTCCTCGACCGCCGCGTAGGGCTGGCCGCTGGCGACCGAATCCTCGTGGCAGCGCTCGTTTTCGATCAGGCCGCGTAACACCGCGGCCGGCGCTCTCGATTCCATAGCGTTTCCATTTTTGGGTTCTCGGATACCTAAATCGGTCCTCCGATGCACATATGAGTAACACCTTTTGGGTTACCAGAGCAAGCCTCAGGTGCTATGAATTACCGATATGGGTATCGGCAGTGGGATGTTGTCGGAGGGGATACGTGGCGCTGTATGGGGAGCAGGTGCGAGCGGCCCGCGCTCTGTTGAGGTGGACGCAGCAGGCGCTCGCGGACCGCGCAAGCGCGTTCGCGCCGGTGTCGGCCGAGACCATCAAGAAATGGGAATCCGTGGACGGCCCGATCCGCGGCATGACGGATAAAGCCGAGGCCGTAATGCGGGCGCTGACAGATGCCGGTATTGAGCTGCTGAACAGCGACCAGCCGGGCGCCAGGCGGGCAACAAAAAAGGCGACCTGACGGTCGCCTAAATCACCGCATCCTGGGCTGCCTTGCGCTCCGCCACCCGCCGGTACATGCCGGCGTCGAACTCCATGATGGCGGCGCGCTCCTCCTGGGCGTCCAGGCGGGCTAAAAAGGGATCGAGTGCTCAATCCAGGTCGTCACGATGATCTCGATCAGCCGCTCGAACTGCAACGGGTGGAACTGGATCAGGTCGACCTTGCCGGTCCCCTCGATGTAGGTGCCGGCCGCGCTGCGTGCCTCGTGGATGCCGCGCACGGACCAGTCCGCATCGAAGGGTGTGGTGGGGTAGATTCCCGCCACCGCCTTGCACAAGAAGGTGTCGAATTGCTCTTCGCTCAGCTCGTACAGATTGGTGCGGTCGATCGATTCCAGGTAGCCGCCGGCGGATTCGATCCCACGCCAGAGCATGTCCTTGGGGAGCTTCACGGCGGTGGTCATGCGGTCTCTCCAGCAACTGGCGGCTTGAGGATGGGGACCGGTTCGAGTGCGCGGTCCAGCGCGTCCTTGATGGTGTCGATTTGGCGCCGCAGCCGGCACACCTCCTCGTCGCGGTCGAGCCGCATTGTGAGCGCGCGCACCTTCTGGCGGATTTGGAAGTCATGCGCCGTCGGCGGCAAATCCAGCGTCGCGCACAGGTCAGCGCGGATCCCATTCATGGCCGCGACCTCCTGATCGGCCCGCTTGCGGGCGTCATCGACCGCCTCGCGGTAGGTTCGGTCAGCCGCCGACTGGGCGGAATCAGCACGCTCGTGCGCTCGCTCCAGCCGGCGGCGACAGCTCTGCTCGTCCTCCAAGAACTGAGCCACCTTCTCGCCCAGGCGTCTGCGGACGGACGCAACCGCGTGCCACGTCGCGAACGGATCGCCCTCGCGCGCGGCAGCCGCCCGATCACGGGGATCGTGACCGCCCAGGCGCTTCACGCCGTCCATCAGAAGCTTCTGCCACGCCTCCAACGGCAGGTTCTCGATCGGTCGGAGGGTGGGCGCCTTGAGCGTTCGCCAGCCATCCTCGCCCCGCACGATCAACCCGCAGCCGGCTGGCAGGTCCGCCTTGGTGATGAGGCCCGCCGGCACAGCGAACGTTACGGCCGCGGCATAGCGCAGATAACTCTGCCACTTGCCGCTAGTCACGTCGGACCGGAAGTCGGCAACGCTGATCTTGACCTCGTAGGCCAGCGGCGTGAACCGGCTGTAACTCTTCGGCACGCTGTAGACGTCCGGGCGCGGACTGCCGGCCGGGCCGAGCTGCATGTCGGTCCAGATCATGCGCTCCGGCGTCCGCAGGTGCTCGGCCAAGTCGTTGGCGAGATCGTCATGCTTCCAGGTCATGCTGCGTTTTCCTGATCGGCCAATCCCTCGTTCCAGCCGGCCCGACGGCAGATGGCGACAAAGAGATCCAGCTCGTCGCGATTCCAGCCGCCGGCGCTGTGGCGGCCGGTCAGGTCGCGACCATCGACCATGTGGGCCAAGGTGTCGTTGAAGGCCAAATCGACAGCATCCGCCGGGCATGCGGATAGCAGTCGGCGAATGAACTCGTCACCGGCCGCAGGACCGCGAAGCCAAGAGACGGTCCGCCACACCAACCCGACAAAGCCGGTAGGGCGCATAAGGTCACTCAAGTGCGCGGCCAGCACGATGCGCCTGCACGTCTCCACATCGGTGTTCTGCAGGTTCTCGCGCAGGCGGCGCAGGTCGGTTTTTGAGCGGTAATCGTAACCCATGGGGGCCTCCTTAAAATCTGTGGCCGGAGATCTCGACGTATTTCCCGACCGGCCGCACGGCGATCTCCGCCGGGACCGCGAGCGCGCTCACGCGCTCCAGCGCCTCGTCGACGTTGGCCGGGATCGGCTGGCCCGGCGCCCGGCGGCTCCACCATGTGCATGCCTTCTGCCGCGGGAAACCGGCGTGCTGGATGCAGACGTATTCCTTGTGCTGCACCATGCCGCATTGGTAGACGACGCAGAGGGAGGGCGTACCGCCGGCCTTGTCGTGGCGCCGGTAGAAGACCTTGTCGACCCGCAGCCAATTCGGATCGACCCGCTCGGTGCTGAGGATCGGCAGGGCGCTGGACCGGGCCTCGATCTTGATAACCGGCTCGGGGAAGACGAAGCCGCAGTCGGCGCATTCCCGGGCCGAGGCGTGGCAGATGCTCTCGCACTGCGGACACTCCTTGGTCGGCGCCTCGCCACCGTCGCCCTTCTTGCGGTCCACCACCTTGATCTGGTCGACCGGACCGAAGCGGCTCACCACCCCAGCGAAGTCCAGCACGAGGCAATCGGACTTGCCGTTGCGGATGGATTCGTGGATGTCGGCGCCCAGGCAGCGGGTGCCACGACCGCAAATTTGGATATAGAGACCGGCACTTTTCGTGGGCCGAAGTAACGCGATCAGGTCAACACTTTTGACGTTGAACCCAGTCGTCAGGGCGTTGATGCTCACCAGCGCCCGCAGCTTGCCGTGCCGAAACCGCTCGATGATGGCGTCGCGCTCGGTATTGGGCGTGTCGCCGAACACCGCCTCGGCCGCCACCCCGCGCTCACGCAGGGCGTCGAGGATGTGGCCGCAGTGCTTCTTACCAGCACCGAACAGCAGCCAGCTGCGCCGGTCCTGGCCGAATTGCACCACCTCGTTGACGGCCGACGCGGTGATCTCGTCGTGGTCGACGGCGGCTTCCAGCTGGCTCGCAATGAACTCGCCGCCACGCGTACCGACGCCGGTCACGTCCAGCCGGGTGGCTGTGGCCTTGCTGATGAGCGGGCACAGGTAGCCGGCCTCGATCAGATCCAGCATGGGCGTCTCGTGGGCGATGCCGTCGAACAGGGCGTTGTCGCCCGTGTGCAGCATGCCGGTGTCCATCCGGAACGGCGTGGCGGTCAGCCCGACGACCCGCAGGTGCTGGCCGTTGATAGCGCGCATGTCGCTGATGAACTTGCGATACATGGCAGATTCCTTGTTGGGAATCAGGTGCGCCTCGTCGACCAGGATCAGGTCGCACTTCTGGAGTTCGTAGGCCTTCTTGTGGACGGACTGGATGCTGCAGAATAGCACTTGGCTGGTCTTGTCGCGGGAGCGCAGGCCGGCGCTGTTGATACCGGCCGGGCAATGCGGCATGAGGCCCATCAACTCCTGGAAGTTCTGGCTGACCAACTCGCGGACATGGGTGGTGATGATGATGCGCTCGGTGGGCCATTGGGTGAGGATGTCCTCGACCAGCTTGGCGATCACCAAACTCTTGCCGCCGCCGGTCGGAATGACCACCAGCGGGTTGCCGTCGTTGTCGCCCATCCAGCCATAAAGGTCGTCGATGGCCTTCTGCTGGTATGGCCGCAGATTGAGCTTCATCGCATTGCTCGGGTATGTGCGAAAGGGGTCGGCGGCGCAACATCGTGCGCCAGCCGCAGATCGATGCTCGCCGCCGCGGCGGGAGCGGTCAAGTTCTCGCAGTCCTTTTTGGACTATTTCCGCGCATAGCTACTCCTCCATCTCCATCTCGCGCAGCCGGCGCATCAATGCCCGGCCGCTGGAAATCCGCTGCTCGATGGCGCCCGTCGTCAGGGACATCTCGGCCGCCACGTCGATGTAACTGCGCCCCTCGCCGGACACCTTCAGCAGGGCGAGCCGCTGCTCCAGCGACAGGTTGCCCTCCATCCGGCGGGCGGTATCCGCCATCTCGACGGCGCTCTCCTGGGTGGGGGCGACCGCCGGCAGGGCAATGTGGTTCGGGCGACGCGGTGCGTCACGGTCCGGATCCGGCTGCCCCTCCAGCGCGTCCAACGGGATGTGCTCCAGCTTGTTGGCGTGCAGCAGGCGGCTGTTGACGAACAGGTTGCGCATGATGACCCGCAGCCAGCCGCCCATGTTGGTGCCATCGAACAGGTCACGCCGCTCGATGGCCCGGGTCAGGGTGTCCTGCAGCAGGTCGTCGGCATCCGCCTTGTTGTGCGTCAGCTTCATCGCCTGGGCACGGAGCGAGGTCCGGCATTCCAGCATCTGCTCCTCGAAGGAGCGCTTTGGTTTACGTGCTCTTGCCATCCTGCGGCCCCTCATCCACCCAATAGGTTCCGTCGCGCAGCCGGTAGGAGATGAACGACGCATCGGGCGCCGCGTCGATCTGCTCGCCCGGCACCAGATTCGGATTGAAGCGGTGGTCCCCGCAGCCGGTATATTGGAAATCGAGCGGGATCTTGTCCTCGTGCCGCGCGCACCGCCACGAGCCCTCGCCGTCCTCGACAGCCTCCGCAAAGGCGCAGGTGCGGCAATTGCGCTGCGGCAGGCGGCTGCCGTGGCAGACCTCCGAGAAGTCGCAGAACCGGCACTTGAAGAACGACGGGTCGCTCGACACGCGCTCCGGCGGCACGTCGCTGAAGATCACCCGACGAGCCTTGGCGATGTGGCGCATGGCCTCAGCCGGATCCGCCTCCGTGCGAACCGAAACGGTGCCCCGGCCGCCCGGCGATGCGCATGTCAGATAGTGCCGGTCGAATCCGGTGTAGTGCATATAGAGCACGGCCTGGACATAGTAATTGAAATCCCAGGCACGGAGCGCGTTCTTCTCGCCGAGATCAGCCTTCAGCTTCTCCAGCTTCTTCTGCTTATCTTCGTTCGTACACTTCCCTTCCCAGACGTGCCATGTCCTGGGAGCCTGCAAGATACCGATGATCTTGCCGTCGCAGAAGCCGCGGAAGTGTCCGCCGTGATCCTTGAATTCGAATTGCCGGCCGGTCTCTGGATCGACCGTCAGCAGCGTCACGCCCTGCACCAAGCGCAGGCGTTCGGCCATCAAATCCTCGGTACGGTGCCCATCGTCGAAGCGCTTGATGCTGGGTGCGTCGAAGAAGACGGGCGACACCCACCGGATCTGATAGAAGGGCTTGCGGGCGCATTCGTCGCCGATCACGCCCATGCCGAGACGCGGACCAGGCTTACGGTTGCCCTTCACCTCCAGCGCCCGGTCAGCAGCTTCGAGGGTGGGGTCTGGAATGGAGCGGGGGAGAGGGGCCATTATGCGACCTCCTTCGAGAAAAGCGTCATGCGGCGCTCGATATCGGCGACGAACTCGGCTTCGCGCTCGATGCCGACGGCGTTGAATCCCTCTTCCAGGGCGGCCTGGAGGGTCGAGCCGCTGCCAGCGAACGGGTCCAGCACCGTGCCACCGGGCGGCGTCGCGAGACGGCACAGGTAGCGCATCAGGGCGATCGGCTTGACCGTGGGGTGCTTCGATCCGGCGCGGTCAGCCTTGTTGGCCTTGGCGCAGTAGAAGAAGCGTGAGGCGCTGCCGGAATCGCCATAGCAGACCATCGGCGTTCCTTCGGGCCGGCTCTCCGCCCCATAAGCCGCTCCGCGGTTCCCCTCATTGTCGCCCGCAGAGGTGCGCTTGATGGCCCCGGTCCCGCTCGTCTTGGTGCCGAAGGCGGCGAAAGCTCCCTCCACCTCATCCGACCCATCGTGGATCACGTTGGCGGGCCAGCGGCCGAGCGCTTCCGCCTTTTGAACGTTCGCCTGAACACGCTGGGCGTGCGCTTCGCGAGATTGTCCATCCTCCATCCAGGGTCGCACCCAGCCATCGTTGCCTTTCTGGTCGGCGGTGGTTTGTTTCTCCGCTCCGCCACCCAGCTTGTCAGTCGTGGCGATGCGACATGCGTCAATGTTCAGCGCGCCGCACCCGTGGGCCAGCACGTTCCCCGCGACGGTTCCGATCAGCGGCTTGCGCGCAACGATGATCGGCTCGAAGGCCGGCTTGAGGGCGGTTCCCCACCCCTCCCATTGGCGCGCCGCCTCGGTGGCAGCCGCGGTAACCGTGTGGGTGTAGGTGCGGTCGCCCAGCTTCTCCCAGGAACCATCCTTGTTCTGGTCCGCGCCCGGACGCAGGCGTCGGACAGTCGGACCCTCGGCCACCACCTCGCGTTCAGCGCCGGCCATCTTGTCGATCGCCTTGGACACGTCGAGCGATTTCGGGAATCCGGAACCATACAGCCACATGACCGTATCGCGGATCTCGAATCCGGCGTCCTCGATGGCGCAGGCAATGCGATGGAAGGTTCGGGTGCCGCCGAAAGCCAGCAGGTGGGCGCCGGGCTTCAGGCGGTCGTAAACGGCTCGCCACGTCTCAGGATCGAAGGCAACGCCACGCTTGTCCCATTCCTTGCCCATAAAGCCCAGCTCGTAGGGCGGGTCGGTCACGCAGGAATCGAACATGGCCTTGCGCAGCTTCCAGCGCAGCGTGCTGCGGCAGTCGCCATGGTGGAGTTCATGCCACGCCGTCATAACCGCACCGGCATGATGACCTGGCGCAGCGACATCTCGCCCTCGCCCTGCAGCAGGAGCGGGTTGACGTGGTCGCTGTAGCTGATGACTGTCACCTCGGCGTCGGAGGCGGCCAGCAGCGTGCGCAGGTAGGCCGCGTTCACCACGATCTCGAAATGGCTCGTGGATACGGTCGGGATGGCGGTATAGGCGTGACCGCCTTCTTCGCCCTTCGTCATGACGCCCAGGCGGGTACCGTCGAAGCGCAGCAGAACGTGCCGGTGCTTGCCCTCGCACATGGCGGCGACCCGCCGGAGGCCAGACAGCAGATCACGGCGGCCGACCTTCGCGTTGCCGGTGAAATTGCTCGGCACCACGCGCTCGTAATCGGGGAAGGCGCCGTCAATGAACTTGCTGATCAGATCGGTGCCGTCGGCCAGCCGGAAGCGCGCGTTGGTGCCGTTGGGGTCGATCGACACCTTGACGTCACCAGCCGGCGACGGACCCAGCATGCGCAGCAGGATGCCGGCCGACTTGCGCGGCAGGATGTAGCCGGCGCCGGCCCGGGCCGGGAATGCTTCACTCGCCGCGGGCGGCAGCGGGGCGTCCTGTTGGCTCAGCTTGTGCCCGTCCGTCGCGACGCCGCTCAGCACCCGCGCGCCGTCACTCGTCACCCGCGTATGCAGGTAAACGCCGTTGAGGTAGTGGCGCCCCGGCTCCGTACTGACGGCGGTCAACGTGCTGGCCAGGATCCCCCGCAGGTCGCCCGCCGGCATGGAGAAGGTCCGCGCCGTCGGGAAGTCGGCGGACACGATAGGGGTGTCTTCCGGCGGAAAGCCGGCAAAGCGTCCATTGGTCTCGCCGGCCGTGAACTCCAGATCCGCGCCCTTGCCGGTCAGCACGATGACCTCGGTGTCGAGCGCCGCCAGCATGCGCGACAGTCGGCCCGCCGGCACCGCCACGTCCAGATCGCCGCCACCCTGGACCGGCGCGCGGGTGGTGATGCGGATATCCATGTCGGTGGCGGTGATGGCGAGCCGATCGTCATCCATGCGCAGCCGCACGCAGCCCAGGATCGGGATGGTGCTGCGCCGCTCCGTCACCGCCGAGGCGGCGCGAACAGCCGACCGCAGCGCGGCGGTTTCAATGACGGCACTCATGCCCGCACCTGGCCGCGCGCCGCGGCCTCGACCTCAGCCCACTCGTCGGCGTCGTAGTCCTTCTTCACCTCGGCGATGATGGCGCGCAGCACGGCGCCGTCCGGCACGCTGGCGCGTGCCTCTTCGAGCTTCAGGCGGGCGACCTCGGCACGCCGATGCAGCTTGGCGTCGGTCGAGCGGCGCAGCCAGTCCGGGTCCAGCTTGCCTTCGGTCTCGCGGCTGCGGATCTGGGCGTCGATCCGGTCGACCTCAATCGTCAGGATTTCGATGTTGTAGCGGATCTCGGCGCCGGTGACCGGGTTCTCGATCAGCGGATTGAGCGGACGCCGCGGGCGGTTCGGCGTGGCGTCGGTCACGGCGATGGTGGTTTCCGGGTCGTTCATCGTGGTCTCGCGCGTTCACAGAAGGGAGGGGGGGCGACCGGCAGCGTCGGGGCCGCCGGTCGCTGAGCATCAGCCGCGCTTCCAAGGCGCGCGGGCCGGGGCGCCGGCAGCGGGCGGCTGGGCCTGATACCCCTGCTGGGCCGGGGGCTGCTGCTGGTATGCCTGCTGAGGCGCCTGCTGGTAACCGCCCTGCTGGCCGACCGGCGGAGCGTATTGCTGCTGCGGAGGCTGCTGCTGGTAACCGCCCTGCTGGGGCGGCGGGTTGGCCGGGCCGCGCTGGGCCGGGGCGGCACCGCCGGCGCCGACTGGCTTGTAGCCCTTCACCTCGTTGCTGGCGTCGTACTGCTTGCCGGTCTGCGTATCGGTGTGCGGCGGCTTGACGACCACCTTGGCCAGCATCGGGTGGAAGTGCAGTTGCTCGCTGTCCTCGACCACCATCACGCCGGTGGCGTGACAGATCGCCGACAGGGTGCGGTTGGCGATCTCGACCGTCTTCTGGTTCGGATTCCAAAGATTCAGGCGATCGAACAGCCGCTTGCCGGTGTGCTCGCCGTCCAGAATCTCCATCTCCAGGGCCAGATACGAGCCGGTGCCGGCACTGGTCGGCTTGGAATCGGACTGGACGATCTGGACCACATAGTCGCCCGGCGGCAGGACTTCGAACGGGGCGGCCGGGTCGACATCGTGGGCGTTGAACTGGAGGCCAAGCTGGGCCATCGGAAACTCCTGTGCAATGGCGGTGTGCGGATAGTCCTATTAGGACTATTTGCGGGCGTGGAAAGGGCGGTTAAGAGGCGACCGCCTTGACGAGTTCGGCGTAGCCGAGGCTCATGTCGATCTGGTCGGGCAGCGGGTACCGGCACTTGGCCAGGAACGCGGGGCGCTCCTCGGTGAAGATAAGCCGCTCGCCGCGGCCGACACCTCTGGTGACGGTTTTCTTGAAGCCGACGTCGGATTTGACCGTGCTGGTCCGATAGTTCGCGAACAGCAGAGCATCGCAATGCTCGATCATCTTGGCCTTCGCGAGCTTGTGCAGCTTGATCTCGTACCGATCGGACGGCTCGGAATCGGGCGGCGTGGTCTTGTTCACGACGGCGTGCGCAAGCTGGATGACGGCGATGTTCTTGTCATCGCGCAGTGCGTTGACGGCCTCGATGTATTCCTTCCACACATCGATGGTGGCGAGATAGCCGCGGCCGAAGTCCGGTTGCTCGATCGTCTTCCAGTTGTTGCGGCGGCACGTTTCCGCCCACACCAGCGGCTCCAGCCAGTCGAGGCTGTCCACAACGACCGTCTCGAACTCGTTGCTGTTCTCGTAGATCACGCCGAAGGCGTCGATCACGTCGTTGAAGGTGATGCCCTTCTGGTAAAGCTCGAAGTGCGGAACATCCAGCTTTCCCAGACCGTTTTCGATGCACAGCACCACCGGTCTGTTGGAGCCGACCGTTCCTGGATCACGGAGCCGTTCGCGTCGAACTGACACCCGGTCGCCCAGTGCGTCTTGCCGATGCCACCCGACGCATAGAGGATCACGCGCGGCGGCTTGATCTCGTTCTTGCGTTTCAGCGACGACAGATTGATCGCCATCGCTTACGCTCCCGCCTTGGCCGCGGCGACCAGGGCCGTCTCGCGGTCCTGCGCGGCGCTGTAGACGCGCTCGCGGATCGCCATCGGCCACTCGCAGACCTGCTCGTTGACACCCATCAGCTTGTCGAGTTCCGGCTCGGTCGTGCAGGCGTTGATGAGTTCGATCATCTTCGCCTCGGCGTTCTCCATGGCGGCGTAGGTCGAGAAGACCGTGCCGTCGGGCTTCAGCACCGGGATGCGGCCAGCGATGACCGGCGGCGGGACGGTTGATTCCGGTGCGGCGGCCGGCGGGACGGCGTGGGCCGGGGCCGGCTCGGGCTTCCTGGACCACGGCGGCGGGGCCTTGGTCTGGGCGGCGGCCTGCGTCGGCGGCTGGGTGGCGACCGGCTGCGGAGCGGGGGTGGGCTGGGTCAGCGGAATGACCTGCACCGTGACGTCGGCCTGGCCGGTCACGACGGCGCCCGTTGGCACGCCCTGCGCGGCGATGGCGTCCTCCAGGTCGATCTGCTGCTCGCCCGTCACAACGGCCGGCGGTTCGCCCCCCTGCTGCTGGGCGGCGGCCTCGGCGGCGCGGGCGGCTTCCATCTCGGCCTTGGTGCGGCGACGGCGGCGCGTCGCGGCCTGTTCCGCGGTCTCCGGCTGGACAGCCTCGGCGGGCTCCGGTTCTGCACCGGCCGCAACCACCTGCGCGTCGACCTGGAAGTCGATGCCGTCCACCGACCCTGCGGTCTGCCGCAGGGCGATGATGCGGTCTTCGACGCCCGCGATCACGCGGGCCTGCTCGAACAGGCCGGCGGGCAGCGGCACGCGGCCGGTGATGGTGATCAGGAGTTCCTGCTGCAGATTGCTGCTCATCAGGCGACGATCCTCTTGTTGCAGTTGCGGATGGCGGCCACGATGTCGCCGGCCAATGTCGGGTCGGCGGCGTTCAGCGCGGTCGCAATGCGGTTGTTGAGGTGGGTCAGCAGGGCCGCACCGATGGTCGGGTTGGTCTCGGTCGGCACGGCCGGCGGGAGGAGCGCCAGCACGCGGATGCCGTCGGCTTCCAGGTGGCCGGCCGGGTGGGGCCGGAACTCGATGGAGCGGGGATTCTCCATCACTCCGGCTCCTTCTTCGTGATCCGGTACTTGGCGGCGCCCGGCTTGACGGTGCGCGCCGGCTCGAACAGCTTGCGGATGCGCTCGGGCCACGCCTTGAACTTGGTCTCGCCGACCTTGTAGGCGGTCTCGACGTATTCGCGCGGCTTCTCGCCAGCAGCCTGGAGCGCCAGGACCGCGGTGCCGATTTTGGCCTGATCCCACTCGACCTTCTTTTCCAGATCGCACTCGATCAGGAACTGCTCGTCGGCCTCGACCTTCTCCAGGCGGACCGCGCCGAAGTCCTTGCCGTCATCCTTGCGAAGCTTGGCGGCATCCGCCTGGAACCGCAGGTCCAGCGCGGCGCTGAGCCACGCCTTGGCGCGCTTCAGGTTGGTCTCGGCGGTGGCGATATCCTCCTGGAGGCCAAGAAGCTGATCCAGCGGCTTGTCCAGGCTGAGGGCGATCGGCAGATCACCAAGCTGGTCCATCGTCAGCTTGTTCGTGGTCATGCTGTCCTTCCGGGGGTTGGGCCGGCGCAACATCGTGCGCCGGCCGTGGATTCAACGTAGCGGGTGGGTCGGAGGATGAATAGTTCTTTATGGACTTTTTATCCTCGCGAAAAAGGGTTAGGCGCGGGTGGTGGTCGGCGGGGCCGGGATCTCGTGCGGCAGAGCGAGCCGGACGTGGGTGCAGAGGCGCGCGCCGCACCCACCCTTGCCGACGACTTCGCCCTGCTCGCCCAGCAGCACCTCGTCCAGTTCGATGCGACCGCTCTCGTTGACCCACCACGCCAGCGGGCCGGTACCCGGCTCCCCGCGGAAATCGTCGACGCGCACCCACCCCGGCTCGGTGGAGGCAACGCCGGCGGCACGGTCCAGCCGCTCGATCTCGGCCGCGATCAGCGCGCCAGCCTTGACCAGATCGCGGCGCGGGTCGGTGGGCTTCCACCAAGCCGCCGACCAGGGCCAGATGAAGCGAGCTTTGGTCTTGTCACCGTTGGCGGACAGGGCGTACGCCGCCGCGGCGCGGGACATCTCGCTGTTGTCGTGCTCGTCATCGTGCTCGGGCGTCCAGCCCTCGGCTTCGATCTGCCGACGGCGCTCGGCCGCGATATCGTTGATGGCGCTCATTGCGCGCTCCTGTGAGTTATGCGCTCCACCGGGACGGGCTTGCTGCCGAAGGCAACGCTGTGCAACCGACCGGCCGTCCAGGCGCCCGCGAGAATCAGCAGCACGATGCCGACGTAGGTGGAGCAGTGGATGATGAAGCGGTTCATCCCGGCACGCGCTCGCCGGGCAGGGTCTTGCGGAACTGGAGCCAGCCAGTGAAATTGCCCTGGAGATAGCGGCAGCCCCAGCGCGGGCGCGTACCCGCCCCACCATGCAGATCGACGTCAGGCGTGGCCTGATGCTCGGCCGGGCTGGCGTGCATCGGCTGGCTGCCGATCAGCCGGTCGGCTCGTGCCAATTCGGATTCGATGTCCGCAGCGCCGTCGAACGGCTTGTAGCTGATGCGGGCGCAGCGGGCGACGGACAGCGGCAGGATGAAGGCCCGATAGCCGTCCTGCTCATCGAAATTGTCGTAATTGCAGAGTTTGGACGCGAAGATGCGGCCGATCTCGTCCTGCTCCACGTAGGGCGTGTGCCATTGCCCAGGCCGCAGCAGACGCGGCATGCTGGCCTGCTGTGCTTCCCACATGGCGTCCGCCAGCACGCGGATTTCGGGCTGGGCGTCGGCATGTCGCCGCAGCGCGTAGAAGTTGGCCCAGTCGGTGGCGGTTACCAGCGTATGCGCCCAGGTGAACGGCTCGATCAGCCGGTTGACGACCTGCTTGTGGGCGCCGACGCCGGCAAGGGCTTCAGCATTGCGGGCGGCCATGCGGGCGGCGTAGCGCCACTGGTCGATGGCATCAGCCTTATCGGCCGGCAGCAATTCCTCAAATGCCTGCATGCCGGGCTGGTTCTTGCCCCAGTGGACCGGCATGGCCGGGTTCTCACGGATCTCCTTCAGCAGGACGGCGGTTGGGACGGCGCGGCTCGACCGCGTGTTGCGGCTGAACGCGCGGTGCGTGTTGATCTCCGGCAGCAAATAGCGCTGGTAAACGAGGTGCATCGTGGTGATGCGGATCCCTCGGTCGCTTATGCTGTCGGCAACGACGGTGGCGGAGATGCTCATTCCGACACCTCGCCTTTCGCCGCCCGGTTCGCGCCGGCAATCACCTGCTGGGGCGTGAGGCCGTGTTCGTCGCCGATCCGCTGCGCAGCCCGCCGCAAGCTGCCGGGCACGCTGGCGCCCACCCCGGCATACTTGTTGGCGCGGCGCATGCCGCCGCCGGTCCAGACGTGGTTACCGTCTCGCATGCCCGCGTGCAGCAGGGTGCGATCAGCCGCGTGGCTTCGCTTCATGGTGTTGGTCCCTGGTTGGGTGTGGTGGGCAGGCGGTCGACTGCGCACGACGCGCAGCCGACTTTTGGCGCCAGTAGCTCGCGACGATGCGCAGGCCAATCCAGCGCATCACCTGGGTTGGCGTGGAATTGCCGATGCCCTTGTAGCGCGGGCCATCTGCGGCCGGCTTGCCGCGGTAGATGATGTCGGTGTGACCGTCTGGGAAACCTTGAAGTCGCTCACATTCGGTTGGGGTGAGGCGGCGGACGATGTGCGCTGTGGCGACATTCCATTGCTTCACCGTCTCCAAAGTGCCGACGATCTCGGTACTTACTGACGGCGGCCGGCCATACCCGCGACCGTCATCGCCGCGAAAGCGATCTTGGAAGGTCACAACCGCTTGCTCGCCCGCGTCGGCGCCATAGTCCTTGCAGGAGAACGCGACCAAGTGGCTGTTGGGGTCGGTCCCGGTCGTCAGCGCATCCACACGGTCGCCCGTTTCCCAAGCGCCGCAGTTGCCGCTGGTGCGGTAGGCGATTGCTGGAGGGTGAGCGGACGCGGCTATCGGGTGACAAGCGTCGCCGGCCTTGGGGTGGCTGAAATTGCTCGGGCTGGTGATCTGGGTAGTATCAAACGGCAGCGGCTGCGCGATGAACGTTTCGCTCTCAAAGTCGAGCCGCCCATGCGGACCGCTGTGAGCGTTCACGGCGGTCGCCACGTCGATCGGGCCGGCGGTGTTATTGCCGCCGAACGCCAGCACCTGCGGCGCGTGATTTCCTCCCCGCTGGTGGACGGCCTGGATGGCGGGAGCCACGCCGTCCGGCAGGTAGACGCGGCTGGACTGGGGAAGGAATTCAGTTACTCCTCCGGCTCGTCCGTGGATGACGAGTCTTCCGTCCTTGGCGTCATTTTCGCCTGCGCCTCCAGAGCCTGCATCAATTGTTCCGGCAATTTCTTGCCCCGCTTTTCTGCGCGGCGGAGGATTCCAGCGCACGCCTTCTTGCTCAAGCAATATCGAGCGTGGATCGGCCCCGTTTCGAGGACATGCGACAACGAACACACGGAGCCTTCGTTGGGCCAGGCCAAAAAATTGGGCATCGAGACATCGCCACGCGACGATCCGCTTTGGTCCAACAACGTGACCAGCAACACTCCACTTTGGAACGTGTGTTCCCAACTTTTTGTTCCAGCGCCAGAACTTCCCGTTTTTTCCAGCGGCGGGGCGGGGGCCGGGTTCGGCGGGGGCGTCTCCTCCCGCCAGTCCAGAGATAAAGCATCCAAAGGCGTTGTCCTTAGAAGACAGCAAACCCGGTACATTCTCGTAGACAATGTAATCGGGGTCCGCATCGTCGCATATGTTGATAAATTTGATTGTCAGATTTCCGCGTGCGTCCTCAAGACCTTTTCGGAGTCCCGCGACTGAAAATGACTGACATGGACATCCACCAACCACTACATCTACGCCTCTATACTTTGTTCCATCAATCTTGGTCATGTCGCCGAGGTTCGGGACGTGCGGGAACCGGTGCGCCAGCACGGCCGAGGGGAATGCCTCGACCTCAGCGAACGCGACAGCCCGCATGCCCATCGGCTCCCAGGCGACGCTGGCCGCCTCAATTCCGCTACACACGCTCAAGAAGCGCATGTTGCGCCCCCATTCGGCAACTGGTTGGCTCGCGTAATCTGCGCCGGTGCCGCGTTCAGCGGGGTTACGGTCACGGTGAGGCCGGGGGTGACGGAATAGTGCTTCTCGAACTGGATCTCGACCACGACGGCGTCGTCGGACCAGACTACATCCTCGGTCACCTGCTTGCCGGCGATCTTGTGTTTCACTGAGTTCAGAGCGTCGAGCATCTTGATGATGTTGTCCGCGTCGGGCTTCACGGTGGGCCGGATCAGACCCAACAGCGCGGCGTCGCGCTTCCAGCGAGCCCAACTTTCCGGCACCTCTTCCTCGGCCAGCAGACACACGCGCACGGGTCCGGTAATAACCGACAGGCCAGCCGTCCGCATCGCGTGCTGGGCCGTCCGACGCAGGTCGGATTCGTAGGTGCGGGTCTGTCCCGGCGTGTAGGCGCGGCCGGTCCGCGTGTCGAAGCGGGGCCTCCCCTTCCCCTGCAGATCGCCGTCCAGTCGGATGCGGAGCATCACCGCCCTCCCGCCAGCCCGGCGCGCAGCGAGACGATCCGGGCCCGGATGTCGGCCGGCTCGTTGGGTGTCGCCTTCGGGGAGCCGTCGGCGATCTGCTGCAGCCGTTTCACCAGATCGGTGATCTCCAGCTCCGCGGCGGCTTTCTCGCGGGCGTTCATTTCGGCAGTCCCGCGACGGCTTCAGCCGGCAGCCAGTCGAGCACCGTTACGGCCCCGTCGGTGGCGCGCTAAATTTTGACCTGGGTGGTGGGGCGTGGCACGCGCTTGCTGTTCCGATACTTGTTGACGGCCGATTGGCTGATGCCGGCGCGTTCCGCGAACTGCACTTCGGTCATCTGCTTCTGGCGCAGGAACGTGTCGAGGTTCATGCATCCGATGTAGCGCAGACATTTTATGACTGAAAGGACTATTTCGGATGAGACATTGCGCTCACCCCCCATTGCAAACTATGACGCTCTGTACTAAGTTCTGACCAACAACCTGTTGATCAGGCTTAATTAATATCGGAGAACGCAATGACTAGTATTCCGAGGGAAGCGGTCGAGTTGATTGCTGCACGCAAGGAAAAGGGCCTAACTCAGGTAGAAATGGCTCGCGCTACAGACACCACCCAGTCGAACTATGCCAAGATGGAGCGCGGCGAGCGCCGCATTTCGCCCGAGTGGGCTACAAAGTTTGGCAAGGTGCTGGGCAAGGATCCTGCGCTCTTTCTTGCTAAGGAAGACCGGGAGATCGTCAACGCCATCACACAGGGCCGGGAAGCACCTACCCAGGTGCCTGCTCCTGCGGATTCCACCATCCCTGTGCGGACTTTTGCCTACCGCGGCAAGCCCGGCCCGGTACTGCTCGACAGCGACCATGCCGGCGCCTATCCAACTCCTCACTATCTGGCGGGCGTGAAGGATGCCTATGTGCTGGTGATGCCGGACGACAGCATGATGCCGCGGTACCGGCCTGGCCAACACCTGCACGTCAACCCACGCCGCACTGCCGCCCCCGGCGCCGCCGTGGTGGTGATGCTGAAGGACGGCGCGGGGATGGTGGCCGAGTTCGGCGGGTGGGCTAACGGCTCGCTGCTGCTCAGCACCTACACCGAGGGCGAGCGCGAGTTCGCCGCTGACGACGTCGAGGCGGTCCATCTGGTCGTCGGGAGTCAGGAGGCTCTGTAGCCTCCTGTTTTTTCTCTTGCATAAATAGTCTTATTTGTCATAGTCTCTGGTCATCGAACATCGCGCCCCGCCGAGTTGGAGAGATCGCCGGCCGGGCCATCGGAGACCACGACATGCAGCAGGGCAAGCGCAAGGGCGCGCCGGACAACGGCGCGACGAGGGAAGATCTGGCCATCCTGTGCTCGGTGCCGGGGGCGACCTACGCCCAGATCGGCGAGTTCTACGGACTGTCCGAGCGCTGGGCGCAGAAGTGGTGTAGCCGGTACGGCCTCAAGCCCACCGCCCCGCGCCCCCTGCCCCGCCCTTCCCTCCCCTCCCCTTCCAAGCCATCAACTCGAAGCTGGACGGCGGCCGAATTGGCGGAGGAGGCTCGACGCAGCGGCATGAGCCCGCGCCCGTGCCCCACCGCGTTCGCGGCGCCGTCCCGCATGGTTCGCGAGCGAAAGCCGAGTGATGTCATGCGGTTGCGCGAACACGCTCGCGCGATGGAGGAGGCGGTCGCCGCCCGCGCCTTCCGACAGTTCAACTTCAGCGCCGCCATGTCGGCGTGAAGGAGGTGACGCCATGACCACCTTCAACATCAACGGTCAGCTTCGCTTTCGCCTGACCGTCAGCGGTGAGCGGCACCTGCGCGACCACCTCGCCCGTGAGGCGCGGCTCTGCAATGCGGCCTCGCCTTTCAGTCGGAAGATCGCCGACGACGAGAGCATGCCGAAGCCGCTGCCGGACGGACGGGTCCAGATGACCGCCTGGGAGGTGTTTCACATCTTCGGCCCCCAATGCTTCATCGGCGCCGATCCCATGTTCGAGCGCAATGAGCTGGAGGTCATTCAGCCATGAAGGTCATCTTCCTCGACATCGACGGCCCGATGATCCCCGGCCGCGCCTACCTCCTGCCGGAGAACCACGGGACGCTGGTCACGCGGTTCGATCCAGTGGCGGTCGCCATGGTGCTGCGTCTGCTGCACCTTGCGCCGGCAAAGCTGGTAATCTCCAGCACCTGGCGCAAACACGGACGCGAGCGCATGGTCGCCGGCTTGGCCTGCAACGGCATATGCCCGGCGCATCTGCACGAGGACTGGTCGACCGGGCCACACCGCGATGGGCCGACCGGGCGCACGATGGAGATCCAGTCTTGGCTGGATCGGCACCCCGAAGTGGCCCACTACGTCGCCATCGACGACGAGGACGTCGTGCTCGACGGCGCCGTCCGCTGCACCATGCAGGACGGGCTTATGAAGGAGCACCTCAAGAAAGTCGGCCAACTGCTGGACATCGACAACATGCGCCTGCTCTGCGAGCGCCTGCCGGCTGCAGCATGATCGTCGCCGGCACCGGACACCGCCCGCAGAAGCTGGGCGGCTTCGGCCGCGCCACCCAGGCGCGCTTGCTGATGCTGGCGTCATGCTGGCTGACCGCCCGGCCCGATGTTACGCGCGTGATCAGCGGCATGGCGCTGGGGTGGGATCTGGCGCTCGCCCACACGGCAGTGCTGGCCGGCATCCCATTCACTGCCGCCGTCCCGTGTGACGCCCAGGAGAGCCGATGGCCGGCGCCGTCCCAGGCCTACTACCGTCGCCTGCTGACGCTGTCCGACGATGTCGTGGTGGTGTCGCCCGGCGGCTACGAGCCTTGGAAGATGCAGGTGCGGAACGAGTGGATGGTGGATCGCTGCGATCTACTGCTGGCCCTCTGGGACGGATCGCGCGGGGGGACGGCCAACTGCTGCTGGTATTCCGAGAGGGTCGAGCGGCCGATCGAGAATCTGTGGGACGAGTGGCTTCGACTGAACGACTCCGATTCGCGTTTGGCATCTAGCGACCGGCAGTAGTCACGGCACTTATCCCCTGGCATCTGGCGACCGTCGCGTTTATCCATTGGCATCTGGCGACCCATTCTTGGCATCTGGCGACCGCCGAATCGGCCGAATCCCGATTCCTCCACTGGCATCTGGCGACCATACTAATAGAAGATCTCTAGTAACTACCAATAGACCGGTCGCCAGATGCCAATCCGCATGGTCGCCAGATGCCAAATTGACCCGACACGGCTCGATGTGCACCATCGGACTGAGAGGTTAGCCATGGCTGAAATCCACGACCTGATCATTCATCACGGTGCCGAGCGTGCCCGGGAGATGGTGCCCGCCGAGCAGCGGCGCTATGTCGACATCGCCGCCGCCCTGATGGAGGAGGAGCGGCTTGCCATCGGCATCACCTATGCCGGTTTCTGCCTGACCAGCTTGCCGCACAAGCCCCGCCCAGCCGATGAGGTCTGGACCCGGCCTGGTGCCCGCGTGACGCTGATGATCTCTCCAGGCCATGTCCGGGACCAGGGCAAAACCGTGCCAATCGGCGTGCCATATGGCGCCAGAGCGCGGATGATCCTGTTCTATCTCCAGTCCGAGGCCCTGAAGCGTAGCACACGTGAGGTGGTGCTCGGCAGGTCGATGAACGAGTGGTTCGGACGCATGGGCGTGTCGGTGGGCGGCACTAGCTTTGCCGCTATCCGCGATCAAGCGCGGCGCATCAGCCGCTGCATCCTGACCTTCGACTGGAACGACAGCGCCGACCACGTCCAGTTCGGCATAGTCGACGGCGCGTTCAACCTCGGCGGCGAGGCGGCCGACGGCCGGCAAGGCAAGCTGTTCGAAGAGGTCGTCCATCTGTCGGAGGGCTTCTACTCTGCCCTGCGTGATCACCCGGTGCCGGTGCGCGATACCGCGCTGAAGGAGCTGTGTTCGCAGTCTATGGCGCTCGACGCCTATGTGTGGCTGGCCTACCGGCTGCACAGCCTATCGAAGCCCATGCCTATATCATGGCCGGCACTGTACCAGCAATTCGGCGGCGGATTCGCCCAGATGAAGCATTTCAAGCCGCGCTTCGTGGAAAGCCTGCGGGCGGCCCTGGCCGCCTACCCCGAGGCGCGCGTCGATCTTGACACGAACGGTCTCGTTCTGATCCCGTCTCCGCCACCGGTACCGAAGCTGACCGCGGCCTAACGGTCGCCAGATGCCAAGAGCGCCTCGGTCGCCAGATGCCAAACGAGACCCAACCACGAGGACACCATGGCTGTATTCGTATTTGCATCAACTAAGGGAGGGCCGGGCAAGACCACGACCGCGGCCTGCATTGCTCACCACTTCCTTCGCGAGGGTCACACCGTCAAGGCAATCGACAGCGACCCCAACCAGAATCTGGTCAAGCGGTTGAGCAAATCCGACGTACCGGTGGAGGTGGTCGAGGAGGAAGGGCTGCTGGCGGCGATTAAGGCAGCGCAGTCCGAGGCGGAAATCGTCGTGGTTGACGTTGCCGGCGTGCTGACCCGCGGGATGCTGTATGCGGTCGCGGCGGCCAGCGTGGTCATCATCCCATGCAGTCCGGATCGCAACGACGTGATCGAGGCGGTCAAGACCCAGATGATCATCCAGCAGGCCCAGGAGATCAAAGGGCGCGCAATCCCGCACGCTGCCCTGCTGACAAAGGTGAACCGACGCGCCCAGGTGACGGCGGAGACGATCGACCAATTGGCGGTGTTCAAGGTGCCCATGTTGACGGTCGACATCCCCATGCGGACCGCCTACCAGCAGGCGTCCTATACAGGCGTGCCGATTGCTGACAAAGCCGTCCAGGAAGACATTGCCGCCCTGGCCGATCAGATCGCCGACCTGATGGAGGCCGGCCATGCCGCCGCGTAAGAATGCCATGGCCGGAGTGGAGGTGGTTCACAAGCCCAAGCGCCGCACCTTCAAGGCGGAAGAGTTCGACCCGGAGCAGATCCGCAGCGAGATTGACCCGTTCGCCACCAAGTTGCCGAGCGTCGCAAAGCAGGCTGACCAGCCACCAACGCTGGACAATGGCACCGGCGAACTGGTGCTGGACATCGAGCGCAATCTGGAGACGGTCGATGACTTCTCCGGCGAGGTGGTTCGCCTGTGGGGTGCCGCCGGCCGTGCGTTCATCGAGACCGGCCGCGCGCTGAATCGAGCCAAGGAAAAGCTGGCCCACGGCGACTTCATGATGCTGACGTCCCAGCGCCTGCCCTTCTCGCACAACATCGCAGACCGGCTGATGGCCATTGCCCGGGCGGTGGACGAAGGTGTTTACCCGGCAGACGCGCTGCCTCCGAACTACACTGTCGCCTACCAGCTGGTCTCGCTCTACGACCACGAGCGGCCGGTGGCGCTGAAGGAGGGGCTGGTCACGCCTGCGGTTACCCGCCGAGCCATCGAGGAGTTCAAGAAGCGCATGCGCCAGCAGGACGACGACGCGGATGCTCGTGTGCGGGATCGGAAGCGGCTGGCGTCGCTGATCGGGCAGCGCGCCAGGATCGAGGCAGAGATCAAAGAGTTGCAGGAGCGGCTGGGCGAGGATGCGGACTGATTCAAAATTCTGTCCCGGGACAGAGTTTGGTAAGCGCTTGCGCACCATCCGTCTCAACGTAGCATCGGCGTGAAGAACATCCACCCCATCAGGCCGATGACCAGCGCCGCCCAGACGATGGCGCCGGACAGGAAGGCGAGCGACATCGTCACCGGCCCGGCTTCCGGCCGGAGAATGCCCAGAACATCACGGTGCCGCCCACGCGCCCCAGGCATCAAGTCTCTGCCACAGGGTAGTGATATGCTCCACCAGCGCATCCTTGCCGGCAGCATCGACGCAGGCAAGCGACGACGCGCCCGGCGCTGTGAAGATCGGCCCCGGCAGCAGGATAGGCGCCATCAGTTCGGCCGGCGGGACGGCGCGCTGAGCCACCGGCAATTCGACGCGCACCGGGTCGGAGGCGCAAGCGGCCAGCAGCAGGGCTGCGCCAAGGGTCACTTTGAAGTGAGCCATTCGTTCAAGTCCTTCACGGTGGCGGTCGCCGGTTTCGGGCGGGGCTTCAGTTTGTCGCGGGCGCGATCGCTGGCGGCCTGTGACGCTGCCAGTGCATCGGCCCGCATCTTCTCAACGGCAGCGTTCTGCGCCTCGATATCGGCCCGTAGCTTGCCGATCTGCGCGTCTCTCTCAGCGATGTCGGCCTTGAGCGATGAGCGGTCCAGCCATAGGGCGCCGATGACCAGCCCGGCCAGCATTGCAACAATTCCGGCCAGACCGAAGCGTGAGGCAATCAGCGAGGCGAGGAAGGTCATGCTGCCACCTTCCGGTCAGGAACCGCGGCGATCACCCCCGTCATCACGTAGCCGACCACCTCCAGCCAGAGGGACACATCCTCAGGGGTATAGTGCCCCAGGATGCGGGATATGACGGCCCCCACAGCAAGGCGGGTGGAAGGCTCGGAGAAGCGCGCGGCGGCATAAGTGGCAGCTGCGCGCCAGTCGGTTTCGGGCATGGCACCCTCCTTCGGGCATGAAAAAGCCCGCAGCCGGGATGGCGCGGGCGGGGTGTCGTGGTATGGTGCCGGTCTGCGAAGACGGTTCGGCCGTTCAGTGGCGGGGGAGCGCACGCTCAGCACGCTCACGTCGCAGATCGTGATCGCCGGACGACCGGGCAAACAGCGCAGCCGGCTCGCCGATCCCGCCTTGGCAGCGGGTACGGAATACGAGGTGGGGTGGCGTCACCTCCTGGCGGTCACACCTCCATAAACTCGGCCAGCCGGTTGAGCCAGCCAGCTGCGTTCAGCGCGTCATCCTCGGTGCGACCCCGCTTCCTGGCATCCCCGGTGATGAGCTGCCCATAGAACCGCATCCGCCGGGCGAAGACAGAGCGCCACAGCCCGGCCGCGTCGGCGCCGTTCACCGCCGCCAACGTCCTTGGCCCGACAGCGCCGTCGACCTTCAGCACCGGCCGGCCGGCCAGGTCGTTGACCGCATCCTGCAGCCATGCCCCGGCGCGGGCCGGGCCGTGGTTGACGGCGCTGTCGATCACCAGGGTGCGCAAGGCGCCGTCGGTGATGCCGGCAAAGCCCGGCTCCTCGATGTAGCGGGCGCGGTAGATCGTCCGCACCTCGTCCTCGTCCAGCGCGGCGACGTCGGCCGCCGTGACCGGGCGCTTCCGCCAGCCGGTCAGCGTCGTCAGGGTGATGCCGCCCTTGGTCGGCCCGCCGCGGTCGCTCGGCCGGTCGGTGTAGCAGGGCCAACCCTCCCGACGGAGGATGGTGTCGATGACGGCTTCGGTGGGGTCGCGCGGGATCGCCGCGTCGGTGGACGTGGTGGACATGGGGTTTCTCCCATTGGGGTAGAGAGGAAATGGAAAGGCGATTACCGGAAGCTGAGGCGGCCTGACGGCATGTCGGACTTCCTCCCTCAACTCGGGTGCCTGCTGGCGCCCTTCTTCTTTTCAGCTCTTGGGCTCGGGCTGGCCGAGCCGGAGGAAGCCGCCGCACATCGCGCGGCGAGCGGTTGCGAGGAGCTGGCCAAGCAGTAGGAGTGCGGCATCTCGGTTGCCGCCGCAGGCATCCAGTGCCTGCTGCACCTCCAACTCGGCCGGGGATGGCCTTTCGGGCATGGAAACCTCCAGGCATGAAAAAGGCGCCTTGTGGGCGCCTTTTGTGGTGACGTTGTCGTGCCTGTTTACGTGGGCACATATATCAAAGGACGCGTAACTGTCCCGCCGTCTGGGGTGCGCAAGCACCTTGGGCCGCCCTTTTGGTCATGGGGGTAGCCCGCCAGATGGACAATTCCGAGAGGCTCATGCGGGATCTGAGGGTCAAGTAAGACCCGCCCGTCGGGCGTGCAGAAGGGTTGTGCGCGGTAGCAGATCCAGTTGCACTTTGCCGGCATCAAGCTGGCCGCATTGCTGCCGCTACGCAAGACCACGTTAAGCGCTGTTTGCTCGCTGACAAACAATACGATCCGTTGAAATGAATCTGCGAGTGCATCAGCCCATGCCGCCCAATGCGGCGCATTGAAGCGCGCCGCAAAGACGCCGCAGTTGATGATGGGGTAATGGCAGAGTTTGCGAGCAATGCTGTCGTCGAAGCACTGCCTCAGCCAGCTGTATTGGTGGTTGAGATAAGCCTCTTCGCCATACATCGGGTCGTATGATCGGTCAACTTCCGGGACCGCTGCAAACCCCGAGGCCGCCGCGCCCTGGACCAGTAATTCAATCCCCCGCCAATCTTGAACCCATGTGTCGGCATCCAGCCACACGATGAATTCCGCATCAGTGACGTATTTCGGGAGATGAGGGCGAGACGCCATCGCCTTGAAGTACTCAGGTGGCTGCTGTTTAAAAGCAAAATCCCAGTCCGGAACCACGCAGCGCGCGCCGTGGTCATTCAGCCACGCCTTGGTATTTTCGCTCAGCCCCAGGTCAAGCACCACAATCGGCACACCCAGACTTTGGCGATGGCTTCTGATTGAGAGAATTAAGCCTTCTAGTATATCCCTGTATGTCTCATTGGCGGCGGTTACGATGGAAATGGCTTGCATAACCTAATCATCCTGTGATTTAGGGAGGACTCAGAATCACTACTGTTCAATACGATGATCAGATAAAAAGCAAGCCCGCGGGTGCCAGGATCGTGAAGCGCACGACTTACCAAGCGATAGTCTTGGTTTCGTCATTCGACCAGGTAAGTCCGAAGATTGATGCGAGGCGGGTCCATGTCGCGAGATCCTGCGACCCTTCGATATAAAACCCAGCGGGCGCTCCGCCGCCGTAACCCGATGACATGACTATGCCACTGATGCCGAGGGCCGATCCCGGTCCGAAATAAAGCTGGATCGTTGGAAATCCTTCGGTCACGCCCGAGTCCCAAAATGTTCCGGTACCGCCGTCAAATGCCCGGTACGCTTCAAATCCAGCCCCATTGTAGGATGAAGCAGAAGCCACAAGCGGAGACGGCGAGGTGTCGCCAGTCATCGACACTGCCGGAAGCTGCGCACCGCCTGACAGGAACTTGATTTCCTTGATGGAATAGGTCTGACTCGGTCCAGATTTGCCTTGACAGCTGACACGAAGCGCCGAAAATCCACGTCGCGTCGGCAGCGCGGCAGACATTGCAAGGGCATTGATCAACATGATCAGGCGTCCGTTTGGGCGTTGATGGTCAGGTACAGGCGAACGCCCAGCAGCCGGGCCGACGATGACAGCGTGTCGCCGCCGGCTGCCGCATCGCGGTAGACCTGAAAGATGACCGTATCCAGGGCCGCCGGGCTGCCTGCGATGGTCATGGCCGAAGTCGCGCTCGTCAGGTGGGCCTGCGACGCAGATTGCAACGCATCCGTCACGGTGACCGCAGAGCCGAAAGCCACGTCCAAAGCGTCGCCATCCCCCACGGCCAGGGCCTGGATGCCCCAGATGACGGAGCCGGAACCAGATGTCGCCGTCCATATGAATTGCGCCGTAACCGTCCCGCGATCCCAGCTTTTCGGCATGGCGACGGTGAACTGGCCATAATGCGCTGTGGACTGGTCAAAGTCGTAGCCGGCCAGCATCACCTTGTTGGTGGCTGTCTCCGTCGCATTGTAGACCGGTCCATTGGTTGTGCGGCCGACAAGCCCGATCGCGGGCAGCCAGATGGTGTGAAGCCCCTGCTGGATCGATGAAGCGACGCCAGCCTGCGCCGTGGCGAGGCTGGTCTGGAGGACCGGCACCGCGTCAGCGTTCTGCTTGTCGCGCGGACCCATCAGGCCGGCATTGTAGGGGCCTGCGAGAGGATAAGTCATACCTGGCGCCTCCGACGGGGGTTGGCGATGTCAGGCACGGTGAAAGGATCAGCGGCGGCGACGATGGCCGCCCAAGCGTCAGGATCAGCGCCAAGCCGGAGCGGGGCCGGATAGATGTTGAGATGGTAGCGCTCGTCTACAACGGCGGGCGTCACCACCTCCCCCGTCTCGGGATCGACCACAGGGGCCGTCAGAGCGAGCGGGCCGATGGGGTCCACATCACACACCGACGCGGCGATCAGCCAGCACAGCGCGCCGTCAGCATCAATGCCGCGCAGCATTGGCAGGGCCTCAACAAGCGCGCCCTCGACATCGGCGCGCAGACGTAGTGTTTGGGGCATTTCGGCCTCACGCAGTCATGAGTTGCAACGTGGGAGACGGACGGCGACGGGGCAGCACCACCACGCGCTTGACCCAGCGGCGTCCCAAATACTGGCTGCCGTCGGCGAGCAGCAGCCTCGACAGGCCAGAGGGCATCGCGACGGCAGCCGTCGTGACCGCTCCACCATCAGCGCAGAGCGCATAACTCCCGGCACCGAACGCCATGGCCTGTCGGTGGGTTACGCCATTCGCGAGGGTGGGACCACTGCTGTCCAGCACCTCCACGCCAGCCACATTGACCAGCATGTCGGCGGAGCCGGGGGAACCCCCGAGCGCAGAGCCAGTCCGCAGGTAAATGACGTTGGCTCCCGATCCATCGTCGACGCCGATGTTGGCCGACTGCGGCATGTCATCCCACTGCTGCTCGACGTAGATGGTACCTTCAGCAGAGTTCCAGCCGGGTATGCTCGACAGCTGGATCGTCATCACGTCAGCCGCGCGGGTCACCGGCGCGGTCGTCGTGGGGATTGCGGAGGAGGGAGCCGAGCCAGCCTCCAGCATCGCGCCCCATACCACAGCGGAGCCGGTCATCCCCGCCACCCATGTGACGCCGTCCGTGGATGCGCCAGGGTAGATCGAAACCGAGCAGTTCACACTACCAGTGGCGTTGTTCGCCAGTGACACCCACACGCGCCAATAGGCGCCGCAATCCTCCACCCCGATGCCGGCAGGAGGCTCCCCAGGGCGAGGGGTGAATATGCCGGTGTTGGTGTTTAGCGTGCCGGACCCGACCTTCAAGACGCCACCCGCGTACAGGATTTGAAAGCCGGGGAAGACAGTTGCTCCCGTCGTCTTGCGAAACCAGGCAGACGCAACCCTGATAGCTGTGTCATTGGCAACGGTGACGGTTTGCTGTCGCGACAGGAATCCCGCGCCGGTGGCTGTGAGAGTGTCCGCAGTCACCGAGCCGTCCGGCGCAACGTTGGTGTCCGGCGTGACCGTGACGGCGCCGCCCCACACCGTCGTAAAGTCAGACCATCGCAACAACAGGTTTGTGCGCGCCCCCTCAACGACCAAGCCTCGCAGCGCGCCCGTCGCTGGATCGTACTCGATGGGCGCCGAGCCGGCCGGCACATAGGTCAATAGGCCGTTCTGTGCCCACACCCACTTGCCGCTTGACCCGGTGATGACCCCAGCCGGGACCGCCGCCTGCCCACTGAAGGGGAAGTCGATGATGGGCGGGATGCCGGCGCGATCCACGACGTCCACCGATTGCATGATGCCAGCGGCGGTGTTGGCGGCGGCCACTGCGATGGCTGCTTGTTGCGTTGCCGTGTTGGCGGCGGTAGAGGCTGTGTTGGCGGCGGTCGAGGCAGACGCCTGCCTGCTGGTCACGTCCGTCTGGATTCCGGTGATATTTAGCAGCTTGGCGCCGACATCCACCATCACGTCGCTCAGCATGGGCAGCAGGCGCTTGCGCCAGCCGTAATTCCCCATGCCGGTGTTCGGATCGCTGTCGTCGGTGTAGGCGTTGCCGTTGGCGTTGACAGTGGTTGTCATGGCAGCACCTCTTCGTGCGCGAGCGGGATGGTGGCGCAACCGGGCGCCTGGTGATGGCTGGACGGGCCGGGGTCGGTGTTCCGTGCGAAGTAGCTGGTGCGCAGCCAGTTCTTTGGGTCGTCCGGCCGCTCGATCCACAGAAATGGCTCTGTGACATCGTTCGAGAACACGTCCTCAAAACCCTGCTCCATGGCCTCGGTGTAGGTCGTCATGGCGATCTGGCCGCGGAACGTGCGTGGCTTGTTGAGGCGCTCGAACCCCTTGCCGCCGCCCCAGTGTTCGACGCTCTTGGAGCGGATTCTGAAACCAAACTGAGAACCTGGAGCGTAGTTGGAAGCAAATTGCCAACCCTTGGCCATTTCCAACAGGCCGATGTCCAGGGTTGTGGAGGAATCAAACTCCAACGTGGCAACGACAAACAGATATGTCTGATCGAACAGAACCGGACGAGTCTTCACCTTCCACTTCGCAAGGTCCTCTTCGCTGTACTTGCCGGTCCACCACGTTTCGTCTTCCCACTCCGGCGTGTCGCCGTACACAACCGGCCAAACATCATCCCAACCAGGATTGTAACGCAGGTCCGAAAGCAACTCGTGCTGACCCACCCCTGCCGACGTGATGTCGACGGCACCCGTGCCGGCCGATGCCGCGGCGATGCTCTGGTGGAGTGTCAGCGTGTTGGCGTCGATCACGCGCACATAGTAGACCGTACCGTCCACTAACCCGCCCGGCAGCGCGCCGCCGACCGGCATGCGGTTCCAGACGGTCGCCGAGGTGCCGGTGGACAGGCCGTGTGCGGCGATGGTGATCCGGTCTGTGGACGGGTCGGCGGTGAACGCCTTGCCGGCATTGCCATACAGCCGCACGCGAAAGCGGTCGTCCAGGCCGCAGGTATGGTGCACGAATCCCATCAACATGGCCGCCCGCTCGTGGTCCAGCGTACCCTTGAAGCGGTTGGCGCGGAGCGTTGCTGCACCGGTGCGGCATACGAATGCGAGTTCGTCTTTGCTTAGATTCGTGACGGGATAATCGCCGACGTAGACCCCGTAGGCGGAATCCCAGGTGAAGAAGGGCGTGATCCGACGCACACCCTTCACAGCCTGGAATGAGGTCATGTCGGTGCGCCCCACAGGTCAAAGGTGACGGTGCCGGCACCCGTGTCGAACGAGACGCCCATCACCGTCACGAATTTGCCGAGATCAAGGCCGTAGCGCGCCACAGCCACCGAGACATCCTTGCCAAGCTGGATCGCGGACACCACGGATGGCGTGAGTTTAGCCGTCAGCTTGAGGCGGTCACGCTGCACCGAGTATATCGCGTACAGGGCTGCGGCGACCGCTGACGCGTCAGCCGCGTACCGTAGGTTCGTGACCCAGGTGTTTTCGAGCGCAACTCCCCACTTACCGATAACAGATGAGTCCTGCCCTGTGGCGGGATAGGCTACCAGCTGGTGCTTGCGCTTGAGTTTCTCGCGCACCGTCAGGCCTCCAACCGGATCTGCGGGGCTGGTCTTGTCGCCGAGCAGGTCGCCCTCCGACTGCTGCGTGTCGTTGGGCGCGAACTTGACCGCTACCCGACACAGCGGCACGCCGCGAGCCGCGTCGTTGGTCGCGATCAGGTCCAGCTTCACAATGTTGATGTCGGTCGCCTTTGCTCGCGTATCTCCGTCGAAGCGCCGGAACGTGGCCACTGCCGGGCCGGCCGGCGGCACAATGCGTCCGATGCGGAAGCGACCCATGCTGTCGTTCGCATACCAGCCCAGCACGTCGGGGCAGATCGCATCGAGCATGTCCTTGACCGACACGGCGCCCTGCACTGCGCCCCACTCGTCCGGGGCGTTGGGCTGGGCCAGGTCCTCTTCGGTCCCACCGCCCACTGCCAGAAATCCGCTCTCGTACGGAGCGGCAGCGTTCAGCACGTCGATGTCGGCCTGGACGATGTCGGAGGTGGTGTAGCCGGCGTCCACCAGCAGCGCGCGGCGAAACAGCGACCCGACATACCGATCAGCCGGCGTCGCCCCCTCCCACGCCTCCAGCGTCAGCCCCTTGGCCGGCCGGCTGCCGGGCCGGATGTAGAATCCCTCGCCGGCCACGTCATTGCCGAAGTAGTAATCCACCGTGTTCGGGGTCGGCATGGCGTATACGCTGTGCGTGCCGCTGCCGGTCGTAGTCATGTTGACCGCCGCCGTCCCCGCCACCGCGTCGGCTGCTGTCGGGTGGAAGCTGAAGGTGGCCGTGCTCAGCGTCCTGACGTAATAAGTGCCGTAGGCGACCAGACCGGCCGGTGGCACCCCGGTGGTGGAAACGGACACCGCCTGTCCGGTTGAGTAGCCGTGGCCGGCGCAGGTGGCGACGGCGGTCGGCATGCCGGAGACGGTGAACACCTGCGTGAACCCAACCAGCGCCGCCAAGCTGGTCTTCTGGCTGCCGAGCGCGATGACCTGCCCGCCGTCCTTGACCCACGACAACCCGTGCCCCTGGCGAGCGCTGACCAGCCAGATGTTCTTTGCCTCGTTCACCAACACCGGCTGGAAGTTGCTCCGAAACCCGCGTAACAGCGGCTTGAAGCGCCCCTTTATGTCATCGCCGCCTTCCACTCCGACCGGGCCCGAGTTGTTGCCCAGGAAGCGGTCGGCGATGATCGGGCGCCGCAGCTCGGCCATCCGGTCGCGGAAGCGCAGCACCACCACCGTGTCATCGGCCACGGCCTGCTCAATGGTACCGGTCAGGAAGGGTTGGAAGGCGCTGAATGTCGCCCCGTCGTCACCCACTAGAATCTGGCATTTCCGCTTGTACCAGCCGTAGGCGCGCAGGTGCTCACGCGCGCCGCCGGCATTGCCCACCGTGACGGCGGCCTGCCCGATGCTGGCGGCACCAAAGGTGCGACCATCACCGAAAATGCTGCTGCTACCGAGCGCGGTCGTGACGATGGCCGGGTCGAAGAAGACCGGGGCTGTGGGGTGGTTGTAGGCGCCCGTGCTGAAGCCCACGGTGCCGTCGGTGAAGGTCCATCCGGTCACCAAGCCGCTGCCGGCCGTTGCGACGACATTGATGCTCACCAGCCCATCGCCGATCGCCACAACCCGCCCCTCGACCCAGGTCGCCGGGTCGCCGGTCTTGATGGCGCGCAGCTTCATGCCCCAGGTCGGCTGCGGCGAGGCGGCCGCCAGCACCCAGGTCAGCACGCCGGTCACGACGGTGTTGGTCGACGCGCTGGTGGTGCCGAGATAGCACTGGGCGGTGATCAACCAGATCTGGTTCACGATGCCATCTCCATGATTTTGCTGGTCCGCAGGGCGTCGGCCGTGTTGGCGTGCCCTTCGATGTTCGCCTCAGCGGATTCGACGGTTGCGACCAGCAACTGGGCCTGCAGCGAGGCGTTTTGCCGGATCAGGCGTTCGACCTGTTCGGACAGCACGCGCCAGCCGTCCTGCCCACCGGACACCGTCGAGTAGGTGCCGCTGCGCATCGCTTCCAGGTCGCCCAGGTATTCGGCGGTCTGATGCGCCGGCATGACGTACTCGCCACCCGCGAGCGCAATTGACCCGCCACCGGCATAGCGGGCCAGCACGCTGTCCACATCCCAGGTGCCGTTGCCTACGATCCCGCCGTCCACGTAGGCGCCCACCAGCCCGCCGCGGCGCATCCATCCTCGCGACTGCCCATAGGTGCCCAACCAAGAAGAGAAGGCGTCACCAAGGCCGTGAGTCTGGATGTAAATGTTGGCGTTTACGTCATAGGAGCCAGAATAGCCCTTGCCGCCAAGCCAACCGAGCGCGGCGCTTGTAGCTTGATCATCCCACTTATCGTAGAAGCCACGGTCTTCAGGAGCGGCGTAGCTATACTTTCCATAATACTGGCCCGTATTGGAGGCGTATTTATACAGTGCCGCCAGCGAATCAACATCGCCACTGCTTCTGGCCGATTGCACCAGGGAATCGAGAATTGATCCAGACGAGGTATAAGGCGACAAGCTGCCAATGCTGGTGGACAGTCGGCCGAAAGCGGCCAGCGTCTGGGCCTTCAGGTCGTCGATTGATCCGACCTGAGCCTGGCCCCACTTGGCCGCCTCCGTGCGCTGACGCCGAAGCTCGTCGATCTGCTCCTGCTGGCGCTCCAGGCTGATCCTGGTGGAGTCGATCTGCTCCTCGGTCAGGCCGGAGATATTGTCCCAGACCGAGGTGACCCGCTCGAAGTCGGACGAGTTCGTGCTGCCGAAATACTGGTGGGCGAGGTCGATCTCCGTCTGACCGTAGGTCTGCAGCAGGACGGCCAGTCGCTCACGTTCGGCCTTCGGCAGGGTGGTGTCGTCGAACTTGGTCTTGGTCTCGTCGAACAGGCGGCGGGTCTCGTTCAGCCGAGCGTCGAAGCTGAGCGTCCTGCTGCGCCCGGACAGGCCAGCCGTGATGGGTGCGCTCCACTGGTGCCCGCCTATCGTCGAGAGCCACTCGGTGTCCGATCGCCCGCGTCGATCTGATCCTGAATCCGCCGCCTGGGTCTGCCGGTCGGTGGCGGTGTAACTGTCCACCCGCTGGCTATCCGCCTCGCTCTGCTGACGCTCGGCCAACATCACCGTCCCCAGACCGGCCAAGCCGCCACGGTTCTTTCCAGCGTGGGTCGAAAAGCTGCTGCGGGGCGCTGATGTCGAAGCGCAGCAGATTGGTCAGTCGGTCCATGTGCCTTGAGCGCACAGGCCGCGGGTGCCCACGCCCCGCGTCGAAAGTGCTCAGGCGCGACCGCCGTGCGGAGCGTCTCCTCGGCCCGGCGGCAGCGACCGCCTGGTTCTCGAGCGCCTGTGTGTGGGTGATAATGGCCGCTGTCGCCTCGTCGTAGGCCCCCTTCACCTGCTCCGCCTGCCGCGTGACGCCCGCCCTGTCCTCCGCCTGGCGCTTGACGATGGTCCCCTGCGCCGAGGTAGTGGCGATCGAGGTGGGAGCCGTTAGCCTTGCGCTGTTCCTACTCGTTGGAGCCGAGGGCCAAGCCGCAGCCGCGGCGTCGGGCCCGTCGCCGCCGCCGGTCTGCGGCGACTGATCGCGCTGGAACTGGGTCATGCCCAGCAGCATCTGGCGGATTCCGCAGGCGGTACGCCTCGTCAGCCGGCGCGGCGTCGAGCCCCAGCGCCGAGCGGTCGGCGAGGTCGATGTCGCGCTGCTTGTTGATGTCGGTGAGGGCGTCGAGGTAGCCTGGCCGCGCAGGTCATTCAGCGTGCCGGCGCCGTTCTGCCCCGGGCGTTCGGCGCTCCATTCTGGTAGTCGGCGCGGGCGTTGGTGAGCGCATTGATGCGCCGGCAGCGAGGTGAGAGTTCAGATCGTCACGGTTCCAACTTGCTTGAAAGCCTCCACCAGCGTGGTGCTGGCATCGCTCCAGTATCCTTCATTTTGGGCAACCTGCTTCTGGATGTCGGAGGACAGGTCGCGCTTTCCGGCAACCATCTTCCAGCCGCGTGCGGGCCGCGGCCAGGACGTCCATCTGCCTCTCGCCAAGCATACAGTGTCTCCGGCACGGGCTTGCCGGCTTCCACGAGCGGGTGCATGGCCGCGGTCATGTCGTCAGCCAGCTTCTGGAAGTCCTTGCCGACGGGATCGAACTTGTGGCCTGGATCGATGATGCGACCCCCAGCAGATCGTTGTAGCTGTCGCTTGTCAGGCCGTGTCCGACCAACGTCCCGGCAAACCGCGCGTTGGTCGTGCGCATCTCGCTGACCCCAGTCGCTGGCGCAATGCCCAGCGAGACGGCGTAAGCGTTAGCGCGATCGAGCGCCTGCTGGAGCATATCTGGGATTGCCCCGGCGCTGGCCAGCAACTGCTGCGCGGCGGTGTCCAGCTCCGCCAGAGCCCCCCGCGGATCGTCCTGCGACCCGGCAAAGAGTTTCCACGGTGCGTCCGCGATTTGCTGAACGGTTGCGTTGCGCGCACTCCCCACCGCGGCTGCGCCGATGAGTGCATTGGATTTTTCGCCGTTTGGATCGCCCGCGATTACGTCGCGCAGGCGGGATAGCGCACCCAGCACGATAAAGTCGTCATTTCCGCTCGCTGTTCCGCCCGGATCACCCGGCCCGGCCTCGGCCGGCGCATCTCCGCCAAAGGTCGACCCCAAAAAGCCGCCAAGCGTCTCGGCCGCCGCGCGCATACCTCCAATGGCGGCAGTTCCGAAGATGCCCACCATCCCGGCGAGGGCTTGCGTCTCGTGGGCCGGAATCCCGACAGCCTCGCTGAGTGTCTCGTTTATGCCGTCAAGCGCCTCACCAATCGCGTCCAGGAAGCCGCCGAAGCCGTCGGAGGAGTTGCTGTTCCCGTTGCTGTCCACGCCGTAGCCGCTGCCAGTATCGCCCTGAGACTTGCCGCTACCAGGCGTGTCGCGTTCGCCGCCAGGGCTGTTGTCGGATCCAACGCCGTCGCCGCTGTCGTCGAAGCCGAGCAGCCCTGTGATCGGATTCACCTTGCCGGGCATGCCCAGAGCGCGGCGGACTGCCGCCAGCTCGTCCGTGCTGCGCAGGTGGATGAGGGTGTCGTCGCGACCTTGCCCCAGACCGGCCAGCATCTGGGCGGACTCTCGCGCATTCCAGATCCGCTCGCCGCCGGCCAACCGCACCAGCTCCGGCCCCTCCTCGCCGACCAGCGCCCAGCCGCTCGACGCCGACAGGGTGCCGGTCGCGAACGCCGGCACAGATAGATTGGTGCCGTCGGCTGCGCTGAAGGTGCGACGGCTCTGCGCAATGATGTCGAGGATCGACTTGCCGAAGGCGTTGGCGCTGTCGATGCCGCCCTGAAGCGCGAGCGCCGTCCCGTCCGCCGAATCCTTCAGGCTGACCAGCGTTGCCCGCAGTTTGCTGGCGAAGTCGACCTGCTCGATGATGTCATTGATGTTGTCGGCGGTCGCGTGCGCCAGCACATAGGCGATGTTGTTGTCGCCGCTCTTCAGGCCTCGCACCGCCTGGGCCATCGCCTCCTCGGGCGACATGCCTCGGTCGCTGATGACCACCGACTTCTCGGTCGCAGAGAGCCGGTACTTGTCCATGAAGCTGTTGAGGTTGCTCGCCAACGAGTTGGTGGCGCCGCTGTATTTGTTCGGATCGCCGTCGTTGTCAGATCCCACATAACCGCGCGTGTAGCGGCCGTTCTTGTAGACGACCTCGCCAACCGAATACGGGTCGCCCCGGCCGCCGGCGTCGCCCACCAACCCGCCGATCAACGACCCGACGATGCTGACGATCGGGGCGGCCCAGGCAAGCGGGGTGAACATCATCACGCCGGCCGCGGCGTTGGCCACGCCCGAAATCACATTGCCTGCACCGCCCTTGCTGGCCTGGAGCACACCGCCGGCAATTCCAGCCACGCCGCTGATGCCCTGACCCCAGGTGGTACCGACCGGGGCGCCGGCAGCCGTGGCCTGCGGATCGGCCATCTGCGCAGCCTGGGCGGTATCAAAGTCGCCGCCGAATAGCCTTGCTTGCGAAGGCGTCGCGGTATCGTAGCCGCCGATTGGCGAGTTCAGCCACCCCTTCAGGTCGCCCAGTCCGCCCGAGCCCCCGGCGACGCCATTGTAGAGCCGGCCCAGCGCCTGCTGGACACCGGCCGGCCCGCCAGCAATGAGCGTTGCGCCGCCGATCGACATGCCGGCACTGCCGGTCGCGCCACCGGTGAGGGACAGCAGACCGCCCAGCGCCTGCTGCACGCCAGATGTCATCGACTGCGTCGCGGCGACGGTGGCTTTGGCTTGCTGCTCGGTGGCGACGGCGATCTTGGATGTTACGGCTGGCATGTCGCTGATAGACGACAGCACGTTCCTAACGAACTTGTCCTGCGCTTCGGACATCTGCTGGAAGCCATCAGCCGCGTCGCCGGCATCCTCCTGCAGCTTCTCCAGCCCACCGCCGCCTGCCTCGTTAGAGGCAAACCCCTCGGCGAAGTCGGAGACCCGAACCATCTGATTCGTGGTCTCATCCGGAAGTGAGCGCTCCTCGTTGAGATAGCTACGCATCCGGCCGGGTCCGGCGTTGTAGGCGCCAGCCGCGAGCCCCCAGTCACCAAACTCGTCGTATTGTTGCTTGTAGTACCTCAGCCCGCCGCGGATGTTCTGGATCGGATCGGTCGGGTCGACACCCATCAAATTTGCCGTGCTTGGCATCAACTGCATGATGCCGATAGCGCCGGCTTTCGAGACGTTCAGCTTGCCGTTGACTATCTGTTGGAAGTCGCTCTCCTGCTTAGCGAGAGCAAGCCCCCACTCCTCCGGAACGCCCTCCTCCTTCGAGATATCCCGGATCGCCTCGACGATGTCGTCATTGTCGACCTTTACCGGCGGGTCGCCGGCAGTGGCAGTCGTGCGGCGTCCCAGATCCCGCAGGCTCTCGGTCGAGAGGAACCCGAAGCCCTTCGTGTCGATCGGATTGACCGGAGACGAGCCGGCGGAAATGCCGCTCATCTGCACGAACAGGGCGTCGTCGGCGCTCTGGCCGCTGCGGCGGTCGCCGGCAGGCTTCAACCCCCCGAGCAACCCTGTCGTGATGCGGTTGACGAGATCATTGTCGCCGGTCGCCTTGGGGGCATGCGCCGACACCTCGGTCAGGGACGTGGTGCCCATGGCCCGCGTGAACAGGCCGCTCACTGCGGTTTCGAACGGCTTCGTGATGGTCTGCCGAAAGAAAATGCGCTGGATGTCGTCCCCCATCTGCTTGATGAGGTCTTTACCGGTGCGCAGCTTGCCCAGCAGACCGTCTTCCAGCCCGGTGGCGAAGGTCTTCGACAGGTCGCCCGCCATGGCGGCCTGCTCGGAAATGACCTGCTTCTGTTTGGCCAACTCGCCGGCCTGGGCGATGTAAGCCTTCGTCTGTGCATCGGTGAGGTCGGCGCCCTTCTCCTGCAGGTCCAGCGTGACCCGGTGGATCTCGACGGCCTTCGCACGCTCCTCGTTGCTGCGACCCAGCAGCGAGAACTCGAAGTTGGTCAGATCGGCCGACTTGCGCTGCTCCTCTGCCATCTGAGCAAAGGATTCGCGACGCTTCGCGAGGTTCAGCGCCACCTCGTCCCCAGCGATCTGCCGAGCGCGAGCGCGGTCGTCAGCGTTATCCGGATTTAGGTGTTCCTGCCGGGCCTGGGCGAGCGCGCGATTGGCGATGGTCGCCTCGCGCACCGCCGTCGCCCCGCCGGCCCAAGCCTCGGCCAGTCGGCCGGCATCAGCGATCTCATGGTTGATGTTCAGATCGTGCTGGGCGCGGACCAGGGCACGCTTGGCCTCCACCTCGGCATAGACCGCCTCGGTGATCTGCGCGCGGAACCGCTCGCTGGTCTGTAGCACCTGCTGCTCGATGCGGTATTGAGCATCCACGTCCTCGATGGCCGCGCCACCCTCGCGATACGCCTTGGCGAGCGCCAGTGTGTGCTCGGTGGCCAAGTCCATCTGCTGGATGGTGACGCCCATCTGGGCACTGCGCATGTCACCCAGCGCGGCAGACACCTCGTCCTCGTCCAGGTCCTTGCCGAGGCGCTTCGCCTGCTTCTTGAGGCGCGACAGCGTCAGGGCATCCTGCCGGTCAAAGCCGGTGGCAGATGCCGCCTCCGCCTGCTCCTTCAGTTGGTCGATGTAGACTCCCATCGGGTCGGACAGGCGGCGGTACTTTTCCGCCTCCATGCCCAGCAGCCGCTGGTATTCCTCCTCGTCGATCTTCAGTTCGCCGGTGGCCGTCCGCAGCTGCTTGAGCATGTCGAGCCGGTGCTCGTGGTCCGCGTCGACCCGATAACTCGGGTCAACCTGACCCAGTAGGTCGACGGCGGCAGACTCCGCGTTGCTGTCGGCGAGGTCGTTGACCTGCTGGCTGTTGACGGCAACCCACTTACCGCTCTTCTCGTCCGTGAAACCGCCATCCTTCGCCAGTCGGCGCAGGTTGCCCTGCTGGATGTCGAACTGCTTGATCTGCTCGGCAATCGGATCGTCTTCGATCCGCAGCTTGCGCAGCGTCTCCGGCAGGTCGCCCAGGAACTGCTGATAACGCGCCTCCGAGAGTCCGTTCTTGCCGAACTCCGTCGCGGCCTCCTTCGCGGCGATGAGGTTGTCCGTCAGATCGGCAATCTGCTTGTTGAGCGCCTCGACCGCTTCCGCATCCCGGTTGATCTGGCGCTCGTCCTGCGGGTTGATGGACGCGAACGTGCCGCTGGCGATCTCGGCCGGCGACAACTCCTCCTCGCGCTTCTGCTGCTTGGTCCGAAGATCGTCCATGCGACGCCGGATGGTGTCGCGCTGGGCGATGCTGTCGTTCAGCAGCTTCCGGTCCGGACCTTCCGCCACGCCCAGCAGATCGGAACGGGCGCTGACGATGCCCTCCATCTTGTCTTCCTGCTGGGCCAGCAGCATGGCCGCCTCGCGCAGGGTGATGTTGTGGGCCTGATAGCCCCGCCCAATCAGCGCGACCAGATCACGGTGCTTTTCGAGCTTGCCGGCAATCGGGTCGAGCGCATCGCGGTAGGAGTTGAGGGTCGCCATATCGCCGGCCGATAGGGCGGCGGGGCGGGCATCCTGAGCCGGCCGCGCGTTCAGATCGCCGCCGTTGGATACGAACCGGGTGTCGCCGATCAGATCCAGCGTCGCGCGGGCGCTCTCCAGCAGGCTGGCCAGCGTGCCCTTGCTGTTGTCCTGCCAGACGGTCATCCGATCCCAGAAGCGGGCCCAGACCACTGCCGATCCGGCGGCGGCCTTCTCGTTGGCATCCTTCACCTGCTTCTGATAATCGTCCATCTGCTTCTGGCTGACGGAGAACAGGCTCGGGGTCAGGTCGTTGCCGCGCTGGAAAAACTCGCCATTGCGGAACGCGCCGAGGTTGGTCAGCCCCTGCCAGCTGAGCGCGCTCACGCGACCGGTGTCACGATTTTGATCGGCGATCTCCTTCCGCTTCTGCGCGGTCTTCTCGATCTCCTGTTGCAGCACGGTTTCCAGCCGAATCATCTCGCGCTGGTGATCGGTGGTGCCTTTCAGGCCGTCGTTCACCGCCTTCAGCACGTCGACATCCGCCGACCCGAAAATCGCCTTGGTCAGGTCCGCCTTCGCCAGCCCGTCCTTCAGCCCGTGCAGCTTGGTGGCAGCATCCTCCAGCGCGCGGAAGACGTCGCCACGGGCAAGGTCCACCCCCATGCCGGCCAGGACGGCTGCAAGCTGCCGGCCACTGTCCGTCGTGCGGCCGATGGCGCTCTCGATGTTCAGGTAGGCCACCGACACCTTGTCAGCGTTCACCTTCCAATCGGCGGCGGCACGGGTGATCTCGCGGTGGCTCTCGATCCCAATACCCAGCGACAGCTTGCGGGCCTCGGCCAGCTTCTGCTCCTCGGTCGTCAGGTCGTGGACCATGGAGCGATAGCGCGCCAGCCCGGAGGTGATAGTGGTCATGCCCATGGCGTATTCGGCTGCTGCACCGGTCGCGTCGCCGATGGCGGCAGTCAGCTTGCCGAACAGGCTGGTTGCCTCCGCGGCGCCCTGCGACACCTGCTTGGTGGCGGCCACGGCGACGTTGGCCTTGTCTGCATAGGCGCCCAGTCCGGACGTGGCGGCGGTCAAGCCGGTGTTCAGCAGCGCCAACTGCTCGTTGGTCGCTTTCTGCTCGCGGGCGAGCGCCTGATTGGCTGCAATCAGGTCCCGCATCTCCTTCTCGGCACGGCTGCCGGCGGCCGAGTAGCGGTCGAGATCGCCCGTGGCGCTGCGCACCTGGCTGGAATTGATGGCAAACCCGAATGTGGCCAGATCGTCGTACATGCCCAGGACCCCGGCGGGAAAGCGGCGGTGCTCCGGCTATAACAGTCCTGACTGGACTATTTCTCTTGATTGTAATGACGAAATGAACTATAAATAGTACATCAAGACAAAACAACCACACAGGAGCGTCCAACTATGGGACAGCAACTTTTCCCTGGCCTTGTGTTCGTTTTTCAGCCGGCATTCGGCAATTACCGCGCGTTTTTGACGGGCGGTATGACCGATCCCAGCCGCTGGATTTTCGGGTGGCACAACGGCTTCCAGTCCTTTCCTTCTCTGAAGGACATCGGACAACCCACCAAGAAGATCTCGCGTGGCGTCTACGCGCTCGCGTGAACCCCCAGCCCCAGACCTCTTCGGAAGATCGGGCTTTGGCGGCAGAACCTCAAACATTGGAGGACAAATTGAGCTACCAGCTTTTGGCGTCAGCGCCAACAGTCGAGCAAATCCAGGATAGCATCAACAAGTTTTGGTGCAGCGACAAGTATCGCGTCAACCCCGAAACGCTCGACATCACGCACCCAGACAGGAAGAGCCAGAAGGCGTTCGCGTGGTTAAGAAGGGGAAGCGATACAAATTCGAGATGACCTGATCAAAGCTACCCCAGCCCCAGAGACCGTAAAGCCGGTACTGGGGCTTTGGCGGCAGGAGAACCAACTCAGCAACGGAGAAGCAAATGCGCGTTTTCCTGACCAGCGTCCGCTACAGCCCGAAACGCACAAGTGCGGTCGGCGACCTGTACGAGATCATTGATCTCAAGCCGCTCGGCGGTGGCGCCACTTACAAGCAGTCGCGCATCGGCGAGATCAAGGCTCGCGGCAAGGACATTAAGCAGGCCCTCGTCGCCAAGGCGCAGGAGATGCTTGCGTCGCGATGTGCGGATGAAAAGGTCAAGATCGTCTTCGATCATGACACGCTGCACAATGTGGCCCACGGACGGGCCTAAACAGCAACACCCCGCTCACCGATCCGGTGGCGGGGTGTTTGTTTGTGCGCAACCGTTACTCTGTTTCGCCGGATAGGCGTTGTATCAGGGAGCGAACCGCCGCATTGTCCGTGATGTATGGCAGGAGGTTGCCGAGGAATCCCGTCTCGACGGCCGGCTCGGTCTGCTGGATGTGCTGGTTCAGTCCGGGCGACGACATTGCGTTCTTGACCATCTCGTAGAATGGTTCACGCCCGAAGTCGTTGATTGCGATGTTGCAGATGACGGTCGTCAATTCGACATTGCCATATCTATATGCGCCAGTCGAATAAACGCGATCCAGCGAGGGAAGGAACGGACGTCTGTTGTTCGATGCCTTTTGATAGCGATCGAACTGCTGACCCGTGACCTCACACCTGCCGCGAGCGCGGAACACAATGCCCCAATATTGCTCCAATCGCAAATCCCAGCGAATACCCTTGCTCGGTGCCCCGCCTTCGCGTTTACGGTAAGCCCTCATATACTCGTCGTACCATTCGCGAGGTTCATCCGGGTGGAACTTGGCGATTTCGGCAAGAACGATCTCGTCGCGGGGCTTGGGTGGCATGTTGTGGTCTGACCTCTACGGCATAGGCGCTGGATTGCATCATCCGGCACCCTACTCAACTTTGACGCCGCCCGGCAACGCATGATATCCGTTATGGAGTGAAGCGTCACGCGAGGAAAGAATGCGCTGGGTCTTGCTGGTGACGATGGCTGCATCCCTGGCTGCATGCGCTGGGCAGCAGGCGCCGTCCGTCAGCTCCTACAAGCGCGCCGGGATGCTGGATGCAGTATCGTCGAACAGCATGGCGGCGGCGTATGCGGAGAAGTGTTCCGGCAACGCCGCCAAGGCCGAACCGGCGCGCGTGGCGGTGAGGGATTTGTCGCAGACAGCCCTCGGCCGCGGCGTGCCGCGCTCGGAGGTCGAGGCAGCGTCGTTGAGGGGCGAGGATTCCGGCAGGGCGACCGCCTGCTCAGCAGATGGCCAAGCGAAGGTGGTTGAGGCCGTGAACCGCTCGAAACAGTGGATGGAGATTATTGCCGCCAGCGACAGCGACAACAGCCGAGCCACCGCACAGGCTGCCTACGACCGCGCGTATGCCGAGTGCCAATACCAGAGCGACGCGGCACTCGCTGGCACTCGCAACTTCGTCGACCGGGTGGCGGAGGGCTCGTCGCTCATCAGCCAGTGCATGGCTCTTAAGGGATATCGGTGAAATCGTGGATTTTCTTGCCTTCTTGCCAACTTTAATGTTGGCGGTATTGGTTTTATACATATGGAATTGGCAAACAAAGGGGAGCCCGCCGGGCGGAAATCCGTTTTTGCCCGATAACTTCAACTTCGGTGGAAGCTTGGTTAGGACATGCGCCACTTTGATATTAGCTGGTCACGTCAAGGCGTGGCATTTAGTAGTTAAGCAGATCGATGGCGTGCTCCGAGGAAGCAAAGTTAATTTGTCGACGATTTTTGGGACCTGGGCATTTTCGGCGTTATCTCTCGCTCTTTTCTGGATTGGATTGTTCACAATTGCAATCTTCCTTGAAAACCACTTCAATAATGTCAAGGCGAAAGACGCAAATAAGCGCGATTTTGTCCTTGTAGTAAGCAACGCCGTTGGGGTTGCTAGTTTTGTGCTGCTGCATATATGGTTGGGGATGTTGTATAAAAGCGTAGGGGGGAATGGGGAAGGAGGCGAGTGATGGCTCATGTAGACCCTGGAGATGTCTCCTACAGAACGCTCTGGATAGCGGCAGCGGCCCTAATCCCGTTGTCAACGGGCCTTTACGGGGTCTCAGCGCAAATACCATGGCTTGTTCTAGTATCGCTTGCTACCTTCGGTGCGGCTGTGGTCACCTTTGTTTTGTCAAGCAAGCGAGATTCCAAAGTTAAGAAGGAAAATGAAGAAGATTTAGTTGCGAGTGAACCTGATAAGGGACCGCAGGGCGCGCGCCCTGATTCGCCGACATTACAAAACCTCCGTGTAGCTAAAGCCAATTCAGATAATCCCACGAAATCGAACGCTCTGCCACTTGCGCTGCTTCCTGTTGGCCTGTCAATTTTACCTGCCACAACCGGTGTATCCGGATTTATGCTTGGTGCTTTTACTTACACAGCGAATCTTAACATTAGCCGCATTACGTCAAACGCACGCACGCCCCGCTCCAAAAACAGGGTTGCACGGATCAGGGTAAATTTTGCACGTTCCCAGGTAGTAATTTCAGGTTTGCGTGAAGTCGGCTTTAAGTTGGATGACAAGATAAATGTAAGCGAGCCATATAAGCAAAATATTATCAAAGTCACGAATCACAGTTTTGGAAAGTGGCCGAAAAGCGGCCACCGCAAAGATCATCATAAATTCACGATCTCTGCCAAGAAGGTTGTTCACGATTGATGTGACCCACGTCGAATGCGCCGCCCTTGCCGAAGGCGACCGTGGTGCCGTCCTGGAAGATCAGCACCGACAGCCGCTCCAGCTTGCCGGTGGCAGGGTTGGTGGTGCTGTAGATGACGTCGTCCGTCTCCACATCGACGCCCTTGATCAGATCGATGCCCAACGTCGCGGTGGCCATGGTGCGCGGTCGGATGGAGATGTCGACGCTGCTGATGCACAGCTTGGTGCCCAGGCTCTCGCCGGCCCCGTTGGTGATCTCGGTGTTGACGCCAGAGGCACAGCCGGCGTCCGGCCTGGAAGCGATGCGGATCATTGCGTCAGCCCTCCACCACGCACCAGTCTTCGGCGAGCATGTCCGTCTGGCTGGCGAGCCAGCCCATCAGGATCTCGTCGGTCGCGGTCTTCATGGTGATGGACGGCAGGACGGTGGCGTAACCACCGCTCTGCTCGGCGTGCCGTCGATTGTGCTCCGACCAGAAGCCGTGCGCCGGAACTTCGCGGGAGCCGCTGCAGGGCAGCGCCAGCCACATTCCCTTGCCGTTCCAACCGGCACGGGCGACGCGCTTCCCGGCCTTCAGCGCACGAATGGCTTGACCGAAATCCATGCCGGACGTCAGCGGTTCCGGCGTGGCGCACTTCACGATGAACGGCACCTGATCGGTGATATCGCCCAGCACCGCGAAGCCGCCGGCCTCGTCAGCGCGGGAGGTGCCGACTTGAAACCGCCCGTCCTGATGGATGACCGTGTATTTCGTGCTCATGCGATCAACCCTCCGATTCGGCGCCGATACGCGGGCGTCCGGCCGGCCCCTGATCCGGAGCCACCTCGCGCATGCGGTCGAAGCTGTCGCGCTGCAGCGCCTCGGCCTGCTGGAGCAGACCCATGATCTGCTGGTTGTTGCGCAACACGGCGCGGGCGACGGGGCGTTCGTCGCACAGCAGCTTGTTGCTCTTGTCGCCGACCTCTTCTCGGATCTGCCATAGGAGTTCCTCCAGCTTCCAGCCGGATTGATTCTCGGCGCTCATCAGCACCGGCGTATTGGGCTTGTTGCTCATGTTCCCCTCCAGGGAATCACCGCTGTGCGGCGGCGCGGGCCTTGTTCAGCTGCTGCACGGTGGTCCGGAACTCGATGTCGTCCAGCCGCTTGATGGCTTTCAGCTCCCACGGCGTCAGCCGCACCTCGCTCAACCAGCACCAGGCTTGGATCTCGGTGTGCGGCAGTCGTGAAGGATGCTCGCCGACCGGGCGGCCACGGGACAGATCGCGGTACCAATCCCACAGGTAGCGCAGCTCGTCAGGGCAGGGTGGGCCGATCAGACCGTCAGGTGGCGGGAACTTTGGATTCCGCTCCAGCCGTTGCCGCCACCCGCTCAGCAGGTGCTCGCGGAGCGATGCGCCGTCGGGCTGCCGCTCGGACAGCCCGAACTCGTGCTCCGCGAACGCCGCCAGCTGGTGGATCAGCCCTTCATAAAATTGCCGTCGGTGTTCAGGTATTCACCGACCCAGCCCTTGGTGTGGCCGAAGCGGCGGTCGCCCAGCAGCTTGCGGGCGTTCGCCTCGCTGTATTCGAACGGCTGGCCGTCGAGCGGGAACGGGGTCCAGTCGGACACGGCGGCGACCAGCACGTCCAGATCGTCGGCGTCGCGCTGCTCGGGCGTGATCTCGGTCTGGCCGGCCTTCATCGCCGCGACACGGCGCTGGTTGACCTTCCGACGGGCCTCACGGACGCGCAGGCTGTGCTGGCCGTGGATGCGGAACGAGACGACCGGCTTGCCCTCGGCGTCCAGCATCGGCGAGTTGGTCTTGGGATTCGGCACCGGCGCCAGCACGCCCTCGTCGGCGAGGGAGGCGACGTCGAGGGAGGCGAAATCGAAGCTCATGGTGAACTCCTGTCGGGGGGAGCGGTTGAGGTTGCTTTGGGGTAACAGTCCGGTTTGGACTATTTCCGAGCGCGACGCCGCGCCTGCAGACGCAAAAAAGCCGGCCCAGCACACCGCGAAGGTGGCTGGGCCGGCTTGTATGGGGTGGGTGGAGAGCGCCCGACCGCTCTCCACCCGGTCCGCCGCCTTACTGCGCCGAGGCGGCGGAAGCTCGTTACAGGGTGGAATCCTGCAGGACGATGGTCGAGCCATTGAACGCGGTTCCGGCCCCGCCGGTGGACAGCAGGGCCGTGAACGGGTAGGTGCCGACGATGGCCTTCTCACCGTCGTCACGCTGCGCTCCGCCCAGCTTGATGCGCTCCAGGCCGATGCCCAGGAAATCCTTCGGATCGGTGCCGGCCGCCTCGATGAAACTGTAGAGGCTGATCTCCGTCTCGTTGATGAAGGCGTTTCGGAACGTTGGGCTGTCGAACTGGGCCGTGAACTGGCCGGACACCTTGACCCGCCCGGGTACCAGCGACGGCACCGTGTTGCTGCCGACAACCGGCTCGCTGGTGTATCCGCCGTCGATATTCAACTGGAGCCCGGTGATCACGGCCACGTCGGTGCCGGCGACCCGCATGGAGCCGTTCACCGCGGCCAGGATGCCCGTGGTCGTATCGGCCGCGACACTGGTGAAGTAGGGGGCCGCCACGCCGCTGGTGGTCAGCATGTCCTTGCCCATGATGCCGGCCTGATAGGTCATCATGCCGGTGGCTGGCAGGCCGATCTGGGTCGTGTTTACCTTACAGCCGATGAACTGCTCGGATTCGTCGATGTCGCTGTAGAAGTGCTCGAAGGTGAACGAGCGGTCGAGGTGGCCGGTGGACGGCACCCACAGCTTCTTGCCCTTCACCGCTACCGTCACGGCGGTTTCGGGCGTGGCGTTGAGTGTCAGAGCGTCGGTCTGTACCGTGATGACGGTAGCGGTCAGCGACAGGATCTTGAGGTTCTTGGCATTGTTCGCAGTGACGCTGGATCCTGACATCCGCACAACGTCGCCCACCTTGAAGCCGTCCGTGATCCAGCTCCCGCCGGCGCGAACGACGGTATTGGCGGTGGTCGTGATCTCGCTGCCGCTTGCCGACGTGAAGGTCGACCCGGCCTGCCAATCGTAGCGCAGCGCCGCCGCAAGCAGGTCGGCGTAGGTGCCGAGCGAGAACTCGCCGTTGACGTTGCCGGCGACCTTCCGCACGCCGTGGCGCGCATCGTAGACCTGATAGTCGGACCGGATTTCGTTCGACTGATAGACGTCCTTGGTCATGTCCAGGGTGGACTGGACGCGCCGCAGGCTCTTGCGGGTGTAGGTGGTGTCGTTGTCTGGAGCGATGACGCCCCAGGACGCCTCCTCCTTGAATCGCAGCTTCTTTGCGACGCCGGAAGCGACTGCCATGGCGGGCTCTCCTCAAAAGAAAAGCCCGCTCGGCGGGCGCCGGCGGGCTGTGGGGGCCGGCGCGTGACCGGCCGGTGGTGTTGGGGTGGGGCTTAGGCGAGCGCCTCGGAGGCGATGGCCTGGAATTCGCGGATCAAGGCGGTGAGCCCGTCCTCGCGATCAGCGCCCCATTGCGCGTCACGGATCCGTGTCAGCGCCTCGGTCTTCTTGTCGACCGGCGGCGCGGCATCCTGGGCGTCGACGTTGGTGGGGGAGGTGGTGGACGTCTTGGTCGCCATAGCGCCCTCTCAGGTTGGAAATTCGAGAGACCACCAGCGCACCAGCACGGGCTGCGTCAGCCACGCATCGCCCTGCTGGGGCGGCGGCACCTCGGTGTTCTCCACCACGACGGTCCAGCCGTCGTTGGTCGGCAGGTTCAGGCCGCGGCGGAACACGCCGCGAAGCTCCTCCGCCTTCTGCCCTGCATCGTCAGGCCCATTGGCGGCTGGGTAGTTCAGCAGCAGTTGATACCGGCCGCTCCACAGGATCGTGCCGTTCGCGCCGCCCCCCTGCGGCGCACTGGTGCAGGCCAACATGGAGGGGCGGAGGTAGGGGGTGCCGATGACAGGCGTGTAGGCGCGACCGAACCATGCGATATCGATCAGGGCCGACTGACTGCTGTTGAGCAGCAGATCGAATGCCAATTGGATGCTGATTGTACTCATTTTAGTCCTAAATGGACTTTATTTGGTCATAACTTTGAGCACGCGGTCGGCGATCTGCGGCAATTCAGCGACCGTCTGGGCCGCCATGCCGCGGCCCTGCATGACCCACTGCGTGCCGTCTTTCCGCTCGCCGGTGCGACCATATTCGATAGCCCTCGCATAAACCGTGGGGTTGACGATGTAGATCACGTCGCCGGCACGGGCGGTCGCGAGCGCTTCCAGCGTGGGCGCACCCGGCTTCGGGATGGCGTCGACGGTCAACACGGCGCTCCAATTGGCGCGTAGAAAGCCCGTGTCGACGGGCGTCAGTTCCTGAACGCGACCGACGGCCTCCAGGGCGGTGCCGCGCAGCACGGCGGTTGCGCGCTCCTTCGCCCTGTCGCACCAGCGGGAGATGGAGAAGCTGAAGTCGCTCATCAGACGCCACGACCCCGTTCACGAACTTCCATCTCGGCGATTTTGGCCAGAGCCTCCTTCAGATCGCCATCAAGGCGCTGCTGGCCTTCCCGCAAAACATTGATCTGATCCGTCAGCCGAGCGTTCTCGCCGCGCAGCCGCTCGTTCTCGACCATCACCGCATTGCGCTCGGACGCCATGGTGTCCAGGCGTTTGGTCAATTCGTCGATCCGCGTTTCGGATCGGCTGATGGTCTTCTGGAGCTGGTCGAATAGCTCGCTGGAATCCTTATGGATGCTGTCGGTGTGACGCTGCTGGAGGAGCGACTTGAGCGCCGCACCCAGGCCGATGATCAGCATTCCGACGCCACTACCGACGGCGTACAGCAACCCATTCTGGTCAGAGGGGAGACTCGGATCAGGCATTGGTCTCCCCCGGGTCGGAAACGGAAAAGGCCGCCCGAAGGCGGCCTCTCTCTCAAACCTTAACAGGCGGCGCCCGCCGATTGCCGGGGCGGTGACGGGTCGTTCGCCGGCTTGGGTTGCTCCAGCGCCCTTGCGGCGGATCCGAGACCGCTCGCCGCTTCCCGCAGTAGCAGCGCTATGGCGAAATCCATCTGCTGATCACCAGCGTATCGCTCAATGAGTGTCTGCGCTGCCTCAATGAGGATGGTTGTGCGATTGCAGGTGTCAAGAATACGCATTTAGAGCGCCTAACAGAACCATCTCTGGACGAACCGCCAGCAGATGAGGCTGGCGGCGATGTGGTGGAAGGCGGTGAAGATGTCGGCGCGCCGTTCGTAGCGGACGGCGATGCGGCGGAAGCGGGCAAACCAAGCGAGGGTCCGCTCGACCACCCATCGGTGTCGGCCCAGGCGCTCACTGCTCTCGATGCCGCGCCGGGCGATGCGTGGAATGATGGCCCGCCGACGCAGCGCCCGCCGGCAGTGGGCGAAATCGTAGCCCTTGTCGGCGTGCAGCTTGGCCGGGCGGCGCCGTGGCCGGCCCGCGCATTGGCGGATTGCCGGCACGGCATCGACCAGCGCCTCCAGGAACTTGCTGTCATGCCGGTTGGCCGGCGAAATCCTCAGGGCGAGGGGGATGCCGTTGGCATCGACGAGGATATGGCGCTTGGAACCCGGCTTGCCGCGGTCCGTCGGGTTCGGCCCGGTCTCTTCGCCCCCCTTTTTGCTGGAACGCTGGCGCTGTCCACCGCTGCGCGATCCCAGTTGATGGCGTTGGCGTAGCCAAGCCGGTCGAGCAGCACGCGATGCAGCCGCTCCCAGACGCCGGCTTGCTGCCATTCGTGCAGTCGGCGCCAACAGGTCATGCCCGAACCGCACCCCATCTCCACCGGCAGCAGTTCCCAAGGAATGCCGGTGCGGAGCACAAACAGGATGCCGGTCAGCGCGGCGCGGTTGTCCAGCCGAGGCCGCCCACCCTTCGGCTTGGGCGGCTCCGGCGGGAGCAACGGTTCAATCAGCGCCCAAAGCGCGTCGGAGACGAGAGGGGAAGCCATACACCTCTCAACAGACCAAACGCCGTTTTGTTAGGTGCTCTTAGGCCCCCAACGTGATTACCGCATTTCGCGTGTCAGGGAATTTTGCAAACTGCACCGGGTAACAAACCATGGCGCATATATACGCATATTAGGGAGAGCCCCAATAATGCAGGCGGATTTCTTTACAGAGATTAAATACTGGAAACTGCATACTCCTATATGCGTTCATTCGATTTGCGACGCCGTAACGGTAGGATACTTGGCATTTGCGCTGGGCTTGGATTATCAGGCGGCACCGAGAATCACTCAATCTCACGCAAGCCACGTTTGCGGAATACCTTGGCGTAGACCAGGCAACTGTTTCAAGATGGGAATCTGGAAGGCAAATTCCCGACATTGGAATGCAACGAAGACTGCGCGACATGCTGTCGCAGCAGGACGCCATCCCGAGCGATGCCTTCGCGCGAGCCTTCATCTTGGCTCAGTCGGGGGCCGCGGCGCTTCTTGATGTGGAGTACACCTTCATCGCGATCTCAGGGGGATTGAAGCAGGCGGTCGGCGCCGCGGCATCCTTGCTAAAGGGTGGAAATCTGCGCGCCATTGCCACACCGAGGGTGGATGGGCTGCTCGGAACTCATATCGCCGAGATGATCCGGCCGGGCAGTCCGATCTTATCTATCAGCCATACAGATGTGGGGGCCTTGGTCGGCGGCGTGCTGCTGCGGCGAACATGGAGCGTCCTGCGTGTCGACGGCATAAGGCTGCTGCTGTGCCAGGACGAGGTGATCGGGGAGGGTGGCAGTCCGCCTCCGCTTGATCTACGTTACATCACGCTGGACGATATTTCGGACTAACGGGCCTGGACACGCCAGAAAGCGATTTGGGAGGCAGCGTAGACCGGCGTTCGGTCGACGATGGACTTCTCAACGCCATCCAGGATCAGCCGGTCTGTGAGGTTCGGCGGCTCGGTCAACTCGCTGCCGGGGATCAGCACCTGGAGATCGCCGACGCTGATCAACGTGCCGTCGATCAGCCGCTCAGGAAACCCCTCCACGCGCGCGACAACCACCTCGTCGGCAACATAGAGCATGTGTGCAGCGTCGCCGGCGGCAACATCAGCGGTCAGGGGTGGCGTGAACTGCACGCCGCTGATCCGCGCGTTTGCCGCGATAGCCCGGGCGACGACGGTGTAAATGGTCGCGTCGCTCGGCACAGTGAAGCGGTCGCCGGGAATCAGCCGACCGCTGAGCGATCTCGCGCGCAGGTCGAGGGTGGACGCGCCGGCTACGGCGTTCGCGACAACGGTCAGCACGCTGGCGTTCGGCGGATTGGTGGCGGCTGGGCCAGGGCCATCGAGCGTGGTCACGCGCCGCAGAGTGACCGTCGTGCCGCGGCGACGCGCGATGGAAGCTGTGCCGCGGCGGACGCGGCGATCGAAGCCCATCAGAACACCCGCTTGTATTGGGACAGCAACACCCTGGCGGCGGGCGGGATCGCACCGGCCGTCTCGCGAAAGCTGGAGCTGTAGCCGGTCCCGCTCTCGCTGCTCAGGTTGGGGTCCAGGTCCAGGCTGGTGAACAGCGCCTGTACTGTCAGCAGGCAGGCCTGCTCGACATCGGCCGGGATGGGCTGGCCGGCGGTGTAGGTGATCCGCACATTGCCGCGCCCGCGTGGGAAGGTGCCCGCCTTCAGCGAGATGGAGATCGCATCCCAGACCACGCGGTCGAGCAGCACCGACGCCCCATCGACCGTTACCGACGCAACATCGGTGACCGGATAGTTCTTCGGCACGATGGTCGCACCACCGGTGCCATCGAAGACGCCGTCATAAACGGTCGGGGCCAGCGACGGGCGATTGAGGCTGTTCTGGATCGCCGTGCTGGCCGTCGTGATGAGGCGGGCCAGCAGGCCATCCTGGCTGGTGTCGGTGATCTCCAGCCATTCCTTGGCCGCAGCCAGCGTCGTCAGGTCGCCCGTCGCCATGGCCGTTACTCCCCGGCCGCCAGAATCGCCTGCACCAGGGCGCGCAGCTTCTCCTCGCCGGTGGCGGGGCCAGGATTCTGCCCGCGCTCGGCCAGGAAGGCGCGCAGGGTGGCCTTGTCCATGGCGGCAGGATCGACCTTGGCGCCGCCGGCCGCCGGCTGATCGGCGGTGCCGCCGGGCTGCTGATCTCCGGGGGGCTCTCCACCTTCCGGCTTGTCGGTGCCGCTTTCGCTGGTCTGGCCGGCAGCGCCTTCGGTCGGTGGCTGATCGGTGCCGGTGGCCGAGGGCGGCACGACGTGTTCGCCCGGCATGAGAGTGGGTGCTGGCTGGTCGCCGGTGCCATCGTCCTGATTCAGAGACACGCGCCAGCCATGCGCAGCCAGGGTCTCGGCATCCTCGGCCGGCGCGAACACGCGGCCATCGCGCTGCACTTCGAGCGGCACGCCATGCAGGCTGATGCTGGAGCGGGGGTCGTCGGGGTTGTCGTAGAAGGGCGGCATGTCGGGGGCCTCCAGATTGCGGACAAAAAAAGGCGGGGGCCGAAGCCCCCGCCGCGCTGCCGGCCTTAGCCATTCGCAATGTTGCCGATGACGCCCATGGCGAACGGAGCGTAGACGGCCAGCACCTCTTCGGCGTACACGCCGCTTTCCTGCTGGCGGGTCTTGATGGGCCAGTCGATCGCGTAGTAGTCCTTGCGGGTCTTGATTTCCGCCACATTCGGAACGTTGTTCGACTGGTACTGGATCGGCAGATCCTTGCTCCAGCCCCAGATCATGCCCGGCGGGCAGTAGGGGTGGATCTTAATCGGGATCTTGTACCCGCCGTTGTTGCTGAACGGGTTGAAGTACATCGACACGGTACCGCCGGCCATCAGGGCGATCGGGTCGGACGAGTTGACCGGCTGGTCGAAGCGCAGCAGCGGGGCCGAGCTGTTCGACAGCACCTTGTTGGTGATGTTGTTCAGCTCCTGGCTGTTCACATACAGCGTCGACGGCGAGACCTGGAAGTTGTCGTACATCGCCTTCAGCATGACGTCGATCTCGACGATCGAGCCGCGCCCCGAGCTGGTCAGCGTCGACCCGGTGCCGGCGGTGCCGGTCGGCAGGTAATTGACGTAGGCGTTGGAGCCGGCGCCCAGTGCGGTGGTCAGCAGGCCGTCGAAGGCGTAATCGCTGTTCCGCGAGTGGTCGCCGCTGACGGTCGAGGCCGGCTGCCGGCTGCCGGCGAGCGGCGCCGAGAACTTGACCGAGTTGATGGTCGTGATCGCCTGCAGGGTCTCGCCACCGGACGCGCCGACGTACCAAGCGTAGCCAACCGCGCCGGTGACCGCCGGGGTGGAGCAGGACAGCACCTGACCGAGGGTGATCGCCTGGGTGGCCGCGTTCGACGGGGCCGAGGAACCTCCGTTCAGCACGTAGTTCGCGCCGTCCGCACCGGTGATCGTCTTGGAGGTGACCACGCCGCTGGCCAGCGAGGAGCCACGGAAGCCCTCGTAGGTCAGCGCGACGACGATGACCGAATAGGTCGTCGGGGCACCAGGCAGGGTGGCGCCGCTGCCGCCGGCGGACAGGGTCGGGGCGGTCGGCTGGCCCAGAACCAGGCTGGCGTTGCCGCCGATGATCGCGTGCTCTTCCTTCTGCATCATCTTCTGCAGGAGGCGCATCCGCATGCTGGCTTGCAGATCCTCGAAGCCCTGACCCGCATGGATGGCTTCGTAGCTGATCTGGTCTTCCTCGCCGATCGTCACGAAGGACGCTGACTTGTTGGCGGTCTGGTAGCTCATGCGACCGGAGCGCTGACCTTCCGGCACCCACCCCATCGCATCGTAGCCCGAGCCGTTGATCGCCTGAACGACGCGCCAATTGGTGGCCAGACCGACGCCGTTGCCGACGCGCGGGATCTCGTTGCGCAGCGGCGTGTACTGCGGATACAGGTTCTTGGCCGGCGCCTGCAGGTCGTAGGCGACCAAGCCCTGCGCGGTGGTGATGGACTTGGCCAGGGCCTCGTCGCCACCCTGCGCCTGGATGGACTTCAGGAGCGCCAGGGTTTCCTGAACGGTCGTCGTCATCTGGTGATCTCCTTGGCCGTCTGGCCGTTGGTCATGAAAAAGCCCCGCTCGGGAGGTCCCGGCGGGGCGTTACGGCGGCCTGACGGCCGGCTCCGTGTCGTGTGTCGATCAGCGCAGCGTGGCGGGCTGCGGATGGCGTTGGGCGATCTTCATCAGGGCGAGCGCGCGGGCTTCCGGGTCCATCTTGGACAACCGCTCGGCCTCGGCCTGGAGGTCGGCCTCGCCGTCGCTCTTGCCCAGCGTGTTGCTGTCGGCCGACTTGCCGACCGCCATCACGGCGCCCTTTGCGGGGGCGGGGGTGGACTTCTTCAGCGCTTCGATCTCGGCCAGCAGCTTGGTGTTGTCGTCGGCAGCCTTGGCGAGCGCGGCATCCTTCTCGGCGGACACCTTCCCCAGACGCTCATTCAGCATCGCCTCGAACTTGGCCAGCAGGTCGCTGCCCCCGGTGGCGTCGGCCTTGCTCATGGCGCGCTTCTTCTCGTCGTCCTCGTCGGTCTGGTTGCCGCTTTCGGCCGGGGCGGCGCCAGCCTCCTTCTTCTCGTCGTCGGCGGCCGGTGGGGGCTCGGCCGGCTTCTGCTCAGACGCGGCGGGCGGCGGCTCCTGGCCCTTGTCGGCACCGGGCTCCGTGGGCGCCTCGGCACCGCCACCGGCATCGCCCCGTGCGCTGTCGTCGCCGGTGGCGTGGGCGACCAGGAACTTCAGCACCTGCTGGCCCATCTCGTACCACTGCGCCGCGGCAACGAGACCGGGCGGTGGCTCCTGCGAGGTGCCGCCGGCCTGCTGCTGTGCGTGCGCGGCGCCCTCGGCGGATTCCTCTTCGACCTCGCCGGCCCAGGATTCCAGGAAGAACTCCAGCTGCTTCATGACCAGTGCGAACCCGGCGACGTGGTCCATGCCCTTGGCCAACACGCTACCCTCGCCCATGCCGTCGAACTTCAGCAGGTCGACGACGCGCCCCTGCTGGAAGGCGTCCTCAGCGACAGCGCCGACGAAGCCGTTGGCGGCTTCAGCGAACTGGTCGAAGGACTTGGCCAGTAGCGCTTCGGTGTCGGCGCGATCGGCGCTCTTGATGTCAAGGACGCTCTTTTTGAGCATGCCCAGCATCACGTCAAACTCTGACATGCTGTCACCCTTGTGCAGGTTGCGGAGGTTCGGGCTGCCGCAACGGGCTGCGCCCATGATGGTGCGCCGCCATCCCCGGCGTTTCCGCCGAGGCGTAGCGCGGTCGTCGGCGAGGAAGCCGTCGCCGGTGGTGATGGACAAAGCAAAAGTCCTTGTGAATAATCGCGTTGCGCTGTATTATTCAGATGTAGCCAAATACTTGGAGAAATCAGATGTCGTATCTGAGTAAAGCCATGTACGTGGGCGTGTTCATGTGGCCTGGAGCGGCTATACCAATAACCATAGTGTTAGCTGCCGCGATCTACTATGCAAGCCAAGAAGAGAAACCCCGCGCCGATTGACGCGGGGTTTTTTATTTCGTTCGATCCAGCAGACGCCCCAGCGCGGACCCCGCCTTCGCTCCGGCGTATGAGCCAGCGGCATCGCCTGCAATCGCTGCCGCAATCGACCCAGGCCCAGAAGGTAGGGCTGCAGCGCCCGCCGCCATCCCGCCACCGATGCCGCCCAGCAATGCGCCGGCAATGCCGCCGATTGTCTCGTATTCGCCCTGCGGCTTCTCCATGACGCGCCGGTTACCGACAGCGCGGTCAATGGCGGATCCGGCAGCCGATACCCCTGCCCCGACGACCAACCCGCCGACGCCACCAGCCGCCATCTTCAGCCCGCCGGACTTGATGGCGGCCGGTGCTGATCGGGCGAATGCCTTGACGCGCGCTCTGAACCCTTTCGGCCCGGCAACTTTGGGTGCCGGCTTGCCATGCTGGCCGAGAGCGACTGCCACCGCTGTACTGCCGGCCGCAAAGCCCACGAAGTGACCGGCTTCGGCACCTTCGCGCTCCAGGGCGCCGGAGCGGTTCTCCCGCTCATGCGGCTTCCCGTCGCCGTCGCCGTCCGTTCCCTTGGCTGATTTGGCAAGCGCCCTCTCGACCATAACATTTCGGCTGGGCGATTTGGTGGCGGCTTTGGCGAGGGTTTCTTCGAGGGATGAGATTGCGGCGTCGAGTTTTGACACGTCATCAACACCGAACATGGTGCGGCGATAATCACCGGTCCCCATCAACATGCGCGAGATGCCGAACTTGCGATCGAGGTAATTACCCGACATCTCGCCAGCGATCGTCCCAGCAACCCCCAGCGCCAGCCCGCGACCGAAGCGCTTGACCGGATTGAACCGGTATCGGCGCCCAAGCGCCGCCGTCAATTCGGCGCCGCCGCCCAGAACAGCGCCGCCGACGGCGCCCATGACCGTGCCCGCCCGGTAATCATTCCCGCCATCCTTTCCCGTAACGGCATCGTGGGCTTTAGCCCCAGCGCGATCACCGTAGGCGTCGCCGACAACGCCTGCGAGAGCCAGTCCGCCGACCGCGCCCAAGCCGGCAACCGCCGACCGCGTCACGCCGCGCATCAGCTTACCCTGAAAGCGGGTAGCCCCTGACGCTGCGCTGGAAAACATTGATGCCTCGCCGCTCCCCGCCTTCCGCCCAGCAAGGCGGGTGATGGCTTCCGCCTTCCTACCAACCCTGTCGCCAAATCTGGTGAGTGCCTTCTCGCCAACGTGGGCGCCGGCGTTGGCTGCCAATGAACCAACCACGGCGGCGCCGACCACCTGGGCAGCAAAGCGGGCGTTGCCCTCGTCCTTCTTGCCCTCGTCCTTCACGCCATCACCATCGCCGTCCCGGCCCGCGCGGCCGTCGGCCTTCGCCAGCGTTGCCTCAGAATCTGCCACGGCCTTCCGCAATCCATGCATCTTCCCTGCGTCCTCACGGAAAGCCACCGGCGCGGTCGTGTCGCCGAACCGTAGCCAGGACTTGAACTGCTGGACGGGCATCGCGGTGACGGCTCCCATCCGTCGTGGCCCGCTGCCGTCGCTGAATCCGGCATGGTAGAGATGCTGCGCTTCCATCTCGGTGTGGCAGCCCAGGACGCATTTGTGCTCATCGAACCTGCCGGTCGCTGGGTCGATCTGGTCCACGACATAGACGTGGCTGGCGGACTTGGCGGGGCCGAGATAGACGTCAACCGCATCGCCATCGGCACCGAGAGTTCGGCGCACGTATCCATAATGCGCGGGCAGCCGGCTGGTCCACGGCTTGCCATCCGGCCCGATCCCGCGCCGCTCGCTGCCCTCGGGGTTCTCGATGCTGATGTCCAGGCCGTGGATCTTGATATGGCCTTTTCGGTAGTTGCCGGCGGTGGCCTGGGCGGAATGGGATCGGCAACGCGCGCGGTGGCGGCGCGGAGGGCGGCATCATCCCAAGCCTTCGCCAGCGTGTGCTCCAACTCAGCAATCGCCGCGTCCAACCCGTCGGTCTTCGATAGGGCGTAGGACGCCAGTCCGCCGGCAAGAGTGCCGATAGCCGGGGCCGCCAGCCCGCCGATCCGCGCACCGCCGCGCACCGCAACGCGCTCGGCCAAGCGGAGATAGCGGGCCTTCCGCGCGTTGCCGGCAGCAAATGACCGCCCCCGCCAGCCGGGCCGCTTCTGGTCCAGGTCAGCGAACTCGACGCGCCCCGCGCCGCCGGCCCGAGTGGCATCCATCTCGGCGCGGTCGTTGCGGAGGGCGCCGTCCCACCACTTCCGCTTCCCGACCCCCTCTCGACGGGTCGCGGTGGCCGCGAGAGCGGCGGATGATCCAGCGCGGGCGGCGAGACCGGACGCCGAGGCGCCAACAGCGGCCCCGGCCCCGATGGCGGAGGCAGCGGCAGCGGCTTCATGCAGCTTCCCGTCCCCGTCCGCATCGCGTCCCGCCCGGCCGTCGGCCTTGGCGAGAGTCTGTTGGAGGGCGGAGATGGCATCGGCGAGATCAAACATCGGCCTTCTCCACCCGGCGGGCGCCGCTGCGCACCGCGTCGTTGACCTCACCAAGGAACCGCACAGGTGGCTGGACCGCGAAATACGTGCCCCAGCCAATCAGATTCGACGCCACGGCGGCGTTGGCGGCGCGGTTTACCCACGGCTTGGACCCAGCCGCCTTTGCGCCAAGGTAGGCTCCGCCGACTTCCTCCTTGACCGCACCAGCGGCGCTCATGCCGAGACGTGACGCCCAGTCCTTGCCGCCCATCTCGAACGACTTCGAGCCAAACCGAACCTTGCGCGTCGAGTTGGCAAAGCCACCAACTGCGCCTTTCGTCGCCCCCGCCAAGCCACCCAGAACGCCCGCGCCAACGCGGCCAACGACCTTGCTCGGCATGGCCGCACCCAACGCGGCGCCGGCGCCGAACGCGGCCCAGCTCGTCGCCTTCGCCGCCATGATCGGCCACACGTCGCGACCGCGCCGCTCGTCGATGACCTGGGTGTGCTCGGATTTGTACTTCGGATCCTCCTGGATCATCGCCTTGTGGTAGGAATCCGCATACTCCTTGGTGTCCGGCGTCCCGGCCTTCAACGCCTTCTCATGCGCGCGGTTCTTGGCCGCAACCAAATAGCCGCGGCCATCGTGGAAAGAGCCGCCACCGCCTTTCGTGTCGCCGTCCTCATGCAGCTTTCCATCGCCGTCTCCGTCCCGACCAGCACGACCGTCGGCCTTGTAGAGGTCGGCGAACAGGAGAGGGGCTGATTGGCCCGGCCCCATCCACGATTTGTAGAGTTCGTCGAACATGACGGCCTTGTTGAGTTCTTTGTGATTGAACGGCAACGGGGTCTTGACCGCGTTGTCGAGATAAGAGTGAAGCTCCTTGCGGTGCGCCGGAGACAGTCCAGGAAGGGCGTTGATCCTGGCGCGATCCGCACGGCGGTAATCCTCATTCTCCTTATAAATTTCCGCATCGTGCTGGTCTGCGAGGTGCTCGGTCAGGGCTGTGTACGCAGATTCCGATGTGCTCAAATCGAAACGCTTCGCTCCGCTGGCCGTGCGCTCGTTCTTCATGGTGCGGAAAACGATGTCGTTGCGCTCGGCTGGATTAATCTTGTTTTCCTTGGCGGCGCGCGAGGCGCTGACGATCAGATCGTGCGGCAGAGATTCGTGGCGATCCCCTTCGAACAGCCCCTTGCTGGCGGAGAACTCCAGCTTCTGCTTGATGGATGTGTAGTTCGGGTTGTTGCTGTTGATCTGCGCCGCCGAGGCATAGGCGGTTGCTGCATCTCGCGCCGGCGGCTGGGACGTGATCGTGGTGGCCTGCGCCGGCGGTCGGGCGGGCTGCCCCATGATGCTGCCGGTGCTCTGGTAGGATTGCGCGGCAGGGCGTTGCGCCTGTTGGGGCTGTTGGTATTGCTGCTGGGGCGGCGTGTACGGAGCGCTCGACGAGCCGCCATCAGCAAATGGGCGGACGCTCTGCGAGAACACAGTAGTGCCGGTGCTCTTGGATTTGAGATCGAACCGGAACCCGCCCGGCACCCACTCAGCATTCGGGTCGAGGCCAACCAGCCCCAGCAACTTGTCGCCACCGGGCGTCACGGCGAGCGCGGTGCCGCCGGCCGCCAACTGCACCAGCTTCGGCATATTGCGGAATGCGGCATACTGCTCTCCCGCGTATTTGCCGGCCGCGCTGTTGCCGATGACCTTCGCGGCCCCGCCGATGTCCTTCACCGCTCGCTGGGCGGCGGCAGTGAGCGGCCCTGACGCCGACCGCGCCGCCGCGACGGCAGCTTGCCCCTTGCCGGTGCGGAGCGCGGCGGCGGTCAGGGCCGCACCGGCGAGAGCGCCACCGACCGCCGCCCCAACCGTCCGCGTGCCGCTGCCGCCTTCCTTCTCGTTGTATTTCCCGTCGCCGTCCGCATCGCGACCGGCTCGGCCGTCGGCTTTGTAGAGATCGGCGAACAGGACCGGCGCGGTCTTGCTCATAGCATAGCCGATGCCGGCACCGGCCGCGCCAGCCCGCCCCTCGTTCAGCTTGCCGTCGCCATCGCCGTCGCGCCCCTTGCGCTCGTCGGCCTTGTAGAGATCACCGAACAGCGACGGGGCGACCTTCTCCACCGCACCGGTCGCGACAGACTTCGGCTGGGCGGTCTCGCGCGTGTCGGTCATCTGCTCCGGCACGGGCATGGCGGCATCCAGCGAATTGGGCATCATGCCGCCGGCCAGGGCCGCAATGGCCGCCAGCCGCTCGGCGTCGGTCATCCGGCTCGCGTCGTCCAGCACGAACTCGCGCTCTTCCACCGAACCGTCGGCCTTGTGGATGCTGAAGAACTTCGCCGTCGGAATGCAGGGGCGATCAACCAGCGAGACCTCGGTCACGCGCGGCGTGTAGCGGGTGAACTCGCCATCCTGCCATTTCTTGGCATAGCTGCCGCCGACGCTGAATCCGGTGTAGCAGCCCTCCAGGCACTTCCGCCACTCGTTGTCGTCCACCACCTTCACGACGATGTCGATGGCCTTCTCGTCGTCATTGAAAGCAATGTCGACCACCTTGCCGGCGACCGACTTGCCATGCATGACCCGCACATTACCCTTGGACAGGCCGGCGGTGGCGTCCTCGCACGCCTTTGACCATTCCAGGAAGGCGGGCTTGGCGCTCTCATAATCCAGAATCTCGCGCGATCGGTCGGGGACTTCCTGGACGGCGCGGCCGTGGATCAGCCGGCGTTCTTCGTCCACCTTGACGAGCTGAACAAAGCAATCCATAGGGTGTCTCCTGCGCCGGCTGGGCGTGGTGGGGCGTACTGAATGGGCTTGAAGTTTAACATCTGTCGTGAGCGATTTCCTGCAGTCCGCATAAGAGAACTGGATGATGATAAATGCCAAATAAAATTCCTGCAAACTATAGTGTTAATCATATTTCTTCGATATTTCTGCGATAAATAATTCTACTGTACTGAAAGGATGTAAGTCATGTCTGTATTTCTTAACGGATTATCAATTCAGTTTTTTCGTGGAATTGGCGAAACCAAACAGAAGATGTCGCCATTCAGGAAATTCAACTACTTTATCGGGCCTAACAACTCTGGTAAATCAACAGCGCTGAGCTTCATATCTAAGTTTATTGGTGTCGTGAAAAACGAAGGCGCTTCTTATGGACAAAAAAAAGGCAAATTATTTTCGGAACTTGATGTGCACAGAGGAGCCATATCTGGGAATGTGGGAATGGAAATTGCCATTCCTATTGAAACGTTCATTAATTCAGTCAAAAAAAAGCATCCTAATATTTATTCTCAGAATAGTTATGCGTCGCGGTTGTCTTATAGAGCTTTTGATGCTATCTCTGATAATGGGATAATTTGGGTGTCATGCAACATCGAGCAAGGGGGGAATATTGGTCTTAGCGAAGAAATTTTTGATAAACTAGTATCTGAGAATTCATCCATGTGGTTTGATCTTGCAAAAGCTTTTGCAAATCTTCACTCAGGTGGGAGTACAAAAGAATGGGTTCATACAGTAATCAGGGTTTTTTTGCAGCACCAAGACTACAGATTTCCACCTGTATACAACATCCCCGCATTGCGACAAATTGGCCCAAAAGGTGGGGACTTCGGAGATTTCAGTGGAATTGGTCTTATTGATCGGTTAGCAGAAATCCAAAGCCCAGATCACAACAAGCGACATGAGAGAAAGATATTTGATAAAATCAACATTTTCTTACAAACAGTCACTTCAAGACCAGATGCGGTAATTGAAATACCTCACAATAGAGAACATATATTAGTGCATATGGATAATAAAGTTTTACCTCTTCATTCACTTGGGACTGGTATTCATGAAGTCATAATGATTGCATCATTCTGTACATTGCAGGATGAAAGCATTTTTTGCATCGAAGAGCCAGAAGTGCACCTGCACCCTCTGCTCCAGCGAAAGCTAGTAAAATATCTAGATGAATTTACGAACAATCAATATTTTATTGCTACTCACTCTGCTGCATTTATTGATACTCCTGGAGCAGCAATTTTTCATGTGAGGAATGATGGATCATCAACCACCATTACAGAAGCAATTTTGAAAAGAGATCGTGTTTCTCTTTGTACAGATCTTGGTTATAAAGCCTCCGATATAATGCAGTCAAATGCAGTAATCTGGGTTGAGGGGCCATCAGATAGAATTTATTTACGGCACTGGATCAATGCTGTGGCAAGTGATTTAATTGAGGGAATACACTATTCGATAATGTTTTATGGTGGAAGGCTACTGAGCCATCTAAGCGCTGATTCGGAAGAGGTGAAAGAATTCATTGCGCTGCGTTCGCTTAACCAAAATATCGCTATTGTAATAGATAGTGATAAAAAGCATAAGTCGGATAAAATCAACGATACGAAAAAGCGCATCGCTGATGAAATGTCACAATCGGGAGGAGTTGCTTGGATTACTAAAGGGCGGGAGATTGAGAATTACGTCGTTCCTTCCATCATTCATCAGATCATCCAACAGCAATACAGTAATATTTATCTAAAGGCTTGCAATGTAGGCGATTACGACCACGTTCTGCACTTTGAAAGGACACCGATAAAAAGGAGAGGAAGCGCGAAGAGCGCTAACCCTCCTGCTGACAATATCCATAGGGAAGTTGACAAATTAGCAATCGCTAGGGAAGTTTGCAATTTTCCGGCTGATCTGAACAAGCTCGATCTCAAGGCTAGGATTGATGAAATTGTGGCAATGATCAGAAATGCGAACTCATGAGGCTTCACCAAGCTCTATTAGCTGCTTGATGATCTAACCAACCTAAATCGCGCCACGCACCTGCAGTTGATCACCTCTTCCGCCGGTGCCTCCGGATCGTGCGGACCGCTCATCTGCACGCCGCTGGGCGTGATGAATGGTGTGTCCAGCCCGACCACCGTCTGGCCGTTCATGCCCCGGTGGCTGTCGCGCGTCCGGTGGTCGTCGGTCGCCACCCACGTCTTCTCGACCGTGATCCCGTCCATCTCGGGGTCGTCAAGCATGGTGGCCACCGACATGCGGGCGCCGCTATTGGCAGCACGGATGCTCTCCGTGCGGCCGATCGTCATCGCCCGCATGTCGAGGAACCGACGCTTGTACGCCGCCACCATCTTGTCGATCTGCTCGTCGCCCAGCGCCTGCCCGCTCTCCAGCGCACGGTTGAGCGTCGGGTCAAACCGAGCGTCACGCAGCACACGCGACAGCGCGGCCGGGTCGAGCCGCTCCAGCTCGGCGCGGTAGGTCTCCACCACGCCAGCCTGATAAGGCGTCAGGCCGACCACATCCCGCACCCGACGGGCGATGGTTGCAGGTGGCTCGCCGCGCGTGGCGGCGTCGGTCACAATGGCCCGGACCTGCTCTGCCTGATCGGCGGTGATGTGCCGGATCAGGTCCATCTTGTAGCCGTCGAGGAAGTCGGTGACGCGCTTGTTGCGCAGATCGAAGTTGAAGTCGATCCGTTCGCCGCCGGGCGGTGCCGCCAGGTTGTCGTTCACCGTGGCCTCGCCGGCATCGCGGAAGACCGACCTCAGTTGATCGAAGGCGGTGTCGAGGTGACGCTCCAACTCGTCGAGCGGCAGCGCAACATCGTCGGGCGATGATGCCGTCGTGGCGTCTTCGCCGATCTGATCACCCTGGCGGCTCCACCACAGCAGCGCGTTGCCGAACGCCTGAACGATGCCCGCTTCCGCAGCTTCGGCGATGCTCAGGATGCGCGGCGAAGACTTGTGAAGCTGGCGGTTGTGGGCTATATTGTCCTCTACGCCCGCTCCCACTAAGGACCAGCGGATAGAGCCCACTCCACCCTGATGGGGAGGCGTTTGCGCCCCAGGCGACGGGAAACTCCCGAGGAGGAAACTCTTCAGGAGAGGGTGAGGATGGTACAACCCAATGCCATCCGGTGCGTATGACAGATGGGGATCGGCTATCGGATCGTCTGTCAGACGGGCGTTTTCATCATCCTTTTTCAGCAGCTTCTTGAAGGCGGTAAGCACCCACGGGTTGCCACCGCCATTTTTGTTGCGCGCAATTACAACAACGCTGTCGCGCCAGTTAATTTCCCGCCGCTGACCGCTCTTGCCCTTGGGCTCATACCAATCGGTCGCGACCTGGCCGCGGGCGATGATGTCCGGAATGGTTTTGATGAAAGCGTTTGCGTCGATCTTGTCGACGTGCATGCGCCGATTCCAAGCGTGGGCAATGCCTCCACCATCCTCAAACCGGCGCTCGGGCGTGCCGGCGTGCCCGAAGCGGAAGTCGATCGGGCCGATGCCCTCCTTGTGCATCGCCGCCACCTCGACGGCGTCCTTCCGCCGATCCGCCGGCATGGCGGCAGCGCGTTGGGCAAGACGCTCCATCGCTTGGCGACCGGCGGCGGCGCGCTCGGAGATCTTGCCCTTCTCGTTGTAGATGCCGTCGCCATCACCGTCACGGCCGGCGCGACCGTCGGCCTTGGTCAGGCTATTGTCGATAAGACGGGGATATGCTATATTAGTTTTCGCCTGGGTAACGGATTCGGACGTATGAGAGGAGCCCTCAAAGGACACCTGCTCCCCCAGGTCAAGTTTTTTCAGAGTCGCCAGTCGCTTCCACATGGAGGTCACGGCGACTTTTTTTTGCCCGCGACGAACCTCCTCGACATAGGTGTAGTAGTCGCCCAGCAGCTTCTCATAAACGATTGATGTCAGGCCACGATTGGTCCGGCTGGCTTTGATTCTGTCGGGGGCATTAACGATGCGCTCGATGGCATCAAAGTCCTTCGGCTCGATCGCAATTTGCCCACGTTTCCGTTCAGTAGCCTCGTCGCCATGCCGGTTGAAAACATGGCGAACAGCGTTGGAATCCAGGATTCGCGAATAGCCGGAAATATCGATTCCAATTTTGGCCTGCACCATGTCTGCATTCTTTGCCGAAACCGTGCCGTAGGTGTGGGACGATGCGTGTTGAGGATTGTCTCGCGCCACGATGGCAAATTCAGATGCCTTTACGAATCGCCCCGCCGCGTCGCGAGGATGCTTGCGCTCATCCCATCCCTTCTCCAGGGCGAAAGGGGACACACGATTACCCAGCGTCTCGCGCAGCGCGGCCATCGCCTCGGCGATCTGCGGCGTATGGGCGCCATCGTCTTGTGCCTGCTGCTGGGGCGTGACGCCCAGCGTCTCGTGGAGGCGACCGGCCGCCGCTTGGTGCGTCTCGTTCAGCGGGGCCGTCTCGACAGCCACGGGGCGCGGCGCGGGAACCGATGACACCGTGGCGTGCAGTGCTGCCGCCGCGGCGTGGTGCGCCTCGCTGATCGCTGGTCCTGGTGCCGGGGCAGGGGAGGGCGGGGCGCCCGGGTGGCCAGGTGGTGGCTCGCCGCCGGGGCCGGGGAGGGCAGGCGGCGGCGGATTCATCAGCGCCGCGCGCTTGGCGGGGTCTTTCAAATCCTCGATGAACACGAACCCGGCCGGGCCGACGCCGAAGATGATCGGGCCAATGCCGTATGGCGCCTTGCCGTCGGCCTGACGAATTTCGTCGAACGACAGGAGTCCGGACTTCAGCTTCTCGATCTCAAGCTGGTTCTTGACGGCCGGGTCCAGCTCCTTCTCGTTCTTCCAAACGAACTCCAGGTCGGTGTAACCGAAGTGCTTCTGGATGATGAAATCCAGCAGCTCCTTCACCCACTGCATGAGCGGCGCGAGGCCTTCCTCCAGCGCCGCCTCCTGGGCGGTCTGGGCGGTGGCGCGGTTCATCTGCTGAACGAATGCGGTAGGCGGCAGCGAGAAGGCGTAGCAGATCACCCGCGCCAGCCACTCGTCGAACATGTCCTTCAGCGCGACGTCCTTGGTGAACTGGATGGCCAGCTTTCCCGGCACGAACTTCATGTGTCGGCGGGCCGCCGTGTTGCCCTCCATCAGGCTGTCCCAGTAACGCTGGAACTGGTCGATCTGGTCCGGACTCCATTCCTCCGGCACACCGCACAGGGCCTCCGGCACGTTGCCTTCCGTGTAGTGCTGCATCTGGTGAATCTGCCGGCGAATGCCGATCTCGACGGTGCGGATCACCTGCTCGACTTGGCCGTAGCCATAGACCCGGTTTGAACGGGGATTGAACGGCAGGTAGATCAACTCGTCGGCGGTGTAATCGACCGCCGGTACGCCCTTCAGAACCTGCTGAAAGCACGGATCCGGCGGCAGGGGCGAGCGGCCATCGGCGCCCACCAGCGGGCGGATGGTGGCGCCGTCGATCACATCGAGCGAATAGACATCGCCCCCCACCGACCTGCGGACATAAAGGCTCGGGGCATCCAGCACGAACAGGTCTTCGGCGAGGGTGCGCAGCCACCGCGCCCAGGGCCTCCGGCGATCCGGGAACTTGAGGAACGCCTCAAGGTCGGCGCATCGCTGGTCCGGCTTGTCGCGCATCTGCTGGTCCGGCCGCTGCTGCGGTTGGATGGACCACGGCACGCGGCACAGCTGATCCTTGCGCGTCTCGATGGCAAGCCGTAGCAGGTCATAGCCGTCGGCAAGCGCCCGCAGCTGCTCGAAGGATACGCCCTCGGTGCCGCGCGGCCGGGTCTGGAGGTTGGTGCCGGTCGGGAAGTCCCAGGCCCGCCCCTTCACCTCCGCCGGCGCTGCCGGCTGGAGCGGCTGGCTCGGGCCAAACCAGTCCATGGCGGCTCCACCGCGCAGCGCGTATTTGAAGCCCTGCGCCACGCGCGACAGGAATCAGGCTCGATGGGCGTGCCTTCGGGGCGGGCCATGTCGTCAATCCTTCCGGGTCAGGGCGGCGGCAACGCCGTCGGCGAGCGAGAGGTGTCCGTCGGTTTCGTGGATCCAGCCATCGCGCAGCAGGTCGGCCCGCAGGCGGCTGCCGATTGGGTCGTGGTCGTCATCGAACTGGGCGATGGTCGGCCGGCCGCCAGCGTTGTCGATGTAGTGCAGGGCGGTGCGCTCGATCGGCGTGAGGCGCTTGATGCGTTCTTCCAGGTACTGCTGGGTGGCCATGGCAGCATAGAAGTCCAGCAGTCCCGTCGTGCCGCCATCCAGCAGTCGGCGGAAGGCCCCGGCGGCGGCGTCCACCTGGTCGTCGTGGGCGGCGTTGGGAAAGCTGCACAGCTCGTCGATGAAGGCGTCGTTCCAATCACCCTTCACCAGCATGACATTGCCCGCCTCGGCCTGTGCGGCGAACGGCGCGGCGCGCGTCTCCTTGCTGCCGGTCTCGGATTCGATCTTCACGATGTACCCGGCGAGCTGGCGCACCATGTAGGCCGCCTGGGCTTTGCCGGCTGCGCCAGGGTCTTGCGGCATACCGATGGGGACACTCTTCCCGTCGGTGGATGCGGTGTTCAGGATGGCCCGCTCGACCTGCCATGACGTTTCGCGCATGCGGCGGACGTCCTCGACATAGAAGATGCCGGCGGCATCTCGGGCCATTTTGACACCGGCGGTCCAATCCGGATCCTCCGACTGCGCCGAACTGGTTGCCGCGAGATCCCAGCACCGCACGCGGCGAGCCACGGCCGGTGCCGCCGGCACGATGGTAAACCACGTCCGCTTGAACATGCCGCCGTCGCGCGGGGCCGGCCGCTGCTGCAACTGACCGGCGGCAGCATATGACCCCAGATCTCTCTTCAACCCGTCGACTTCGGCCCGGCCAAAGCGAGCAGGACACAGCAACTCGCCGTCCTCGGTGCGGGGGTCAAGCGGCGAGCGGTGCGGGTGATTGTGCTCGAACTCGGCCGGCAGCACGAGGTGGTCGTAGCCGGTGGAGATGCAGTACCCAGCAACATCCTTCTCATGGACGCGCTGCTGAATGACCAGCTTGCGCCCGGTCTTTGGGTCATTCAGGCGGGTTGGGACCGATTCACGCCACCACCGCACCGCCTCCGTGCGGGTCGTTTCGGATTCCGCGTCGGCGACATTATGCGGATCATCACATAATACAAAATCGCCGCCTTTGCCCGTGATGATACCCCCAACCGAGGTAGAGAAGCGGTGCCCGCCGGCGGTAGTCTTGTAATACTGCTTCTGGTTTTGATCGGCGACCAGCTCGACGACACCACCCCAATGCCTCTGGTACCAGGGGGATTCAATGAGGCCACGCGCCTTCACGCTGCTGTCGACGGACAGCGATGCGGCATAGGACGTGCAGATGAACTGCGCCGAAGGCCACCACGACCAGACCCAGCAGGGGAAGGCGACGGAAATGATAAGCGTCTTGCTGTGCCGCGGCGGGATGCAGACCACGAGGTTGCGGATCTCACCGCGCGCCGCCTTCTCTAGCTTGTCGCAGATGACCCGCAGGTGCCACCCGTCAACAAAGTCGGCCGGGTCGATGCTCGACCATGCGTGCTTCAGGAAGGCGTAGAACGACCTCTCGCACAGCGCCTTCTCGATGGCATCCCTATGGGCGAGCAGTTCCTCCGGCCGCACGGTCAGCCCTCGGCCTTCTTGACCTTCGCCGCAGCGGCGTTGAGCGCCTCCAACTCCTCGACGGACAGGCCGGACAGATCGACGGTCAGTTTGGCCTCGAACGGGGCGCCGTCCTTGCCGGTCACCTCGACGCGCTCCGACGGCATCAGCCGCAGGTACTTCGCCAGTGCGTCCAGCGCCCCCTTCTTGTCGTGCATCTTGATGCGCGTGCGGCGCTCCACACCGCCCTCGCCGTCCTTGCCTAGCTTGATGTCGCTCTGATTGATCTCGGCGATTGCCGCACGGGCGTCCTTGTTGTTCTTGATCAGCGCCAGATTGACTGTCGCCGTCCCGTCGTCGTCGATCTCGATCACGTCACCCAGGTCGCTGAACGCCATGCGGGCGTATTCCGCCAGCACGCGCTCGTTCGTGATCTGGAACTTGTCCAGCATCGACCCGACGGCCTTGGCAATAGCCGCCTGGATGCGCGGCTCCTGCAGCAGCCGGGACGCCGTCGGCGCAGCGGAACGCTCGCTGTAGCCGGCGCGGATCGCGGCGTCGCCGCCGCGGAAGTCCTTCAGGTATTCCTGCACGAACAGCGAGTGCTGGACGCTGAGGTCGTCGTCCGTCGTGAACCGCAGGGTGTTCTTCCGTTTCTCCGCCATGGCCGACCCCTCAGAAAGGCGCATCTCTGAGGACTAACAGTCCTGTTTGGACTATTTCTCTTGCTGTGAATGACGATCTGTACTAGAATGATGCCATCAAGACAAAACGAGGAACTGAAAGATGACGCACCTCATCGAAGCGCTGCATCTGTGGGCCGTCAACACTGGCGAAATTCACCCGCAGCGCCGCCAAATCGAACTCGAATTGGCAAAAAGTCACGTCACCGGGAAATACACCAGGGACGATGCCATCAAGGCGTTTCTCCCATGGGTTCGGAAGGCAGCGGACAGCTTCATCAAGAGCGAACCGGACGCCGACCGGCCGGGCAACAGCACGATCCGGGAACTCGCCGCCCGCATGGCGAAGGAGTTCGAGGATGATGTGAAGGGCGGCCACTATGGCGACTTCACCGACGAAACCGCCCATGTCCTGAAATACATGACCAAGAGCGGGTCGATCGTCACTGCCAGCGACCTTCGCGAAAAGCTCACGGAGGCTGGTGTCGGCAACGAGGTGGAGGTCTCCAAATACCTCTACTGGTACTTCATGGAGGTTTTGCCGCCGGTCGCGATGCCGTTCTGGTTCCAGAACCGGCGCTGCGACTTCGGGTTCGCCGAGGGCGCCGAAGCCATCGTGGCCTTCCGCGAAGACGACCTGGAGCACCGCTACTTCGCCACGCTGACGGACAAGATGAACCGAGCGTGAGCACCCCAGCCCCGTTGATCGAAGGATTGCGGGGCTTAGGGCGTTAGAGAAACCCTCTAATGAAAGGACGCCCAATGTTCGAGATGACGATTGATACGGGTAACGCAGCTTTCGGAGATGCCCCGGAATACGAGGTTGCTCGCATTCTTCGCGCAATCGCCGACAAGGTCGAAGGCGGCTGGCTCGAAGGCAAAGCCATCGATATCAACGGCAACACCGTCGGCGAATTCAAGCTGACTGCGTAGCCACCACAGCCCGGCACATCGAAAGATGGTCGGGCTTAGGGCGTTAGAAGGGCCGCAAACGCGGCGCTCTGACAATGGAGAGAAAAGATGCCACACACCGAAAATCACCACGGCCTCCATTTGTGCGCCCTGAACGAAGAACAGCACGGTAGGACGTGCGATTACTGGTATACGGTTACGACCCACGGCTTCACCCCACACACCGCCTTCAGGCGGAAGGCCGCACTCATTCGCTGGCTCGACGAGCGCGGATTGACGGTGGATGGAGACATCCCCGAGCCTGGAACCTGGGGGTATTTCAAGATCACCGGGACGTACCGTACCGCAATGCACTGGTCCTACGATGAGTTCTTCGGACTCCAGGGCGAAGAGACGAAAGTCTTGAGCAATGGTAGATACACGCTCGGCATCATCACAACCGATGACGACGGCGTTAAGGTGGTGCACAACCTAAACCCGAATTGCAGGCACAGGCCGGAGTTCGACTACCGAACCTGCGAGATCGATTTCATGTAAACCAAAAGCCCCACCTCCAAACCGGAGTGGGGCTTTTGGCGTTTGTGGTGCTGATGACAATCTGGGCCACTAATCAGCGCAAATAGTCCAATTAGGACTTTACATGCCGCAAGAATAGCCGTATATTTACTTCATCAAGAGCAAACAATCCCCAAACATTGGAGATGAATATGCAGCACGGTTCACTGGCCGGCGCTAAGATCACTCTGATCAACTACGGCCGGCCGCTGACGGAAAGGGCCAAGTCCCGCAAGGTCGTTGGCCCCTACTACTTCACGGTCCCGCAGCCCAATGGCGGCTGCAACGGTGTCGGCCTGTTCTTCTACATGGGCCGCCACAACGACATGGACCAGCACGGTTCAGCGATCCGCCTGCGGGTGGAAGACGCCAACAAGCACCTCCGCGGCAGCCGCCTCTCCCATACCACCGGCTACTACTCCGATCGGTATGGCCACGAGACCATCAAGCCGATCATCGCCCGCCTGCCTCGTGGCCGCGGGTTCCTGGCCGGATGGACGATGGGCGAGGGCATGGCGAGCAGCCTTGACCCGCACATCTGGGCCGACGCCGAGGATGCCGCCCGCGCGGCACACGACGAAGCGGAACGCGCGGCCGAACGCGAACAGGAACACGAAGACGAAGAAAGCGACGATGAAGAGGAGGACGACAGCGTCGAACCCGGAGCGACTCTCGATCACTTCGGATAAACCCCCAGCCCCAGATCGCGAAAGCGACTGGGGCTTTTGGGGTAGGAGAACCAACTCGCAAAACGGAGAAGACGATGAGCGAGAATAACATCCCGAACCTCGACGCAATGACCAGAGAAGAACTCATGGAGTTCTGGAGAAAGTGGCAGCGTGACGGAAGTCGCAAGGAGGCCGCTGCCATGCTCGGGTGTAGCAAGGGGGAGAGGCCAGTCGGGTACATCAAAGCCGCTGACAACCTCGCGAACTACGCCTGCAATAAGGCGACCGCGATGGGGCTTCGCCTCGAAGGCAAGATCCAAGCGGCGGTCGACTACGAGAGCATCTGCGACCGCATTTACCAGCGACTGCCGGAACACGCGCGTTGGTAAATCCCCAGCCCCAGAGCCCGTCGAACCGGGACTGGGGCTTAGGGCGTAGAAGACCAACCAGAGGAGGACTTCATGAACACAGTGCGTTACAAACTCTACGTCAACCACGCCCAGCTGCCCGGCCTGTTTTTGCTGCCAGCAGCCCAGGAAATGGCGGTCCGCATGGAGCGGTTCTTTCCGTCGGTGCGCACCTACTTCCGCTGCGAGCGGTCGGGAGCGTGACCATGGGAGAGCGTCAAATCGGAGCCGTTGTCCTGGAAGAAACGGACGAGCGCTACACCATCAGGATCGACCTGGACCGGGTCGTCCTGGAGGAGAAGGCCCAGAAAGCCGCCGGTAGCGCGCTGATGAACTGGCTGCGCACCCTGCTGCCGAACTGGATCAGGAAGTAGCCCAAGAAGACCGCCTGGAAATAGTCCAAGGCGGTCTTTTTTGCATTGACGGTCCGGACTATCACCCATAGCTTCTCCTGATCAGGCGCACGATCCAGCGCCGCAATCCCCCAAATCCACGGCAAGAGGAGCCACCATGAGCACCGTGAACAAGCCGGATCTGGCCGCGCAGTTGAGCGCCAAGACCGGCATCACCAAGGCGGACGCCGCGCGTCACATCGACGTTCTGACCGATCTGCTGGTCAGCAACCTGCTGGACGGCAACGACGTGCGCCTGCATGGCCTGGGCACGCTCAAGACCGAGATCAAGCCCGAACACGAGGCGCGCAATCCGGCCACCGGCGAGACGTTCACGGCGCCGGCCAAGCGCGTCGTAAAGTTCAAGGCCCAGGTGGGGGTGTTCGCCTGATGGACGCGAATCTCCACACCCTGACCAGCCGCATCGTCAGCGCCTACGTCGGCAACAACACCGTCGCCGCCGACGCGCTGCCGGGCCTGATCAACAGCGTGTACGGCGCCCTGTCGCAGGCCGGCAGCGTCCCGGTCGAGGCCGCGCCCCGCGAACCGGCCGTGCCGGTGCGCAAGTCCATCACGCCGGACTATCTGGTGTGCCTGGAGGACGGCAAGAAGGTGAAGATGCTGAAGCGGCACCTGCGCAGCGCCTACGACATGTCGCCGGCCGACTACCGGGCGAAGTGGGGGCTGCCGGCCGATTACCCGATGGTCGCGCCGAACTACGCCGCCACGCGGTCCGAGATGGCAAAGCGCATCGGCCTGGGCAAGAAGACCACGTAGTAAAAGGCACCTGGATCATCAAACGAATGCCGCGAATACTGTTCGCGGTATTCTTTTTGCTTGTAGATATGACAAGATGGACTATAATGGTGACATCAAGACACAATACAAACTAAGAGGAGGCTGCATTGCAGACCTATTCCGATTGGCGCCCGACACCAGTTGATCGGGCTGGAATTGACCTCGATGACCAGCATGATTGGCTGGTCCTTCCCACCGGGCAGAACCGCGATAGCGATCACACGACGCGGTCAAATTTCCAGCAAGCGCTGAAGATGCTCGGTGGCGAAGGTGATCACGTCGAGGTCCATCGCTTCGGTCACTGGTCCTGCGGTTGGTTGGAGGTCATCATCGTCCAGCCGGACACCGAAGAAGCCAAGAAGGCCGAGGAGATCGAAAAGCGTCTCGCGAACTATCCGCTTCTCAACGAAGACGATATCTCGGTGCGCGAAAGCAACGCCTACAACGAAGCCTGGGAGGAATGGGGCGCCAGGGACTTCATTGCCGAACTGGTGAGGAAGTTCGATCTGTCCGACGACGAGGAAGAACTCCTCGACGACAACGAGGATAACGAGGCGCTTCAGAAGTTCTTCGAGGAACTAAACCCCAGAGGCGACTACCAGGAAGACGGTGGGCCAATAATCCGCCGGTCCATCGAGAAGGCCAAGGAAGACGACGTTCAGGATTTCCTGGACAAGCTCCGCAATCAACCCAGCGACACGACCGAGCAACTCGATTTGCCGATCTGAGCGCCCCAGCCCGACGCGCCGCCAGGCGGTCGGGCTTTTGGGGTAGAAACCCCAAATCAAGGAAATTGAGATGCAAACGCAACTCACGAATGTCGGCTCGCAATATGGCGCTCCCATGGGGCGCCCGAGCAAGCCAGTCGAAACCCCCAGCGCCAAGATCACCCTTCGCAAAATCCGCATTAACGGAGGCGGCTACGACAGCGGTGGAGCGTACTGGGGCATCGGTCAGCCGCTCTACTGGGCGGGAAGCGACGACGGCAAGGTGGACATGTTCTTCCGCGCCAAGGACCGGGATGCCGCCAAGGATCACGTCCGGTCGAAAGTCGCCGACGCCAAGTTCTACCGCTGAACACCCAGCCCCGCGCACTGAAAAGTGGCGGGGCTTTTGGGGTAGAAACCCAAACATTGGAGAGCACCATGAACAAGCACATCGCTGCCGGCTGGAGCCGCAACATCCCGCCCGCCAGCAAGTACGCCATCATCTTCGCCGGCCGAAACACTCACATCTGCCAACTTTGCACTGCGGGGCTGACCGAGGAGGAGATCGAGGCTCACGCCAATCTGATCGCCTCCGCTCCCGACCTCATCAAAGCTCTCACCACCTACCACAACGCCGCGATGGCCGGACGGGATCCGGACAAGGCGATGATGGAACAGGCGAAGGCGGCGATCGCGAAAGCGACGGGCAGATAGCCCAACCCAGCCCCAGACCGAGAAATCGGCTGGGGCTTTTGGGGTAGGAGAACCCCAAAAATCGGAGGACATAATGGCTCTGGATCTCAAGACCAGAAGCGCACTCAATCGCCGCATGCCAGCTACCGAGAAAGAACTCGACCATGCCTATGAGCTTGGTCTCAAAGAGGGCGATTTCCCAAGCGAATGGAGATGCGACGAGGAATGTAAGAAAGCCTACAACGCCGGCCGAGAAGACGCTCGCGAACGTCGCGTGATGTCATCGTTTCCACCGGCATAACCAAAACCCCGCCACCAGACCGGTGAGCGGGGTTTTGGTTATTGAGCGCATCGCATGCCGATCAACTGATCGCGCACATGCATGAGAATCTTCCCCAGGTGATTTTCTCCCACACCACGGCACCTGCCCCAGAAGGTGTCACCCCAGGTGTTCCCCTCGACCAACTCCGCGTCACCGGTGGCGAGCAGGGCCTCGGCGAAGTGCTGGTGACTCCAGAACTTCTCCATCACCAGGAAGGTCATGACGGGGATCTTCACGCCATCCCAGTCCGGCCGCATGGGCAGCCATTTCCCCGCCTTCTTGGCTGACCCTGGGGAGGAGAGAAGGGCGATCTTCCTTCGCTCTGCAACATCGAGCGTTTTCATGGCCTGATAGGCGTGCTCGACCGTCGGGTAGGCGATTCCGCCAACCGATATCCGAGCCGGCTCGAAATTCGACAGGAAACGGTATTGACCGTGAAAACTGGTGATCGGCGGGTGCGCCATCACAATCCCCGCCACTTCGCAAGCGCGTCCAGGGCCTCGCGCAACGCCGCCGCGGTCGCGCCGGCCGGCACCTCCTGCAGACACACCACGGCCGCCAGCAGGTCAGCGCGCCGGGCGCCCAGCACCCGCCACACCGCGCGGAAGCGCGCCTGGTTCTCGGCGTCGGCGTCGCTCATCTCGCCGTCGGTGCAGGTGCTGGCGACGCTGTAGCTCGCACTGACGCGATGCTCCAGCCCAGTGCTCTCCCACAGCTTCCGCAGCCAGTTGGCGGCCGAGACGCGCCGGTCCAGGGCCACCTCGGCATCAGCGCGGTGACGTTCGGTGGCGCCTGCCGGCAACTCGTCGCCGATCAGCCCGCGCTCGACCATCGTCTCGAACAGCGATTCCGCCACCACCAGCGCGCCGACGCGCTCGCTGACACGGCGTTCCTCCGTGATGAAGTGGCGCTGCACCGTCACGCCCATCCCGTGCCGAGCGCGCTCGGCCGGGCCGGTGTCGTCATTGTGCGCCGACAGCAGCAGGCCGGACTTCTTGTCCAGCACCAGACCCTCAGACAGGAGGCGAGCAGCGCGGCTTGCCGGCGGACGGCGTGGTGGCTTGCGCTTGGCCATCAGAGGACACCCAGCATCGCCAGCACCAAGTGCGCTGCGGCGAACGCGAGCGGGCCACCGCCGCCCAGCAGGATGAGGGTCAGAGCGAAGGCGTGGGCGGCGGCCTTGCTCCGCTGGGTGCCGGTCGGATCAGAATGCATGGTCGGCCTCCGCCAATTCGATGTTGGCCTCGATCAGCATCATCATCGACGCCTGAAAACTCGACGCCCAGCGCTCGGCCTGGGCCGGCGTCGGCGGCAGCCACACGACGCGCGAGATGCCGCGCTGGATGATGGATTTGCAGCACTCGGCGCACGGGCAGAGCGTGGCGTAGAGGGTGGCCCCGCGCACCGAGCACTCGGCGTTGTCCAGAGCGTTGCGCTCGGCATGGGCGATCAACGACAGTTTGACGTCGCGATCCAGCAGGCGCTCCTCGCGGTCGTCGATGCCGCGCGGGAATCCGTTGTAGCCGAGCGACAGCACCCGGCGGCGTTCGCCGACGATGGCGGCACCGACCTTGGTGGACGGATCCTTGGACCAGCCGGCCACCATCCCGGCAAGAGCCAGGAAGCGTCGATCCCAGTTGTCGAGCGCGCCGATCACTTTCTGCCGCTCCGCAACGACATGCGAGCCGCGATCACGCGCGCCTCGATGCAATCGATGTGCTGCGAGTACGCCTTCTCCAGATTGGCGCGAGCGTGTGCGATGGTGTGGTCATTGCCACCCCACAGCGCCGCCTGGAACATTTGCACACTGCCGGCCAGCATCAGCTCGGACGACATCGCGAACTCGGCCGCCCGGATCGGATCGGGTGCGTTGGGGTTGATCGCGTCAGCGGCCATGGCCAGTCTCCTGCGGGCAGCGCTGCTCCGGGATTTCCCGGCAGCTGGTGCGGGTGGTGGGGGTGACGACGGTGGCCGGCGGCACATGGATGGCGTCGCGCGGGCCGTTGTCCTCGGCGGAGAGCGCCGCGGCGGCCGGCAGGAGGAGCCACACCGCGATGATGATCAGGGCCGCTGCGACGGCGGCGCGTTGGGTGGTCATGTGGGCACCCTCCTGGCCTGGAGGAGTCTCGCCTGGACGACGGACCAGACCCGCGCGCCCACCAAATTTCCCCACCGTCCGCTTTGATCACCGAGCAGCGCTCCGGCTCGCGGCGCGCGATGTCGAGGAAGCCGTCGCGCAGGCGCTGGTGGAAGCCGATGCCCATCCGCTCGTAGCGGTCCTCGCCGCCATGGCGCGACGCGGCGCGGCGCAGTCCCGTCTCGACCTCGATGTCGAGGATCAGCGTCAGGTCGGGGCGGAAACCGCCCAGCGCCGCCCGCTGCAAAGTCTCCACCAGTTCGCGCCCCAGCCCGAGCCCATAACCCTGATAGGCCATTGTGCTGTCGAAGAAGCGGTCGCACAGAACCCAGCGTCCGGCCTCCAGCGCCGGCCAGACGGTGCGCTCCAGATGGTCGCGGCGGGCAGCGGTGTGCAGCAGCGCCTCCGTCATCGGGCTCCAGCGGCCGGTTTCGCCGGTCACCAGCAGGCCGCGGATCTCCTCGGCACCGGGCGACCCGCCGGGCTCGCGCGTCGTGACGACATCGATTCCGCTGGCGCGCAGGGAGTCGGCCAGCCGGCGCAGCTGCGTCGATTTGCCGGCCCCTTCGCCGCCTTCCAGCGTGATGAAGCGGCCACGGTTCGCAGGGGCGGGGTGGGCGGTCGGCACCGAAATCTGATCGAATCCGAGCAGAGATGGCGCATCGTCATCAGGTGTGGCGACGCGCTGCTCGTCGAGAATGGCATCGCCGCCATCATCGTCCTGGATCCGGCGGATCGATGCCAAGATCTCAGTCATCGATGGCTCGCGACCCGCGTGGACACGCTCGGCCAGCGGATTGTCGAAATCTGTCATCGCGCCACCTTGGGCTTGTTGATGTAATCGATGGTCGGCGGACCGCTATGCAGCGCGTCCCACACGAAGAAGGCGTGGTTCTTTTTGCCGCCGTGCTCGCCTTCGAAGAACTGCGCGCGGCTGGTCAGCACCAGCTTGCGCGACCAGTGGGGGCGGCGCTCGAACAGGTCGGCGCGGGTTCCGGCGCTGTCCCAGTCGACGCGCAGGAACATGACCACCAATCCACCGACCGGCATCATGATCTTCAGCGCATGCCGCACGAAGGCCTCGGCCAGCTTGCCGCGCTCGCCGAACGGCGGATTGGTGAAGATGGTCCGGATGCCACATGCGGGGTCGAGTGGCGGCGTGTCGAGGAAGTTGTGTAGCCCGTCCAGGCCGTCGTAACCGTGGTCATGGATGTCGGTCGCCCAGGTGCGGTAACCGGCCTCGCGCAGAATGCGCGCCATGGCGCCGTCGCCGCAGGCGGGCTCCAACACCTCGCCGCGGAGCGTCAACTTGCCGAGCGCACCGGCCGTGATCCACGGCTCGGTCGGATAGAAATCGAAGTCAGACCGCTCGTAGCCGCTCTCGGTATGGGTGGCCAGCTTGGTCATGCGGAGCCCTTCATGGCGGCGAGTGCGCCAGGATGAACGTGGAAGACGCCGGACTGCACTTGGGCGCGCAGATCGGCCGCTCGCTCAGCTATCTGCTTCTCAGCGGCCCGGATCAGCGCCTGATGGCAGTCTCCGATATGCACGGCCGAGCCGGCGCCGGTCACCACCACACGCTCCCAATCCTCGCCATGCAGCGACCGACCGCACGACGGGCAGCTGACCATCGCCGGGTAAGTGCGCTGCCCGAGCTTCTTCAGCCTGTTGGCGCCGCGTGTTCCAGCTTTGGTGGCCAATGGCGGTCCTCAACATCGTGCGGTAGGTGGTGGTCTATTGTAGTCCTATTAGGACTACTTCGCTCGTGCCGAAATGGTATTAGACATTTTTCGGGTATCCTTGACAGGAGTAAGTTCCTAGTTAGAGAATGCACGCACACGCAACGCAAGGAGGAACCGCATGGACGCAGACATCTCCCGCGCCGAAAGCGCAGCCGCTATCGCCACCCTGTCCGCCGCAGCCATCGGGCAGTCGGACGCCGTCCGCTCGGCACTGGATCAGGTCACGCTCCGCAGCGCGCCGCACAGTCAGCAGGATGCTGCTGCGGTGGTAGGCGCGCTGCGGAACGAGCTGTCACGGGCCTACGAGGAGGCGCTGAACAGCCTCAGCATCACGGATCACGATCTGCTGCACCGTCTGTCGGCCTGCGCCGACGGCATCGGCGGGATCGAGGCATGGCTGGCGGGGTGAGCGTCAGCCCTTCACGCAAACGACCTGGCGGAGTGTGTGGACGATCTCCACGAGGTCGCTCTGCGCGTCCATCACGGCGTCGATCGACTTATACGCCGCCGGCGTTTCGTGGATCACGTCCAAGTCCTTCCGGCACTCGACGCCCGCAGTTGCGGTCTCGTGATCGGAAATGGTGAACCTCTTCTTGGCCTCGGCGCGGGACATTGCCCGGCCGGCGCCATGCGAACAGGAGCAGAAGCTCTCGTGGTTGCCTTTGCCGCGCACGATGAACGACTTGGCGCCCATGCTGCCCGGGATGATGCCCAGTTCGCCGGCGCGGGCGCGCACGGCCCCTTTGCGAGTCACCCAGACGTTGGCGCCAAAATGGTGCTCCTTGACCACGTAGTTGTGATGGCAGTTCACGGCCATCAGCCCGTAATCGAACTTTCGGCCGAGCGACGACATGATCGCCTGCATCGTTGCGTCCATCATCAAGCGGCAATTCGCCTGCGCAAAGTCCTGCGCCCACGCCACGGCCTCGACGTAGTCGTCGAACAGCGGCGTGCCCTCAGGCAGGTAGGCGGAATCCTTGTCGGGCAGCGGCACAAACCACTTCGCGCACTCTTCCTGGGCGCGCTCGATGAAGTACGTTCCGATGGCGTTGCCGACGCCGCGCGATCCGCTGTGCAGCATCACCCACACGCGGTCGGCCTCATCCAGGCACATCTCGATGAAGTGGTTTCCGGTGCCGAGTGTTCCGAGGTGGCGCGGCGCCCGCAGACCGGCGCGCTCCAGCTTCGGATGCTTGGCCAGGATGACATCGAGGCGATCCTTGAGCGAGTCCTCCTCGGCGAGGATCGTCGTGAAGGCATCGGCGATGGCCGCCGGCGGATCGCCCCAGGCGCCGCGATCGTTCGCCCCGCCGTTATCGGTGCGACCGTGCGGCACGGCGGCCTCGATGGCGCTGCGGATGGCGCGCAGGTTGTCCGGCAGGTCGCTCGCCGTCAGGCCGGTCATGGCGGCACACATGCCACACCCGATGTCCACGCCGACGGCGGCCGGCACGATGGCGCCGCGCGTCGGGATGACGCTGCCGATTGTCGCTCCCTTGCCCCAGTGGACGTCGGGCATGGCGGCGACGTGATGGAAGACGAAGGGTAGGGCGGCAACATTGCGGAGCTGCTGCATCGCAGCCTCTTCGACCGGCACCCCGGCGGTCCAGGTCTTCAGCGGCTTGCTGCCGCTGTCGAGAGGGGCGTGATAAATGAACTGGCTGTCGTTCTGCATGCGCGGATTCTCCAAGAAGAAGCCGCCCGCACCAGAAGGCCGGGCGGCTTGATTATATTGCAGGCGCCGATCAGCGCGTCTTGGTGCAGGCACCCGGACGGACCAGCCGCACCTTGTCGGTGACGTCCTTGGTCTCCAGGAACGCGCCGTTGGCGCCGGCGCCCAGCTTGGTGATGGTGGCGGTGACCTTGGTGATGGCGCGACCGCTCGGGCGGAAGGTGACCATGTCGCCGATCTTGAACTCGGTGGTGCTCATGCTGTCTCCGTCGGGGGAGGGTGGGGAAGGGGGTGCCGGGCCTTCCACCAGGCTGGGCCTGTGCTTGGTCTCGGGCCGTTGACGACGGCCGGGCGTACGGGCCAATTCGGACGAGGCGGCGGTCCCGGTGTTCCGCATCGAACGCTCGCAACAGGGAGTTCCGTCGGCGCAGTCACCGGCTGGTCCCGGCCGCCACTTGGCGTTAGCTGCGACATAGAGCCCCAATCGCTTCGGGTCTTTCCCCGCCGTCAGGCGTGCCGGATTCCTGTTTGACCGATTCGGCGGAGCCTAGGAATCTGGCTTGGTTTGCTGGGCTGCCCGCCCCGGGAGGCGGCTCCTTTACCGGATGCCCATTCGGGCAAATCTGGTCGGGGTGGCAGGGTTCGAACCTGCGACCTGCGGTACCCAAAACCGCCGCGCTACCAAGCTGCGCTACACCCCGATGTCAGCGGGGCTCTCACCCGCTTCCCGCCCCACTCGCGGCTGGGGCGTCTCATCCGCGCCTAGTTCAATTGAGACCGGGCAACTTAAGTGCCGGTGCCGTCGATCTGGCTAGGATCGCCGTCCGATCTTCATCGTGCGGCGTCCGTGGGTTCAAAATAGTCCATCAAGGACTAGACGCAAGCAAAAAATATATCTCAGATGAAGTAGTCAAGATTGCCTTTGCCGCCCGGCACTTGCGGCTCCAGGAACCGGGCGGCCGACTGGATCAGCTTGCGAGCGCGTTCGATGTCCGCCTGCAAGGGGTCGCCCGCGAGCGCCGCGCCGGCCAGAGCCAGCAGGAAGAGCGCGCCGGCGGGGCTGGAGGCCTGCAGATCGGGCGCCGAGGCCTCGACGATGGCCAACTGCTCCTCGGCCGCGGTGGTTTCGGGATGAACCATCGTTCCGCGATCGAAGTCGCGGATGGTCTGGATCAGCGCGCGGGCGCGCTCGGCCGCCGCGGCTGCGGGGCAGGGTGTTTCTGACACTGCGCTCTCCTCTTGACTTGTCCCGGCGCCGCGCGCCGTCGTCGTGACTGGATATTGGGCAAGATTATGCTAATTGACCACACTGGAAATACCCGTATTCGGGAACATTTGCATTTCACGGATAAACCAAACTGATTCAATGCCTTATGATGGAGATTCTGCCAATTACCGTGAAACATTAATGGCCGCGCGTCGCGTCATCCGCCTTACCAAGAAATACTCATGCCTTCGCCGAACTGCAACCGATGCAGATGACCTATGGCAAAGAGTTATTGTTGCCAAGTCTCCGTAATACGGGCCTAGAACCCGTGGCCTATACTTTCGGTCCTAGGCTTTACGACAGGTAATAATGATTGTCTCTCCGGCATTCCAGGGCGGCCGATGATCCAGCCTGTCGGTCGCCAACACCTCCATTCGGCCTATGCCGCCGACCTGCACCTGCTGACCATTCCAGTGGTCGCGATCATGCACGGTCGCGATCTCCCGCGTCGTGATGCTGCGCGCGGTGGCGGGGTGCGGGTTCGGCGCCGGCCCGATGTCGATCACCTCGAAACGAGGGATCATGCCGTGCAGCCGGTCGAGATGATGCCGAGCGTCGTTCCGCGCGGCGTGACGACTGGGAACTGCCGCGCCACCGACAGGCCGGTGGCCAGAACGCCCATCTGCCGACGGATGGTGCGCTCCTGGGCGGCCGAGCAGTAGATGATGCCGGCGGCCTGATCGACCAGCGGGTCGGCGTCGCGAAACCGCGGCGTGCGGAACTCGACGTACGGGTCGAAATTGAGCCAGCGGGCCAGCCAGTGGACGAAGGGGTGGGCCGGGCTGCGGTGGACGTCCTCGCCGTCGGACACCTGCGGCCAGTTGGGCGACACCATGATGCGGAGACCGAATGGGTTCATTGCTTGCCGGCCCCCTTCTTGACGTCATGCTTCGCACGCTCGGCGGCGCGGAACTCTTCGGCCCAGGCAGCGCCCTGCTTCACGGCGCCTTCGATGGTCTCATCGTAGAAGTTCCGACCAGCGGTGCGCCCCCACGAGAAGCTGTAACCGTGCTCGTGGAAATTGGTGGGGACCGGCGTCCGGATCAGCACCAGGAAGCCGAACAGGCCCTTGTCGCGCAGTCGGTCGACCAGGATCTCCCTCGCCTCCTCGCCCGACATGGCCTCGAATTCGTCCTCATCGCCATCGTTTGGCATGACGCTGATCGGGATGCTGCGCCAGATCGGGGCGGACGGGTCGTCCTGCAGGTCGCGCAGATCGTCCAGCAGGTTGTCCAGGTCATCGCGATACGCCTCGGGATAAGGCATGATGACGCCCAGGTGCAGAATGCGCTCGACGGCCAGATTGCCGTCCTCGCACGTCTCCATGACGGAGCGATTGCGATCATCAATGCCGAGTGCGATCTCGTCCAGCGCCACACCGGCGTCCGCCGCCTCCTTGGCCCACTTAGCCATGAAGGTGTTTGCAGCTTCGAGCGCCTGCGCGGAATCTTCGAAGCGGTCGTCGCCGACAATGGTGCCGCGGACCATGGGGCGGTAGCAGAAGGTGTCGTCCTTCATGTTGCTGAGCGGAGCGGCCTCGGCCGGCCCCTTCGCGAAGAAGGCGCCCCGCTGTTCGGCAGTGGTGGAGGCATCCTGCAGCCAAGCGAGTTGGCGGCTGGTCAAGCGGTAGGTCATTTGATGACTCCAGAAATCTTGTCAGGGGAGGGTGACGCCGATCATCTCTCTGATCCGCACCAAGATCGGCGGGCGTTTTCGTGATCGCTCAAGGTTCTGGTGGAGGCGCGATGGTGGAATTAATCGAAGCGGATAGTCGCCCCCTTTAGGATTCCACGACACACAACCCCAGAAACCGGCCGCCCGTTGGGCCCAATGCCGGTGAAGCTCGTGGCGTAAAAATCGCCCTTGCCACAGCCGAACCATGAGTATCCACCGGCTCGCACCTCCGCGATTCCGGAGTTCTCGACGGTGCGGCGGGCATTCTCGGGGTCGGAGCATGCGGCGACCAGCAGGACGGATGCCAGGGCAATGTGCTTGAGCATGGGTGTTGTTTCCCTCTGAGTGGTTTGATCTGTGCGCGTCATGGGTCAGCCCCGGTGCAGTTCGGTTCGTGAGGGGCCACTCGGCTGCTCAAAGCGGAGGGGGGAGTTGGGCCTCACCGCCCTGATGGCCATCTCGGTGGAGGCGATTGCTACGGCTTGCCAGAGCCGCGTCCTCACCACCCAGACATCGCCGCCGTTCCACACCGAGGCTGACCGATGACGCGCGTCGTTGTTCAGCCGCCGCGCATCGCCGCGTCGAGACCCACCGGCGCGCGACCGGCGACCTTGTCCAGCAGCCCCATCTCGGCGAGCGCCTCTTGGGCCAGGACGGCGCAGTCGTCGACGGTGCGGGTCGGGCCGTAGCGCAGGCCGATGCAGCGCAGCACCTCGATCAGCCTGTCCGGCGGGACGCGGTCGGCCAGCACCGCGGCGCAGGATTCGCAGCGGTCGGCCTGCGGGTGCCCGCGGAACTCGGCGCCGCAGGTTCGGCAGTAGCGCGCCGCGGTGCCGGGCGCATGACCGTAGTGCAGGTAGGCGCGCTCCGTCACGGCTGGCCATCCGCGCGCAGGCCGGTGTTCTGGATGATCTGCACCGCCCGGTCGTCGTACAGGGCCACCATGCCATAGTCCTTGACGTTGGTGACGGGCAGCGCCCGGCCGATGTGGGCCACGCACCACTGCTCGATGGCCTCGCGGACGGCGGAGATGTCGTGGAGCGTGCCGTCGCGGTTCTGCGGCCCCTCGGTCAGGCGGGCGGTGAAGATCCGAACATCGGCACCTTCGTCCAGCCACGCCTTCACGCGATCGACCATGGCCGGGACCGGGCCGCCGATGTGCAGCTCGCCGCGCCAGCCATCGTAGCGCGCCAGCGTCCCGTCCAGGTCGACGCCGATCCAGCCTTGCGGGGCTCCCATGCTGCTCTCCATTGGGTGGTGGGGCCGGCGCGCAGCCGGCGGGCGCAACATCGTGTGCGGATAGTCCGATTAATATGACTTAGGGGACTATTTCAGGAAAGCGGAAAATGCAGGCTGGCACGCGATGGCCGGCCGGTCAACGTAGCGGAGATTGCTTATCGAGCTTACCAAGATTCTCAGCGATCGGGTCATATCCACGCCAAGTCTTGGCCGGCACGCGGCACTCGCCGCACACGACCCGCTTCAGGGCGCCTGCCACCGTGCAATCCGGGCCGGCATGCGCCACCAGCATTGCGGGGTCGAGCGTCTTGGTCCGCCCGCAGCCGGGGCATTGCGCATATAGGCGAGCGCCACGGCCAAGGTTGCCCAGGGTGTCGGTGGTCATCGTGCGTTCTCCTTCTGTTCCCATTGGAAACGCAGGAGCGGAAGCGAGTCAAGACGCACACCGCGCGCATTGACTCGCGTGTATTTCTGTCATACCAATGCAACCGCTCGCCCCATGCCCTTGCGCCCGGGCCAGTCGGAACCCGCGGGGAGTCAGCACCGCGCCGGCTGGGTGACTTTCGCCCTCTGATACCGCCCGCGTAACGTGGGAAAGGGGCCACCAGCGGAAGGGGCGGGTATCGCTGCCGCGATGGGGTGATCCGGACACCCCGCGCAGCGCAGGATAGTTTAGACACATAACATTCCTTATGGAAATTACGCGCCAATCAGACAGCAAAAAGGCCGCCCGAAGGCGGCCTGGATGCGCGTCACCAAGGTTCAATGTTTGAGCAGCATCATCATGATGCCCACAGTGGCGGCCAGGTTGAACCCGACCATCCACTGCAGCAGGGTCATCTTGGTGTTGAGATCGGCGAAGCGCCCCTCGTAGGAGGCGACAGCCTCGGCGGCCTTGCGCGCCTTCTCGTCCGACGTCCCGCCATCGCGGAGGGCGTCGTACAGTTCGGCGACCATAATGGACATGCGCTTTCTCATGGGTTTGAGGATAGTGCGCCGCCGGCAATTTGACCAGTGGGGCGGCGGGAGGCGGGCGCCTCTACCGCCAAAGCCCCGCACACCGGTCTGGTGGCGGGGCTGGGGGCTATTTGCCGATAAGCAGGGTGATGGCGACGCGAGCCGCGTCGAAGACCGTCGGGCTGGTGTTGATCGGTCCATTCGGGCCGAGAACAACCGCCTCCGGGTCGATATTCAACCGAGCCAACCACGGCGCCGCCTGCGGGCATCCGAGGATCGACTTCAGGACGGCAGCGATCTCCGCCAACCCCTCCGGCCCGAGCCGCTCCGCCATCTCGGCGGCGTCGATCCCGAGCTTGCGCCCAGCACCGTCGAAGGCGGTGTATGCGGCGGCGAGCAGGCGGGCGTTGGCCCGGTACTCCTGCGGCGCCTGCGGCAGTTGGGCGACCAGCGAGCCGCTGCGCTCGTTACCGGGACCGTGGGCCACCACAGACAAGCCGTAGGCGTTGTCGAAGTTGACGACCTTGGCAGGCCCCGGCGTCTGCTGATTGATAGCAGTCATGAAACTCTCCAATTGTTGGGGGTTCTGCCGCCAAAGCCCCAGTACCGGCTTTACGGTCTCTGGAGCTGGAGGCTCAGCGCTTGCTGTTGAAGTGCTCGTGAAGCGCGTCGCGCAGGTCGTCGCCGAAGGTGTCGGCGAGGCATCCGGTGCCCTCGTACCAGCGGAACCCGAATTGGGTCAGCCGCCAGCCGTAGAGGCCATTGCCGTCATGGGCCAGGATCGCGAGGGGTTCGGCGCTGCGGTCGAACAGTTCGAGATCTGCCCCAGGTTCCGGCTTCAGGTGCATCCGCGTTTCGCGGCGCTCCGCGGTGCGGACATCGCGGATGACCCAGTCGCCAGCCGCCGCGCCCATCAGGTTGACCACCAGCCTGTTGTGCAGGTCGGGGTCGTTCAGGTCCTCGGGGGTATAGCTGGTGCGGATTTCGACCAGCGCCGAGGTGGGCTTCATCGCGTCGCGGAGATCGGCGGCGACCTTGTGGTCGGTCGTCGTCAGCGCGAGGGCGATGGTTTCGGATTCCGTGTACGGATCCGTGGTGATGTACACCTTGTAGGTGGGCATCTGTCTTCTCCAGCAATTTCAGTGATTTGCTGGAGACAATATGACATATAGGACTATTTAAGTCAACAAAAATGGCGATCAGCGCTCAGGAAGAAGGCGGCCGTAGCCGCCCTCCCCTTCGGTTCAACCTGCGTAGAAGCGCCTGATCTCGCTGACGTCTGGATCGCCGACCGCCGCGGCGTCGATCACGCCCAGCACCAGCCGGTCGGCGCCGGTCGGGTCGCACGCCGCCCGGTCGCGGGCCAGCAGCAGGTGCGCCGCCGCGGCCACGCCGACCGGCTGGAGCGCCAGCACAGCGGCCTCATGATGCGGCTGGACGGGCTCAGCGCCATCGGTGAGGCGGTGTCGCCGAACGGCGTTCGCAAGGGCGCGAACGGCGTTCGCTGGCTCATCGACGCGAACGGCGTTCGCAAAAACATGGAAGTTGTTCATGACTCGTTCGCGAACGTCGTTCGCACGGGGTTCCCCCGTGATCGGGGGCATGGTACGGTCAGGCATGATCGCTCCTTACGCAGGTAGCTGGTCAGAGGCGTCCCGGCCACCGGGTTCCAATCGTCAGCCGGGACGCCTCACCCACAAGATTTTGTGGGGATCGGGACGATCTCACTTTTTCAAATCGCGCACAAGACGATTTGCGTAGCTGCGTCCATCATAATTGGTCAATCGTCCGCCTTATCCGGATATGACAGCGACCGTTGCGGTTCTCGGTGCCCGCTTTGCGCTTTCCGTCTTAACTGGATTTCCGCTGTCTTACCGCGACGACGGAAACGCCAGCCACTAAACCCGTTCTGCACATTTACTCAACTACTCAGATCACCAAATCAACTTGCCAATAAGGCTGATATTAAGTTGGCACTTCATAACGAAGCCTAAGAAAGTGAGTGGAATTAACCCAATTGGTCGAAATGAATTGTGTTGGGATGCCCTGTTGCTGCTCGCGATCTGGGGTCGCCACAAGCAACTTATCCGTGGAAACCCCCTCATCTGGTTCTTGGTAGAATTTTAGCCGCTAAAGGGAATGGCTCTCGTTGGGGTCGCCATCGACGCGACGAGGTACCAGAAGATTGCTGTCGCGGTTGGACCGTGGGGGCTGTGTTGTCGGGGTTGGACCGCAGAGCAGCCCGGACCATCACTCACATGCTCGCACGGTGATCTGCTCAAGACCAGCGCGACCGAACGGACAGCGTGGTGATTTTAGCCGCTAAAACGGAAACGCCCTGGCGACTCCGCCAGGGCGTTCGTGCCAACCAGCGCCGAGATGCGCCGCCCTGCCCTGCCGATCAGCTGGCCGCGGCGTAGAACCGCCCGATGATGGCCAGCTGGGGATCATCTCCCGCAAGCGCATTGGCCACCCGCAGGATGTGGCGGCCGGCCTGCTCAACCTCGCCCGCCACGATCGCGTCGTGGGCCAGGTACAGGATAGCCGCTACCGCGCGCGGGTCGGTGACGCCCGCCATCAGGACGGCGACCTCGCGATCGGCCGGCACCGGTTCGGCCCCGTCCGTCTCGACGTGCCGCTGCACGGCGGCGGCCAGTCGGTCTGTGGGATTCAGTTCTCCTGTCCCGCCCTCACAGGGCATGCTAACGTCTTTCAT
>NZ_CP167902.1:0-154250 GCF_041507355.1 Azospirillum sp. HJ39 | reverse complement strand
TAAGCGGTGTTCTGGCCCCACCTTCCAGCGGAAACAGGGCGGAGCGAGTCTTCCGGATCGAATGGATGGGAGATCGGTTTGTGTCTGCGCTCAACCTTACGCTTGCCTCTGAGCCCGTGCGGGTGCGCCGGATGGAGGTGATCACCGGCGATGTGGGCCGCCGGACTTGGTCACCGGAGGAGAAGGAACGGATCCTGGCGGAGGCGGCGGTGCCCGGGGCCGTGGTCTCCGAAGTGGCCCGGCGTCACGGATTGCGCCCCCAGCAGGTGTTCGACTGGCGCCGGGAAGCGCGTGCCGCCAACCGCTTCCAGGAAGAGGGGTTGGTGTTTGCGCCGGTGGTGCTGGACACCACGCCGCCCCCAGCCGCAGCGAAGGAACTCCGGGCCATCGAAGTGCAGATCGGCGATGCGGTGGTGCGCGTGCCGGCCGGCATGGACAGCGCCACCGTCAAGGCGGTGCTGCGCGCGGTGAGGGCGTCGCGGTGATCGGCATCGAGGGCGCGGTGCGGGTTCTTGTCGCCGCCAAGCCGGTCGATTTCCGCAAGGGTATGGATGGTTTGGCCGCTCTGGTGCAGCAGCAACTGGGGGCGGATCCCTTCAGCGGGGTCGTCTACGTCTTCCGCTCCAAGCGAGCCGACCGGGTGAAACTCCTGCACTGGGACGGCACCGGATTGGTTCTCATCGCGAAGAGATTGGAGGCCGGCCAGTTCCGCTGGCCAGCGATCCGCGACGGCGTGATCCGGCTGACCCCGGCTCAGCTCTCGGCGCTCGTCGAGGGTCTGGACTGGACCCGGGTGCGGGGCGTGCGGGTGTCTCGGCCGACGTCCGCCAGCTGAGCTGCGACACAGCGACTCGGCCACCGCTTCGGAGGCGAGGACTGCGCAAGCCGCCGCTATACTGGTGGACGTGACGACCGCGCCTGAAACCCTTCCCAGCGATCCTGACGAACTGCGTGCCCTGCTGCTGACCGAACGGGTCCGGCATGCCGCGGAGTTGACGGCGGCCCGTTCCTCGGCCGAGGAGGAGATCGCCCGGCTACGCCAGATCATCCGGGAATTGCAGCGCCATCGCTTCGGCCGCCGGGCCGAGCGCCTTGATCCGGACCAGTTGGCCTTGGCCTTGGAGGACCTGGAGCAGACGCTGGCCGCCAAGGAGGCCGAGCCCACCGGCACCGCGGCGGCCAAGCCGGCCCCTTCGCCGCCACGGCGTCGGGTGAACCGCGGCAACCTGCCGGCCGATCTGCCGCGCGAGGAGATCCTCATCGATGTCGCCGACAAGACCTGCCCGTGTTGCGGCGGCACGCTGCATCCCATCGGCGAGGATGTCTCGCAGCGTCTCGACCTCGTCCCGGCCCGCTTCCGGGTGCTGGTGACCCGTCGGCCGAAATACGCCTGCCGCCAGTGCGAGGAGGGCGTCGTGCAGGCCGCGGCGCCGGCGCGCATCGTGGACGCCGGCATCCCCACCGAGGCGCTGATCGCCCACGTGCTGGTGTCCAAGTACGCCGATCACCTGCCGCTCTACCGCCAAGCCCAAATCTACGCGCGCCAGGGTGTCGATCTCGACCGCTCCAACCTGGCCGGCTGGGTCGGACGGGCGGCGTGGTACCTGCGGCCCCTGCATGAGCGGTTGCTGGCCAGCCTGAAGGCGTCGGGCAAGCTGTTTGCTGACGAGACGACGGCGCCCGTGCTCGACCCCGGACGGGGCAGCACGAAGACCGGCCAGCTCTGGGCCTACGCGCGCGACGATCGCCCCTGGAACGGACCGGAGCCGCCGGCGGTGGCCTACGTCTATGCTCCCGATCGCAAGGCGGAACGCCCCGTGATGCATCTGCAGGGGTTCACCGGCGTGCTCCAGGTCGACGGCTATGCCGGCTATCGCAAGCTGGCCGAAGGCGGAGCCGTACGCCTCGCCTTCTGCTGGGCGCACGTCCGCCGCGGCTTCTATGATCTCCAGACCGGCGGCTCGGCGCCGATCGCCAGCGAAGCCTTGCGGCGCATCTCCCAGCTGTACGCGGTGGAGGCCGAGATCAGCGGCCATGCCCCCGAATCGCGCCGCCGGGAGCGCCAAGCACGATCGACGCCGTTGATTGCGGAACTGAAGGTGTGGCTGGAAAAGCAGCTGGCGACCGTGTCGCGCAAATCGACATTGGCCGAGGCGATCCGTTACGCGCTCAGCCGCTGGGAGGGGTTGACGCTGTTCCTCGACGACGGCCGGGTGGAGATCGACAGCAACAGCGTGGAGCGCAGCATCCGCCCGCTGGCCCTCACGCGCAAAAATGCTCTGTTCGCTGGCAGCGACGGCGGCGGTGAGCACTGGGCGACCATCGCGTCGCTGGTGGAAACCTGCAAGCTCAGCGGTGTCGATCCGCAAGCTTGGTTCGCCGATGTCCTGACCAAACTCGCCAGCGGACATCCGATCACCAGACTCGATGAACTGCTGCCCTGGAGCTATGCCCGGCAGGCCGAAACCGCCGTGGCCTGAAAACACCGCTTACGGTGAAGGACAAAACGCCGACCCTGTTCGACGGCTGGCTGCGTGAGGCGGAGGCCAGTTCCCTGAGGCCGTTCGTCGCCGGCATCCGACGCGACGAGGACGCCGTCCGCGCCGCGCTCACCGAGCCGTGGAGCAGCGGGCAAGTCGAGGGCCACGTCAACCGGCTCAAGGTTATCAAGTGGGATATGTACGGCCGTGCCGGCTTCGATCTCCTACGCAGCCGCACTCTCCATGCAGCGTGAGCGCTGCCTTCACGCAAAGTGCGGGAGAACCAAACTTCATTCGGCCTTTACACTACGCGTCGCCGGTGAAACAGTAGCCAACGCCGTAGACAACGCGGATCGGAACGGCCATGCCGCTGGCCTGCTCCACCTTGCGCCGCAGGCGGCGGACGACCTCGTCGAGGTTGCGATCGTTGAAGCGCATGGACGGTCGTGCCAGTGCGGCGATCAGGTCCGCGCGCGGACGGGGCGTTCCCGGCTTTGCCAGCAGCGCCTCCAGGAACGCGACCTCGGTCCCGGTGAGGGTGATGCGGGCGGCGTTGGGGGCCTGCAGCGTCCAGTCCGCCCGCAACATTCGCCATCCCCCGACGTCCTGTCCGCCGGCGGGGGCCGCTGCCGGTGTCTCCGCCGCTGCCGTGGCTGCTACGGGCAGCCGGCGCAACACGCTGCGGATCGTGGCCTCGATCTCCCGCAAGGTGGCGTGCTTGACGAGGTACGTGTCGGCTCCGCTTTCCAGGCCATCGACCCGGTCGTTGGGGGTGGACAAGCCAGTCAGCATGATCAGCCCGCATCCCACCCCAAAACGCGCGTGGATTTCGCGCGCAAGCGCGAACCCGTGTCCATCCGGCAGTCTCACATCGAGAACGACGACATCCGGCGACATGCGGTCGAGGGCCTGACGGCAGGCGGCCGCACTCTCCGCCCCGATGGTGCGGAAGCCCTTCAGGTTGAGATAATCCACGAGGTCGAAGCGGAGACCATCGTCGTCGTCCACCACCAGGATGTCAGGCATCGGCCGGCTCCGGTGCGTTGTCGCGGCGGTTCAGGGGAAAGGTCGCGATCATCGTCGTTCCTTTGCCATCCGGCCCGTCATCGATGGTTAGATGACCGCCCTGTACAGCGAGAAGCCGACGCACCGCGAAAATCCCCAACCCTATTCCCGCAACTGTACCAACATTTGACGCCCGAAAGAAGCGCTGTCCGACAAATTCGCGTTCCGAGCGTGGAATTCCGATGCCGCGATCATACACGAGAATGTTTGCTTCATCGATTCCACATGACACCGTAACACTCACCGTCGTATCGGCCGGGGAGTACTTCAGGGCGTTCTCGATCAGATTGCGCAGGATCGCCATCGCCATGCCCTGGTCGGCGACGATGCGGACCGATTGGTCGGGCACAGTCACGCGGATGCGGAGGGCGGCACCCGCGTCTTCCAATCCACGCACGACGATGCCGATGACCTCATCCACGGCCAGAGGCTCGGGCCGCAGCCGCGCGTGGTGGTCACGCTCCGTCGCCAGCAGCCGGTCGATCATGCCGATCGTGTGCCTCACCCGATTGCGGATGCCGTCGACCCGGTGGAGGACGGCGCTGTCGCCGAGCATCAGCATCTCGGCCGCGCGGTCGATGCCGGCCAGCGGCGACCGGATTTCGTGGCCGACGATGTGGATAAGCTGCTGCTGCTCCGCCCGCAGCCGCACCTCGGTGGCGAGGGCAGAGGAGAGTTGGCGTTCCAGCCGGAGCCGCCGGTCGATCTCGTCCGACAGGACTTGGTTGCGCGCCCGCAGGTCGTCGTTCAACCGCGCCCCGACCATGACGAGGAAGCACACGAACAGGGTGTTGGCATAGACCACGCTTTCCAGCGCGGACAGAACGTCGAGCGGCGCGTTGGCGTGAATGCTCGGCGGCAGGCCCTGCAAGGCCCACCAGCCCCGCATCAAGGCGAACCCGATGTGCACAACCGTGAGCGCGCCGACGATCCGACGCACCCATCGGTGGGCGCCGCTGCCATTGCTGATCACGGCGATAAGATAGCCGAAGGTGACGACCGTCACGACGGTCGCGGCGGCGATCCTGAGTCCCCGCTCGTCCGGTAGGAAATAGAGGGCCGGCGGCCACACCAGAATCGTGAAGAGCAGGCAGAAGGCCGGCAGCCACAGCCGGCTCGGCCCCCCAAGAAAGATCCCCAACCCGTTGACACCCAGGCCGTGGGACAAATTGACCAGAAGGTTCGCGGTGAAGAGTGCAAACGGCGAGGCCGGAGCCGGCAGGAGGCTTTGAATGGTCAGACCGATGCCGCCGAGTATATAGGCCGCCGCAATGTCCGGAACCCCGTGCAGATGACGGTTCTGAAACCAGACGATTGCCGAGACGGTTGAATTTATGACTGCCAGGGTGAGATAAACAAAAAGTATCGTCTTTGAGTCGAAGGGAACATGCATTGTCCGCTCCCTCACTTTTTCAGGAGAAATCAATTTTTTGGTGTGTCATTAACATAAATGGCAAACTTTGATGGCGTGCGGGTTGATGATTGTGGTTAGAAACCGGAATCTATCGAAATTGGTGAGATGAAGCAATTTTCGAATTGTAATAGTTTTCGAACGGGAAAGATTGTTATCGCGATAATGCGGTCATTCGGATTCCTGGTTCGTCGTGCTTCCGGTTGAGAAAGCAGGTCGAAGCGATCAAGACACGAAATTTGAGAGATTTCGCATGTCGCTACCGATCTCTGTCCTGCAAGCGCCTGTCATGCGGCAATGTAACAATTGAAAACTCCACGTGAAATACAGGAGGGATTTATGAGCTCCGAACCCGCGACGCCGCCTCCGGCCGACCTGATACAAGCCTTCTCGCTCGCTTTCAACATGAAGACTGGTAGCTTCGGTGGAAGTCAGATCTTCGATCTGACGTACAATGAGAACATCACCCAGGCGGTCGGGCCGGTCGGGCTTTCGCAGACCTACTCCGTTCCCGACGGCATCAACATGCTGACGCTCCAGGCCGGCGGGTTCGAGACGTCGAACACCCAGCTCTACACGTCGAAGCAGCAGTTCACCGACGCGTTCAATCTGTCGATCGGCGGCGAATTCTCGTATCTCGGCTTCGAGGCGTCCGCGAATGTCGGCATCAGGTCGGCAAGCGAGATTCTGAGCGACGGCAGCAGCTATATGGCGCTCAACATCGGCGGCCAGACGGTCTACACGGCGGAGTGGGCGGAACAGCCCGCCCCGACCGCCGGGATGAAGGCCGATCTGCTCGCGCTCATGCAGAATGGCAGTGCGGCGAGCTACCAGAGCTTCGTCGCGTTCTTCGAGAAATACGGCACGCATTACCTCAAGCGGGCCGCCTTCGGCGGCTATTACGCGCTCCAGACGACGATCAGCTCCAGCCAGTACCAGAGCTCGACCGAATCGTCGCTGACCGCGAACATCGGCCTCGCCTATTCCGGCGTCGTCGCCAGCGGCAAGCTCAGCGTCGATCTGTCGAGCGAGTCCTCGACGATCGGTGCCGTCTCCTCGGAGGTGACAGCCATGTCGGTCACCACGGTCGGCGGGTCCTTCAATCAGGATCTCCAGACCTTCATGGACAGCATCATCGGCGACCCCGCAGTGCTGGTGGTTCCGTCCGGTCCGCCCGCGCGTTTCGTGCCCCTGTCCGCCCTGGTGCTGATCGCGGGCGGCAGCCAGGCGCTGGCCACAGCGTTCAACAGCGCCCTGGTTCAGTATCTCGGCCTGGGTTCCGGGCAGATGTCCGCCGTGTTCGACGGACCGGTCCATGTCCGACCGAACCAGATCTTCCAGGCCACCTCCGACGGCTTCGTCACGGTGAATCTGCGCCTGAAGTCCACCGCAGCAGCCACCAACAACTGCACCGCGCAAATCTTTACAGATAGCTCGCCGCAACCGACAACGCTGCGAACCGCCGCCGCCGTGCAGGCCACTCTGTCTATGACTCAAAGCACGTGCATGAGCCCAGTGCGCGAGGGCGACTACTACTTTGTACAACTCTCCGCTCCGCAGCAGGTGGCGGCGAAGATCGAGTTTCTTCCCCTGTTGGCGTCGTCCGGACTGTCCCTCGGATCTTGGGCTAATGTTTCTGGTGGCGCTCCTACAACAGCCACAAGTGATTGCATCGCAGTGGCGAATTTCCAAGCGGGAAACCAAAATAGCGGAAACCTATGCCTTTGCAACAATCAAACTAATACCTCGCAAATTGTGGCATCTAGTGCTTTTTTTAACCCAGGTTATACTATTCCATGTTACATTGGTGTCATCGGGTGTGCGCTTCCTGTTCAGAATTCTAATACATTTTCCTGCAACGGAAGGAACGTTATTCAAAGACCCGTCGGCCCCACCAGTCCCGTCTACAGTCTCCCGATCACCCAGAAAAGCAACGCTGCGGTGTTCGGAGCCACCGTCGTATACACACCGGGATTGGCGTTCACCCCCTCAGCCGACGGATTTCTGATCGTGCTATCGTCTGCAAGCTCCGGAACCAGCAATGGGTCGGTGGCCGCGGTTGTATCGTCGGGCGCTGACAACGAAATCATCGGCAACGCATTGGCGGCGCAGATGCCGTCGGTGGGAGGGGTGTACTTCCCCTACGCTTCCTTCTGCGCGCCGGTGCCGCTCGGCAGCGAAATCCGGGTCAACATCAACACGACCGGACCGGGTGGGTCCGTGAACGTGTGGTGGGTGCCCATAGCGACCTGAGCCGCATGGTGTATGCACCGCAACGATCGGCGTCCTGTCCCACTTCGGCGCGGTCGGGACGCCGTTTGTGTTTGGCCGGGCGGCGAACCGGGGACGGCCGGTGGGATGGGGCGCGCAGGCCTTCGGCTAGGGTCTGTTCTCAAAGTTCGTGACGGAAGCGGGTGTGGCCCTGTTAAGGGTCTATGGCACGAGACGAACTGAGCGAGGGGCAGCTTGAACGTCTGCTGACCTTGCTGCCGCCGGAGCGCCCCCGGACCGGGCGCCCGGCGCGGAACTTGCGGCAGACGGTGCTGGCCATCCTGTGGGTGAACCCCACGGGGGCGGCATGGCGCGACCTGCCGGCAGAATTTGGCCCTTGGCAGACGGCAGCCAACCGGTTCTACCGTTGGCTGTGAATCGGCATGGAATAAGGACCCCGTATAGGGGGTGATCGGCATCCAAACGGGGCTCTGTCGCAGTTTTGATGGTGCTGAATTGTTATCAGTTCTGGCTTCATCAGCGGAATCAGCATCATGGCTCAATCGCTTCGCTGCACGGGGTGTGTGCCGCCCGGCTTCGTGGTCATTGAGGCGACGGACGCCGGCCTCGCCATTCAGATCACGGTGCGCTCCACCGCCGCGTTCAGCCCTTGCCCGGTGTGCGGCGGGCACTCGTTTCGGGTGCACAGCCGGTACCAGCGCCTCCTTCTCGACCTGCCGCTCTCGGGGCGTAACGTCCACCTGCACCTCCAGGCGCGGCGCTTCCACTGCGATGTTCCAACCTGTCGGCGCCGGATCTTCGCCGAGCGCTTTGATCCGGATGTTCTGAAGCCATGGGCCCGGAGAACGGCGCGGCTCGACGATCTCGTCCATCATCTCGGTCTCGTCCTCGGTGGACGCCCCGCGGCCCGACTGGGAAGACGCCTGATGGTGCCGATCACCAAGGACACGCCTCTGCGCACCATGCGGCGGCACGGCCGTCCTGCATTCCTGCCGCCCTCGGCCAGCGGGATTGATGACTGGGCATGGCGGCGCAACCAGCGCTACGGAACGCTCATCTGCGACCTCGATCGCCACCGCACGATCGCTCTGCTGCCCAACCGCGAGCCGGCGAGCGCGGAGGAGTGGCTGCTGGATCAGCCGCAGATCGCGATCGTGGCGCGTGACCGCAGTGGCGCCTACGCCCAAGCGGCCTCCAACGCCCTGCCGTATGCCGTCCAGGTCGCTGACCGCTGGCACTTGATGGAGAACGCCAGCCACGCCTTTCTGGATGCCGTGCACAAGTCGATGCGCCAGATCCGCGCCGCCATTGGTGCAGCGACTGTTGATCCCGCCCTACTCACCGCGGCGGAGCGGATTCAGTATGAGGGCTATCTGCGCCGGGAGGAGACCAACGGCGCCATTCTCGCCCTGGCCAAAGAGGGCGTCGCCATCAAGGAGATCGTCCGTCGCACCGGCCTCAGCCGCAAGCTCGTCCGCAAAGTCGTGCGCGGCCAGCGGTCCGACATCTTCCGGATCCGGGAAAGCTCGCTTGACCTGCATCTCCCCTGGCTGGATGCGCAGTGGGCTGCTGGGCAACACAACGCGACCGACCTCTGGCGCCAGTTGAGAAGGAGTGGGTTTCGGGGCAGCCTTCGTGTCGTTGGCGAATGGGCGACGCGCCGCCGGCGCTCAGACCGGGCGCAGGCTGGGGAACATAGCCGCACGCCGGCGGCGCGGACGATCGCGCGCTTGCTCACCATCGGATGGGATGCGCTGACCAAAGCGGAGACGGTGACGGTCGCGGCGATTGAGGGCGGAGTGCCGCTGCTGGTCGAGGCACGTGAAATCGTTGCAGCGTTCCACTCAATGATCCGGAAGAAAAGTGCCGAGGATTTTGAACCCTGGCTGCAGCGGGCCAAGGCCAGCTTGGTGGCGTCCTTCGCCAATGGGGTGGCCAAGGACCGGACTGCCGTCATCGCGGCAATTACTTTGCCGTGGTCCAACGGCCAGACCGAGGGGCAGATCACCAAGCTCAAGCTGGTGAAGCGGCAGATGTATGGCCGCGGCAAACTCGACATCCTTCAGGCGCGCGTCATCGGCCCCGGATGAGATCCACACCATCAAATCTGCGACAGAGCCCCTTTTCCGTGCCGATCCAGGGTCCCTATCGCAAGCCGATTGACATGTACATGGCGGCAGCGCGCTGTCCGCCTCGATCCGAGCCGCAGAATAGCCATGCCCGTCTGCCCAGAGCGATGCCACGCAACGCTCGTTCGGCGGCATTGTTAGTCTGGCAGACCCGGCCGTCGTGCAGGAAACGGGTGAAGCCCTCCCAGCGGGTCAGCAGGTAGTCGATCGCCTTGGCCACCGGCGCGTGCTTCGACATCCCGGCCCGTGCCGTTCGCATCCAGTTTTCCAGTTCCTCGACCCGGGGCTTGGAGAGCTCTGTGCGCACCGCCAGACGGTCGGTCGCCGAGCGCCCGAGGGCCTCGCGCTCGATGCCAAACAGCGGATCGATGCGCCGCACCGCCTCCAGCGCCAAGGGCGAGATCGGCGGCGCCCCCTTGCCGCGCCAAGAGATCGCGGCGATGTCGGCCAGCTTGAAGAAGCCGCGCCGCGCATGCGCCCAGCACAGCACGTCGCGGATCGGCCCCGGCTGCCCGGCTGCCCGGCTGGCGGTACCGCCGCAGCACCCCGGACCTGCATGTTCTGTTCGGGTATCTCCAGGTCGGGGAGGTTCTGGCCCTGGGCCCGGATAGCGCCGCGCTGCGCGCCGGCCGGCCAGAGCTGGCCGAGCATCCGCACTTCAACGGTCGCTGGGCCGAGGGGAACACCGTCTATGTCGCCTCCGACCGGCTGGTGATCGACGGACAGGACCTCGGCGTGCCGCGGTGGCGGCGTCTTCCCGCGCTTCCACCACAATCTTCGGCTCACCAAGCCCGGCAGCACCCGGACCGTCTGGTCATTGCCGGGCTGGTTCCTACCGAAAGCCGGGCCGGCGCTGAGCTACCACATGGACGCCGCACGCTGGGAGTGGGTGGCGACCGTTGCCAACTACGCACGGTGGCGAAGGGGCAGGAATTCGTGGCCACAGGTCTGCCGTTATACAGTGCTGCCGGGTGGCTGCGTGATATTTTTGATTTGTAGCTCTGCGCTGTATTCATCGGCCATTGCCAGTTCGAGCGCCTTTCCCCGATCCGCTTTCGGAAGCAGGTCGAAAGCAATCAGTAGCCGGATGATCGGTGCTCGTTCCCTGGTGAGGTTCGGCAGTGGCGCCCAGACTGCCGCCCGTCGTTCGATGGGGACAAGAGCGGCAACCCGAAGCAGTGTTTCAACCGCGGCATCAATCCGCATTTCCCCTTTGGACCATCGGTTAACCGTCGATGAGTCCCTGCCATGCACAAGCGCGTCACGCAATGCCGTCAAGGAGCCCAGCCCCAACGACATCACGCGACGGACGAATGGCGTTTCTTCGGCTTTTCTACCCATGTCGGCAAGCTACCACCAACACCCCTGATTGGTCAATTTTTGCAGCGCGACGCTATTATTTACTGGTATGTTTTGGCGCGTGACGCTATAAATTTTGTTATTAGCAGCGCTTCGCTGCTGCCGCCATAGGGAGACGATGATGAAATCCTCCTCTGCTCAGGATGCCCGCCCCACAATGCAGGCCATCAAGGCCGACCTGCTGACTGCCGGACGCGTGGTCTGGCTCGAAGGCTTTCGGTTCAGCTGCGTCGGCGTCCGCTCGGATCCGATCGGTAACGGCACCGTGGGGGAGCCGCGTCCCCGCATCCTGGCCGACTTGGTGTGGAGCGGCGAAGGCCATGATCCCGGCCCCGGTTACCACACGATAACGTCCGGTCGCGACACGGACCATTGCTGGACCGTCGAAGTGCTTCACTGAGCCTGTTCCTGCGCCACACCGATGTCGCATGACGTCGAGGACAACCCAACGAGGACGAGTCATGGCCGCCTTTCACATCGCAGTCGGCTCCAGCTTCGTCTACCAGGGCTTCAACATCACCCGCGTTTCCCAGCGCAAGCTTGAAGCCCATCCGGGCGGCCGGTGGATCGGGTCGGTATCCACGCTGAAACAGTACGAAGAACTGCTGCGCGTATGCCGCGCCCATCGCGACGAGTTGCAGGCTGCATCGGATCTGATCACCCGCCGACGGACTGCTGCCTGATTTTGCCGCTCCGGTCACTCCACCCGCCCGGAGCGATGCGGGCCGGTTCCCCGAGCTGCTGCACCGGTACGCGGCAGTTCCGGCAACCGGATCGCCAGGATCCACTCATTTTGGAGCTCGCCATGTCCGCCCAGGTCGTCCTTCTCCCATCGTCCACTCACAACGTTCTACAGCTGGTCCAGCCGCAGCCGCAGCCTCAACGCGGCCCATCCTTCACCACCAAGAAGGGCGACAAGTTTGACCCGGATCGGGATCTTCGGGACATCGCCAAACTGGTCCGTCAGGATATCAACTCCGCGGTGGATGCCGGTCTGCTGCCCAGCGGAACCAAATGCAGCGTGCGGATCGAGCGTTACAGCATGGGACAGACGCTGCATGTCAGAGTAACGGAGTGCCCCATCATGGTGGTGAACCCCATCTATGTCCGGTGGCACCGCGACAACCCGCATGCCTGTATGATCGAAGCGCCGCCCAGTGCCCGCGACCGGTTCAGCCCGGAGGGCCGGCTTGCGCTCTCCACGCTGGAGCACATCGTCGAATCCTATAATCGGCGCGTTACCAGCGATCAGCCGGACGACTACAGCAGCGTCCGCTTTCATACGGACATCGCATTCGCAATCGATCTCCGTGACGAACAAACCAAGACGATCCTTGCTCTCCAGCCGAAAATGAACCTGCGGAATTCTTGGAAGCCGGCTGTCAACACCGCCGCCGAGTTCTGAAGGAGACCACTATGACGGACATCTCCGTTCTCGACACGCTCCGCATCGAGAATCAGGCCACCCCCGCCAGCATGGCCTATCACGCGGCACGGCAGCCCGGGCCGAACAGCGGTCTCACCGCCGTCACCAGCATCTACACCAAGCAGACCGCCGTCGCTCTTGATGGCCGGCCGATCGGCCGGATCCACGCGCTCACCGACGTCGTGTCCGATGGTAATGTCTACCGAGCTGAATCCTACCGGGTTCCCGGGTTCTGGTGCGGGAGGTCGTTGTGGAACGGCGACGGGCCGGACGGCTACTTCCTCGACCCGCTGGCGGCTCTTTCTGCATTGATCGACGACCACTTCGGCGAGGTGCTGGCGCACGAGTGCCCCGGAAGAAAGCGGGGAGCGCCCGATGACAAATAGCTATGACCGAACCGTGGCCGACAACATGGCCGACATGGGCTCAAGCCTTTCCGATTGGCAGGCAGTGCCCATCACCAGCGTCAGCGACGATGGCCCGTCCTTCAACATGCCGGAGGGCTTCTCCCAAGCGCCCAGCCTCTTCGGCGGCCAAGCCGACTGCTGCGAGCTCTGCGGGCACCACATCAAGAATGTCTTCTGGATCCAGAACGATAAGAGGCGCTGGATCCTCCCAGTCGGTTCGGAATGTGTCTGCCACTTCCAGGAAGCATCGGGCGAAGATATGGCGAAGGCGGTCAACTGGCAGCAGAACCGGGACCTTCTCCGCCGAGCCATCGCTGCGCGAGCCGGCCTCTGGAAGCAGTTCGCCCGCAAGCTGCACCTCGGCTACGGACGGACGGAGACCCGCATTCCGTGTTTCGGCCTGGGCGATGGAGGGAAAGCCTACGATCTCCATCGGACGCTGACCGACAGGATCGGGCCAAGAATGAGCGCCGACAAGACGTGGAACATGGAGCCGTCGGGTTATGCCGTGATCACGAAGTGGGTGAAGCGGAACCCCGATATCCTGCCGCTGATCGAGCAGGCGGAGGCGATGATCACCGCTGCTTTGGGTATTGCCGCATGATCCCGCAGAACCGCCAAGAGGCCCTTTATAACCGAATGAACGGTCCAGCACCTGACCGATACCGGGCTCAAGCGGAGTGGTGGCGGCTACACACCCAGACAAGCGCCAACCCATCGGAAGCTCTTCGATTCGCTCGAAGTCAGGACCGCCTCGCTGCCGATATGGAATCCAGACCCGGCCACTACAGATGCAAGCCACCCGACTTCACCGATTGGGAATGGTCCGCCCTGAAACCCCAAGGGGCCGCGTAACCATGAAGAACAGCCCTCTCAAGTTCATCATCGTAACCATCGCCACACTCACCACCCCGATAGACGCTGGTGCCGCCGACCGGCTCCGGATCGCCACGGAAGGCGCCTTCCCTCCCTGGAACGCTATGACGCCGGCTGGAGAGTTGGTTGGCTTCGAAGTCGATCTGGCCCGCGACCTCTGCCGCCGGATGGAAGCTGATTGCGAGATTGTCGCCCAGGCGTGGGACGGAATCCTGCCCGGCCTCCAGCAGGGCCGATACGACGCCATCATGGCCGGTATGGCGATCACCGATGCCCGCGTCACCAAGGTCGACTTCGCCGGTCCCTACGCGACCGAACCGACGGTACTGGCCACCCGCGCCGAGTCACCGCTGCGGGATCTCAGCTTCCAGGTCGACCCGGTCGACCTGGACAACGCCGGCCCTGCGACAGAAGCAGCGCTCGCGGCCTTCGCGCGCGGTCTTGCCGGGATGACGGTCGGCGTCCAGGTTTCAACGATTCAGGCCGCGTTCGTGGAACGCCACCTTCCCGGCATCCGTGTCCGCGAATACGGTAAGCTCGACGAGGCCGCGCTCGATCTCGCTGCCGACCGGCTGGATGCCGTCCTCGGTTCCCGCTCCGCTGTCAATGCCTTGCGGTCCGCCGATGCTCCGCTTGTTCTGGTCGGACTCAGCTTCACGCGTGGCGTGTTGGGACGTGGCGTCGGTGTCGCTGTTCGAAAGGGCGATGTCGCTCGCAAAACCGCATTCGACGATGCCATTGCTGCCGCCCAGAGAGACGGAACAGTCCAGACCCTGAGCATCCGCTGGTTCGGCTTTGACGTCTCGATTCATCCCCACGCCTCGATTCATCCCCATTGAAGTCCTTGCCCGGCGGAAGCACCGGATCCTGTGAATTGATGCATCTGGCGTAGTAGTAATAATTTTAAAAGCAGCGAAAATAGCAATTTCTTCCCTGTTCTCGTTGCTCCGTCATTAGCCGCCCCATAATATTCGACGTCTCCTGCTTTTTATCCCAGATCCGCTTCGAGATTTTCGAGCGCGGACGCACTCCCCCTTTGTCATCGAGAACGGCCGAATGTCGGACATCATCGCACGCCCCGCCCCGCTGCCGGCACTCACCGAACGTCTCGGCGCCGGGAACAGCATCTCGTCCCAGGCCCTGTTCTCTGCGGCCGATCAGTGGTTCGGCGGGTCGCAGGGAGCCGGGACATACACCGCCGCGGATGCCTACGACATCGCCGAAATGACGCTGCACAGGCTGATCCTGGACCGACGGATATCGCTGGCGCCGACGGTCGGGCTGCTGTCCGCCCAGCTCCGGGCCGAAGACCTGGAATCTCTGGGTGCGCTGCTGCCAACGCGATCGAGGCGGGACGAGGAGGTGGCGGCATTCGACCAGTTCAGCACCCCGCCGGCAGTCGCCTTCCTGGCTGCGTGGCTTGCCGATCTGAAGCCGGCTGACCTGGTGCTGGAGCCGTCGGGGGGAACCGGTGCCCTTGCCGTGCAGGCGGCAAACGCCGGCGCCGCAGTGGTCTGCGTCGAGTTGTCGGAGCGCCGGGCGGCCATCCTCGAGGGGCTCGGCTTCCGGACGATCCGGGAGAACGCCGACCATCTGCATTCGATCCTTCCGAAGGACGTGCTGCCGACCGCCGTCCTGATGAACCCGCCCTTCACCGCAACCGCCGGCCGGCTGGGCGATATCGCTGATCCCATGACCGCGGCGCGCCATACCGAACAGGCGCTGAAGCGGCTGGTGAAGGGCGGCCGTCTCGTCGCCATCCTGCCGCCGGGGATGGGCTTCGGCGCCGCCCGCTACCGGGATTGGTGGCGATCGATCATCCAGACTTACACCGTCAAGGCGAACCTCCTCCTGGAGGGGGCCGCGTTCCGCAAGGCCGGCACCTCGATCGCTGTTCGGATCGTGGTGATCGACAAGACCGGCCCAACTTCGAGCGGTCAGCGGCCGCTCGGCGGAGAGTTCGACAGCGTCGCCAGCATCATGGCGGTGCTTGAAGGTGTACGGCTCAACCGCCCCACCCCGTCGCAGGCTCCACGGCCGGTCCTGGCCCGACCTGCACCGCGTCCTGCGGCAGCTCCCGGCTGTGCCGGCACGCCCACCACGCCGCAAGCCGCAGTAGCGGGCGCGGTAGCGTCGACGGAACCCGGAGCAGAAGCGGCGAACGCGCCGGCGGAACCTGACACGGTCGCTCCGGCGACGACCGCCGCGACGGTCACCGTGGGCCAGACCAAGGCCCGCGACCGCTTTGACGCTCCGATCCAGGATGTGAAGTACGAGCCCTATGAGCCGCAACGTCTCAAGCTTGATGGCGCCAAGCCTCACCCGTCCAAGCTGGTCGAGTCTGCGGCCATGGCCGCGGTGCTGCCGCCGGAGCCGACCTACAGCCCCCATTTCCCTGAAAACGTTATCCTGGACGGTAAGCTGTCCTTCGCCCAGGTCGAGGCGGTGGTCTACGCCGGGCAGGCACACCGGGAACTTCTACCGGCACGCGCTGAAGAGCCCGCCTTCCGCGCCGGCTTCGCGATCGGCGACGGAACAGGTGTCGGCAAGGGACGTGAATGCGCCGGCATCATCTTCGACAACTGGTGCCAGGGCCGCATCAAGGCGCTGTGGATCACGAAGAATGACTCCACGCTCTTGGATGCTGCGCGGCGCGACTGGGGTGACCTCGGCGGCAATCCGTCCGACATCTTTCCCATGTCCAAGATCCCGGCCGGCGAGCCGATCAAGGCGACGAAGGGAATCATGCTGGTGTCGACCGGCACCCTGCGCAGCAAGCCGCGGGACAAGATCAGCCGGCTCCAGCAGATCCTGAATTGGCTCGGCACCGGCTTCGACGGCGTCATCATTTCCGACGAACACCATGCGGCCGCCAACGCTGTCGAGACCGACGGCGCCCGCGGCAAGGCGAAGGCCAGCCAGACCGGCCTAGCGTCGGTCGACCTGCAGAAGGCCCTTCCCAACGCCCGGGTGGTCTACGTCAGCGCTACGCTCGCCGACAAGGTCGAGAACCTGTCGAGCTGCGATCGGCTCGGGCTCTGGGGACATGGCACACCGTTCGCCGGCAAGCACCAGTTCATCGACGAGATCAAGGCCGGCGGCATCGCCGCCATGGAGATCGTCACGCGCGACGTGAAGGCGCTGGGCCGGTATGTCGCCCGCTCACTCTCTTACGAAGATGTCCGGTACCGGCGGCTGGTCCATGAACTGACGCCGGCGCAGGTCGAGCTCTACGACGCCATGGCCGAGGCCTGGCAGCTGGTGCTGGCCAACGTCCACAAGGTGATGGAAATCATCGGCACCAGTGGAGACGCTCAGGCCAAATCCAAGACGATGTCGGCCTTTTGGGGGAGCCACCAGCGCTTCTTCAATCAGGTGCTGACGGCGATGATGATGCCGACCATCCTCAAGGAGATGGAGGCGGACCTCGCCGCCGGCCGGTCGCCGCTGCTCTACTTCGTCAACACCAATGAGGCGGCAATGGACCGCGCTCTGTCGCGAGAGGGAGCCGCTGAGAACCTCGAAGACCTCGACATGTCGCCGCGGGAGTCGCTGCTCCAATATCTGGAGATGTGCTTCCCGACGAAGCAGCACGAGGCCTATATGGATGAGGCCGGAAACTTCCGCATGCGGGTGGCGCTGGACGAGAGCGGCCGGCCGATCATCAATGCCGAAGCCGACGAGATCCGGGAAGAACTCATCCTTCAGGTCGCGTCGCTGCGCGTGCCCAACGGACCACTGGAGCAGCTCCTCGACCACTTCGGTGTCGACAAGGTCGCCGAACTGACCGGCCGCTCCCGGCGCGTGGTCAAGAAGCCGGACGGCTTCGGCGCCATGAAAGCGCAGATCGAGACCCGCACCCGATCCAGCATGATGGCGGACCTTCAGGCATTCCACGACGACACCAAGCCCATTGCCGCCTACAGCAACGCCGGCAACACAGGTATCGACCTGCATGCCAGTCGCAAGTTCCGGAACCAGCGCCAGCGGGTGCTCTACATCGCCCAGGCCGGCTGGTCGGCGAAGGAAGCGACGCAGGCCTGCGGCCGGCCGCACAGGAGCGATCAGGTGTCAGCGCCGGAGATCGTGCTGTGCGCCACCAGCCTGAAGGGCCATAAGCGCTTCATGTCCTCTATCGCTCGCCGGCTCGGCAGCCTGGGCGCCTTGACCAAGGGACAGCGCAATACCGGGGAGCAGGGCCTGTTCACCACCCGGGACGACCTGGAAGGCGAATACGGCTCCGCCGCCCTCTTCCAGCTGATCATGGACCTCTACGACGGCAAGGAGGTCGCCGGCCTTTCGATCTTCGAGTTCGAGCGCCAGCTCGGCCTGCGGCTGCTGAATGACGAAGGCGACCTGCTCAAGGACAAGCTGCCGCCGGTGAAGCAGTTCCTGAACCGGCTGCTGAGCATGAACGTCGAGCCGATGAACCGGCTTTTCGACGAGTTCGCCAGCCGGCTGGAACAGGCCGTGGAGTTGGCCGCCGACGCAGGGACGCTCAACGTCGGCATGGAAACCGTCATCGCCGACAGCATCGAGATGGTCAGCCCGCCGCGCGTGGTCTACCGGGAGCCGCGGACCGGCGCCGAGACCACCTACACGGAGCTGAAGGTCTGGCGGCGGAACAACGGCGTCGACTTCGATGCCCTGCTTGAGAAGCACGACGACATCCTGCAGTTCATCAACAACAAGCAGAACGGGCGCATCTACGCCCAGCGGCCGGCGCACAACCGGACCGACGCCGACGGCAAGGTGATCGGCCAGTACCGGCTGGTGGGGCCGTTCGGAACCCACTATATCGACGCCCCATCCATCGACGGCGTCATCTCCCACTATCGCATGGTCGACGAGGAAAAGGCAAAATCGCTGTGGCAGGCGGAGATCGGTCACGCGGAGCCGTTCACCGTCGAGGCCATGCACGTCATCAGCGGCGTGCTGCTGCCGATCTGGGACAAGCTGGCAGGCGCCGGCGAACCGCGGGTCTACCGGCTCCAGACCGATGACGGACAGCGCATCCTCGGTCGCGTCATCCCTGCACTCATGATCCGGCAGGTGCTCCAGCGCCTGGGAGCCTCCTATGGGAAGGCCTGGAGCGCGAAGGAGACCATCGCCGCGGTGCTGGCCGGCCACCGCCTGCAACTCGCCAACGGCTGGACCCTGTTCAGCACAAAGGTCAACGGGGAGCAGCGCATCGAGCTAACCGGCCCGAAGTTTTCCCAGTACAGCGCCGACCTCAAGAAGATCGGCGTCTTGTACGAGTACATCCGTTCGGCAACACGATTCTTTGTGCCGCACGGCGGACCGGCCGTGATGGACAAGCTGATCCAGTTCCGGCCGGTTGTGGATGGAGGCGTCGGCAGTCGCTGACGCCCGGTAGCGAGCGAACCACTGGGGCCGCCTCCGGATCACCGTTTACATGAGCACACTCTTCCTGCAACCTTCCCCAAAATGGGGATGTTTCCATGACCTGCGCCTGCTGCAAGAAGCCGATCGACAACGCCAAATTCTACAGCGTTTCCATTGGGGCCATGGCGAAGCAGCCCAATGACAGGCAGACCATGATTTCGGGCGACGATGCTATCGGCATCTTCTGGGATCTCAGCATCCATGATCATGACCTGATAGGAGCATCCAGAACCGGTGAACATCATCACGATTTGCTTCAGGGCCAGCCGATCCGGAACGCGCAGGCTGAACTGCTTTTCTGTTCCAAAGCCTGTCTGAAATCCTGGTTCTACGAGAAGGTCAACTCGCTGGCTGACCTCACCGCATAGGGATGACTCCGATACCATGAACAGATGCAGTCATGGTTGAAAGGCAACTCGTGCCGGCAACGGCGTGATTGTAAGCTTCCCCAAAAAAAAGAAGCTGCATCACGATGGACGCTACCGAATTCCTCTCCATTCTCGGCAACCTGCAGCGCCACGCCAGCAACGGCGTCCGGGCGCCGCACAAGCCGCTCCTGCTACTCTATGCGCTGGCGCGGCTTATGGCCGGGAACGATAGAATCCGATACCTCGATGCCGCTGCCGTCCTCCCGCAATTAACCCGGACCTACGGGCCGACCGGCACCCGGGCGCGGGTCGCCGATCCGATTGCTCGGCTCCGCTCAGACGGCATCTGGCGCCTGGACGCCTCCCCCACCCTCTTTGACGCCAGCGGCCAGGGTCGGCCCAGGGCGATGGCGGACGCCGATCCGGAGGCCGGCTTTACGCCGGAGGTGCTGTCTCTGCTACACCAGACGCCCGGCCTCTTCATTGCTTCTTTCTAAGCTCATGGAGTTCCGTTAGCAGACGATCTACTGTACTCCACATCGGCTCGCCAGATTTCTGCTCAGATTTGATAACTTTACCCGCGTTAATTCCAACGTTGATTGTGTACCGGTCTGGATTTGGTCGCTTCGTCCGTAACGCTGACAAAGCTATATTTACCTTATGGACGTCTGCCTCCATATGATCGGCGATTTCTTCGTTATCAAAGCCCTGCTTTCTTAACTTCCGGATTTCGTAGACTTGCTCCCTTGTGAATCCATGCTCAGGGCGCAACCTTGCAGTTCGCTTACCCTCAGTAAATGGACCGACGGGGCGAGCACTCTTGACCATAGGCCACTCTACTTTCTGGAAAGACGACGAGATCTATGGTCATTCATGATACATGAAAATACCGTGATATACAACTCATGCAAACACTAACCGCTCCCAGCCCACCCCAATGCCGCCCACAGCCATAACATCTTCTCGTTTATCGCCCCTTTCCTATTCAATTTCGACCGGTCCGTTCGCCAGCCGTAACAGCACGTCCCGATGACAGGGGCTTCCCTCTGCACAGAAGCACGCGAGGTTCTTCCCCCGAAGTTCCGGTAGCCGGCGCAGAATCGCTTCCCGGTCGGCATGCCCCCTGCCCCAGATCCAGGCGGCGCGCTCGGCGAACTCCGCCCTGGACATACGACCAGCAGCACCACGCCGCGGCGCGCCTTCAGCAGCTTGGCGTGGCCTGGATCGGCAAGCTCCCAAATACCGCGGGGGCCGTCATCGATTAGACCTTGCATGACGGCGGTCTGCCGGGCCCAGCGGACCTGCTGCTCAAAGAAGACGTAACTCCGGCCGTTGCCGCAGGTCCGGCTCTCCTAACGCAGATCATCCGGAACACCGAGACGGTCAGCCAGCTGCTGGTAGAGGTCGCTCGGCCGGGCCCGTCCGCCGGCCTCCTCTAGCGTTTCCAGCAACGGGATCTGCAGCATGCCCTGCAACGATGCCTTGCTGGTGCGCTTCCGAGCCGCCGCCTCGACGGTCTCGCCACGGCGGACCCGGCGGGCGCGGGCCTTCAGCGCCGCGGCGCTTGGCGCCTTGGTCGAGCCGGTGTCGGGAGCGTCGGTCACCGGTCGCCTCCTCGCAGCAGCAGTGTAAGGCCGGTTTGCGCCCGGGTAATCGCGGTGTAGAGCCATTTACCACTGTCATCGCGGTCCCGGCGGCGAAACGCCCCACTGTCGTCGACAATGGAGACATGCGGCCATTCCGATCCCTGCGCCTTGTGGCAGGTGATGGCATAGGCCCAGTCGAATTCATTGATGCCCTTCTCGATCCGATCCGGCTTGCCTACTGCATGGTCGAAGTGCTGGGCGAACTGCCAGGGGTGGACGAGGATCGCATCCCTTGCTTCCCTCTCGTCCTCCAGGTGGACCTGCATGGTTACCAGCCCAGGTTCGGCAGCAGCCACCGTGTCCACCGTCACGACGCCCAGGACACCGTTGAAAAGCCGATCACCATGGCTGTTGCGGGTACAGATAACGCGTTCACCTGTCAGCGGAAGCGGGCCATCGAACCCGAGGCGACGACGCGCCCGCTGGCAGATCGTCCACCGAACCCGGTGGATACCGCAAATAGCCTGAGTGTCGGGCCGGTAGACCTCGTGCTGCGTCGATGCTGTAAGCGACAGAACCTGCACACCACCGCCATAGTCGCCGGGCCGGATCCGTTCGCCCAGACGTGCCATCGTCGCAAGCCGGATGATCGGGCTGTCTGCCGCCTGCCGATGGATTTCGGTCAGGAAGGCGTCCGGCTCCCGGTTGGTGAAGGCGCCGGCGCCGGACACCGGTGGGAGCTGGCCCGGGTCGCCCATGACGAGAATCTTCTTCCCGAAGGAACGGAGGTCCTGGGCGATCTGCTCGTTCACCATCGACACCTCGTCGAGCACGATCAGGTCCGCGTTGCTGGCCGGCCCGTCCTCCGCCAGATCAAAGCTGAGCGCGCCGTCACGCTCGGTCGGCGCATAGATCATCGCGTGAATGGTCGAAGGATTGGGGGCTCCCTTCTGACGGAGACGGTACGCGGCCTTTCCCGTGTAGGCTCCGGTGACGACCTTTTTGCACCGCTTGTATCGGGCCTGGATTTCCTCGATAGCAAGGCGGGCGATGGTGGTCTTTCCGACACCGGCATAGCCGGCTAGATAGAATTCCGGCCGATGACGGTCCCCATACCACTTGACGATCTCACGGATCACGGAGAATTGAGCATTGGACGGCGTTATGCCATTGGATTCCAGTACGCTGTCCGCTTCCTGCTCGACAGCAACTTTGCTGTTCATTTTTCTTTTCCTCTGCCGGCGGATGGGTTCACCCCATACTCCCGATTGGCGATGCTCTCGACGAACTGGCGCTCGAAATCGTCCTTCAGCATGTCCGGGAAGATCACGACGACGCCGGTGTCGTGGTAGCCGGCCCGTGCAGCATCTCGAGCACCAAGGCGGGTGGTGTGGAGGCGCCCAAGAGCGCATTTCGGTCCGCGTGGCCTGCCCAGGCTCATGGCCGGTCACCAGCCGATAACTGCCGGTCATGGTGGTCGACCAGCTTCCAGAGTAGCTTGAGGTTCAGGGCCGGTTCGGCGACGCGCCACCGGCAGCCGGCCGCGATGTCGCCTGGCATTGGCTTCTGCCGACCAGGGCGGTCCAACCATTCGACGACCGCCGCCTGGACCGCCCACTGCGGGTAGCGGGCAAGCAGCATGATCCAGTCGCCAAGAGCCGCAACCTGCGCCTGCTGCGGGATGTCTGGAACGAAGTAATGGGACAGCAAGGCGATGACCCGGCCGTTGATCCACGTCCGATCTGCTGGCGCAAGGTATGCCTCCAAGGCCGGAATGTCCGAGGTCACCAGTCGGTACCGCTCAGCTGCACTGATGGTCGGCGGCGTCCATTTGGTATCTTCACTTAGCCCCTGAAATTCACCATCAGTTAATTCGTTTTTCTTCCCGGAGTTGAGCATCGACAAGAGCTCCGGCCTCAAAAAGGGCTTGGTGTGGAGAGAGCTTTTCCCGCTTGCGGCTGTAAGTTCCTGTCCCATTGATTTCCTCGTAATCCCTTCTGATGACGTCGTGAATCCAGGCAATGGGGTCGACAGGACTTGCGCGCGCCGCGTTTTGCAGGACCTCCAGAACGGCGCCATCTCCGTAGCGGCTGCAGAGACGGCCAAGTGCCGGGCGAAGCTTGTCCTGGGGCTTGCCGGTGGCGCCAGTCAGCCAGACCAGGCAAGCCCCGAAGATTACCGCCTTCAGGTCGACCGGCTGGCCGGGAGTGGGATCGGGGCCGCCAAGGACCATCTCGGCCTGCTGCTGGGGTTGCGGCGGCGCAGTGGCCGGCTCAGCCGGCTCGGTAGCGTCAGCTACCGGAATATCCTTCCCTTCGTTCCCTTTGTTTCCTTCGTTATAGTTTGTGCCGGAGCTGTGCCGGAGCTGTGCCGCTTCTGTGTCGCTTGCTGTGCCGGAGCTGTGCCGCTTAACGCCGTTTTCTGTTTCTTTTGAATGGCTTGCCTGTGCCGGTTTCCGTCGCGCAGGTGTGCCGGTTTCCGATCGCGACCGCTTCACCCCCTGTGCCGGAGCTGTGCCGGCCTCATCGTCGGTATCCTGCTCGATGGATTGATGTTTCTCGTAATTACAAAGGGTTATGATTGTCAGCCCTTGGTCGGTCGCCAAGCTGACCATCTCCTCGCGTTCAAGGCGGTCCAGGTACCGGCGCACTTTCGAATGAGCCCATCTCCAGGCGTCTGCGAGAAAGCGCGTGGAGGCGGCGATTTGGCCGCGCTCGACATCGACCACGATCTTCCCGACACGCTTCCGCCGGGCACTGTATGCCGCTTCCTCGATAAGGCAGACCCATGCCTCGCGTTCCGTGCAGGGCTCGTCCTGGAACGCTGGGTTGCTGCGCCAGCCACGACGTAGGAGGAAGAATCCGCTCACGGTCATTGCCTCGCGAGATCGCCGAACTTGCTGGCCGTACCGTCGAAGAAGGCCTTCACGATTCCAATCGGCCCCATTCGCTGTTTGGCGATGATCAGTTCTGCGGTGTTCTGGACGTCGCCGAGACGCTGCTGCCAGCGCTGGTGCCGGTCGTTGAACTTCTCATCGCTTTCGTCGGCCCGGCGGCTGGGCTCCGCGCGCTCCAGGTAGTATTGTTCGCGGAAGGCGAAGACGACGACGTCGGCGTCCTGCTCGATCGAGCCGGATTCGCGCAGGTCGGAAAGCTGCGGCCGTTTTTCCTCTCGCTCCTCCACCTTACGGGAGAGCTGTGAGAGCGCCACCACCGGAACCTGGAGGTCGCGCGCCAGCTTCTTGAGCCCGCGGGTGATCTGGGTCAGTTCCTGCACCCGGTTTTCCGACCGCGAACCGTTGGTTAACAGTTGGAGGTAATCGACAATGAACAGCCCGACGCCATGCTTGCGCTTCATCCGGCGGGCGCGGCTCAGCAGTACAGGGAGCGTGTCGGCGCTGGTGTCGATGTAGAAGGGAATATCTGGGTCGACATGGATCAGCCGAAGGAAATCGTCATCGGTGAGGTCGCCTTGCCGCTGACGCGGGCTGCCGATGCCGGTTTCCTCTGCCAGGTAGTTGGCAGCCAGCTGGGTGCCAGACATTTCCAGGGAGAAGAAGCCGACCGGGCAAGAATGATCCTGGCCGGCCTTGAACTGCTTCGCCGCGTGGACGCAGATGTTCTTTGCCCAGGTGGTCTTTCCCATGCTCGGGCGTCCGGCGATGATGATCAGGTCGGTCGCCTGAAAGCCGCCGGTCATCCGATCCATGTCGATCAGGCCGGTGGAAATGCCGGACAGCCCACCACCGGAGCGGCGGGCTACATCTGCCTGTTCAATGGCTGCCTCGACGCTTTCCCGCATGGTGACGAAACCGGCGCCGGCGGCCGGCGCGCGATCAAGCAGAAAGTCGAGATCCGCCGCGCACTGGGCGATTGCCTCCTCCGGCTTCGGGCCGGTCATGTCGTAGGCCATGTCCAGCATCGCCACGGCCGCTTCGATCTGCTGCCGGCGCAGGAAGCACTCATGGATGGTCCTGGCGTAATCGGCGGCGTTCACCACCGTGATGACGTTTCCGGCCAGTTCCACCAGGTAGGAAGCGCCTCCGCTGGACTGGAGATCGGCGTCGCCTGCGAACTGGGCCTTCAGGGTGACAGGATTCGCCGTCCGACCGCTGTCGACTGCCTCGGCGATGGCTGCGAAGATGCGCTGATGCGCCGGGTCATAGAAGTGCTCCGGCCGAAGGACATCGCTGACCTTGTCATAGGCCCGGTTGTTGATCAGGAGGGCGCCGAGCAGCGCCTGCTCCGCCTCTTCGTTGTGCGGGATCTGCCGCTTGTCATTGTCGTTCATTGCCTGAAGACCTTGTTCAGCCGGTCCTGGATCGATGCGACCCCGCCATCGATGCGGTTCCTGTCCCATCCCTGAGTACGGCGGTATCGAATAGCGGCATTGACCAGAGCAGCCCGATTTCCTGGCGCGAGAGCTCCGTCATGGCTACGCATCGCGGCGCGGCGCAACTCCAGCAGATCGTCCAGTTCCTGCTGGAGTGGCGCAGAGGACTGGAGCTCTCCGTCCATCAGCGCGCCTTGGACAGTGCCGGGACCACGACGTGGCGGGCCTCTGCAGCCCTTGCTTCCATCGCCAGCGCCTGCTTCTGGGTGATCCTTGTCCTGCTGTGATGGTGTTCGCAGTAGCTTGAATCCGGTCGCTGATGAGCTTGACAGAAACTCCAGTTTCCCCGCGGGTCGCCGTCAATCCAGCGACAGCCAACGGGCTCGTGCGGATCGACAGCATGCCCGCCCTTTCGCGACCGCCGGGCCGGCGTCGCAGCAGGTCGTGCCGACGGCATGGCGACGATGCCGACAGCGATGCATACCGCCTTGACCTCGTCGGAAGTAACCGCTGCACCGATGCCTTCCGCAATCAGTGCCGCGATGCTGTCGAAGGACATGCCGTTGTCGACATGCAGCATCGACAGCAGGGCGCTATTGGTCTGCCAGCCATGAAGTGGATCGTCTTCGTCGCATGGAGGTGCTGCGGTGAACCCGTCCATGATCAGGCGCTCTTCCGGGTCAGCAGGCGCATGCTGCGAGCGCGGCGCGAGACCTCAATGGCTGTCACCTGCAAGTCGCTGATCTTGAAAGGATGGCTGGAGTTTCCAGGATTCCGAACGATGGCAACGCCCTTGGACTTCAGGAACTCAAAATCCTCATCCGTGACATCCTTGCCGGCGTTCGCCGCTTCCTGCAGCTCGCGTTCGGCTTCGGACAGCCCCCTCCCCTTCACAGCTGCTTTCGGTAATTCCTTCGGCGTGGCCGGCGTGGGCGTGCGGGTAGCGGGTGTCGGTGCGGCGAAGGGATTCCGCGTGGTCAACCCTTTCTCCGAGCCGGTCAAGAACTCGACGACACGCACTCGGCCCTTGATGTAGCTGTCGGCTTTTTTGCCGCGGCTATCCATGAAGCTGAAGGAAATCCTGCCCCCTTCCTGCAGATGCTTGAAGAGAGCCGTCACGTAGACGGACTTCAGGACCACGCCCTCGATCAACGCCTCGCAGAGCGTGGTGTTGGGCGGGCATTCCCGACCCTGCCTGGCGCATGCCAGCAGCACACCGTAAAGAGATTCGGCGTCTTGCTGAAATACCTCCTCCTCCGACACCTGGACGTCCGCTGGCTTTTCGGCGGGATCAGCGTCAGTCGACGTGACCGGAACCTCCGGGTTCCCGGCAGTCACCGGCACCGAATCTGCGGGTTCGACGGTCGGTGCCGGGTCGATGTTATCCGGTTCGACCCGCGGACAACTCGCCTCGACCATCAGCCGCGCAGCATCGCCCGCAGGTACTGCAGGACCGCTGTTGGCGACCGGTGCCTTCTCCGTTTCGACGGCCAGCGGCGGCAGTTCGGCTTCAGTGTTCTCGCTGGTGATGATCGCGGACGGCTGCGGCAGATATTCCGGTCGAATGAAGCTGTCGGGCAGCTGGATCAGCAGCGCTCCCGCGGCAAGTTTGAAGCTCGCAACATCGACAGCTTCGGTCCGCTCGGATATGCACCAGAAGGGCGTTGCGAAGGCAACCTTGCGCAAGGCGGCACCAACCCTTCCACCGCTGTTGCTGACCGTGAAGGTTGCCAGTTTACTGTTCGGGAAGGCCTCCTTCGCGGCTTGGGGAGAGCATACAAGAACCTGACCGGCCTGACGTCCCATCAAGACGGCGGCTTTGGTCTGAACCTGGACCCCCAGCTTTTCGCAAACCGCGGGGGAAAAGGTAATGTTCACGCGAGCGCCGGCCTTCTTGTTGGTCGTCTGCTGCGGTGACACCGACACGCGCACGACCCGCAGGTTGGCGCGTTCCATCGGGTTCACCGTGGAAACCGGCAGAAATTCCTCTGGGTTGATCTGGAGGTCGGCAAAGAGGTCGGACATTGAGGTGATTCCCTCTTGGGAGTTGCGGTTGCCGGCAGCCTTGGCGCCGGCGGAGAGCGGGGTCGGTCAGGCGCGGGGCAGCCGCCGACGGGATATGCGATGCAGTTCACGAGCGGCCTGTTCGTGCCGCTCCATCATGGTCCGGCCAACTGCGGTCAGGCGGAAACGCAACCGCGTCTGGTCGCGGCACCACGGGAACTCGCCCGGTTTGATCCACCTGCTTGCGAAGATTTCCTGGACCATGCCGCTGTCCATCGGCAGAAGCACGCCGAGGCCGGCATCCGCCGAGTGGACGCGCTTCAGCAGGGCATGCTGGGCAGCGGTCATCGATGAGCGGGTGCTGTGAACGACCTGGCTCTGTAGGCGGGTCATGCGGGGACACCTTCTGCAAAGAGGTTGTCGTCGACTTGGTCGCCCCAGGCGTCCCAGCCGGGACGGCGCTCGCGGGCGAAGATCTCGACCTTCGGGACATCGGGGAACATCCGCTCCAGCGCTTCCCGCATTTCTTCGGGCTTGCGGCTGTGTTCGCGGAGTTGGGCGATCAGCGCGTCGAGTTCGAACGCGGCATCGACCTCCACCTCGGTCAGGACGCCATTGCGCTCGGCATGGCTGCGCACCTTCGGCGCACCGATGCTCGCGGTAAGAAACGGCTCATTGCAGCCGCGGAAGCCGTAGCCGGTTCCCATCGCCAGCTTGCCGTTCTTCGTGATCTTGAACCACGCGCCGCCAGATTTCGGTTGGAAGCCCCAGGCCTTCAGCGTGTCGGTGGCAAAACCCGGAGCGACAAAATTCCAGAGCGTCCACATCACCACGAAGCAGTTCGGCGCCGCGAGTTGCGCGACAGGCAGCGTCTGGATCTCCTTCAATGACATGCAAGGATACTTGGCCTGGGGAGCCTTCTTGATCCCGGTTTCGGCAGAGAACATTTCCTGCTCCCAGGGCGGATCGATCATGATCAGCCCGTAGGCGCGCGGCTTCAGATCGCCCCAGAACCATCCCGGTACCGGCGACAGCGGAACACGCGGGCGCGGCGCCGTCATCGGTCCGAGGTCCAACAACAGGGTTGATTCCAGTGCGTGGCTTTTCACAGCCCAAGCCTCCGTCGATGCTCCCGCTGTGCGCGAACCACCGCTTCGGTGGCATCAAGGCGGGCCTCCAGCGCGGCTTCGCAATTCAGCTTCGCCCGCCGGATCTGCTCGTCGTTGCCAGTCAATACGGCAGCGCGGAACAATTCGATGTGCGCGCCCTGGGAGGCTGCTGCCGCTGCCTCGATGTCGAGCGCCTTCCCGATGTTCACGGCTGTTCCCCCGTGACATGGGCCCAGGCCTGGACGATAGCGCGGGCCGCCGCCATCAGTTCGCTATGGGCCTTGGTGATGGCCGGCACGCCGCTGTCCCGGCGAAGGAGCACCGGAGGATAGACGTGCGCGCAGTATCCTTGGCCGCGGAAGGTATCCTTCCAGGTGCAGTAGCCCCAGTCGGCCGGGCGAAACAGCAGCACGGCGTCGACGAGGTCAGCCGCAGCCATCCCAGCCAGACGTCGTTCATTCACCATCTCGTTCATGTCGAGGCAGGCATCGTTCGTGATCAGCCCGACCGACGAGAGGACCAACCCCAAGGACTGGATCGCGTCCAGTTCGCCGGCCGGTCCATCGACTGCCTCAAGATCGGCTTCCAGCGTCCGCAGGAGATGCAGGACGGTGCCCTTCCCGTACCTCGGCGGAACGACCTGCTCAGGCTGGATGGTGGCGGCGGAATCGGTCATCGGTGATGCCTCATGCGGCAAGGCGGTGGACCCGTATGGAAGCAGCAGCGACGCGCATCTCCACCACAGGCTGAAGGCGGCGAGCGGCGCCCAGAGAAAGGTGAAAGGCATGAGTCCTGGTGCGAACGGCGCGACCGCGCAGGATCGGACGTGCAGCGGTCGCTCGACGCGCTGTCCGTTGACGGTGACGAGCTTCAGCATGGTCGTCCTCACGACAGGGTTCGGTGTTCTGTTCTGCGGTCCCATCCGTGCCGATCAGGGTGCCTTGGCGAGGATCGGTCGGGTTCCGGACCAAGCCCAACCGGGCGATCTTCGCCTTCACGGCGCTCGCGGACCGGCCGACCTTCTGGGCGGAGATCGTCTCCAGCTTGCCGGCGGCATGGGAGCGCTCCAGTGCGCGGCGCTGACCGGACGTCCAGCGCGGACGGGGGGTGAGACGGCGGCCCGGCATCAGGCGGCCTTCTCATGCGGACAAGCGAGGTTCGCCGCGGCGCCAAGACGAATGTCCCGCACCAGCGCCCGCATGATCGCGGGATCGTCATGGAACTGACCGAATCCGCGCTGTTCGAATGCCCCGGCAAGGGCGCTACGGACCAGCACGAAGTGATCCGGACCGGACGCCCACTTGATCCGCGTGAGAGCGGCGTCGAGGATCCGGCACCCGATCCCCGCGCGCTGCATCCGCGATGCCGTCGCCCAATAGGAGACCTCCCAGGCCAGGCTGGAGAGGCGCGAAGCGCTGTAACAGATGACGCCAACCGGCTCGTCATCGACCGCGCCGACCAACACTTCGGCCCGATGCGGGCACAGGCTGCTCAAGGAGGCAAAGAACATCCTGGTCAGCGACACGGTGTCATAACGAGCGGGCACCGTCCCGTCCGGCCGCGCGTGGGCATCCCGCAGGATCGCAACCAGCGCTGACACATCGGTCGCTTGAAGGCCGCGAATGACCAGGGGTGAGGCGGAGGCGGTCATGCTGCAACATCCAGATCGGTGTCGAGAGATCCTGACGAGGCGGTAGCCAGTCGCCGGCAAAGCAGGGTCGAGCCATCCACCTCGTCGATGATCCGGAAGCCGAGACGGAGCCAGGACGCCGGACGCTTGCTGGAGACATGAAGCAGGACGGCTGACTTGCCGGATTCGCCCGCCAACTTGCCGATGGCATCGAAGCGGGCCTGGATCAGCGCAGCACCGATGCCGCGGCCTTGATACTCGGGGAGCGTCGCAGCCGGCCCCAGTGCCCAGGCGTGCCGCGAATAACCGGAGGGACCATATCCTCCGACCGCCACCGGCTGCCCGTCGACTTCCGCGACAAGGAACCGCCTCTGATACTGCATCAGCTGATAGAGCCCACCATGCGTGTGCCATGGCAGGAACGGGATGAACAGCGCGGAAAGCGTTGACGCTTCGCCATCACGAAGAGAACGGATGGTAGGGTCGATCTTGGAAACATCGGTCATGCGGCGGCCCTGTCGTGAGAGTGGGCGATAGGAGCGAGGGGCAGGAGCCCGGCGGCGCCTGCGGTGGAGAGGATGAAGCGGCCAGTGGTTTCGCGCGTGGCGGTGGCCTTGGCGATCGACGGCACCAGGTCGGCGAGCGCGCCGAGGTCGGCGTCGGTATGCTCCGGCGGCAACGCGGCGCCGCGTTCAAGCGCAAGGAAGGTGCTGGCGGCGCCGGCGGTCTGCATGATGACGCGCTGCTGGAGCGCCATGAACTCGGCGGGCGTCATGGTGGCCAGCAGCGCGATGCAAGACACATCGCCTCTGCCCGTGTTGTCGTTGGTGGTGCCGGCGGCGAGCGCACGCTCGATCCGGCCGAGCCCGGCGGATTCATGGGCCTCCCGCTCTTCAGCGGTGTCGGCCTCCATCTTCATGACGCCGTAATACTGGGCCATCTTCGCGCCCAGAACCTCCATCATCTTCGGGTCCTTGCCGAACTGGCTGACGACGAAGTAGGCCAGCACCTGCAAGGCTTGGCCTTCACGGTGCAGGCGGCCAATGATCTGACGATGGACCTGCGGGGACCAGTCGAGCTCACCGGCGACGAAGATTCGGCAGACGTGCTGCAGCCCGTCGACGCCGGCTCCGGACCGGAGGTTCATGATCAGCACCTTGATGGTGCCGGCGATAAAGGCGTCCTTGACGTTCTCCTTCTGCGTGGTGTCCTGGCGACCGGTGAAGCAACCGACGCCGATGTCCTTCAGCGCCTCGACATAAAGGTCGACGACCTCATGGTGCCAGGCGCCCAGCAGGACCCGCTCGCCGTCGGCGACGAGCGTCTTGACCAGCGCGATGACGTCGGCCGCCTTCGCAATCCCGGTCGCCTTCCTCTCCGCACTGTCCGCGGCCTCTTCCAGACGGGCGCGGTCGAAGGCCGTGTTCTGGTTGGCCGCCTCGGCACGCAGGCGCTGCGCATCGACGTTGAGGCGGTTGAAAGTCGTTTCGTCGCCGTCGACCCAGTAGGTCATCGGATGGACCGGCGGGACTTTCGACTTCACCATCTCCTTAGTCCGGCGCAGGAGCAGACCTTCGCGCCGGAGATAGTCACCGAGGGCGTCTGGATCGGTGACCTGCACGGAGTTGGCGCACCACTGGCGCATGAACTGGTCGCGCGTGCCCAGGCACTGCTGGTCGACCGCGTTCATGACCGACCACATCTCGATTCCATAGCCGTAGATCGGCGTGTCGCTCAGCCCGACCACATGATCGGCTCGCCACGCGATGTCGGTCGCGGCAAAGTATTTCTGGCTGTCGTGCTTCCGAAGGGCCTGGATCTCGTCGAAGCCGATGACCTGGATCCCGGCATCGACCAGCTCCTGCCGCCAGTGGCGCAGCAGGCCATAGTGGGTGACGTAGATGTGCGCCTGCGACAGCCCCCCTGCCGGATTCGTGCCACGAATCCGGTGGAGTTTCAGCCGGCCGCCGTCTTCATCGATCCCGAGGAATTTGCAGGTCTGCTTGATCCATTGGACCTGGTTGTGGGTCTCGCACACGATCAGCGCCGGCCATTTCTCAAGCTGGGCGAGCAGCGCCAGGAACTGAACCGTCTTCCCAAGCCCGAGGTCGTCGCCAAGGATCGTGCGCGGGTTGGCCACCATGTGGGCCAGACCCTCTTCCTGCCACGGCCGGTCAGCCAGAGAGCCATGGAAGATCGCCGGCGCTTTGAGGGCGATCCGCTCGCCATCGGCGCCGCGTTTCTCGAATGCCTTGTTGGCGCGGATGCGCTTGACCAGGAACGACGCGCATTCCCGGAACGCCTCATCGAAAGCAGACCGGTCGACGATGCGTAGCGGGTAGCGCTGCATCAGCCAAACGAGGTCCTGGAAGATGCGAGGATTGGCGGTGAACAGGAGACGATGGCCGCCGCGCTGGTCGGCGCCAGGGAACAGCTTCGTCCCGACCATGATCATGTCGCGGTCGCCGGTCAGCTCCCACACTGGCCGGACGGACTTCGTGATCTTCTCGTCCGGCCCAGGCTTCACGACGCGCAGTTCCCCGCAGAACCGCACACCGTCCAGGACCGGATAGGCCATGTGCGCAGGGAGGTCGGCAGGCATCGGGAACGGCGCGGCCATGGTTCAGCAGATCCCCCAGTTGGCATTGAGGGAGACGACGCGCACCGGCTTGCCAGCGGTCTCGCGCGCCAGCACCATGCTCTGCTCCAGGACCAGGACGAGCGCGCGCACTTCCGGGAGAGCGGCATAGCGGCCGAGCTGTTCGACCACGTCGGCTTTCGATGGCCGGCCCTTCTTGAACTCGATGGCGATGCCGGGATTGGAGATCCAGAAGTCGAGCCGGCACCGCGGCGCGATCCGGAACTCGTGCTCGGCTGCAAAGCCCTTCTGCCGGAGAAGATCAGCTGCGCGCCGGTGGATCTCGACCTCCGACAGGCCGACCTGGGTCAGCCGGAGAACGCGCAGAGCCGATACGACTCCGTCCAGGGAGGCACGCAAGCCGTCAGCGCAGGGCGGCAGGGACGACATGGGGGCGGCAGTCATGCTGCACCTCCAGCGGTATCGGTGACCGTCGAGTTGAAGGCATAGGTGTCCCAGGTCGGCACATAGCTGTCGTCGGCCTGGTTGCCCCACACCGTCCAATTCGGACGGGCGCCGCGGGCGAACAGCTCCAGATAGGGGCCGGGGCTGCACGCCTCGATCAGGTCGTATTGCTCGTCGGGCTTGCGGCTATGTTCCCGCTTCCGGGTGCCGAGATAGTTGACCTGGGTGCGGCCGGCATCGAGCGTCCGGGCCTTCTTGCCGCGGACGCCGAACAGCAGCAGCTCGGTCACGTTGCGGAAATAGAAGCCGACGCCGCGCCCGTCCGACCCGCCGTCCTTGCGCAGCTTGTGCCAGACGAGGTTGGTCTTATATTCGAATCCCCAGCTGCGCATGACCTGCAAGCCTTCCGGCAGCAGTGCGTTCGGAACCCACAGATAGAGGTGCGCAGGGGGTGCGGCGATATCCGCGACCGGCAAGGCGCAGATCGCCTCCACCGTCATGGTGCCGTAGCGGGACAGGCGGCGATGTTCCGGCGCCACCTTGCCGGTGCGGTTGACGAAGCGCCAGGGCGGGTCCGCCATCACCGTGGCGAAGCGCCGGCCAGCGGCGGCAGCCAGCAGGTCACCCGCCGGGTCGGCAGGGACCGCGGTTGCCGAAGGGATTTCTGCTTCTGGAAGGAGCATATCCGGCATCTCAGGCGACCTTCCGGACGGCCCACAGGATCGCACCTGCAACGGCGTCGAGATGCAGGACATAGGCGACGATGGCGGCGGTCATCATCATAACTGCTCCTTGTGCTTGAGGGACCGAACGGCGCATTCCAGGACCGCTGCCGCGTCGGCCGCGTTAGGGTCGGGAGGTGTCCAGCCACGGAGAATGCAGGCGTCGACCATGTCGGACTTTTCGGCGCGGCCGTTGCCGGCGAACTGCTTCTTCACGGTCCCGTTGTGGATTTCGAAGCAGGGGATACCCTGATCGGCGCAACGCATCTCAAGGACAGCCGCTTTCCCGACCAGCCTCCGCACCGCCTCGATGCCCTCCCCTTTCCCTTTCTTCCCACCCTTGTGCGCGGCGATCGCGGCTTCATAGGCCACCGCCCGCGGTTTCAGCCGGTCCAGCAGGTCGCAGACAACGTTCTCGAAGCCGAGGAAATAGGGGCCATGCGGCGTGCTCGGCGGCGCGATCACGATGGTGTCCAGTTCGATTGCGGGGCGCGGCGGTGTCCGGCCCGGAACGAACAGGCCCGGCGGCCAGCGGTCGATGGCCGGGCGGTCTGCCGTCGCCCAACCAAGATGCCGACCGAGGTCGAAGGTGAGGATTCCGCCGCCGGCCACCGACTTCACTCCGCGAAGACGTCGGCGGCCGTCATCGGCCGGGACATCGCTGCCATCGGGAAGGCGTCGTCTTCGTCGTCGGGCGGATCGAGCATCTCGTCGGCATCCGCGGACGCCTCGACGAGATCGTCGCCATCATCATGGGCTTCATCATCGTGATGGTCAGCGCCCTCCTGGTCTCCGGCGTCCTCCACCCCCGGTCCGTTCCCGCCGACGCCATCGAACAGCGCGTCGTCAGCTTCGTCGAAGCCGCTCAGCCAGAGATCCGCTTCCGCGGTTCCTTCGGCGTACCGGCATTTCGCCCGCGTCTCGCCGGCATGGCAGGCGGCAACGCCCTCGGCCTTGATCTCCTCCATCTGCTCCGGCGTCATGACAGGCGCTGCCGCCACATCCTTGGCCTTCTGCTGCTCGTCCTGTTCCGCGGCCCAGCCGAGCTGGAGCACCCGGGCTTTGACCGGATCGTCGGCATCGGCATGGTCGCCCGGCGACTTGCCTGAACGGAACAGGCTGCCGCCGTCTTTAAACAGGCTGGTGAAGATGTCCTGCGACATGCCTTCGGGGATATCGTAGCCGCCGATCGAAGTGGCGGGGGCCACCGGCTGCGCGCCGCCTTCCGATGCGGCCTTGATCGCCGCGTCCATCCCGTCCCATCCGGCCTCGAAGGTCTTGATGGACTCCGCGCCGGTCAGCAGGCAGTCGCTGCGCTTCCGGCCCTCGCGACGAGCTTCGACGCCCTTGTTCCAGGCACCGATCAGCCGCTTCTTGCCTTCCATGTCGGCGGGGTGCGGAACAGGCGGGATGTCGTCGACGCTGGGACCGTTGTTGATCACGCCGACGGCGTCGGCCACGTCGTCGGCGGACGGCATCGCCTCCTGGCCGTCGAAGATCGACCGCTGCGGGTCCTTGTCCAGGTTGAGGACCGTGACGTAGTGGACGAAGTGCTTCCAGAAGGCGAGGCGCTTCGCCGGCTCTTCCTTCGCCATCACAACGGCCAGCTTCAGGGCCTTTGTATGGAGCCCCTTCTTCTCCGCCGCTTTGTACTCACCGGCATGCCCCATCTGGGCATCCGAGAGAACTTGCTTCTTCTCCCGGATGTTGCCGACCGTCTCCACCACGAGATCTGCGGATATGCGGTCCGGCGGAATTGCCGATGGCTTCAGGTTCAGTTTCGCGGCCACGGTCGGCCTCCTTCACTGTTTTGGAACAGGGCGTTGGGGTGGATCAGGCGGTTGCTGCCTGGGTGCGGATCGACACGACGCCGATGTGCGGCGGTTCGGCCGCATCTCGGATGACGCGGGCATGCTCCATGACGTCGTTGGCAGCTGCGGCGATCCGCCGGCGTTCCGCCTGATCGACATGGTCGTCGGCCAGAGCGTCGTCGATTTCCTTGGCCAGCCGGCCGGACTCGATGTTGAGCTGGCGGAGCGATCGGCCGAAATCCGTAACGGGCGCTTCGGCGCCGCCGAGCTGAGCCACGACGCTGGCGATGATCTCCTGGAAGAGCGGCTGGAAGCGCGGCGGCCGCCCCTTCCGGATCAGCGCGGCGTCGAGAGCGGCGGCATCGTCCAGGTCGAGCGCGGTACCGTTCAGCGGGTTCGAGATCCGGCGGAAGGTTCCGATCTTCAGTCCCGTTGCGGTCTCGATTTCCTGCGGGGACAGCTCGTTGACCACCTGCAATAGAGCGTGTTCGATCGAGCCCGGAGTGCGTTGCAACGTCATAGAAAATCACCCATTCGATTGGATTTGATGGAGTGCGGTTGCCCTGCCACCGTCAGTTCATGACCGCTCAGCTTCCGCTTCCGTCCGCCGGCACCGGTCCGGCTCCCGACGCTCCCCCGTCCTCTCCACTGGCGCGCATCGACTGCGCTGCCGCCGCGGCTGTCCGGGCGCTCGCCGTGTTCGCCCGCGCCGTCGCGGCGGGCGGTGGGAACGCTTGTGACGATGTCGACCGGGTCTGGCTGATCGGCACCGAACTCGGCGCCATTGCGCAGCGAGCTGCGGATCGGTCGGAAGGAGAGGATGGCAATGCACGGTGACACGGCCATTGAGATGCCGACCTCACCAGCAGTCTGGGCAACACCGGTCACGACGGTGCTACCTCTGGAGAGGTGCGCACGGTCTACCTCTGCACCGTCACAGCCTATCCCAGAGGATGGTATGGTGATGGCAATGGCATGCTGGGGTAAATGTGCCCAACTTGCGCTAAGCTTGCTTTCGGTTGGCTTCCAGCTTCTCATCTCGTCCTCCTCCGTTCAGGCGCCTTCCGGCGCGCGTGCTTTGGGGGAGTGGGGATGTTTGGCTTCTCCCTTACTCAGTGGTTCATTAGTTTTATTCTTGATCTTCTTTGGCTGGATAAAGACATCTGGCCGCAGGTCGCGGCGGCTCACCCCACTCAAGCACTCGATTGCCAGTGTGAATTCTGCTGGTGCCTTTTTCGACTTATTGACCCAATGCCAGACATGCCCCTGCTGGACCCTCAATCCGAAGGTCTCATGAAGGAGCCGTGCGAGGGCGCTTTGGCCTCCCACGGCGTCGATAGCGGTTCTGAGGGCTGCAAGTTTGGGCTCCATAGCATGGAGATTACTAGTTTGCTTGTTACCGCGTCAACAAGTAATCTTGTCAATCAGCCCAACAAGGGAACTGGTAACATCCTGCCCATGACGACCATGGGCCAGAGAGTTCTCAACCGCCGCAAACTGCTCGGGATGTCCCAGGAGCAGTTGGCTGAGTTTTGTAAGGTCAGCCAGCAGGCGATTGACCAATTAGAAGGGGATCTGGTGCGCCGCCCCCGCTACATGGACGATCTTGCTATTGCCCTCAAAACCACAAAAAACTGGATCAAGACCGGAATCGGAAACCCGGATCTTGTTGAAGATCCATTTACTCCTGAGGAACGTCGGGATGCCGAATTCCTTCGGACCGCAGATCCTGAAGGTTGGGAGATGGTTCGACAGCTACTTCGCCGCGAAGCGCGGCTCGCTCGCGAGCGCCTTGAGCAACAATCTGCAGAAAAGCCCTAAAACGTAGACGCCCTTCTAACGAAAGGTTAATCAAGTCGTTTATTTCATTCTCTGTTAACAGGAACTCACTCTTTCGATCACCCACCTCAACTCCCCCCAAGCTAGTGCGCCTGCCATTTTGCCGAACCATCATCATCATCTGAATGAGAACATACAAAGAACATCTCTGCAACCAGCTGGTTCACGCCTTATCGGCGCAATTCACATCTCTTGAACAGTTAAGAGCAGCTGGCAGATCAGGTTGCAAACGTTGCGGTTAACGGCATTTGACGCTGATGAGGGGAAATGCTGACTGGTCATATTAGCTCCTTAGCGACATATCTCGGTATGCGGGGCTTCGTTCCCGCTGGCGGTCGAGCTGATCGCGTCTGGAGCGCGAGATGTGATGGGTAACGGGCTGGCCTTTGTCCAGAAGGTCAGCCCGCCGCTGTTTTGGAATTCAGTAGGCTATTCTCTTTCAACTCCAGCCGGAATACTAATCCGACCACTGACGGCCATAGCCGCTGCCTCCCACATTCGTCCAAGCTCAATGGAACTCGTGCAGCCAAGCTTGTCCATAATCCGCGCATGATGGAGCCCGACCGTCTTGGCACTGATGCCGAGGTCGAGTGCCACCGCCTTGGTGGTCCTCCCTGCGGTGAGGGCGTTTAAGACCTCGGCCTCTCTGATTGTCAGATTTCTGAGCCGCCGGAGAGCGTCCCGGCCGCGCTCAATGGCGCCTTCACTGCCGACCCGCAACATCAAAGTGATGGGATGCGAATTCTGTGCAGCGATAGCATCGAATCGTTCTGCGACACTGGCGTCCATCTGCCGAAACGCATAAGTCAATGCGGGTTCCTCCTGACCCGGCAGTTCCGGTTCCAATAACTGCTCGGGCTTGCAACTACCGCCTATCGAGGTATGTTCAGTTCTGGTCTTCATGGAGTTTCCAGGCTTTATGGGATCGCGTTGCGATCTGGTTTTGTTTTCCGGATCCGACAGAGCGCCCGACGGGTTCCAGCCGTCGGGCGTTTGTCTTTTCAGGGCCATGCCATATTGCATGCGTCATGCTGGTCAGTTACCGTCCAGCCCTCCTTTATTTGCTGTTCCAGACCGCAGCTTCCCATGCGCGCCCTAGTTCGAAGAGGCCGGAGCATCCCAGCTTCTCCATGATGCGGGCACGATGGCATTCTACGGTCTTGAAGCTGATGCCAAGATCGAGGCCGATGGTCTTGGAGCTCTTGCCGGCGACCAGGCGCACCAGCACGTCGACTTCCCGCGCCGACAGATGGGTCAGGCGAGCAACCGTATCCCGGCCACGGGAATGTGACGAACCGACGTCCGCCTTCAGCGCCGCACCGACTGGGCCGGCTAGCGACGAAGCCACGTCGATGCAGGACATCAGCATCGCCTCACCGCCATGGACGCCAGAGACCGGACGGCGGCGACATAGGCGGCCTCCAGCGTCGGTTGGGGCGTTGACTGCAAGCGGCACCGCGTGGCGTCGGCGCAGTGGGCCACGAAGGCATAGGCGGCGCCATGGTCCGCGTCGCGTAGGATGTCGGCCTGAATGCCTGTGATGGGCGACGCCGGACGGCCGGGCGGCTCGCCAACTACCCGCCCGCGAGCTGCCCGGACCAGCTGCTCGATGGCGTTTTCGATGGTCAGGCCGTTCAGGCCGGCGGTGATGGAGTCGCCGCAGCGTTGTTCGAGCAAGGTCGCTCGCGTCTCGCACCGCTCGGCGTCCTCCAGCAGCATGGAGATGCGGCCGGCCGAGGCGTGGTCGACCATTTCCAGCGCGTCGCTACGATCATCGGCCGCCCGCTGCCGAAGCTGATCGACGGACAAATGATCGATATAAGGCAGGGTGGTGTCGGGAACACTCCCCCTCTTGCGCCTGCAGAATACTGAGGTACGCTCGTGGTTGATCATCATGCCTCCGCGGCTATGTGTGATCGGTTCGATTCGGTCAGAGGTTGCCCGATCGAACGGCGGCGCCCGCCTGGGCCAACAGGCGGGCGCATGCCGTACGCAGGCTTACGCGGCCTTGACCGTGAGCGGATCCTCCGGGTCCCAAGGTTGGCTGGGAGCGCGGAAGCACTCGGCCCCTGCCATCTCATCGTTGGCGGCATAGGCGTCGACAGGCATCTGGTGCCCGTATGGTACAAGCTGGCGCGTCAGGTCGTAGGCATCCTGAAACGGTCCCGTGCGGTAGACTCCGGGGTCATGGTCCATGATGTGCCCGGCGACGGCGATGCAGTCGCGCGCATATTTGGCAGGACGCAGCATGTGCGCGTGCCATGCCAGATCGCACAGATGTGTGGGGACCAAGGGCTTCTCCGGATAGGCCGCGCAGGCTGCGAAGAATTCCCGGTACTGAGCAACTGAACGTCGGGCCCGCTCTTCGGCTACGCCTCGCTCGATCATATCGGAGACCAGTATTTCGAAGTCCAAATCGGCTGTTGCCGCCATCTTTTCAGATATGCTCAAATCATTTCTCCTATCGCCTTCCGCAATTCCGGGCAACGCCGGCAATAGACGAAAGCACTGCAGCAAAACGCGAAAGGCGCGCTTGGGTGCTCCCGCCAATAACGCTGTCAAGACGACTTATGCCGCCTTTGAGCTGTGTTCGTATTGTCTCTTTTGATTTATCGAGTCGCTGAGCGGCTTCTTCCGGAGAGAGACCGGAAGCCACCAGGGCGGCGGCCTCGGATTGAGCCTCAGTCAGTCCAAAATCCCTATACAGCACATTAGCCAAATCTTCGGGACCAAGCGCTACGGGAGCCACCACAAGAACGGCGCTCCCAGCCAGCGCCCCCAGCCCTTGTGATATTGACAGAATGTGCGGGTCGCCGCACCCGCGACGGACGCACATCGTTACGCTTCGGCGGCCCGGCCAGCCGAGCGCTGCAGAGGCAACGGCCTTACCCAAGTGCTGAGAATCGACGCAGTCGGCCGCGCGCAACCGCCCGCCATCATCGATCACGAAGCCATCGCCGCAAGATAACAGGGCCGAGAAAGCCGCGTTCTCATAGCGGATGCGTCCCTCCGGCCCAACGACCGCAATCGCTAGATCGATGCTGTCCAGTACCGCGGCGCGCTGTGCCATTTCCTCGCGCCGGCGAAGTGCCTCCAACAGGCCGAATGCAGGAACCTCATCATCGAAGAAGCTGCTGAGGCCAATATGCTTTGGCTCTGCCCTGATCTGGATGCTCCATCCGCTGTGATGCATCCAGTGCAGACACATCAGCTGAACTGGAAATGTCCGGATGAACTCCATTCGCTCAATCCGACGACGCACTTTGGTGCGCGCAAGCTTATCAGCAGGGGACTCTTGAAGTGTTGCGCCAGCCGCGACCTCATGCTTCAACGAGGTGAGAAGAATGTCGTCAAACGTCAGTGGTCCACTGAAGTCGCAGAAGGAATACACATTCCTCAGGTGGTCGCTTGCGAATTTCAATCTATCAGAGCAATCAAATACAGCTGCGCTAGAGCCAATACGGACGGCGAGAGCAGCCATTTCCGCCAAAGCGGGTGGTGTATCGGCGGGTAAATCCAGTGCGAGCATAGCGATACCCATATAGGGGAATATCTGAGCAGCATACCTACCGGATATCGCGCTATCATCACCCAAATGGGTCAACTTCCGCAATCAGCGCGTATTTTGTACCGGAGCCATACCCCGGTATATCTGCGTGATCGTGTCAGGCAACAATCCGCCATAATACACCCATTCCGCGTACCGACGGTTAGAAACGTAACCTTTTTTGAGTCGCGACTCGGACCCGACTTGGATGTGCTTCCGTCATCCAAGTGACATAGGCTGCGGCCGAGATGATGATGGCAGCCCCCACAACCGCGTTGATACCAGGTACCTCGCCGAACAGCAGATAGCCGGCGGCCAGCGCCACCGGCACGTCTACCAGGGTGACAGGCATCAGCACGGCCGGACTGGCGTGCTTGTAGCCGCGGACAGTCGACCATTGCGCACAGGCCGACAGCAGGGCGATGACCACCAGCCATGGCAGATCGCCGGCCGGCGGCTCCACCATGACGGTCGACGCCGGCACCGCCACGATGGCGCTGACCAGGATGGCGGCGACCGCGACCACGACGGAGGCGGGGTTCGTCTTGGCAAGCCGTCGCATGGCGATCTGGCTCCCGGCCCCGGCGAAGGCGGCGACCACCAGAGAGGCGACAGACCAATCCCAATGGGGGGTGCCGATCGACATCAGGCGGGGCCAGAGCGCCACCAGGGCGCCGACGATGCCGATGCCGGCGGCCACCCACACCCGACGGCCCGCGCCCTCGCCCAGGAACACGCGCTGCATCGGGATGACCAGCAGGACGCGCGTGTACATGAAGGCCGTCACCAGGGCGACCGGGAGGGCTGGCGAACTGTAGGCATGCACCAGAGCCATCAGGGAGACGGAGCCCACCGCAGCCCGGATCAGGTGTCCCTTGGGGTCCTGGATCTGGCGCAGATGCAGGAAGGCCCGCCATGCCACCACAGCCAGGATGATCCCGCCGGCCGACCGGAACAGGGCCATCTCCAGCGCGGGCAGCTTCGTGCTCAGATGCTTGATGAGGATATTTGCCGCCATAAAGCTGATTGCAGACAGAAGCGTCCACATAGCCCCTTTAGTCACATTACTCACAAAAAATAACCCCTTAGTTGAATTTCTGTGAAACTGTTCACATACAGATGCACATTAAATTCGCTTAAATGACTTTCTTCTGCAAGTATGGGGGTACGCAGGTGAGAAAGACGGTATATGTCGGCGAGAGACGCTCAACCATGAACCTTGAGCCGGAGATGTGGGAAGCTCTGGATGACATCTGCGTCAGGGAGACGCTGACGCTGAATAGGATCCTTACGCTGTTGGCCAGCCGCCGACCGAGAAACCTGACGGGTGCGGTGCGCGTGTTCATCGTCAGCTATCTGCGCGGCGCGGCTCAGGAAGGTGTTTTGGCGGTCCACCAACAGAAGAGCCATGCCGTACCGGCCGACCGGTTGGCTGCCTGAGATCAGCGAAGCCGTGTCCAGTTTGAGGGCGGGAGCCGACATACAGGATCGGCCCCCGAACTTTTCCCGCCACAACTATGAAAAAACCCGCCGGCGGGTGCGGGCGGGCTGCTGTCGGGGAGGCTGGCAGTTATCCGGCGTGCCGTAGAAGCGCTACAGCGAGGCCAGCGACTGCAACGATCCCAGCGTTGATAGCGAGCATGGTTCCGGCGATCTGCCATAGGGTCGGCATATGGGCGATCTTGCCTTTCAGTTCGGCAAGATCGCCCGTCATTCGGGAAAGGGCCGGCTCTCCCCATTTTTTCGATAAACCTAATCTTGATGTGCCCGACGCCACCGTGGCTTCCCACTCGTCATCGGTAAGCAGAACGGCGCCCACCCGCCTGATCGACTGTAGGCGCTGCATGTCGAGACTGTGCAGCGCCATTCCATGCGAGCAGAAACCATCGCTATTTACAAAGAATCCTTATTTTCCAATAATAGATGTTCCTATGGTGACGCCGTCATAGCTTACGCCATTACCGTAAATACGGACTATATCGTATACATCATTAGAGCTTTTAACTGTGGCATACATTCTAGTAGATAATATTGCGCACTCATTCTTATTGATCAGAGAATCGTACATATTGCGATCACCGTCAGAAAGTGCCTTTAGGAACGATGTTATTCCATCAACATTATTGCAAAATATCGATTTTTCCTTTAAAAGGGCTGGACCATATTTAGCAGGGATGATGCCTTTGTATTGAGACTTGTAGCTTGACAGCGAAGCTCCGCCCTTCCTGAATATATCACTTGCCGCATCTATTTTCTGCGTGATCAGATTTGTATCTTGATCAACGCACCCGTATTCTGCGCTGAGCATGGTACCAAGTAGCTCCGCTTGATCTGCTTCGTATTGTGACATACCAAGCTTAAAGCCTGCAGCCCTCAATGATCTTATAGATTTATCGTATTCTTCAATATATTTATTATTTTCACGGCACCATTTAAGTCTTGAAAGTGATAATCTAGTGTAAACGATCGAATCATATGTAAGATCCTGAGCCCCATTCAGTGAATTTGTATTGACGGAAGTTTGGGCACCTTTCGACGTCTGGCAACTCACTAGGCCAAATGCCAGTATGACAACCATTAAAATACGCATCTCAACTCCTGTATATGAATTATTATATTCAAAATGGTGCATAAGGTCTTGAGTATCCAAATTGACGATTCAATAATCACGCTCCCTCCTGATCAACATCGCCTTTGCGACGAAGAACCCGCCGATGAGGCACCCGAAGATCAACAGCGTCCCTACGCCGTCCGGCATTCTGCTGCTTCCGGCTATGGCAAATCCTATGAACCCTGAAACGAATGTCAGCAGGGTCACGCCAATCCAGGCACCCGGCCCCGACCCTTCCACCCGCTGCCTCTCGACCTGCTGAGTGACGACCTGACCACCCACCCTCAACTGCTGACAGGCGGCGTCGATCTCCTGATCGAAAACCATAAGCAGCTTGGTCATCTCCTCCGGCGTCACGGATGCATGCGCGGCCTCAAACTGATCGCGGAGATCAAGGCGGTAAAGCGGAAGGCGATTCTCCGCCGCTGCCGCCAACATCTGTTGAGCCTTGCCCGCTACGAAGGCACGAACTGAGGCACGATCGACCTTAACAGTCGCTTCTGACATCGCAATCCCTCCAGATGAATACCGGAGCATGCGCATCTTGGCGGATGTGCAACTGGATTATGCCAGCCCACGAAATTTCGAGGACAACAAGTTTGCTTGTTGACAGCCGTCCACTAGTTTGCTTGTATATCTCCACGTTCACTCACCTTGTGCCCCATGAGCCGACGTCATGCACCTCCACCTCCTCAAACTGTCCTACTTGCAATGCGTCTGCGACCAAGCCCTCGAACGCGCCCGCCAGACGGCGCACCAGATCGCGACCGGGACTTGCACGGAACCGCCCCCCGCCCTGACCTTTCACGACCAGCGGCTCGCCCATCTGTTCGGTGGCGTCGGCCCGGACGAGATCGAGGCAGACGCTGGCCGATCCCCGTTCCTGCCTTCCCTGGGCGGTTCCGACACCATCCTGCTGCCCGCCTGACCACCGGAGAGCTCATATGCGTGACTGCATCACTGTGAATATCGGCGCCGCCACCCTCATTGCGGAACCCGTGCGCGGGCGCCTTGCTGAGGTCGCCCTATTCGTAGAAGACGGCGACGGTGCGCCGGTCGGGCAGCGCAAGCTGGGCGTCATCTCTGCGGATGCGGTCACGGTGATCGAGGCCGCCAAAGGCGAGTTCTTCGCCGATCCGGCGGATGCCGACGTCTGGTTGGAGGCGAAGGTGGCGGAACTGAATAACTCCATGGTTCAGGGCGACAACAACGCAGCTCCAATCAAGGTGGGGAGCTGCACCAGCTCCCAATGGGAAGATTTCTGGATGGAATCTTTGGGGAAGCTTACTTCAAAAACTGCTTCCTCAGAGTGTCCTGAAGCGCACCAAGCAAAATGTCCGCTGAATTCCAAATTTCTGGATCATGCGGGCTTACTGCCCTCATCTTATCAAGACCGTGCTGCGCAACATCTATAATCTGAATGGTGTTCCCAACATCAATTTTCTTTTCCTTGGCCATAACCAAAATGATATGTGAAAGCAATGTCCATGCTGCAAGTCCAGCGCCCTCGTTATTTACTTTCAACATGCGTTATCTCCTATGGGTTGATTGATAGGCAGGCACGCTCTCTCGTCAGTATACCACCCATCTGAAATCCGCATACCCTACGAACTTCTACTCGGCCCGTTACCCGCGCCACGCCGGCAGGGTCGGGCTTGAGCCAGTGAGGGGGCCGGCAGCGCTTTCCCCAAGCGCGACATCCCCGGTCATGCCGGCCCGCTCTCAAACCACAACCATTCGAAGAAAGGGGTCTCGTCGGGACGGATTTGCGAAGCGTGCCGGTGCTCAGGGCTGGGCACCGGCCAATTCCAGGCTGGTAGACGGTGCAAACCCGTCGCTGGCCTTGAAGCAGTAGAGGGGGCCTTAGCTCAGTTGGGAGAGCGCCTGCTGTGCAAGCAGGAGGTCGCCGGTTCGATCCCGGCAGGTTCCACCAAACCACACTCGGGGCGTAGCGCAGCCAGGTTAGCGCGGCAGTTTTGGGTACTGCAGGCCGTGGGTTCAAATCCCACCGCCCCGACCATTGTCGACTTCCCCCACCTCACATCGGCAGGAATCAAGCCATGACCGGCACAAGATCCTTCATCAAAATGATCATTTCCTCCCTGGGCGCCAAGCTCGCCGGCGGCGAATGCGATTGTCCGAACTGCCGCAAGACCGAATACCGCTCCGTCCTGCTGACGGGCGACGCCGCAAAGGCCATCACCGACTTCGAAACGGTCTTCAAGGCCAACACCGAGAAGATCGACGCGTTGCAGGCAGAGATCGAAGCGACCAGCCAGTCGATGTGGGAGACCGTCCAGGCGGCCACAGGCACCCAGGACATCGACGGCCTGAAGATCGACGACACCCACGCCAGCGCCGGCTTCATCTTCCTGCGCGCGCCGGTAACCGCGCCGACCGATGGCGACGAAAACGGCAGCCAACCGACCGAAGGGTCGGGCGCCAGCACCGACGCAGAAACCATCGCCGACCACGATTTCGAGGAAGGCAGCCAGCCCGAGCAGCCGCCCATCATCATCCCCGCCGCCGCCTGATTAGCCTTCGGTGGCTGGAACGCCCCCCTTCCCAGCCGCCGATTGCTGCCCTGCATCGGAGTCATCTCCCGCCGGTGCATGGCGGCATACGAGGTGCCGGAGCATCCCTATCCCCAGGGACGCCGGCAAGCAGCTCCGGCACCTCTCTTTCTTATCCGACCCGCCCTTCGTGTTGCCGCGTGGAGGGCGGTCAGGCGCCCGGATTTGAGCCGGATCCGCAGCGCCGGAACCGCCGGGGTTCCCATCACCCCGGCGGCTTTCCAGAAGGTCTGGTCCAGTCCGGACCCTCCGGAAAGCCAAATCAGGAAGGTGCATCCGTCATGTCGAAGCACGCCCCCGCCCAGGTCCGGAGCGACCGCTACGCTCTCGCAAAGGCCTTCCCGAACGCCTTCGAGCCGCCGCGGTCCGGCCGGCCGAAGCAGCCCTTGAAGATCGGCATCTTCCAAGACCTGGCGGCGCGTGGCGTCGCTGATAAGGATGGCAGACCTCTGTCCCGCACTCGGATCGGTCGCGCCTTCGGCGATTACGTCCGCGGCTACCGCTATCACCTCTCCGGGTCCGCTGGCGGACAGCGCATCGACCTCGACGGGAACCCGGTCGGCGAAGTGACCGAGAAGGAAAGGAGCTGGCATGCCGGCATCGTCGCCAAGATGGACCGAGACCGCGAGCGCGGTCAGGCGCTGAAGGCCGAGCGCCGGCGGGTGAAGGCCTCCAGCATCCTGCAAGCCGCGGAGTGACCGCCGTGGCGCCCCAGGCAACCGGTATCCGCTTTCAATTCTACGGCCAGTATGTGGATCGACGCGGCGACCTGCTGACTTGGTCGGACTACTGCGAAACGCCGGCCGAGGCGATGTGGATGCTGACGAGGTTCGCAGGAAATCTCAGCGCGCATCACGAGGTCGATCCGGAATGGACACAGGTGCTGTTCGACGACGGCACGATCTTCTCCCGCGCCGAATACGAGCAGCGGAGGGGCTCCGCCCAGTCCAACCCGCCAGCCGGAGAAACCGCCCTGGCAATCATCCCGAGCCTCGCCGCGGAGTGACCGCAATGCTGCCCCAGACCACGCACATCCACCGCGCGACCTTCGTCAACAGTGCCGGCGGCTGCATCATCGAGCGCGCCGAAGTCGCTATCCACTTCAGCTACACCCATGCGGATGGCCCGGCATCGGTCGGGTCCAGCAGCAGCATGACGCTCGTCGACCTCTTGAAGGTCGAGATCCTGTGCGGTCCAGGTACCTCCTCCCGGACCACCCGCCGGGCTCCGCCTCACATCCTCTCGTGGGCGGAGCACTACTGCCAGGACTTCGCTGCCGATCTGTGCCGTGAAGCCCGGGCGGAACTCGCCGACGAGATGGACTTCACGCCCACCGTGTTGGCGCCGACCCGACAGGCAGCCGGCACCAACCCCACGCGATACGCCGCCTGATCCTCTCCCTCCCCTACTCAGGACACCCCGATGAACTCCATGCCCCGTTCCGTGATCCCGTCGCGCTCGACGTCGACGTCGTCGCGAGAGGCGCCCGCCACCCGCCGAGCGGGACGCCCCAAGACCGGGAAGCCGAACCCGATCGACGAGCATGTCGGCCGCCGCGTCCGCATTCGCCGCACGCTGCTCGGCATGAGCCAGGAGAAGCTGGGCGAGGCCATCGGCCTGACCTTCCAGCAGGTGCAGAAGTACGAGCGCGGCGCCAACCGCATCGGCGCATCGCGCTTGTTCGACCTGAGCCGCGTCCTCGACGTGCCGGTGTCCTTCTTCTTCGACGACATGCCGGAAGAAGTCGCCGACGCTCGTGTCGACGATGACGATGTCGGTGCGTTGGAAGATAGCTCGAGCTGCGGCTTCCAGCCGGATCCGATGGCCAAGCGCGAGACGCTGGAGCTGGTCCGCGCCTACTACAAGATCGGCGACCCGACGGTGCGTAAGCGGCTGTTCGAACTGACCAAGGCGATGGGCAAGATCGACGCCGAAGCCGCCGGCTCCGAGGCCTGACCGACATGGCCGGCCCACTGATCCGATACGCCTTTCATGCTGCTGGTCTCGTGCTCACCATAGCCGTGTGCCTCTTCATCGGCGGCGCGTCAGCCTGTGGGCTCATCTACGCAGCAACGAATCTGTCGATCGATCACGCGACCAAGGGGTTTCCCTTCATCGCTGCCGTCGATGCCGGAGGCGCACCATGAACGCCCTGACGCCGATCCCGACTCCAGAGCCGGACCACTCCAGCGCGATGGACATTCTGCCACCCTCGCCGCCGGTTCCGGTTCCCAAACCAGGTCTCTACGACCGGATCCCTGAGGACCAGTATCACGCCAGTCCAGGGGTATCGGTCAGCCGGCTGAAGATCTTTGCGAAGGCGCCGGCCAAGGCACGGTACGGGCAGAACAAGGAGACGGATTCGCTTCGTTTCGGATCTCTCATCCATACCGCCGTCCTGGAACCCGCCGAGCTCGACCTGCGCTACATGGTGACCGACCTGGAGCGCTTCGACCCGCGCACGGGCGATTTCAAAGAAGAAATCCTGAAGGCCAAGGGCCGCGAGTTGGTCAAGCGCGCGGAATACGAGGAGGCGCTTCGGATCCAGGACGCGGTCCATGCCCACCCTTCAGCTGGCGCACTTCTGCGGGGAGACCTCCGGGTCGAACAGTCGTTCTACTGGATCGATCCCGAAACCGGGCTTCTGTGCCGTGGCCGCGCTGATAGCCTTCGCATGGAGCTCCACGCCATCGTCGATTTGAAATCAGCCGCCGATGCCAGCCCCGATCCACGCGGTTTCGCCAAAAGCTGCGGCGAATACAAGTACCACTGGCAGGATGCCTACTATCGCGAAGGCATCGAGGCCGTCACTGGCTGGCAGCCGGAGGCCTTCGTGTTCATCGCCGTCGAAAAGGAACGGCCCTACCTGGTGGCCACCTATGAACTGGAGCCGGCCGCCATTGAGCGGGGCCGCGAAGATGTTCACGAGCAGCTTCGTCTCTACGCCAAGTGCCTGAAGGACGACTACTGGCCCGGCTACTCCGGCGAAATCGAGCCTCTCGCCATGCCGTCCTGGGCCTACGCCTGAACCATCCCTTCCGCCGTCCCTTATGAGCCGCGCACCGGCGCGAGGGCGTCCGCATTTCCAACGGAGATCTCTCCCCATGGCCTCCCCATCCGCCGTCGGAATGTCCTCGACACCGACCAAGTCCATCCAAGAACTGCGTGCCGCCGGGAAGGAGGTTGCTCGCAAAGCCGGCGGCAACACCGTCAAGGAGTTCTTCCACGCCAACAAGGCGACGCTCACGGCCCTGTTGCCGGAGCATATGAAGCGCAACCCGGACCGCATGGTGACGCTGGCACTGAACTGCCTGCGAACCACGCCGAAGCTTCTGGACTGCACGCTGGACTCGCTGTTCCGCGCCATCATCGTCTGCTCCCAATTCGGCCTGGAGCCGAACACACCGCAGGGTCACATCTACCTGATCCCGTTCGAGAACAAGCGGAAGAAGACCATCGAGGTCCAGATTGTCATCGGTTACAAGGGCCTGATCGACCTCGCCCGCCGTTCCGGTGAGATCGAAACCATCACAGCCCGCGTCGCCTACAAGGGCGACGAATTCTCGGTCGAGTATGGGGTCGAAGACAAGATCCGCCACCTCCCGCTGCTCGAAGGCGAGCCCGGCCCTGTGCTGGGCGTCTACGCCGTCGCGAAGATGAAGGGCGGCGGTTACCAGTTCGAATGGATGTCCGTCGCCCAGGTCAACAGGATCCGGGACGAATCCCAGGGCTACAAAACGGCGAAGCGTTACAACAACGACAACACGCCGTGGATTTCGAACTGGGAGGAGATGGCGAAAAAGACCGTCATCCGCCGCCTCTGCAAGTACCTCCCGATGTCCATCGAAATGGCCAACGTCCTGGCCCTTGATACCCGCGCCGAAGCCGGGAAGACCCAAGTCGAGCTGGTGGAGGGCGAGTTCCAGGTGCTCGCAGAAGATGCGCCTGATGATGGCGATAACCAAAGCGACGGCGACGGCGACGGCGACGGCGAGCAGACCAACGAAGGTTCCGGCCCGGTCACCCAGCAGATCACGCAAGGGGCGGAAGTGCCCATGGCGACCGTTTCAAACGACACCAAACCGAAGGCGTCGGCAGAGCGGCAGCAGTCCGCCCCGCGTCAGCCTACCAGGCAAAGCGCACCGCCGCCGCCCGCTGATCCGGTCGCGGACGAGGACACGATGCTCGATCCGCCGGTCGACGAGGACCAGCAGTCCGACGGCTCCGCCAACCTCTTCGACGAGTAACGCCCGATGACCAAGCACATTGCCTCTATCAGGAACTTCCAGATCATCGACCGGGCTGACGTCGTTTTCGGCGCCGGCATTACCCTGATCGCCGCCGAGAACAGCAACGGCAAATCCTCTATCGCCAAAGCCATCGCCGGCGCCGCGGCGGCCGAGCCGAAGCACGGACTGACCGCCGCAGGACTGAAGACCCTGGTGCGCGACGGCGCCAAAGCCGCTTCCGTCACCATTGCCGGCCCGACGGCCGGCGACACGCTGACGGTCAACTACCCCAAGGCTGAGATGGCGATGACGGGCGCCCCGCTGCATCTGAGCCGCATCGCATGCGGCTTCGACAGCATCGTCGATCTTTCGTCCAAGGACCGGGCCGTCAAGCTGGTCGAGTTGCTGAAGACCGTCCCCGCGCGGGAAGACCTCGCTGCCACCCTGTTGGACTTCGGCTTCAAGGACGAGCCACCGGCGCCGAAGATCGATGCAGCCCTTGCAAAGGCTGGGAAGACGTTCGACCCGGCGCTGTCGCTCATGAACCACGCCAAGGCGATGACGGAAGCTGGGACCAGCCTGAACGTCGTCGACTGGCTGTGGCGCCAGATCGAGCATCGCGGTTGGGATGAAACCGCCAAGAAGCTTGAGAAGGAACGGGCGGAACTGAGGGGCAGCTGGGCGGAAGTCGCGGGCGAAGCGTTCGGCGACAAAAAGGTCCAGGACTGGACCCCGCAGGGCTGGACGCCGGATCTCGCCGAAGCGTCGGCCGAAGGGATGAAGGCGGTTCTGGAATCGGCACGCGCTACGCTGGAGGCCGCCGTCGGACAGGCTGCGGTCGACCAGAGCGTTCTGTCCGATCTTCGGGCCGACGCCGGCAAGCTGGCCGACCTGAAGGCCGCGGAAGAAGCGGCTCGCGAGAAGAAGCTCGACGCCGAGGTCGCCGTCGTCAACGCGGAAGCCGCACTCAAGCCGGCCCAGCGTGCTTTCGACGAACTTCCGCCGGTCAAGCAGGCGAAGGGCCTGGAGTGCCCACACTGCAATGGTCAGGTCCACTACCATTGCGGCACCGATGGAGAACGGCTCGACAAAGCGGAAGCCATTTCGGACGACGTGCTGCGCAAGCGGCGCTTGGATCGGGCCGATACCGAAGGGAAGCTGTCGAACGCAAAGGACACCCTGAATCTCGCCAAGGCGGCGTTCAACACCGCCCTTCGCGCCTTCGATGATGCGCAGCGCGCCGTGGCACAGGCGGAAGCGGCCAAGAAGCGGCTGGCCGAGATGGAAACTTCCACCGACGGCAAGGCTGCCACCGCCGACCAAGTCGACGGAGCACGTCAAGCGGTGACCGCCGCCGAGGCCCGCCTTGACCTCCACCAGCGCAAGGCCCGCGCCGATACTCTCGCCCGGCGGATCGCCGGCATGACCAACATCATCGGCCTGCTGGGTTCGGACGGCTGCCGCAAGGCGAAGCTGGCGAAGGTGCTCGACATCTTCAACGACCAGCGGCTGCGCGGTCTCTGCGACGCCGCCGGCTGGGCACCGGTGCGCATCGAGAACGACGTCGCCCTGACGGTGACCTACGGCCAGCGGCCCTATGCTGCGCTGAGCGGCCACGGCCCGCAGATCTCCAGCGACCAGTTCCGGACGCGGGTGATTCTGCAGATCGCGTTCGCCGTGCTGGCTGGTGATCCGCTGGTGATCATCGATGCGGCCGACATCCTCGATCAGAAGGGGCGCAACGGCCTTTTCACGATGCTCAAGGAGGTCGGCATGGCGGCCATCGTCTGCATGACCTTCTCGATGAAGGCGCTGAAGGACCGGAAGATCCCAGACTTGGAGGCGGCGAAGCTCGGCCAGAGCTACTGGGTCGCCGACGGTGTTGCCAAGCCCCTGGCGGAAGCGATCACCGCCGCGCCGCCGGCCAAGAAGGCGGCGTGAAGATGGCAATCCCCGTTGTCTTGTATGTGACACCTGATGGCGAAGCCAGCCCCCATCACCCAAGGGTCGGCCCAGAGCCATCTACCGCAGCCTGGGCGGTGGCGATCGACAATGGTCGCGGTTACGACCGTGGCCATTTCGGCCTTGTCTACATCCGTGGCTGTGGTGATCGAGCCCAGGGTCTCATTAAGCACCCGGAACGGGTGCTCGGTGTCCCCCAAGGCTGAGGGGCTGCCGACCATGACCCGCCCGACCTGCGACCTCTGGCGCGAACTCGACTGGCTCTGCGGCCGGCACATCGTCACCTGGAAATGGGTGAAGGGGCACGCCGGAAACGCTGGGAATGAGCGCGCCGACAAGCTGGCCACGCGCGGACGCAAGGAAGCCATCGCGCAACAACGCAACTTCGCCGCCGGCACTCGCCCGGCTGCACAAGATCTGGAAGCCGCACATGCGTGATGCTCCGAACCCGATAAAGCCGCCTCTGACGGCTGATCTATCTCCGCACGCCTGGGTGCATTGGGACCTCGACGACGACCTTGCCATGCCGTTGAACCGGCAGGCGCCAACCGTCTTCAGCGTAAGCCCCGACCTTTTCTCGGTGCCTGCCAGAAATCCGGCAAGCCACCAAGCGCAGATGTTCGGCGTCATGGCAGTAGCTGGCGCCGTAGGGAAGTTCCAAGGCCCGGAGGACGGATTCACCCAGGGTGGCAGTTGGACTGCGTCCGATGGCAGACAAATCCCCACCCGCTGGCCGAACCAGTTGAGCGGTCCGCACGTCTTCATGATCGAGACGCGGCACCTGCTCGAAGCCCGCAGCGTAACGGGCGGCTCCAATGTCGGGCCGGACCTGCAAGGCGCAGTTGCCGATGCCGCCTACAATTGGGCGCACGACCGCGTGAATGCCGGCGATATCTCCGACCGCATCGAGCGTGGCGACCTGTGGCCGCTGCCGAATGTCTGGATCGGGACGACTGCACGGATGCAGTCTGAGGTCGACCACGCGGGGCACCTTGCCCAGGTATCGGCCGCACGACGCTTTCTGCGGCTGCGGCTGTTGAATGAGGTGAGCTTGCGGGATCTCTTCGGTCTCTACGAGCCCGAGGAAGGCATCTTCGCGCTGAAGGTCGGCAGCCGCTGGGAAGGGTCGCCGGACTGGGTGATCGTCTCGGCGCCGGACGGGCCGTCCCCCAAGGCCGCATGGGTGGAAACCATCATCGCGCAGTGCCGCGGCGCCGGCGTGCCAGTGTGGGTGGAAGCCGATATCGGCATCTTCCTGCCAGAGACGTTGCGGGTGCAGGAGCTGCCGCAGATCGACCTCCCCACCAAGGCGATGGATGGAGCATCCGGTGACGCCTCGGAAATCGCTGCGCCGCCGGCCATCTCCAACGCGCTCGCGGATGTGGACACCGCGCTCCGCGAAATCTTGGGCCACCGGCTCTTCGACGCGCTCCGCCAGAGCCCGGCCGGGAGCCGGCCCCAGATGATGAAGGACGTCGCGGCAGAATGCTTCCCCCGCCGGCGGCCGGAGGACCAGCACAGCGCAGTCCTGCGCGCCGCGATCCAGCAGCTGGACAAGACAGGGGTGATCATGCCCGCGGATGCCCCCGTCAGGACCGCTGAGCGCGAGTATCCGCCGGCCACGCCGATGGACCTTCTGAACATGGCCCACTGGGTGAAGAAGAACCTCCACTGCTACCGGCCTGACACGGCGGAAAGTGCCGACGCGATCCACCGCCCGCTTGCCGCCTTGTTGGAAAACGCGGCTGTGCAACTGGCCGGCCGGCTGCACCCCGATCAGGACTGCACCCTGCCCGGCACATGGTTCCGCGATGGGAACGACCAGTGGCAGCGCGTTCCTCGGACCGGGGAGAACGATTGTGACCTCTGAGCGCCCCATCGACATGCGCGACCACGATGTCCGCGCGCTGCTGGCCGGCACGAAGACACAGCACCGGCTTCCGATTACCAGCGTGCGGACGACCGCCACGCGCGAAACCAGACCCAGCACATTGCGCGGCCCGGACCTGGAGAAGGCTCTTGATCTGGCCGCGGGTTTCCGCTGCCTGGATGGCGATATCTGGCACTGGACCGCATCGGCCTTCAGCTATCAGATCGGGGCGCGGACGAACTGGATGGCGCACATCGGCTACGTGCTCGAGCAGCGGCTGTGGGTGCGGGAGAGCGTCACGCAAAGGCCGATGGCGAACATCCTGACCGGCGAGCCAACGAACGCCATTGTGGCCGCGTACGCCGCCGATGATGAGGATGTCGTCGAGAAGGCCGGCTTCAACCTGTGCCCATGGTGGACAACACCCGGAAGCCTGCCTTCCAGCCGCATGCCGCGGATGGCCGGTCGGCTCACGCTGGAGGTGACGGGGGTCCGGATCCAGCGACTGCAGGACATCAGCGAGGCGGATGCACTCGCCGAAGGGTGCCCGGCGCAGACTTACGAGGAACTTGCCGGCATGGACCCGCGCGGCTGGTTCCGCGACCTCTGGGACAGCATCAACGGCACAGACGCCTGGGATGCCAACCCGTGGGTAGTCGCCCTGACCTTCATCGCACACCGCGTCAACATCGACGCCATGGAGAAGCCGCATGCTGCTGCGTGACCTCCCCACCCGCGCGCTCAGCGTCCGCGCACCCTGGGACTTCGCCATCCTGGAAATGGGAAAGCCTGTCGAGAACCGGAAGCGGTCGCACAGATTCCGCGGCCTGGTCTTCATCCACACCAGCTCGTGGTGGAAGGAAAGCGAGGTTGCCGAAGATCGGGATTTCGCAGAAGAGGTGGCCCGGCGCACGCTTCCCGACCGCTGGCCAGCGGACCGCCACCTTCCCCTGTCCGATCTCACGCCCCGCCTTGGCCGGATCACCGGCATGGTCGAGGTAGCCGACTGCGTCGCCGTCAGCGATAGCCCGTGGTTCTTCGGCCCGGTCGGTTTCACGCTGCGCAACCCGGTGATCTTCAAGAACCCGGTGCAGTGCAAGGGAGCGCTGGGCTTCTTCCCGGTGCCGGAGTCCATCCGCGCGGCTGTGGCTCAGGCGGAGGGCTTCGCCAATGCCTGACGGCTACACCTTCGCGCATCGGAAGCGGTGGCAGCCGGACTTGGCGAAGCCGCTCAGCCGGCAGGAGCAGGAACTGCTCGCCAGCTTGCTTCATTGGCGCGAAGACTCCCGGACGATCCACGGCACGAATCTCAGCGACGGCTACCGGCTGGCATTGCGGGACATGGTGCGGCCGCTCGCCATCGACGGCAGCTTCACGGTCCAGGCCGAGGTGACGCCCTTCGGCCGGTTGGTCGTTCATGCCCATGACGCCGTCGGCATCTGCTGCGACTTTCCGCTCGATCCGGTCCCGCGTCCGCTGTTCGAAATCAACTGCCCGGAATGTGACGGCACCGGCGCGGAAAAACCGGACTGCTGGCTCTGCAAAGGTGAGCTGACGATCAAAGTCCAGAAGGCTTACCGGCACGGCTACAAGAAGGACGATCTGGAGAACCTGGAAGACGATGGGTATTGCGATTGCCCGGCTTGCGATGGCGAGACCTGCCATACGTGCGAAGGGGGCGGCAAGGTCCGCGCCGATTACCTGTGGCGCGAGGCGCAACGTGTGCTGCTGACGGCGACCAAGGACTGCCGCACCCTTTTCCCCGACATGGAATGGATCAGGGAGGTCGGCATCATCGATGCGGACAAGTTGCTCTCGCCCGCCGCCCATGGCTGGCTGTACGACCTGGGATACAGTTTCGGTCGCTTCAACAACATGTTTTCGGATTTCATCCTCCAGTCCGAGGAAGGAGAACGCGCCGCCGCGTCGCTGCTGGTGCCGACGGAAGTCCCCGATGCCATCCGCATGTGGCTGGTCGGGGAACCGTGGAAGCCGGCCAAGGCGTCCGGGCACTATTACGCCACCCCACGTGAGCGGGAGCGCTTCGATGAAGCGGCGGCCTTCCACCGCTGTTACTTCCGCGGTTGGATCGATCATGACCGGTACGGCGACTTCCGCTGGACCGAGGAAGGCCGCGCCGCCGTCGCCGGTTGGGAAGGCTCTGAACTGATGCCGGATCGGCCGCGTTTGGAAGATCCCTGCGGCTTCATCCGGGCGATGGAATCCGTCTCCCGCGAGCGGCGCGGCGTCGCCTATTGGACGGCTGCCGCAATCCGAGTTGCCGATGGCGTTGAACGGGCGCAGGCCGCGCTGGAGGCAGCGGATCATGCCGGCGATTCAAAGCGCGCCGAATGGTGGCGCAACCAACTTGTCCACCTCAGCCGCAGCCATGGCTACGACCTGCGACAGGTCGAGAACCACCGTTTCTTCCTTCGATACGCGCTTACTCAACTCCAGAAGCAGGAAGCGCTTTCCCAAGCCAACGAGGCATCCAATGGCTGATGTCACCCGCCGCAGTTTCCTGCGCGGCCTCGTTGCTGCGCCTGTCGCCGCCGCGCTCGCGCCGGCTATCATCGCCTCTCCGCCCACAGCTTCGGCAGCGGTTATCACGCCGGAATTCGGCTATCTGCTGGCTGACCGTCAGCTCTGGTCCACCGGCTTCTCTAGCCGCGCCGAGGCCATCGCCGACGCCATGTCGCATTGCAACGGCGCTGCGTTCGAAACCGCCGAGACCACCCGATATTCGGTCACCTATCCCGACTTCGCCGAAGCCGCTGCCGATTGGTTGGGCAACGACGACGGCCACCTCGGAAACTGGCTGGTCGACGCACTGACAGGTGCCAACGACGACGGCGATTTCGAGGGCGAATTCACCGACGCCTGCAACCGGGTCAGCCGTGAGCCGATCGGCAATGCCGGGCGCACCGCTCTCGGGGCCGCGCTGCGCCGGCAGGACGCCGTCGCCCTGGCCGACAAGGTCGAAGCTGGGAAAGTGCCGGACGAGGACTGGGCGGCTCCGGACGCCCTTTTCGAAGCGCTCCAGTCGGACAAGGTGCTGGGCGCGGAGATCGAGACGGCAGTCCGCGCGTGGGTCAGCGCCAACAACCTGGAGGACGATCTGCGCGGCCTGATGATCAACGCCGTAGAACGACACCCCTCCCCCACGGCAGCAGTTCCCGCCCCTGTGCCCGCCGCCACTGTCGACACCGCCTCCGACCCGGAACCGGCCCATGCCTGACTCTCCCCTGCCCTCCTCCGTTATCCTGCCGGTCGAGACGCTGATGACCGTCCTGTGCTATGCCGAGCGCGAGCACGCGCGGCTGGTGACATGGCTCGAACTCGGCGCTCATGAGAGCTTCAGCCAGGATGCGACGGACTTGGTGGTCGCCATCACCATTGCTATGCGCTCCATCACCCATGGCCCTGGCGGCTCGATGATCGGCCTGCCGGTCCTGACCGCCGCCACGCTGCGCTATTTCGCCGAACGCGAGTTGGCTCGGATCGCCGGGCTCGCACGGTGGATGCCAGACGACGACCTCGACCGCCAGGAAGCCGAGTTGCGGCCGGCGCTCGCGCGGATCCCGGTGACGCTCAAGCGCGACGCCGCCCTCCCCTCCCCTCCCTTGCGCACAGCCGGCACCGTGCCGGCCGGAGCCCACGCCCATGGATAAGCCGCTGCTCGCCCTGCCCTACCTGGGGCCGTCCTGTTCCGTCGATGTGCTGGAGCGCGTCGTGAAACGCGACCTCTGCGCCCGCGGCAGGATATGGGCCGACCTTCCGGCCGCAAAGCGCAATGCACATCTCGGCGAAGCCCAAGAACTCCTTCAGAACGCACTCCGTATGGTCCTGGATGATGCATTGGTCGACGCACGATCTTTCTTCCCGTCCGGCGCCATCCAGACCTACGAGCAATTGGACGACCTGATCGGAATGCTCGGATGGCTGGAAACGGTACATCGCAACCGATCTCGGACGGCCGCGAATCTGCTCCAATATGTCCAAGGGCTGTCTTGATGAGCACCCTGGATGCCATTGAGGTTCGGGACGCAGCATTCCCGCTCGAATGCCGACTGGCCTATGAGGGCGTGCGGGAGAACGTCGACGGCGGCTTTCGGGTGGTGCTGGACTTTCACCCCAACGATCGGCCGGATGCTCTTCTGTCCGCCGCCCCCGGCACTAGGTTCTTGCTGGTCGCGGTGGAGCTGGACGACGATGACCGCCCGCGCAGCCGGATCGGCGCCAACATCGGACGGCCGGGCCAGGTCTACGAGGACATGCTGCCATCGGCCCAGGCCGGTATGCTCTGCGGCAATCCGACCTTCCACGAGTTCCTGACCGCCATGTTCGGCGAACCCATCATGTCGCGCGAAGACGCTTCCGACGCCGTGTGCCTGCATTGCGGGGTCGACCAGAAGCGTGAACTCGCGACCAACCTTGACGCCGGCCGGAAGTGGGTCGCTCTCGACGACGACTACCGGCACTGGAGACAAACCGGAGAACTCCCATGACCGTGCCCTCCCCTACCCACCCCTGCACCCTGGAAGACGCCCTCTCTGCCGTGCGGGCCGGCACCTTCACCGGTATGAAGCTGAGCCGCATCGTCGCGTACTGCCTGGGAGACGGCGATTCGACCAGCCGGCAGGTCTACATTGAACTGGGGCCAACGATGACAGAGCCCGGCAAGAAGAAGCCGGCTGCCGGCTGGCTGCCCGCCCATTATGCCGAGGATCTGACCGGTGCGACGGCCGCCCTGCCCCGGCCGCCGGCGTCGATCAAGAACGACAGTCTGCCGGCATCCGAGCGCTGGGGCATCATGTCCGGCCAACATCCGGACGGGCGCTTCTTCGCCCGTGCCTGGAAGGGCGACGGGAAAGGCGACAACCCGGTCATCAACGTCACCAAGGCGCCAAGCGAAGTGATCGCGCGCCTCGATGCCGCGTTGCAGGCGCGAATATGGGTGGAGCGGAACAGCGCGATAAACTCAGTAAGCGCTGTTGCATGATCAAAGAGATTTTCAAACCGTTGCGCAGTTTTTCTTAAAAGAAAATCTGGTTTTGACGGATTATTACTGCCACTACAGCGCAACTACACCGTAGACTTCTGTTCAGTTCAAAGCAGTTACGGACTTGGCACTTCGCCTTCACTGGTGCGCAGAAGACGCCGCGCGCCAACAGGAGAGATTTGCCTTATAGGAGAAGAGGAAGACACCTGAATGAACTCCCGATCGATTTCAATCATATCCTTACCGCTTGGGGGAAACCGGCAACCGGATACCCGCGCCGGCCGGCTTGCACTTGCGGCGATGTTCCGCGCGCAGGCCTGCATCATGACCGCTGACGGCGACAGCGCCACGGCGCAGGGGCTGCGACGGCGGGCTCGTGGCATCGAATTGCGCGAACTGGGAGCGGACATCGTTGCCGGTATTCGGCTCGTCGCGGGAGTGGCCGGCCATGCATGACCAGCAGCTTCCCGCCGCGCGCCCACGGCTCCGCGTCCAGGCCGGAACCGGGATCCGGAAATCCGATGGGCGGATCGCTTACCCCCGCATCGTCCAATATGAGGTGGGCGGCAAGCTCCAGGACCTACCGCCCGATGACGGCCGGCTCTACTTCGCCAAGGTTCATGATCTCGCCGCCTATGACCGGCTGAAGCAGACCGGGGCGTTGGAGATCGGGCACCGGCTGCCCGCCGCGGTGCCCATTGTCGACAACCGCGTGGCCCCAGGAGCTTGATGATGACCGGCAAAGTACCTCTCGGAATGTGGCCTCATGCAGACGTCGCCGGGCACGTCATGCGTTGCGAAATGCATCCTGTCGTACCGAAAGTCGACGGACACGGCCTGCCGGACTTCTGGGACATTCGCCCGCTCAACGTCGCGCGGCCGATCACCCTGCTTTGGACATCGCCGCCGTGCGTAGCGTTCAGCCGGCCAGTGCGCACTCCCCACAGGGAGGGGCAGGCCAATGGCTGATGGCTCCTTCCTCTTCGATCCGGAGATGCTTCCGGTAAGCGATGTGGTCCGCCCTTCGAAGACGCGGACCCGCGGCATACGTCGCTCCGAGCAGCGGGGGCGCCGCTCTGGTGGAAGGCCCCGGCACCCCGACGGACAATGGCCGCTCGACGCCAACATCAACGTCGTGCTCTTCGCCGGAATGGGAGGGGCCTGCCAGGGCCTGGAAGATGCCGGCTTCCCGGTTCATGTGGCGGTCAACCATGACGAAATTGCAATCGCCGCCCATAGGGCTCTGAACCCCCATACCAAGCACCTCCAGGCCGACATCTATGAAGTCTGCCCACTCGAAGCCACCCAAGGGCGACACGTAAACATCCTGTGGCTGTCCCCTGACTGCAAAGATCACTCAGTGGCCAAGGGCGGCGCGCCGCGGTCGAAGCGGGTTCGCTCCATGCCATGGCAGGGATGCCGATGGGTCGGGGTGCTCCGCAAGCATGGTCGCGGCCCGGAAGTCGTCTACCTGGAGAATGTCCGGGAGATACGTGGATGGGCAAGGTTGATCGCCAAGCGCGACAAGGCCACCGGCCGAGTCATCAAGCTGGATGGCACCGTGGCTGCGAAGGGTGAGCAGGTGCCGGTACAAGAACAGCAACTGGTCCGCGATCCGAAGGCCATCAATAAGAAGACCGGTATCGGTCGGACCTACCGTGCCTGGAAACAGCACATGGAAGCCCTCGGTGTCCGGTTCGAGGATCGAGACCTAAACTGCGCTGATTTCGGCATTCCGACCGCACGCAAGCGGCTATGGGGGGTCGGTGTATTCAGTGACCAACCGATCGTCTGGCCGACCGCCACACATGCACGCCGGAAATCGGAATTGGTCCGGTCCGGCTCCCGCCTGCCCTACCGGATGGCCGCCGAGATCATCGACTGGTCGCTCCCTCTGACGTCGATCTTCGGGCGCAAGAAGGATCTCGCCGCAGCGACACAGAAGCGGATCGCCGTCGGGATCAAGCGCTTCGTGCTGGATGCCGAGGAACCGTTCCTCATCCACCTGACGCATCATGGCCAGCGGCCTGAAATCGACCGGAGTGAACCGCTCCCGACGATCACCGGGGCGCACCGGGGCGAGTTCGCCGTGGTCGACGTCAACGTGGTCGTCAATGGCTCAGGCGATCCCAATGCCGTCCGGCAGGTTGCCGCCACCGACACCGCCGTCATTCCGGCCATCGTCCCGACCACCCACTCCAGTAGCGGGCCCAGGAGGGTCCACGCCGGTATGGAGCCGGCTCCGGTCCTGACCGCCGGCGTGAAGGGCGGGGAACTGGCGGTGATGGGGGCGACGATCGTCGGGGCCGGCGGCCGGGCCGCGCAGAGTCCGCCGATGGCCGTCAGCGATGCGCTGAACACCACCACCACGAAGGAGGACCGCTGCGTGGTGGCAGCCTCCCTGGTCGGTGTTGCTCACGGCGACGACGCTCGCAGCGGCAGCCGGACCTACGACGTTCACGACGCGCTGCGCGTAGCTACCGGCAGCAACGACCAAGCGGTCATCGCGGCACACCTGACCCGTTACCACGGAGAGCGCCGGCCCGGAGAGGCGCGCGGTGCCGAAATGCCCGACTCCCTGCCAACCCAGACCACGGAGAACCGGTTTGGGATCGTCGGGGCGGTGCTCGCTCCGCACGTCACGAAGTTCCGGAACAACTGCGTCGGCCACGAGATGTTCGAGCCCCCGCACACCTTCACCTGTTCGCATTCGACGTATCATCCCGGAGCGGCGCCGTCGATGGGGGTGGCGGGCGCGGTGTTGGCCCCGGCCATCATGGCGAACAACACCAACAACGTCGGTGCCGGCGCCGACGACGCCGTGCCACCCTTTACCACCGGGAATCGTGACTACTTGGTCGCCGCCCATGTGGTTGAGCATCGTGGCGAGAGCATCGGTCAGCACACCGGGCAGCCTCTGGGAGCCCAGACGCAGATCCCGCATCACGGTGTGGTCGCAGCCCACCTGACGAAGTTCCAGGAGAACAGCGTCGGCCAGGAGGCCAAGCAGCCGTTCGACACGGTGATGGCGGGGGCCGCGCGCTTCGGCACTGTCGGCGTCTTCCTCGAGGAGCACCGCTCGCATAGCATCGGTCAGCCGGCCGAAGACCCTCTGGTCTCTCAGACGCAGAGGGAGCACAACGCGGTCATCGGCGCGGCCGTGGTCAGCACCGCCAACACCGGCACGACAGGCCGGGGCACATACGCGTGGCCGACCGAGGAACCAACCCGTACGTTCACTGGGACCAGTGGGCAGGCCGTCGTGGGCGCTACAATGGTGCAAACCGGCTACGGCGAACGGGAAGGGCAGGCCCCGCGCGCGCTCGACGTCAAGGAAGCGCTCGGCACACAGGTTGCGGGTGGAGCGAAGCACGCAATAGCCGGGGCGTGGATGGTTCAGCACAACACAGGCGTCATCGGACACGGCATGGATGAGAGCGTGTCGACGTTGACCACGGCGGGAACGCAGCAGCAGTTGGCCGCCGCCTACTTGACCGAATTCCGTGGGTCATCAAAGGACGGCCAGCCAGTGACCGACCCGGCTGGGACAATGTGTGCCGGCGGAGAGCGAGGAGGTGCCCACGACGGTGTCACCGCTGCTTTCCTTCACCACCAGTACAGCAGCGGCGTCCAGCATCAGGACACCCAAGCGCCCTTGGCCACCCAGTCCACCGTCGACCGGACGATGGTCACTGGCGCGGACCTGCAGGCGCCTCCCCTGCCCCCGGAGACGCTGCAGCGTGCCCGCGAGGTCGCGGCGTTCCTGCGCCGGCACGGAGTGTGGGACGACCGGGAATTCGTGATCTTCGGCCCGTGGATCGTGGTCGATATCGGCATGCGCATGCTCAAGCCGGTCGAAGCTGCCGCCGCGCACGAACTCCGGATGCCTGACCTGATCACGGTTCCAAAGCGGGACCGAAAGGGTCTGGTCGTCACCGGGGAAGATGGGAACGTCGTCTATGTCACGCGCCCGCTGACCAAGACCGAGGCCATGCGCCTGGTGGGCAACAGCGTGCCGAAGCGGATGGCGATGCTGCTGGCACTGGCCAACGCGCATCACTCGCTCGATGCGCCGAGGCAGCGGCTGGCGGAGGCGGCGTAGTAGGGATGCCGCCTACTCGCTACCCGTCTGCCGACGCCCCCGAGTTCCTGCTGTCGAAGACCCGCAGCAGGGCGCGGGGGCACGTCGACAAGACGGTGCTGACCATTGCCGAGCCGGTCCGGATCCGGGATCGGGTGTACCTGGACAGCGCCCAGCATCGGCCGTGCGAGCGGTGCGGATCCCGCATCGGCGTGGTCGGCTGCCACCTCAACTCGGAAGGGCGGGGTGGAATGGCGCTGAAGGTCGGAGACGACCAGATTTTGGTGCTCTGCGCGAAATGCCATCGCGAGATGGACACGGATCCCCGCGGCATCCCGGTCTGGTTGCTCGAAGAATTGATCCGCCCTGCCCTCGCCCGCCGGTACCAGGGTTACCGATCCGGGTCGGTCGCCTTCTGGACATTCGGCGCGCCGCTCACCGGCGGGCGCTGACCCCCATTCAACCGCGCCATAGGCGCAGAGGATGAAACCATGACGACAATCACTGTCAGTCCCGACATGTGCGTTGCTGCCTCCGACGCGGCGTCAAAGCTGGGCATCACCCTGCCCGCCAGCCAGGCCGGTCCAATCATCAAGGCTGCGCTCGCCGCCCCACAGCCGGCAGATACGTCGGCGCGGACCGAGACGGCTGGGCGTTACACGGACGAGATCGATGCAGCCCGCGCCGGGTTCGATTGGCTGGATGCAGTGCGGAAGAAACGCTGCTCGGGCACCCCGTCTCATATCGAAAGGTTCGGGCTGTTGCGCAACGGGATCCATGTCAACGGCGGCCTGACCGTCTTGTGGGGGCGCGCCGGACAGATGGTGGCCAGCTACGCCATCGTGCGAGACGACGCCAACTGCTCCGTGCTGGTCACGCATGATGCTCTCGTCCACGCCGCCGCTCCGGCCTCTATGGCATCCGCCAGCACCGGGCAGCTGACCGAGACGGTGGGTGCGATCTTTGGCGAGATCCGGTGCGCCCTGGACGAGACATACGACTTTGCCTCCACCAGCCCGGGCGCGCAGGACAACATCAACTTCGTCTGCGAGAAGCTGGACGAGGTGGAAAGGCTCCTCGCCGCTACTGCCATGGCCGCGCGGAACAGCATGACCGAGATGGTCGGGGAGCCGTCGGTCGAACAGCTGATGCAGGTGCTGAAGGAAGCTCCGGAGTGGCACGACCCGTCCTGCGCCGCCGGTCCTCATGATGCGGACGCGAAGTGCAATTGTTGGGTGTCCAGGAAGCATACCGCCCTCTCCGGCGCCCAAGCTGCACAGCCGACGGCAGGGGAGGCGCTGCCCGACGAGACATCCGCGCCGCGGGCCGGGCTTGGCAAACCGGTCGCTCTCCTGGACGCGCAGGACGGCCTGACCGTGACGGCGCTGTTAAGCCGCGCGCTGTCCGCCCTGGAGTGCAAGCGGTGTGCATCCTACGGCCGTCCCGGCGAAATCTTCCGCGATGGAGAATGGGACGAGTGCCCGGATTGCCACGGCGACGAAAGCGCGCTCGTCAAGGATCTGCGCTCTGCCATCAACTCCAACAGTTCTACCCAGTCGGCCGGGCAGACGCGCAATTCATCCACGCCGGTCCGCTGCTCCCAATGCGGCTGGCTTGGTGATGGGACCGAGCTCGGTCCGGAAGGCGAATGCGGCGGGGAAGGGTGCCCGGGCACAGCGGTCAGCGAGATCACCACGCCGGCCAACATGATCGATGCTTGGCAGGACAGCGAGGGGGAGATGTGCAGGCCGCAGCTCGCAGACTCGGGGCTGATCGCACTGCATCCAGCGAGCTCCGAAGAGGCCAAGCGACTGGACCTTCAACCGGGCGACAGCGTGTGGGATCTCACGGATGCGGGCAAGGCCGTGCTCGACGCGGTGCGCGGGGAGGGGTGACGCGATGGGCAGTGAAATTGAATGGGAGCAGCGCCAGCACCTTCTGCGGTCGATGGTCGATGCCCACTTCAACGGTCTGCTGACCGGTCCGAGCGACGGCATCAGGGGGAAGCTCTTTCGGCCGGTGTCGGTGCCTGATGTCCGCGAGTGGATGACCGAAGAGCCGACGGGGTTGCTGAACCAGCACCGCCGGCCGATCTACCGGTTGCGCCGGATCTTGAGCGGGGAGGGCTGAGACCATGACCGACACCGCACAGGGTGCCGCCACCAGCTACCGCGTCCTCGTCTGCGGAGGGCGGAATTATAGCGATCATCGGACGCTTTTCGCGGTGCTCGACGATGTTCACGGAGCCCGGACGATCTCGCTCATCATCCACGGGGCATGTATTCAACGCGGCCTTATATCAGGTGCTGACCGGTGGGCCGAGGCGTGGGCGCGTGCCTGCGAGATCTCTTATCTCGGCGTGCCAACACGCTGGAACGCTGAGGGCAACAGGGCTGGGCCTTTGCGCAACTTCCGCATGCTCAACGAGCACAAGCCCGACCTCGTGATCGGCTTTCCCGGCGGCAAAGGAACGGCCGGAATGCTGGAGCTAGCACGGAAGGCCGGCATCGACAGGAGGATTGTCCCCTGACCCGAGACACCACACAGGCACTGAGCTCAGACACCCTGGAGAGCCCGGAGGCCGTAGCTGAGCGGCTGGACGTGCTTTCTCGCCGTGCCATCCAGGCAGAGGCTGCGCTATCCGCTCTGCTGAGCGATGTCGAGGCCATTGCCGGCGACCGGAACGCCTACGGTATGCCGATCGAGGACCCTGACCACCCATTTCACGGATCAGCGACCCAAGCACGAAAGGTGCTGGATACCAAGCTGAAGCCCCATCGTTACATGGCGGCCAACTCGGCTTCCAACTGAGCGCGGCGTTCCGCCCATCGGCGCTCTTCATCTCTCGCGCGCTCGATCTCCCGCAGCAACTCTGCCCGGCGGTCGGGCGCTGGGGCAGGGGAGGGCGCCCGAAGGCGCTTCCGGAAAGCTGTCAGTTCCGCCTTCCGCACCGTTGAGCGAACGAGGCCTTCCTCCTTGGCGATCTTCAGCTCGTCCTCCTTGAGCGATGTCAGGAGATACGCGGCTTCCGACTCCTTCGGGAGTTCGTCCGGATCGACGAACCCATTCCGCAGGGCAGAGGCGACCGTCATGTACCGGTTTGCGCTTTGATAGCTGAGGTTGCGCAACGCGCCGGCTTCGATCCGCTCGGCGATGAGCTTCACGAATTGCCCATGCGGCACGCTGGCTTTCCAGTCGAGCAGGATCTCGCCAACGAGGACGAACCGTTCCCGGCTCTCTTCCAACAGGCGATTGATGGAGTCCTCAAAACTCTCGCCGGCTAGAGATTTGACCGCACCCGCGGGGGCAGGGGAGGGGACGTGAATGTCATCGAACCGAATGTCCGAAACCGCTGTCTTGGTGGCCTTCTTCATGACTTGAATCCGAGCTTACCCGCTACGTATTGCCAGAGCGCAATGAAATCCTCCACCGACTTGGCCCCGGCAACCTCAACGACACCGAGGCCAGCCGAGAAGCTGCGGTAGACCTCAGCCAGGTCTGGAAGGTCGACAGGGGCAACCTCGCCGCCGCCGGCCAACCCGCGGCGAGCGTCGGTTACTTCCTTCACCCTCGGCTTCACCTTGTTCAGCACGAAGGTGGTTGCTTTTCCGCGCGAGCGGATGAGCATAAGGGTGCCGCGGACGGACTCCAGATCCTCCGGGGTTGCCTGGAGCGGGGTGAGGATCAGGTCTGCCTGATCGATCAGCTTTTCGGCGTTGGGGCGAATCCCAGCCATTTCGATTGCCGTCGGGGTATCGATCACCAGCAGGTCGATTCCATCCAGTGCCTCGACCGGCCCCTCCATGTCGGCCAGCGATTCCTGGTAGTGGTCTATCGCCGGCGCGCCTTCAGGGCGCCTCTGCCACCATTTCGTGAGCGTTCCTTGAGGGTCTGTATCCAACGTGGCGACCTTCAGGCCGGATGCCGCAGCAGCTGCGGCCATATTCCGGGCTGTCGTGGTCTTCCCAACGCCGCCCTTGCCGTTCAGGATCAACAGGATCTTCATGGTTCCCCCAACGTCGGACGAATATCACGCCCGTAATTGGCGTGAAGGTGCGGCACCTAAGCCGGCAGTGTCAACGCCAATAGGGGGCTCCAGATTGGAGGGGGGTTGGAACTTCCCTACGCTCCAATTTTTCCGATTAGGCGTTCCGGTACCGCGGGAGGGGAACGGTGCAGGATCAAGCCGCTTTTGTCGTCGGCCTCTTGCACGACCGCATCCTCGTAAACCGAGAGCGCATATTGGAGTGCCCTGCGGAATTCGGGTTTGAAGGCGCGGAGCCTGCTGCGATAGGTCGCGTCGTCTTCCGTCTGCCGGCCGGCGCCGAACTGTTCGTACACCGCAGCCCAACTGACCTGTGTCGGCCGCTCAAGGACGTGCAGACGGTAGGCGAGCCAGATGTAGATGTCGATCGCTGCGCTCTTGCCCGAGATGGCCCGGATTGCCGGTTCCCAGACCGGTACCGGATGGTCCTTCAGCATCATGAAGAAGCTGTCCGACAGCTGGACCGTTTCGTCCCAGAGGTTTCCCTGGCCGTCGCCGGCCCGGAGGTTGATCGCATTTCGGACGATGCTGTCGTTACGATGACCGCTGGCCATTCCGCCGCCATAAGGTCCCTCGTAGTCGAAAGTGAGCTTGCATCGTGAAATTCGCTCAGCCTGATTCTTCACCTCGCGGTAGGTGGCCCCACCAGACGAGATGTCCATTCGTTCCAGCCAGTTGTTCATCGAGCGGCCGAGTTCGACAACGGGGCTGTTGTTGCGCAGGGCTTCGGTCTGGAGATAGAGCAGGATGAGGCGGGCCTTGGCTCCGTATGGCACCCCGACGAGTTCATAATCCGCAACTGTGCGCGGGCTCTTGATCTTCGGCCGGCGGCCGGGTTCGATGAGCAGAGACATGCTGCCGTTGGATCTGACCCAGGGGAGATCGTCGGGAAGCCGCCGGTGGGGTAGGGACGTCATGCAGAATCCGGAATAGGTTATCCCGGTTTCATTGCTCTCTTCCTCCATGATCGAGGAGGCGATCTGGAAGTAAGGAATTTCCTCATGAGGAATCATCGCGCGAGCAATATCTCGCCCGTGGGTACGGATCAACTTGTGGACCGTTGCCATGCCCTATCCCTCCTCAACATGGGGAAAATTGACCATAGAGCTTTGGTCCGATCAACTTGGAAGATCCCTACGCAAGCTATTTGAGAATCTATTTGAAGAGATCTATTTGCTTAGTAGGGAAGTTCCACGGGAAAACGCGAGTCGCGTAGGGATCTTCCGAACATCGGGTAGGGATGTTCCAGATGGCGACTGGTGACTGGAGAACCGAATCGGGTGCGTAGGGAAATTCCGTACCGGGGCTTTGGGTGCGCCGATTCGGGTCTCTGAGCGTAGGGATGTTCCAAGTCATATTGGCGCGTGAACTCCATACGGAAGTCGCAGAGACTGCCGGCGCCATAGGCGTAGGGAAGTTCCAAGTGGAATTGGGCTCCTGTGGGATAGCCGGGCTTCAGTTGGAGCCGGTATCGATCAGGGGTGGTCAATCTGCCATAAATGGCAGATTGACCCGCTGGGCAAATTCGGTTCCCATGAATGAGAACATACGGTGAACACAATGGATGACCACCTCCAAGAGAAGCCACCCTCGCCATGGTCGAGTGAGGGCCAGCCTGTTCCGGACGAGCAGTTGATCATCGGCTTGATAATCGTGCTGGCAAAGCACAGCGGCAGACTGACCACCCGCCGGGCCGATGTGACCACGCGCGAGACCATCGCCCGCGACTTGGTCGCCCAACTGCGCCGATCCGGCTATCGGATCACCTTCGGGCCGGGCGCGGCAGGCCACAGCACGCCGTACAGCTTGGCGGACAAGCCGTGACCGGCCGCCGCCTTTTCGTGATCGAGGGCACCCGCCGTCGAGTCGTCGCATTGGCGCGCGACGCTGGTCAGGCGCGGGCCATCGCCGCCATGCTGCTGCTCGGCAGCCCGCACGCGCCCGAGCGGGACGCACTGGTGGTGCGCGAGCCCGAGGAGGAGGAGCACGACGCCTTCGAGGCATGCCGGCCGGCGCCGGGTAGTGATGTCGATCTCGGGGCTATCCCGCTGTGACCACTGGCCCGGCCGTCACCTTTGGCTACCAGCAGAGGGGCCTGGAGGACTGGCGGCAGTCCGGGTGCCTGCACGTCGAATTCTGGTGCCTCGCCTGCCCGCACATGGTGCGGGTCCACATCGAGCGTCTGATCGGCAAGGTTGGGACATCGACGCCGTTCGTCGACCTTGCTCGCAAGGCCCGATGCTCAGCCTGCGGCCGGCGGGGCTGCCATGTCCAGCCGGCGGACCCGCCGAAGCCTGGGCACAGCGATTATACCCTGTGGCTGATTGCTGAGGTCGTGCGCCGGAAGGATTTCATCATGCTGGCGGAAATGGAATTGAGGGAAATGGAGTAATGTCTGCCACCGAGCGATTCTCCAATTATGGTTCTGCTAAACTATGCCTTCACCACTCGTACTTTGTCTGCCTTCTTGTGGTGTGTCCAATCCAAATCATCAATATCTTTGTTGTGTAAAATAGATAGAATAACGTCATCAAAGCGTACCGCTTCCGCGAAGGCAACGCATATAGTCCAAAATGATTTCTTGATATCATTAGGATTCTTTCCATCTATTCTGTAGTAAAGATCTGTTATTGCGCCATTCACATTCGCAAGACTCAACTTGAATGGAGAGCTTCTATCAAGCCCAAGCTCGCCATATTCATTTCCATAAGGAAGTCGATAATCGGCCACGACCGAGCAATGTGCATTTTTTGCCAGGAAAAGCTTTCCATTCCGCGCTCGAAAGCCTTCAATGTATAGATCGTCAAGTTTATAAAATAATGTCAGAGGTATTGGCGTAAACTGCAGTGTGAACTGCCCAAATCCGGTTCTGGTTTGATGTGGCCCTGGCACTCCCCCGCCGGGCGGTGCATTCGTAAGATCGCGACGGATCAAGCTGACATTTAGCGGGTATGTCACATTGTCAAGCAATTGTGCGCTCCATTATGTTATTCTGTTCTACTATTTTACGATTAAACAGAAAGTGAAATCATAATTCATTCTTCACATGCGCTCACCATGCGAGCGTCGCCAACGCGCTACCATCGCTTCCGTCACGTTGTCGGCGTAACAGATCGGCGACCGCCCGCCTGGCTTGCTATAGGCACTCCTGCCACCACATCTGTGCCCGTTCCGCATGGTGCTGAAGGGGCAGGCGCAGGCACCCGGGTAAGACGCGATCGATTCTGAAATTATCCGTTGCTTCACCTCATCATCGGTTAGCCGCGTATCGCGCGCAGCTGCGGCGCCAGCGATCAGCAGAGCCGCCACAATGGCGCATCGCACCCAAGTCTTCTGTAATCGGCTCATCGTCGCGGGGACCTCCGCCAAGCCGCGACACAGCTCCAGGCGTAAAGGAAGCCAACGACGGAGGCGAACACCGCGCCTTCGACAATGAGCGCGAATCCACGGGAAACAGGGTTGCGGTTGTTCATTGCGCCGACTTCCTCCAACCGGCGGTGGCGGCGTCCTGCTCGCTGCAGAACCACCGTTCTCCGTCGCGCTCGTTGATCTGCGTCTGCTCGTAGAACCGGCCGCCGGGAACGTGATAGATGTGCTCGCCCTTTGCTGAGATGTTGCCCTTGATCTTGCACCCGACGGCGGTCGCAGCCGGCGCCGCGGCGCTCTGGTTGGCCGGCTGCTGCTTGCCCTCCCGCTTGTCCTTTCGCCAGTCCCAAGGCTGCTGGAAGGTGCCGGCCCAGATGCCGGCGCGGGCGGCCCGGGCAGTCGCCTCGGCGTCGACATAGTCCTTGCTGTACTGGCGATACGCCATGGCCCAGCCGTTGGCGACCATCCAGGCGTTCAGCGACTCGCCACCAGCCGAGCACGCAGCGACGCTCCGGGCGTACCGGTCGGTATCTTTCACCTCGCACGTCACTGGTCTCCGAGCGATCCGGTCCGACAGCGCATTGGCTGCCCGCTGGCCGCAGCGCCAGTCCTTGCCGGCGGCGTCCTGGCAGAGCTGCGCGCTTTCCGGGGCATCGATCCCATGCAGCCGGATGCGCTTGCCCTGCACCTCCAGGGTGTCGCCATCGATCACCGAAGCAGTGCCGGCGATGCTCTCGGCGGCGGCCGGGGAAGCGAGGATCAGGAAAGCGACTGTGAAGGTGGCAAGGCGCATATTGCTTCTCTATGAGCGATGATCAATCGGATGATGTCCGGGATAATGATGAATGTCGATCCTCGAAAGTCGATACTTCAATCTACGGATGCTCGTTGCACGGGTGCGTCCGATTTAGCAAGTGGATAGACCGACCGCCGGTCCCTCCAGTTCCTATATGATCCGGCTTCGATCTCCTCGCTCTGCCCTCCGATCGCATCCGGAGTGCGGGAGGCGCGGGGGAGGGACGCATTTCGGCGGAAGTATGAAATCCCCAGCACCAGTATGGGGCACCAGCAAGTCCATCAGCGTGTTGGTGTCGATGCTCGGTACCGCGGCGTGTTCGTGATGGCCTATCTTTCTATCAGGGCGCCGTCCACGCCTCCCATGCGCCCACCCTCTTCCGGAGCAATTCGACATAGCCGACGAGGGCATCCCGCCCCGCCGGATCGAGGCAGGCGATCGACGATGTGCCTGGCGCGCTGAAGATGGGACCGGGCGGCGGAATGGGCGCAACCAGATCAGCCGGCGGCTCCGCACGCTGGACCACCGGCACCTTGACGGCGATCTGGTCGGAGGCGCAGCCGGACAGCAGCAGCGCTGCGGCAAGGGTCAGGGGGAGGCGAGCCATGCGTTCAGCTCCTCGACGGTCTTGAGGTTGGGTTTGGGGCGTGGGGCGAGCGCCTTCAGCGCCCGCGCGTCGGCCGCCGACTTCGCCGCGGCGGCTTTGTCCTGCCAGTCCATGACAGCGTCGTTCTGGAGACGGACCGCGCTTTCCAGCGTGTCGGCCCGCTGGCGCTCGTTGGCAAGGTCGGAGCGAATCAGCCACAGGGACAGGCCCAGCCCGCCGGCTGTGGCGGTCAGCAGGCCGACCAGCACCAGGGCGGCGATGCCGCCGGCCCGGGTGCCGAGGAAAGCGATGACGCCGGTCATGCGGAATGCTTTCCATCAGGGACGGCGGCGATAATACCGGTCAGCACGTAGCCAGCCACCTCCAGCCAGAGGGACACGTCTTCCGGGGTGTAGTGCCCCAGCGCGCGGGAGAGGACGGCCCCTACGGCAAGGCGGGTGGAAGGTTCAGCAAAGCGGTCAGCGGCATAGATCGCCACAGCGCGCCAGTCGATGACAGCCATGATTGGCTCCTTTCGGGCATGAAAAAACCCGCGGCCGGGGTGGCGCGCGGGAGGGCGATAGAGTCAGCAATAGAGAAGGCCGCCCACTGGGGGCGGCCTTTTTTAACGGATCACGCAGAGTAGAGGTCGTACGACACGTTCGTACCACCACCCAGCGCTCCCTCAGCGCGCAGCCAGAGTCCTTTGCCCGGCGCAAGTTCGATCGAATAGGGAACGGTCATTCCCGAAGCCTGCGTCGAGTTATGGCAGGCGATGACGGGCGTATTGACCCCAACCGGCCCAGGAGCGGAAGTACCAGTGATGAGATAAGCAATACCCGCCCCGTAGAGTTGCAGAGTTGCCGTACGCACAACAGCGCCGGCGACATTTGCCGTTGGATTGATGATTTGCAGTGAGGTGTTATTGGCAGTCACGTTATTGAAAAAAAATCTGCCCAGCCTTCACAACAGTCATAGCTGCCTCCTTCATTCAATTGGCTAAAAGGACTTTAGACCTATATTTTTGAAAATGTGTGATTTTGTACCCTGATTTTCACTTATTCTTATGAGCCGGTCTTTTGCCTAAGGAGGATCCTGCCAGAGTCCCCCTGGCGGAATGGCGTGAGCGGATCGTCGTGGTAGGCTGGTGGTCTGCGAAGCTGGTTAGGCCGTTCAGTGGCGGGGAAGCGCACGCTCAGCACGCACACGTCGCAGATCGTGATCGCCGGGCGACCGGGAATATCGCCTCCGGCTTCTGCGCGAGCGGAACACAGGGTGGGGTGGCGTCCTCCCCGGCGGTCACATTGAAGCTACCGAGGAACTGGTTGATCCTGAGGAAAGAAAAGGCCGCCCGGTGAGGGGCGGCCGAGAAGGTCAATGGGGCGGCTGTGACGGCCAATTTGGGAGTGCTGCAAAAAGGTTCCCTTGGCGCAGTGGTGACGGAAACAAGTCAGCGGGAGCTTTGATGCCAAGCATGTTCAAGACTACGGGCATGATTTGGGCGGCATATTCTGGACCACCATTCCGCCGAGCTTCACCCAATAGGCGAGTTCCGGCGTTGCATGCAGTAATTCGCAGCTTCAGTTCGGCATGGATCTGCGCAGTCGTCATTGTATGTGCAACCCTACTTGACTCCATGTGTGCGCGAACCACGCCGTTACACCACTCATGAAATTCAGGGCTGAGGTACTTGGCGTACGCCATGCCGATCTGCCAGTGCGCCCAAGTTCCGCCGCTGCGGCCAGTTTTAGTAACAATGTGCTTATTGCCGGATATTCCTGCAGAAAGCGCAATATGCTGTATAAATTCAACGGCTTGAGGTAATGCTTTCCAATCGTTGGGCGCTCGCCCATCCGGTGCCCCTGCAGCCCTCCACATGTCGGTAAGATTCAGCGTCTCACCGCGATCATGAATAATAGTCCCATTGTAGGAAAACGCAGCCTTATGTAAGGTGGAGTTCTTCATCGTGTGCATACCTCATTGATAGACGATGGAGAGGCCCGGCCGCGCAAACGGCCGAGCGGGGATACGGCGGCGGAGCTATCTGGGGAGAAGCTCCGCCGCCGCTGCTTTTGGACAAGCGGGGTCGCCATCCAAAATTCGAAGTGGGAGAAGACGGTTCGCTGTGCAGTGCGCAGCGAAGGCGCGGTGTCGCGCCTGCATGGTTCGTCATGGGGCATCTTATAGCGCAGATGCAGCTCGCGCAAAAGCGCCACTTTTGTTTCACGGAGCCATGCCCGTGAAACGCATGCACGCGACAAAAGTTATGTGGATAACTGCCATTTTCTGTGGACAAATGGCGCAAGCGCCATTTTACCGTGCGGATTATGGCAGCGACTCGGGCTGCGTTATCCACAACGGCGTGGCTCCGCATGCACAATGTCGGAGGGCTGTCGCCGGGCGACCACCTTAATTTTCGAGGCGGCAGATGAGGCGCGACGCTGCGCCCTACGACCTGGGCGAAAAAATCGACACGTCCGCCACGATCACTTGGGGGCGCCAGCGTGCATCCGGCCCTGCTGATAGCCGTTGACGAACTGGAGACTTGCCTCCGCGCCGCAACGGGAGCACCGGTAGCGCGCGGGCATGGGGCGCCGATCCTCGCGCTGGAAGTCGTGAACCGGGCAGGACTCCAGTGCCCGCAGGTTGGCCTGCACTTGGGCGAGCAAGCCCTTGGCGTCGATCGCCATGGCTACAGCCCCATCGCGACGGCGGTCATGGGCCCGACCATGCCGTCGACCTTCAGGCCGCGGGCCACCTGGGCCAGTTCCACCGCGTTGCGTGTCATCCGGCCGAAGTCGCCGTCGGTCGACACCTTGTAGCCGAGCGCGGAGAGTGCCCGCTGAAGGCTCGCCACCTCCGGGCCGTAATCGCCGATCGACAGCGCTCCGTCGGCCGGGGTGCCGCTGATGACACGGGCATAGGCCGCCGCCAGCTTCGTGTCATAGGCGTTCGCGGCAAAGGCCGTGCCGTTGTACCCGCGGGCGAATGCCGGCCAGTCCTTTCGGCGGAGCGCGTCCGCCAGTCCGCGCGCCTTGATGAAGGCTGCCACGGCGCCGAGTTGCTGCTCCTCGCCTTCGGCCATGGCGCGGACGAAGGACTGGACGCTGGAGAAGCCGCACAGATCGGCGTTCATGCCTAGCACCTGCCCGACACCCCAGGATGCGGCCTCCAGGGCGACGTCTTCGCCCAGCAGGTCGACCGCGCGCAGCAGTCGGTCCCATTCGCCGCCGCCGGTGCTGGCGTAGAGGGTGCGATCCCAGGCCTGTACCGACAGGCCGGCCACCTGGCGCCCACACAGCCGGTGAGCGATGTGGGCCTCGTAAAGGATGCGGGGCCGGCTGTCCGGGGCAGCCAGAAAGCCGCTGCGCATGCCGGTCTCCACCACCAGCACGGCGGACAAGGCGGCCGGCTCGCAGCCGAGGTCACGGGCAGCGCGGTCAACGGCGCCGAGCGGGAGGTGCCGGGCAGCGCCGGTATAAGAGCGGGCGCGCGGGATCGCCGCGCCGGTGGGCGTGGTGGACATGGGGTTTCTCCCATTGGGGTAGAGAGGAAATGGAAAGGCGCTTACCGGAAGCTGAGGCGGTCTGACGGCATGTCGGACTTCCTCCCTCAACTCGGGCGCCTGCTGGCGCCCTTTTTCTTTTCAGCTCTTGGGCCGGCCGGCTGACCGAGCCGGAGGAAGCCGCCGCACATCGCGCGGCGGGCGTTGACGAGGGTGTGTGCGAGCAGCAGGAGGGCGGCATCTCGGTTGCCGCCGCAGGCATCCAGCGCCTGCTGCACCTCCAGCTCGGCCGGGGATGGGCCGTCGGGCATGCGAGAACCTCCGGGCATGAAAAAGGCCGCTCACAGGCGGCCGGGGATGGTCAGGGTTGGAGTGTTGTCGCGGTCACCAAGTGATCGTCTTGGTCTCGTCGTTCGACCAACTGATGCCGAACGGGAAAGCTATCTGCGTCCAGTTGGCCAGGTCTTGCGACCCAAGCACGGAAAACGAGGATGGAGCGCCGCCAGCGAAGCCGCTTGTCATGATGACACCGCTGATGCCGATGGACGAGCCCGGACCGAAATACACTTGCAGCCACGGCATGCCTTCCGTTACGCCAGAGTCCCAATACGTTCCGGTGTTGCCATCGAACGCTCGCCATGCCTCAAAACCGCCGCTGACGACGGACGCAGACGCAACAAGCGGCGACGGCGCTGTATCGCTCGTCATCGGCACAGTTGGGAGCTGCGCTTCGCCTGACAGGACCCGCAACTCTTTGAGGCTGTAAGTCTGGCCGGCGCCAGACTTGTTGTGGCAGCTGATCCTGATGGCTGCCCACCCTCGCCGCGTCGGCAGAGTGGCGGACATGCTGAGCGCGTTGATGAGCATGATTATGCGTCCGTCTGCGCGGCGATGGTCAGGTACAGCCGTACGCCAAGCAGGCGTGCCGACGATGACAGCGTGTCGCCGCCGGCCGTTGCGTCGCGGTAGACCTGGAAGATGACCGTGTCCAGCGCTGCCGGGCTGCCTGCGATGGTCATGGCCGAAGTCGCGCTGGTGAGATGGGCCTGCGACGCGGATTGCAGCGCATCCGTCACGGTGACCGCAGAGCCGAAAGCCGCGTCCAAAGCGTCTCCATCCCCCACGGCCAGGGCCTGGATGCCCCAGGCGACGGAGCCAGATCCAGACAGCGCGGTCCAGAGGAATTGTGCAGCCACGGTCCCGCGATCCCAGCTCTTCGGCATGGCGACCATGGCCTGGGCGTATTGCGCCGTCGAAGGATCGAAGTCATAGCCGGCGATCATGACACGATTGGTAGAGGTCTCAGACGCGTTGTAGATCGGCCCGTTGGTGGTGCGGCCTACCAGCCCAATGGCGGGCAGCCAGACCGTATGCAGCCCCTGCTGGATGCTGCTGTTGACGCCCGCCTGCGCCATGGCGAGGCTGGTTTGAATGCCGGGCACCGCATCGGCATTCTGCTTGTCGCGCGGCCCCATAAGCCCGGCGTGGTACGTGTCGGCGAGGGGATAGGTCATTGCTGGCGCCTCCGGCGGGGATTGGCTATGTCGCTCAGGACGAAGGGGGAAGCGGCCTCAAAGATGGCGTCCCATGCAGCAGGATCGGCATCGAGCCGCAGTGGCGCCGGATAGGCGTTGAGATGGAAGCGCTCGTCTACGACGGTGGGCGTCACCACCTCGCCTGTCTCCGGATCGACGACGGCAGCCGTCAGGGCGAGGGGGCCGATTGGGTCCACATCGCACACCGGGCCAGCGGTCAGCCAGCACGGGGAGCCGTTATGATCGATGACGCGCAGCATGGGCAAGGCTTCGATCAGCGCCGCCTCAGTGTCCGCGCGCAGTCTCAGGGTCATGGGCATGTCAGCCTCACGCGGTCAGGAGAGGGTGGGTCGCGTTGGACAGGCGCCGCGGGAACTGCGTCAGGCGCGCTATCGTGCTGTTCCAGGGCGCCGACGATCCAACCAGCGAGCCGATCCGCAGCGTTGTCACCCCAGAAGGGATGCTGCCCGATGATGCCGTGACGACAGTCCCTCCGTTCAGAGACGCGACAAAAGAATTTGCGGCCCATGAGAACGAGACGCAAATTGCAGCGTCGTCAGCTACGGAGCCGAGACCAAGACTCGACTGCGTGACGCCCCCAACCTGGGTTAGTGCGTAGACAATCCGATTGGTCTCTCGATAGATGAAGAACCTATTTGATCCGGTGCCGTCGTCCATGCACCACAGCACCTGTCCGGTCGAGCCCATGCCGAGAGCGGTCCGGCCCCGGATTACCACAGTCCCTTCGGCGGCGCTCCAACCGGCTACTGCGGATAGTAGTAGAGCATTGACGTCGGCCGCGCGAGTGACGGTTGAGCCCACCGTGCGTGTGTAGCTCGTCGGGAGTACGCCAGTTTCGAACTGGGCAAACTGGACAGCCCCCGAAATGGTCAGCATCAGCGTGCCTGCGGCCGGCGTGAACGTCAGCGTCTTCAGCGCCGGGAATGCTCCTGTGCCGGTTACGGAAGCAGCGTAGGCACCGGACAGCGTGACCGTGCCGGTGCCGTAAAAGCTCAGGGTGTAAGCCTGCGCCGTGACGCTGACCGCCTGTGTCGATGGGGCGTCGCTGCCAAGGATGAGATTCGTGGTAGCAAGCTCGACACGAAGACCACGCAACGCCGATGTGATCGGGTCGTACTCGATGGGCGCCGTACCGGCCGGCACATAGGTCAGCAGGCCGGATTGCCCGGTCACCCACTTGCCCGACGATCCGGTGATGACGCCGGAAGGGACAGCGGCCGGGCCGCTGAAGGGAAAATCCAAGATGGGCGGGATACCGGCGCGATCCACGACGTCGACCGATTGAACGATGCCGGCGGCGGTGTTGGCGGCAGCAACAGCTTGGTCGCGAGCCGCCGTGACGATGGGCACTGATGGGGCAATTTGAGCAACGGCATCGATTGCTTGCTGGCGCAGAGAAGCCGCCTCCAGTGCGTGCTCGCCAACTTCTGCCACTGCATCGACGAAGAGGTTCTCCCACTGGTCGCGGGTTACTCCGTCGGCACCGGCTTGGGTCTTCCGCTTGTGGCCGAAATTGGTGCCGAGGTCAGCGCCGGTGTATTCCTTGCCCTTCAACATCACCATCAGAGAACCCCTTCAAAGGAGAATGGGACTTCGTCGTATTCATCCGTGACGATCCGGAACGGCGTTGGATCAACGTTGCGGACGAAGTTGCACATGCGGAGCCAATCCACCTTCCGGCTTGGGAAGGGGAAGAATAGAAACGGCGTATCTAGGTCATATTCTTCGTTTGCGTCATGCATGCGCTGACGCGCTTCGTCCGTGGGTAGGTAATCGATGGTACCCTTCCAGGTCGGAGCCTTTGGAAGCCTGTTGAATTCCTTGTGCCCACAGGCGGCCTGAAGAGCCGTCGTTCGAAAGTTGAAGCCGTAGCTCATTCCGAAGGAGGGGTTGATCGACACCTGATGCCCGAGGCAGATCTCGAACATCCTGATCCGGAAAGGACCCACCGCCGGCCTGTCTCGGCGCATCGTTACTCGGATTGCTTGGACCATGACGGGGGTTGGCAGCCAAACCGGCCGGACCGGCGTCCGCTTCTTCGCGCGCTGCCGAGCTGAGAGCTTGCCGGTCCAGAAAGACTCGTGCTCGAACGGCAGAGCGCTCCGGTCGTAGACGATGGGCCAGAATTCTTCGCCCAAGATGGCCTGAACAGGCTCATGCATGTCGAAATCGGCGAACAATTCGATGTCGAAGGTGTCGTCGCCATCGGCGTCGTGGCCGACGAAGGCCAGCAGCCCGACAGGCACCGGCGTCGGTGATCGAGCAATGAATGATGTATCTGCGACGTTCCCGGACGCCGTTTGGCCCACGCGATAGAGCGGCATCGATCCGAGATTCGTCACCGGCCGGTCAGGATCCCAGGCTCTACCACCAGCCTCGAAGATGAACTGGCCGGTCCACTTGTCGAAGCCGATGATCGCGTTGACGTTGCTCATAGCGCGATCTCCATCAGGTCCAACTTCATTGACTGTCCTTCCAACTGGCGCCCGTTGACGCGCAGCGCTTTGCCGACCGACAGGCCATACCGGCTCGATTGCGCAATGACGCAGGCTCCTGGCCGTGCGACGAGAGTTTCCTCGTTGAGGAAAGAGGTGAGGGTGAAGCGATCGCGCGGAACCGAGTGGACGGCGAACAGCCGCTGGGCGAGTGCGAGCGCATCGGAGCGGTAGCGCAGCGCGGTCTTGACGGGCAGCCGCCGCTCGCCCCACAGGGCGATGACCGCCGCATCCTTGCCGTCAACCGTGGTGGGCCACGTCGCGGTCAGCGACTCGCTGGTGATCTGCGCGCGGATGTCCGCGCCACCCACCGGGTCGGTGGCCGATGTGCTGTCGCCCGCAAGGTCTCCGGCGTCCAGCTTCCGGTCGCGCGGCGCGAACTGGATGTCGACGCCGCAGACCGGCAATCCGCGCGTATCGTCATTACTGGCGACCAGTTCCAGGTCGACATAGGGCACGTGACCGAAGGGCGCATCCTCGTCGGAACCGACGAGCTCTCGGAAGGTCAACACCGTCTCGCTGGCGGCGGCACCGTCGAAGACAATGCGCCAGACGCTCAAATCGTCATCATGGTAACCGGCGACGCCACCGCACAGTTCGTCCAGAACGTCTTTCTTGGTGCGTTCGGATGTGCCGGCCCAGACCCCCGCTTCCCAGGGACAGGCCGTGTCCAGCGCGGACACGTCGGCTCCAGAGATGTCACTGTCCGTGTAGCCGCAATCCTCGATCAGAATCCTGCGCCAGACCTGGGCCAGGGTCCGGGCGGCCGGCGTCGCTCCCTCCCATGCCGCCAAGGTGAAGACGCCGCCCTGTGACCCAAAGGTGGTCTTGCACCAGGCGCCATCGCCGTCGGAGCCATCATACCAGTTGAAGGAGCCGGACGCGGGGGTGGAGTCCTTCAGCACCTGGAGGGTGTTGCACTTCGTCCCTACGGTGATGGGGGCGCCCCGATTGCGGCCGTCGGCGACGCCGTGGATGCGCCGGTCGCTGATCTGCCGAAGGTCGCCGACGTTGTTGGTCGGTACCGGCTCGATCTGCGGCCGGTAGCCGCGCAGCCGAGGGCGGGGCTGGTCTTTCAGCCCCTCACCTCCCACGGTCGACATGCCACCGGCCCCGGTGCCGGGATAGGTGGACGATTGCCACCGGCTGTCCAGATCGGACAGCTTGCCGCGCCAGCGGAAGAGCACGTCCTCCTTGCTGACGACAGGCTGCTCGACCGTGCCGGTACGGACGACAGTGGCCGTGCTGTAATCGGCGCCGGCATCGGAGACGATCAACTCTCGTGCCAGCCTGCCGAAATAGGCGTAGCGTCGAAGATGGTCCCGGAGGCCGGCGTTGATGATCTTGATCAGCCCCTTTTCGACGTCGGCCGCGCCGAAGGACTTTCCGTCTCCATGGAGGCTGACGGATCCCTGTGCATACCCCTCGGGAGTGATGATGGGCTCGTATGGGCCCGGCGCGGTGGCGGTGTCGTATTCCTCATTCGAGAAGCGCAGCGTGCCGGCGGCCAGCTTCCACCCGGCATGGGTGCCGATTCCGCCGGTCGTCTTGACGCTGAGCGCGAAGCCGGTGGCGTCCGCCCATGCCACCAGCCCTTCCATCCAGGCACCGGATCCGTCTGTCGCCTCCACGCGGAGGGTCATCCACACGGTGGCCTGCGGCCCGGAGGTCAGGACGAAGCCTTTCAGCCCCGTTCCGACCGTGTGGGTGCTCGCCGACGTCGCGTTGACGTAGCAGCCGATTTCTACGAGGTGGATCATGCCGCGCGGTCCCGGTCTCTCTGCCGGCGGAGCGCTGTTTCGGTGCGCTCATGGCCGGCAGCGTTGGTGATGATTGCCTGTTCGTCGAGCGCCTCTTTCCGGCGCGCGTCCTTGCTCCGCTCGGCGCGCAGTTCCTTGACCTCACGGGTGAGTTCTGCAACCTGTCGGACGAGGGGGGACAGGTCGAAGCGCTCTGGTGTCGGAGCTACCGTTGATCGATCGCCGATCGACGGAATTCCGTAGGGCAGGCGGTCATTGGCAGCGGACTGCCACATGTCGTAGATCCGCATGCTGTCTGCGGACGACGCCACCGCTGCGGCGCCACCCTGCCATAGCAACTCCGGCCCCTTTTCGCCGACCCACACCGCGCCCGGAGGCGTCGACATGGTGCCTACGGCGAAGCCCGGCACGCCGGCGGTGTGCGCGGCCGCACGAACTGCCGCCTCGAAGGCGGCCTGGTGGCCGAGCTTCACCCAGGCGTTCAGCCCGGCATCCACACCGCCGTCGTAGCCGGCCGCCTTGACCGCGGCGGCCTGCTGCATCTGGGTCAGCCCGTCCCAGGCTCGCTGCACATCTTCTGGAGCGCCATACCGCGCCCCGCTGCCGACGGTAGTGACGTTGCCCTCGAAGGTCGCAGCCCGGGTCTTGTCGGTCGCCAGCCAGATATTGAAGGCTTCGTCGATATCGCCGCCCCAGCCCATGGCGCGGGCGATGCCGTGCTGCTGCTCGGCCGACAGCCCGTCCCATGCCGATTGCACCGCCGCCGGAGCGCCGTAGTGCGGTGTGTTGTCGTTGGTGCCGGTCAGAGCCTTGAGCGGACCCAAGGCAGCCTGCCAGACCGCATACGACTGATCCATAACGTCCTTGAGGCCGCTGATTGCCCCATACTGCCGTTCTCCGATCCGGGCAGCCTCCGCCCGGGCCTTCTGTAGCTCCGAAAGTTGGTCCTGGGCAGCCTGAAGCTGCTGATCGGCTGTGCCGAGATCGGCGTTGACCGGCAGCGTTCCGAGTTGATCGAACACGGCACGGACGCGGTCGTAATCGGACCTGTCGCTGTTGGCGAAGTAGGCGTTCGCCAACTGGACGACGGTGGGGCCGAGCTGCTGGAGCAACGACTCCGCCGCTGTCTTTTCCGTGTCGGTGGCAGTTCCGCTGGTCGCGGTGCTGTAGGCTTCCTCGAATTGCCGACGAGCCTCCAGCAGCTTGTCGTAAGCGCCCAGCGGGCTGTTGTCGCTGAGCGCCAAGCTGTCGTAGGCCTGCCGGAATTGGCGGGCGACCGCCGCCGCGGCGACGGCACCCTCCTGCAGCTCCGAAATCAGGTCCTGTTGGGCGCTGATCTGCTGGTCATAGGCGGCGAGGATGTCCTGTTGGGCCAACTGGAAGGCTTGCGCCGCCCGTTCCGCCGCCTGGACCTGTTGCAGTTGCGTCGTGTCGCGGCCAGCATCCTGAGCGGTCTTCAGCTCCTGGCGCTGCTGCTCGTCCAGGGTGATCAGGCCGGAGCCGCGGCTGTTGCCCAGCGCGGCGTACATCCGGGAATCGATGCCGGCATTGAAGGACCGGGCCGCCTCCGCCGTCGCGTCGGCCAGTGCCTGGAGTGCTGCCCGCGCCGCGTTCACCACCTCCGGCGTGGCGCCGAATGCGGTGATGATCTGCTGAAGGCTGGCGCTGGTGATGCTGCCCGACTTGACCAAGCCCTCCATGTTGTTGGTCAGAGCGCCGGTGACCTTCGCCATCTGCTCGGCGCGGGCGGTGCCTTCCGGCCAGAGGGCGGTGACGTCCTTCACCGACGTCTTGTAGGCGTCGATCAGGCCAACGGCGCTGTCATAGCCCTCCTCCCCCTTGGACTTGCGGAAGGCGGTGTCCAGACTGTCGCTGTAAGAGCCCTGCTCCTTCCGCAGGTCATTCGAGAAGCCTTCATTGAGCTTCGCCGCCAGTTCGTCCCCGATGATGCCCACGCTGGCAAAAGCCTTGACCAGATCGGTGGCGGTGGTGCTCCACTTCCCACGGAACTGCTCGACCTTCTGCTCTTCCGGGCTGGTCTCGACGGTGACGCCCGCCACCTCGTCCAAGAGGCGCTTTCGGACAGCCCCCAGCGCCTCCATCTGGTTGAGCGCACCGAAGAGACCGTCAGGCACGGACTGGCCGGCGGCGACATAAGCATCCGCCGCCTTCTTCATGTCCGTGGCCAGGGCGTCAAAGTCCTTGCCGATCGGCGAAAAAGTACTGTCACCAAGCGAGACGACGACGCTGTTCAGCTCCGCGATCCGGTCCTTGACCAGCCCGACGGCATCGAACTGCACCTGAAGCGCGTCGGCCTTTTGTTGCGCCTGCTCCTCCTGCATCTGCCGGGCTGCGGTCGCGGGTGCAATCCCCAGCTCGACGGCATAGGCATTCGCGCCGTCAAGCGCCCGCTGAAGGACGTCGGGGATTTGGCCGGTGCTGGCCAGCAGTTGCTGCGCGGCGGTGTCCAGTTCCTCCAGAGCCCCCAGCGGATCGTCCTGCGACCCGGCGAAGACTTTCCACGGCGCGTCCGCGATCTGCTGGACGGTGGCGTTCCGCGGGCCTCCTACCGCCGCCGCGCCAATGAGGGCGTTGGCCTGCGCGCCATTCGGATCGGCGGCGATCACGTCGCGCAGGCGCGTCAGTGTCTCCAATACGCCGGGGTCGTAGCTCCCGCCACCGCTGGCTGTTCCGCCCGGATCGCCCGGCCCAGACACCGAGCCGGCCTCGCCGGCTCCGAAGGTCGACTCCAAAAAGCCGCCAAGCGTCTCGGCTGCCGCGCGCATGCCGCCGATGGCAGCTGTCCCAAAAATCCCCACCATGCCGGCAAGGGCCTGGGTCTCTTGCGCTGGAATTCCGACCGCTTCGCTGAGCGCCTCGTTGACGCTGTCAAGCGCCTCACCGATCGCATCCAGGAAGCCACCGAATCCATCGGAGGAGTTGCTGTTGCCATTGCTGTCTACGCCGTAGCCGCTGCCCGTATCTCCCTGAGACGTGCCGCTGCCCGGGGTGTCGCGCTCGCCGCCAGGGCTGTTGTCGGATCCGACACCGTCGCCGCTGTCGTCGAAGCCGAGCAGCCCTGTGACCGGGTTCACCTTGCCGTTCATGCCCAGCGCGCGACGGACCGCGGACAGTTCGTCCGTGCTGCGCAGGTGGATCAGGGTGTCATCGCGACCCTGCCCCAGCCCGGCCAGCATCTGGGCGGACTCGCGAGCATTCCAAATCCGCTCGCCGCCGCCGAGCCGGACGACTTCCGGCCCTTCTTCGCCAACGACAGCCCAGCCCGAAGGCGCGGAGACCGTCCCGCGGGCGAAGCCCGGCAGCTTGGCACCGGAGCTGACGGCAAAAACTGTCTGCGCGTTGTCGATGACGTCCAACAACGACGCGCCGAAGGTGTTGGCGCTGTCCACCCCGGTCTGGAACTGGCTGAACAGGTCGGAGATCGACGAGCGCAGCGCCTGGACTTGATCGTTGAAGCTGTTCGCGAATTCCAAGTGCGACAGCATATCCTCCAACGACGTCGCGCTCTCGTGCGCGATGGCGTAGGCGATTTCCGGCACGCCCGACTTCATCCCCTTCAGCAGCTCAAGGGCGGCTTGCTCCGCCGATTTGTGCTTGCTGTCGATGTAGCTGTCGCCGGCCTTCGGCGTCAGGTTCAGCCGGGCCGCGATGTCGTTCAGGCCCTTCGCTACCTTGCTGGCGTCTGAATTGAAGCGTGTGGGATCGCCGCCATTGTCCTGATCGAACGCGCCCAGCGCATACTTGCCGTTTTCGCCCAGTGTGATGTGCGAGATCGAGTATTTCTCGCCCCGGTCCTTCGCTCCGGTGACGGCCGACAGCAGCGCGCCAGCCGCCATCATGACGCCGCCGACGATTTGACCGCCGGGGATCATCGCCGCCACGCCGCCGGCCGCCATGAGGCCGCCACCGATCTTCTGGCCGGCGGTCGCGCCCTTCTGGGTCGCGGTCAGAGCACCACTGGCGATGCCGCCGACGCCCTGGATCACTTGCCCCCAGGTCGTGCCGCCCGCCGACGTGTTGCTCCACTGCCCGTTCTGCCAAGACCCCGACTGCCCAGCATCGAACAGGCGCTGGGCGTTGTCCTCCTTGAAGACCGGCTGAGACAGCCACGAGCCGCCAACGCCTTGCGTCGCCGGCGCGAAGCTGGTGGAGCCGTCGGCGTTTTTGATGACCTTCTGCTGCTGGCTGTTGCCGCCCCCGAAGAGGCCGCCGAGCCAGTCGCTCGCGCCGCCCAGCATCTTCGAGAGGCCGCCCAGGAAGGTGTCGGCGCCGTCGGTCGCGGCATCGCCGAACTTGGTCGCGCTGTCGCCGGCCTGGGCCAGCCCGTCGGCGGCGCTGATGGCGCCCTCGCCGATGTGGCTGACCGCCCGGCTCTGCACCTCGATGACGGAAGAGGCGTCCTTGGTGACGCTGGTCATACCCAGCGCGCTGTCCACCCACGATTGCTGTGTGACGGTCAGCGTCTGCGTGCTGTCGATGGCGGTGCGCTGGACATCCACCGCGTCCAGTTGGGCCTGGAGCGCGTCCTCCTGCGCCTTCGTCACGCCACCGACGCGGGCGCCCATGGTGGAGACATCGGTGCTGACGGTCTGGACGGTCTTCCCGAACCGCTCGACGTAGGTCACCGCCTCGGCCGGCAGGGCGCGGCCCTGGGTCAGGTGCTGCTGCACCCGCGTCGGGCCGGCATTGTAGGCGGCGATGGCGTTGGTCCAGTTGCCGCCGAACTGCCGGCCGAGCATAGACAGGAATTTCACCCCGCCCTGGATGTTCTGCTGCGTGTCGGACGCATCGACGCCGAGCCATTTGGCCGTGCCCGGCATCAGTTGCATGACGCCCTGCGCCCCGGCGCTGGAGGTCAGCAGCCGGCCATCGTCGCGGTACTGGCGGAAATTGCTCTCGATCTTGGCGACCGCCAGCACCACATCCTCCGGCACGCCCTGCGCGCGTGCCTCCGACCGGAGCATGTCGACAACCTGCCCGCCGTCCTTGATCGCCACCGGCATCGGTCCGGCGTTGGTCGCTGCGCTGAAGTTCAGCGCAGCGTTGCCATCCCCGAACTGCACGATCATCGGGTTGCCGCGGGTGCCGAGCGAGCCGGCAGCAGAACCGGCACTTCCCAAGCGCTCGAACGCAGCTCGGTAGCCGCCCGGATCGTTGTCGTTCACCGCCTTGACCATGTTGTCGTTGGCGGGGGTTGGCGACAGCAGCTTCGTCATCGTGCCCTGGATCCATCCCTCCATCGGCTTGGTGACGAAGCTACGCAGGAACACGCGCTCGATGTCCTTGGCGAGCGCCTTGAACACGTTCGACAGCTTCTCCCCGCCCAGCAGAGCGTCCTCGAAGCCCTTGCTGATGACGTTGGCAAAATCCCGGCTGGTCTCGGTCGCATCGGCCACGCGGGACTTGTATTCAGCCACCGCGCCAGCCTGGGCGATCCAGGCATCACGGGTCGCTTGCGGAACGGCCTGCCAGTCCGCGGAGTTCTGGACCTCCAGCGTGGCCTTGAGGATGGCGACCGAGCGCTCCCGCTCGGCATTCGACGCACCGAGGAGGTCATATTCGGCTCGGGCGACCTTCAGATCCTGGTTTCCCTGCCGGATCGAATTGTTGACGCGCGCGACAGCATTTTGCGCCTCCAGGGCGCGGGTGCCCGCCTCGATTGCGCGGGCGCGATCGGACTCAAGTCCGACGCCTTCCTTCAGTGCCTGTGCGCGGGCCTTATTCTGGATCGTCGCTTCGGCGACCGCTGCACCGGAGACGGACTCCGCCTGTGCGAGGCGCTGGGCAGCGTCGATCTGCTCCCGCATGTCACGGTTCCAGGCCGCCTGCTGGCCCGCCAGCGACACCATGGACTTTTGCAGTTCAGCCTGCGCCAGGGCAAGCGCGCGTGTCGGGTCGACCCCGCGGGCGGTCTGTTCGGCATAGACGTTCATCGCCTGCGCCTGGGCTGCGGCAATATCGCCACCCTGCGCCTGGGCTGCTGCCAGCCGCTGCGCGGCGGCAACGGCGAGATTCGCGGATGCAACTGAGGCGTCTACTTGCGTCGACCACTCGATGGTGCTCTTCGTGAGGGCGTCCTGCTTGGCCTGCTGCGCAGCTTGGATATTACCAAGGGGATGAGTGGTGTCAGTCGTCTCCCGGATCACCTTGTTGAACGCGGCCTGCGCCTGTGCGGCGATGATGGCCGGCTGGGACAGGGATGCCGTCGCGGCAGCAAGGATCCGTGCGTCGGCTATGGCTTCCTGTGCCGTGCGGTGCCGGTCGGTCCCCTCGGCCGCGTATTTGCGGTCCAGGCCCTGGTTGATGTCTGCCGTCTCCGTACCGGTCAGGCTGTCGCTTGGCTGTGCACCACGCTTTTGGAGAACCGCCTGACGCTGCTGCTCAAAGTCACGCGCTCTGCCGGCTGCCGCCTCCATGACGCGGGCCTGCCGCTCCATCTCGGTCGCGAAGGTCTTCGCTGGGCTGATGCTTTGTTCGAGCTGGTCCCGGTAAAGCTTCAGTAGGCGGGCCGCCTCGTCCTTCGTGGTGGCGCCGGCCTTGATTGCGTTGTTCAGCAGACCTTCGGCATTGGCGTAGGCCTGGGTGGCGTTCTTGGCCGGGTCGACCGAGCGGGCGAAGTCCATGACCGAGGATTGGAGACGCTTGAAGTCTCCGTTGCCCTTTTCGATGACGGCGAACCAGGAATCGGCTTCTGCATTTTGGAAGGCGCGGGAATAGTCAGCCGCGGTTTGGTCAGCGATCTCCTTGGTCGTCAACTTCGCGCCATTGACCCAATTGCTGCCGTTCGGATCAGCCTTGTAGTCGGTAGCCGCTTTATCAGCGACGGCCTTCAGCTGCCCCACTGTCCTCGTGTCGCTCGCATATCTCGCGAAGGCATCTGCGGCGTCGCTGATGTGGGTCGAAACCGATTCCCAGGCTTTGGCGTACCAAGCGACGTTTTCTGCGGCACCCTGCGTGCGGGAGCGAATTCCATCGAGCAGAAGCGTCTGCGCCTGTTCCAGGTCGCCCTGTACCTGGTAGTTCTTGATGACCTGCAACTGCGCGTCAGAGAAGAACCCGTACTTTTTGGTCAACTCCTCCGCCGCGCGGGCCGGGTCGGTGAACATGCCGGCGAGCTCTTTGCTCGCGGTGTCCATGTCCTGTCTAGTCGCGACGGCCCAGTCCTTCGTCGCGCGGGTGACTTGCTCCAGCATCTGGCCGCCGATGCGGCCGGTGCCGGCGTACTGCGTTTCAAGATCGCGAGCGGCGCTGCGCGAGATGCCCGCTGCTGCGGCAGCCGCGTCAGCCTGGGCGACGATCTGCGCCGTAGTCATGCCTGTGCTGTTGCCGGTCAGGCGATTCACACGATCAAGTTCGCGCAGCGAGCCGGTGTAATTGTTGACGGCGATCCCGAGCGCGACCACAGGCCCAACTGTTGCAGCCGCGGCCGCGGCATAGCCAAGGAGCGCAGCGCTGCCGCCTTGTAGGAGCGTGAGCAACTGGGTGCCCTGCGTCATGGCGACGGTTTCGAGCGGAATGCCGGATGCCAGGGACTGGATCGTATTGACGCCGACGGAGCCCAGAACCTGTTGGTTCATCCGGGCTTCGCCCTTGGACGTGCCCTTGCCGAGACGGTCCTGTTCGGCGTTCAGCTTCTCCATCGCCGCGGTGAGTTTGGCGACATCGGCGCCTTCGGCGGCCATGGCCTTGCGGAGCAGTTCCTGATCGGCGGCGAGTTCGCGGGACTTCTTGGCCGTCGGATCCAGGCGGTCCAGGAGCTTGGTGACCGCATCGGCCTCCTTCTGCGCTTCGATCGCAGCGGGACCCATGGCGTTTTTCACGCGGTCCATATCCGCGGCCATGGCTTCTGTGCTGCTGCCGACGCTGGCGTGATAGGCGACGACCTGCGCAAGCGCCTGCTCGTATTCGTTCTGCTTCTTGACCGTTGGATCGATTTTCCCCATCAGGGAAACGTAGGACGCGGCGAGGCGGTCATTCTCCGCTGCCAGCCGCTCGGCATCCTGCGTCGCCTTCTTCTGTGCGGCGATGGCCGGATCATAGGCCTGCGCCACCTCGCGCAGGATGGCGGCACGGTCTTGGTCGGACGCGCCGGCGGCATCCAGGATCTTCGTGACGCGCTCGACTTCGGTCGTGTAGTGGCGCTGCGCCTCGGACACGCCGCTGTACTGGCCCTTCAGTGCGACCAGCGCATCGGCCTGGGCCTGTTCGCCCGACACCAGCTTGCGGAGCCGCTCATACTCGCCTTCGTCGTCCAAGACACCGACCCGGCGGGCAGCATGCAGGGTGTCCAGCGCTTCATTGCGCCGGGCGATGGCAGCGGATTCGTAATCGTACCGAAGGGTCAGCTTGTCGAGGGCGTCCGTCAGGGCAAGGACATCAACCTTCTCCTGTTCCAGGTTCGCACCAGTCTGCGACGGCTGGGCAGGCGTGACAGATGCTGGCGCGGGGATGTTGGTGGACAGCAGCCCACCGTTGCTCACGGAATAGCGGCCCGCCTGCTGGGTGGCATCGGCATGCGCACGCAGCGCCACGGTCTCGGCCGTGATGGCGGTTGTGCTGGCTTCGCGCGCCTCTGTGCCACGACGAACGACGGCGAGCAGCCGCTCGTTGTCTTGCGCTTCGGTAGCCACCTGGCTGGCGTGCGACTTCTCGGTGGCGATCAGCCGGGTCAGTGCGCCGTCGAGCTGCTGCTCCGTCTTGGCAACGGCACCGAGGCCTCGCTCGTATTCGGCCTGTACCGCGGCCTCGCGCTGCTTGAGCGCGATCACCTCGTTGGTCCGGCTCCGCAGGTCAGCGAGCACAGCGGAGTTTGCCGCCTTCGCCGTGGCGATGTCCGCGGCGGCGGCGGCCTTGGCCTGCTCCAGCGCCTGCTGAGCCGCAGCACGCTCCTGGGCGGCGATCTCCGTTTTCGCGCCCTTGTGCAGATCCTTGATCCGCTCCCACTCCTCCTGGGCACCGGCGATGCGCTTCTGCGCCTCTTCACGGACCAAGGCCATCTGCTGGTCGAGTTGCTGCTTGGCGAGCGTCAGGATGTCCCGCTGGGCGGCGCGGGCCGCGGTGACTGCGCCCTTGCCGCCGGCATCCATGGCGCGGGCCATGTCGTCGGCAAGCCGGTTCATCTGTGCGGTGACGTCGCCGGTGAACTTGGTGCGCCCGAAGTCCTGCAGAGACGTGACGGCACTCTTGGCCGCCTGACGGACGACGTCGAATTTCATGCTCAGGTCGTTGACCGCACGCGTGCTGGTTTCGAGGCTGCTCTCCAGTGCCTTGATGCCCGCGGTCATGGTAGCGGTCTGCTTGGCGAACAGTTCGGCGGCGGTGCCGCCGGCGCCGAGCGTGGAATTGTAGCGGTCGACAGCACCCATGCTGTCGCGTGCGCTGTTGCTGATGTCCTCCAGCGACCGGCGGACGGCACGGGACCCTTGCTCGGCGCCGGACCCGTCGATTCCTACGGAAAGAACTGCATCGGGCATGGAGAAGCCTTTTCATCTGGAGCGCTTGAGGGGTTGGCCCTGATGGAGAAAATCCTTGAACCGCAGCGTTATGCGCGTTTATTTTCTTACCAAAACTGCTTAAATTAGTAATTGTGTATTGTTGGGCAACCTGACATGATGACCGGCAACGAACCGCGTCTGTCCTCTGGGGTGCGATGATGCGTAACGGGGTCGTGCTGCTTCCGATGATATCGGTGGTGTTTGTCGGTTATTTTCACCCGGCATCATCTCAGGCGTCGGATGATATCTGCCGCATACTCAGGGAAAGACTGATCCGGGGAGACATTTTGGATTCTGCCGAACGAAAGAAGCATCTTGAGTGCGTCAGTGTGAGTCAAAAGGGTCCAGTTGTTTTGCCTGGAAACACCTTCAATGTACCTCCTGAGGTTATAGCACCGCCATCCTCTGTCCCGCCACCGCCATTGTCTGTACCGACCCCTAGCATTCCGGACGTCAGACCTGTTCCTGCATTGAAATCACTTGTGAAGCCGGATTCAATGCAGAAGTAGCAAAAATCTGTAGGTGCAACTTGTTGAGACATGGGTCAATATCTCAATGGAATTGTATTTGTTGATTGAGGCTATATGGTCGGCAGGATTTCTGCTGGTGATGTCATTGATAGTATACTTAATTTTTATTATTGTCGGCTATTTGTATAGCCGGGCTATATTTTATGGTAATGGAAGGACATTATTCCTTCGGAGTCTCGGGGCAGGAATGCCGTTAACGATTATCGGGATTGTCTCTGGATTTCTAACGGGTGCAAGTCGGGCTCCGGCAGTCGCAGCGCTTCTTCCGGCCTCGCTAACGTTTTTAGGAGCCTTTGTAGTTTACATCATCGGTAAGAGCCGGATCAGAAGCGTTGCGATTGGCTTCTGTGTTTCTCTATTCTCTCTATCACTCCTACTTGGTACTGCATTAGGGTCCCGTTCCCGTTCCGTTAGCGAAGATTTTTCGAAGAGCGCTGAACACTTGATTGAGCGAAGCAACGTGGAACTAAGGGTCAGGGCCTATAGGACGGGCGTCGGGCTTCCACCCGATATGCCGGACTTTTCAAAGTCCAAGAGTGATACATCGAAGGAATGAGGGCGGGCAGCACCCTAAGGAGTACTGCTCTCCTCATTTTGTTTGGATCGCAAATATTCACCGTCCATCGCCATGATGAGGTCGACGAAATCATCGACCTCATCCTCATCGTCGATGCCGCAGGATCCGGCATATTGGATGATGGCGGTCCAGGGAATGTGCCCGGCCGCCATGCCGATGGATCGGCAGGTGCTCAGCCGCCCAAAGGCTGTGAACACCCAGTCGAGATACGGATCGGGATCCGGCTCATGGTCGAGGGCGTAGGGGTCGATCCCCGATTGGACCAACCCCTCCAGGAACCCCCGTTTAGGCTCCCAATCGAGCGCCCACCTCAGGCGCTCGCGGAGTTTCCCGACTGATCCTGCACCAGCTGCCGGCGGAAATTGCCCATCTTGGACGCTTCACCGAAGAACTCGTCGAAGCTCTCCGGGAAGCGTGTGAAGAGCAGAACCACGTTCTCGACGCTGTAAGGGGCCGGGTCCGACGCGGTCATACCCTTCGGCATCGAACCGTCTTCCAGCGACGAATGGAGGTCGGCCATGGTGACGCCCTCCCATTCCGGCAGGAGCAGCTTCTCGGCTGCGGCGCGGATCAGCAGCTTCTGCATGATCTCCTGCTGCTGGATGACCAGCGCCTCGTCGTTGGGGCCCGGCTTGGCGGACAGCAGGCGCTCATAGGGCTTGCGCAGGATGGTCATGCGGGCGCTGAATGCCTTGTTGGAGCCGCCCGCGCGCTTCGTCTTAAAGCCCCAATCGCCGATATACACCTTGATGCCGGTCACCGACTCCAGGGCGGTGTCGGTATTGAAGAAAGCGCGGTTATTCATCGCGTCGGAGGCCAGGGAGTCGGTGGTCAGGTCGGTATTCACGAAAGCGTTCATGGTCTCTGTCTTTCCAATGTCGGTTGGATAGGGCGGGGCGGCGCCGACACACCGCCCCTGTGGCGCTCCCGTCATGGGCGTGCGCCATCACCCCGCCGGCCGGCCGGCGGACAGGTTTCCCGGCTGTCGGGCCGGGGTCTCGGTATTCGGTGAGGCGGGCGTCAGCTCTCCGGGGTCTCTGGCGATCCATCGCCGCCCGCGTCATCGGCGCCGGCACCACCGGTGCGGCGCCGACGCGGTGAAACCGGGCCTGCCACCGTGACCTCGGCCGCGGGCTGTTGCTCCACAGTCGAGTTGGTCGAGGTGGTGTCGGCTCCCTGCTCCACCGCCACCTGTTCCGTCTTTCGCCACATCTCGGGGTGGCTCAGCGACAGGACCGGGGCTTCGAGCGAGGTCTCGGTCTTCTGGAAACCGTCATCGAGCCCGGACACGACGACGTGCTCGACATCGCCGCCTTCGGTCCGGCGGAACTCGGTCCGCCCATCACCATGCCAGACGACGCGGAAGCCCTCATCGGTGACGCCGCCGATGGTGATGGACCAAGTGTGGTTGCCGGTCGGGGTCAGAGTGGCGGTCTGTTCGGTCTGCATGATCATTCCTCTTCCGGCGCTCAGGCCGCGCGGTCCATCTGGAAGGTCGCGCCGGTAGCGGGATCCGGGTTGCCCTCCAACTCGAAGGACGCGACCACCGGGCGACCCGGGCCGCCAGCGGTCACCTTCGGATTCATCAGTGCGACTTTCAGCATGGTCAGCACGTAGGCGGAGCCGGTCGCGTCGACCTGGCGGAAGGACAGCGGGTCCATCGCCTCGGATTTGAAGCGGTCGTAGAGGGTGAAGTCGGCGAAGTAGATTTCCGTGGTGCCCGTGACCTCGAGCTTGCCCTTGGTGATCATTACCGCGCCGGCCGACTGAAGCGCGTAATGGGCGGCGGCTCCCTGCTTCTGGAACTGGAGCTTCATCGAATTGACCGACGCCGCGATGGCCGTGCCGTTCAGGGTCAGCGCCTGCATGCCGGCGATCGGGTCGATCACCGGGCCGGCTGGGGCCGGCAGTACGCCGCCGGTGGAACTGTCGACCGTCGCCTTGTTCTCGATCTTGGCGATGTAGTTGATCGAACCCGATGTGAACTGGCCTTGCTGGCAGTCGATGTTGCCGCCCGATGCGAAGCTTCCCGGATACGTCAGGTAGCCGGCCGCGCCCAACTTCTTCTGAATGAAAAGGGTCTGGACGACGTTGCTGTTCCGAATCATCGACCCGCGGATGGAGACGGCGGTGCCGGTGGGGCTTTCCGCGACCAGCGCCTTGCCGCTGACGATCAGGGTCTGGTTGTCCGGCTTGCTGTCGACCTTCACGAAGAACGCTGCGCCATTGCCGTCCGGCGCCGCGGCGCAGCCCATGACCTTGATGTACTGGCCGACCAGGACGTTTTGGAACTTGCTGTTCGTCGTGCTGGTGATCTTGTTGCCACCGGCCGAGGCGACGAAGGCGATATCGCCGCCGACGCCGACGATGTTCAGGGTGTTCGACCAGGACGAGTTCAGCAGAGAGCAGAAGGCGTCGTCGTAGGTGCCGTAGCTCAGCGCGAAGTTGATGGCGCCGTCGGCTCCTTCCTGGGTGGTGACGGCGGTGCTGACCTGCGCGCTGTCGTTGATCTCATCCGGTCGCGAGCGGGTCTTCTTGCCCGCCATGCCCTCGGACGTCATGCGCCACGCCTGGAAGGTTGTCGCGGGGGGCTGCGCCCACGTCGCCTCCAGGCCGTAGGACATGACGACGTCGGTCGTCTCGATCGCTGCGGCGTTATACCCGGTGGTTGCCATCGTTTGCCCCTCCTATGGGCACAAAAATGGCCGCGCGGCGGGTGCCGGCGGCGCTGTGGCAGTACGGTTGCTGTGTTGGATTCGGCCGGAGCGATCCGCCCTATTGGGCGCGGTAGCGCTCGTAGGTGATTGTCAGCGACCCCTGATACCAGACGCCGGTGGACTCCACACCGACGTCGCTGTAGGCGATCCGCCGAAGGCGGAGCAAGTCCGGCTCACGGAAAAAGCCAGAGAAGTCGTCCATCAACTCATCCCCGAACTGGGATGCGAGCGGTGCGCCGTCGGCTTTCGGCACGAAGATGTCGACGATGCAGAGGCTGGTGAAAGCGTGCTGGTTGGAACCGGGATTGCCGAACTCGATAGGTTGGCCGCCGGCGCCGCGGCGGGACAAGCGGAGGTATGGGATCGGTTTGCCGTCGACCTTGCAGTCGGTGTCCCTGTTGACTTCCGCCCCCCATGGTTTCGCCACAGGGTAGGCACTGTGCCGCTTCATCCACCCCTGTTCCAACACCCCGAAAAGCAGCGGCAATTCGGCGCCGTAGCCGTTGGTGACGGTCACGGTCAGCGCTCCCTGAGACGGGCCTCGCGCGCGGCCGCCTGCATGATTGTGTCAATCTGGGACTGGACATCGGCCATCGTGACGCGAGCCATGCCCTCCGGTGCTTGAGGGCTGTGGCCCTCGTACTCCAGCTTCTTGATGTAGGCCGCGCCGTTGGCGATCACGATCATGCCAGTTGCGACCTTGGTGTAGGTCGAGAGCTTCACCAAATCTTCAGCGGTGTGGTCGCCGACCGGACGGACCGCAACTTCGTCACCAGCGAAGAGGATCTGCCATTGGCTCCTGGCGAAGCCGGTGTCGACGGGCGTTCGCTGGATGACGCCGTTGTAGAGCGCCTGCGCGATCTTGCGTGCGGCGACCTCGACGGTGGCGTCGACGGAATCGGCAAACGCTTTGAGATTGGCATCGAAGTCTATGAAGCCGCCCTTCGACCCTGGGCGGACGGTGAAGGCGCTCATGCTGGGCTCCAAAAAGGAATGGGCGCCACCGGTGGAACCGACAGCGCCCAAGTGCCAGGAGGATACGGTGGAGTGATACCAGGGTCAGAAAGTTCTGACTTCTGATCCTGGTATCGGCCGCGACGGCGGCCGCGCGGGCTCATGCCCGCGAAGCCAAGGCCTGCGGACGCGGGCCGCCCGGCGTCTGAGGGCCCGGAAAGTGCCGACCACAGGTCGGAACTTTCCGGAATTGGTATGACTGAGTCAGCGCCGCTTGCCGCGGGCCTCTGTCCGACGCTGACGTCGGTTGGCCTGCTGGTCGGGAGGTACGCCGCCGGTCGCCTGCGCGGCGACCTTCGCCATGTTCGCCATGCTGTTCAGCGCCTCGCTCATCCGGGCCGCGGCGTCATACTGTCCCGCGGCGGTGGCTTTGGCGATGGCCGCCGTCATCTGCTCGATGGGGTTCTGCTGGGGTTTGGCGGACCAACTGGGGAAGATCTTGATGAAGCCTTCGTCCAGCATGCGGCCAGCGGCATGCTGGAGCGTCCAGGCGGACAATTCGTCCGGTCGGAAGATGTGGGAAGGAGGGAGGTCAGTTCCGATAACGTCGGCCGTCAGGGTGAAGACCGGCGGGCTGACGATGCAGGGGGAACCGCCTGGGCCGAATGCCCATTCCCCCGGTGGTGGCGGGAAGGTCTCCGAGCGCCGCATCATCTCCCCGCCATCGTACAGCGCCACCCACCCGACCGCCCCGGCCAACCTGATCGTCAGGAGCGGATTGACGGTTGGAGGGATAGTCGAGCCGATGACAGGGGGGATGTACGGTCTGGAAGGCGCGACACGAACGTGGCGGGTCAGCGTCGGGTTGTCGTTCGCGCCCATCCGCTCATTCCTCGCTGGCGCCCTTGGCGACCTTGATCTTGTAGCGACGGCCGGCCGGGATCATGACCTTCTCGCCGGTGCGCGGGTTGCGGCCTTCGCGCGCCACCGTCTCGGTCGACGAGATCGTGAAAGCTCCACGGAACTGGATGGTGTCGCCACGCTCCAGGGCGTCGGTGAAGAAGGAGAGAACAGCATCCGCCGCCTTGGTGGAGCCGTCCTTGGTGAGGCCGGCCTCCTGGGCGATGTGCTTGATCAGGTCTGGCTTGGTGACGGTGTTGGCCATTATGCGGCCCTCGTGTTGGTTCGCGACGTGCGGGTATTGCCTTTGCCCAGGCCTATCTTCTTGGCCATTTCCGACCGCGCAGAGGCGTAGTTCGGCGCGACCATAGGATAGTCCGGCGGCAGGCCCCACTTCGCGCGGTATTCCTCAGGCGACAGGTTGTAAACGGTCCTCAGATGCCGTTTCAGCATCTTCATTTTCTTGCCGTCCTCCAGGCAGACCAGATAGTCGGGCATGACTGACTTGCGGATCGGAACGGCGGGCACTAACGTATCTGGAATGGCCTCCCGCTTCTTGCCGGCATCGCGCAGTGCCTTGTGGACCGTGTCGATGAGATTGGGAAGCTGGTCGATCGGGACCTGGTTTCTGCCGACATAGGCTGCGACGACCTTCGCGGTCATGTCCGTCAGCACAACAATGCTGATCGGCGTTTGCATCTCCACTTCGGGACTCCTATAGAATTGCTTACCTCCATTCACCGTAAGCGCAGTGAATTTCTACATGCAAGAGCGTCGCTAACTATCAGGTCGGAAATTCCCAAGTTTTTGGCGGATTTCATGAGCGTGATTCCAAATATTGCGTCATCACGCCGATAAATGGTCTATCGCGTCCGGGCAGGAATATGGCGGCGACTACCGAGACGTGACGGCAGCTTTCTTGGCTTGCTGGATGTCGTCTCGGCGACCACGGCCAGCGCAGGCTGCCGTGCCGGAGCTTCCATGGTGCCATAGACGCGACGGGTCACTTCAGCAACGGACAGGCCGGCTCCATGGACGTAGGGGGCGGCGGTGGGGTGACGGAAACGGCTGGCCGAGACGGTCGGGCCGGGAGATGGCGCCGGAACCGGAGCGGCGGGAGTCATAGCTTGCCGCTGCCGTGTAGAAGAAGGATGTGAGGTCGATCATATCCAGAAACTCGAAACGGAAGGGGAGGACGCCACCGGCCTCAGGCGCAGCGGCATTCGTGGGTAGCGTCAGCGGGGTCAGTGGTTACCGCCGGCCGACCGGGCGTACTGGTCGGGACGACGGTGACCGTGCGCTTCGGCGTCGTGATGCGATCGCCGGATTTGGGCGTGACGCCCGCCGGCAAGGTGCCGGCCAGGATCAGCACCTTGACGTCGGTGGCGCGGACGTCGCTCTGAGCCACGGAGTAGGTGGCGTAGCCGGTCTCCAGCCCTTTGCAGAGGTGCGAAGCCGATCGGGAAAGGTCGACGGCGCCACCATCGTTTGCTTGGAAGGAGAGGACAGGGGACAGTGCCACCCCTCCTGCCCTCCCGGCGGTCACCGGCGCCGGCGCGATGACGGTGTACGGGGTCGGGTCGGCCCCGATCCGCAAGGTGTCCCCGATCAGCAGCGACGCGCCGAAAGCGTCTGGGATGCCGGTCAGGTCGATGCTGGTGGCGCCTGAGGCGAAGGCGTCATCGACGGTCGCTGTGCCGCTGACCTCCTGCTGCAGGAGGAGGTCGTAGGCGGCTCCGGCGGCTGGGACCGCCCTGGCGACGGTCCGGGCGATGGTCCGGAAGAGGCGCGTCGTCATCGCCCCACCCGAGTCACCAGCCCATTCGCGGCAGTCAGGGCGCCGTCGGCAATCTGCCAGAGGCGCCGGCCAATCTCGTGGCGGGATGTCCGCTCTGGAGGCTTCATGCGCCGTCGCATACGGCCGACACGCCGCTCCGACCACCAAGTGTCGGTCTGCTCGGCGCGGGTTACGCCGCGCCCGGTGGGGGTGATGATAGTGCCAACGACACCCGCAGCGATGACGCCGGCTGCCAGGATGCCGAAGAGTTTGTGGCGGCCCCTCATCATGCCCCCTGCGGCACCAGGGCCGCCCTCTTGAAGATGTTCTGAAGGACGGCCGGGTCGAACTTCTTCGGATCGACATACGGGATTAGAGCCTTCAGGATCTGATCCTGCTCTTCGAGCTGGTGCTGCATTTGCCCAATGAGGCCCTCCATCGTGCTGAGCTTTTTCTCGGCGGCGGTCAGCTTCTTTTCCAGTTCCTGCTCCCGCTCGGTCGTGCCCTGCCGGAACATCAGGATGACGGAGCCGACCGGCTTGACCAGGAAACGGAGCGAGTAGATCAGCCAAGCGGTGGTGGCGAAGAAGCTCAGAACGGTCACGATCATGACGACCGGGCCGCCGCTGTACAGGACCTGGAGCAGAGCGGCGGCGGCGGTGGAGAAGCTGTCGATGTTCGGAGGGATCGGGTTGGGGGAAAGAGGCTGCTGTGCGTCGGCGGCGACGGCGATGAGGGCTATCGCGCCGACCAGCAACCCCATTGTCAGGCGTGCGGCATTGCGCATGGCCGGGTCTCCTTCTGGTTTGCACGGACTGGCCATGCCGGCCGGGCAGAGCCGCAGCCGCCGGACTGGACCGGACGGCTGCGACTGCGACGGTCAGGCCGTTCGCATGGCCGGTTCGGCGGGCGTCATCACCGGTGCGCTGGTGGTGACTTGCGACAGCCGCTGCTCGGGCTGCTGCTGGGGTTCGCGGTCCTGCTCGATGGATTGAGAGCCCCCATCCTGCTCGCCCTGGTCGGACGCGGTGCTGGAGACATGCCCAGCCAGGATCTCGGCGACGCGGGCGCGAAGTGTCTCCTCCTTGCTTGCCGGCCCCGGCTCCTTGCCGGTGACCGTGCCGATCCAAGCCATTAGCTCCCGCTTGGTGGCCGTCTCCAAGTTGATCGCCGGCAGGGACGACATGCCGGCCAGCTCGTCCGGAGGCGCTGGTTCCTGCTGCGTGACAAGAGCCACCGCCGTTTCGCCAACTGGTGTGGCGGGGGCTCCGGTGATTTCGCCGTATCGAACCATCAGGTCGTAACGGCGGCCCGGCTCGTTGTCGGGGACGGAATCACCGATCTCGATGAACCCATCCCCCCAACGTAGCCGCTTCGCTGCGGTATAAGGCATACTGGATCAGTCGCCGACCACATCGGAGAAGAAGACGCCGACATCCGGGCAGACCAGCTTGATGTCGTAGGCGGCGCGGGCCTCGATGTAGTCGGAGTGGTTGCGGCCCTCACGGCCGCGCTCGATCACCCCACCCCAGTCGGCCGTGGCGCCGGGGAGCAGGCCGGTCCAGGCGAAAGTGTAGCCGCCGGACGGCTCCTCCATCGCCGGCTCACTGGCTGCGTAGGACAGCAGCATGCACTTGCTGTCCACGATGAAGGTCAGGTTGTCGGTGCCGCCTTCCTTCGCCGTGTTGTAGATGGCCGACGGGGTCAGGATGCGCTCCACCTCGAACAGCTCGGCCAGCAGCGCGTCGGTGATGATGCCCTTCTGGGTGTACTGGATCTTGCCGACGATCTGCGGGTGTTCCTTCAGGATGCGCTTGGTCGCGCGGCCCAGCGTCAGCACATTCGGCTCGTAACCGGTCTGCTCCGCAACCCGGTCCTTGTATTTCGAGATCACGCCGATCGGGTCGGAGCCGGACTGGTCGAACCGCAGAAACTGGCCGGCGCTTGGGGCGGAAGCGACGCCGGCCAAGTCGGTGCCCCAGACGCCGGTCTTGAGATATGTGGTCGCGGCGATGCGGTCCCGCTTGATGAGGTGCTGGCCGACCAGCAGCCGCATACTGGCCTTGTCAGGGTTGAAGGGCTTGTCGGCGTTGGCGCGGGTGCGGTCGTCGATCATGGTGCCGAGGCCGTACTCGGTGCAGATGTAGCTCGCCGTCCCGACGTCGAAGCCGACGATGGGAACGGCGCCGCCCAGCGGGCGGGCCTTGACCTGATCGCGGAAGAAGGCACCCTTCGGCCAGACCGGATAGAGGTCGGTCTGCTTCATCACCGGGACGGTGGGGAACAGCTTGTTGGCGAAGAATTTATCCTGGGACTGGACGTAGCCGACCGACATGTTGGTCAGCAGCGTATCGACGTGCATGTCGCGCGGAGTGGGATTCGGCATGTTTGCCCGCTCTCCTTATGGCGGTGGCAAAAAAGAAGCCCGCCGGGAAGGGCGGGCTGCTGGGTCTGGGAAGCAGCTGGCTCGGCGGTTACGGAGACGGGACGAGCGCGCCGGCGTCGATGATCTTGACCTGGATGATCTCGCCGCTGGCACCGGCCTCCATCGCCTTGGCGACGATGCGCTTGCCGGCGGCGGCAACGATGAGCTGGGCATTGGCATTGACCGCGAGCCGGTCTCCGGCGGCGACGTTGCCGCCGAGCTTGGCCTTCGGACGACCGGCCAGAGCCACGGTGCACTGCTCGCCCTGCTTCGGCTTGTCCTCCAGGATGCCGACGATGTCGTCACCGTCACCGGCCGCGACGATGGTGCCGGACCCGTTGAACTTGACGGCGTGGAACTGCTTGCCGGACAGGTCGGCGCCGGCCGGGAATGCTTCGAGATCGCTGATCTGGGTGGCGGCCATTTTACTTCATCTCCTCCAGGTAGGCCTTCTGAAGCTGGACGTCGGAGTCGAGAACCTTCTCGATCGCGTCGGCCTTGGTGAGTGAGGCGTCCACCTTCATCAGGTCGGCGGCCTTGGAGTCGATCGTTGCCAACGTGGTGTACGCCCCGGCCTTGCTGACCATGCTGGTGCCGATCTCGCCACCCAGCACTTTCTTGCCGATGGCCTCGTTGCCGGCCTTCAGGACTTCCTCCAGCGTCTTGCGCACGGGCTCGTCCAGGCCTTCCATGGCCTTCAGGACGCCGGCCATGTTCTCGGGCGACGTCGGCAGGTGCGGGAAATCGGTGCCGGCCTTGGCGACGCGGGCGGTGTGCTCGCGGGCTTCCTTCTCGGCCTTGGCGATGGCGGTGGCCTCGTCCACCGTCTTCTGCATGGCCTCGAACTGCGCCTTCAGGAGGGGGCTTTCCGCCAGCGCCTTGGCGATGGGATCCTCCTGGGTGGCAGCGCCACCCTTGGCGATGGCGTCGGTCACCAGCTTGGCGGCGCCATCCGGCAGGGCCTTGAGGATGTCGTCGACGGTGGCGGCCTTGGCGAGCGTGTCGGAGAGGGGCGGGGTGTTGTTGCCGCTCACGGCGGAATCTCCCTTGTTGACGGGGGTGGTGGGGGGCGTCTGTGCGCCGGCGCTGCTGGCCGGGCCGGACTTGATCAGCGCGTCGGTTCCGGCATTGGCCGCGGCAATGAGCGCGGCCATGCGCCGGCCGACGATGGTCCGGAATTCGTCGAGCGACGCCTCGATCATCTGGATCTTCGAGGCGTCGTCTTGGGTGGACCGCAGGATGGACGTGAAGGAGGCCGTCAGGGCGTCGTTCATCCGCCACATCTCGTTCCAGGCCAGCTCCGCGGGCAGAACCTGGCTGAACGTCTTGGCATCGTCGTCGTCCGCCTTCGCCAGGGCGGCGTTGCCGGCTTCGATCGCGTCGGTGGCCTTCTTGACCTCGGCGCCGCCGATGTCCTTGGCGTCGGCGACCGCCTTCATCACGCCCGCGACGAGGCCGGGTGCCGGATTGGCGATGCCCTTGAACAGGTCATCCATGATCTCCTTCGCCGACTTGGCGAGGGGATCGGTGGCGGGCGCCGCCGTCGGGATGGCCAGCGGTGCGGCCTTGGTCACCGTGTTCTTGGTCTTGTCGGCTTCGATCGAGCAGGCGCCGGCCTTGGTGCAGGCGGCCGGATCCTTGCAGGCGGTGCAGGGTGTGAAGTCGTTCTTGGCGACGGTGCCAGGCGGCGCCGTGCCGGAGGCGGTGGACATCGAGGGAACCTCGCTGCTGGTGGAAGAGGATGGCGTGCCGTCAGCCGACTTGAAGAGCGCCACCTTGGCGCCCTGGTTCATTCCTTGCCGGCAGACGGCGACTTCCGTGATCTGCATGTTGGAGAGGTCGGCGACGGATTTGTCCGACATCGGCGGGCCTCATTGGGCAGGGAAGGGAGCACGAAAAGACCGCTCAGGCGGGGTGCCCGGCGGCCAATTCTGCATCATTTTCGATGGTAGATACGATTGTTGCGGGAGAAAGACTCTGTTATTCAACCTAACTGATACTTGCATCCGAACAATCTAGCCGGAGGGTGATCTGATGTTTCGTGCTTTGTTGATGGCTTGCGCTGTCGTGCTGTTTTCAGCAAGTGCACATGCTCAAGCTACGGAACCGATGGTATGGCCGAGAGGATTCAGGGCAGTCGTTCTAGACATGACGACGTTGCTAAAAAGCGGGTTCAAGATAGTTGATACTATACCAAATGCAGGCCGCTTTAATGGGATGACATTTGTTCTTGTGAACGACTACGTGGTTGCGTTGTGTGTCTCTCCGGTTGATATAGTACCGATGAAGGCTGAGTGTGCAATCAATCCAACTCAGTAATGTTAGGTCAGATATCGGCGGCCGGCGTCCGGCGTCCTGGTGCCATTGCCGCCGATGCTGAAGCTGACGTAGTCGCCGGCCTTCACCGCCTCCCAGACCTTGTCGGAAGTGATGTAGTAGCCGCCCCACCAGCCGACGCAGTGCAGGTCCAGCACCGCCGGGATGCCCATGGCTTGCAGGGAGGCCAACATCGCCTGCTGCTTCTCGACGGTGAAAATGCAGGACTCGACAAGGCTGCCGACGCCGATCAGGACATGCGTGTCGGACGCCACCCGGGCGTTGAGCACATGGCCGTAGGCCGCCTTCTCCAACTCTGCCGGCGCGACGCGGTCGCCTTCCCGGTCGGTGATCGGCTGGCCGTCGATCTCGACGATGCTGAACCAGCCGAAGACGAGCCGCTGGTCGTTGTCGACCTTGCAGATCTTGGCGTCGAGGGTGAATGCCGGGCTGGCGCCGCACTTCGTGACGCCGTCGGCCGGCGCCGGATCGTCCGGCTTTCCGTGGACCGACCACCACACCTTGCCGCTGGGCTTCGTCCACCGGTCCGCCTTGGCCTGCTTGGTGACGACGGACCAGTCGACCACGGCGAGATCGTCCGGCCGGCCGGAACCGAAGTCGATGATGACGCTGTTCCGGATCACCGCGGCGACCGGGCCGGAGGCCGGCCCCTTGTCGGTGAAGCGGTCATCATCGAAGTCGACGATGTCGCCGACGGCAGGCACCTGAGGGGTGGCTTTGCCAATATCTTCGGTGGCCGTGTCTGGTTCGGTCAACACCTCCACCTTCGCCGCGTCGAGGCCCCGGTACATACCGCTGATGCCCGGCGTCAGCCACTCGACGGCCAGCGCCACCTTGCCGGCGTTGTCCCCCTCCTGCACCACCCAGGAAGCGATCACCTCCCCAATAGCGTCGCCAACGCGCTCCAGGAACCAGTTGTCGGCGCTGTGCTCCGGCTTGATCCGAACCTTCGTGCCGGGCGCCACCGGCATGTCCGCCTTCAGCACGTTGGTGACCGGCGTCAGGTCGGCGAACCGCACCGCCTTCTCATCCTCGCCGCGCAGCCACGCCGCAGCCAGGTCGTGGTGACCATCGGCGATGTGCAGCCGGCCGGGTTCCAGCGCGACGACGATGGGCTCGTGTCCGCCGCCGCCGTTCTCCACCTTGGCCTGGACCTTGGCGGTGTCGACGCGGTTCTGCATCGCCAGCAGGTCGGACAGCTTCACCGTCTGGAGCGGCCAGCGCTCGGGATCGGTCAACAGGCCCAGGAAGCGCGGGACCTGATCCGGCCGCAGCCGGGCGAACACCGTCTGGTCGTAGGGGAAGGGCGGATAGCTGGTCCTGTCGTCGATTGGCTGGAGGGTGCGCGCCGGCGCGGCGGCGCCTTCAGCCTTGCCGAACGGCTCTGCGACCGGGGTGAAGCGCACCGGGATCGTCTCCTGCCCCGTGGTGCGGGCGGCAGCCAGCCGCTTTTTGCCGCGGATCAGCACCCTCTTGCCGTCCGGGTCGACCGCGACGTCGATGGGCGGTGGCGTCTCTCCAGCGGCATATTTCGCGACCGCGTCCAGTAACCCCGGATCGTCGGCCGGGACATCCGCTTCCAGGTCGGCGAGTTCAGAGAGCAGCACCGGCTTCCCGGTGCGGAACTTGCCATCTCCGTGGCGGAAGTGCGCCTTGGCCACCAGCGCGGCGCCGAAGGTCAGCGGGGCAGGGGATGTTGACGTGGCAGCCGGAGAGGCCCCCGACCTCTTCAGCACGTCGAGGAAGGAATCGGCCATCTGGTAGCGGCTCCGGGTTCAGAAGACGTCGGGAGGAAGGGGCACCGGCCGTCCGAAGATAGGCGCTGTCACCAAGTCGCCGCCGGACTGGAGCAGGGGGCGCAGCAGCGACAGGACTTCGGTGAATTCGGTGCCTGCACCCTGGCCAGGTTCGAACTCCACATCCACCGGGCCAGCCTTCACGCTTCGGATGCCGGTGGCGGTATCTTCCAGCAGCGGGCCGGACAGCGCCTTCAGTGTCAGCATGCAGGCCGCTTCCTGGTACCGCCACGGGATCTCGGTGTCACCGATGGCCGGTCCGTTCAGTTCCGTGCAGCCGGAGCGGGGAAAGGCAAGGCGCCCGCGGGCAGCCCCCCGCCAGCGCAGGCCGGCGAGATAGCGGGTCGCAGCGCGGATTGCGGCCTCCTTCGACGGGATCGTGGCACCCACCCAGTCCGCCACCCCTTCGGTCATCGTGTTGTCGGCGGCGAAGGCGTCGACTTCCGCCACCGTCACAGCGGCGTTGGCCCCAGCGGGGAGGGAGCCATCCTCAACGATCAGGGCCATGGTCTGGCCTCTCGTCAGGCGTTGACGGTGGAGAGGGGCGGTCCCGCCTCACCAGCGACGGCGAAGCCGGTCACCGCCGGGCCGGCGGCGATCACCGCGTCTTCCAGCGTCCCGTCACGCACCACCGCGGCCGGCCGGATCACCGTCCAGAAGTTGGCGGGCGGAACGTCCATCAGCTTACCGGCGCCGTCGGTCAGCGTCGCAGCGGCGCATTCGATGGTCGACATCAGCGTGGATGCAGACGCCAGCATGTCGCCCACCTCCTTGCTGACGGGCGTTGCCATCAGCCGCAGATGGAAGGCGATGGCCTCGGTCATCTCCGTGGTCGACACGTCGTCCGCCGGCGCAGGGACATCGTCGCCGAACATGGACTTGGCGACGGCGTGCAGCATCTCGCGGGCATCGAAGGCCGCCTCCAGGCTGACCGTCACCTTCTGCGGCTTGGCCGGCGGGTTGACCGCGAAGATCCGCGAGGCGCCGCAGCGCGTGGCCCAGTCGACCAGCTTGCGGAAGTCCGCGACGCTGAAGGCGTCGGCGTTGTCGACCAGCAGCGCGTCGAAGGACATCTGCTCGTGCGCTGTCGTGTGGTCCACGTTGTAGCCGCCGAAGATCGTGATCGACCGGTTATTCTCCAGGCCGAGCAGCCGGCCCATCCGGTAGCTGTCGGACTGGCCTCCCAGTACTACAATGCTCCGCCCTTCGGCGAGTTGCGCGCGGGCCAGGGCTGCGATGGTTTTGGTGGCGCCCGCCGCGTCGTTGGTTAGCAGTGCCGTGACGCGCGACATGTCGCAGCGGTACTCTTCCTTCACCGGCGCCGGCGCGGGTTCCCGCACCGGTTCTACCGTAGCGGCGCCGTTGGCGGCGAACTCGATCCGGGCGCCGTCTCGGAATTCCATGGCGGCCAGCGGGGCGAGGTGATCGGTGATAGGGTGGCGACTCAGCCAGTCGAAGCTCTGGACCTCCAGGTCGGGCCGGATGACCTCCACGATGCCGTTGGCGATGATGGGATGACCGGAGCGGAACCGGACATCCAGGGCGGTGAACGCAGGATCCTTGACGACGGCACCGGAGCGGACATCGGTGATAACGAGCGTGTCCGATTGCCCGCCGGTGGCGGTGATGTTGAACATGGTGGTGCCTCATGTCGGTAAGGGGAGGAGGCGAATCCGCGCCGGCCGATTGGACTCAGTCGGCCACTGCGGTCGTGCTACGGTGCGGGCTATGGACGAGACGCAACCCGCCCCGATTACCGACCAAGATGCGCACGAGCGGCTGATATCGATTGCCGATGAACTCGGTCTCGAAGCGGACCGTTGCGAGACGGTGGCGGCCCGCACGGCGATGCGTGCGGCGGCGGAGACGATCTACACCATCACCGCGGGGCTGCTGCTGACCGCGATGCGGAAGGGGAAATAGTGCTGGATCCTACTGTGGCCGGGACGGCAACGGCTCGTCCAGCATGTCGAGCCACTTGTTTCCGGTGCCGCCGATCCTGACCTGCCGCCAGCACCGGCACCCGATGACGTTCTCCGCCGTGCCGGCCGGGTCGCGCGGGTAGCGCATCGGGCCGAGCGGCGTATCGAAGGGCTCCCCCAGCACCCGGCCGTCCGGGTTCATGCTGTGGATTTCCCGGTGCGCCGGCCTGGTGCGGCTATCGTCCGTGTCGATCCAGAAGGACCGGACATTGCCGGCCTCCAACGCACCGGTGGCAACGGCGTTCAGCAGTGCCGCCTCCTGCCCGACCGACGCGGCCCGAAGCGCCTCCGTCCGCGCCACCATCTCCGCCCGGTATTGGAGGAAGGCGTTCGCATAGGCGTTGCCGACCTTTTCCTGCACCGCGTCGGGGAGTGCGGTACCGGCGTTGATGGCGCGCAGCACCGCGGGGTCATACCGGCGGTCCCGCAGTTCGCGCCCCAGGAAACGGCGTAGCGTCGCTGGATCAGTAGAGGACAGCTCCGTGCGGGCGTTCTCGACATGGCCGGCCTGGATGGCGGTCAGCCCGAGGATGCCACCTTCCCGCAGACCGTCGGCGCCGATGCGGCCGCAGAGGTCCAGCGCCACCTGACGCGGGTTCCGACCAGCTTCCATGCCACGGGTCAGGGCGACGCGGATGCCCTCCACCGTGTTGTCGTCAATCTCCCGGATAAGGGACAGGTCATAGTCCCGCAGCGCTCTCTCCGCCGGCAGGTTGCGGACACCGAAGGCCACCGCGATCCGGTTCTCCGCCGCGGCGGGGAGGGCGTCCTCCGCGATGGCATCGGCGATGACCTGGGCGAGGCCGCCATGGGTCTCCTTCCCGCCAGCGACGAACGCTTCCGCCACAGCAACCCGAAAACGGTTCAGCCATGCCGGGTCGCGCAGCCCGAGCACCTCAATCACTCCATCAATATCACCGGCCTCCAGCAGCGCGGCGATGCGCTCCGGATCGGCGCCAGCGCGGAGACCTTCGACTGACCGCAGGAACGCCTCCCGCATGCCGGGGCCCAGCCGGGCGGCGATCCGGTCAAGGTAATCGTGGGGCAGAGGCATGGAGGGTTCTCGACTATCGCGGCAGGTACCGGGCGATCCGGCCTTCGAACCGGAGCATCCGCCAGAGGGGCAGGGCCTTGTCGGCCGCTTGCCAATGCCAGGACCGGCCGGCGAATCGGTTTGCTTGATTCCGTCGTCATGGCGTTGCTCTGCCGAAATGGCCGTGCGGACTTCATTCCGGGTAGCGGGTATGGAATCCGCTCAAAAACACATAAGGATGCTTATGGAAATTACTTGAACCATATTTTCCAAGGCTTTGACTAAGATCCCGCTCCGGCACCCCATTCCTAAAACTATATCTTGTGGGTAGGTCGCTGAGAGGATCCGAGTCGGCCCCATCCTGCGGTGGGAACATCTACCCGCCGGAATCCGCTTGACAGGTGGCGGACGATGCTGAGGCCTCCGCTTGAATTCGGGGAGCGCAGGCGTTATTATTCTCGACAGGGCGTTGGCGAAAATTGTTGCGATGCCGGGTAGCCTTCGGGTCCGCTGGGGTGCTTCGCTCCCAGGCCAACGCCCTAAACCTTCCTTGCCGCTCGGATCAGACGACCCCTGTTGGGGAAGTCATAGACCTGCTTCGCGCGCATGCGGTGGAAGGACGACAGGTAGACCTCCTTCTGATCCCCCGTCACCTTCACGGCCGCGTATCGCCAGACACCGTTGATGTGCGCCACCACGACATGATTGTCGCGGTCGGTCCGGACCTCGCCGTGATCGAGAAGGTCTTGAAGAAGCGCGAAGTCTTCGCTGGTCCAGTTGTGCTTCTTGTGGGAGTCCCGAGTGTCCGAGGAGAGGAAGATCCGCGTCGTCTTTGCCCCCAGATGAGCCTGGATGTCGGCCGGGAGCTTGGCGACCACGACCAAACCGGACGCATCGGATTCGAGGAAGTCCTTCACGCTGTTGCCGTTCCTACCGTCATTTTCCGGGCCGAACGTAAACCGACCGCGGGCATCGTGGTAGGGGTTATGCTTGGTCAGCGCCTGGTGAAAAGGGCCGGGCCCAGCCGCGGGCGCGCCTCCTTCGAGGTCGACGCCGATCGGGATCGGCCCGCCGGCCAGCACCGCCAGCGCCTCCCGATAAGCGGGATCGTCCGGCAGCACCCGACCGAGAGCCTCGATGTCTTCGGGTGCAGCCTTGGCGAACTGCCCTGGCTTGGAAGAGCGCTTGGCCGGCGGCTTGGTCCCGCTTGTCTGCTGCGCTGTTTCCGGCGCCGCGTTGGTCAGCCCATCGCCTTCGTCGTCTCCACCAGCTCGGCCCGACTTTGCTGGCGGCGGCCTCCCCGCTGGCGGTCCCGGCTGCTGGTCGGGATGCTCAGTCTCCGCCGTGCGCGGCTTGAGCGGCAGGTTCGCCTTGGTGCGGAGCGCATCCTCCAGGGTATCGTCCATCTGCATGCCGGCGCTGGTCATCGCCGTCAGGAAGGCCGACAGAACCTGCAGATTCTCCTTCGAAAGGTCGTCATGCTTGGCCTCTGGCATCACTTCACGGGGTAGGCCGTTCACCGCCCAGATGCGCGGCAGGACGATCCGGTTCACAGCGTCCCTGAAGCTGCCCAGGATCGCCGTTCCGGCCTCCTTGAAGAGGTCCGTCTTGTCGACGCTGAGTGAGAGCGCGCCCTTATTATTGTGGCCGAGCAAAATGAAGTCGGCCAGCGCGACGGCGGCGATCTCCTGTTTCTTGCGGGCGATGATCGGGGTGAAGTCGCCCGTGCGCCGGCCGTCGGCGACGGTATAGCCGACGGTGTAGGCGTCGACTTTCCGGCCCTCCTTGTCGATGATCGTCGGAAGGACGATGTAGCCGGCCCGGTCCTCGGAAATACTCCTCGCCAGCGCTTCCCAGACCGCCAGTTTGGCCGGGTCGTTATATGCATCCACCGGAATTCCCAGCGTCACGATACCGGAGGCGCGGACCGCAATGGACGCCTCCGAATGCTCGAACACGCGGAGCTGCTCGTAGGGCCGGACAGCAGCCTCGAGGATCGACTTGCCCTCCGGGTTCCCGCTGTTCGGCGCTGTCCGGAGCAGTACCAAGCGGTCCATTGGGATCGGGATTTCCCTTCCCCGCATCGGATCCAGCTGGTAGAGGCCGAGCAGGTCATCCGTCTCATCGTCGAACCACCAGCGCTGGATTGTGTCCTGCCGGCGGAGCGCGATCTTCTTCAACCCGATTCGGCCGTCGTTGAAGATGCTGCCCTTGATCGGGTCCGTGTCCTTGGCTGTGCCGGACCGCTTCTTGTAGACCATTTCGAAGGGGGCGAAGCCGTAGGGCAGCATCGACGCTGCGTCGGCGATGAAGTCGTTCCAGGTGTGCTCCATGTCCTGGAAGAGCACCCCTTCGGCGAAGTCGCGGGCGTCCTTGTGCTCCTGGGTGTCGTCCGTGGCTTCGACCCGCCAGTTGACCGACCGAAGTAGAGTGGTCAGGGCGAAAAGCATCGCCGCGACGGTTGGGTCCTTGGTCATCCGGCGGTACTGCCGGACGGCTTGCAGGCCCTGGAGCCGCGTATCCTCGTCGTCGTAGACGTAACCGCCCCAGTGCCGCAGGCCGCCACGCCCGACTTCGGTCAGTAGCCCAGCCTGGCCGCCGGCCTTCTCGATCGCGACAGGAGTGGAAGCGGGTTGATCGGTCATCGGCGGAACTCTGGCTGTCGAGGTTGTGGGATGGCGCCGCGGCCTAACTGACGGACGGACGGCCTCCCCAGATCGGCGTGATTGATGGCAGGACGAACGCGGTGACCGGTTCCGGCGCGAAGGACAGGATCAGCGCTTCGGCGTAGTCGGGCGACGGGATGCCGCGGCGGGCCAGCGACTCCTTGGACTCGACGGCGATGCGCCCCTTCTCGTTGCGCACCATCTTCGGCACGGGCAACTGGCCGTTCAGGTCCTTGGAATCCGGCAGAACGATGACGTCTTCCAAAGGGTGTTCAACCCCGGTCGGATGCCCTTCCAGGAACTGCACCAGTTCGTAGGACCGCTGGAGAGCGCAGCGAACCATCCACCACAGCTCCGCCTTCAGATTGGCGAACATTTCCTTTGATGTCCGTTTGTCCGGCCACTCTGCATCGGTTGGCGGATCGCCCACGTTGATCGCGTAGACCTTGAGACCGCCGGTGCTAGCGTGGGCGAGCGTGCTGGTGACGGTATTGCCGACGCCGATGGCATCATAGTTCAGCACGCCACCGCCGGCATTGCGCGTCAGGTCGAGCGCCTCGTGCGTGGTGGTGATGTTGTCCGGCGTGTTCCACGCCTTCGGGATCAGCACCACCGGCCCCTTGCGTATGACCAGCACGGTCTTGCCCCTTCCGCCACCGCCGACGTCCATGCCGGCCGCGCAGGTAGCGGAAGGCTTGAGGCGGTCACCCAGCAGCTTTCCGAGTTTGACCGCCGCGTTCACCCACGGACCAGGGATAAAGACACCTTCCGCCGAGGCGCCGTAATCGATCTCGTATTCCTGAGCCCAGGTCACCGGGTCGGTGGTTGCCTTCTTCCGGCTGATCCATTCCGGTGTCTTGCGGGGATCATCCTCCAAACGGAAAGCAAAGACCTTGACGTCGTCGTTCTGCCGCTTCCGATAGAACAGGTTGCCCATGCCGTTGGCCGACGAAACCCAGCCGCGGCAGTCGGCGTTGCCGATGATGGCGGCCTCGACCTTTTCCGCACGCTCGATGTGCGCGCCCTCGTCGACGATGTAGATCGAGCTGCGGCCGCCGCGCCCCATGTTCTTGCCGCCCTGCCCGCTGATCATGCTGGCGTTGGCCGGGTTGATGAGGCGCATGTAGAGGCTGTGCCGGCGTTCGTCGAACCCGGCCGGCAACATCCACAGCGGCAGCCGCCTCAGGATCAGCCGGGCCTTCTCGAAGATCGAGTCTGGATCGCCAGCCTTGTCGACCGCGTCTTCCACGCGGCTGCCGAACGTCGCCTTGAAGGCGTCCTGGAAGAGCCAGCGATGCAGGCAGAAGGCGACCGTCAGGTAGGAGGCGCCGGCGTCGCGGCACTTTTCCACCAGCCATTCATCGCCGTTCTCGACGCGATCGTGAAGCCATCGAAGGAATTCCTCCTGCTTCGGAAACAGATCGAACGGCATGAAGGGCGACTTGCCCTTGCCGATCTCGCGGGGGTCGTAAGTCCAGCACCAGTCATTAACGAAATCGACGACGTTATGCTTGAGGTGAGCCAGGGTTAGAGCCTGGAGCCGCTTGTCCCCCGCCGTCCGCTGCGCCAGTTCTAATCGCCTCATCATAGAGGCGTGCAAGCTCAGCCGGGGAGAGCTTGTCATAGCCGGATTCCCTGACATCGACGCTGTGCTCCGCATCCACCTTGATCGAGCTGCCATCCGGCGAGCTATGGCCCTGGTTCTCGGTGGTCTGGCCCAGCGCAAGCCGGCCGATCCGCTGGGAGCGCTCCAGCGTGCCGGCGAGGCTCAGCAGTTCCTTCGGCGCCAGCGGGCTTGGATCGACCGCTGTGCCCGTAGCAACGTCCGGCACCTTCTTTCGGGACCGGCTGATCGTGACGGCGACTTCCGCCTGCAACGCCTTGGCCAGCGTCAGGCAGGTCGTGTCGAATTTCGCCCGCTCTCCGGCGATGACGTGCATGCGGAAGTCCGGCACGCTGCCCGGTTCTGTTTCCGACGCCGGCTCGACCGTCACCCCTTGCGCCTTGAGGTCGTCCTTCAGTTCCCGCGCCGTGGCTTCGACGCCCGCTGCGTTCGGCAGCATCTTCGCCTTCCGAACCTCGGCGGCCTCCGCCAGCCGCTCCTGGTAGATCGCCCGCTCAGCTGCCCAGCCCTCGTTGTTGATCCACCGGGAGATGGTTTCGCGGGTCGGGCCGAACTGCTTCGCCAGTTGCACGGTGTTGGGATAGACCAGCGTGCCGTCGTCCTGAAGGATACCCTCGACGTAGGCCTTCTTTACGGCCGCTTTCGGTGCCTTCGGAGGCTTTGGGACTTCCTTCCTTCTTGCCAGCGGCATGTGTGATCCTCCCGAATGTCACGCGAGGTCGAGGATGTGACGCCTTCCCGACCCCTTCGGCCACAATTCAATCATTTCAACATTCTAGCTTGTGCGGCGCGGCGTGACCGGCCTTGCGGACGTGATGTTTTGGGTTCCAGGTGTGATGGTTCCCGACAACTTGCCTACCCTTCGATCAGCCACCCGGCGAATTCGCCAAAGCGGAACCACTCCACAGCATCACGGCCGATCACGTCCTGTGAGATTGGGCGCTGCACACCGCAGAGGCTGAGCTCCTTGGCGACGATCTCCGCTGGGTCCACGCCGGCCGATACCTTCCCTGCCAGCGTCAGGCGCCACAGGACCGTCGCTGGGTATCCGGCCTCGGCCTCACACTTGTCGAAGACGATCAGCGCGCCGCCCGGCTTGATCCGCTCTCTCAGCCTGTCGACGAATGCGGCCCGCCGGGAGACCGGCAGGAACATGAGCAGGAGGAAACAGACACCGAGGTCGAAGCGCTCATAGTCGTAGGCCAGCGCGTCGGTCTGGATGACCTCTCCCGGCCCATCGTAACGGGCGATCATCTCGGCAGCGGATTCGATGGCCACCAGCCGGGCTCGGCGGTCCTTGAGGGTTTCCGCCAGGGCGCGCCCGACATTCCCCGTCGACGCGCCGATATCGTAGACCAGTCCGCCGGTCGGGATGTAGTGCCTGGCGATATGGGCGATTGCGCCGGTCGCCAGATCGTACCAGGGGAGCTGTTCCCGGACATGGCGGTCGAAGGCTGCGGCGATCCCTGCTTTCTGGAATGTCCAATTGCGGGGAATTTCCAAGCCGGGAATTTCGGATTTCCCGGTTCCCGGATTTTCAGAACTGGGGTTCTCAGAACTGAGGTTCATGGCACGATCCAATTTCCGTTGGGGGAAGTTGATCGCGCGTGCTTGCTCACGCAGGATTTTTACGGGCTCGGCAAAGCCCGAAATTGCGGCTGTCCATGCCTCTGGGAATTTCCAGCCGCGGGCGCTGCATTGCCCTGTACAGCGCATCATACGCATCTAATAGTAGCATCATCGCGCAACGCACAACGATGAGGATGCTACAATGATCGACCTGTCGAAACTCACCACCAAGGAACTGGTTGCGCTCTTCAATCAGCTGTCCAGCGGGACCATCACCCGCTTCGAGAGCCACACCGTCGGGGTTGACCGGGTCACCCGGCTGATTTCCATGATGCAAGCAGATGAAGCGACCGTCCTGAAGGCGATGAAGGCGGCCGGACTGGAATTCCCTCCTGGCTGCGATCTCAGCGAGGCCGAGACAACCGACGTGACCGATTTCCCGGCCGGACCGGAAGCCACGTTGGCTCCGTCCGATGCGGTCACCACGCCGCCGGCTGTTGCCATCCCCCATGTGGAGGAGGCTCAGTCCGGCGCGCTCCCCGAAACGGGTGAAGCATCAAGCGTCGTGGCGGAGACCGGTGACGAGGCGCAAGAGACGAATGTCAGCACGGCTCCGAAGGAGGAACTGAACGAGAACGACAGGCGGGTTCTTGGCTACCTGAAGGCCATCGGACCCTGCAAGGTCGGTGCGGTTCGCGACCGGTGGAAGATCGAGGACTGCGGTTTCGCCAAGCTGGCTCCGACCCAGCAGAAGGGGATGATCCGCCGGAGTGTCCGGAAGCTGGAAGGCGCGGCGATGATCAGCAAGGAGGGGATGATCTTCACCGTCCGCGCCTCCTGATCAACGCCCGCCACCCCTGGGGCGCTCACGCGCCCCGGGGCAGCCTTTTGAGGACACCGTCCCGCACCGCCGCGGCGATGTGCATCATCATCACCGGCGGAACCGCCCTGCCGAGCCGCTCCCATTGCTGCTGGTAGGTCCCGGTCAGAACGAAGTCATCCGGGAAGCCGCATATCCGCCGAAGTTCAGCGATGCTGAATTTCCTTTTTTCATACGGGTGGACCACTGAAGCCGCTGATGGATTCCCGCCGGTCTGCACGATGGTTGGGCATGGCCGATCCGGGTCCACTTTGACCAAGCTGAACCTCTCCTCGTGTTGTTGCCCCGGCTTCAGTTCATCCCATTTTTTCCCAATGTCGAACCGGGAAATGTCCGCTGCGGCTTCCACCTTGAAGTGGTTGCTGTTCACACTATTCACCCCCACCGTTATCGTGGGGGCTGGGCGGTTGGTGACATCGCCGATGCTTCTGTCACCGCTCGTATCGTGGACCACCCTCGCAATCCATGGGATGGCCTCCCGGATCGAGTAGCGATACGGAAGGGGCTTCGGGAATGCCGGGGGGAGAGTGAGGTCTTCTCGAACGCCGACGAATATCAGCCGCTGTCGGGCTTGCGGGACACCGAGCCATTGGGCATCGAGCAGCTTTGCCTCAACGCGGTAGCCGCGTTTCAGCGTCTTAAGGATTTCCAGAAAGTATCCCTTGGCCGTTCCCTTCACCAAGCCGGAGACGTTTTCCGCGACGAAGGTTTTCGGTTTCAGTCCCTGGATCAGCCGGGCATATTCGAAGAACAGGTCATCGGTGCGCTGCTCGGTGTCACTGTACTTCTTGACCCTCCCCCAACCCGCCTCCCGTTTTCCAGAGGTCGAGAAGGATGCGCAGGGCGGAGATCCGTCGAAGAGGTCCAGTTCACCCGGCTTCATACCGATGGCATCGAGGATATCGGATGCCTTGACCTGCCGGATGTCCCGCGGGTCCACGGTCGTATAGGGGGCGGCATTCGCCCGGTAGGTATCCCGCGCCGCCTCGATGAATTCCGATGCCCAGAGTACCTGGAAGCCGGCCATGCGGTAGCCGAGGGACGAGCCGCCGCAGCCACTGAAGGTCGACGCGACGGAGAAGCCGTTCCAGGGGAGCGCGGCAATCTCCGTCATGCTGGGCACGCGGTAGGGAGGCTTAGTCGCCGACATCATCGGCGCCTCCCTGCTGAGGACCTCCCCCACCTGCATTCGGCTTGCCAGACCAGCGATAGCCGCATTTCGGGCAGCAGTACTGGGTTTCGATGTCCTCCCCGAAGGATGGGAAATCGTCCGGCGGTGTGGGTTCCGGCGGTGCGCTCGGGGGCTGCTGCGGGGCCGCGTCCGATGGCGGCCCTTGATCAGCACCATTCCGGTCCTCGCATCCATCATCCTGCGGTGGTTCATCGAACCCAGAGAGATCAACGTCCCCACCGATCTCCGCCAGTAACGCCATGAGGGAGGTATCGGTCACCGACACCTCGGCGAGCAGGCGCTGAAGCGCCTCCGTGTCGACTTCGGCCAGTTCGGTCAGGGGATCGAGCGTGGCAAGGACCAGCGCCTCTTCATCCTCACTGAGGTCAACGACGATGACTGGCAGCATCTCTTGACCGTCCCGCCGGGCGAGGTCCAGGCGGGCGCGGCCATCCACGAGTCGGTTCGTCCGCTCGTTGTAAATCAGCGGCTTGACCAAACCGACATGGTCGAGAACAGCCCGAAGCGCATTCCGCTGCTTTTCGGGATGGGTTCGCCAAGCTCTTGGATTGTCGAGAATTTCCGCCACCGGCATGACCCGGTAAGCGACGATGCGGATCTTCCAAGGCCCCGGATTGGCCGGGGTTAACGTACTATTGTGTGACATTTCTTCACAGCTCTGCAACTATCCGCCGGTCGCTCTGCAGGCGATGGCGGTATGGCCGGATCAACCGGCTCTGGTCAGGCTGTGCGTGCTTGCGTCACGCGGCGAAAAGGGCCGGCAAGCCCCCAGTAGCCCCCGCCTCCATACAGAGGTGAGAGTGAGCGCGGCGGTTCGGTACCGCGTCGAAATTCATGATCGGTTGAAGCTGGGGCCGGCCCGATCCGCACTGTCGCCGCATCAGGGCAGCGCCTGGATGTCGGGTCTGGATCTTGGCAGGCCTGCCGCCCCCTGCTTCGTACCTTCCGGTGTCATACCCTCCTCGGTGCCGACACGTATGCGACGCTCCGTCGGAGATGTCTGCTTGCTGTGTTGCCCGGGATACCGCCGGGCCGGTGGTGGATATGGTCGGCGGGCGCCACCCGCGCGCTCTACTTCATTGGACCTCCTTCCCCATTCTCCAGGGTTGGAACATTTGCGGAACTGCGGCCGGTTTCAGTAGCGTGGCGGCAGCCCGCCTATCAGGTTCGACCGCACGCAATAGAGCGCATGGACGCCGTGACAAACCCTCTCGATGTGGGTCTTCACCGAGCGGAAGCCACAGTCCCGCCAATAGCCTTCGATCTGCTCTGCCAAGAATTTCGCGCCTTCAGGCGACAGCCGCTCAGGCTGGCCGGGATATTCATCCGCCATGGGTGCGATCCTGAATTTGGTAAATGGGATTCTGCGGCGGCGCCATAGGCGTGCCTGCCGCTGGTCAGCACCGGAACGAGCCAGCGCTGGAAAGTTGGATTCCGGAGGTGTTCGATTTTGCGTAGACAGACTTCGCCTCCGCGGATTCACCTTCGCCTCTCAGTGGAAGACGGTCAATCCAAAATCATCACGGTTTTCCAATTTGGTAATGTCAGATTTTTCGGGCAACGTTTCAGAATTCATGGCCGCCAGAACTGCCTTCTTCCGAGCGGCATCAGCGGTCATGGTGCGGAGATATTCCGTCGCGATAGTGATGGACACCTCGATCAGCTCTGGGATCGTAGCTGCGCGAGCCGACCAATGCCGGAATTCGGCCGCCTTGCCAGGAGCGGGGTTTTTCCGGGGAGCCATTCGGTCGGCGATCCAGAATTTAAGGTCGGGAGCATAGCGGGCGACAACTTTGAAGCGGCGGGAGCCGACGAGGAATGAAAGCTCCACCGCCCCTTCCACCCGGATCTTTAAGCCATAACGGCGACGCTGGAATTCGAGAGACGGTGCGTCGAGGTGGGCACGAAGCATCGCCAGCCCCTGCGACAGGACACCTTCTGCCTCTTTCGGTGTCAGCCAGCGCTGCCCACCCGGCATGCGGAAGTGTCGGGACACGGCGAACGCGTCCAGCGGCATCTGGGCGCCGGCAACACACCAAACCGCCATGGCTGCCGGTGACGCCGCACCGCCCAGGGCATCGAGGAAGGAGAAGACCCAGCGCCGCTGCTCTTCGACCTCGGTGCCAACCACCTTTTCGGCGGCGCCGGCCGATCCCCGAATCTTGCTGTAGTCCGTCCCGCGGCCGAGATTGAACTGGGCGTCGGCGAAGCGCTCGGCGAAGACATCACCCGCAGCATACTGGCCGGGATCGATCCGATGGGCGTTGCGGAGCAGCTGCAACGGGGTGCGGACTTCGATCTTCGGCATGCCGCGCTCCCCGCGGGCGTCGAGGAGATCGTGGCGCACGGTCCCGCTGTTGCCGGTCCTCCAGAAGCTGGTGACCAGCTTGCCGCCGCTCAGCGGATCGGCCTTGTCCTTGAGGTAATCGACCGGTTCCATGGTCTCGGCTCCGAGGATGATGGAGCGGTGGTGGTCGCCGTCAGCCTTCAGGGCGGCGCGGCGGTCGGCGTTGCGTCGGGCGAGCATGGCACGGGTTTCCTGGGTGGTTTCGATGATGCTGGGCCAGTCGCCGGCCACGTCGAGGCGGAAGTACCGGGAATGCAGACCGGCATCACCGGCGTCGGCGTGATCGGGACCGGCCAGTTCATAGACCGGGGGAAATCCGAGATCGGCGCGGCGTACGGCCATCCGGCCGGCATCGGTGATGCGGATCTCGTTCAAGCCTTCTAGAGGAAGCCTCGGGCCCAGCGTCCAGGCGCCATCCCGTTCCGTTGCGGTGTCGGCGCGAGCAAGGATGTCGGCCGACACATAGAAAGGCCCGACCGGCTGCGCCGCCTGGGCACCGCCATCATCATCCCAGCGGTCGGAACCGGCCGGGACCAGGGTGGAGGGGGCAATGGCGCGGGTCAGTTCCTTCAGGCCACCGAGAGCGTAGGCGGCACCGTCCCGGCAGACCGCGGCGGCTGTTCGGGCGGTGGCGGCATCCACCCGGGCGGCGGTGCGGGGAGCATGGGCCCATGGCAAATCGCGCGTCGCCCACAGCGACAGTCCGGCGGCCACACCGTCGAGATGCTGCGCTCGCACTTCGTGTTCCCGTGCCTGGCGTCGGAGGCGGTCCTGCATCTGGCGCCAGAAGGTCATACACCACTCCACGGCGTCCGGTTCTACCGGCACCAGAGGCGGCAGAGCAACTGCAATACCGGCCGCCGACTTTTCGCCCGTATCGACCTTGTCCTGAACCGCGACCACCGCGACCAAATCCGACATGGTCAGGTCCCGGCCAGCTTCGGGAGGTGGAGGTATCGCCCCTCGGTGATCCAGAGCGGGTTGGGCGATGGCTGAGATGATGATGCGCAGGGCGTTCCGTATGTGGAGGATGTGGAGTACGCCCGGCTTCGCCCGGCCTCAGTCCCCTCCGCAGGATTCAGAATCGAATCGGAGTTAGAAATTTGTCTCTGCTTCGTTGGCGCCATCATCAGAAATATCCCGCATATCGTGGTTACTACTGATTGCGGATACTATATCGCTGATGTGGTTAGCTAAAGGCGAAGCGCCGCCTTCGAGCTGTCTGTTTCCACATTTTGTCAAACAAAATTTCACCTGCGATCGAAAAACAATCGTCGCACTGCCGCTCAGCCACTTGGCTCCTCCTTCGGTTCCAGGGCCGGCAGCGGATACGGTCGTGGCGGGTAGTAGATGTGAACCCCCTGTTCCAGCGCCTCGCCCTGCGGCAGGTAGAACTGCGCGCCGGCCTGCTCGAAGACTTTCACAATTGAAATCATATTCGCGACCGACAGGTGGTCGGGCAGTTTGTCCCCCATCTTCTCAGCGCGCGCGACCGTAGCCCGGCTCATACCGGCCCGGCGCCCCAACTCGTCCTGGGTCTCGATGCGCGCCCAGGTTCTGAGCGTCTTGATCTGGCTTCCTGTCAACATCACAGGACTGTGTCTGATCGTCCGTGCGACGGCAACGTCATCTTCATTCATGCGGCACCATGCTGTTTTTATGATTGACCATGTAGCAAATATGCGTCAATCTGCCAACTACAAACGGCAAGGCGAAATTGGAACCTCCGAATCGCGGCGCCGTAAAGTCGCTAAACTGAAACCTTTCCTTGTCCACCTAAGTTTCGCGGCCCCGCCGCGTCCACCTGCTCGGCGCCGGAGCTTTCGGCGCAGGGCGTTTCCTCCCGAACCTCGCCGCCGGGCTTCACGGTCCGGCGGCACCTTTCCCCCCATCAACCCCGCTCCCGGCCGTGAAGGCTGGGGTGGGGTCGAGGCGTCGAGAGGCCCGGCAGCGCATCCCCCCTCAACCGAGCGTGACCTTCCCCCGGTCAGCCGTGCCTCTGTCCCAAACAAAAGGGAAATCCCATGACCCCGGTTCTCGTCTGCACCAATATGCGCGGCGTCGTCTTTGGGTACACCGAAGACGCCACAGCCCGCCCGATCACTCTCAACAACGCCCGCATGTGCCTCTCTTGGACGGAGGAAGTCGGTGGCGTATTCGGCCTCGCGGACATCGGCCCGACGGGGCGCTGTCGGATCAGCGCGCAGGCGCCCTCTGTCACGCTGGAGGGAATTACCGCCGTTTTCAAATGCACCGACGCCGCGGTCGAGGCCTGGAAGGCGGCAAACGTCGAGGGCAGGAAGGGATAGCCATGGCAGATCTTATCGGCGCATCGGCTGAGGGGATGCAGAGCTTCGGCCACCCCCACAACTACAACATCCACGGCATTGGACATTTCTCTCGCTGTGGTTACGGCCACGGCTTTGGGTACGGCCGCACCAGCGAATTCGGTTACGGCCGCGGCGGCTTCATCGGCAGCACCGACCACAGCGGAGGTTACGGCGACGGAGGCTTCGGTTGCGGCGACGGAGGCTTCGGTGGAGGCAGGAATGGCGAAGGCTATGGCTATGGCGACAGAGGCTTCGGAGGCGGAGGCCTCGACGACCTCGGCTTCGGCGCCGGCTACTCCGCAGGATACGGCTACGGCAATGGTTTCAGCTTCGGCGACGGTTTCAGTTCCGGCAAAGGCAAAGGTGACGACTGACCAGTTTCGCGCCTAGCGCGCACCCTACCACCTGCCGCTAACGTCATCACGGCCCCCCGTGAACTGCCGCCGGAGTTTTGCCCCCCAAGGCTCCGGCGGGTCTTTCCCAGAAATGAAAGGATACGACCGATGATCGCCATTCTCCATCCGTCGATCCCCGCCGAATGCGTGTTCGCGAACGTCGCCACCGGTAAGTGGCACGCGAAGCACCCCCGCACATTCGCCGTGCTGACGGACGGCCCCATCGGTTGGCTCAATCAGCCCCTGCGACGCGAGTTCGATAGCTGGACCGATGCCGAGTCCGAATGCCTTCGGCTGCTAGCCAAACAGCCTGCGCTCGAATGTCCGTCGTGCGGTTCCGACGACATCGAGCGCGTCCAGGGTGGCATGTGTGAGTGCTGCACCTGCGGCCACGATTTCGACCCCGAGCACCCCGATAAATAACCAGCCAGCCCGGAGCGCATCCGGGCGCTTCCCCAAGGGCGTATTAGCGCCTTTCGGTAAGCTGAAGTCCTTCGAGGATCAAGATGACCACTGACCTGCTGCGTCTTCTGGACGCCGCCGCGGAAGGCGGAGGGGAACTGATGGCCACCCTCACGATCACTGGCAGCGACGCCAAGTGCCCGGTCTGCGGCAACCGGATCGACTGCTGGGACGGCCTCAGCATCGGTCGCACGCTGGCCTGCGAGCACTGCCCGGCCATGCTGACCGTGAGCGGATCGGAGGGCGAGCCGCGATCGGCTGACCGGATCCCCGTGTTCATGGCGACCGTCAAGGTGACGGCGCGCGAACTGCTGGCGCTGAAACTGCGCGCGGTCCGTCCCGTGGCGCCGGCCGACGTTAATGAGCGGCAGACGCTGAAACGGCTGGTGTCGAAAGGTCTGGTCGAAGAGTTCGGCACCATCGGCTTCATGACCAAGGGCGACGTTGCCCTTCAGCTTCCGCGAGAGGCATAGCCATGCCCAAGGAGTTTCGTCACATCGACTGCGACGCTGATCGCCGACGCGCGGCGCTGGATCCTTATCGGACCGGCGGAGTGACGGCGATGGCGACGAAAGAATTTCGGCACACCGGGTGCGGCGGCGAGTTCGATTATGGCGAGCCGTGCTCAGAGTGCGACGAGGAATGCAAATGCGCCTTCGTCGCTGCCCCATGCACGTTCTGCGAGGAGACTAGCCCGAACGAAGCGAAGGCGGAGATGGCGAACAAGGAATACCGGCACATTGGCTGCGGCGGCGTTCGCGATCCGCACGAGTCATGCTCGGAGTGCGGCCGTGAATGCACCTGCATTGAGCAAGGCCGCGAGGGGCCGTGCCGTCTCTGCGAAGAAACGGAGATCAACGTGGATTCGCAGGTGGTCGAACCCGAAACCGAACTCGATCGCTTCCGCAAGTTCTTCAAAGCCAACGGAGTGATGTTTTGATGGACGTCACCAGTACCATTCCACGCGATCACCGTGGTCGCATCATCAGTACTCGATGCCCGGACCCCAACTGCGGCGGCACGCTTGTGCCCGATGGCGACCCGGGTCACTGGCGCTGCAACGGCCTGACCCACGATGACGACGACCGGGCGCCGCTGGTCGCATGCGGGATCACCCACAACGACGGTAAACCCTTCGACCCCACGCCCTACCGTGAGGACCCATGCTCATGATGAGCTTCCCCATCCTCTACCCGCCCGGACAGCGCCAGCCGGTCAACGCGCCGACGTCGATCCCCTGGGTTCTTGTTGAGCGCCATGTCGACCAAGCGCAGCAGAACCACTACGCCAGCCTGGAAGCGCTCGCGCAGCGCGGCGGCATCTGCCCGGCGGAGTTGGTCGCCATCCTGGAGGACCGCGAATACCGGCCCATAGCGCTCGATGCGGCGGTTCGGCAGATCGCCGCCCTCATCGACGCCTTCAACGCTGGCGAGCGGCACGCCCGCATGCAGGCCGCGGAGCTGGAAGGGCTCGTAATATGACGGGCCGGGCTGGCCACGCCGTGGAGATTCGCCGCCGGCATGCCGATCATGACCATGATGTCGTCACCGTTGAATCCCCGGCCGGTGTCTCCGCATACCGGCGGGAGCCCTGCCCGCACTGCCCGTGGCGCCGTGACCAGCCGACCGGCCGCTTCCCGGCTGAAGCCTTCCGCCATTCCGCCGAGACCGCCCACGACATGTCGACGCACATGTTCGGCTGCCACATGTCGGGACCGAACAAGCCCCAGCATTGCGCCGGCTTCCTCTTGCGTGGCGCAGCGCACAACCTCGCCGTCCGGCTTGACCTGATGAAGGGGAAGATCACCCCGGACGAGGTCCACAGCCCGGTCCCGCTCTACGACTCCTATCGCGAGATGGCCGAAGCCAACGGCGTTCCGCCCGACGACCCGGCCCTCGCACCCTGCCGCGATTGAGATGCAAGCCATGACCGACCTGCTGACCAGCACCAAAAGCCACCGCCAACTTCCTCGCCCGTCGCTGCCCTGGTGCCGTACCAGCGAGACGCCGACAATTTCATGGCTGCGGTCTCGGACCGTGCGGCAGAAGGCGATGATCTCGACCGCCCTGGTGCTGGGTGTCGGGCTGACCACAACAGTCGCCGCGGCGATCGGGCTGGATCAGCAAGCCGCAGCCGGTTTCTATCTCGCGGCGGTCACGCTGCTGACCGGGCAGTGCTTCCCGTCCGCCGATGGCATGCCGGACGTGGCGGAGATGCGGGACAAGCAACAGCCGTCCCCGCCGCCACAGCGGCTGCTAACCCGTGCCGTTGGCTGTCGGCTCGCGCTCCCGGACGATGCAGGAGACGTGCTGATCGACCACACCGGCCGCATCATTCTGGCGCATGACCTCCCCCACCATCTCGGCTACCCGGATCCCGATTTCGACCTCGCGGCCTATGCGGTGCGGAACCTCGGCATGATCCACATTGCCGGCCCGGCCGTGCATCTTGCGCCGCGCCTCGTCACCCAGCGGTCCGTCGAGGTGGCGGGCTTTCTGCTGACCCTTCGCAACAACGGCGGACCGGTTCAGGTCTCGGCATTCGACGCTGGGGCGTGGCAGATCATTCCCTGCAGGTCGGCCGCCGAAGCTGGGCAGACGCTGACGCGGCTCTGCCATCGTCCGGACGGTCCGGGCTTCGCAGCACAGCCCGATGTGCTCGGCACGCTGACCGGCACCATGCGCGACGCGTTCCTGGCGTGGCGGGATGCTGGTGGTGAACTCACCGAAGGTTCCGCCGGCCGACTGCGCGCCACCGGCGCCTGGGATCGCACGGTGGCGCTGCGCAGGGTGGACGGCGACGGCCTAGGATTCGCCTTCCTCCACATCGGCGACGGCATCACGGCGTTCGGCGACGCCTGGAGGCGGCGCATGATCGGTAAGGTCGATGACGGCCGGCCGGATCCGGCCTATGCAGCTCACGTCTCGGATCTCTACCGACGCAGCCTCGATGCCGATATGCCGGCCATAAACCGGGTCGAGGCGCTCCTGTCGGTCGAGCGCCAGCCGAACCCGGTCCGCCTCCGGTACCGGCAATTGCTGCTGCCGTGGACGATCCATGACGGTCGCCGCCGGCGCTCGATCCTGACCAGCATCACGGAGCGGCTGCAACACCTCGAACAGGCACCACGTCATGCCGCTGCATGAAGTCCCCGAGGTCGTGCAGGAACTCGCCATCGCGCATCTGCATGCGGAAGAGGTGCATGCGGTGGGTGATGCCGTATCGACGCCATTCGATCCCCGGCTCGACCTGGGTGACGCCGTAGGCACGCGAAAGCCCCGGCGCGAGGTGGTCGTCGACCAGGCTGATCCACTCACGGACATCCCACATTGCCAGGCCCAGCGCCTTGACGAGGCGCGACGCAACCGCCGAGAGCCCGGCTCCCCGAAAGTCCGGATGATGCCAGCCGGCCGCCTGGAAGGAGATCGTCCCGGTCACCTCGGCAGCCGACGGGCTGTCGCAGAACAGCAATTCATCGGGCGCTTCACCACCGACCGCCGGATCGTAGAGCAGTCGCAGGCTGGTCAACGCCTGCCGGAGGGTGCCGGTGCCAAGATCGATGCGGCGGCACGCTCGAGTCAGCACGACGCGGCCGGCGGCGTCGACACCGCGGAGCCAGAACGTGCTGTCCGGCCGCAAGTTATGGAAACGGGGGTCGACTACCGGGAACATCTCTTCCCAGGAATCTCGGTTGGCCTGGTTCACGGCCAGCAGTTCCATGAAGTCGCGGCTGATCGACAGCCGCACACCGCGGTCGCGCGCCAGCCGGTCGGCCAGCAGGAAGAAGCGCGCCAACTGGTCGTGCGGGCCATTGGCGATGTCGATCTGTTCGGGAAGACGCGGATAAGCAGCGGCATTCGCTGCGGCGGTGCCGAGCGGCATGGATTGACCTCAATGGATAGGTGTCAAATGATTGAGGCAGTATAGGTGATTCTCCTATTTATCCAATGATCGCTATGGACGAATTCCAAATTCTCTCAAAAGATTTTTCGCCATTATTTATCATTTTGGGCGACGAGGCACGTAATAGGTTCTCGGTCTTCACAATAAAATGGTGCTCTCTTCATCACGCATACAACACCTTTCGACGTGGTGACCACGATGGCCGAAACCGATATCTCCTGGACGTCGCGGCTGCATGGCAGCACATGGCTTTCCGGCTTTACTTTCAATCCGTGGGTCGGCTGCGAAAAGGTCGGTCCCGGCTGCGTCTACTGCTATGCCGAGGCGACAAACGACGGACGCTTCCACCGCGGTCTCTGGGGGCCGCATGCCAAGCGCCAGCTGACCAGCCCGGCTACTTGGGCGGCCCCGCTGAAATGGAATCGCCTTGCGGAGCAAGACCGGGCCTTCCGGTTCGTCTTCTGCGCCAGCTGGGCAGACGTCTGGGACAAGAAGGCGCCGGACGGTGCGCGCGAGCGTCTGTTCGAACTGATCCGCGCAACGCCATGGCTGATCTGGCTACTGCTATCCAAGCGCATCGGCAACGCGCCGGGCATGCTCCCGCCCTTCTGGGAAGAGATCAAGGACCGGGTGGTCATCATGGCGACCATGGTCAACCAGCCGGAGATCGGCCGGGACATGTCCAAGCTGCTGGCCATCGACGCCGGCGCCTGGGGCGTGTCGATCGAGCCGATGCAGGGGCCGATCACGCTCCCGCAGCAGTTCCTGGATCTCGGCCGGCGCGGCTGGGCGATCACCGGCGGGCAAAGCATCGGGCGGGACGAGCCACTTCATCCGAATTGGGTCCGCGACATCCGAGACCAGTGCGCGACCGGCGGCGTGAACGGACCGGTCGCCTTCCACCACAAGCAGTGGGGACGATGGCTCCCCGTAGCCCCGGCCTATCCCGATGAAGACATGGCCTGGAAGCGGGCCTATGTCCGCCAGACACACGGCGCCGACGCGGATCCGGAGGAGTGGGTCGTCGAGCCGTCGGACATCGTCGATATCACCCTCCCGCAGCACCGGCTCGCCTGCATGGACCGGACTGGCGCCTTCTCGGTGCATTCGGAAATCGGCGGTGATGTCCAGCCCGCTCCTGGCACCGGCCCCTGGTGGTTCGAAGACCGCGGGACGCGAGGCGCTCGCGGGCGTGTCATCGACGGCCGGACGCATGACGAACACCCCTGGCTGCCGGCGATGGAGCGTGAACGGCTCCCCGGTCGCCTCCTGATCTAATCGATTTGACGCGCGAGCGCCTATCCATCTGCTGAGGGAATCATGACCGACATCAAACGCTTGCAGGAACTGGCTGCACCATTCGACCCAGGCGTTCCCGAATTCCGCACCGCCGGCGAGCGCGGAGCCTTTTACGCAGGCCTACTGAAAGCTCGCTTCGATTTTATGGGGGCATTCCTCGCGACGTGGCTCGGGCAGAGCCCCGGCGCTTCCTTGGAAGAAAAGCCCGCCATCATCATCAATGCTGTGGCTGACGGCTTTGACGCCGTCAACCGACTGCTGCCGGCAGGGCTGCAGGACGTCACCGACGCGGGCCATTCCTGAGACCCGTCTCCAGAACCAGGACCCCCGACATGACCATCACCGCCTTCGGCCCCTGCGCTTGGCAACCGATTTCCACCGCACCTCCCGACGAATCCACCATCGTCCGCTGGCACCGCATCTGGAAATGCGAGGTTTCCGTCCAGCGGAACAATGGGCGCGTCCCCGGCTACCCGGAGTGGATCACCGCCACCAAGGACCAGACGTGGCCGGAAGATGCCTTTCTGCCCTACTGGCGCCGCCCCTTGGCCGCGCCGCCCGCAGCCGAGACGGCGGCCACTCTCACCGGTTACGTGCTCGTGCCGGCTGAGCCGACCGCCGGCACCGCGACCGCGCTTAAGGCTGCCCTCAAGGCCGCGGCGGACTACAGCCCGAACGGCGTGCCGGAGGTGAAGCAACGCGCCAACATGGTGACCCAGGCGATCCGGGCATACATCCGGTGCGCCTCGGAAAATGCCGAGGCGGCGGCGAAGCTCTCAGGCCTGCTGGAGGACATAGCCGGTGAAATGGTCCGTGCTCATGACGTGCTGGGCCTGTTCGTCCGCGAGCACTCCGATCCCGGCACGGACGCGATGGCGAGCCTATGGTGCATGGGGCGACTGCTGCGCAAGGCTCGTGAGGCTGGGCTGCTGCTGAAAGATACAGCGGGGCGCTCGACCGCCGCGCCTGAGCGCGAGCGATTCCTCGAACTGGTGCTGAACATCGCCTGCAAATGGGGCGTCGCTGCTCCTTGCTGGGACGGCGCCGTGGCTGTCGGCCTGCGCGACTGGATCCACGCCGGCTGCAACGGCCCACTGCCTGAAGCGGTGCATGAAACGCTGACCGTGATCGATCCGGAGCTTGCCACCGCCCTCGCTTCGAAGGATCCCCGCCATGCCGATTGACGAATCCTGCCCCTGCCCCACTTGCAAAGGCACCGGCCACGTTGGTCCGATCCATCTCAACTACGGCAACGGTCGCGGCGAGTGGAAGGTCAAGGTTCCGTGCCACCGGTGCGGCGGGAGCGGCATTGCCACCCCCGAAACGCTCGACTGGATGGCTCGCGGGAAAGTTCTCCGTGAGGCCCGGCTCGCCAGCGGCGAAACGATGGGCGACGCGGCCACACGGCTGGGAATGATCGCCTCCGCCATCTCCGCAATGGAAGAAGGAAAGCGCGAACCGTCGCGCCTGGAACAGAAGGTCGCTGCGCAATGACCCGTGCCCAACCCACCCTCTTCGAAGACATGCGCACCACCCTGCCCGAGGCCATCGACCTAACGGTCCAGAGCCTTCTGGCCTATGGGCCCCAGCACGAGCACTGGGCCATCGCCTACAGCGGCGGCAAGGACTCCACCGCGACGCTGACCCTCATCATGCACCTGATCGAGACCGGCCGAGTGCCGGCGCCGAAGTCGCTGACAGTCTGCTATGCCGACACCAGGATGGAACTGATCCCGCTGGCCTTCGCCGCCACCAGGATCATGGAGCAGCTCCGTGCGCGCGGCATCGACGTCCGGATCGCCATGGCGCCGATGGACCTTCGCATGATCGTCTACATGCTCGGCCGGGGCGTGCCGCCACCCTCGAACTCCTTCCGCTGGTGTACGAGGCAGATCAAGGTCGAGCCGATGCAGGCGGTGCTGGCCGAGCTGCTGGAGAAAGTGCCTGGCACCATCCTGATGCTGACCGGTGTCCGGATGGGCGAGTCAGCTGTACGCGACGCCCGCATCGCCGTCAGCTGCGGCAAGGACGGTGCAGAGTGCGGCCAGGGCTGGTACCAGGAGGTGCTGCCCGACGCCGCCGGCATCCGCGGCCGCATCGCCACGCTCGCGCCGATCCTGCATTGGCGGGTGTGTCAGGTCTGGGACTGGTTGATGTTCGAGGCACCGGCGCTGGGCTGGGCAACGGCCGACGTCGCGGACGCCTATGGCGGAGACGAGGCCGAAGAGGTGAACGCCAGGACCGGCTGCATCGGCTGCCCGCTGGCCAGCCGCGACTTGGCGCTGGAGACGGTATTGCGTTCCCCGCGCTGGTCCTATCTCCGACCACTGGCCGACCTGAAGCCGCTCGTTTATCGCGAGCTGCGAAAGCCGAAGTGGCGGCTCCGCAAGACCGGGATGGACGAGGCTGGCAACATCGCCGCCGGCAAGAACAAGCAGCGCATGGGGCCGATCACGCTGGACGGTCGGCGGATGGCGCTGGAGCGGGTGCTCGACATCCAGGGCCGGTGCAACGAGGCCGCCGCCCACCTGGGGCGCCCGACGGTCGACCTGCTGAACACCGACGAGGAGGCGCGCATCCGGGAACTGATCGCCGCCGAGACATGGCCCCATGGCTGGGACGGCGATGAGCCGACCGGTGATGTGCCGCTCGATCTGATCTATCGGGATGGTCTGGTGCAGCCCCTGCTGGTGAGGTGAGCCATGGCGGAACCGGTCTACCCTGCAGTCGCTGCCGAAGCCGCGCGCCTGATCCGCCAAGCCATGAAGCGCATGGTGAACGACCAGCCCGAAACCAAACCTATGTCGCCAGAGCGTCTGCGATGGACGGAAACGACGTCGATGCTATGGACGGCGGCGGCATTGCTCAACCCACAGGGCCTGCATGATGAAGACGCCAAAGACATTGCTGCCCGCATTGCTGAACTGGAGACATCGAGTGACCAGTAACAACCGCCTTCATCCCCTTCTCGGCCGCTCCATGGCCATCCTTTACTGGCTGTCGGAAGACCGTCCACAAGATGTCGGCTTGCTGTCGATCCTGACCCGCTTTCCCGCCGCCACGATCCGCCAGCACCTTGTCCGTTTGGAAAGTGGCTGCTTGGTCACCCGCCGCGCAGGCCGACCGCAGACCTTTCTCCGGAAGCGCTATGGCTCCGTCGTGCTGGAGAAGGACGTCGGCGCCATGTTGAACAAGGAGGCCGCCGCCGATCCGATGATCAGCGGGTGGCGGCGTGCCTGAACGCGTTGAAGAGCACGCGATAGGTGTTCGCCAAACAACGCCGCAATTATCAACCAAACACAGTAAGACGTAGCTCTTCCAGCGTTTACGTGCGACTCTCAGCCATCAAGCACGGGGGGGACGATGGGATCGATGCTCGAAGAGCTGACGGCCATTCGGACCGTGGCGGAGATGACCGAAGCATTCCACGACGAGGCGCGGTGCCGCCGGTTGGTTGAGCCGATGGTGTGGCCGAACGGACGGCTCTGTCCGGCCTACGGCTCGCGGCGTTCGATCACCCTGGCCGGGCGCGACATAGGACGACGGTCGCGGCCGGGGCTTTATCAGTGCTGCAATCCGGACTGCCGCTACCAGTTCACTGTGACGACGCGAACTCCGTTGCATGGAACGAAGCTGCCGTTGCGGACCTGGCTCATGGGGCTGTGGTTCATCCTGCAATCGGACAAGGGCATCTCGTCCATCCGTCTGGCCGAAGCGCTCGGCGTCAGCCAGCCGACGGCATGGCGGATGGGCCACGTCCTGCGGCTTCTGGTGTTGCGCGATCATCCGCTGGGCGGGACGGTGGAGATCGATGAATTTCATTTCGGCGCCAAGCCGCGCCGTGACCCCAACCCTCCCAAGCTGGGGCGCGGACGCAAGGGCCAGCCCCGCACGACGAAGACGCCAGCACTCGCGGTCGTCCAGCGGCCCAGCGGTCGGGAGCCGGGGACACCGGCGGGCGAGACCCGTGCCGCCGTGGTCGCCGATCTGTCGCTCGACGAGGCCGAGCGGGTGCTGAAAGCCGCTGTCGATCCCGCCGCGCACTTGATGAGCGACGAATGAAAGGCGTTCGTCGCCATCGGGAGCGCATTCGCTGCGCACGATACCGTCCGCCATTCCCAGCGCGAGTATGTTCGCGGCAGCGTGCATGCCAACTCGGCCGAGGGCTTCAACGATCGTGTACGGCGCACGATCGCCGGCGTCTTCCATCACATCAGCCCCGACCATGCTGACCTGTATTTTGGCGAGATCGGCTTCCGCTGGTCCCAGCGCGCGGTGGCAGGTCAGGCCCAGCGCCGAACCCGGAAGGGGCGGACAGTGATCCAAACCCTTTGGTCCCGTGTTCCCCCAGCGCTCCAGCTTCCGGCGGTCTTCCGTTATGCTGTTGGGCGCCAACTCCGGCGGACCAAGGATGGCGGGATCAGCATCCGCTCGGCCGTAGCTGTCTTTGGTTGATAATGGCGGCGTTGTTTACCTAACACCTATCGCGCTCTCCTCAAGATCACCCGCAACGACGAACTGCTGCCCTGGAACTGGGCCAGGGCCGCCGACGTCACCGGAAACGCTAAAGCCGCGTAGCTCGGCGGACGCTTACCTTCGGCGGGCCGCCCCCCACGAAGCTCCATACCAGACAATGCGACATGAGCTGGGATGCTCGTGCCGGCTTCACGCGGAAGCCGGCAGAGAAGCTTGTAATGCCGACGCCCCCAGCAAGGATGCAGCTCTTTCCGGTTCCCTGAGCAAAGTGACGATCACCAGGTACATGCGGGATTGGGCGAAGAGGCCGGTACAGCCGGTGCATTCCGGCGACTTGACCAGATGCTGCGCCACCCGTAGCCAACCGACTCCTGGTTCGTTGCGCATGATCTCCGCATGGCTGTTCAGGCCTTCAAGATCAGCTGGGCGACCGAGAATGGCCAGATAGCAGGCGTTGACATAGGACTCTGGATTGGCGGCATTGGTGCTGGCCTGATAGAGCCGGCGAGCGACGGCAAGAGCGACGGCATCGACAAGCTCGACGAAGGTCATGTTCGGCTCGCCGCCTGTGGTAGGAACAAGCCGTCCAAGGGTTTGAAAGATCACGCTTTCCCGCGGCATCCCAAGCGACAGCCGATAGGCCATGGTGTGGCGGTTGACGGGTTCGGCCCATTTGCCGCTCAGGGTTTCGGTCACGCAGGCAACAAAGTCCCCCTCGCCCATATTGAGCAGTGCAGTGACACGCTGGGTCAGGGGCGGCCGCGAGATGAGGCGATCGGCCAACATCGGGCGGATTTCATCGATGCCTTGGGCAGTGAAGATCCGCGAGCATTCGTCCGACGCGAGCGTGGTGCGCAAAAGCTCGCGCCAGCGGCCGGCGACGCCGGAAACCGACAAGTTTGTCTTTTCATCGGAGGAAGGGGGGCGCCCGCGGAGCAGGAGGAAACAGGCATCGACGAACCCCTCCCCGTCGAGCATGCGCAGGGCATCTCGGCAGCGCCCCAGAAGCCGCGTGCCCAGGAGCCGGAGGATGATCGCCGGCTCATCCGGATCAAGGATCCGGCCGCGGAATTCGGTGGAGGCCAACATTGCGGCGATCATCCTCTCGCGGGACACCCCGAAGGCGAGCTGGGTGCTGGCGAGGTTGGCTTCGTCGGTGCTCGCTGTTCGGCCCAAGAGCGTCTTATAGAGCAGGGCGCAGAGCTGTCCGTTTGGAACCTCCAGCAGCTGCTTGACACTTTCCAACAGCGATTCGGGCGAGGCGCCATGAGGTGGATTGGCATTGGCCACTGCCGCCGCCATAGCGCCGTAGAAGGACATCGCCTCCTGCGAGCGCATCAGGTTTTCGATGATGCGGAACGGAGAGCCTTGCCGATAGTCCTGCATGCTGTGGGCGAAGCCCGCCTCGTCGCTGCGGCGAAACAGGATATTGGCGTAGCAGCGGCGGATGAATGCCTCCGGATTGTCCGTCCGGGACGCAGCCATCAGCCCGGTCAGAACCGCCTTGGCCGCTGTGAGGCGCAGGGTATCCAGCGCGTCCGGGGGCAGACCAGCCCAAAGGGTTCCGATGAAGGCGAGCAGAGCCTCCCGGCTTGCCCCTATGTCGAGCAGGTTGCGGGTGAACGCGATCTGCTCGTCCGTCAACTTTCTGCCGGTCAGAGTTTCAAAGAATTGTGCGGCGCTCACCGTCTCAGGCAGGGCAAGGGCATCGGCGAGACGCTGTTCGCTATCGGAATGGGCTGGCGATAGGTTGCGCAAGAGCGGCGGGGGAACGGACGATAGAAGGAGGACATCGTTGCATACGACCGGCGCACGCCCCCAGTCCGGGTTGGCCAGAACGACGGACGCCGCGCAATACTGCACGATCCAGCGGTCCCAGTTCGACTCCAGCCCGACCGGGCAGGTGAACAGCCACTTCACCAGAGTCTGCCGGCGCGTGCTGGAGAAGGAGCCGACGAGTAGACAGAGATCGTGCCAAACCGCCAGGTCCATGCCGTCTCCGACCAGGAAGCGGGCCAGGGCGGTGGCGAAATCGCCAGGGGGCAAGGCGTCGAGGCCGTTCAGCCTGTCGATTGCTTCGGGCAGGCGGTCAAGTTCCGGCATTGCCGCGCTCTGAGACGCGGGGGCGGCCGGGACTTGCTTGTGATGGCCATGATCGACAGCCCCCGCCTGTCCAGACACCAAAACCATACAGGTCAGCAGTGTGCGGAGTCCGGTCTCCCGATCGCACGAACCCATGCCGACGCTGTGGTGAACAAGGTCCGCCACCAGCAGCGGGCGCGTCGCGGCATTGGAATCGATCAGCCGGCGCAGGCGATCCGGATTGTACCAGCTCTCGATGTCGAGCTTCAGGTTCGCCGAGGCCTTTGCAAAGGCATTGGCGTTACCAAACAGCAGGTCGCGGCAGAGGCGCAGGGACTTGGACCGAAGTCCGCCCGCAGCGACCGTCCCGAATCCCAGGTCGTCGATCGGCTGGGCCCGGGACGCACGGCTCTCGATCCAGCCATTCAGGTCGCGGCCGAATTGCGGCCAAGTCTTGAGCGTGAGCTTGGCCAAGTCCGCCTTTGCGGTGCGATGGACGTTCCGGTCCAGCAGAGAAAGCACCGCGGCCTTGAGGGCTTGCTCGTCGGAAGGAGGAACGCGGATCTGCCCGAGGGGAGGAACGTCCGCCAGCGACGGATAGTCGGACCGCACGATGGTCGGAACACCGGCCTGGAGACTTTCCAGCGGACCCAGACCGAATCCTTCGCCGTCGCTGACATAGACGGTGCCCCAAGCGGCGGCCAGGGTATCGCGGATGTCTCTGTCGCCCGGCGCCTGGAACCAGCGGAACTGTGCCGGATTCTGCCCTGATTCTTCCATGGCTTCGAACAGCTCGTCGGAAGCGTCGCCATCGGCATCGCCCAGGAACATCAGACTGACGTCGATGCCGGCGTCCCAAAGTGCGCGGAAAGTCTGTAGGACGAGCAGATGCCCCTTGCAGTCCATCACTGTCCCGACCACGACAAAGAGCGGTGTGCCGGACAGGTCGCGCGCCTGCTGCGCAGGTGGCGCCGAGCCGAAGGTGTCCGTGCCCAGGGTGATCACGCGAATGTTGTGCGTGTCGTTTCGTCCGAGGACGGTGACCATCTGATCCCGGGTGAAGGAGGAAATCGTGGCAATATTCTCGACGCTCAGGCAGAAACGGAAATACTCCATTGCGAAAGGCAGATGGTGTTTAAAATAATTTGGCTGACCAATTGGAATGATATCATAAATAAGAAAAAATATCCGTTCGCGCATCTTCTTGAGGAGATAGTCGTAAAATTCGGCTCGGACGGGATTGAAGAAGACCTCGATGTTGACGACAGCGCGGGCGGCGAGGAGGGCATCGCGATCGACCCTGCAGAGGGGATGGGAGGTCACCTTTGCGATCTTGGCGCTCACCTCCTCGAAGTCGTCGGCTGAGAAGAGTTCGTCGGCCAGCAGGTCGAGCAACGCATGATCATGCACGATCACCGCGCCATCCGGAGCCACAGTGAAGGGCACCAGGCGCCCGCGGTCGGTCGCCGTCGCGATCATCTGGGCCAGCGTTCTTTGGATTCCGGTCCGGTGGAAGCTGCTGGTCGTCTCGGTCAGGTCGAGCCAGATCTGGCCATGGAACAGAAGGCCGATCTGATTGGCGTCAAGAGCCGTCATGGTTATTGCACTCACGCCAAGTGAGAGAGAAGGGAGTCGATGTAGACGGATGTCCTGCGTTTGTCGGCATAGGCCCGGCGCCGCACGGACCGGTCGCCGACGGGGCCGGATTCGATCACGCGCTTCAGCGCCAGGGCGACGTCCAGAGAACTCAGCATGTCGCTCACGCGCAGCACGGCGTCTTCCGGCGCGTCGGCCGAGCTGGCGAGCTCGTCATTCGCAACGGCCGGGATGCCGGCGGCGAGGCAATCGACCAGAGCGCCGGCGAAGCGCCCGAAGGCAACCTTGCTGAGCTGCAGCCCGACATCCGCCGCGATCAGGTATTGGTGCACCATGTCCGGCGTCGGCGCCTCATGGTGGCAGACGACCGCTCCGGACAAGTGCAGGCGTTCCGTCATGGTCTGGATCTTCTCTAGGACCTGCGGAGCGCAGGGGGCGGCGATGTGCCACTGGACGGGGATCCCCCAGTGCCGGAGCATGTGCATGGCCCACAGGCTTTCCTCCAGCGCAGTCAGGTCTGAGGGAGGAGAGAAGCTGGTGATCAAGCTGCAGCCGGGAGGAATGCCGAGCCGTCCGCGCGCCATCGCAATGAAGGCTGGCGTCAGTTCCTCGTCCTCGAGCCATTGGGACGGCAGGACCGGCAGGGGGGAGACTGGGCGGCGCAGTTCGGCAGAAAGGCGCTGCGAGAGGTTCGCGCCATGTGCCAGGATCCGGGGCACACCATCGGCGATCGGCTCCAGGAAACTGCGGGTGACCGGCATGGAATGGTGTTCCCACGCGTCGATTACCGGGCAGTTGACCTTCCGGCCGCAGATGCGGTCGATGAGGCTGGTCAAGGTCGGCTTGCCCAGCCGGCCGCGCCAATAGTCCAGCATGTATCCGTCCCGCAGGAGCAAGCTGGGGCGCACCGCCATGACGAAATCGACCACCGTGTCTGGTGCCGTGCCGGGGCTCATCACGCAGAGCACCTTGTTGTGCTGACCGAGCACCCGATAGGCGGAAAAGGGCCGGACGCGGGTGGTCGGGCGCAGCAGCCCCCGGGATTCGCCGTCGGGGGTGTAGACGGTCAGAACCATGGAGGCGGGCAGGCTCCGCTCGATCTGGACGACCAGAGAGTCGATGGACGGGTCGCTGCCGAGATAGGTGGCCAGATCGAACTCCAGCGGGCCGTTGCCATCCTCGGAAGGGGGGGGGCGGTTCAGGATTCCTTCAACTGCTTCCAACAGGGCGTCCAGAGACAGCTCCGTCTGATCGGAGGTTGCTGCGGCAAGCAGAGCGGGGCGGGAAGGATCAAGCACATCGCGCAGGCAGGACGCCAGGGCGGCGGCGTCATCCAGGTCGGCGACCTGCGCGTGGGGGCCGAGGATTTGCGCCTCCGCCCATGGTTCCGGAGGTCCCTGCAGGATGACATGCCGGCCGCGGGCTGCCGCTTCGGCTGCGGCAATGATATGATCCGACGTCGCGGCAGGCACGACGACGGCCACGGCCTGGTCCAGCAGCCATGCCCACTCTTCGGGAGCCGGGCTGTCGATCTGATGAACGGTGACATGGACGGGGAAGGCCGGCACCGCTGCTTCACGCGTTTCCGGCAGCGGTGAATCCTGTCCGACGATGACGGCGACGAGAGGAGCACCGTGTCTGGACTCGATCTGTCCGAGCGTGGAGATGAAGCGGTCGCCGCAGACGCCCGCTGCGTTCAGTCCTGCGAACAGCACAAAGCGACCGCTTCCCAACCCCGGCAGTGGTCGGGTCTGTGCCGACGTCATCGCCTTCACCGTTCTCCGTGCCGCCATCGGCACCGGGTGGACCGGAGGCATGGCGGGGCCATGGATGCGGCGCAACCGCTTCTCCAGCGCACCGGCATCCGGTTGACCGGTGATCAGAGCGTCGTAACGCCGCAAAGCGAGCATGCGGCCCAACATCTCATTGTAGCCGCCAGCCACTGTGGTGGCCGTTTCAAGCTCCAGGGCGGTTGGATCGATGTACGCGATCAACGCGGCCGCCTGAGCAAAAAAGCTCCAGATCGCACCGGGTGAGTCGTCGAACGGGCATAGGTCGACGACAAAAAACGGCTTATCCGGTATAGGGCCATCCTCGACCTTATGGATGGGAATGCCCCATATCTCGCCATTGCCTGCGTGATCTCCATCGGAGATGATAACGCTGTCGTAAATATTCATTAAGTTTTCTGCAAAAAAATATGCTGATAGACTATTTGAATTCGGTGGTGATTCGAAAAGATTTATTGATCTTATTTTGAGGTAGCAGAGCATCTATCAGCCTTTTCTACAAAATAGAAAAACTCGAAAGGGAGCTAAATTAAGGCGAGGAGGAGCTGTGCGAGATAGGCTCCGTCCTTACCGGACACTCCGAAGATCAGTGCGGTCTTCGGCTTGCCTCTGGTGCTGGTTGGATGGTCATGAATGGCACCTTGTCGGTCGCTGGTCCGTTTGGATAAGGGGCTCCCTGGGATGGGGAGCCCGCCCGAACGCGAGGATCAGCGATGGTCGTCGCCGCTGGCCAGCAGGCGCATGTAGGAGAGGACCATTTCGCAGACCAGATCGCAGAAGGCGGGGTGTGGGTCCAGCCCAGCTTCTGGCGCGCCTTCTGGGGTCGCCCAGCAGCAGGTCGACCTCGGTCGGGCGGAAACAGCGGGGGTCGATGCGGACCACCACCTTGCCAGTCTTCTGGCAGATGCCTTCCTCGTCCACCCCCTTGCCGCGCCACTCGATGCCGCGGCGGATGTGGCCGAAGGCCAGCTCGACGAACTCGCGCACGCTGTGAGTCTCGCTGGTGGCCAGCACGTAATCGTCGGCCTCATCCTGCTGCAGGATGCGCCACATCCCCTCGACATAGTCCCGCGCATGGCCCCAGTCGCGCTTGGCGTCCAGGTTGCCGAGATACAGGCAGTCCTGCTGGCCATGCTCGATGGCGGCAACAGCGCGGGTGATCTTGCGGGTGACAAAGGTCTCGCCGCGGGTCGGGCCTTCATGTTTGAACAGAATGCCGTTGCTGGCATGCATGCCGTAGGCTTCGCGGTAGTTCACCGTGATCCAATAGGCGTACAGCTTGGCGGCGGCATAGGGGCTGCGCGGGTAGAAGGGCGTGGCCTCGCGCTGGGGCGTTTCCTGGACCTTGCCGTACAGTTCCGAGGTGGAGGCCTGATAGAAGCGCACGGTCTTCTCCAGCCTCAGGATGCGGATCGCTTCCAAGAGGCGTAGCGTGCCGATGCTGGCGTTGGCTGTGTATTCAGGCGTCTCGAAGCTCACATGGACGTGGCTCTGGGCCGCCAGATTGTAGATCTCGGTCGGCTGGATCTGCTGGACTAGGCGGATCAGGTTGGTGCTGTCGGTCAGGTCGCCGTAATGCATGAAGAAGCGCACGTCCTCCTCATGCGGGTCGCGGTAGAGATGCTCCATGCGGCCCGTATTGAACGACGACGAGCGCCGCTTGATCCCGTGGACGATATAGCCCTTTCCCAGCAGAACCTGGGCAAGATACGCGCCATCCTGGCCGGTGGTGCCGGTGATCAAAGCGATCTTTGACACGGTATCGGATCCTACATTGTGGGCCGTCTTTGGGTGAGCGGTAAGCGGAGGCTGCAGCTTCATAATACAGAGCTACCCAATTGAGCCACTGCCATGCAACGCGAAGAATCGATGCAGGGCATCCGGAAAGAATGCCGGTGACTGGGATCCTGCTGCTCTCGGGATGGTCCCTGCGGCACCAATCACCCGCCTGAAGCGTGGAGCGGTGCCTGCTCCTGCGGAGGTTTCGGGCATTCCGGAACGGCTGCACATGGGTTCATGATAGGGGTGGTTCCTCTATAGAGGATAGGCCTATTCGCATAGCATGCAATTTGTCTCTTGTCAGCCATCCCCATACATCAGCGAAGGGTTACATCTTAGAGCATCGCGCCTGAAATCTGAATCGACGGTTACGCTTGGGCCGCTGACGTGATTCACCGTTGTTGAAGGTTGATCATGGGGCGCAGCTATTCGTCGGACGTTCGGGTTCGGATTTACGACGAGGTCGAGAAAGGCGGTTCGCGTCGGGCGGCGGCGCGCCGGTTCGATGTGAGCGCGAGCACGGGCGTGCGGCTTGCTCAGCGCATGGCGGCAACGGGCTCGCTGGCCCCGGCCCAGCAGGGGCGCCCACCGGGCGGTGGCAAGCTGGCCCCGCATGCCGAACTTCTGATCGGCTGGGTGGAGAAGCAAGGCGACACCACCATGCCCGAACTAGCGGCCAAGCTGAAAGCCGAGCGCGGGGTCACGGTCCACCCCGCCTCGCTGTCCCGCTTCCTGCTCGCCCGCGGCTTCACGAGGAAAGCGCGATAGGTGTTAGCTAGCGTTTCGTGCGTTTAATCCGAAACGCACGAAACGCCAGCTTTCTGTTTGGCGATCAGATTCACGCATTCAAATCGATGCCGATTTTACGCGATCCGGTATAAACAACGGGAAGCGTGAATTGAACCGGAACGATGGCTTGTTTGCTGGATTCCCGCGCAACAGTCCGGGAAACCGACCGATACTGTTGGTGAATCATTTGAAACGAATTGAACAAGGAATCGTACGAGAATTAGGACAGGGTCGGTCGGTCAAGCGGCCAGTCTGGCAAAGCGGGAGCGGCGGGTTGGGGCGAGTGGCCGCCCTCGCAGCCACGCGGCGATCCGGTCGAGGTTGAGGGCGGCCGCGATGGCCACGTGCTGAAGATGGGCCTTGGCGATGCCCCTGTACCGGGCGCGGCGCAGCCCGAAGCCGCGCACCGCTTGGGACAAGGTGCCTTCCACGCCCTGGCGCAAGGCGTAGAGTGGCTGTTCGCTGCCTGTTTCCTTCCGCGCTCGGGCTGCCGCCAACGCCTCGTGCTCGTCACGCGGCCGTAGCCTGAGAGTGCGTCCCCACTTTTCACCGGTCGCTCGGGTGCACTGCGCGCGCGCCTCGCAGGCCCGACAGTCGGCAGGACTGAACCGGACCTTGACGTAGGGGATCCCCGAGTTGTCCGTGTAGTCGCGCCAACTCTGGCTTTGCTTGTCGCGCGGGCAGAGGACACTGCTCGCTTCCCAGTCGATCCGGAAATCGGCGGCGCGGAAGCCGCCGCCCTGGCGCTGCTGCCAACTCAGGTTCTTCCGGGGTGGGCCGACGAGGTCGATCGCGAACACCTCCCGGGCTGTCACGAGGTGGGCCGCGCTGACATAGGCCGAATCCACCAGATGGAGGGCGGGCGCAATCCCCTTGGCCGCCAAGGCCACATGGATCGGCTCGGTCCGCATGGCTTCGTGAACGTTGGCCGCCGTGGTATCGGCATGCACGATCAAGCGCGGCGCGTCGTCATCGCAAGTTTCGCTGAGATGGACCATGTAACCGGTCCACTCCATGCCGTTCTTGCTGCGGTAACGGGCGTCGGTGTCGTAGGGGGGGTCCAGCCGGTCCTCGCCGCCTCGCCCGCTCACAGGCCGCAATCGTGCACGGCCGGCCCCCGATGGATCGCCGGGATCCGGCGTCTTCTCGAAATGGCGGCGCCAGACCGTCCGGAACGCCTCGATGGCCGGCATGGCCGCCACCCCCGGTGGCGCTTCCGGGCCGTTCAGCGCGGCGAGAAGCCGAAAGCCGTCATCGCCGATCCCATCAGCGAGGGCCTCCCGCTCGGCCGGCGTCTTTGGCAACCGGAAGTCCTCGATCCGCCGGCTGTAGCGTTCATACCAAACCGCAGGCGCCAGGGCACGCAGCCATGCCGGCGCCACGGTGGCGGTGGCATTCAGCGCCGCGCGCAACGTCTCGCCCACGAGTTCCAACCGGTTCAACTCCCGAACCGCGGCGAGCACATGGGTCGAGTCCGTCCGTTGTCGCCCGCGGGCCTTGAGCAGGCCCCGCGACCGGCCGGCATCGAGAACCCGTTCCAGGAGGCGTTCCTCGGCGCCTCCGATCAGCAGCCGGCCCCGGAACTCGGTCAAGACGCTGTGATCGAAGCCGGCATCGGTCAGATCCAGGCCGAGCAGGTATTTCCAGTCGATGCGGGCCCGCACCGCCTCGGCCGCCTAGCGGTCGCTCAGCCCCTCGCGGAACTGCAGGAGCGTCACCAGCGCCAGTCGCCAGGGGGGATAGGTCGGCCGGCCGCGTTTGGGATAGAGGTCATCGAAGTCCCTGTCCATGAAAGCCGGACCGAGATCATCGCGCAGTGTCAAATAAGGATTTCCCCTCGGAAAGGCGGCGCGGGCGACACGGGCGGTTTCTTCCGGGATCAAGGGGACAGACGGCTGGGAGTGCAGCGACATGGCGAAATCTCCGATCACTTCACCCGCCTCAACCGTTGCTCCCCGACTCCGTCCCACTGCCTGCGCCATCCAGTCTGTTACGCCTCGGTATGCGGCTGAACTTCAGGAAGTTCCATGGCAAATTCGTTTCAAATGATTTGCCAACAGTATCCCGACCTTTGGCGGCCAGTTCGGAAACTGTCCGGAAACACCCGCTCTCGGCGGGTTTCCGGACAACATGAATGCCGGACGGGATAGCGGACAGGACGGCCCACACCGGTGTTCTCAGCCCGTTCTACCTTCCCGTTGTTTGCCTTACACTTATCGCGCTCTCCTCAAAGCTGCCTGACCACGGCACTCAGCGGATGCTAACAATCGCCGAAGGCGCTGAACAGTTCCTCCGTCGGCAGCAAGGCCGCGGGATGGCTTGCTTGGTGTGCCCGGTCGTAGATGGCCCTCAGTTCCGGAATATAGCGTTCGAGTTCAGGCAGATGCTTCAGGCGCATAAGCAACCGCGCCGGCGAGAGATAGGCACTGTTGCCAACCTGGTCATTTTCGAACAGTTCGCGCCACATCATTTCCACAAGCCACAGCCGGTTGGAACGCCTACGGTCGACCTCGGCCACGGCGCAGCCTGCGCGTTCGGCCAGGTCCCAACAGCGCGGCAGATGCTCCAGGTCCAGCATCGCGCCATAGGCAGCCCACGAAACGTTCGAGTTCACGACGAGCGCGGGTTCACCGATCCAGTAAGCCGGTTCATCGGGCATGTAGTGCAGAACATAATAGGCCGTGGGAACACAGGAAACCATAGTAGAAAATATTCGACCACTGGTATCCTGGCAATAGGACTTCAGCGCATGATCGCGTCGATAGACATGCGAGTAGATCGCCGTAAAGAAGTTCTCGCATTTGGCCGCTATCCGCTTAACCGGTGCGATCTCGTCTGGGCAGGTCGGCTCCAAAACATTGTATCCGTCGAGGAATCCCTGCAGATCAGTGATACTGCCCGGATTGTTCTCGGAGCTGTAGCCATAATTCAAATAGATGAGACTGATGTCGGAATGCTGATCAAGAACATGGAGGATCTGATCGATCATACCGGCTCGGGTGAGGTCGTCATCGCCAAGGATCAGGATGTATTCACCCCGGGCACGCTGGACAGTAACGGCAAGATTCCCCAGCATTCCGACATTCTTCGGATTGCGGATATAGGTGAAATCCGGACGATCCAGGTATGGCTTCACAACCTCTGGCGTGTTGTCGGGTGACGTATTGTCGACCACCAGAATTTCGAGATCGGATCGCGGGGAGCCGATTTGCGAGAAGATGTTCCGCAGATTCAACTCCACCCAGCCGGCCCGCTTGTAGGTGCTGATGCAGATGGACAGCTTGGGCCGGCGCTTCAGATTGGGCAGGGTAGCGTAGATATCGCGCAGCACCCGCTTTTCCGGTGCGCAGGTCAGATCCATCAGCCTGTCGGATGCCAACTCGCCGGCAATGTCGCGAACATAGGCGTTCCAGGTCCGAACAGGCACCGACAGCGCCTCGCTAACCAGACAGTCTCTCCAGTGCTGCTCCTGGCACATCAGGATCGCTTCCCGAAGCACCGCCGGATCTTTGATGTCGACGTGCATGAGGCCCGGCCTGTAATCGCCCTCCTGGGCATGGTCGCCCAGAACGAGACAGGGAATACCCTGCCACAGGCTGTCGGCCACAGCCGGCGCCCGGGCGCCATCGTCTCCGAGCGAGATGACGAGATCCACATCCTCCCGGCACCGGCCGAACGCGGCACCTTCCGTCTCGGTATCGAAACGCAGAACGAAGCCGGGCTGTCTGTTCAACTTGTCCGTGAGCGCCTCGTCGGGCGTCGGACCGGACACGATAAATTCGACACCGCCGGGAAATTTCCGGACGACGTCCGTCACAGCTGCGGCCAGTGGGGCGACCGCAGCGAAATGCGCCGGTTCGATCACAGCATGGATCCGGAATGGCGCATGGACCGGACGTTTGGGAGCGCCATGTCGCAACCGCTCCGGAATCTCGTTGGGCGCAGCCAGCATTTTGAAACGATCCTCTGCGCAATTGAGCCTGCCACGCCAGGACAGCAGGAAGCGGAAGAAATCGTCGAAGATGCCGGTTGAGCCGCAGAACACCTTGTCGAAGCCGGTCAACTGCTCGAAAAGCGGCCTAACGCCGGGGCCATTCTCGGTCAGAAGGGCAGCGGTCCGCAGCCCATGCGCCTGGGCGAAAGCGGCGAGATCCTCAAGCGCTGTCCCGGAAAGCTGTCCGGGGACAAGCACCCAATCCGGCGCTTCCGTCCCCTTCGGGTCGATCCACTCCGACCAGATGTCTGTCCCACCCCCGAAGCCGAGCTTTGCAAGCTCCGCCGTTGCGGCTGGCCGCAGCCGTCCCGCCCCGTTGTCCCAAACGGCTGGGATGACCTCGACTCCACGCGCTGCAAAGGCATGGGCGACGCGCTGGGAGAACTGCGAATCCGCGCGACCGGATGCCTTGAGATCGAGACAGCAATAGAGCGACGTCAGGTGCCGGGACGTGTCAAGCGCGCAGCCGAGCAAGCCGCGCAGACGCCGAACTCCTTCCGGAGACGGTCCTTCCGCCGCCAGGAACGGGATGCGCCTTATCAGCGGAACTCTGTCGGCACGTTGGTGCTGGGTGAAGAAGCCGATCAGATCGTTCTCCGCGATGGTCGAGACGGGTACGACGAGATCGGCCAGAAGAAGGGCCTGCATGTACAGTTCGAATGCGGCCGCCTCCTCACCGGCGCAGGAGGGGCGCCGCAAAGGCTCGGCGTCGCGGAACAGGAAGGCCGTTCCGAGCCGGAGCCGGCGCGCCTCGAGGATGATTTCGGTTTCGAACAGATAAGGGATGCTGGGCGTCACCCGGACGGTTCCGGGAACGATCAGCCAATCGCAGTTCTCGGCGAACCGCTCATCGAGAATGACCGGCACGGAGCGATCGACTGGATGGGCCTCGATATGCCGCTGACCATTGGGTAGCTGCGCCAGACCAGCTAATTCACCCCGGGCGAGGAGCACGAACTTCTTGAACCGGGGACTCCAGCGGACGAAACGAACCACCTCTCCCTGGGCAAGCAGATGCCGGCCCAGTCCAAAGGCGAAATCGGACAGCACGATGCTTGGAGAATCGGACGCCTCAAGCAGGAAAAAGAGATTGCGTCCCTCTTCCGACCTGGACAGCACCACCGACATCGGCGTCGCCGGCCTGCCGGATTCCGAAAAAGGGGCCGGAGGGGCAATGCTCTGCAGCAGGGCAGGCAACTCATCGGCGCCGGGGAAGGGACCATGTCCGCTGTTCTGGCGCGCCACCCCTTCCGGCGACAGGACTAGGCTCCCGATCAGCGCCGTTCTTGACATGCCGCCGTTCAGCAAGGCTACATGATGCGTCAGTTCCTCCCGGTTAGGTGTGCGACCGAGAGCGCCCCAGAAGGCGCGATCGATGAACGTCTCCCCTTCAAGGCCGATAAGCGTCTCCAGATCATCCACCGGCCCATGAAGGGTCGCCTGGCGCGCCCGCCCCTCCGGCGAAAGGAAGAAGTGCCCAGCCAACTCGTTCCTCGGCGTGCCCTCCCTCAACAGGGTTGCGTGATGGGCGAGTCCCACCGGGTCGGGAGCGTAGCCAAGAAGTGTCCGATAGACCCATTGGATGAACGACTCATCCTGGAGCCGTGCGGTCCCATCCGTGGATGAGATCTCTTCGACGCGGGTTTGGCGGGCCTGCGCTTCCGGAGACAGGAACATGTTTCCGGCCAGTTCGGCTTTCGTCATGCCGGCGTTCAGAAGAGTCAAGTGGCCGACAAGGCCATCGGGATCGGGCGCACGCCCTAGAATGATCCGATACGCCCCCTCAACGAAGAGGCCACCTTCGAGTACCGACAGATCGTCAAATCCGGTAACTGGGCCGTAAACATCCTTCTGACGCTCCAGCCCTTCGGCGGACAGCAGCAGGAAGCCAACCAGTTCAGCCTTCGATCGGCCATTGCGCAGCCAAGCCGCATGTCGGGCCAGCCCGTCCGCATCGGGCATCCGGCCGAGCACGGCCCGATAGGCCGCATCGACGAAGACCTCTCCTTCGAGCGATGGCAGACCTTCCAATATGCCCATGGCGGCCCATACCTTGAGCTTTCTGGTCAGGATCCGGTCGATGGCCGCGAAGATCTGCCACTCTCCATAATCCGCATATAGCTTGATATGGGCGGCAATCCCCATCGCGATAAGTTCGGGAACCGGCATATCCTCGATGTAGGTGCCGGCACCAAGAAGCCGCGGGAATAGAAAAGAGCGTGTAAAGGCGACGGCCCGTTCGGTCGTCATTGCAAATCCAAGAATTCCTTCCAGCTCTTCGGCGCGATTTTCGTCATGATGGAAGACTATGAGAGAATCGCCCGCCATCGCGTTGACAAGGGCCTCCGCCTCCATGGGTAATGACCGAACGGATACAATCAGATTACGCGCAGCATAGTCTATGCCCGATTTAGAAATCCGTTCCTCGATCTGGAACTTGGCAGATTCTGGCGCTTCGATAATGACTTTTGCCTCCCCCGTGTCTTGGATGATCTTCTCCAGGATCTCTTCGAGATTGGAAGCCGGGTTGCCAAAACCGATCAGCCAGATGGAGGCCGGTGGAGAGCGCGTAGCAGCGGAGACTGTGAAATAGGGTATGATCGGCTGGCGGGGCAGGATGGAAATCCCATTCTCCAGCGACCCGGTCTGCCGGTTGAGAAGTTCCTGATCACGCAACAGAATCTTCGGTCCGTCGATACAGGCCAAGGCTTTGGCCAATGCACCGATTTTTCCGTGGAACCCGGTTACGATCACCGCCGCCGGCTTGTAGGGCAGGCCCTGCTTGACGAAGCCGTCGAGATCCCGTCCACGGACCAAATGAACATCGTAAAGCCCCGAACGTCCCAGTGCATCCGCAAGCCGCGTTTCATAGCACAGGAAATCCGGCGTCGCCCTGCACTCCAGGGAAAGGAGCAGAAGCGGGATTCTCTGGACCGGACGCAGAGACGGCGCTTCTAGGGCGGCTTGCGCCTGCTCGATGACCCCGACGGACACGAGCATGCGTTCGAACGTCCTCATGAAGGACGAATATGACCAGTCCTGCTGCAAGCGGTGAACGGACGGGGTGCTGGTCTCGAGCGCCTGCCGCAGGCTCATCACCGGATAGGGTGGAAGATACTTGTGAATATGCCGGAAGGTGTCGTTTGTTCCGGTCAGCAATGGCCGACCGGAGAGGATCGACTGATCGGTCGTTGCCGACAGTCCAGACTGACGCCTCGTATACAAAAAGCAGTTCAGGTCGCTTTCCATACACCAGTCGAACAATTCTTCCGGTGTCATGAAATCATACGTAAACCGAATCTTGATCCCCGGCTTGGCAATTCTCTGGCAAAGAGACGCAAGATAGAGAGGATAACTCACCCCGTGAATTCCATCACAGCTTTGTGTATAATCTCCTGGCGGAATATTCACTCTAACAATGGCTTGGTCGAACTCGCGGTTGACGGCCTCGACCAGAAAAGCGAATCCTTTTCCGGGTGTCCCGAAGCCGAAGGAACTGATGACCGGAACGGCGTTCCTGTCCACGGGGCGGCGCCCCTCACTCGGCAGCGGACGCGGAAATGGAAAGATCTTGCCTATCACCGGGATGGATGGGTCGAGCGCGATGTAACCATCGAAAACATCGACAGCAACGTGACGTAGCGGATTTCCAGGCTCGACTTCTAGCAGGATGGCAAACTTGGTGCCCGGCACCCTCCCGATGCTCTCGAGATCGATGTGGAGGGCCATCGTGCAGAAATGCCAATTGAACACCCAAAAGTCATATCCGATCTCGCCGGCGCCTTCCTCGGAACCGCTAGATCTAACTCTCCCCTCCGAGACGAGCGCCCCAATGTCTATGACATCAATCGTAAAATAGTCTAATGAATAATGGGGAGAATCTTTAATGCATTCAAAAACCATTCGGCCACTCTCATGAATACTGCACTTTTCTTTTGCTGTATTCACATAAGCGCCCCGCAGCGCCTTCTTTCGAGAATGATTATTATCTGAGAAATTCATCTGACATACCCCGAGATAATTTCTATTGGATGGCCCGATTCTGAGAATGTATGCTTAATACAATGGAATTCCAAGAAAGTCGATTTCCCAGGTTCGCTATCATGCGCAGCCGTGCCTATGCCTTAAGGCCAGCCGTCGGCAAAAGCCACCCCCGATATGGGCAAGTAAGAGCGCCTTCTGTAATCGGGCCGGTTCGGTCAAGCCCCTCCCACCATAATCTCGTCGCAGGGCTCATGCTTCTGTCCGTGGTCGGCGTGGAGCCGCCACATGATGCGATCAGAGGAACGGGCGAGCCGATCTAACAAGCGTGGTCCACGCAGCGCGTGCCCACCGGCGCTCTTGCGGCTTCACCCGATCCCTCGTCCCTGCGACGGGACCTCGTGTCCGGCCGGCGCTCAGCAGCGCCCCGGGCCGGCTCCTCACATAGCAACGGCCCGGGGCGCTGCGCTCCAGCGGAACGTCGTGCCGTCAATCCACATGCGGTGCAGCACAACCGCCAACTTGCGCGCCAGGGCCACCCGGGCTTTCTTCAGCCCCTGGCGGCTGGCCACCCGCAGCGCCCACGCTTTCAGAGCCGAGAAGCGTGTCGTACGCGTCAGCAGCACGGTTGCCGCTTCGAACAGCACCGTTCGGACCATCGCGTCACCGACTTTGCTGATTCGCCCGGTGCGATCCACTTCACCGGATTGGTACTTTTTCGGTGTCAGGCCGAAGTGGGCGCCGAGTGTCTTGGACTTTGGGAAGCGCGTGGGATCATCCACGGCCGAGGTGAACGTGATCGCCACGACCGGTCCGACACCGGGAACCGTCATCAGCCGCCTGCAGGTCTCGTCCGACCGCACCAGGCGCAGCAGCTCGCGGTGTAGTTTAGCGAACTCGATGCGCAGCGCCTCCCGCACCCGCAGCATCGGCTCGACCACGCGCTCCAGGGTCAATTGGCCGTGAACCAGCTCCCGCACACGGGCGGCGAAGCTGGTCTTGCCCACCGTTCCAATCTTCAGCCCGAAACCACGCAGGATGCCGCGCAGGCTACCTTCCACATCGAGCAGCTTGCTTTGCAACTGCTTGCGAGCTGTCAACAAGGTACGGACCTCCTGGGCCGGCAGCGCCTTGGCATGCACCGGCCGGAACCACCCCATGCGGATCAGTTGCGCAATGCCGCGGGCATCATTGCGGTCGGTTTTCACCGTCATGGCCGACAGCGCCGCCTTCACGTGGCGCGTTTCGATTAGGACGGCAGGAATGCCCGCCTTGGCGAGCCCGGCGTGCAGCCATTGCGACAGCGGACCGGCTTCCAGACCAACACGGGTCAAGCTCGCCTCAGCCGCCGTGAAGACCGCCACCAGCGCATCGGGATCACTGCTCACCTTGAGCTCGCGAACGATTCGGCCGCTGCCATCCACCACGCAGACACTGCACTGGTCCAGAGACACGTCAATTCCGGCATAGTAGTCCATGGTTCCCCTCGCTTCGGCGCTCGGGGCTGACCCGTTCAGCCCCCGCTTTCTCCATCAGCGTGAGAGGCAGCCGCTTGTTCCTCAGCGGCAGACCCCAGGCCCGATTACCGCATCTAACAGAACCATCTCTGGACGAACTTCCAGCAGATGAGGCTGGCGGCAATGTGGTGGAAGGCTGTGAAGATGTCGGCGCGCCGTTCGTAGCGGACGGTGATCCTGCGGAAGCGAGCGAACCATGCCAGGGTGCGCTCGACCACCCACCGGTGGCGGCCCACACGTTGACTGCTTTCGATGCCGCGACGGGCGATCCTGGGAATGATGGCGCGTTTGCGCAGGGCGCGCCGACAGTGGGCGAAATCGTACCCCTTGTCGGCGTGCAGTTTGGCGGGGCGACGGCGTGGTCGGCCTGCGCACTGGCGGATGGCCGGCACGGTATCGACCAGCGTCTCCAGGAACTTGCTGTCATGCCGTTTGGCGGCGGAGATGGTCAGGGCGAGTGGAATGCCGTTGGCATCGACGAGGATATGACGCTTGGAACCCGGCTTGCCGCGGTCGGTCGGGTTCGGCCCGGTCTCTTGGCCCCCCTTTTTGCCGGGACTGATGCACTGGCCACCGCAGCCCGTTCCCAGTTGATGGCGTTGGCGTAGCCGAGCCGGTCGAGCAGGGCTCGGTGGAGGCGCCCCCATACCCCTTTCTCCAGCCACTCGTGCAGGCGCCGCCAGCACGTCATCCCAGACCCGCAACCCATTTCCATGGGCAGGAGTTCCCACGGGATCCCGGTACGCAGCACGAACAGAATGCCGGTCAGCGCGGCGCGATCATCCAGAGGAGGTCGCCCACCCTTCGGCTTCGGCGGCTCAGGCGGGATCAGCGGTGCTGATGAACGCCCACAGGGCGTCCAATACAAGAGGGGCTGCCATACCCTCACAACACCCAAACGCCGGCTAAGAGAGCTGGAGCAGCTTCTCCAATACAATCTGCAAGCATCGGCCTTGGCCAAGCTGCCGATAGCGATATAATGCCGCTGAAAGCTCTTTCGGCAAGCGACCTTGGGGCTTTGGCGACGGCCAGAAAGCTCCAATGCGGGAAGGATAGTTGCGCAAGGAGACAACATCAATGTCATAAGCAGCAAAAGGAAGCTGGAGCACCCTTCTGGCGCATATTTCCATTCAGAATTTTCTCAATTTTGCTCTTTTCGCGCTCGTGCCGGATTGATAGGTTTAGTACCAATTCCGTAAGCCTTATGGGCAGCATACCCTTTGGATGCAATGACCAACATGTCTCTTATCCTCCTCCCCCCGAATTCTGAAAATACGCCGCTACGACTCGCCACAAAAGACATGGGAAAGGGGCCATATATCGATATCGGCACGTGGAATCCGAATTACTATTCGGTGAGCGCATCCTTCCACGAACAGAGATGGCACAGCAATTACAGCGACAAAAAAATAATATCTATTGATATTAGTGCATCGAGTAACGAAATTGATAACAATTATTATTATAAATCAACCACATCAAACACATTTGATGCTCGGTTGAAACCGGAAAGTCCAGAATTTTTTTCTAGCATTACTTGGGTTTTCTCTGGATTTTCCATCGATGATCGCAGACAATCACTTTCCCGCTTTGAAATGCAACGTTCAATCGAACAAGTTGGCGGGTGCATTGTTCCTGAGATCGATTCTTTGCCCGGTGATATCAATATCGTTGCGGCAGCACCGGGCGAACTAATCAGGCAGCAGCAAGCGCCGGCTTTTCTTTTCGAGAATGACGGTGTTGTCCAGGGTGTTCCTGTAAATTGGGTTGATAGCCTCAATGAAAAGCTGGCCGGCATTGCCTGCACATCCAGGCATAGTTTGAAGACCCTGATAGACCAAGGCCTCAGCATTCCTGCGGCGGTGGTCGGCACGGGTGTCGATCATTGGGAGCGGCAGGCGGCCAACCAGGAATTTCTCGCGCCCGGCAAATCCTTTCGCTTCCTGCACGTCTCAAACGGAAATCCTGATTCCGGCCTGGATATTCTGCTTGAATCCTTCGGATATGTTTTCAGTGCTGAAGACGATGTCTCCCTGCTCATCCTGCCGGGCGCCCCGCTTCCGCCGGCGATCATCGACCAACTCGACCAACTCCGGAAAACCAACCCGTACTACCCCGAGATCCTTATCCTCGAAGACGATCTGAGCGCCGACGAAGTGAAGGCGCTTTACCAGCAATGTGCCGTTTTGGTCGCTCCAGCCCGCCAAGCCGGGTTTGGAATGCCCGTCGCGCAGGCTATCCTGTCCGGGTTGCCGGTGATCGTGACCGCCTGGGGTGGTCACATCGATTATTGCGACGATGCGAATGCTTGGCTGGTTGACTTCCGCTACCGCCGCGCCGATGTCTCCGACCAATCTGCCCCCTCCGTCCAGGCCGAACCTGTTGCCGCCTCGCTGGACGGTTGCCTATGGAGCGCCTACCAGGCATCTCCATCGCTGCGGCGAAAAATGGCCTCCGTGGGACGGCAGCGCCTCCTTGAGCAGCACAGTTGGCAGGCCGTGACACGGCGTATCGCTGCTTTGAAAGACGCTGTGCAGTGTGTGACTTCCAACCACGCGCAGCCGATACGGATCGCATGGATCACGAGTTGGAATGAGAAATGCGGGATTGCAAATTACACTGAGCATCTTGTCGAGGAACTCCCTCAAGAAAAAAATTACATTTTCGCCCCGAAAAAGGAGACACAATTTCCTGATAAGAAAAACTGTCTTCGGAATTGGGAAATGGGGAAGCAAAAAAATAACTTTTCGCAGTTAATTAATGACATTGAATTTCTTTCAATAGGCGTAGTTATCATACAGTTTAATTACGGGTTTTTCAATCATTTTGAACTTAACGACTTAATTGAAATCTGTGCGGATCGTGGCGTTGTAGTTATCATCGATCTCCACTCTTCGACTGACCCCTATAATGCTATAGAAAATTTCTGTCTACGGGATTTCCTTGGTGGACTTCGCAAGTGCCACAGAATTCTTGGTCATGGTTTGGAGGATTTGGAGAGGCTCAAGATGCTGGGGCTTATGGATAACGTCCAGATATTCCCTCTGGGTGCCATGAACAGGACGATGCTTTCCGCACAGCACAGACACAATACTCCAGTGCTTATAGCATCCTTTGGATTCTGTTTTCCTAACAAAGGTCTGCTGGAACTCGTGGAAGCCGTTTGGATTCTGAAGCAACAAGGCAGGATCGTGCATCTGCGCATGCTAAACGCCGAACATCCTGTTTCCGTTTCTGGTGAAGAGGTAAGAAAAATCCGCGAGATGATTGTGCATCTCGATCTTGATGAGCAAATTGACTTCCGGACCGATTTTCTTTCAGACGAAACTTGTCTGGAACTGCTGGCGGAATCCGACCTCATCGTAAATCCCTATCAGAAGACGGGAGAGTCGGCGAGTTCGTCCGTCCGCTATGGACTTTCCGTCGGTCGTCCGGTTGCCGTGACACCCCTGCCCTTCTTCGACGATCTGGGTGATGCGGTATTCCGCCTGCCCGGCCTCACCCCGGCACTCCTGGCCAAGGGAATCGCAGAGGTTCTGGACCATATCGAGCAGGAAAGCGAAACGGCTACGCATGTCGAACAGGTCGCCCGCAACTGGGTCGAGATGCATGACTATGCCCGGAAGGGACAGCAACTCGTAAAAATGGCGGAAGCACTTGCCAAGGCATCGGCACTGGAGCGCTATCAAGCCACCAGCTGAAAGGTGACTTCAGAGCCGGGTGTCGGCACTTCGGAACGTGTCAACGCGAATGAGACAGCCGAGATTTGAGTTCAAGCTTGGGACACTTGCGTGATCGGAGGCGCCAGCAAACTGGTTGCCGCGTCCGTCCGCTTGCAGGATGCCGGCGGGCTCAGGTCGCACAAGGCCCTTCTGTCCCGCCCTGTGGGGCGGGTCCCTCGAGAAGAGCCTTGCCCGTCCCCTCGCTCGCCGGCGTGTTGGATAATAGCAGGCCGGGACGGCGGGATGGCGGTGGTGGACCAACCCGGCGCTGCCGGTCGCTATTCCGCCCCACTGAGTTCGGGGTGGACATCGTCGCCGAAGCCAGCGAGCGGGAGTTGGTGCGCCAGCACCACTATGCTGGCAGTTTCCCGGCCGCCCGGCTGTCGGTCGGACTCTACCGCAAGACCGGCGTCGCCCCAGCCGCGCTGGTCGGCGTCGGCGTCTTCAGCGTGCCGATGTAGCAGGCCGCAATCACGCGCTACACCGGGATGCCGCCGGCGGACGGCGTCGAGCTGGGTCGGTTCGTCTGCACCTCGGAGGTCGCCTACAACGGCGAGACGTGGTTCCTCCGGCGGGCGCTGCCAATCCTGCGCGCCGAGAAGTCCGTGGGACTGTCCCGAATTTTGTGCTCGGCGGGGTTATCCTGCAGCGAAAGGAGCCCCTGCATGGCACGACGCAAGGAGCCCGTTATCCCGAATGCCATCCTCGACCAGTTGCTGGCCGGTACTGATGCCAAGACGGCGTTCGATCCGAATGGCCTGCTCGACCATCTAAAGAAGGCGCTGACGGAGCGGGCGCTGAAGGCGGAGTTGGATCATCACTTGGCCGGTGACGAGAGCGGCAACCGTCGCAACGGCTACGGCCGCAAGACGGTGCTGACCAAGGGCGGGTCGATGGACCTGTCCATTCCACGCGACTGGACGGGAACGTTCGACCCGGCACTGATCGCCAAGTACCAGCGTCGCTTCCCCGGCTTCGATGAGAAGATCATCTCGATGTACGCGCGAGGCATGTCGACGCGGGAGATCACGGGGCACCTGCGGGAGCTCTATGGCATCGAGGTCTCGGCCGACCTGATCTCCACGGTGACGGACGCGGTGATCGAAGAGGTGACGACCTGGCAGAACCGGCCTTTGGAGGCGACCTACCCGTTGGTGTTCCTGGATGCCATCCGGGTCAAGATCCGGGATGAAGGCCTGGTGCGCAACAAGGCCATCCATGTCGCCATCGGCGTGCGGGCCGACGGCGCCAAGGAGGTGCTCGGCCTGTGGATCGAACAGAACGAGGGCGCCAAGTTCTGGCTGCGCGTCCTGAACGAGTTGAAGAACCGGGGCGTCGAGGACATCCTGCTGGCCGTGGTCGACGGGCTGAAGGGCTTTCCCGAGGCGATCGCCGCCGCCTATCCCGAGACGATCGTCCAGACCTGCATCGTCCATCTGCTGCGCCACAGCATGGAGTTCGCGTCCTGGAAGGACCGCAAGGACATCGCCACCGCGCTGAAGACCGTCGACGACGCCGTCGACAACAAGGCCGCCGAGGAGGCCCTGACCGCCTTCGAGGATGGGCCCTGGGGCGAAAAGTACGCGGCCATCGGCAAGGCGTGGCGGCGGGCGTGGCAGGAGGTCATTCCCTTCTTCGCCTTTCCCCGCGAGGTCCGGCGCATCCTCTACACCACCAACGCCATCGAAGCGTTGAACTCCAAGCTGCGTCGGGCGGTGCGCGCCAGGGGACATTTCCCCAATGACGAGGCCGCGTTGAAGCTCCTCTTTCTCGTCTTGAACCGAGCCGAGAAAGACTGGAAGATGCCGCCACGGGAGTGGACGGCCGCAAAGGCGCAGATGGCCGTCTTCTTCGGCGAGCGGTTTGCAAGGGCGATGAACGCCTGATACTCAATCCGACCCGCCGAGCACGAAATTCCGGATACTCCCAAGTTACGGAGCCGCCAACGCCTCGGCGGGCCGTGCGCCTGCTGACCACTGCCCTCTACGCGCTTTCCGTGGAGGACCGCCAGTTCGTCGTCTCCTTGCCGAGATCGCTCGCCCGCCATCGCCACTGCTGCCGGTTTGATCAACCGCTTCACGACGATGGTGAAGGG
>NZ_CP167914.1:0-272188 GCF_041507355.1 Azospirillum sp. HJ39 | reverse complement strand
GGTGCCTCGGCCAGCAGGATGCGCAGCCGCTCGCCGTCCAGCCAGTCGTCGTTGCTGTCGCTGGCATAGCGGAAGCCGTCGGCCACCGCGCGGGCATTCAGCCGCTCATAAGGGGCGTGCTGCCAGAAGGCGAAGGCCGGCTCGATGACGTAGCGGTCGTCCAGCTCGTAGGTCTGGCGGGAATCGTCCTCGGTGATCATCACCTCGTGCAGCTTCTCGCCCGGCCGGATGCCGACGATCCTCTGCGGCAGGTCGGGCGCCATGGCGCGGGCGAGGTCGGAGATGCGCATGCTGGGGATCTTCGGCACGAAGATCTCGCCGCCCTGCATCATGGCGAAGCAGGACAGCACGAAATCGACGCCATGCTGCAGCGTGATCCAGAAGCGGGTCATGCGGTCGTCGGTGACCGGCAGATGGTCGGCGCCGTCCGCGATCATCTTGCGGAACAGCGGCACGACGCTGCCGCGCGATCCCACCACGTTGCCGTAGCGCACCACCGCGAAGCGGGTGTCGAGCGCGCCCGACAGGTTGTTGGCGGCGATGAAGATCTTGTCCGACGCCAGCTTGCTGGCGCCATAGAGGTTGATCGGGTTGGCCGCCTTGTCGGTGGACAGTGCGACGACGCGCCGCACCCCCATCGACAGCGCCGCCCGCACCACGTTCTCCGCCCCGTAGACGTTGGTGTGGATGCACTCCATCGGGTTGTATTCGGCCGCCGGCACATGCTTCAGCGCCGCGGCGTGGACGCAGAAATCGACGCCGCGCATCGCCAGTTCGAGCCGCTCGCGGTCGCGGACATCACCGATGAAATAGCGCAGCGTGGAGGTCCACTCCGCCGGCATGCGCTGCTGCATCTCGTATTGCTTGAATTCGTCGCGGGAGAAGACGATGACCCGGCGCGGCCTGGCGTGCCGCATCACCGTCTCGACGAAGCGACGGCCGAAGGAGCCGGTGCCGCCGGTCACCAGGACCGACCGGCCGTCCAGCATGCGCAGGCCCGCCTCCAGCCCGGTGCCGGCGGCGGGATCGGAACCGCTCCCGTCGGCCGGGTGCCGTGCCCCGGGATCGCTGGCCTTGCTGGAATGTGTCGTCACCGCCGGTTCCGTCCGTTGAAGCCGCATCGCTCGAAGCCGCTGGCACCGCGGGCCGGATGGTCCGGGCCGGGCGCCGCATCGGGGCCGAGATGAACCCCGACCGTAACCGGGGCTTTCTGAGGATCGGGTTAATTCAGGATGAACGCCTATGCAAGGCCTGTCGGCAAGGGAAGCCGCCGGCACGGTCGACGCGCAGATCCTCCTCGTCCTAATCCTCGCAGGTTGGAGCGGGCAACCGGCCGGCATGGAGATCCTCCAGCAGGCGGATCTGCGTCGGCAGACAGACGGCGGCCAGATCGAAGCGCTCCACCGCCGTCCGCCTTGCGGCATTCGACAGGGCGGCGCGCAGATCCGCGTCGTCCAGCGCCGTCTCCACCCGGTCGGCGAGCGCCATCGGGTCGAAGAAGCCGGTCAGCAGGCCGTTCACCCCGTCCTCGATCACCTCGGCGACCGGCGGCGTGTCGGACCCGACGACGACGGCGCCGCAGGCCATCGCCTCCAGCATCGACCAGGACAGGACGAAGGGATAGGTCAGGTAGACATGGGCGCGCGAGACGCGCAGGACCGACAGGTAGCGGTCGTAGGGCAGCTTGCCCAGCACATGCAGCCGCTCCGCTTCCGGGCGGGGGGCGCCGGCGGCGTCCAGCATGGTTTCCCGCCACATCGTCTCGCGCCAGGTGCCGCCGCCCTCGGGCGGGGCGCCGTAGCTGACCTCGTCGCCGCCGACCACCAGGATATGCAGGCCGGGCCGGCGCCGCAGCAGCTCCGCCGCCGCGCGCATGAAGGTGGGAAAGCCGCGGTAGGGTTCCAGGTTGCGGGCGACGTAGGTTACCACCTCGTCCCCGCGCGACAGGGTCCGGCCGTCGGGCAGGGTGACGGTGGCCGCCGGATCCGGCCGGCAGACATCGGTGTCGACCCCGTCATGGATCACCGAGATGCGCGGGCGGAATGGAGCCGGATGCTGGCGCCGCTGCCAGCCGGTCGGGCTGACTCCCCAGTCCATCGTCTGCAGCCCGGCCAGCAGCGCGGTGTTCTTGGTGCGGATGCGGCAGCGCGTTTCCAGCGTGACCGGCCGTTCCGGGTCGAAGCCGACGTCGGATCCGTCGGCGCTGTAGAAGAATTCGCAATAGAGCATCAGCCGGGCGTCGGGAAACAGGTCCTTCAGGAACAGGGCCTCGCCCCAGCCGGGATGGGCGCAGATCACATCGGGGGTGAAACCGTCCTTCTGCAGCGCAAGCCCGGCGCGCACCGCCCCCTGCCCGTGCAGCACCTGCTCCTCGAACATGCGGATATAGGGATGGGTGGCGGCACCCGGCTCGCGCGCAGGGCGGTAGAGCGCGGTGCGCACCCCCGGCAGCTCGCGCCTGGCCTTGCCGATGAAGGCGACCTGATGGGTCGGGTCGGCCGCGAAATGGCGGACGAGGTGCTTGTATTGGCCTGGGATGTTCTGGTGAACGAACAGGATGCGCATGGGAAAGCTTTGCCTGGAAATGGAGGGTGGAGAATGGGCGACAGCCTGCGTCCTTCGGGTGCCGCTGTCGATGGCTAAGGCTTTGAGAGGGGGCGGGAGTCCGGTGCCGGATGCAGGGTGGCAGAGTCCCGCCGATGTCCGTTTCCGCCGCCCGGCAACTGCCCCTATAAGGAAGGCTCCAGGCCGTCGGCACCGCCCGGCCCGAACGCTGCGCGACGGAGCGCCGATCAGCCCGTGTCCTCCTCCAAGTCTTCTTCAGGCCCCCCTTCCGCCCTGCCCTCCTCGCCCTGGCGCTTCCTGTGGATGTTCGTGCGCGGGGGGTTCCTCGGCCGCGTCCTTCTGCTGAACCTCACGGCAGCCGGCGGAATCGGCCTGATGGGGCTGGAGCCGGTGGCGATGCGCGGGTTGGTCGACGCGCTCGCCGGGCTTTCCGGTCATTCGCCGGCTGGCGGCAGCCCTGCCTGGACCGCCGAGGTGATGCGCTGGTTCCTGCTGCTGGGCGGGCTGTGGATCGCGTCGGCCCTGTTCAACCGCCTGCGCGAGCTGGTGGATCTGCACACCTCCCCGGCCCTGCGCCATGCCGTCCAGGTCCGGCTGTTCGACCACCTGATCGACCATTCGCCAAGCTACTTCCAGGACAATTTCGCCGGCACCCTGGGCCAGAAGGTCAAGCAGGCCGGGCAAAGCTCCATCCAGCTCCTGGAAATCCTGACCAACGACATCGTCCGCATCGTCGTCATCCTCGCCATCGGCCTGACCCTGCTGGCCTCGGCGCAGACGCTGTTTGCCGTTCTGCTGGTCGGCTGGACCGCCGCCCACCTGACCGTGTCGGCATTGCTGGCACGGCGCTGCCTGCGGCTGTCGCACGCCTTCTCCGAAGAGGTGTCGTCGACCACAGGCCGCATGGTCGACATCATCGCCAATGCCGAGCTGGTGCGCGCCTTCGCCCGCCGCCGCCAGGAGCTGGCCGGCCTGTCCGATGCGCTGACCGGCGAGATCGCCCGCTCCAAGGAGCTGCGCTGGTTCCTGACGAAGATGTGGTTCTGGCTGTTCAACGCCCTGCTGGTCTTCCAGATCACCCTGATCGGCATCGCGGTGTCGGAGGCGACGGCCGGCCGGATGAGCGTCGGCGACTTCGCCATGGTCTTCTCGCTTGCCAGCATCGTCGGGACCAATGTCTGGGGCCTGTCGACCCGCATGCTGGGTTTCTTCGAACAGCTGGGCATCCTGTCCGGCGCGCTGGAACTGATCGTCCGCCCACACGGGATCCCGGATCCGCCAGGCCGCCCCGATCTGGTGGTGACCGGAGGCGCCATCCGCTTCGAGGGCCTGCGCTTCGCCCATCCCGGCTCCGATTCCGGCAAGATGGGAGCGGTCTTCGACGGCCTGTCGCTGACCATCCGGCCGGGGGAGCGGGTGGCGCTGGTCGGTCCGTCGGGCGCGGGAAAGAGCACGCTGGTACGGCTGCTGCGCCGGCAGTTTCCGCTGCAGGGCGGCCGCATCCTGATCGACGGGCAGGACATCGCCGGGATCTCCCTCGCCTCGCTCAATCGCGCGGTCGCCGAGGTGCCGCAGCTGCCCAGCCTGTTCCACCGCTCCATCCGCGACAACATCGCCTATGGCAGCGAGGGGGCAGACGACGCGGCGGTCCGGGCCGCCGCGGCGTGCGCCCATTGCGACCGCTTCATAGAAGGACGGGCCGGCGGCTACGGGACGATGGTGGGCGAACGCGGCATCCAGCTGTCGGGCGGCGAGCGACAGCGGGTTGCCATCGCCCGCGCCTTCCTGAAGGATGCGCCGATCCTGGTGCTGGACGAGGCGACTTCCTCCCTCGACTCAGAAACGGAACACCTGATCCAGGACGCCCTGCTTGGCCTGTTCGAGGGGCGCACCGTGATCGCGATCGCCCACCGGCTGTCGACCGTCACCGGCATGGACCGTATCCTCTATCTGGAGGGGGGCCGGATCCTGGAGGATGGCGACCATGCCGGCCTGCTGCGCCGCGACGGCCCCTATGCCCGGCTGTGGCGGCGGCAGGTCGGCGGCTTCCTGCCGGACGAGTCCGGGTTGCCGGCCGGCGATCTGCCGGGAAATGCGCGGGAAGAGGTGCGATGATGCGGATCCGTCCGGCGTCGTTGCTTGCCGCCGCCCTCCTGTTCATCGGGCTTCATGCCCCGGAGGCCAATGCCATGTCGCCCCTGCCCTTCTTCCAGCGGGTCGAGCGGGTCGGTCTGCTCTGCGCGGTGGACACGGCCGGGGGAGTGTCTGCGGCGGATCTCGGCGAAGGCGCGCTCTGCGACCGTGCCGCCGCAGTGCTGTCCGGCCTGACCGCTTCCCGGCCGGCGGTCATGGCGCTTGCCCCCAACGATGCGCGCATCGCCGATCCGGCCACCCTGCTGCTACTCGTCCATGCCACCCTGCGGGCGGAGGATGGCCGTTGGATGCTCGCGCTCGCCGCCACCCTCCAGCGCGCCGGATCCGATGCCACCCCGCCTTTCTTCGTGACGCCGCCCCAGGCGCTGCATATCGCTGGAAGCCTGGACGAGGCGTCCCTGGATGCAGCGCTGGGCCGCCTGCTCGACCCGTTGGCACGGGCGCTGCGGGCCAATCCCTGAGCGATGCCCCGGGGCATGGCGTTTGGAGTCTTGTCGCAGGGGAGGGGATGTTGCGGCAGGGCCGGAGCTTTTCCCGAAAAGCAGCGCTCCCGCACAGGGGGTGCCCATGCGGGAGCGTCGTTGCGATCGGCGCCGATGCAGATGCAGCCGGTTTCAGCGGCAGAGCTGGGCGAACTTGCGTTCCGGGATCGGCGGCGGCGAGGGGTGGAGCATCAGGCCCTGCTCCTCCACGTCGACCCGGGCGTCGGGGTAGACGGCAAGCGCCAGTTGCAGGGCCTCGATGAAGCGCTTGCGGAAATCGCGCAGGCGGCTGTAGCCGGCGCCGAACTGTTCGAACACCGCCGGCCAGGTGATCGGGGTCGAGCGGTTCAGGCTGTGCAGGCGATAGGCCAGCCAGATATAGATGTCGATGCTGGTGCTGTTGTTCTGGATATGGCGCAGTGCCGGCTCCCAGATCGGCACCGGGTGGGCCTTCAACTCACGGAAGAAGGCCTCGGACAGCAGAACGCGGTCTTCCCACAGCGACCCCTGGTTCTGCTCCGGTCCGGCATTTGCCGAGAAATGGATGCCGCCCTTGACGATCGAGCCCTTCTCGAACCCGATGCTGTGGGCGTCCTCCCAGGCGAAGGTCAGGTTGCAGGCGGCGATGCGCGAGGCTTGTTCGCGGATGTCGCGGTAGGTCTGTCCGCCAACCGACAGGCCCATGCGGTCGAGCCACTCGTGCATGCTGCGGCCCAGTTCAACCTCGCGGCTGTCGGTCTGGATCGCCCGGGTCTGCAGATAGAGCAGGATCATGCGCGCGCGGCTGCCGTACGGAACGCCGTAAAGCTTAAAGCCACCGTTGCGGATCGGCAGTCGTCCAGGCTCGATCAGCAAGCGGATCTTATGTCCGCGACGCTCCCAGGGCTGGTCGTCGGGAAGACGACGATGTGGAAGCGCGGTCAGGGCAAAACCCGAATAGGTGATGCCGAGCTCTTGCCGCTCCTCTTCCAGGACGGCAGCGGCGACGTCGACTAGCGAACGCTGATCCGGATCCGTCTGGAGCGCCTTCGCCTGGTCGCGTCCAAGCTGGGTGATCAGGGTATGTATCTGTCCCATAGCGAGCTGACCTTGGCACGACTTTACGAAAAACCCTATATCACGGCCGGTTAGTGCCAGCAATTTGGAGTCTTGTCGCTCAAACTATTTGTACGGTTATTTGATTCAGTTAATAGTTTGCGCGACAAGACTCCAGTAGAGAATCGCGAGTCGCGCGACAAAACTCCAGAATTGCCGCGACAAGACTCCAGCGGATAGTCCGCCTTGCCTGTGGATTTCCGGGGCATCGCGACAAGACTCCAGTCGGGAGATTTCCGATTCGGAGCCGAATCGCTTTCGAATCGGCTTTTTTCGAGTCGCGAAGGCGAATCGGACCTCGTCCGCCCCTGTTTTTGCCCTTCAGGGATGGGAGGCATCGCGGAATGGCGCGCCGCGGCGGGCTGGATTTGGAGTTCTGTCGCGCCCCTTCCGGCCTGCCCCGCCCAGGGATATGGCGGCTGCCGGCCGTTTCGCGCCCCCATCCGGTCCCGAACCGTCCGGGGGCGCGACAAGACTCCAAGCTCGGGCGGGGCTGCCGGAGGGCGGAAACAGGGAAAGCGGGGGTCCGGTTTGGACTCTTGTCTCGGTCTCCTCCCCGGTCCCTTCCCCCTGCCCCTGCCCCCGGCTTCTCCCGGAAGGGGCGCTACGGTTGGATGGGTCTCGGAGGGGTGCTTGTCGAGCGTGGAGAGCGCGGTCTATAACGAACCGCCATGGCGCCGGCCGGCGGTTTCCCCCCGGAATTTTCCGGTGCCTTCGACGATGTCCACACAACAGATGGCGGCAGGATGAACGGCAATTCCGCGCAGAAGATCGTCCCGGTGCTGCTGTCCGGCGGTACGGGATCCCGCTTGTGGCCCTTGTCGCGCGAACTCTATCCCAAGCAGTTCCTGCCGCTCTGCTCCGACCGGACGATGCTGCAGGATACCGCGCTGAGGGTCGACGCCCGATCCGCGGGCGGACCGGGCGGCGTGGCCGTCTTCTCGGCTCCGCTGGTGATCTGCAACCAGGAGCACCGCTTCCTCGCCGCCGAGCAGTTGCGCCAGTCGCGCTGCGATCCGCGCGGCATCATCCTGGAGCCGGCGGGCCGCAACACCGCCGCGGCCTGTGCGCTCGCCGCCCTCGCGGTCGGGACAGACGATCCGGACGCGCTGCTGCTGGTGCTGCCGGCCGACCACGAGATCCGCGACGCCGAAGCCTTCCGCCATGCGGTGGGCATCGCCGCCCGCGCCGCCGCCGCCGGCCGGCTGGTCACCTTCGGCATCAATCCGACCCGGCCGGAGACCGGCTACGGCTACATCCGCCGCGGCCATGCGATGGACGAGGCCGACGGCGCCTACAACGTCGCCGCCTTCGTCGAGAAGCCGTCGCTGGAGGTGGCCGAGCGCTACCTTGCCGAGGGCAGCTATGCCTGGAACAGCGGCATGTTCCTGTTCCCGGTCGGCCGCCTGCTGGCCGAGCTGGAACGCCATGCCCCGGCGGTGCTCGCCGCCTGCCGCGAGGCGCTGGACCAGGGGTCCAAGGACCTCGACTTCTTCCGGCTGGACGCCGCCGCCTTCGCCAGGGCACCCAGCATCTCCATCGACTATGCGGTGATGGAGCGCACCGACCGCGCAGCCGTCGTCCCCTGCGAGATCGGCTGGACCGATGTCGGCGCCTGGTCGGCGCTGTGGGACGTAGGAAGCAAGGACGGGGACGGCAATGTCGTCGTCGGCGACGTGCTGCTGGAAGGCGCGCGCGATTGCTACATCCGCAGCGACAACCACCTGACCGCCGTGGTCGGGGTGGAGAATGCCGTGGTGGTGGTGGTGGACGACGCCGTTCTGGTCGCCGACCGGTCCCAGGCGCAGGACGTCAAGCGCATCGTCGACCGGTTGAAGGCCGAGGGCCGCAGCGAGTCCGTCAGCCACCGCCGGGTCCATCGTCCCTGGGGCTCCTACCAGTCGCTGCACACCGGCGACCGCTTCCAGGTGAAGAGCCTGACCATCGCGCCGGGCTCGCGCCTGTCGCTGCAGAAGCACCATCACCGGGCCGAGCATTGGGTGGTGGTCAACGGCACCGCGCTGGTCACCCGCGGCGAGGAGCAGGTGATGGTCTACGAGAACCAGTCGATCTACATCCCGATCGGCACGGTCCACCGGCTGGAGAACCCCGGCAAGGTGCCGCTGACCATCATCGAGGTGCAGTCCGGTTCCTATCTGGGCGAGGACGACATCGTCCGGCTCGAGGACGTCTACGGCCGCAACTGACGGCAACGGCTGTTGCCGCCGAAGGGCCGCGACCCTGCGGGCGCCTGCCCGCGATAGCCAAGCGGGCGGACGCCCGCGCCGGCGGCTGAGGTCAATGGTGACAGGCCGCGCCTCCGCGTAAAGCGGAAGCGCGGCCTGTGCATCTTTGCGGTTGCGGGCATTGCCGGCTTGGTCAGGACAGCCGACTTCCGGTAGAACGAAAAGGCGGAGCGCCGCGTCGGCGCTCCGCCTTTTCGCTGCCGGAACCATCATGACCATCGAGCCGCCGCCGGACGACCGCATCCCCGAACTCTATGCCGACGGGGTTTTCGACATCGGCTTCGGCAACGGGATGGTCCGCATCGACCTGTTCAGCCTGTCGGCCCTCCGCAAGGACGACAACGGCCAGCCGCTGCCGGCCATCCGCCAGCGGGTGGTGATGAGCCTGCCCGGCTTCCTTGCCAGCCTCGCCGCCCTGGAGGGCATGCGCCAGCGGCTGGAGGCCGCGGGCGTGCTGCCGCCGGCCGGCAATGCGGGAGCCGGCAATGCGGGACAGCCGGCGGGCTCCGCCCCGCCGCCCCTGCCCGGCGCGGCTCCGGCCTTGCGGACGTCGGCCCAGCCCCCGGTTCAGCCGGCCTCCCCTGCGGCTCCGGCCCGGCCCGGCCCGCCGCGTTCGCCGAACTTCGGTTGACGCCATGCCGGACGCCGCCGGTCCCGCCTCCGCCCCGGTTTCCCCCGGTGTTCCCGATGCCGATGAGAGCACCGCGCTGCGCTGCTTGACGCTGGTGGCGCGCCACCATGGCCTGTCGGCCTCGCCGGCCGCCTTGCGCGCCCGCGTCGCTCCCGGCCGCGGCGAGCCCGGCACCGGCGACCTGCTGCGCATCGCCGCCGCCACCGGCTTCAAGGCCACCGCCCGCCGGCTGGACTGGGAGGCCTTGTGCGCCCTTCCCCCCGTCTTTCCGCTGCTGGCCCGGCTCGTCAACGGCAACACGGTCATCCTGGTCGGGGTGTCGCGCCCGGCCGACCCCACCGGGGAGCCCATGGTCGGCGTCGTCGATCCGCTGGCCGACCGGCTGGACGTGATCGACGTGCCGCGCGACCGCTTCCTGGAGCGCTGGGACGGCGAACTGGTCTTCCTCAAGCCGCGCCACGGCCTCGCCGATCCGCACCAGCCCTTCGGCCTGCGCTGGTTCGTGCCGGAGATCCTGCGCCAGAAATCGGCCTTCCGCGACGTGGTGGCGGCGGCGCTGGTCCTGCATGCCCTCGCCCTCGCCGTCCCGGTCTATTTCCAGATCGTGATCGACAAGGTGCTGGTGAACGAGACGGTGGCCACCTTGCAGGTGCTGACCGTCGGCGTGCTGGCCGCCCTGCTGTTCGAGGCGGCCTTCCGCTTCCTGCGCCAGTTCATCCTGCTGGCGGCGGCCAACCGCATCGACATCCGCCTGCTGAACCGCACCTTCGGCCATCTGCTCGACCTGCCGATCACCTTCTTCGACGGGCATTCGGCGGGCATCACCGTGCGCCACATGCAGCAGGTGGAGCGCATCCGCGAATTCCTGACCGGCAACCTGCTGTCCACCGTGCTCGACAGCCTGGTGCTGCTGGTCTTCCTGCCGGTGCTGTTCTTCTATTCGGTCAAGCTGACGCTGGTGGCGCTGCTGTTCGCAGGATTGATCGCCGGGGTGGTGGTCGCCCTGGTGCCGGTCTACCGCAGCCGCCTCGGCGACCTCTACAACGCCGACGCCGAACGGCAGGCCATGCTGGTGGAGACCATCCACGGCATGCGCACCGTCAAGTCGTCGGCCCTGGAACCGCAGCAGCGCCGCAGCTGGGACCGCAAGGCCGCCCGTGCGGTGACCAGCCATTACCGGGTCGGCCGCATCTCCATCGCCGCCCGCACGGTGACCGAGTTCCTGGAGAAGGCGATGATGGTGGCGGTGGTCGCCGTCGGCGCCTTCGACGTCTTCGACCGCCAGCTGTCGGTCGGCGCGCTGATCGCCTTCCAGATGCTGTCGGGCCGGGTGGTGACGCCGCTGGTGCAGATCGTCTCGCTGATCCACCAGTACCAGGAAACCGCCCTGTCGGTGCGCATGCTGGGCGAGGTGATGAACCACCCGGCCGAGCCGCGGCGCGAGGGGAGCGGCGCCTGCCCCTCCCTGATCGGCCGCATCGAGATCGAGGGGCTCGGCTTCCGCTACGACCGCAACCGGCCGCCGGCCCTGGAGGGCGTCACCCTGGCCGTGCCGGCCGGATCGGTCGTCGGGCTGGTCGGGCGCAGCGGCTCGGGCAAGAGCACGCTGATGCGGCTGCTCCAGGGCTTCTACCCGGTGCAGGACGGCACCATCCGCTATGACGGGCTGGACATCCGCGAGCTGGATCTGGGCCATCTGCGCCGCTCCATCGGCGTGGTGCTGCAGGAGAATTTCCTGTTCCGCGGCACCATCCGCGACAACATCGCCATGACCATGCCCGAGGCCAGCCGCGAGGAGATCGTCGAGGCCGCCCGGCTGGCCGGCGCCGACGAGTTCATCCACCGCCTGCCCGACGGCTACGACACGCTGGTCGAGGAGGGGGCGAGCAACCTGTCCGGCGGCCAGAAGCAGCGCATCGCCATCGCCCGCGCCCTGCTGCCCCAGCCGCGCATCCTGATCCTGGACGAGGCGACCAGCGCGCTCGACCCCGACAGCGAGGCCATCGTCATGGCCAACCTGCGCCGCATCGCCCGCGGCCGCACCGTTCTGATCGTCACCCACCGGCTGTCCACCCTGACCGGTTGCGACACCATCGCCGTGCTGGAGCAGGGCCGCCTGCTCGACATCGCCCCCCACCCCACCCTGCTCGACCGCTGCGCCGAATACCGGCATCTGTGGCAGCAGCAGAACCGGGGGCGCTGAGCCATGCCCGACGCACCGATGCCCGGACCGGACCAGGAAACGGGACGGGCGGCGACCGGCCGCGAGGTCGTCCCGGCCAAGGCCGAGCCCACCGCCCCCCCTGCCCCCGCTCCGCCTCCAGCCCCTCCCCTCGCCCGGCGGCGGACCGCCCTGCCGGCGCCCTCGTCCCTGCCGCCCGGTTTCGCCCTCGACTATCTGCCGGACGGGGCGGCGATCGAGCATGCGCCGCTGCCCTGGCTCGCGCGCTCCACCCTCTATGTGTTGGCCGGGCTGCTGGTGGCGCTGGTGCTGTGGGCGGCGCTCGCCCAGGTCGACCGCATCGTCACCGCCGGCGGCCGGCTGGTGACCACGGCCCCGCTGGTGGTGGCGCAGCCGCTGGAAACCGCGGTGGTGCGCAGCGTCGACGTCCAGGCCGGCGACCGGGTGCGGGCCGGCGACCGGCTGGCGACGCTCGACCCCACCTTCGCGGCGGCGGATCTGGCCGACCTGACCGCCCGGCTCGCAGCCGCCGACGCCCAGATCGGCCGGTTGCGCGCCGAGCTGGACGGCAGCGACTATGCCCCCGCCGCCGACACTCCCGACGCCGCCGTCCAGGCCGCGATCCTGGAGCGCCGCCGTGCCGAATACCGCTCGCGCCTCGCCTCGCTGGACGAGAAGGCCGGCCAGCTGGACAGCGCCATCGCCGCCGGCCGCCGCGCCCAGGCCGGCCTCGCCGAACGCCTCGCCGTGGTCGGCGAGGTGGAGGACATCCGCCGCCAGCTCCAGGAACGCCAGACCGGATCCCGCCTGACCTGGCTGGAGGCGCGCATCGAACGCCTGCGCATGCGCGATGAGCTCACCGCCCTGCAGGACCGCGAGCGGACGAGCGAGCACGAACTGCGCGGCGTCCAGGCCGACCGCGCCGCCTTCATCGACGAATGGCGGCGCAAGACGGCGGAGGAGCTGGTGGAGCAGACCCGCCAGCGGGCGACCCTGGTCGAGCAACTCGCCAAGGCCGAACGCCGCCGTTCGCTGGTCACCCTGACCGCCCCGGTCGATGCGGTGGTGCTGGAGGTGGCCCGGCGCTCCGTCGGCTCCGTCATCAAGGAGGCCGAGCCGCTGGTCACCCTGGTTCCCGCCGATGTGCCGCTGGAGGTGGAGGCGGAGATCCCGTCGCGCGACATCGGGCTGGTGCGCGTCGGCGACGTCGTGCGGGTGAAGCTGGACGCCTTTCCCTTCCAGCGCCACGGCACCCTGTCCGGCGAGGTCCGCACCATCAGCGCCGACGCCTTCACCCACGACGCCCCCCGGGGGGCCGGCGCGGCCGCCGCCATGGAGGCCGACGGCCCGAGGCCGGGCGGCGGCGCCGTCTTCCGCACGCGGGTGCGGCTGCGCGACACGCTGCTGGAGGCGGTGCCGGAGGGCACGCGCCTCAGCCCCGGCATGGTCGCCACGGCCGAGATCCGGGTCGGCACCCGGTCGGTGCTGTCCTACTTCCTCTACCCGGTCATCCGCGTCCTGGACGAGGGCATCCGCGAGCCCTGAGACAGCGCAGGCCGGGAAGCGCCGGGGAAAAGCGCTCCTTCCATCTCACATCGCGTTGCGGCGGAAGGAGCGATGCAGTAGAGCCTTTTCCGGGGTCGGACAGGGGGCGATGAGGCGATCGCCGTTCCCACAGGCCGGAGTGCCTGCGGTCCCGCTTCCCCCCTTTGGTCCTCCGGAGCCTTCCATCATGCCGTCCACCGCTTCCCGCCCCCTCACGCTCCGTCTCGTGGAAGCCGTCCGCGCGCTTTTGGCACAACGCCTCGTCCGCTTCATCCTTGTCGGCGGAACCGCCACCGCCGCCCATGCCGGGACGACGATCCTGCTGGTCGACGGCATCGGCATGGCGAGCCCGACGCTCGCCACCATCCTGGGGACGGTGGTCGGGATCGCCACGTCCTATCTGGGGAACTGGGCCTGGACCTTCGGTGCCCGGGGCGGGCACGCCCACCATCTTCCCCGCTTCCTGCTGGTCTATTCCCTCATCATGGGCTTCAACGGCGGGGCGATGTACATCATGGAAGGCACTCTCGGCCTCCATTACCTGGCCCCGCTGTTCCTCACCCTGGTCATATCGCCAATTCTGACGTTTCTTCTGAACCAGCATTTCGTGTTTCGGAACGTCCACCGAGCGTGACGGCTTCCGCCAGGAAGATCGGGGCGATCTGTCTGGGGATCAGCGCGAAGTCGCGCTTGTTGTTGAGGACGACGAACAGGCCGCCCAGCGACACGGCGGCATTCTGGACCAGGACGATCATCACGATGCCGGCCACCGTCGTCGTCCAGCCGGGCGTCGCCATGCCCAGCATCTTGAGAAGCACGGCGATGACCGCCGCCAGCCCGGACAGCGCGAAGATCGCCGCCGAGAACAGCAGGATGCGGGTGAAGGTGCGCTCGCTGAACACGGCGATCGAGCTGAGGCCGTGGACCACCAGCGAGACGAGATTCATCTTCGACTGCCCGGCATAGCGATGCCCCCGGTCGGTGCCCACCCGGACGATGGGGCAGCGCGAGCGGATCATCGTCGCCGGGACATGCAGCAGCAGCTCGTGCATGGAGGCGAGCCGGGTCGCCGTCGCCAAGCTCATGGCGCTGAAGTTGCCGAAGGAGATCGGCGTGCCGGTCAACAGCGAGAAGACCTTCTTGTAGACCCGGTAGAACAGGGTGAAGCTCGGCCCCTCGCTGCGGCTGCGGCGGTCGGCGACCACGATGGAGCGGGGGGTGTCGCGAAGGCCGGCGAGGAGGAGCGGCACATCCTCCGGCCGGTCCTCGCCGTCGCCGTCCATGATGACAACCCTGTCGGCCGCCAGCTCGACCGCATGGCACAGGCCGATGGCGATGGCGCGCTGGTGGCCGACATTGCGCACGAGCCGCAGCAGGGTCCCCGTGAAGGGCGTTTCGGCGACCGCATCCTTCAGCCCCGTCTCCGGCTCGGTCGAGCCGTCGTCGACGATCACCAGATGGACCGCGCGCTCGTCGCTTCCCAGCGAGCGGCCCAGTCCGCGGATCAGCATCGCAACGGATTCCCAGTCGTTGAACACGGGAATGACGATGGCGAGCGTCGCCTGCCCATCCTCCCGGAGAGTCGGCTTTTCCATGTCAGTGGACTCCATCGCCGGCCTTGGCCGGCGCATTGCGGGTCAATTGGCAGATCGAGGAGCCGTCGGCCAGCACGGCATAGGCCTCCGTTCCCGCCAGCGGCGCCGGGGCGGCGACATAGCCGTGCCAGCCGGGAGCGCTGCCGGCCGCTGCGGAGAGGGCGCGTTCCACATCCGGGCGCGTCAGGCCGCTGCGGGCCAGCCCGCGGACGATGCCGGCACCGTCCACCAGCACGACCCAATCCGGGGTGCGGTCGGCGTTCCTGTCCCAGGCCCATCCTGCGACATAGCTCTGGCCCTTCAGCCGGCCGAGGTCGCTGACCAGATCGAGGCTGCCGCGGCAGCGGTCGGGCGCCTCGACACGGAACAGATCGCGGGCCGGCTGTCCCAGCCACCAGGGCTGCGGATCGGCATAGACCGACCAATGCCGCTTGGCGAGATTGGGGGGGACGACCGCAAGCTCCTCGCGGATCGGATGGACAGCCTTCAAAACGACCTCGTCGTCGTTCACGCCATTGACGATGGCGAGCACCCCTTGCCAATGGTAGCGCGACAGTGCTTCGGTTTCGCGGGCGTAAAGGAGCTGGGACGGTACGAGCAGGAGGGTGAGCGACACGCCGGCGACCGCGACCAGGGCATCGCGCGGCACCGGGCGTTTGCGCAGCGAGGCCATTGCGATCATCCACAGCCCGATCCAGAACGGCATCTGCGCGATGGCGTAGCGTGACGATCCGGCCGTCTCGATCCCGAACTTCAGGCGCGACACGGCGGTCATCAGGGCGGAGCCGAAGGCGAACAGAATCAGCAGGCTTGCGAACAGCTCGATCCGGCCGGCGCTGCGGCGGTCAAGCAGCAGGATGCGCAGCAGAAGCCACAGCCCTGCGATGCAGGCGGCCAGGGATGTCAGCGTCGCTATGCCGCGGGCCAGCCATTCCGTCAGCAGGGGGTGGAGCAGTCTGAAGACCGGGTTGGCGAAATAGGCCACCGTGAACTCGGCCAGCTTGAAGGGAGAGGCGAACGACTCCAATGGGTTGGAATGCTGCGTTGCGGTAGCGTATTTGTAGAACAGGGCATAGATTGCGGCATTGAGGGCGAAGATCGCCAGCAGGCTTCCGGTCGCCCGCCATGGCCACCGGCCGCTCACCGCGACCATCAGGGCCGCGATCCAGCCGATGGCGCCGTAGCCGAACGAGAACATCGAGGCGCTGAGCAGCGCCCCCGCCGTCAGCACGCCGGTCCAGCCCGGCGGCGAACCCGCCTTCATCCGCTCCTCGGTGCCGGCCAGCAGGCGGCTGGCCAGCAGGAAGAAGGCCGCCGACAGATACATGTGGATCTGTTTGGGCCAGAGCAGGTTCTCGTAATGGATCAGCCAGAACAGGGACAGGATGACCAGCGTCCCCGCCGCCGCGAAGGATAGCAGCTGGAGCTTTCCCCAGGCCCGCCGCATCTCGTCCAGGATCAGGCCGGCGATTATCGCATTCAGGGCCAGCAGGCCGGCGATCAGAAAGATCCCGCGCGCCTTGAACAGCAGGTTGTCCGCGATGAAGAAGGGCATCGCGACGAAGGGCAGATGCTCGTTGTCGCGGTAGAGCAGGAAATCCGGAAGGGAATCGAGGAAATAGCGGTGTTGCAGCGACATCATGTCCCAATAGGGGAAGATGTGCATGTCGCGGAAGGATACGTACACCGACTGGGCCGTCAGGGCGATGCCGATGAGCACGGTGAGGAGGAGCGCCGCCTTCCACATCCGCCGGACCAGCGATCCGGGCATACGCAGCAGGACGACACTGTCGCCTTCCAGCCCCATCCGCGCCGACACCACCATGTCCCCGGCCGCGTCGCTTCGGGCGGGCGCCGACGCCAAACTGTCGCTCATCGGTCTTCCTCAGGAAAAGAAGCGGGTCTTGAAATAGTCGATGGTGCGGGTGAGCCCCTCGTCGAGCGGCACCTTCGGTTCCCAGTCGAGCAGGGCCCTGGCCTTGGCGATGTCGGGCCGGCGCTGCTTGGGGTCGTCCTGAGGCAGCGGCCTGTGCTCGATCCTTGAGGAGGAGCCGGTCAGGAGAATGACCTTCTCGGCCAGTTCCAGCATGGTGAATTCGCCGGGGTTGCCGAGGTTGATCGGTCCGGTGACGTCGGCCGGCGTGGCCATGAAGCGGATGAAGCCGTCGACCAGATCGTCGGCATAGCAGAAGGAGCGGGTCTGCCGGCCGTCGCCGTAGATGGTGATCGGCTCGCCCTTCAGCGCCTGGATGATGAAGTTGGACACGACGCGCCCGTCGTTGGGGTGCATGCGCGGGCCGTAGGTGTTGAAGATGCGGATGACCTTGATCGACAGCTTGTGCTGGCGGTGATAGTCGAAGAACAGCGTCTCTGCGCAGCGCTTGCCCTCGTCGTAGCAGGCGCGCGGGCCGATGGTGTTGACGTTGCCCCAATATTCCTCCGGCTGCGGATGCACCGCCGGGTCGCCGTAGATCTCCGAGGTCGAGGCCTGCATGATCCGCGCGCCCAGCCGCTTGGCCAGCCCCAGCATGTTGATGGCGCCGATGACGCTGGTCTTGGTCGTCTGGACGGGATCATGCTGGTAATGGACCGGCGAGGCCGGGCAGGCGAGGTTGTAGATCTCGTCGACCTCGACATAGAGCGGGAACGTCACGTCGTGGCGCATCAGCTCGAAATGCGGGTTGTCGAGGAGGTGGGCGATGTTCGATCGGGAACCCGTGAAGTAGTTGTCGACGCACAGCACGTCGTTCCCGGCCGCCAGCAGCCGTTCGCACAGATGCGACCCGAGGAATCCGGCACCGCCCGTGACGAGAATGCGCTTGTTGTAACCGCGTGGCGAAATCATCGGGGCTTCTCTTCTAGGATGGATGGGTCGTCGGCGAACGGGAACCGATCAGCCGGCCGGCGCGCTTTCCCGGCTGTTTCCCTGGCCGGTGCCCCGGCCGATGGAGGAATAGGCGAAGCCGGCCTTCGCCATGTCTTCGGGATTGTAGATGTTGCGCAGGTCGACCATGACCGGCCGCTTGAGCAGGGCCTTGCAGCGGTTCAGGTCGAGCGCCCGGAACTCGTTCCACTCCGTCAGGATCGCCACGCAGTCGGCACCCTCCAGCGGCTGGTAGGCATCGGTGCACCAGTCGACGCCGCCGAGGAGCTTCGCCGCCTCATGCATGCCCGCCGGGTCGAAGGCGCGCACATGCGCACCGGCCGCCTGCAGGGCCGGGACGATGTCCAGCGACGGGGCGTCGCGCATGTCGTCGGTGTTCGGCTTGAAGGTCACACCCAGCACCGCCACCGTCTTGCCTGCCAGCGAACCGTCGCACGCGGCGGCGATGCGTGACGTCATCGACTTCTTGCGCTTGTCGTTGATGTCCACCACCGTCTCGACGATGCGCACCGGTGCCGCGTGCTGCTGCGCGGTACGCACGAGCGCCAGCGTGTCCTTGGGGAAGCAGGATCCGCCATAGCCCGGGCCGGGATGCAGGAACTTCTTGCCGATGCGCCCGTCCAGCCCGATGCCCTTGGCCACGTCATGGACGTCGGCCGCCACCTTCTCGCACAGATCGGCGATCTCGTTGATGAAGGTGATCTTGGTGGCCAGGAAGGCGTTGGCGGCGTACTTCGTCAGCTCGGCCGTCTCCCGGTTGGTCATGACGATCGGCGTCTCGATCAGGTGCAGCGGCCGGTAGAGCTGGCGCATCGTTTCGCGCGCGCGTTCCGACTCCGCGCCGATGACCACCCGGTCGGGCCGCATGAAATCGCTGATGGCCGCGCCTTCGCGCAGGAATTCCGGATTGGAGGCGACGTCGAATTCAGCGTCGGGCCGCGCCTTGCGGATGATCGCCTCGACCTCGCGCCCGGTGCCGACCGGCACGGTCGATTTGTTGACCACCACCGTGTAGCCGTCGAGGTTGGCGGCGATCTCCTCGGCTGCGGCATAGACATAGGACAGATCGGCATGGCCGTCGCCGCGGCGGGTCGGCGTGCCGACCGCGATGAAAACGGCGTCGGCCCCCTTCATCGCCGTTTCCAGGTCGAGCGTGAAGTTCAGCCGGCCGGCTTTGACGTTCTTCGCCACCAGATCGTCGAGACCCGGCTCGTAGATCGGGATTTCTCCCCTCAGGAGCTGGTCGATCTTGCTCGAATCCTTGTCCATGCAGGTGACATGAACGCCGAATTCCGAAAAACAGGCTCCGGACACCAGTCCGACATAGCCCGTGCCGATCATTGCGATACGAATGGTCGTCTCCCTCGAATGGCCGCTGCCCTTCAATGGGGGAAGGATTACAATGCCTCTGCCGGCGAAGTCCAGTGAGCGCTGCCAAGTCACCGGTGTGATTGGAGGCCGTGGATGCCGCAGGCAGGGCGGATCGGTTGTGAAATTCTGTCTGGAACCGGTCGTAATTGAAGTTTGTGAATAGATTTCGCCCGGATCAACTTCTACAACTGAACTCTTTTCTAGGTATTAATAATATATATTATTCATTTGTCGCTTCTCTGGAAGCGATCAATCCTGTTGCCATCCCGTATAAGACCGGACGGATCCTGGTGGATGCATTTGAAGCTGTTCGAATGGGGCAGCTCATTCTGCGGAAAAGCCCAAGCTGTGGCATGGATGAGCCACTATCTTGCGGCGTTGGACCAACCGATTGCGGGCAAGCGGAGATGACCATGACCACGAGCGAAAACGCGACCGTGCTGGTGACCGGCGGTGCCGGCTACATCGGCTCCCACATGGTGCTGGCGCTGTGCGACCGGGGCCGCGCGGTCGTGGTGCTGGACGATCTGTCGACCGGCCGGCGCTCGGCGGTGCCCGACGGTGTGCCGCTGGTCGAGGGCGACGTCGGCGACAAGGCCCTGCTGGCCGACACCTTCGCCCGCCACGGCATCGGCACCGTCCTGCATTTCGCCGGCAGCATCGTGGTGCCGGAGTCCGTGGAGCGGCCTCTGGCCTACTACCGCAACAACACGGTCAAGAGCCATGCCCTGATCGAGGCCTGCGTGGAGGCCGGGATCGGCCGCTTCATCTTCTCCTCCACCGCCGCCGTCTACGGCATGCCGGACCGGCTGCCGATCGACGAGCGGACGCCGTTGGTGCCAATCAACCCCTACGGCTCCTCCAAGCTGATGACGGAGTGGATGCTGCGCGATGCCGCCGCCGCTTACGGGCTGCGCTATGTGGCGCTGCGCTATTTCAACGTCGCCGGTGCCGACCCGCAGGGCCGCTCGGGCCAGGTGTCGCGCGTCGCCAGCCATCTGATCAAGATCGCCGCCCAGACCGTCACCGGCCAGCGGGCCGAGCTGCAGATCTACGGCGACGACTACGACACGCCGGACGGCACCTGCGTGCGCGACTACATCCATGTCAGCGACCTCGCCGACGCCCATGTCGCGGCCTTGCGCCACCTGGAGGCCGGCGGCGCGTCGGAGGTGCTGAACTGCGGCTATGGCCGCGGCTATTCGGTGCGCGAGGTGCTGGCGATGGTGGAGCGGGTGACCGGCAGGCCGCTGCCGATGCGCATCGGCCCGCGCCGGCCCGGCGATCCCCCGGCCCTGGTCGCGGGCGTGGAGCGGATCCGGCGGACCCTGGACTGGACCCCGCACCACGACGACCTGGAAACCATCGTCGCCTCGGCGCTCGCCTGGGAGGAACGGCTGGTCAAGGAGGGTTGACTCAACCGAGAAGCCCCAGCAGATAGCGGCCGTAGTCGTTCTTCTTCAGCGGCTCCGCCAGACGGCTGACCTGCTCGGCATCGATCCAGCCGGAGGTGTAGGCGATCTCCTCCGGGCAGGCGATCTGCAGGCCCTGGCGGTGCTGGATGGTGCGGACGAACTCGGCCGCCTCCAGCAGGCTGTCATGGGTGCCGGTGTCGAACCAGCCATAGCCGCGGCCCATCTGCTCGACCGACAGCTTGCCCATCTCGAGATAGGCGGCGTTGACCGAGGTGATCTCCAGCTCGCCCCTGGCCGACGGCTTCACCGCCGCGGCGACGTCCAGAACGTCGTTGTCGTAGAAATAAAGCCCGGTGACCGCCCATTTGGAGCGCGGGGCGACCGGCTTCTCCTCGATGCTCAGCGCCCGGCCCTGCGCGTCGAACTCCACCACGCCGTAGCGCTCGGGATCGCGCACGGCATAGGCGAAGACGCTGGCGCCGTCGGCCTTCTCGCCGGCGGCGCGCAGGATGTTGGTCAGGCCGTGGCCGTAGAAGATGTTGTCGCCGAGAACCAGCGCGCAAGGGTCGTTGCCGACGAACTCGCGGCCGATGATGAAGGCCTGGGCCAGCCCGTCGGGCGACGGCTGGATGGCGTAGGTCAGGTTCAGGCCCCACTGCGACCCGTCGCCCAGCACCGTCTGGAACAGCGGCTGGTCGTGCGGGGTGGTGATGACCAGGATGTCGCGGATGCCCGCCAGCATCAGGGTGCTGAGCGGGAAATAGATCATCGGCTTGTCGTAGATCGGCAGCAGCTGCTTGCTGATCGCCCGCGTCACCGGGTAGAGCCGGGTGCCGGATCCGCCGGCCAGGATGATGCCCTTCATGGTCTCAAAAGCCCTCATGCCTGCGGCGGGTTGGTGAACAGCTCGTCGATCACGCGGTCGACGCTCTCGCGCCACGGCGGGCAGGACACGCCGAGCCTCTCCCCGGCGCGGGAACAGTCCAGCCGCGAGTTGGCCGGGCGGCGGGCCGGGGTCGGGTAGTCGGCCGTGCCGATGGCGGTCAGGCGCGGCCGCTTGCCGGTACGCTCTTCCAGCCGCCGGAAGATGTGTTCGGCGAACTCGTGCCAGGTGGTATAGCCGCTGCCGGTCAGGTGGTAGGTGCCCCAGGCGGCCGAACCGGTCTTCTCAATCGTCCCGGCGATCTGCACGATGGCGGCGGCGAGGTCGGCGGCGGCGGTGGGCGAGCCGTGCTGGTCGGCGACCACCCGCATCTCCTCGCGCTCCTTGCCGAAGCGCAGCATCGTCTTGACGAAGTTGTTGCCGTAGGCGCTGTAGACCCAGGAGGTGCGCAGGATGACGTGATGCGGCGTCGCCGCCCGCACCGCCGCCTCGCCCGCCGCCTTGCTGGCGCCATAGACGCCCAGCGGGTTGATCGGGTCGTCCTCGGTATAGATGCCGTCCTTCGTCCCGTCGAAGACATAGTCGGTCGACACATGGATGAAGGGGATGCCGCGTGCCGCACAGGCCGCCGCCATGGCGCCCGGCCCGTCGCGGTTGATGGCGAAGGACAGATCCGCCTCGCTCTCGGCCTTGTCGACGGCGGTGTGGGCGGTGGCGTTGACCAGCAGGTCCGGCGCGTGGGCGGCGACCGCCGTCTCCACGTCGCCCGGCCGGGTCACGTCGAACTCGGGATAGGGCAGGCCGACGACGTCCGTGCCGGGCGCCCAGGTTGCCCGCATCAGCTCGAAGCCGAGCTGGCCGTTGCTGCCGAGGACGAGAATCTTCATTGGGCGGCCCCCTCTTCCTTCAGCCCAAGGCGCTCGCCCTGGTAGGAGCCGTTCAGGATGGCCTGCCACCAGTCGCGGTTCTCCAGATACCAGGCCACCGTCTTGCGCAGGCCGCTCTCGAAGGTCTCCAGCGGCGTCCAGCCCAGGTCGCGCTCGATCTTGCCGGCGTCGATGGCATAGCGCTTGTCATGGCCGGGGCGGTCGGTGACGAAGCTGATCAGGCGGTCGTGCGGGGCGCCGGCCGGGTCCATCTCGTCGAGATGCGCGCAGATGGCGCGGACGACCTCCAGGTTGGTGCGCTCGTTGTGGCCGCCGATGTTGTAGCTCTCGCCGATTTTTCCCTTCTCCAGCACCAGCCGCAGCGCGCGGGCATGGTCCTCGACATAGAGCCAGTCGCGGATGTTGTCGCCCTTGCCGTAGACCGGCAGCTTCTCGCCCGCCAGACCCTTCAGAATCATCAGCGGGATCAGCTTTTCCGGGAAATGGTAGGGGCCGTAATTGTTCGAGCAGTTGGTCAGCACCACCGGCAGCCCGTAGGTCTCGTGCCAGGCGCGCACCAGATGGTCGCTCGACGCCTTGCTGGCCGAATAGGGCGAGTTGGGGCTGTAGGCGGTGGTCTCGGTGAAGAAGCCGTCCTCGCCCAGCGTGCCGAACACCTCGTCGGTCGAGATGTGGTGGAAGCGGAAGCGCTCCTTGCGCTCCGCCGGCAGCGCCGACCAGTAGCCGCGCGCCGCTTCCAGCAGGCGGAAGGTTCCGACCACGTTGGTCTGGATGAACTCGCCCGGCCCGTCGATCGAGCGGTCGACATGGGATTCGGCGGCCAGATGCATCACCGCGTCGGGCCGGTGGGTGTCGAAGACCCGGTGCAGCTCGGCGGCGTCGCAGATGTCGACCTTCTCGAAGGCGTAGCGGGGATGCCCCTCCGCCCCGGGCAGGGAGGACAGGTTGGCCGCGTAGGTCAGCTTGTCGACGTTGACGACGAAGGCGTCGGTTTCGGCGAGAAGCTGGCGGACCACCGCCGAGCCGATGAAACCGGCACCGCCGGTGACGAGAATGCGCGTCATCAAACCACCTTACCGCCGAAGGGCCGGGCCGGCCGGCCCGCCGTGACCGAAGAACCGAAATCCAATAGCGCCGTCAGAACAGGTCGCCAAGCTGGGCGAAGGTCGGATGCTTGTGATCCTTGTCGGACAGCCGCGCCTTGTCGGCGGAGACCGGCCAGTCGATGCCGAGGGCCGGATCGTTCCACAGCAGGCCGCGGTCATGCTCGGCAGAATAATAGTTGGTCACCTTGTAGATGACCTCGGTGTCCGGCTCCAGCGTGCAGAAGCCGTGGGCGAAGCCGACCGGTATCAGGATCTGGTTCCACTCCGCGGCGCTGATCACCGCGCTGACATGCCGGCCGAAGGTGGGCGAGCCCCGGCGGATGTCGACCGCGACGTCGAAGACCGACCCCTTGACCACCCGCAGCAGCTTGTCCTGGGCAAACGGCGGCAGCTGGAAATGCAGGCCGCGCACGGTGCCGACCTCGGCCGACAGCGACTGGTTGTCCTGCACGAAGTCGTAAATCAGCCCGGCCGCCTCGAACGTCTTCTTGTTGTAGGTTTCCGAGAAGAAGCCGCGGTGGTCGCCGAACTTCTTCGGGCGGATGATCTTCACGTCGGGAATGTCGAGGGAGACGACGTCCATGGCTCAGATGCTTTCCTTCAGGCGGTCTTTGCGCAGCTCGGGGCAGGCCTTGCGCAGCCAGGGCTTGACCGTGCGCGGCGGGAAGGCCAGCCCGAAATCGGGCGCGTCCAGGGTCAGGTTCGGGTTGTAGAAGGGATCCTCGATCAGCGACCGGCCCCAACGCTCCTGCATGTAGGCGATCTCGCGCTTGAAGCGGGCGATCTTGTCGGGGGCCATGTCAGACCCGCGCGAGGCCGATTCCAGATGGTACAGCTCGGCATGCGGCGTCCACACCAGGAAATAGCCGGCATCGCGGACCTTGAGGCACAGATCGACGTCGTTGAAGGCGACGGCCAGATGCTCCTCGTTCAGACCGCCCACCTCGTCGAACACCGCCTTGCGCATGACCAGGCAAGCGGCGGTGACGCAGGACATGTTCTGCGTCAGCATCAGCCGGGCGAAATGGCCGGGGTGCTCGCGGGCGAAATGCTTGTGGATGTGGTTGGCCACCCCGTTGATGCCGGTGATGACGCCGGCATGCTGGATGGTATCGTCGCCATAATAGAGTTTGGCGCCGACCGCCCCCACCTCCGGCCGCAGCGCATGGGCGACCATCTCGGTCAGCCAGCCCGGCGAGATCACCTTGATGTCGTTGTTGATCAGGCCGATCAGCTCGCCCTTGGCCGCGCGCACGCCGAAATTGTTGATGGCGGAGAAGTTGAAGGGTCCGTCGTAGCGCAGAACCCGCACCCGCTCGCGCCCTTCCAGCGAGGCGAAATAATCGAGCGTCTCCTTCTCCTCGCTGTTGTTGTCGAGGACGATGACCTCGAGGTTGGGATAGTCGGTCCCGGTCAGCAGCCCTTCCACGCACTGGCGCAGCAGCTCGACCTTGTCGCGGGTCGGCACCAGCAGCGATACCAGCGGCGCCGGTTCCGGCACCGGATAGACGGTGCGGGTGTACCATTCCGCTCCCGGTGCCGGAACGACCTGCACCGGCTGGCCGGTGCGCTCGAAATGGTCCTGCAGCGCCCGGCGGGCCGCGTCGGTCGCCGTCGGCAGAGCCACTGTCGAGAAGGAGGAGGAGGAGGAGAACACCCGCCAGTGATAGAGGATCGTCGGGATGTGGCGGATGCGCGGCGCCGTGGTCTTCTCCACCGCGCGCAGCACCAGATCATAGTCCTGGCTGCCCTCGTAGCCGATGCGGAAGCCGCCGATCTGCACCAGCAGCGTTCGGCGGAACACGCCCAGATGGCTGACCATGTTCTGGCCGTGGAACAGGTCGGGGTTCCAGTCGGTCTTGAAATAGGGATCGTAGCGCCGGCCGTTCTCGTCGATCTTGTCCTCGTCGGAATAGATGACGTCGGCGTCCGGGTGCCGGTCGATCTCCTCCGCCACCATGTAGAGCGCGTGCGGCGGCAGCTCGTCGTCATGGTCCATCAGGGCGACGAACTCGCCCGACGCCAATTCCAGCGCGCTGTTGCTGGCCGCCGAGATGTGGCCGTTCGTCTCGCGCCGCACCGTCTTGATGCGGGCATCGCGTCCGGCATACTCCGCCAGCACCGCCGCGACGTGCGGGGCGGTCGAGGCGTCGTCGGCGATGCACAGCTCCCAGTGCGGATAGAGCTGCTCCAGCACCGTGTCGATGGCGCGGCGCAGGTAGGGCTCCGGCGTGTTGTAGACCGGCATGACGACGGAGATCAGCGGACGGCGCGCCATCCTGCCGATGGCGTCGGCGATGGACTGGCGGTCGAACGGGGTCAGCGTGTCGTACAGGCGGATCCAGCTCTCGTAGTCCGTGACCAGTGTGTTCGGCTGCAGGTCCTGCAGCAGCTTGTGCTTGGTCGCGGCCAGACCGTGCTGGCGCAGGTAGGTCAGGCCGCGGAAGGCCTGGCCCTGGTAGGTCTTCAGCGCCCGTTGCAGCACCTGGAGCTTGCCGATCTCCTGGATCGTCAGCCCTTCCAGCCGGAAGCGCGCCGGCCGGTCGGTCGGGTCCAGGCGCAGGGCCCGGGTCTCGTAGGGCAGCAGCACCAGGGCTTCGGCCTCGCCGTCGACCACCGGCGGCAGCCGGACGATGACGCCCTCGCCGAAGCCGGCGCCGCAATCGATGTAGAGCAGCGGCGCCAGCGGCACCGTGGCATCGGCGACGCGGTAGGTGATGACGCACCAGCCGTGCGGGCTGCGGCCCTGGTCGGACACCAGCCGGAAGGCCGGGTCGACGCCGTGGGTCTCGAAGCTGCCGTCATCCTGGCGGGCGACGTCGTGCATCGGCTCCAGCGCCATGGCGTGGCGGCACGACCGGTGGAAGCGGCGCAGCTCCTTGGACAGGCGGCCGAGCTTGCGGACCGGGGCCGAAACCTTCCAGGAGGTCGAGTTGACCAGGGTGTGGATGTGATGGTCGCGGGCGCGGACCACCCCGTGCAGTTCATCGTTGGCGGCGCGCAGATGCGCGGCCTCGGCGTGGGCTTCCTCCAGGCTCCGGCGCAGCTCCTCGCCCTCTCCGCGCAGCGCGTCTATCCGGCCGTTCAGAGTTCCGATCTCGCCGCCCAGCTCGACGATGTGGGCATCGCGGCCGGCGATCCACTCCTGCAAGGTGGCGATGGACTCGTTGCGGGCGGCCACCGTGCCCATCAGGTCGCGGATCTCGTCGACCCGGCCGCGGAGGGTCTCGTGCAGGCCGGCGACGTCCTGCTCCAGCTCCAGGATGCGGCGGGCGCGCTCCTGCGCCTGCTGGGTTTCGATGACGCCGCTGCCGAGCCGGTCGAAGAAGGCGCGGATCTGCTGGGCCGTTCCGCCGTCGCGACCATTCTCGAACAGCCAGCGGGTTTCGTCGGGCTGGTCGCTGCCAACCGCCAGAACGCCCAGCCCGTTGGAATGCAGGAAGCCGAAGGACGGATGGCGGGCCGTCAGCTCCTCCCACAGCTTCCAGACGCCGAAATCGCCTTTGCGGACATTGATGTCATGGAACAGGACGATGCCGCGGCCGCTCATCTTCGGCAGCCAAGTCTCGAAATCGTGGCGCACCGCCTCGTAGGTGTGCAGGCCGTCGATGTGCAGCAGGTCGACGCTGCCATCGGCGAAATGGACGACGGCTTCGTCGAAGGTCATCCGCATCATGCGGGAGAAGGCGCCATAGCGCGGGTCGTGGAAGTCGGCGAGCGTCCGGTAAACCTCGTCGCCGTAATAGCCGGCCTGCGGGTCGCCCTGCCAGGTGTCGACCGCGAAGCAGGAGGTGCCGGTTCCGAGCTGCTTTACCGCCTGGCAGAATGTGGAATAGGAATTTCCGGTGTGGGTTCCCAGCTCCACGAAAACCCGAGGGCGCAGCGCCTCGGTGATCCACAGTGCGAAGGGCGTGTGGCCGAGCCAGGACGGCGGTGCAACGATGAGATCCGGTGTGAGGAAGCTGATCGGCCGGCAGAGACGATGGAGAGTATCGGAACCTGCGTCCTGCAAAAACGAATCCACCTGTCGCCTCTTGTTTTGCCTGGCTCCGTACCGGGAGCATCCCGGGCCTCCGGCTGCGAGGCCGGTCCCGTCCGGAAGCCGGGCTTACCAGCCTGCGGACCACCGGACTGCCCTGCCACAGCCGCCGACACACATACGCTGACACCCCGGCGGAATGCAAGCCGCAGGCCCCGGGCGGTTCGGCGAGGTCCCACAATGCCCGGAACTGCGGTTTTCCTGCCTCACTCCGGCCTTGTCGGGCCGGCTGCCCCTATTTCGTCGCGGGCATGGTGCCGGAGGACGGGCCCGACAGTCCCTCGGCCTCCAGCGTGATCGCCAGCATCGGCATGCCGACCAGCCCGCGGACGACGTGGCTGGCATGGACCTTGAAGATCAGCGCGTCCTCGACCCAATGATGCTGGACATGGTCGTTCTGCGTGCCCTCGGCGAGCGCCACGGTGATGGAGAAGTCGCCGCTCGGCAGGTAGGGCATCTGGAAGCGGAAGCGGGCGGCGAAGTCCTGGCCGGCCGGCACCGTGACGGGGTCGAGCTGGTAGGTCAGGAAGGTGTTGTCGCCGAACAGGTTCTGGCCCAGCTTGTCCTTGACGTAGAAGCCGACGATCGGGCGGTGGACCTCCTGCTCGGCCCGGCAGTCGACCTTCAGGACGATCACCTCGCCGCCTTCCAGCACGGCGAGCGGCTGCTCCTCCGCATCGAGGATCGAGACGCCGGCGATGGTGGCGCCGCGGTTGCCGAACCAGGGGCCGCTGTCGTTGAAGTCGAACAGCTCGATGGTGTTGCGGTGCTGGGAGGATTTCAGCAGCTCGGCGCGGGCGTCCACCACCGGCTCCTCGCGCCTGGCCTGGGGCAGCGCCTGGCGGGTGCCGCCGATGCGGAAGCCGCGCGAGGTGTCCTGGTCGCTGTAGAGCGCGGCCAGATAGTCGTGGCAGACCTCTTTGGCCGGGCCGATCGCCCGCACCGAGCCGTTGTCCAGCCACACCACCCGGTCGCACAGGTTCACCACCTGCCCGGTGTCGTGCGAGACGAAGAACAGGGTGCCGCGCTCCTTGAAGCGGTGGATGAAGCGCATGCATTTCTGGGTGAAGGACGCGTCGCCGACCGCCAGGATCTCGTCGACGATCATGACGTCGGCATCGACATGGGCCGCCACCGCGAAGGCGAGGCGGGCGTACATGCCGCTGGAATAGAGCTTCACCGGCTGCTCGATGAAGTCGCCGATGCCGGCGAACTCGGCGATGGACTGGTAGCGCTCGGCGATCTGCTCGTTCGACAGCCCGAGCACCGAGGCGGCGAGATAGACGTTCTCGCGCCCGCTGAATTCCGGGTTGAAGCCGGCGCCCAGCTCCAGCAGCGCCGCGATGCGGCCGTCCACCGCGATGCGGCCGGAGGTCGGCGTCAGCGTGCCGCACAGCAGCTGCAGGAAGGTCGACTTGCCCGAGCCGTTGCGGCCGATCAGCCCGACCGTCTCGCCGCGGCGGACCTCCAGGTCGACGCCGCGCAGCGCCCAGTATTCGTCGTAATATTTGCGCCGGCCGCGCACCAGCATCTGCTTCAGCCGGTCCTGCGGGCGCTTGAAGATGGCGTAGGCCTTGCCCAGCCCCTCGGCCCGGATGACGACAGGGGTATCGGTCTCAGACGACATCGGCGAACCCCCGGCGGGTCTTCATGAACCAGAGATAGCCGAGCCAGGCCACCACCCAGGAGCCCAGCGTCGCCAGCCCCCAGCTGACCGGCGACGGGATGTTGCCCCAGAACAGCAGGTCCTTGGACTGTTCCAGGATCGCGGTCATCGGGTTCAGGTGCAGGATGGCGCGGAAGCGCTCCGGGATCGCGGTCATCGGGTAGAAGATCGGGCTGAGGAACATCAGGACGGTGACGCCGACCCCGACCACCTGCCGGATGTCGCGCAGGAACACGCCGGCCGAGGCGAAGAACCAGCTCAAGCCCAGCGTGGTCAGGCAGAGCGGCACCAGCACCAGCGGCAGCAGCAGCGCCGTCGGCGGCGGCAGCCCGGCCACCGTGAGATGGAAGACCAGCAGGATGACGAAGCCGATGCCGGCATTGAACAATGCTACCGCCAGCGACACCAGCGGCAGGATCTCCAGCGGGAAGACCACCTTCTTGATGTAGCTGACATTCTCCAGCAGGAGCCCCGGCGCCCGGTTCAGGCATTCGCCCAGCACGTTGAACAGGATCAGGCCGGAGAACAGCAGCAGGGCGAATTCCGTGTTGCTCTCCCCCGCCGCTCCGCCGGGCGTGCCCCAGCGGGCGCGGAACACCACCGAGAAGACGAAGGTGTAGACCGCCAGCATCAGGATCGGGTTCAGCACCGCCCAGACGATGCCCAGCACGGAGCCGCGGTAACGGGCGTCGATCTCCCGCCGGGCGAGCCGCATGATCAGCGACTTGTGGTGCCATGCGGCCTGGAAAAGGGCAAAGGGACCGGCGCCGAAACCCGCCACCTTAGGGTTTCCCGACTGAGAGCTGAGCAATTTTAAGTATTCCCCGTCTGCGGCCGGCCGACCATAACCCCCGCTCCGGCACCGTTCAAGCGAAAGTCCCGTTCCACAATCAGCAATCGTTACGTCTTATAAAGACTTTCATCCATATGGTGAGTGGTGTTCCCGCTCCCGCCCCGTCCCTAACGGAGAGCCTGGCGCCCGTGCAGATCATTCCCTCCCCCCTCACCCATCTCCAGCGGCTGGAGGCGGAGAGCATCCACATCATGCGCGAGGTGGCGGCCCAGTTCCGCAAGCCGGTCATGCTCTATTCGGTGGGCAAGGACAGCTCGGTGCTGCTGCATCTGGCGATGAAGGCCTTCCACCCGTCCAGGCCGCCCTTCCCGCTGCTGCATGTCGACACCGGCTGGAAATTCCGGGAGATGATCGCCTTCCGCGACCGCATGGCGCGGGATCTCGGGCTCGACCTGCTTGTGCACGTCAACCGGGAGGGGGTGCGCCGGGGCATCGGCCCGGTCAGCCACGGTTCGGCCGTCCACACCGACGTGATGAAGACGCAAGGGCTGAAACAGGCGCTCGATGCCCACGGCTTCGACGCCGCCTTCGGCGGGGCACGGCGCGACGAGGAGAAGAGCCGGGCCAAGGAGCGCATCTTCTCCTTCCGCACGGCCACCCACCGCTGGGAGCCGAAGAACCAGCGGCCGGAGCTGTGGAACCTCTACAACGGCCGCATCCACAAGGGCGAGAGCATCCGCGTCTTCCCGCTGTCGAACTGGACCGAGCTGGACATCTGGCACTACATCCAGCAGGAGGGCATCCCGGTGGTGCCGCTCTATTTCGCCAAGCCCCGCCCGGTGGTGGAGCGCGACGGCACCCTCATCATGGTCGATGACGACAGGCTGCCGCTCAGGCCCGGCGAGACGCCGGAGATGGCCTGGGTGCGCTTCCGCACGCTCGGCTGCTACCCGCTGACCGGAGCCGTGCGCAGCACCGCCGCCACCCTGCCCGAGATCATCCGCGAGATGCTGCTGTCCACCAGTTCGGAACGGCAGGGCCGGATGATCGACCAGGACGCCGCCGCCTCGATGGAAGCGAAGAAGCAGGAAGGCTACTTCTGATGCCGAAGGATCCCGCCCTCCCTGCCCCTCCCGATGCTCCCATGGACGTGCAGGCGTATCTGGCCCGCCACGACGGCAAGGATCTGCTGCGCTTCATCACCTGCGGGTCGGTGGACGACGGCAAGTCGACGCTGATCGGCCGGCTGCTCTACGACTGCCACTGCCTGTTCGAGGACCAGCTGGCCGGGCTGGAAACGGACTCCGGCCGCTTCGGCACCACCGGCGCCGGCCAGCTCGATCTGGCGCTGCTGGTCGACGGGCTGGCGGCGGAGCGCGAGCAGGGCATCACCATCGACGTCGCCCACCGCTTCTTCACCACCGAACGGCGCAAGTTCATCGTCGCCGACACGCCCGGCCACGAGCAGTACACCCGCAACATGGTCACCGGTGCCTCGACCGCGGATGCCGCCGTCCTGCTGGTGGACGCGCGCAAGGGCGTGCTGACCCAGACCCGGCGCCACAGCACCATCGTCTCGCTGCTGGGCGTGCGCCATGTCGTGCTGGCGGTCAACAAGATGGATGCGGTCGGCTGGGACCGCGGGACCTTCGAGCGCATCGCCGCCGACTACCGCGCCTTCGCGGAGCGCATCGGCATCGCCGGCGTCACCTGCATCCCGGTTTCTGCCCTGACCGGCGACAATGTCGCGGCGCCGTCCCCGGCCATGGGCTGGTACGGCGGCCCCACCCTGCTCGGCCATCTGGAGAGCGTGGACGCCTCGGCGCAAGAGACGCTCGGCGCCTTCCGCATGGCGGTGCAGTGGGTGAACCGGCCCCACCAGGATTTCCGCGGCTTCTGCGGCACGGTTGCCGGCGGCCCGCTGCGCCCCGGCGATGCCGTCGCCATCCTGCCCGGCGGGCGGACCAGCCGGGTGTCCCGCATCGTCACCATGGACGGCGAGCTGGAGGTGGCGGTTCCCGGCCAGGCCGTCACCCTGGTGCTGGCCGACGAGGTCGACGCCAGCCGCGGCGACATGATCGCCGCCGCCGCCGGCCGGCCGGAGGTCGCCGACCAGTTCGCGGCGCATGTTGTGTGGATGGACGAGCAGCCGCTGCTGCCCGGCCGCTCCTATCTGCTGCGGGCCGGCACGGCGACGGTCGGCGCCCAGGTGACCGAGCTGAAGCACGCCATCAACGTCAACACCCAGGAGCATGCCGCCGCCAAGCATCTGGATCTCAACGACGTCGGCTTCTGCAATCTGGCGCTCGACCGGCCGATCCCGTTCGACGCCTATGCCGACAGCCGCGAGACCGGCAGCTTCATCCTGATCGACCGGCTGACCAACGCCACCGCCGGCTGCGGCATGATCCGCTTCCCCCTGCGCCGTGCCGCCAACATCCACCGCCACGCTTCGAAGCTGGACAAGGCGGCGCGGGCCGGGGGGATGCAGAAGCCCTGCGTGCTGTGGTTCACCGGCCTGTCCGGTTCCGGCAAGTCCAGCGTCGCCGACCGGCTGGAGCAGGAGCTGCACCGGCAGGGCCGCCGCACCATGATCCTGGACGGCGACAATGTCCGCCACGGCCTGAACCGCGATCTCGGCTTCACCGACGGCGACCGGGTGGAGAATATCCGCCGCGTTGCCGAGGTGGCGAAGCTGATGGTGGAGGCCGGGCTGATCGTGCTGGTCAGCTTCATCTCCCCCTTCCGCGGCGAGCGCCGGATGGCGCGCTCCCTGGTCGAGGACGGCGAGTTCCTGGAGATCTTCATGGACACGCCGCTGGAGGTCTGCGAGGCCCGCGACCCCAAGGGGCTCTACCGGAAGGCACGATCCGGCCAGCTCCCCAACTTCACCGGCATCGACAGCGCCTACGAGCCGCCGGAAGCCCCGGACATCACGCTGAAGGGCGCCGAACGGACCGCCGACGAGATGGTCGCCCAGGTGATCGGGGATCTGCGGCGGCGCGGGGTGATCTGACCTCTCCCGCATGGCCGCGGCCATGCCGGTTCCAAGAGCACTCTCCAAGGACACTCTGCCAAGGGCGGCCCCAAGCCGCCCTTCTTCCTTTTGCCTGTCCGGATTCCTTGCCGTGTCGGGCGAGATCGTGCTTGGCCATGAAGCGGATATGAACGGCAGGAATATGAATTTCCCGCTGAAGAAATTTTATTGCGAGATAAGATCCAATAAAACCCCTTGCATAGACAGCGAAGAACCTGGGCGGGATTCCAGTGAATAAGTTTCAATTTATTCGAGTCCATTGCCTGTTTATCGGAAAATCAGTGGTTTCCCCTAGGTGCGCATGTCCTGATATTGCTCTTTATTAACGAGGACATGGCAATTCACTTTTTTGTGCCGGTGGAGTGACCTTCCGGCCTTTCACTCCATTCCGCGAGGCCGCTATGAAGCTTTCCACCAAGATCCTGTTGCCGGTCCTGGTTCTCTCGACCGTCTCGGCGGCCATCGGCGGCACCTCCGTTTGGGGGCTGAACCGCATCGCCTCGACCAACCGGGCTCTCATCCAGATGGACCGGATGGTCCTGACCGCGTCGGAACTGCGGTCGATCAGCCGGTCCCTGCAGCGCGACGCCCTGAACCTCATCGTCGAGGATGCCGCGACGCAGGCGGCCATCGGCGAGCGGTTCGGCGCGCGCACCGACGAAATGGCGGAAAGGAACCGCCGGCTCGAGCGGCTTCTCGCCGCGTCGGGCAATCCGGCCGCCGGTCAAATCGGCCCGCTGCAGGTCAAGGTCATGGACGCCCTGGCGAAGACCCGCGACCTTGCCCTGGCCGGGCAGCGCGATGCCGCCGCGGCCCTGTTCCGCAGCGAGGTGCGCAGCAGCGAGCGTGCGGCCTCGGCCCTGACCGATCCGATCATCGAGACGGGGACGGAACGGATCGCCCAACTCACCGACGAGGTGGAGGAAACCGAGGGCTTCGTGAAGACCGTCGTCGTGGCGGTCGGGCTGATCGGCATGCTGGCCGGCGCCCTGCTGTCCCTGGCGATCGCCCGCCGCAGCGTCGTGGAGCCGCTGGCCCGCCTGACGGCGAGCATGGGACGCCTTGCCCGCAAGGACTACGGCGTCGACCTGTCGGACGCGGCGCGCGGCGACGAGGTCGGCGCCATGGCGACCGCGGTCGTCACCTTCCGCGACGCGCTGCGGACCGCCGACCGGCTGGAGGCCGAGCAGGCGGCCGACCGCACCGCCAAGGAGCGGCGCACCGCGGAGGTCGAACGGCTGGTCCGCCACTTCGAAGCGACCGTAAGCGGCATCCTGCGCACGCTGTCCGCCGCCGCCACTGAATTGAGCCAGACGGCGCACAGCATGTCGGGCATCGCCGAGCAGACCAATGCGCGGGCGTCCGCCGCCGCCGGCACCGCGGTCGATGCCTCGTCCAACGTCCAGGCCGTCGCGGCGGCGACGGAGGAGCTGACCGCCTCCATCACCGAGATCAGCGGACAGGTGTCGCGCTCCACCACCATCGCCGACCAGGCGGTTGGCGAGGCGCAGCAGACCAACGCCCGGATCCAGGGGCTGGTCGAGCAGGCGCAGCGGATCGGCGAGATCGTGCAGATGATCAACGGCATCGCCACCCAGACCAACCTGCTGGCGCTGAACGCCACCATCGAGGCGGCGCGCGCCGGCGAGGCGGGCAAGGGCTTCGCCGTCGTGGCGGCGGAGGTGAAGAGCCTCGCCACCCAGACCGCCAAGGCGACCGAGGACATCGGCACCCAGATCGCCTCGATGCAGGGCGCCACCAACGGCGCGGCCCAGGCGATCGGCGGCATCAGCCGGACCATCGCGACGATCAGCGAGGTCGCCACCTCCATCGCCTCCGCCATCGAGGAGCAGGGTGCGGCGACGGCCGAGATCGCCCGCAACGTCCAGGAGGCCTCCAGCGGCACCGCGTCGGTCAGCGTCAACATCGGCGGCGTCAGCGAGGCGGCTGCCCAGACCGGCGCCGCGGCCAGCCAGGTGCTGGGCGCCTCGGGCGAGCTGGCGCGCCAGTCGGAACTGCTGCGGCAGGAGGTGGAAACCTTCCTGAGCGGCATCCGCGCCGCCTGAGCGGCCCGGCCGTCCGCCGCGTTACCCGGAATCCCAGGCCTGTCGGGCGGCACGCCGTCCACAGCGTGGCTTTCCTCTCTCCTGCGATCTTTCCGATGTGTTCTTCCGGAAGGAAAAGGCGAACGGGGCGTCTTGACAGGGGGCGGGGGCGGGGCCACGTGCTCATCACCTGGATCCGGGCCCCTCTGGCGACTTAGACGTGGTCGCGATGTCGGATCTCTTCACCTGCTCTTGCGCCGACGGGCGTGACCGCACTTGGAGGGACAGATGTCCTCGACCCTGAGATCCCGCCCCCGGCTCCCGAAACTCCCCGTCCCCGCTAGCGCCCCTGGCCGCTCCTGCCGCCCCCTGTGCGCGGCCGGCATCCGCGCAGCATTCGGGACTGCCGGCGCCCGGACTGCCGGCACCCTGCCCCATCGGGGCGCGGGGGCGTTTTCCGCAACCTCTTCATGAAGACGAGCATCGCCATGGACCAGACCGAACGCCAGATCATCGACGACCTGTTCGCCAAGCTGCACCAGGCCGAGGCGCAATCCGGCCCGCGTGATCCCGAGGCCGAGGGGCTGATCCGCGACCGGATCGCCCGCCAGCCGGCAGCCCCCTATCTGATGGCGCAGGCCATCGTGATGATGGAACAGGCGCTCGCCGCCAGCCAGTCCCGCAACGAGGAGCTGGAGCGCCAGCTGCGCGAGCGTCCTGCCGCTCCCGCCGCCGCTCCGTCCGGCGGCGGCGGGCTGTTCGGCAGCCTGTTCGGCGGCAGCGGCAAGCCCGCCCCGCAGCCGTCATATCCGGCCGCCGCCCCGGCTGCCGCTGCCCCCTCCCCCGCCATGCCGGCCGGGTCGCCCTGGGGCCGGCCGCCGGCCGCCACCCCGGCTTACGGCGACCCGCGCGTCGCCGGCTACGCCCAGCAGCCGCGGGCCGGCGGCGGCTTCATGGCCGGTGCCATGCAGACCGCGGCCGGCGTCGCCGGCGGCATGCTGATCGGCAGCGCGCTCTCCAGCATGTTCTCCGGCGGCGAGGCCATGGCCCAGGAGGCCACCACCGCCGCCACCGATGCGGCCACCGCCGCCACCGATCATGCCGAGCAGGCGGTGGAAGACAGCGGCTGGGGCGATTTCGGCGGCGAAGAGGAACTCTGATCCCGGCCCACGGGAGGGGGTCGGCCACCCGGCCGGACCCCTCCTGCCGCATTCCCATCGACTTAATGTCCCCTATCGGGAACTAATTCCTATAAAATGGCGTCGGATCCAGCGTCTCACGGAGCCGACGCCATGCCCGCCGCCTTCGACGTCCTCCACCGGGACCGCCTGCCTGTCCTTCCCCTTCCCCTTCTGCTGCCGTGGCCGGCGGATGGAACGGAAGCGCGGGGTGTGTTTCACGCTGTTCCATCCTCATCCGCCGTCGGGCCGGCGGATGGAACGGGAAGCGTCGGCGTGTTTCATGCTGTTCCATGCTCCGCCGCCACCACCACCACCGCCGTCGACAGGGCTGCGGATGGAACAGGATCCCGCCCCCTGTTTCACGCTGTTCCAGATGCCGGCCGGTGCCTCTTCCCCGCCCCGGCGTCAGGCCTTCACGATGCGGTCGGCGAAGCCCTCCACGGCGCGCATGGCGTTGCGGGTATCGACCACGAGCGGGCAATGGGCGGCCAGGCTCTGGTAATCGACGACGTCATGGTCGGTCACGACCACCGCCGCGTCGAAGCCTGCCAGCGTCCCGGGTTCCCAGGCGATGGAGGCGCGGCCGGCGAGCGCCGCATGCTCGCGGGTGACCGGCAGCACCGGGATGAAGGGGTCGTGGTACTCGACCGCCGCCCCGCGCTCCAGCAGCATCTCCATCAGCCGCAGGCCCGGCGATTCCCGGCTGTCGTCGACGTTCTTCTTGTAGGCCATGCCGACCAGCAGGATGCGCGCGCGGCTCAGCCCGATCCCGGACCGGCGGTCGAGCGCCAGGGCGAGGCGGTCGACCACATGGCGCGGCATCATCGTGTTGACCTCTCCCGCCAGCTCGATGAAGCGGGTGGAGATCTGGTACTCGCGCGCCTTCCAGGTCAGGTAGAAGGGGTCGATCGGGATGCAGTGGCCGCCCAGCCCCGGGCCGGGATAGAAGGGCATGAAGCCGAAGGGCTTGGTCTTCGCCGCCTCGATCACCTCCCAGATGTCGATGCCCATCGGCTCGAAGACGATCTTCAGCTCGTTCACCAGGGCGATGTTGACCGAGCGGAAGATGTTCTCGGTCAGCTTGGTCGCCTCGGCCGCCCGCGTGCCGGACACAGCCACCACCTGCGGCACCACCTGTTCGTAGAGCGCCACCGCCAGCCGCCGCGCCCCCTCGTCGTCGCCGCCGACCACCTTGGGGATGGTGCTGGTGGTGAAGGTGATGTTGCCGGGATCCTCGCGCTCGGGCGAATAGGCCAGGAAGAAGTCCCGGCCGCTGGCAAGCCCGGTCTGCTCCAGGATCGGCCGCATCACCTCGTCGGTGGTGCCGGGCCAGGTGGTCGATTCCAGCACCACCAGTTGGCCCGGCCGCAGCCGGTCGCGGATCAGGCGGGTGGACGCCTCGACGAAGCTCAGGTCCGGCTCGCGCTGCGGCGACAGCGGCGTCGGCACGCAGACGATCACCGCGTCGCAGGCCGCGAACGCGTCGGCGTCGGTCGTCGCCCGGAACCGCCCGGTCGCCACGGCCTGGGCGATCCGGTCGTTCCCGATCTGCCGGATGTAGGAGCGCCCGCCGTTCAGCGCCTCCGTCTTCGCCGGGTCGATGTCGAAGCCGACCACCGTGAAGCCCGCCCCCGTCAGCGCCAGTGCCAGCGGCAGCCCGACATAGCCGAGCCCGATCACGGCGATCCGCGCGCTGCGGCTGCGATAGGCGCTTTCCAGGGCTCCGATGTCGGAAGCCTGGATATCGGGCGCGGTGTCCGGTGTGCTCATCATGCCGTTCCGTATCGACGCTTTGAAATGGGGGAGCCGGCTGACCGGACGGCTGTCCCGCCTGCGGCAGCGGAATGTGTGACGGTCGCCACGGCTTTGCGCAACCCCCCGTTCCGCCCCCCGCTCCGCATCGGGGCCGTTGGCCGGTCCTTTGGCCGCTTGGGCCGGAAACCCTGGCATCGGGACCGCGAAGGGTGGCAGTTTCCCTCGAACCGACGGATGCCGCCCGCCATGACGCCCCCTCCCCCTTCCCTCCTGCCCCAGCAGATCGCCCCGGCGGACGGCCGCCAGTCGGCGCTGACTGCCCGTCATCTCGGCGGCGACCCGGAGGCGCTCTACGATTATTTCATGGCCCTGCGCGGGGAGAGCGACCGGGCGCTCGCCGCTCTGCCGCCGGCCGGCGGCAAGCCCTACCCCTATGGCCGGTGCGAGGAGATCACCCGCGACCTCTTCGCCCGCCTGTCGCAGCGTCTGGCCCGGCCGGACGGCCCGGTGGAGCAGGCGCTCCGCGCCTTCGTCGAGGATGGCGGCATTCTGCAGAGCGTCTGGGGTGTCCTGCGCGAGCAATATTTCCAGAACGCGCTGCAGGTCGGCTCCCTCTATGTCGACGTGTCGAACGACACGGTGGTCGTGACCAAGCCGAAGGTGGAAATCCTGCCGATCGAGGCGTCCGGACTGGTGCCGGTGCGCGATCTGGCGCATTTCCGGCAGACCGCCGAGCGCTATTGGGGGGCGATTCTCTATGCCAACCATCTGGTGCCGACGCTGGCGCCCCTTCTGCCGATCCTGTCGGTCAGTCCCGGCCGTCTGGTCCCCGGCCTGCAGTCGGCCTGCGACTATATGATCGGGCTGATGTGCCGCGACCGTTTCCAGGATGCCGAAGGCTGGCTGGAGACCGGCCCGCCGCCGCCCGGGGAGTTCGCCACCGCCTTCCTCGCCACCGTCCCCGCAGATCTGCGGCCGCTGACCGGCGAGGGCCGGCTGGAGGCGGTGGCGGCCTGCCGGCGTGCGCGGGATGCCGGCTGCTGGGCGGAGCCGGACTGGCGCACCGCGCGCGTGCTCGACTACCTGCGGCTGACACGTTGGGCCGCCGCCCGGCGGTGACGGCGGGATCGGATGGTGCACGAGGCGCCGGCCCCGCGATGTTTTGAAACCACGGCTTGAAAATCACCGCCCCCATCCCCATCTGCGAACGTGGCCGGCACCGTGTATGCGGTGCGCCTCCCTGCCCTCTCCGGTTCATCGAGGGGGAGCCTTGTTCCAGGGAGCGGCGGCTTTTTGGGGGCATGCCCGTTCCGGGGTCCGCCCCGCTTATCGGAACCTGTCCCGCGGCGTCCGCCGCGGCGGTTCCTGTTTCAAGATGTCACACACACGAAGAGCCGGCCGGCCCCCGATCCTTATCGGTCCGCCCATCCGGCCTGGAGGATTTTCATGACGACCCCGTTCCATTCATCCGACCGCCATTTCATCCCGCAGTCCGCCATCCCCGCCCTGTCGGCGCCCGGCATGGCCGCCACGCGTTTCGCAGCAGCCAAATTCGCCGCCGCGAAGGGTCATTCGGCGGATTCCCGCTACCAACCCGAACCGTCCGGCTTGACCCGGGGCGAACTGCGGCAGATTGTGCTCGACATCCTGGGCTGATCCTGGTTTTCCGGGCAGGCCCTTTTTAACCCCTCCACGACCACAGGAGATCACCATAGCCAAGCTCTACGACGCGGACCCCGTCCGCGAAGGCCCGCGCCTCAACCGAGAAATCACCGCCCGCATGGTCCGCCTGATCGGCGCCGACGGGGAGATGGTCGGCGTGGTCCCGCTGCGCCAGGCGCTCGACGCCGCCGCGGACGCCGAACTCGACCTGGTCGAAGTGGCGCCGCAGGCGGAGCCGCCTGTCTGCAAGATCCTCGATTACGGCAAGTTCCGCTTCGAGGAGCAGAAGAAGGCCAACGAGGCGCGCAAGAAGCAGAAGATCATCGAGCTGAAGGAAATCAAACTTCGGCCGAACATCGATGACCACGATTATGACGTGAAGATGCGCTCCGCCATCCGCTTCATCGAGGAGGGTGACAAGGTCAAGATGACCATGCGCTTCCGCGGTCGCGAGATGGCGCACCAGGATCTCGGTCTGAACGTGCTCGTCCGTGTGCGCGACCAACTCCAGGACATCGCCAAGGTCGAGCAGATGCCCCGGGTCGAAGGTCGCATGATGGTCATGGTTCTGGCCCCGCGCTGAGTTTCCGCGCGAATTTCCGTGCGAGAGACCGGGTCCGTAAGGGCGAAGGGGAATCCGCGGGGCGGCATGCCGCCCCGCCCCTTTTCCGTGACGCCGGCCCCTTTTCCGTGACGATTGCATGATCGCCGCATGATGGTGGCAAATCCAACCGCCATGCCCGGCCACCTCCCCGAATCGAGCCCGCCAACCGGATGAGGCCTTCCGGCCGGTTGTTCTTGCGAAAATTCCCATGATACGATGGAATAGTACCTGACTATTCGCATTGGGTTATTGACCCTGTCAGCATCGGCCGTGGATTATCGGGCGTCATGTCTTCTCCCGTGTCCTGGAAAGCCGTTGTGATGAAGGATGAGCGTACCGTGTCCGCCTGGGAGCCCATCTCGGGCGAACGCCGGTTCCAGTTGCTGGTCGGCAGCGTGGGCGATCACGCCATCTCCCTGCTCGACCCCGATGGGATCGTCGGCAGCCATTTCTCCAACTTCTGCACCGGCGAGGACCGCGCCGCCGGATTGCGCCGACCTGAACATGCTGGTGGCCGGCCTGTGGGACCTGCTGCGCTGGTCGGTGGGCGAGGCGATCCGCGGCTGGATCGTCGGCTGGCGGAGATGGCGCAGGCGTGCGATCCCGGCCTGAAGGTGCCGGTCCTTACCGGCTATGCCTTCCGCGCCATGGTGCGCGGGATGGTGGGAACGCCGATGGCCGCAAGGTGACCGACCCGCTTGCGGGAGAAACGCAACATCGACAGCGCCCGCGTGGCAGCGGGGCGTCGCCAACCGCCGGACCCAGACGATGCTTCTGCCCGCCCGCGCCTCGACGTCGCTTCTCCTGCTGCTGATCCTGCTGGCGGCCTTGCTCGCGGCACCGCCCGTTGCGGCCAAGGCCGGCCGCAAGGCTCCCCGGTCTCCGGTCGCCGCCGAGATCGTGATGGACGCCGGCAGCGGCGCGGTCCTGCAGGCGCGCAATGCCGATACCGCGACCTACCCGGCCTCGCTGACCAAGATGATGACGCTGATGCTGACCTTCGAGGCGCTGGAGCGCGGCACGCTGCGGCTGAACCAGACCCTGGTGGTGTCGCGGCATGCCGCGTCGATGCCGCCGTCGCGGCTGTGGCTGGCACCCGGCAGCACGATCCCGGTGGAAAAGGCGATCCTGGCGCTGGTCACCCGCTCGGCCAACGACGCCGCGGTGGTGCTGGCCGAGGCGTTGGGCGGCAGCGAGACTGCCTTTGCCGCCAAGATGACCGCCCGCGCCCGTGCTCTCGGCATGCGCCGCACGGTGTTCCGCAACGCGTCGGGGCTGCCCGACCGGCTTCAGCGGACGACGGCGCGCGACATGGCGATCCTGTCGCGTGCGCTGATCCGTCGTCACGCCACCCACTACGCCTATTTCCAGCGCCGCAGCTTCGACTGGCAGGGCGGCACGGTCTACGGCCACAACCGCCTGATGGCGCGCTATCCCGGCATGGACGGCATCAAGACCGGCTACATTGCCGCATCCGGCTTCAACCTTGCCGCCTCGGCGGTACGGGACGGCCGCCGCCTGATCGCCGTGGTGATGGGCGGGCACAGCGCCGATGCCCGCGACACCCGTGTCGCCGATCTGCTGGACGCCGGCTTCGACCGCCCCACCAGCCCCTCGCGGCCGGCCCCGGCGCGGCCAGTCCAACCGGATCTGGTCATCACCGGCCGCAGCGCTTCGGCAGCCGAGCGCAGCACGGCGCTGAGCGTCGCCGTGCCGACGGCGAAACCGGGTGCCGGAGCGAAGTCCGCCGCTCTGTCCTCCAGCCCCTGGGGCATCCAGGTCGGCGCCTTCTCGACCCAGGCCGCGGCGCTGCGCAGCGCCCGCGAGACCGCCAAGCGCCTGGGGACCGCCGCCGCCGGAGCCAGTCCCGAAATCGTCCGCTCCGGCGGTCTCTACAAGGCGCGCCTGACCGGGCTGGCCGCGGCGGACGCAGCCACCGCCTGTGCCGCCCTGAAAGCCGCCGGCCAAGGCTGCTTTGCCGTGAAGGGGCAGTGAGGCGCGCGCAGACGCACGTCCTGGCCGCACGTCCTGGCGGTTCCGGTGTGAAGAACGGCCTCAGTGCCGTTCGTGCAGGCAGTGGGCATGGTCGGCAAGCACTTCGATGACGTGGCAGCTGCGCACCTCCCCCTGTCCGCACTCCTCCACCATCCGCCGCACCTCGTCGCGCAGGGCCTCCAGCCGGGTGATCTTCGACTCGATCTCCGCCAGATGGGCGCGGGCCAGCTGGTCGGCTTGGTCGCAGGGTTGGGCCGGCTGGTCGGCCAGGGCCAGCAGCCGGCGGATCGCCTCCACCTCGAAGCCCAGCTCGCGGGCATGGCGGATGAAGCGCAGGCGCCGGACCGAGGCATCGTCGTAGGTGCGGCGGTTGCTGCCGGTGCGCGGCGCCTCCGGCAGCAGGCCGATGCTCTCGTAATAACGGATGGTCGGAATCTTCACGCCGGTCCGCGCGGCAAGCGCCCCGATCGTCAGGCTGGGCGTCGGATTGGCCATTGGTCGAATTTCCCTCTTGATCCTCCAGTCGCTGGAGATTTTAGGCTCGGTATCCGTCGGCGGCAATGGGCCGGCAGAAGGAGCTTTGCCATGCATGGGATCGAGGACGACATCCACACCGGCGAGACCGGCCGCCGTACCAGCCGCTACCGGGTCTCCGGCATGGATTGCGGGTCCTGCGCCGCCAAGATCGAGACGGCGCTGCGCCGGGTGCCGGGGATCGAGGCGGTGCGGGTGTCGGTGCCGGCCGGGACGGTGACCGTCGCCCATGAGGCCGGACTGGCGGCCGACGCGGTGGTCCGGCCGCTGGCGGCGCTGGGCTATGGCGCCACCCCCGCCGATCCTGTCGAGGCCGGCCCGGTAGCGTCCTGCGGCGGAGGCTGTTGCGATCATGGACATGAGCATGGCCATGACCACGGGCACGATCATGTCGGCGAGCATACCCATACCCATTCCCAGGGCCATCCGCAGGGCGATGAGCCCTGGTGGCGCGGACGCAAGGCGCGGCTGACCCTGGCGGCAGGCGCCGCGCTCGCCCTTGCGACGGCCTTCGGCATGCTGGTTCCGGCGACGGCGCCCTGGGCTTTTCCGCTGGCGCTCGCCGTCGGGCTGGTGCCGGTGACACGGCGTGCCCTGGCGGCGGCGCGGGCCGGCACGCCCTTTTCCATCGAGACGCTGATGACCATCGCCGCCGTCGGCGCCCTGGTCATCGGTGCGGTTGAGGAGGCGGCGACGGTGCTGGTCCTCTTCCTGGTCGGCGAGTTGCTGGAAGGGGTGGCGGCCGGCCGGGCGCGGTCCAGCATCCGCGGCCTGACCGCGCTGGTGCCCGATACCGCCCTGCTGGAGCGGGACGGGGCGGCTCCGCAGACCGTCCCCGCCGCCGGCTTGGCGGTCGGCTCCGTCATCCTGGTGCGCCCTGGTGACCGGGTGGCCGCGGACGGGATCGTGCTGTCCGGCGCGAGCGCGGTCGACGAATCCCCGGTTACCGGCGAAAGCCTGCCCAAGCCCAAGGCCGCTGGCGACCCCCTCTTCGCCGGCACCATCAATGCCGAAGGTGCGCTGCGCGTCCGCGTCACCGCGGCAGCGCGCGACAACACCATCGCCCGCATCGTCCGGCTGGTGGAGGAGGCGCAGGAAAGCAAGGCGCCGACCGAACGGCTGATCGACCGTTTCGCCCGCTTCTACACGCCGGGCATCGTCGCGGTGGCGGCGCTGGTCGCCGTTGTGCCGCCGCTGGCCTTCGGCGGTGGCTGGGCGGAGTGGGTCTACCGCGCCCTGGCGGTGCTGCTGATCGGCTGTCCCTGCGCGCTGGTGATCTCCACCCCGGCGGCGATTGCGGCTGGTCTGTCGAACGGTGCGCGGCGCGGGTTGTTGCTGAAGGGCGGTGCCGTGCTGGAGGCGCTGGGCCGCATCACCGCCGTCGCCTTCGACAAGACCGGCACGCTGACGGAGGGTAAGCCGCGCATCACCGACCTGATCCCGTTCCAGGGAAACGAAGCGGATCTGCTGGCCGATGCCACGGCGCTGGAGATGGGGGCGAACCATCCGCTGGCCCGTGCAGTGCTTGCCGAAACAGCGGTACGCGGCCTTGCCCCGGCCGCGGCGGACGAGGTCACGGCACTTCCCGGAGCGGGGGTGCGCGGCCGGGTGGGAGGTGGCCGGTCAGGGGAACGGATGATGGCGCTGCTGTCGCCGCAGGCCGCCGGTTCCGTTCTGACAGCCGACCAGGCCGATCGGGTCGCAGCCCTCGCCCAGGACGGCAAGACGGTCTCGGTCCTGCTGGCCGGCGAGGCGGCCGTCGGGCTGATCGCGCTGCGCGACGAGCCGCGTTCCGACGCCCGCAGCGGGATCGAGGCGCTGGAGCGCGCCGGCATCCGGTCGCTGATGCTCACCGGTGACAACGCCCGGACCGCGCAATCCGTCGCCCGGGCCCTTGCGGTGGAGCCGCATGCCGAATTGCTGCCGCAGGACAAGCTGCGCATTGTCCGCGACCTCCAGGCCCGCGGCGAGCGGGTGGCGAAGGTCGGCGATGGCATCAACGACGCCCCGGCACTCGCCGCCGCCGATGTCGGCATCGCGATGGGCGGCGGCACCGACGTGGCGCTGGAAACCGCCGACGCCGCGATTCTGCACGGCCGGGTCGGCGACGTGGCGGCGATGGTGGCGTTGTCACGCCGCACCATGGCCAACATCCGCCAGAACATCGCATTGGCCCTGGGCTTGAAGGCGGTGTTCCTGGTCACCACCGTGTTCGGCGTCACGGGGTTGTGGCCCGCCATCCTGGCGGATACCGGCGCCACCGTGCTGGTCACTGCCAACGCCTTGCGCCTGCTGTCCGCCCGCTCCTGAGCGATGGAAGCAGTGTTTTGATCTTGTTTGGAGAATTGCGATGAATATGACGAGGCGGATGATGTTGCGGGGGGCCGCGACGGCGGTTCTGGCGCTCGGCCTCGGGGCCGTGGCGCTGCCGGGAGCGGTCCGCGCCGCGCAACCTGCTGTGGAGGTCTGGAAGGCCGCGGGCTGCGAATGCTGCGACGGCTGGGTGCGGCACATGCGCACAGCCGGCTTCGACGTGACTGTCCATACCGTCGACGACGTGACCCCGCTGAAGCGGTCTGCCGGCGTGCCTGACGAGCTCGGTTCCTGCCACACGGCGCGGGTCGGCGGCTATGTGCTCGAAGGCCATGTGCCGGCCGCCGACGTGACGCGGCTGCTCGCCGAACGGCCCCAGGCCCGCGGGCTGGCGGTTCCCGGCATGCCCCAGGACGCCCCCGGCATGGATATGGCCACCGGCCAGCCCTATCAGGTCATGCTGTTCGGCGTGGCCGGCGGTCCGCAGGTCTTCGCCCGGCATTGATCGTCCGACGTAGGACGCTTTATCGCCCGCCGGCCCACCCCGCCGCCGGTGAACTGTCTGCGGGGTGGGCCAGGATGCTGCTGACAACGGCATCAAGATCGCCGCCGCGGTAAAGCGTCCCTTCGATGCCTACCCGTTGCGCCGCCAGCAGGTCGGTATCGCGGTCGCCGATCAGGAAGCTGCCCTTCAAATCCACCGGCCAGTCAGCCATGGCCTGCAGCAGCATTCCCGGTTCGGGCTTCCTGCAGCTGCAGTCGGTCCGGTATGGCGGTTCGCCATGCTCGGGATGGTGCGGGCAGTGATAGAAGGCGTCGATGTGGGCGCCGACGGCGCGCAGTTCGTCCTGCATCCAGCGATGCAGGGTCCTCACATGCTCTTCGCTGTAATAGCCGCGGGCGACCCCGCCCTGGTTGGTGACGACGAAAACCAGGAAGCCCGCATCGTTCAGTCGCTTCACTGCCTCCTTTGCGCCCGGCATCCAGGTGATCTGGCCGGGAAGGTGTGCATAGCCGACATCCTCGTTCAACACGCCGTCGCGATCGAAGAAAGCGGCCCGGCGGCGGCTGCGGGCAGGAATGGTCGACTGGGCCAGGGCAAAGTCGTCGGGCACGCCGATGTCGAGGAAGAAGCCATCATAGACGCGCCCCTCGATCGCCTTCTCCGCCACCAGCCGGGGGAAGAGATCGGTCTCGATCGAGCAGGGCGAAGCCGGCAGCCGATCGATCACCCGGCGGTCGAGCAGATAGACGCCGCCGTTGATCAGTCCCTCTCCCCGCCCTCCCTTCCCGTGCATGGCGGCGACCCGGCCATCTTCCAGGGCGATGGCGCCGTAGCGGGCAGTGTCGGGAACCCGCCGCAGGGCCAGCCGGGCTAGAGTGCTGCCGTCGGCCGGCAGGGGGGGGGTGGCAAGGTCGTTGAGGTTGATGTCGAACAGTGTGTCGCCGTTGAGCATCAGGAATTGCGGGGCGAGCAGGTCCGCCACCGGCCGCAGGGCGCCGCCGGTGCCGGCCGGCTCCGGCTCCGCCACGCAGCGCAGCTGCAGGCCCGGGTGCCGCATCTCTTCGCAGAAACGCTCGATCTGCTCGCCGCGGTAGCCGGCCAGCATGACGATGTCGTCGAAGCCCTGCCGGACCAGCCCGTCGACGAGATAGGCCAGGAATGGCCGCCCTGCCAGCGGCAGGAGGGGCTTCGGCGTGTCGTCGGTCAGCGGCCCGAGCCGCGTTCCCCGTCCGCCGACAAGAATGACAGCCTGATGCACCATGGTTGCGAAGACTCTTTCTCTCGATCGGCCAGCCGGGACCTTCGGCGGGAAGCAGGCCTGGTTCGCGTTGAAGATCCGTCCGGATGTGCTGTTGTCAATCGGGATGTGGTGCTTCCCGTCCGCCGGATGTCCGGCCTGCCCGTTTCCCTGGATGGTTCCTGTTTCCCCGTCATCGAGTCCGTTTTTCTTCCTGGGTGAACCAAGCTTAGCCTTGGGTGCCGATGGCATGGGAAAACTATCCAGTCAGGCGAGACGCCAGTTGGCGCGGTAATTGACGATGAAGGTGAAGGCGGTTGCCGTTTCGTCATGAGGCAGCAGCGGCTCATGCTGGGGCAGGCAGGACATGACGAAACAGAGCCCGGCCGGGACTGCCCGCAGGGGCAAGGCATCGGCGATCGCCAGAGCCTTCGCCTCTCCGGCGAGATAGTCGGGATCCCGGGTCTGGGTCTGGAAGGAAAGCTTGCGAAGGCCTTGCGCATAGTCGCGCCGAGCCCCGCCGCGCGGCAGGAAGACCGATCCTGCGACATTATCATCCTGCGGCGCCCGCCCCAGGAACAATGACACCCCTTCGATCCCCAGCCCTTCGGCTTCGACGCGTTTGAGCAGTGCGTGCAACAGCATGTCGTCAAGCCTCCGACGCACCGGCGACGGAGGCTTTTCATTTGAGGGCGGATCGGCGGCCGGCGGTCAGGCCGGCGTTGCCGTCAACCGGTGTGCCAGGAAGAAGCGCATCATCTCCGCCGTCGCGTCCGGTCCCTGCGGGTCGGTATAGGAGCCGGCGGGGCTTCCGCCGGCCCAGGCATGGCCGGCCCCATGGATGCTCCAATGTTCGCACAGCGTCCGGCCGGAGGAGTCGGTGTGCAGGGTTCGGCTGTGGGCGCGCCGGCCGGGGGCCGCGCCCTGCTGCACCTCCGTACGCAGGCCGGTCGCGGTGGCGATCGCCTGGGCGGCCACCCGGTCGCCGTTGTTCGGATGGACGACGGCATCCCGGTCGCCGTGGAAGACGATGGTTGGGACCGGCCGGGCTGCCCGTGCGCCGTCGGGCCTTCCGCCGTTGCCTTGGCGCATTGCGGCAAGGGCGGAGGGAAGGTCGTGGGCAGCGCCGGCCGGCAGGCCGGAATGCACGCCGACCGCTGCATAGAGGTCGGGATAGGCCGTCCCCATGATCGCCGCCGCGGCGCCGCCGGCCGACAGCCCGGCGATGTAGACCCGGCCCGGGTCGACCGGATGGTCGCGCATGATCCGGCGGGTGATGCCGGCCAGCAGTTCCGGCTCGCCGCGGTCGCGCCGCTGGTCCTCGGGGTTGAACCAGTTCCAGCAGCGCTGGGCGTTGGCGGAGGCCGGCTGCTCCGGATAGGCGACGAGGATCCCATGCCGCTCGGCGAAGACGTTCATCCGGGAGCCGGCGGCGAAATCGTCGGGCGACTGGGTGCAGCCGTGCAGCATCACGACCAGCGGCCGCAGCCCGTCGCCGTGGTTGGCGGGTACATAGAGCTTGTAGGTGCGCGTCCCCGCCGCCCCGCTGTAGCTGTCCGTCACGAAGGATGCGCCGTCCGGCAGCGGGGCGGCGGCCGGGCGCAGGGCACCGGTGCCGCCGGCTCGGCCGCCCATCGTCCGCAGGCGCGTGGCAAGATCGCGCAGGGTTTCGCCCAATCCGGTTCTGACCAATCCGGTTTTCTGCCCCCTGCCCGCCCCTTTTCCCGGTCCGTCCGCGGGTTGGGCATCGCCTTGGGGGATGAGTTGGGGGGAGGAATCGAGTTTTTCGAACTCGCCTTCCAGGACAGTTGGAGCCGGTGCGGCCGTGGGAGCGGCGGCGCGCTCCCCCCGCAGCAGGCGCTGGACGAGGCCGGTCGCTTCGGTGAGACGGCCGGCCCTGGTCAGGCGGGCGACCTCGGCCATGCCGGGAAGGCCGGTGGGAGGTGTTTGGGGCATGTGGAGCTTTCTCGGTTCGGGGGGGGGCCGGGGACGGCGATGCCGCAGGCGTCAGCGGATGCGGTCGGCGAGTGCCGTTTTGACGGCTGCCGGCGCATGCAGCGCGCCCAGCACTGTCAGCGAGGCGATGGTGGCGCGGGCAAGCTCGGGGGGGACATCTTGGGCGATGGTGGCGAGCCCGAGGATACGGATGTCCAGCATCCGCCCTTCGGCCTGTACGGTTTCCAGGTCGGCTCGGCTGAAATGGCGCAGGCCCAGGTCCACGCTCTTGCGCGTCACCGTCTGCCGGATCACGTCGGCGTGCCGGTCGACCTGGTTGCGGATGGCGGTGCGGATGAAGTCGGTGCGGTTCGAATAGAACCCCTCTTCGACCAGCAGGTCGATATTGCCGAGATCGACATAGCCGAGGTTGATCGTGATCTTTTCGCTGTCACCCGCCTTCGGTCGCAGGTCGTGCACCGTGCCGTTCATCATTACCATCCATTTACCATCTGAATGGATGGTAAATGGATGGTGGAAGCCATGGCTTCAAGGCAGGCACCCATTTTCCCAACGGTCGTTTTCCGGAAGGAGAGCTGGCGGCGAAGACGGAGGTTGCCTTTGCCGCGCCTGACCATGGACAATGCTCCAGACATCCGGGCGATTCCGATGCGTCGGGCAATCTCCGGCCTCGGACCCGTTCCGGCCCAGTTCCAGGTTCCGTCCGATCCCTCCGGCCGCGGGTCGGCATCACCAATCTTTTCATCGGAGGGTCTTCATGCGCATACGCCTGGGCTACCAGTTGAACTTCAGCTTTCCCGCGCCCACGCCGATGATCGTGATGCTGAACGTGCATTACACGCGCGTCGGCGATCTGGAGCGGCCCGACCATATCGTCACCAGCGTGCCGGCGCCGATCCAGGGCTATCGCGACAGCTTCGGCAACTGGTGCAGCCGGCTGGTCGCGCCCGCCGGCCTCGTCACGATCAGCGCCGACAGCATCATTCGGGACAGCGGGATCCCCGATCCGGTCGAACCCGGCGCCGTGCAGCACCGTGTGGACGAGTTGCCGGCCGATACCCTGCTGTTCCTTCTGGGTAGCCGCTATTGCGAAACCGACGTCCTGTCGGACGAGGCGTGGCGGCTGTTCTCAGGGGCCGCGCCGGGTTGGGCGCGGGTGCAGGCGATCTGCGATTTCGTCCACAGCCACATCACCTTCGGCTACGAGCATTCGCGCCCGACGCGGACCGCCGCCCAGGCCTATGCCGAGAAGCGCGGGGTCTGCCGAGACTATGCCCATCTCGCCATTGCCTTCTGTCGCGCAATGAACATTCCCGCGCGCTACTGCACCGGCTACATCAGCGACATCGGCCAACCGCCCCCCTATGGGCCGATGGATTTCGCGGCCTGGATGGAGGTGTATCTCGGCGGCCGCTGGCATATCTTCGACCCGCGCAACAACGCTTCCCGGATCGGGCGCATCCTGATCGCGCAGGGGCGCGACGCGGCGGACGTGCCGCTCACCCACACTTTCGGTCCCAACACGCTGACGGGCTTCCAGGTCTGGACCGATGAGGTCGTCGCCTGAGACGCCGTTGATTTGCAAGAGAGATCTTGCGCCGTAGGGAGGGCCCCGGGGCGGAAAACCGAAGCCTCCTGCCGGCCGGTCACGGCCAGCCTATCCATTCGGACCATTATGCCCGGCCGGTCATCGCGGTCTCCGGGCCGGCTTTTTCCAACACCATGGAAGGGGCCGGCGGGACGGGCGCGCGGGCGCGTTCCCGCCGCGGCAACTGCGCGGTCCGGTGCAAATCCTCCACCCAGGGCGACGGGTAGGTGTCGGTGCCGAAGACCCAGACGGTGGCGGTGCGGCCGTCCGCCGTGCGCAGCAGCACACGGGCGTCATGGCCATCCTTCCCGGCATGGTTGGCGGCCTGCACCGCAGCGATGAGCGCGCCGACCTGTCCGTTGGGGAAGGGGCCGTAGCGTTCCCCTTCCAGCACGATGAACCAACCGTCCGTTCGGCACGATACGATGTAATGGGCTGACAGGCTCATGGATCATTGCTCCTTGAAGGCGGTTGCGAAGGCGTTTGTGCCGGCCGCGGCCCGGGCGATGGTGAGGCGTGTCAGCAAGGCGCCCCGCAGCAGGCTGGCATGGCCCGGCGGCGGATAGGCTGGGGGAAACCGGTCGGGCAGCGCGCCAGGGAGCACCGGATGCCAGCGACGTTCGGCATCCACCCAGCGCACCTGTTCGCGCAGCACGTCGGCGCCATGGGGGCACCGTCCCTCGATGGACCGGAATGGGGGGATCATGGCCGCTTCTCCGGTTGGAAAGCCGGCGGCAGGATGCCTGCCATGGATGGAACCGTTTCCGAAGCCGCCGGGCGGAGGGCGTCGGCGGCGGCCTGCGGCATTCCGCCGTCGTTCGCACAGGACCAGCGGAGATGGCAGCGCTCTCCTGCCGCCGATTGCGCCAGCACGACGCTGGCGAAGCCGAGGCGTTCCGCCGCCTGGGCTTCGCGAATGGCCATGGCGAGCGCATCGGCCTGATCGGCGCAGGGCGGATAGACGAATCCGTCCGCCCGGACGATCCAGCCGGCATGGGTTTTCAGGATGAAGAAGGCAAGCCTTGTCCTGGCAGCCATGGAGGTCCTCCGATCTGGGCCGGAAGCCCGTCTGCCCGACCAACCGGACAGCCGCCTTCCGCCTTGGTTTGCGGGCGGCGTTCCCGACTGGTGCGGGACCTCATGGAACGGCTGTGGAAGGATGACCCTGCTTTCCGCCGCTCTTTCCGCCAGTTGGGCCGGGCCGATTTGTCGGCTATGGGGGCGGCGACCATGCCGTCCGGATCGGGTCATGCCAGGCAAGTCTTCGGATCCATGATCCTCAGCAGAAAGGGACGAGCCTGGAACAGTTTCAGCAGATTCCAAATGGTGCTCTGACGGACTGTTTGCAATGTTCATTGCGTGGCGGCCTTGCCGCATGCAGCAGCCCGCCCCAGCCGCAACCGGGAAGGTTGCGGTCAAGGCGGGCTGGGCATCCTGCGGGCGATTCTGCCCCGTCGGCACGTGACGTCGATCGGCGCCTGGCGGGTCACCAGTCGATCCGCACTTGCCGGATCAGCGCTTGCCGGGCTTGCCGCCGACAGGCTCCACCTTGACGTCGGTGCGGCGGGCGACAGCCTCGACGGTCTTCTCCTGCTCGGAGGCCGTCTTGGACAGGACGACCTCCTCGACCACGCGTGCCTCCTTGGTGATCTCCGGTGTTTCGGAGGTCGCCGTCAGTTCGACGGTCTTGTCCTCGAAGGCGGCCTTTCCCTCGTCCGGGCTCAGGGCCCGGTCGACCGTGCGACGCTCGACGTCTACCGTCTCGTCGCGCAGCATGATGGTTTCCCGCACCGGGGTCTCGGTGACCTGCGATGTGAGCTTCATCCCGCCCTTGGCGACCCGGCGCTTGCCGATCCCGATCTCCTCGTTCACCACCTGGAGGGTTTCCTCCTCGACGTTGCGGCTGCCGGACGCCTTCTGCGATGCCGGAGCGGCGGGCAGATCGATGGCCCCGTTCTTGTCGAGGATCGCCTCCGCGGCGTCGGCATCCTGGTCGGCGATGTCGGCCGCCACCAGGGTGTGTCCCTGCCGGACGGCAGCGCCATACCGATCGGCCAGTTCCTTGCGGAAGCCGTGTCCCAGCAGGCCCTGGGCAGCCTTGTCGGCGCTGTCGGCGCCGCCGAAGGTTTCGATGTCCTTTTCCTGGCAGCCCGCCGCGATCAGGGCCTGGAAGGCCTTCTTGGCGGAACCGGTTTCCTTGTAAAGTCCGACGACGATCGTGCTCATGATGCTCTCCGTTTGGATTTTGGGTGTTTTGGATGGATGCTTGAAGCGTTTCAGGCTGGCCGTTCCGCGGGATCGTTCACCGGAGCGTCCGGAGTGGGGTCCTGTTCCACGATGACCTCCTGACGGCGCACCGTGATGCGGTCGGTCATCTTGCGGCTCGTGGTGCGGCGGGTGATCCGGACCTCCTCCACCAGCTTCAGGCGGACCTCGACGGTCGCCACCTCCTCGATCACCGAGATGATGGTCGTGTCGCCATCCTGGCGGTCGGGGATCGGATGATCGACGAACCGTCCGATGGGAACACGCTCGACCTCCAGCGTCTCCACCGTTAGCTCCGCTTCGACAGGCTGCATGTGTTCATGATTGACGGTGCGGGCGCGAACGGTCCCGGTCACCTGTCCGCGCTTGTGCAGGGTCACCTGCTCTTCGACGGCGAGAAGCGTCTGCGGCCCATTTTCAGAACTGGTCAACGGAGGTCCTCCTGCGGCCCTGATGGGCAGTCGATTGGAACGACGGCCGCACGGGGCGTCAGGCGCCGAACCGGCCGGGGCTCTGCTTCTTCACATCGTCCGTCAGGCGTGACGCGGCCTGGGCGACGCGGACATTGACCTCGAAGAAGGCCAGCCATCCGCCGAGCAGGTAGCGGTTTCCCGCCTGCACGATGTCCAGCGGCCCCTGTGCGCGGAGCATGCTGCCCATCATCTCGTTCTGTCGTTCGACGGCCCGGTTCATGAAGGTGACGGCTTCCGAGAAGGCCGTTCCATAGCCCGCCGTCAGGGCGCTGCCGAGTTCCGTTGCCCGATTGAGGGACTGTTCGGCCGCCCGGCCAACATCCGGAATGCTTTGACCATTGCCGGCGCCGGGCAGCTTCGGCGGCCAGGGCCTTTGCTGCTGGCCGACACCGCGGGCGCCTTGCATGGCCACTGCGTCGGCTTTCGGTGCATGCTCTTCGCTGGCGCTGCGGATGCTGCGTCCCTTGGACATTTCCGTTTTCGTTGCAGTTTCGTCGCTGGCGCTGCGGATGGTGGGGGTCGTATGTGTGCCGTCGTCCATATCGTCTCCGTTGTGTATTTTGGGCTTTTGAATTTCTGGAAGGAGCAGGGAGCGTTGCGCTCGACCTGAATGACTTATGCGTATATTATGCTGCGTTGCGAAAAATCAATATACGATCAAACAAAAATCGGATATTTGCACTATAAATAGTTTGAGAAAAAGATTTCAGTCCCAAAATTTATCATTTTTGATTTGTTAAGTTAATGATATAACGGCAAAAATCATCAATAAATTCGATTTCACAATTTTTGTTTCAGCAATATTTATAAAAATATGTTGGCTTTTCGTAAATATTTTGGTGTTTTCGGTATCCATCGACGCCGACGGGCTTGCTTGGACGGTGCATCTTGAGCTGCACATGACGACGGGCGGTCACGGTTATTTCGAGAGAGCGAAGAATGGTCTGCCTGGATGAAGGCTCGACAAGCAGGAAAGCCGACAGGGTGTATCATATAAGATATTCATCACTCATGATGAGCAGCCGCCACTCCGCTGCAGCCCTCGCTGCCGCCTACCCTTTCATGGAAGTTCCTTCGATGACCAGCCGTACGACTGCCGTGACCGTCGCGTTCGCCCACCCCTTCAAGTTCCGCAACATGGACGAGGAGCGTCCGGCGGGTTCCTATTCGGTGGAGATCGACGAGGAACTACTGGAATCGCTCTCCTTCGCCGCCTACCGCCGCACCGGGGCGTGGATCCGCCTGCCGTCTGGCCCGGGCGGGAGCGGCATGGAGCAGTTGGTACCCATCGAGCCCGATGAAATAAGCGGGTCTTTGGAGACGGCGATCGCGGCCCGCGTCATCTGATGCATCGAATTCATTGAGGACCACCGGGACTACTTTCCTGTCCGGGTGCATGTGCATGGTGCTTTGGGTGTCTGCGAGCAGCCGTTACGCATGGCGTGGGCTGCCGAAAAGTGGTCGGGCGGCTGGAAGCCTCCGACCGAGGTCCGGCGCCATGGGCGCCGTCAGGGCCGCCATGACCTGTCAATGGCCCCCGACCTGTTGGGCCAGGCATTCCAGGTGGCCGAGCCCACCAACCCGGGTCTGGCTTGCCTCACCTAATCTGCCCACCGGCGAGGGCTGGCCATATCCGTTGGCGGTGCTCGACCTGGCGACCTGCAGATGGCGGGCTGGGCGGAGGAGAATGCCCATGTCGATCAGGTCCTGAGTGCGACCATCTGGCGCAGGGCCTGCTCGGCGGCGGCGAAGACGCTGTCCCAGTCGCCGGGGGTGGTCTGCCGGAACAGGCGCATCGACGGGTACCAGGGGGTAGTGTCTCCCTTGTTCCCGTAGACCCAGTAGGGCATGAACTGCAGCAGGTTCCACACCGGACGGCCGAGCGATCCGGCCAGATGCGCCACCGAGCTGTCGGTCATGATCACCAGATCCAGCCGTTCCAGCACAGCCGCGGTGTCGGCGAAGTCGTTGAACTGCGGCCCCAGCGGCGTGATCAGCGTCGAGGTCCCGAGCGTGTCCATCTCCGCCTCCGGCGGGCCCTTCTGGATGCTGTAGAGCCGGACCTTCGGCACGTCGAGGAAGCGCAGGAAGCGGGTCAGCGCGGTGGCGCGGCGGGCATTATCCTTGAAGGTGACGCGGCCGGACCAGATGATGCCGACCTTCAGTGTGCCGTCCGGGCCGGGTACCAGTCGTGCGGCCTTTGCGCGCGCCTCGGCCGGGATGGTCAGGCGGGTCGGCGGCGGTACCGTCTCGATCATGGTGCCCAGCCGGTGCGGCAGGCTCATCAGTGGGCAATGCACGTCATAGGGCGGATAAGCGGTGCCGGCCTGGATGAAGGCATCGACGCCCTCGAGGCCGGTCAGCAGCCGTTGCAGCTCCGGATGGCATTCCAACAGCACCCGGCCGCCGCGAGCCTTGACCATCGGTGCGTAGCGCGCGGTCAGCAGGACGTCGCCGAAACCCTGCTCGGTGGTCAGCAGGATGGTTTTGCCATTCAGCGGTCCACCATCCCACATCGGGCCTGCCGCGATACGGTTCTGATAGGTGGGCAGCGACAGGCGGGAGTCGTAGTCGCCGAACCCCTCGACATAGCGGCCGAGCTGAAGCAGCGTCAATGCGCGGTCCCAGAGCAGCGACGGATCGCCGGGCTTGGCACGCAGGGCGACGTCCAGGATCTCCAGCGCGCGGTCGAAGCGGCAGCCGAGGCGGAGCGCCACCACCAGATTGGACAGCAGGCCGGAGCTGCCGCCGGACAGCACCACTGCGTGCTCCTGCGCGGCGATGGCCTCGTCATAGCGCTCGACGTCGCCCAGCACGTTGCCAAGGTTGGTCCAGGCGCCGACATGGCGCTGGTCGAGTTCCAGGGCACGCCGCTGGCAGGCGATGGCCGCTTCCGGCTTGCCGGCCTGCCGCAGCAGGGCGCCCAGCGCGCTCCACACATTGGGGTCGGTCGGCTGCTGCTCCAGCATCCGCTCCAGCAGGTCGATGCTGAGGCCATGGGTCCCCTGGGGCGTTGCCGGGGCGGCCTGAGTCATGTTTGCCTTCATATCACTGTCGCTGGTGGTCGGCGGATGGTGGAACGGATCGTTCGAGGGTGCGGGAAGGGGATAGACGGCCCGTCAGGGAGAGTCAAACCGTCCCTTCGCCATCCCTTCGCCATGCCTTGTCCGCCGGTGAGGGGGTGGAAGGCGGTGAAGAGGGATCAGCGCCGGCGCAGATCCTGAAGGTCGATGTCGTCGATCCGGAAACCGGCCTGCCGCAGCGCCTTCAGGACGATGACCTTCTGGGCGGTGCCTTCGCGGGCAGCGGCCTGCCGCAACTCCTCCACCAGATAATCCGGCAACATGGCCTGCCAGGGCCGGGTCGGTGCCGGTCGCAGGATGGCCGGCGCCGGAACGGGGGCTGGCGGGATAGCGGCCGGGGCAGCGGGCGTCGCGGCAGGGGCATCGACAACGGCGGCAACGGCCGGAGCGCCGAGGGAGGTGCTGGCGGCGGCTGGCGCCGGCTCCGTGTCGGTCGGCAGGAAGCCCTTGCTCAACCCGTACTGGCGGATCGGATCGATGTCGTCCATGTCCGAACCGCTCATGCCGATGCCGCCGAGAGGCGGACGGGACGGCTTGGCGGCGGGTTTCACGGACGGTTTGGCGTGGCTGTCGGTCGGCATGGGCGCTCCGGTTGGGCGACGGCAGGTAAGCCATGAAGACTTATCATGACTTGGTCTCCTGTCTTCAGGACATGCATCGGACACAGGGATGGCCTTGACGAAATACCGTCCGCCGTTGCTCCGGAAGCACAGCGGGTAAGTGCTTGAGGGGGCGGGAACTGCTACAGCTTCGACAGAAAGATCATGATAATAAATGAAGTCATGATATATTATTTTGATAATGAGAGCGGGCTGGAGGCGTGGTGGTGCCGTGAACCTTGTCGGCGGTTCTGCTGTGGGGCGCAAGATCGGCGATGATGGTCCAGGTGTTCTGCCACCAGAGTTGCCGCTGAACAGGTGCGCACAATAAAATCAAATTATATCATAAAGAACAAACATGATATGAATTCATGAAAGACAGAGTTCGTTGGTGGTCATATAATCTGGAACGGCGGCGTGAGGCCGGTGTTCATCCTTGCCATTCCGCTGCGCTTTTCGGCTCGCAAGACCGATGGGGCGCGTTGATGAGTACAGGGCGCCGATCACGGCGCGGCGGGCTTGAAAGACATATCATTAAATAATAAGATCATGAAATATTATGATCCCCTTAGATTGGGCGCAGCCCTGTGATGGACGCACCAGTTGTGGGCGTTGTGGGCAGAGCCCCCTATGCGGTGGTGATGTGCGGTGGCGAGGTCCATGTTGTCCTTCCCGCAGAAACCAAGTCAATGTGCCGAACCTCTGACACATCCGGTTGTTGTCCTGCTCGGCTGGCCTCCCTGCATCCGGTTCATCAAGGCAACCGCACATGCCGAGCTCGCTGGCCGTTGCGGGCGGTCTTGCTCCAATTTTTATTATTTCATGAAATAATATAATTATTTCTTACTCCGTGAGATCCCTTTGAAGGAGCCACCGGGCAATGGGCTTTCCGCTGTGATCGAACTGAAGTCCGTCAACGCATCAAGAAAACATTGTATAACATGATATAAAGTTGATTAATCATATTATAATTTCATGATAGTATAGGCTGCTGCGGGGGGAACCGTTACGCCGCCACGAGCCGGGCAGGCCGGATGAGGGTGGGGATGCCACCCACCCTGCCCTGCTTCGCTCCCGCCCGGGCAATCAACCAGACGGTAAGTGTGGGATGCACCGTATGGGATCAGGCGCGCGGGATCAGCGGGTTGGCCGGGGAGTTTTCCAGGAAGGACACGAACTCGTCGGTGAGCGCCCGGACGTTGAGGTCGGCGTTGCTGTCGGGGTTGACCTCGCCCGGGCCGTGGCCAGTGTAGGTCATTTCTTTCAGCAGCGAACGCTCGATCAACTCGGTGCGGAAGGTCGGCACGGCGTGCTCCTCCAGCAGGCTGCGAGCGTGTCGGTCGACGCGGGATTCGATCGCCGCCTGGGTGCGCACGATCACCACGCTGGAGGCCGGGGTATGTTTCAGCACGCCCACGGAATCCGCCACCACTTTGAAGGTACGCACCGTTTCCTTCACGTCCATGAAGGACTGCTGGGTTGGGATCAGAACCCCGTCGCTGACCGAGAAGGCGTAGAGCATGGTCAGGTTGCCGAAGCCGGCAAGGTCGATCAGCGTGTAGTCGAACTGGGGGGCGTTCTCCTGGACCGTCTGGCGGACATTCGATTCCGTGATCTCGTCGATCACCCGCACGCCGACGTCGCGCCGCCGGCGGGCCCATTCGGCCAGATGGCGGTTGGGATCGCAGTCGAGCAGCAGCACGCTTGCGTCGCGCCGACGCAGTTCGGAGGTGAGGGCCATGACCAGGCTCGTTTTGCCGACACCGCCCTTGGTGGAGGCGAAGCTGTTGATCCGAGGCATGCAGGAGGTTCCCGGCTGAAGGGAGAAGGCGAACCCGAAGAGGGATTTCGCTGATTTGCAGGGCGGATTTACACGTAAGAACAGGAAAGATGGAAGTGGTTTCACGTCATGAAGACGAACCATGAAATCATGAATAATGATTTCATGGTTCGTCTTCATGATTTTTCCGTCCAGCTGTCATCCCCGCGGCGCCTCGGCGGTGGTGCCGGCACGACGCTTCAGCCGGTGTACCGCGTGCTGGCCGCCGCCGGTGGCGCGGACCGAATAGAAATAGGCGCTGTCGTCGGTCCAATAGCGGCCCTCGCCGTCGACCATCACCGTCCGGCTGTGGATGTCGGTTGGGTAGATGGTCAGCCGCGGTGCCGGTTCGTCGGTGAAGCCGGCCAGATGCACGGCGGCGAGCGCGGCCTGATCCAGAAACCAGTAGGGCGCGCCGGCGTCCAGGAAATGGCGGATATAGCGCCGGGTCAGGTCGAGGAAGCGCAGTGCCCCGCGGGTCGGCCGGACATGCAGCACGTCGGCATAGAGCAGGCTCCAGATGTCCAGCCGCTTCAGTGCGTGGCTCATCATGCCGAGGTCGGAGTGGGCCGATGAGGCCAGCAACGGGGTGAGGTCGCGGATCGCCAGCAGGTCGACATCCAGCATCAGCACCGGCCGCTGCCAGCGGATCAGCAGGTCGGGCAGCACCAGGAAACGGCTGCATGCGAAGTAGGTCTTGGCGAACGCGCCGAGCGGGGCGAGGTCGATCGTCTCGCGCAGGACGACGAAGCGCTCGCGGCCATGGGTGGCGGTCAGCGCGGCGAGCGTCGCTTCCGTTGCAGCATCGGGATTGATCAGGTGGAGCGCGATGGCGCAATCGAGGCCGCTGTCCTCGACGATGGAGCGCACCATCGCAGGCAGGAACTTGCCGGCATAGACCGCGTCGCAGGAGGCGTAGACAACCAGGGGGCGGGCGGAGGCCGCGGCACCCTCCTCGATGGTGGCGCGGATGCCCGCAGGGGGCGGGGCTTGGCGCAACGCGCGCAGGAAGGCCGGGTCGGTGCGGGTCACGCCGTCGCGTCCGCCATGGCGCTCGGCCGCTTGGCGGAACAGGGTGTCGGCCTCCTCCAACCGGTGCTGTTCGGCACACAGGCAGGCCAGCCGGCTGAGGGTGAAGGACAACTCGGGGAAGCGCTCCAGCGCCCGGCGGTAGGCCCGTTCGGCGCGCAGCCCCTGGCCGTCGCGGCGCAACGCGTTGCCGCAGGCGACCAGTCCGACGGCATCTTGCCGCCCCTGGAAGCGGGCGACATCGCCGGCTTCGCCCAGATGGGTCAGCAACTGCCACAGGTTGGAGCGGCGGGTCGGGTCCTGCGGGGTGAGGCGCCACGCGTCGAGCGCATGCTCGGCCGCCGCCGCCATGTCCTCGCCCACCAGCAGCCGGGCGAGTGCGTCGTGCGCGGCGAGTCGCTCCCCGCTGCCGGTGCCGGCGCTCTCCAGCGCTTGGCGGCACAGCGCCTTGGCGGTCTCGCGTTCGCCCGCCGCTTCGGCACGGAGGGCGGCCTGGAGAGTGTCCTGGGCGGCGTGAAGAGGATCGGGGATGGTCATCGTCGGCTCGGCCAGGGACGGGGTGGCGGTTTCATCCCACGGGCTCCGCCTGTCTGGCAAGCAGCGGCAAACGGCGGGGCGGAGCCGTCACCCGTGGAATGTCTGGAACCAAGCGAAACAGGTTGGACCGCATTCCCCTCGCGGTGGAGGGGGCGGAGGCCTCCGAGTCGCGGTTCCGGGTCGGCATGGGGTGGCGCAGGGCCGTGGAAAAGAGACGAAGACCGAGGAATTTCCGCCCTTTGGAAGACGCATGGCTGCCAAAAGCGGAAACGCAGCCGTTCTTGAAGAACGCGCTTGAACAACCGCGAGAATACCATCAACTGTTTGTATGGACCCGGGAAAGGGTTCCAGCCGAAACTGTGCCGCGTCGGTTCGTCCGACGCGGCACTTTTATCGTCGGAGGCGATGGTTTCGACGTCAATCATCGGCCGGCATGCGGTCCGGACCGCAAGCCGTGGCGGGAGCGCCGGGTCATGAGCATCGCCGACGGGCTGAAGATCGCCTTCGACATCCATCTCGCCGGTGACCTGGAGCGGGCCGAGGCCTTCTATCGCGAGATCCTGCGGCTCAGCCCGGGGAACCCGATGGCGGCGACCCTGCTGGGCCTGATCCGCTCGCAACGGGCGATGACCCGCCAGAGCAAGCACAAGACCCTGGCCCTGCTGCGCGGCCGGGGCTTCCGGCCGGCCACCGTGATCGACGTCGGCGCGCAGACCGGCACCCCGCCGCTCTACGAGGTGTTCCCCGATGCCCACCATGTGATGATCGAGCCGGTGGAGGAGAACGAGCCGGCGCTGCAACGGCTGTGCGCGCAACTGCCCAGTGCCGAATACCTCATCGCCGCCATTGCAAACCAGGGCGGGACGGTGTCGCTGGCGGTATCCGACAACCGGCTCTATGCTTCCGTCGTCCTGGCCGGCCACCAGCCAGGGTCGGGGGACACACTGCGGACCGTGCCGGCCGTCCAACTCGATGTCCTGTGCGCCGAACGCGGCTGCGCCGGCCCCTTGTTGGTGAAGATCGATGTCGACGGGTTGGAGCTCGAGGTGCTTGCCGGCGCGGCGACGCTGATGACGCCGGACACCGTTTTCGTGATCGAGGCGACGGTGGGCGACGCGACCCCGCGCTTGGCCCCCATCATCAACGCGATGGCGCCATTCGGCTTCCAGGTCTGGGACATCGTCGATGCCCTGTACCGGCCCGACAGCGACCGGCTCTGGCAGGTGGATTTGGTGATGGTCCACCGCGACGGCCCTTACGCCTCCACCCCCTGAACCGGCATGTCCTGAGCCGCTCCCTCGTCGGCGCGGTGGTCGGATGCTCGGTGGCGCAGCGCGTCTTCGATGCGGTCGATGGCGTCGTCCCAGCGGCCCGGGGCGGACTGTCGGAACAGGCGCATGGTAGGGTACCAGGGGCTGTCCTCACGGTCGAGCATCCAGCGCCAGTCCGGGGCGAAGGGGATGAAGACCCAGACGGGGACGCCGAGCGCGCCGGCGAGATGGGCGACGGAGGTATCGACGCAGATCACGAGGTCGAGGCCTGCCATGATGGCGGCGGTGTCGGCGAAGTCGCGGATGTCGGGGGAGAGGTTGAGGATTGGGAAGCCGCCGGGCGGGTCGGCGGCGAGCCCCTCGGTCGGTCCCTTCTGGATGGAGACCAGGGTGACGCCGGGGATGGCGGCGAGCCGTGCGAAGGGGGCGAGCCCGATGGAGCGGTTCCTGTCGTTGCCGTGGGTGGGCGATCCGGCCCAGACGATGCCGACCTTCAGGCCTCCTGCCGCCGCCCGCAACCGCTCCGCCCAGCGCGCCACCAGCGCCGGCTCCGCCGACAGGTACGGCACGCGCGACGGCACCGTCTCCAGCCGGGTGCCGAACAGCAGCGGCAGGCTCATCACCGGGATCTGCACGTCGAAATCGGGTAGCGGCCCGCCGGTTTCCACCACGGTCACGCCGGGCAGGCTGCGCAGCACCGGGGCCAGGGTGTGCTGGCATTCGAGAAAGATGCGGCCTTGCTCCCCCGCTTCGCGTGCCAGCAGCGGCAGGTAGCGCACGAATTGCAGCACGTCGCCGAAGCCCTGCTCCCAATAGACCAGCAGGCGGCGGCCCTGCAGCGCCGACCCGTCCCAGCGCGGCTGCACGAAACTGCGTTGCGGCGAGGGCAGGCGGCCGTGCTTCCAGCGCCATTCGTAGCGCCGCCATCCCTCGACGAAGTCGCCGATCAGCAGGCGGACCAGGGACTCGTTCCAATGGGCGCCGGCGAAGGCCGGGTCCAGGGTGCGGGCGCGTCGGAAGGCCAGCAGCGCTTCCCAGAAGGCGCCCCGGTCCTTCACCGTCGAGCCAAGATTGCTGTAGGCCCCGCTGTGCTGCGGGTTCAGCGCGATGGCACGGCGAAACCGCACCGCCGCCTCGTCCAGCCGGTGGGCCATGCGCAGCAGGGCACCGTGGTTGTTGGCATATTCCGCCTCGTCCGGGACCAGGGCGACGGCGCGGCCGAAGACTTCCTCCGCCTCGTCCAGGCGCTGCAACCCTTCCAGCAGGATGCCCAGCTCGTTGAGGACGGCCGGCTGGTCGGGCTTGAGCCGCGCCGAGGCGCGGTAGGCCGTCGCCGCCTCACCCCGGCGGCCGAGCCGGTACAGCAGCGAACCCAGGTTGTTCCAGCTGTTGAGCGCCGCCGGCGTCAGCATCAGCGCCCGCCGGAACAGGGCCGCCGCCTCGGCGGTCCGGCCCCGGTCGGCGTACAGCAGCCCCAGATTGTTGATGGCCGGGGCGAAGGTCCGATCCTGGGCGATGATCCGTTCATACAGCCGGCAGGCCTCGTCGGCGCGGCCGCTTTGCTGGAACTGGACCGCCGTCGTAAAGGCTTGCTCGATGGTCATGAGGTCCGCGGCGCCCCGGCATGAAGGATCCCTGGCAAGGATCCGGGTGGAGGGTGTGGTGACCGGCAGGGAAGGAACGGCCGGATCAGTAGCAGAGATTGCCGGACGCTGCCAAGGAGCGGCACGGGTTGTCATCGCCAAGAGGGCCATCGTCAAACAGGCTATCGTCAAACAGGCCATCGTCAAACTCCAGGCCGGTGCGCTAGGAATGCCCGACGGCTGACCTCGCGACGGACCCTCCCATGGCCCTCTCCCCTTCCGAGCTGTTCGGCCAGGCGGTCGGGCATCACATGGCCGGCCGGCTGGCCGAGGCGGCGCGGCTGTACCGGGCGCTGCTGGACGCCTGTCCGGGGCTGGGGCCGCCGGCCCGCAACCTGGACCGCCTGCTGCACGACCTGATGGTGCAGGCCGGGGAGCGGTGGCGCGCCGGCGACCCTGCCGCCGCCATCGCGCTGCTGGCCGGGGTGGCCGCGGCGCTGCCCGACCGTGCTGCGCTGTGGCACGAGCTGGGGGGGCTGCGGCTGGCCGCAGGCGATCCGGCCGGGGCGGAGTGCAGCTTCGTCCGGGCCGGCGCGCTGAGCCCGGCGGACGCCATCCATGTCTTCGCGCTTGGCAGTGCGCGGCTGGGGCGTGGCGACGGCGACGGGGCCGAGATCCTGTTCCGCCGCGCCCATCTCCTGGCGCCGGACCTGGCGGAGGCGTTCGGCAACCGCGGCATGCTGGCCCAGGCCGCCGGACGGCCGGCAGTGGCGGTGACGCTGCAGCACCGGGCGGCGGCGCTCCAGCCCGGCGGGGCGGGGCACCATTACAATCTGGCGGTCGCCCTTGCCACGCTCGGCCGGCATGGCGAAGCGCTGTCCGGTTACGAGCGCGCCTTGCGGCTCGACCCCGGCGATGGCCGGGTGCGGCTGAACCGCGCGCTCACCCGGCTGCGGCTGGGCGACCTGCCCGGCGGCTGGACCTTGTGGGCGCAGGCGGGGGCGGAGCGCTTCCCCGGCGTTCCGGCTTGGAACGGCGAGCCGCTGGAGGGGCGGCGCATCCTGCTGCATGCGGTCGAGGGGAACGGCGATACCCTGCAATGCGTGCGCTACGCCCCGCTGGTCGCCGCGCGCGGCGGGCGCGTGGTGCTGGAGGTGCAGCGGGGGCTGGTGGCGCTGCTGCGCGGGATGGACGGGGTCGAGGCGGTGGTGGCGCAAGGGGCGCCGCCAGGGCCACCGCCGGTCGACTGCCATGCCGCCATCATGGATCTGCCGCGGCTGTTCGGCACCAGGCTGGACAGCATTCCGGCGATCATGCGACTTGCCGCCGATCAGGCACGTGCTGCGGCGTGGCGGGATTGGCTGGGCGCCCTGCCGGCGGCATGCCTGACGGTCGGTCTGGTCTGGGCCGGCGATCCCCGGCCGCATGACCCCGACGCCCACGCGATGGATGCCGTGCGCAGCCTGCCCCTTGCCCGGCTGGCGCCGCTGGGCATGCCTGGATCCGATGCCGCATCCGGTGCCGCGGGAGGCATCCGCTTCATCAGCCTCCAGAAAGGGGCGGCAGCGGCCCAGGCCGCCGATCCGCCGGCCGGCATGGTCCTGCACGACCCGTCCATGGCGCTGCGCGACTTTGCCGACACCGCCGCCCTGATCGACGGGCTCGACCTGGTCATCACGGTGGACACTGCGGTGGCCCATCTGGCCGGGGCGCTGGGCAAGCCGGTCTGGGTCCTGTCGCGCTTCAACGGCTGCTGGCGGTGGCTCGACGGGCGGGAGGACAGCCCCTGGTATCCGAGCCTGCGCCTGTTCGTGCAGCCTGCACCGGGCGACTGGGACAGCGTCGTCGCCCGCGTCGCCGCCGGACTCGCCGCCACCCTCGCCGGCCGGCTGCGGGCGCCGGTGGGCTGATAGGCGCTGCGGCCGGGGCTTGCATCGGCGGGCCGGCCCCCGCATCAATGGCGCTCGTCGAAAAGGGGCAAGAGCGGGTGGCATGACGCGGCTTCTGCTGATCAATTACGAGTTTCCGCCGCTGGGCGGCGGGGCTGCCAACGCCACCGACAACACCGCGCGCGAGCTGGTGGCGCTGGGGGTGGAGGTGGTGGTGGTGACCTCCGCCTTCGCCGGGCTGCCGCGGGTCGAGCGCCGGGCCGACGGGGTGGAGATCCGCCGCATCCCCACCCTGCGCCGTCGCCGCGACCGCAGTTCGGTGGTGGAAATGCTGGCTTTCCTCGCCAGTTCGCTGGTGATGGTGCCATGGATCGCCGCCCGCTGGCGCGCGCATGCCACCATCGCCTATTTCGGCCTGCCCTGCGGACCGGCGGCCTGGACGGTCAAGGCGCTGTTCGGCGTGCCCTATGTCGTCAGTCTGCGCGGCGGCGACGTGCCGGGCTTCCAGTATGACGGCATCTCGCTCTATCACCGGCTGGCCGGGCCGGTGATCGGCTGGTTGTGGCGCCGGGCGTCGGCCGTGGTCGCGAACAGCGGGGGGCTTGCCGATCTGGCGCGTCGCTTCGCGCCGGATCAGCCGGTCGCCATCATTCCCAACGGCGTCGACGCCCGGCGCTTCACGCCTGCCACCGCAGCGGCCGACGCGGCTGGCGGCCTCTCCCTGCTGTTCGTCGGCCGGGTGGTGCGGCAGAAGGGGCTGGACGTGCTGTTCGACGCATTGGCATCCTTGCCGCCCGCCCTGCTGGCGGGCGTGACGCTGCGCATCGTCGGCGACGGCCCGGCCCGGCCGGAGCTGGAGGCGCAGGCGCAACGGCTCTGCCTGTCGGAGTGCATCCGGTTCCTCGGCTGGCTGGGGCGCGACGAGCTTCCCGCCGCCTACCGGTCGGCCGACGCCTTCGTCTTCCCGTCGCGCGACGAGGGCATGCCGAATGTGGTGCTGGAGGCTATGGCCGCCGGCCTGCCCGTGGTGGCGACCCGCATCGCCGGCAACCGCGATCTGGTGGTGGACGGGGAGACCGGCCTGATGCTGGAGCCCGACGACGTGCCGGCGCTCGCCTCCGCCATCGCCCGGCTGGCCGGCGATGCGCCCTTGTGCCGCCGGCTTGGCGAGGGCGGACGACGCCGGGTGGTGGAGCATTTCTCCTGGCGCGCGGTCGCAAGCTCCTACCGTGACCTTGCGCTCGCCGCTTCTTGAGGCACCCTTGCGAACGTTCGGGTTGTTGACATCCGGCGGCTTTCGGGAGCGTATGGCGGCGCGGCGGATCGGGTCGGACAGCAAGGGATTGGGCAGCGTGGTGGAACCGGCAAAGGCGGCGGATGGGCAGACGGGAAGCAACCCCGCCCTGGCCTTCGACTTCGGCGAGAACTGGGACCATTATTCGCGCACCGTGCTGGACGAGCCGCGGCTGGCCGCCGCCGTCGACAGCCTCGCCGGGCTGGTCGGCACCGACCGGCTGAAGGGCGCGCGGTTCTGCGACGTCGGCTCCGGTTCCGGCCTGTTCACCATCGCCGCGGGCAAGCTGGGCATTGCCCGGGGCCTCGGCTTCGATGTCAACCCGACAGGCGTGGAGGTGGCGCGCCGCAACCTCGGCCGCTTCGCGCCGGAGCTTGGTCCCGAGGGGGCCGACCGCATCGAGTTCCGCCGCGGCTCGGCGCTGGATGCCGGGTTCGTCGGCTCGCTCGGCCGGTTCGAGGTGGTCTATGCCTGGGGCTCGCTGCACCACACCGGGGCGATGTGGCCGGCGATCGAGACGGTGGGACAGTTGGTGGAGCCGGGCGGCACCTTCGTGCTGGCGCTCTACAACCGGCACTGGACCTCGCCGCTGTGGACCCTGATCAAGGTCGTCTACAATTTGTCGCCGGGCATCGTCCGGAAGCTCTGGGACTGGATCCTGGGCTCGCTTATGTTCCTGGCGACCTGGGCCGTCACCGGCTCCAACCCGTTGCGCAAGGAACGCGGCATGGAGTTCTGGGTCGACGTGACCGACTGGCTCGGCGGCTACCCCTACGAATATGCCAGCGTGGACGAGGTACGGGCGCGGATGGACGCGCAGGGCTTCGACCTGCTGGAGGTCCGTCCGCCGCGCGTGCCGACGGGCTGCAACGAATTCATCCTGCGCCGGAGGCCCGCATGAGCGACGACGCCGTCAAGACCGCCCATCACCCCGCGGCCGCCGCGGACCATCCCGGCGGCGTCGATTACGACGACAGCTGGGAGAACCGCTGGAACGACATGCGCAAGTTCGGCCCGACCGGCCGCCACCTGCGCCGCATCGTCACCGAGATGGTGAGCGGGCTGGACTATGACAGCCTGCTTGATGTTGGCTGCGGCCAGGGTTCGCTGCTCGCCACGCTGATGCCGCTGAAGCCGCAGGCGCGCTACGCCGGCGTCGATTTCGCCGCCAAGGCGATCGACGTCGCCCGCCGTCGGGCGCCGCAGGCGGAGTTCGCGCTGCTCGACGTCACCGCCGGCCATCTCGACCGCCGTTACGATCTGGTGGTCTGCACCGACGTGGTCGAGCATATCGAGGACGACGTGACGGCTCTGCGCAACCTCGCCGCCATGACCGACCGCTATCTGCTGGTTTCCACCCTGCAGGGGCGGATGCGCGACTTCGAACGCACGGTCGGCCACCACCGCAACTATGCCCGCGGCGAGCTGCAGGCCAAGATCAGGTCGGTCGGGCTGGAGATCGAGCGGGTGGTGGAGTGGGGCTTCCCCTTCTTCTCGCCGCTCTACCGCAACGTGCTGGGCGCCGCCAGCGGCCAGGGCACCGAGGGGCAGTACGGTCCCGGCCGCCGCCTGATCGCCGAAGCGCTGTTCCACCTGTTTCGCCTGAACTCCTGGTCCAACGGCGACTACATCTACGTGCTGGCCCGCCGGCCGGGGTCGTGAGGACATTATTTCCTCGTACCACTTCATGATCTCATGAAAAAGTATCATTAGAGTGGGTCATCGCCTGAAAGCCGTGGTCAGTGTGCTGCTGGTCGCCCTGCTGCTGTGGCGGGTCGATGTGGCGGAGGTCGGGCGGGTGCTGGCGGTGGCTTCGCCCGGACTTATGGCGCTTGCCGCCTTGCTGTTCTTCCTGATGCACGCGCTGAACGCCCTGAAGCTGCGGGTGCTGCTGCCGGAACAGCGGGCGGGGCGGCTGCTCGCCTACACGCTGGTGGCGCAGCTCTACGCGCTGGTGCTGCCGGGCCAACTGGCTGGGGAGGCGGTGAAGGCCTACCGCCTCAGCCGCGACGAGGGGCGGGGCGAAGGGCAGGGCGAGGCCGACGGCGGGCGCATCGTTTCGGCCGTCGCCTTCGACAAGATGACGGGGATCGGCGGGCTGCTGCTGCTGACTGGCGGTGGGCTGGCGGTACAGTCGGCGCGCTTCGGCGACGGGCTGCTGCTGGCGGTCGGGCTGGTGCTGGCCGGGCTGGTCGCTGCGGCCGGGCTGCTGGCCTGGACACCGGCGCGCGCCGCGCTGCTGACCGTGCTGGGCTTCCGTGCCGGACCGAAGCGCGAGGCGTGGCTGCTGGGACCGCTGCGCCGTTTCCTCGACGCCTGGCACGCCCAGGCGCGGCGGCCGGGGCGGGCGGCGCTGTCAGTCGCCGGCGGGATCGCGGTACAGGTCTGCGCTGTCGCCGGAAGCCAGGCGCTCGGGCTGGCGGTCGGCATCGATCAGCCCTTTTCCGTTTGGTGCGCGGTGATTGGGCTGATGTCGGTGATCGTGCTGATGCCGGTCACCGTCGCCGGCATCGGCCTGCGGGAGGCGTCGCTGATCGGTCTCCTGGAACTGGTCGGCGTGCCGCACGCCCAGTCGCTGGCGCTGGGCTTCGGCATCCTGGCCTTCCAGGTGCTGGTGGCGCTGCTGGGCGCCGTCGTCGACCTGACGATCCTGCGCGAACGCCGCCCGGCCTGAGGGCGGTCGCCATCCCCGTCCCGTAAACCAATTATCCGTTGCGCTCGCCGGAGCCACCGGCCATACCATGGCCGGGCGTTTCACCCCACATGACCCGCACCCTCGGACCTGCTCGATGACCCTCCTGTTCTCCCCCGGATCCGCCACCACGGACACCGGGACGGTTTCCGTCTCGGTCCTGATCCCGGTCTACAACGAGGAGGACAACATCGCGCCGCTGTGCGGCCGGCTGATCCCGGCGCTCGACGGACTGGGGCGCAGCTTCGAGGTCATTTTCGTCAACGACGGCTCCACCGACGGGACCGAGGCGGAGTTGCAGCGCGTCGCCTCCGATCCCCGCATCCGCGTCATCAACTTCCGCCGCAACGTCGGCCAGACCGCGGCGATGATGGCCGGCATCGACCACGCCCGCGGCGACGTCATCGTGCCGATGGACGGCGACCTGCAGAACGACCCGCAGGACATCGGTGGGCTGCTGGACAAGCTGGACGAGGGCTACGACGTGGTGTCGGGCTGGCGCGCCGACCGCCAGGACGGCTTCCTGCTGCGCACGCTGCCCAGCAAGATGGCCAACAAGCTGATCTCCACCATCTCCGGCGTGAAGCTGAACGACTATGGCTGCACGCTGAAGGCCTACCGGCGCCAGATGCTGCAGGGCTACCGGCTCTATGGCGAGATGCACCGCTTCGTGCCGATCTACGCCCGCTGGCAGGGAGCTAAGCTGACCGAGATTCCGGTGCGCCATCATCCGCGCCGCCACGGCCAGTCGAAATACGGGCTGGAGCGGGTGCTGAAGGTCGTGCTCGACCTCGTCGTCGTGAAGTTCCTGACCCAGTACGAGACCAAGCCGATCTACATCTTCGGCTTCGCCGGCCTGATGTTCATGGGGTTGGCCTTCCTGGGCGGGCTCTATGCGGTCTACCTCAAGCTGGTCGACGGCATCTCCTTTATCATGACGCCGCTGCCGTTGTTGGTGACGATGGGGCTGGTCACCGGCGTGATGTGCATCCTGATGGGGCTGCTGGCCGAACTGCTGGTCCGCATCTATTTCGAGAGCCAGGGCAAGAGCCACTATTCGATCAAGACCATGCTGAATTTCGACGAGCCACCGCCGCGCGGCTGATCGGACGTCTCTCCAAAAGAAGACAGCCCCGGCATCCTCCTCGGTGCCGGGGCTGTTTTGCGTCATGGTGCCGGCGGTGCCGCCACCACCCCGCCGGGCGGCGTCAGTTCCTTCAGCGCGCCGGAATGCGCCATGGCGAACAGCCGGATCCGCTGGCCGGCCGCCTCGGCCGGCAAAGGCAGGGTGAAGCCGCTGTCGGCGAGGCGCTCGTCGTGGAAGGCGGCGGCGACGTCGCTGCGGGCGCCGCCGGTGGAACCGGTCGCGACGACCCGGTCGCCGATGACCGCCAGCACGAAGCTGGCCGGCGCCGCCACGGCGGTATCGGCGGCCCAGCCGGCCAGAGCCAACGGCCCGTTGGGGATCTGCAGGATCCGGTCGAGCGAGCCGTTCACCTCGCTGTTCCCCTTGGGGGAGCCCAGCGGCATGTCCAGCCGCAGACCGGACTGGTTGAACCCGGATCCGTCGAGCCGCCCGTCCTGCAGCAGCGTCTGAAGGATCGCGCGTTCCGAGTGATTGGCCATGTCGGCCAGGATCGGCGCCAGGAAGTCGGCCTTCAGGTCATAGGCGGCGTGCAGGAAGGGGGCGATGTTCCGTGGCGAACTGGACAGGCAGACCAGCGGGCGGGTCCAGTCCAGCCCGGCGGGCGTCCGGATGGCCTGGAGGTGGGTGGCGATGCAGCGCTGCGCCATGGCGTCGCGCCCGGCCACCATCCGGTTGAAACCGGCCACGCTCCAATGCCGCAGGACACCGCCGCCCACCCCATGGCCGAGGGCGAGCAGGGCAACCAGCGCCAGCCCGATGGGAACCGCTGTCCGACGGCCGGCCAGCAGGGTCCAGCCGGCGACCGCCGCCGGGAAAACCAGCAGGACCGGGTAGGCATAGCGCGGGGTCAGGCCGCAGCGCATCGCGGCGGCGATGCCGTCGCCGCACAGGCCGGCCCGGCCGAAGGCGGTGGTCATGGTGACGATCACCGCCCCGGCGATCAGCGACGCGATGCAGAAGACGGCGTGCCGGCGCTCCACCCCCGCCCGGCCGAAGGGCAGGACGGCCGCCGGGATCAGGCAGAGGACGAAGGCCGCGATGCCCACCGCCAGCGACAGCGGCGCCCCCACCGTTTCCACCGGCAGGCCGGTGGCGGTGGCGAAGGCGCTGAACAGGAAGCCCCAGAACTCCGGCCGCCAGGGGCCGACCAGCGGCTGGCCGGTGTGGTTGGCGTAGGAGCCGCCGAAGGTCATCCACAGCATCGCCGCGGTCAGCAGCAGCCCGCCGCCGACCGCGACCACGGTGCGGCGGTCGCCCAGCCGCTCCTGCCACGATCCGCCCTGGCGCAGGGCAAGCACCGTCCCGACCCCGGCCGCCCCCAGCGCATAGCTGGCGCCGAACACCCCGGTGGAGCCGAAGGCCAGCAGGAACAGCGTCGCCAGGGCCGCCCGGCCGCGGGCGATGCTGTGCAGGAACAGGAACAGGCAGGTGAAGAAGATCGGCTGCGCCAACCCCATGTGCTGGAAATAGAAATACTCGTTGTTCAGCGTGCCGGTCAGGAACAGCCCGGCCGCAGCCACCGGCACTGCCGCCCAGCCCGGCCGCACGCAATCGCGCAGCAGCACCACGGCGTAGGACGCCAGCATCGCCGCGAAGGCCAGCCAGCCCAGCAGGCGGAAGGCGATGAAATCGACGCCGATGGCGTGCCACAACCCGTGGGTCAGCAGCTTGAAGAACGGCGCCACATGGTCGCTGTCCTTGGCGAAGATCGAATGCAGGGTCAGCGGCTGCTGCACCCCCTGCGCCGTGCCGAAGAAATAGCCCCAGTCGTCCCAATAGGGCAGGCCGCTGCTGGCGTGCATGTTCATGGCGCACTGATAGGCGACGATCAGCGCCCCCACCCCCAGCAGCAGCTTCAGCAGGATGCGGGCAAGCGCCGAGCCGTGGCCGGCCTCGCGTGTGGCCGTGTCCAGGGTGAAACGGCCGGAGATGTCGCCGGAAATGTCGGAAATCATGCGGCACTTTCCATCGGTGTCGGAATGGTCGCGGGACGGTCCAGCGCGGTGGCGAGCGCGGTCCAGGCCCACAGCAGGCCGCGGTGGTCGGCCTGTCCGCTGCGGTGCTCGTCCCAGCGTGCCGCCAGCCAGGCGCCGTCCACCCCCAGGCGCGCCGCGGTGTCCAGCGACGGCTGGGGCAGATGGCGCAGCCAGCGGCTCAAGGGTATGCCGAAGCCCTTCTTGGGCCGGGCCAGGATCTCTGGCGGCAGCAGGGGGGCCATCGCCTTGCGCAGGATCCACTTGCGCGTGCCTTTATGGAGCTTCGAGGAGGCCGGCAGGCGGCTGACGAAGGCGACGAGGTCGCGGTCGAGGAAGGGCGAGCGGGTCTCCAGCGAGCAGAACATGCTGGCGCGGTCGGCCTTGATCAGCAAATTCTCTCCCAGATAGAAGCGGCCGTAGAACTCGATGGAGCGGTCGACGTCGTGGCGGCTGGCGCCCGACGACCACAGAGCCTCGGCCTCGTCGTAGAGGTCGTCGGCGGTCAGGCTGACGCCGAACAGTCGCGACACCTCCTCCACCGAGGCCGGACCCAGCCAGGACGGCATCCAGTGCGGCGGCCGGTGGCCCAGCCCGCGTAGCGCCCGGCGCAGCTTGAAGTCGAAGCTCATGTTGCGGTCCGACCGCGGCAACCGGTGGGCCACCGCCTCCGCCAGCCGGTGCAGCGGGCCGGGCACCGTGTGATGGTAGAGCCGCGCCGTCCTCAGCGCATCGAAGGTGTCGTAGCCGGCGAACAGCTCATCGCCGCCATCGCCGGTCAGCGCCACCGTCACCTGTTCGCGGGCGAAGCGTGACAGCAGGTGGGTCGGTAGCAGCGAGGCGTCGGCGATCGGGTCGTCCAGCCGGCCGAGCAGGCCGGGCAGCAGGCCGGCGGCGGTGTCGAGGTTCAGCGTGCGGCAGGCATGGTCGGTGCCGTAGTGGCGCGCCGCATCCGCGGCATAGCCGGATTCATCGAAGCTCGGCTCGTCGAAGCCGATGGTGAAGGTCTTCATCGAGGCGGGATCGCGGTGCCGGGCGGCGAGGGCCACGATGGCGGCGCTGTCGATGCCGCCCGACAGGAAGAAGCCGACCGGCACGTCGCTCAGCATCCGGCGTTCGACCGCGCGGTCCAGCAGTTCGCGCAGTTCCTCGGCCCATTCGTCGGGACCGCCCGGTGGCTGGTCGTCGACCACCATGCGGTATTCCCAATAGCGGCTGACCGACAGCCGGCGGCTCGTCAGGTCGTAGACCATGGTGCAGCCGCCCGGCAGCTTGCGCACCGCGGCGTGGGCGCTGAGCGGGGCGGGGATGAAGCCGTAGGCGAAATACTTGATCAGCGCCTGGCGGTCGAGGCCGGCAGGGACGTCCGGGTGGGCCAGCACCGCGGTGGCTTCCGAGGCGAAGACCAGTCCGCCGGCCGTTTCGGCGTAGAACAACGGCTTCTTGCCGAAACGGTCGCGTCCCAGCACCAGCCGTTGCCGGCGGCGGTCATACAGGCAGAAGGCGAACATGCCGTTCAGCCGCTCCACCATCTCCACGCCCCATTCGCGGTAGCCGTGCAGCAGCACCTCGGTGTCGGAGTGGTCGGTGACGAAGCGGTGGCCGGCCTGCTCCAGCGCGCGGCGCAGCTCGGGCGCGTTGTAGACCTCGCCGTTGTAGACGATGACCAGATCGCCCTCGGCCGTCGCCATCGGCTGATGGCCGCCGTCGATGTCGATGATGGCCAGCCGGCGGAAGCCGAGATGTACCGGCAACGGGCCGTTGCGGTCGGCGTGGCCCTGGTCGGCGTAGGTGCCGTCGTCGTCCGGCCCGCGGTGGCGGATGACGTCCATCATGGCGGCGAGGTCGCGCTCGCCGCCGGGTCCGGCGAAGCCGGCGAAACCGCACATGGGGGTGCTCTCCCGGGGGACTGCCGAAGGTGGCGACGGGGCTAGGTTTAGCGTCTCGGCCGGCCGGGTGCCATGGCGAAATGGCTGGGGATCGGGGGAGGCGGCCGGGGATGATGGACCGGGTGCTGCGCCGTTTGGTCCCGTTTCTGTTACGCCGTGGCGGCGGGGGTGCGGTTGACCAATCTTTCACAAACGGATTAGTACTGTGCCGCGCGCGGATTTTGCTTTGGAAGAGCTGCAGAAAATGAAGGCTGTCATACTTGCGGGTGGTCTCGGGACGCGGCTTTCCGAAGAAACCGATCTGCGGCCTAAACCGATGGTCGAAATCGGCGGCAAGCCGATCCTCTGGCACATCATGAAAATATATTCGTCACATGGCATCAACGATTTCGTGATCTGTCTTGGCTACAAGGGCTATGCGATCAAGGAATATTTCTCCAGCTATTCCCTCCATAATTCCGATGTGACCATCGATCTTCGAACGAATACGGTCGAGGTTCATCGCCGTCTGGCCGAACCCTGGCGCATCACGCTGATCGAAACCGGGGAGAACACCCTGACCGGCGGCCGCATCAAGCGGGTCCTGCCCTATCTTGAGGACGAGGAGGCTTTCTGCCTGACCTACGGTGACGGTGTCGGCAACGTCGACATCTCGGCTTCGGTCGCCTTCCACAAGGCGCATGGCCACGCCGCCACCATGACCGTGGTGCATCCGCCCGGCCGCTACGGCGTGGTCGAACTGGAGGGCGATCGCATCGCCGCCTTCCAGGAAAAACTGCCCGGCGACGGTGCCCGCATCAACGGCGGCTTCTTCGTACTGTCGCCGACGGTCGGTCGTTACATCGACGGCGACGACACCATGTGGGAGCAGGAGCCGTTGCGCGGTCTGGTCGAGGCCGGCGAACTGCATGCCTGGAAGCATGATGGCTTCTGGCAGTGCATGGACACCATCCGCGACAAGCGCCTGCTGGAGGATCTGTGGATCGCCGGCAACCCGCCCTGGAAGAGCTGGTGATCCGCCGATGGCCGCGCACGCGTCGTTCTGGTCCGGCAAGTCGGTTTTCCTGACCGGCCACACCGGCTTCAAGGGAAGCTGGCTGACCTTCTGGCTCAGCAGCATGGGCGCCCGGGTGACCGGCTACGCGCTGGAGCCGCCGACCAGCCCCAGCCTGTTCGAGACCGTGGCCCTGCGCGACCGCATGGCCCACAGCGAGATCGCCGACATCCGCGACCGAGAGCGGCTGGAGGCGGCGCTGTCCGCCGCCCGTCCCGACATCGTCATCCATATGGCGGCGCAGCCGCTGGTGTTGCGCTCCTACCGCGACCCGGTGGAAACCTATGCCACCAACGTCATGGGCACGGTCCATCTGCTCGACGCGGTGCGCCGGGTCGACAGTGTGCGCGTCGTGGTCAACGTCACCAGCGACAAGTGCTACGAGAACCGCGAGTGGGTCTGGGGCTATCGCGAGAACGAGCCGATGGGCGGCCGCGACCCCTACAGCAACAGCAAGGGCTGCGCCGAACTGATCACTGCCGCCTTCCGGCAGTCCTTCTTCCAGCCCGGCACCGGGGCCGCGGCGGTGGTGTCGGGGCGGGCCGGCAACGTCGTCGGCGGCGGCGACTGGGCGGAGGATCGGTTGGTTCCCGACCTGATCCGCGCCTTCCTGGACGGGCGCCCCGCGGTGGTGCGCAACCGGCACTCCACCCGGCCGTGGCAGCACGTGCTGGACCCGCTGCACGGCTATCTGATGCTGGCGGAGGCCGCCTGGAACGACCCGGCCGGCCACGCCGAAGGCTGGAACTTCGGACCGGCCGAGGGCAGCGCCCGCCCGGTCCACTGGATCGCCGACCGGCTGGTTTCCCTGTGGGGCAACGGCGCCGCCTGGGTGGACAACAGCGGCCCGGCCGGCCCGCACGAGAACCGCTTCCTGGCGCTCGACTGCGCCAAGGCCCGGCAGACGCTGGGCTGGGCGCCGCGCTGGGATCTGGCGGAGACGCTGGCCCGCACCGTCGACTGGTATCGCGCCTATGGCCGGGGCCAGGACATCGCCGGCCTTATGTCGGCCCAGCTTCTTGCGTATAACGAGGCCCGCCCGGTTGCCTGAGGCGCCGTCGGCCTTCCGCTTCCCCGCATCACCGTTTCCGTGAGACCGTCATGACCTCCTCCTCCTCCTCGCCGGCCCCTTCCTTGCCGGCCGGTTCCGCGGATCGCCGGGAAGACCTGCGCCGCCGGATCCTGGATCTGGTGGCCGAATATGCGGAGGTCGCCCACGCCGACCGGCCCTTCGACCCGGAACGCTCGCCGGTTCCGGTCAGCGGCAAGGTCTATGGTGGCGAGGAGATGGCGCTGCTGGTGGACTCGGCGCTCGATTTCTGGCTGACCACCGGCCGCTTCAATGACGCCTTCGAAAAGCGGTTGGCCGAGTTCCTCGGTGCCCGCAACGTGCTGACGGTCAATTCCGGTTCGTCGGCCAACCTGCTGGCGCTGACCTCGCTGACCTCGCCGCTGCTGGGCGACCGCGCGCTGCAGCCGGGCGACGAGATCATCACCTGCGCCACCGGCTTCCCGACCACGGTGAACCCGATCCTGCAGAACGGGATGGTCCCGGTCTTCCTGGACGTCGACATCCCGACCTACAACATGGACATGCGCCTCTTGGAAGAGGCAGTGACCCCGCGCACCCGCGGCATCATGCTGGCCCACACGCTGGGCAACCCCTTCGACCTTGCTGCCGTCACCCGCGTGGCGGAAAAGCATGGGCTGTGGGTGGTCGAGGATTGCTGCGACGCCCTGGGCGCCCGCTATGACGGCAAGCTGGTCGGCAGCTTCGGCGACATCGGCACCCTCAGTTTCTACCCGGCCCATCACATCACGATGGGCGAGGGCGGAGCGGTCTTCACCAGCAACGCCAAGCTGAAGCGCTCGCTGGAATCCTTCCGCGACTGGGGCCGAGACTGCTGGTGCCAGCCGGGCCAGGACAACACCTGCAAGCAGCGCTTCAACTGGCAGCTCGGCGACCTGCCGCACGGATACGACCATAAGTATATCTACTCCCATCTCGGCTACAATCTGAAGATCACCGACATGCAGGCCGCCGTCGGGCTTGGCCAAATGGAGCGGCTGGAGGGCTTCATCGCGGCGCGCAAGGCGAATTTCGATGCGCTCAAGGCCGGGCTGGCCGATCTGGCCGACGTCCTGATCCTGCCGGAAGCGACGCCGAACAGCGACCCGTCCTGGTTCGGCTTCCCGCTGACCGTGGCCGCCGACGCCCCTTTCACCCGCGACGAGCTGACCCGCGAGCTGACCCGCGCCCGCATCGGCACGCGCCAGCTGTTCGGCGGCAACCTGCTGCGCCAGCCCTATATGAAGGGCCGGCCGCACCGCGTCGTCGGCGAGCTGACCAACAGCGACGTCGTTACCGCACGCACCCTGTGGATCGGCGTCTATCCGGGCCTGACCCCTGCCCACATCGCCTACATGCTCGACACCATCCACCGCTTCGTCCGGGCGCGCTGATGCGCGTCCTGGTCACCGGCGCCGGCGGCTTCCTCGGCGCCCATGCCGCTCACCGTTTCGCCCGTGCCGGCTGGACGGTGTTGGCGGCCGGCCGGGAGGGCAGCGCGCTCTGGCGGCTCGACCGGCTGGGCGTGGCCGCAGAGCCGGTGCGGCTCGACCTGACTGCGCAGGGATCGGAGATCGCCGCGGCGGTGGCCGGCGCGCGCCCCGACCTCGTCGTGCATTGCGCCGCCTATGGTGTCGACTACCGGTTCCAGGACGTGGCCGCCTCTGCGCGGACGAACCTGGAGGGCACGCTGCATCTCGTGCGTGCCGCGGCGCAGGCCGGGGTGGGGCGCTTCGTCCATGTCGGCACCTGCTACGAATACGGTCCCTCCGACCGCCCGATCGCCGAGGACGCGCCGCCGGCCCCGCGCAGCCTCTACGGCATCACCAAGGCGGCGGCGACCCTGGCGGCGCTCGGCACCGCCGCATCGCACGGGCTGGCGCTCGCCGTGGTGCGTCCCTTCGGCATGTATGGGCCATTGGAGAACGACACCAAGTTCGTGCCGATGATCCTGCGTGCCTGCCGCGACGGACGACGCACCGAACTGACCGCCGGCGGCCAGTTGCGCGACTATGTCCATGTCGGCGACGTGGCCGACGCCTGCCGGCGGCTGGCTGAGCTGGCTGACTTCCCGGCCGGCGAGATCGTCAATCTCGGCTCCGGCGCGCCGATCACCATCCGCGCCCTGGGCGAGGCCGCGGCATCCGCCGTCGGCCATGGCGGCGAGGCCCTGGTCTGGGGGGCCTTGCCCTACCGCACCGACGAAGTGATGAGCATCGTCGCCGATGCCGGCAAAGCCGCCGCACGGCTCGGCTGGCGGGCCTCGACCCCGCTGGACGAGGGGATGCGGCAAACCCTGGCCTTTCTCGATCCACCCGACAACCCCGGAGCTCCTCCGTGCGCTACCTGATCACCGGAGGCTGCGGCTTCCTCGGCAGCAACCTCGCCGCCGCCGTTCTGGAGCGTGGCGAGCAGCTCTGCGTCTTCGACAACCTGTCCCGCCGTGGCAGCACGCTGAACCTGGACTGGCTGCGCGCCCAGGGCGCGTTCGAGTTCCGCCATGGCGACATCCGCAATCCCAACGACGTGCAGCGTGCGGTGGCGGAGCTGCGGCCGGACGTGGTCTTCCACCTGGCGGGGCAGGTGGCGATGACCACCTCGCTGGCCGATCCGCGGCTGGATTTCGAGATCAACGCGCTCGGCAGCTTCAACCTGCTGGACGCGGTGCGCCGCTCGGCCCCGGAAGCCCTGGTGCTCTACAGCTCGACCAACAAGGTTTACGGCGACCTGGAATGGACGCCCTACGAGGAGACGGAGACCCGCTACGTCGCTCCGGCCTTCCCCGACGGCTTCGACGAGACGGCTCCGCTCGACTTCCATTCGCCCTACGGCACCTCCAAGGGTTCGGCCGACCAGATGATGCTGGACCATCACCGGGTGTTCGGGCTGCGCACCGTGGTGTTCCGCCATTCCTCGATGTATGGCGGCCGGCAGTTCGCCACCGCCGACCAGGGCTGGGTCGGCTGGTTCTGCGGGCTGGCGGTCCAGGCCGGGCGTGGGGAGCTAAAGACTCCCTTCACCATCAGCGGCACCGGCAAGCAGGTCCGCGACGTGCTCCATGCCGAGGACATGAAGACCCTCTATTTCAGTGCGGTGGAGCGGGCCGACGCGGTGGCGGGCCAAGTGTTCAACATCGGCGGCGGCATGGCCAACAGCCTGTCCCTGCTGGAGCTGTTCCGCCTGCTGGAGGAACTGCACGGGGTGGAGATGCGGTTCGAGCGGCTGCCGCCGCGCATCAGCGACCAGCGCATCTTCGTCGCCGACATAGCCAAGGCCCGCCGCCTGCTGGGCTGGCAGCCGAAGGTCGACGCGCGCCGCGGCGTCTCCAACATGCTGGCCTGGATCGCCGGGCAGGGGTAAGAGTAAATTTCTGCCCAAACTCTGGTGGGAGAGATGGAGCCGATCCCTTCTCTTCCGCTATATGGCTTCAGGTTTTGGCCAGTTCCGTCAAATCTAATCATGCTTGGTGTCATCCCATGATATTTTGTGTTTTTTCCTATAACAGGCCAAAGTTGTTGGTAAGAGCCGTCATGTCTCTTCCAAAAGATTCGGAGTGTATTGTTTTTGATAATGGATCAGATTCTTTTGATCCAAAGGAAACGCTTTCTCAATGTGGAAGGAATATTATTCTTTATCGTGTCCACCATAATATGGGCATTGACGGAATTTTTATGGAGGCAATTAATTTTCTTAAGAACAAAAATGTGGGCTGGGCTTGGTTTATTGGGGATGATGATTTTCTGATTGAAGAGTCGCAATTCGTTTTCTCAAAAAAATGGAATGCAAACATCGTGATTGTTAATTCCATAGGGGAAAGCCAGATAGAAAAATACAGGGATTCAGTTGGAATTCAAAAAGAAATAGAATATATTGCAGCAACACCAAAGTTATTTTTCAGAAATTTTTCTTTGAGGATGCCGTTCGGAAGCGTTATCCTTAATGTAAATAATATAGAGCTTTCAAATACCGAAAGATGGAATGGGACTCATCATCTTTACAGCGGGTTGTTGTGGGATCATTTGTCAAATTCTGCAAAAGATGAATGTGTGTTCATTGATACACCAGCTTTTTGTCGTGGAGAAGGGCAACAGACATGGACTTCGTATAAGAAGGAAGTCTATGAACGTATTGGAATATGGTTCGGTCTGATCCCAGATGCTTTCCGTGCAGAGGCGGAAACTGTATTCAACAGAGTGTGGCTTCCACATAATTGCCCAAGCCAATTTCGCGAATTGGCAATGAAGTCTTATTTGAAACAGTTGTCGAAGTAAAAATTTTATCAAAATTAATATTTGCATAGACAATGTTTTCCAGATATGCAAGTTGGCATGATTGCGTTGTTTTTCTTTGTGTTTTATATAACGTGCGTATGATGATCCGGACTCATAACCAGTAGGCGACGGTTGCCACGATGTGGACGGCAGCCATGAAGTTGGTGGCGGAGCGGTCATAGCGGGTGGCTCACGGCGATCATCCACACGGAGTTTGCTTCGGATGTCGCGCGGAAGCTGCGGTTCAAGCCACCCAAACTGCTCCAACGTCAACCGGAACTGACCGGCGCTCTTCAAAGCCCCCTTCCAGGGCGTGGAATCACAACGACTCCCTGCGGGAAAGGCTCATTGTGGGTCCGGACCCTATACATCGACCCCATAGGCCCGCAGGTAATCCTCGTAGGGGATGACGCGGCGGGCGTTGCGCACCTCCTGCCGCCACAGGGCGGCGGCGGCCAGCCGGGCGGGGGACGGAGCCATCGGCGACTTCATGAACCACATCAGGGCGTGATGGTAGCAGGCGAAGAAACGCCCGCTGGCGATCAGGTCGGAGGTGATGCCGCCGCGGCGGAAGGTCACGAGCGGTTCGGCGACATGGACGACATAAGGGTAGCGGCTGGCGGCGATCAGGTAGATCAGGCAGTCGGGGCCGGCGCCGTGCGCGTCGAAATCACTGGCTGAATCACCCCCCGGGCCGGGGCCGAGATCGCTGATGATGCCGTCGCGCAGGTCGGCGGTGCGGAACAGGGCGGCGCAGGGGGATACCGGCAGACCGCCGAAGTTCGACAGGTATTCGAAGACGAAGGTGTCGGATGGGAAGGTGTCGACGAAATACTGGTGGATGGTGCCGTGCGACGCGCCGGCCTCGTCCACCAGCTTGGCCGGGGTGAAGACGAAGGCGACCCGCCCCTGCAGGCGGGGCAGGGTGCGCTCCAGATAAGTCGGCTCCAGCCGGTCGTCGGAGAACAGGATCTTGGCGACAGGCGCCCGCGCCTCGGCGACGCAGCGGCGCCAGTTGTTGACAGGGCCGATGTTGGCGTCGTTGCGGAACAGCCGCAGCCGCCCGTCCTCCTCCGCCAGTCTCTGGCAGATCGCCCAGGTGCCGTCGGTGCTGGCGTTGTCCACCACCACCACCTCGATGTCCAGCACCGTCTGGGCGAGCGCCGAGCGGACCGTCTCCTCGATCTCCCGCTCGCGGTTGTAGGCCGGGATTAGGATGCTGACGAGCGGGGAGGGCGTGGCGGCGCTCATGCCTGCGCCGCCTGGGCCTGCGCCGCCTGATGCCGGTTGCGTTCCTCGATGTAGGCGTTGAAGTCGGCCACGGTGATCAGAGGAAAGCTGTCGATATACTGGACCGCGCCCTGCCCGATCTGTTCGACCAGGAAGGTGAAGATCGCCAGTTCCACCCGCTGGTCGATCTTCGTCAGCTCCGCCCCGCGCTTGGCGTGCAGCGTCGTGTAGATGCGGTTCAACTGGGCGGCGCGGGTTTCCGGCGACTTGCGGTAGTTGGTCACCGCGCCGTTGCCGGTCTGGATCTCCCAATTGTGCTCGCCGTCGCGGATGGTGATCAGCGGATCGAACAGGTAGCCCAGCCGCTGGCCCGAGAGGCCGAGATACCAGTGGGCGTATTCCTCCGACCCGCATTCCCAGGATTCCACCATCGGGGCCAGGAATTGGGCGGTGCGGTAGAGGCCGGTCAGGGTGTTGACGAACAGCGGCGGGGCCGGCGGAACGTGCAGCGACACCGGGTTCAGGTAATAGCCTTCGATTACCGCCTCTGCCCCCGGCCGCAGCGTGCTGTGGAACGGCTGCGGGTGCGGGAGCCCGTCCATCAGGATGTGGTGGGCGTTGGAGAAGCAGGCGTTGACTTCCGGCACCCGGCGCAGGAACTCGACCTTGCGGCGCAGATTGTCGGCGTCCCAGAAATCGTCGTCCGCGGTGAAGGTGAAGAACTCGCCGGTGATGAAGCTGAAGGCGCGGCGCGCGTTGCCGTCCATCCCCAGGTTGGTCTCGTTCTTGTGATAGCGGACGCGCGGATCGGGGTAGCGGCTGGCGACGAGGTCGCGCGTCTCGTCATTGTCCGAATTGTCGGTGATGATGATGTCGTAATTGCCGTAGGTCTGGGCGAAGACCGTGTCCAGTAGCTCGCGCAGCATGTGCGGGCGGTTGCGGGTCGGGATGCAGATCGAGACTCTGTCTTTTGCGAGTTCCATAACGTCTTTCTCTGCCGCGTCTTCGTCCGCCGCGTCTCTTCCGCGAGGGGGGCCGGCATCCCCGTTGCGGGCGCAAGCGATATCACCCTGAAATGGACGGGGTCAACCTGACCCCGCCCCGCCCGTCCTCACGTCTACCCCCGAGCCCGCGCCCAGGCCTGGTACAGCCCGCCGAAGATCGTCGGGTGGTCGGTCTCCAGCCGGTCCCAGCGGGCGAGCGAGGTCATTGCCGGATCGTCGGGGAAGCGCTTGCGGTAGAGCGCCGCCACCGCCGGGTCGGCCAGCCGGAAACCGAGGAACTCCAGGTCCAGCGCTTCCAGCGCGTCGGCCAGCCAGGGCAGGGTGACGTGCAGTTCGTGGACGTGCAGCAAAAGGTCGCGGCAGGCGCTGGTGCCGTAGAAGTCCGGCGACTGGACGACGACCCGCGCGGGGTGGTCGGCCGGCAGGGTCAGGATGTCCTGGCGCAGGCGGCGGATGCCGGCGGCGGTCGGCGGATGGCCGCCTTCGGCGATGACGTGGCGGGCCGCCACAACCGGGCGGCGGGCGGCGGCGCTGTAGAGCCCGATCTCCATCACGCCATGCGGGCGCAGCATCCCGCGCAGGACGCGCAGGCCGGCCGCCGGGTCTTCCATGTGGTGCAGCACGCCGACGCTGTGAATCACGTCGAACCGGCGGCCCAGCGCCCCCAGCTCCAGCAGGTCGGCCTGGGCGTGCTCGATCGCCAGCCCCAGCCGTTGGCTCTGCCGCCGGGCGTAGGCCAGGCTGCGGCGGCTGAGGTCGATCGCCAGAACATGGGCGTTCTTGATGGTGGCTGCAGCCCAGACCGCCTCGCGGCCGGTGCCGCAGCCGGCGACCAGCACCTCCGGCGCCTCCCAGCTCGGCGTCTCCCAGGCGGGGGAGGCGGGCAGGGCGGCATGCGGGAACAGGGCGTGCAGCAGCCGGGGCAGCGGCACCGGTTCCGGCAGGATGCCGGTGTTCAGCCAGCGGGGGTAGGGGTTCTCCTCGTACTGGGCGCGGACGCCGATCGACACCGCGTTGTGGATCGGCGTCAGCACCGGCAGTTCCGCCTCGATGCGTGCCTCGGCCGCCGGCTCGATGACCTGGCGGTCGAGCAGCCGGCCGATCTCCTCCGGCCAGGACAGCGCCACCAGCCCGGCGGCGCGGTCCCAGCGATGCAGCGGGCGGTAGGCGCCGAGCAGGGCGATCAGGACCGCCGGCGGCTGCTCCCCGCGCTCCAGCAGGCTCTCCGCCGCGCGGACCAGCGCCGCCAGCACCTGGAACTCGCCCTCGGTCTCGGCAAAGACGTATTCGTTGAGGAAGCACTGCTCGGCGAGCGCCGCGCACAGCAGGCGCCAGGCCGGCCGGTCCGGCAGGCCCGGGCCGGTCAGCGCCAGCAGCAGCACGCGGCGCAGCCGGGTCAGCGCCCGTTCCAGCACGGGATCGCAGACCGGGGCGCCGCGCAGATGGGCCAGCAGCAGCGGATCCTCGGCCAGCCCGGCCAGCGACCCGTCGCCCAGCAGGGCCCGCGCCTCGGCATCCAGCTCCGCGCCATTGGTCTCCGGCAGGGCGGCGAGCCGTGCCAGTGGCGATGGGCTGGCCGGGGCCGGGGCGGAGGCCAGCAGCACGCCGGCGATGGCGCGGACCAGCCCGGCGACTTCGACCTCGGGCCGGCCGAGCGCGGCCAGCAGGTCGGCGCGCAGGCCGGCGTCGCTGTCGGCGGCGGGCAGCGACAGATCGCGCAGGGCGTCGGCGAAGGCGATCCAGTAGCGGGGAGTGTCGGGCGCCAGCCGGATCGCCTGACGGACGTAGGGAACGGCACGGTCGCGCCAGCCGCCGCGCAGGAACAGCGCCGCGATGCGGAAGCACAGCTCGGCGTCGGCAGGAGCCGTGCGGGCGATGGCCAGTGCCTCGGCGTCGGCCTCCGCCACGCGGCCGGCGTCGATCAGCAGCGACAGCAGGGCCAGCCGCAACGGCAGCGACGCCGGCTGGCCGACCATCGCCTGGCGCAGCTGTCCGATCGCCGCGTCGGGGTCGCCGATGTCCTTGTGCAGCCGGGCGAGGTTGTTGTGGACCTCCGGCAGGTCGGGGGCGATGCGCAGCGCTTCGCGGTAGGCCTCTAGCGCCCCGGCGGCGTCGCCACCGGTCTGCAGGGCGACGCCCAGGTTGGCGAGCAGAGCGGCATGGCCGGGCGTGTGGAGGCCGGGTGTTTGGGGTTCGGACATGCGCGCCAGCCCGTCGCGGCAGACGGCGACCGCCTCTTCCCAATGGCCGGCGACGCGCAGGCTGTCGGCCAGCCGCAGCCGGGCGTCGAGATGGTCGGGATCGGCGGCCAGCACCCGGTGGAAGGCGGCGATCGCCGCTTCCGGCCGGCCGGCGCGGTGGTGCAGGCTGCCGATCAGGTGCAAGGTACCGACCAGCCGCGGCCGCAGCGTCACCGCCTGCTCGGCGAGGTCCAGCGCCTGGGCATCGCGGCCGAGCCGGGCCAACAGCGAGGCGTGGTTGCCCAGCACCTCGGGCACCACCGGCCCCTGCGCGAGTGCTTGGCCGAACAGCGCGTCGGCTTCGTCGGCACGGCCTTCCAGCATGCGGACCAGCGCCAATGTGCCGACCGCCTCCGTCCGGGCCAGCCGCCGGGCCTGGGAATTGGCCAGGGGGTCGGCGGCCTCCGCCAACCGCAGTGCCTCGCCGCAGGCGTCCGCCGCGTCGGCCAGCCGATTGCGGCGCAGGTGGATGAGTGCAAGTGCCCGGTTTGCCTGCACCAGCGCAGGACCGGTATCGCCACCAGAAGCACCATCGGGAGCATTGCCCGGCGTGCGCCGCAGCGCCTCCCGCGCCGCCACCTCTCCGTCGTCGATGCGGCCGATGGCGGCGAGTGCGAGGGCAAGCGCGCTCCACACCTCCACCCGCCCCGGGGCCGTGCGCGCCGCCTCCTCCAACCACGCCACGGCCTCGGTCGGCCGGCCGAGGATGCGGGCGGTCTCGGCCAGTGTCATCAGTCCCGCCGCGTCCCGTGGCGGGACCCCGCACAGAGCCCGGTACGTCCCCTCCGCCTCCTCCGGCCGCCCCGACCGGCAAAGCTCCAGGGCTTGTGCCAGGCGGTGATTCGGGGCGGCGAGGGCGGCGGTCTGCTCGGTCATGTGGGGACCTGTTGGCTTGGAGAGGAGGAGATGGGCGGGAGGTCCGGTCGATGCGCCTGAGCAGGTTTCTCCGGATCGGGCCACAGGCCCGGCCTGGAGAAACCTGCTTGGCTGGTCAGTAGGCCTGGTAGGATTTTTCCTCGACCAGTTCGGAGCCCAGCAGGCGGTTGAGGTCGCGCTTCAGCGCGGCGCGGCGGTCGTTGGTGTGGTAGACCCGGCGGGCCAGTTCGACGAAGCGCGGGCCGAAATCCTTCGCCCGCTCGCAGTCCCGGATCTCGTCCTCGATCTCCCACAGCGTGGTGTTGACCGTGCGCAGATCGTCGATCAGCGCCGAGACATCCGCCCGGCCGGTGTCGGCCTGTGCGGCCACGGCGTCCAGCGCCTCGCGCTCGCGCCGGACGTTGGCCAGCTTGTCGGCGTCGGCGATCCGCTCTGCCTTGATGTCGAGGATGGTGATCTTGTCCAGCAGTTCGCCCCAGGATACGGGCGCCAGGATCGGCATGGTCGGATTTCCGTTTTGGATGCTGTGCGGGGTGGCGGCGCAGTGGTCGGATGCTCGGTGGCGCAGCGCGGTTTCGACGCGGTCGATAGCGTCGTCCCAGCGGCCCGGGGCGGACTGTCGGAACAGGCGCATGGTGGGGTACCAGGGGCTGTCCTCACGGTCGAGCATCCAGCGCCAGTCCGGGGCGAAGGGGATGAAGACCCAGACGGGGACGCCGAGCGCGCCGGCGAGATGGGCGACGGAGGTATCGACGCAGATCACGAGGTCGAGGCCTGCCATGATGGCGGCGGTGTCGGCGAAGTCGCGGATGTCGGGGGAGAGGTTGAGGATTGGGAAGCCGCCGGGCGGGTTGGCGGCGAGTCCCTCGGTCGGTCCCTTCTGGATGGAGACCAGGGTGACGCCGGGGATGGCGGCGAGCCGTGCGAAGGGGGCGAGCCCGATGGAGCGGTTCCTGTCGTTGCCGTGGGTGGGCGATCCGGCCCAGACGATGCCGACCTTCAGGCCTCCTGCCGCCGCCCGCAACCGCTCCGCCCAGCGCGCCACCAGCGCCGGCTCCGCCGACAGGTACGGCACGCGGTGCGGGATGGTGTCCATCTGGGTGCCGAACACCTCGCCCAGGCTGAGCATCGGCAGATGGAGGTCGAAGGCATCGGTCGGAAGCTGACCGGTGACGAAGCGCTCCACCCCCGGCAGCCCGGCCATCACCCGTTCCAGCGGCGCCGGCAGGCCGAGCAGCACGCGCCCGCCGCGGGCGGCCACCAGGGGGACGTAGCGGCAGAATTGCAGGGCGTCGCCCAGCCCCTGTTCGCCGTGCAGCAATATGCGGTGGCCGTCCAGCGGCGAACCGTCCCAGCGCGGCTTGGGCATGGCGGCGTGGGTGGGGGCGTCCTTGCAGCGCAGCCGCCACTCGTACTCCCGCCACCCCTCCTCGAAGCGGCCGGCGACCAGCAGGGCCATACCGAGGTTGCGGCGGCTGTCCGGGCCGGCCGGATCGACCGCGATGGCCCGGCGGAAGCTGAGGATCGCCGCGTCCAGCCGGTTCTGGTTCAGCCGGGCATTGCCGTGGTTGGCATAGCCGCCGGCGAAGCCCGGATCGACCGCGATGGCCCGGATGTGGGCAGCGGCGGCCTCCTCCAGCCGTCCCTGCTCCTGCAGCGACAACCCCAGGCTGGTGTGGCCGGCGGCGAAGCCGGGGTCGAGCGTGACGGCGCGGCGGTGCCAGTCCATCGCCTCGACCGGGCGGTCCAGCCCGCGCAGCGCGATGCCCAGATTGTTGGAGGCGGCGCTGTGGGTGGGGTCGAGGGCCAACCCGCGGACGTAGGCGGCGACGGCGCCGTCCAGCGCGTCGCGCTCCTGCAGCACGTTGGCCAGCCCGTTGTGGCCCTCCGCCCCGGAGGGGGCGAGGCGGATCGCCCGGCGGTAGGCCTGTTCGGCCTCGGTGGAGCGTGCCAGCGTGCGGCACAACCCGCCCAGGCTCTCATAGGGGACCGCCAGATCCGGCCGCAGGGCGATGGCACTGCGATAGGCCGCCGCCGCCGCCGTCATGCGGCCGTGGTCGCGCAGGGTGTTGCCGATATTGATGCGGGGTTCCGCCATGCCGGGATCGATCCGCAGCGCGCGGGCCATCAGCCGCAGCGCCGCGGCGCCCTGGTTCCCGCGCCGGGCGACCAGTCCCAGCAGATGCAGGGCATCGGATTGGTCGGGCGAGATCTCGAGGATGCGGCGGTAGATCCGCGCCGCCACGGCCAGTTGGCCGCCCTGATGCTGCTGCACCGCGGCGGCGAGCGCCTCCTGAATGGTCGCCATGCTCGATCTGTCGTCCTTGCCCCTGACCGTCTACTCGCCGCAACGGAATAACGGTTGTTCTTGAATTCTCCAAGCGCATCCTCGTCGCGTCGATGAGGGAAATACAGTCTGTGTTATGAACTTGTAACAACGATGCTTGCCGCCGGCTAAGCTTGGGCTTGGGATCGCATGGGTCCGATCAGCGAAAGTCGCGCAAGTTTTCGTCGCGTCGCGCTCGATTCGAGAACAGGCTGTGCCGCCCTGCCCCTGCAGCGGGCGGCGGGCGGTGGCGGGCACAACTTCGAACCTTGCTGTTGCGAATTCGCCATACCAGGCGTTTTTCAAGACTTTGCAAAGGCTTGTTGGTGGATGGACAAGGAGATGGGTACTCTCCTCTGATAGCGACTAGAAAGCGGGCCGATTCGTCCTACCCACTTCGGTAGAAACGCATTGCCTTGGGTGCATTCCTTCGGATAACAAGGGCATGGTGCGTTAGCTAGCGCTAGGACTGAGTCTGCCTGCCTTCATCCGAACGTTAAGCACACCTTAGAGTGGTTCATCCGCCGGCGAACCAAACCTGAAGGGGATTACTAATGGCTGGAACCTACACCGTAGACGTTACTACGGGTTCGACCCTAACACTGGGGCAATTCTCAACAATCATCGGTGGCCAGGGTACTGACGTCATCACGCTCGGGACGTCCGGGAATACGGTGTCGATTTCGGCGTTGGAGACCCTGATCGGTACTGCCAGCACCGATTTCATCACGCTGACTGCCGGTTCCACCCTGCAGGTCTCGCTGCTCGAAACCCTGGTGGGCAGTTCCTCTTCCGACGTCGTGTTCTTGAACGGCACGGTTGGCGCGACGATGCTGGTGGACGTCCTCGAGACGATCGTCGGCGCGGCCGGGACCGACGTGATCTCGATCGCCACGTCGGGCTCCACGATGCTGGTGAGCCTGCTTGAGACGATCACCGGCGCCGCGGGCACTGACGTCATCACGCTGGGCACCGCCGGCAGCACGCTGCTGGTTTCGGCGCTCGAGACCCTGACGGGCGCGGCCGGCACGGACGTCGTGACGCTGGGCACCGCCGGCAACACCCTGCTGGTTTCGGTGCTCGAGACCCTGACGGGCGCGGCCGGCACGGACGTCGTGACGCTGGGCACCTCCGGCAACACCCTGACGGTGACTCTGGTCGAGACGCTGACGGGCGGCGCGGGCACGGACGTCGTGACGCTGGGCACCGCCGGCAACACGATCCTGACGAGCCTGATCGAGACCCTGACGGGTGGCGCGGGCAGCGACATCATCACCATCGCGACCACCGGCAGCACCCTGACGGTCAATCTGGTCGAGACGCTGACCGGCGCGGCCGGTACCGACGTCATCACCATCGGCACCGCCGGCGGCACCCTGCTGGTTTCGGCGCTTGAGACGGTCACCGGCGGCGCGGGCACCGACATCGTCACGCTGGGCACCGCGGGCGGCACGCTCACCGTCTCCCTGCTGGAGACGCTGACCGGCTCGACCCTCAGCGACGTCGTCACCATCGGGACCGTCGGCAGCACCCTGACGATCCTTGCGGTCGAGACGATCCTCGGTCTGGCCGGCACCGACGTCATCACGCTGAGCACGGCGGGCAACACCGTTCTCGTCGGCGGCATCGAGACGCTGACCGGCTCGACCCTCAGCGACGTCGTCACCATCGCGAGCACCGGCAGCACCCTGACGGTCAATGCGTTCGAAACGCTGACCGGCGCGGCCGGTACCGACGTCATCACCATTGGCACGGCCGGCGGCACGGTCACCGTCAACCTGCTCGAGACGCTGACCGGTAGCGCGCTCTCCGACCTGGTGTTCCTCGGCACCGCCGGCAGCACCCTGACGGTTTCGCTGGTCGACACCCTGATCGGCGGCACCGGCACCGACGTCGTCACCCTGGGCACGGCCGGCAACACGCTGCTGCTGCGCGGCATCGAAGTGCTGACCGGCGCGGCCGGCACCGACGTCGTCACGCTGGGCGACACCACCAACACCCTCATCGTTTCGCTGATCGAGACGCTGACCGGCGGCACCGGCACCGACATCGTCACCATCGGGACCAGCGGCAGCACCCTGTTGGTCAACGCGGTCGAGACGCTGATCGGCGGCACCGGCACCGACGTCATTACCCTGGGCTCGGCCGGCGGCACGGTCACCGTCAACCTGCTCGAGACGCTGACCGGCAGCACGCTCTCCGACCTGGTGTTCCTCGGCACCGTCGGCAGCACCCTGACGGTTTCGCTGGTCGACACCCTGATCGGCGGCACCGGCACCGACGTCGTCACCCTGGGCACGGCCGGCAACACGCTGCTGCTGCGTGGCATCGAAGTGCTGACCGGCGCGGCCGGCACCGACGTCGTGACGCTGGGCGACACCACCAACACCCTTACTGTTTCGCTGATCGAGACGCTGACCGGCGGCACCGGCACCGACATCGTCACCATCGGGACCAGCGGCAGCACCCTGTTGGTCAACGCGGTCGAGACGCTGATCGGCGGCACCGGCACCGACGTCATCAGCCTCGCTTCGGCCGGCGCGACGATCCTTGCCAGCCTGGTCGAGACGATCACCGGCGGCGCGGGTTCGGAACTGGTGTTCCTCGGCACCGCCGGCAACACGCTGACGGTTTCGGCGATCGACATCCTGATCGGCGGCACGGGCACCGACGTCGTCACCCTGGGCACGGCCGGCAACACCGTCCTGCTGCGCGGCATCGAGACGCTGACCGGCGCTGCCGGCACCGACGTCGTCACGCTGGGCGACACCGGCAACACCACGCTGGTTTCGGCGCTTGAAACCCTTATCGGCGGCTCGGCCACCGATGCGATCGCCCTGGGTACGGCCGGCAATACCCTGCTGGTTTCGGCTCTGGAGACGCTGAGCGGCGCTGCCGGCACCGACGTCGTCACCCTGGGTTCGGCTGGCAACACCCTGCTCGCCACTCTGCTCGAGACGCTGACCGGCGGCGCGGGCTCCGATGTCGTCGCCCTGGGCACGGCCGGCGGCACCCTGCTGGTTTCGGCTCTGGAGACGATCACCGGCGCTGCCGGCACCGACGTCATCACCATCGGCTCGGCTGGCGGCACGCTCCTCGCCAACCAACTCGAGACGATCGCCGGCGGCACGGGTTCCGATCTGGTCTTCCTCGGCTCGGCCGGCAGCACGCTGCTCGCTTCGGGTCTGGAGTTCCTCATCGGCGGCGCGGGCACCGACCTCGTCACCCTGGGCACGGCCGGCAGCACCGTCACGGTCCGTGGTCTTGAGGCACTGATCGGCGGGGTTGGCACCGACGTCATCACCATCGGCGACACCGGCACCACCATGCTGGTTTCGGCGCTTGAAACCGTCATCGGCGGCTCGGGCATCGACGCCATCACGCTGGGCACGGTCGGCAACACCCTGCTGGTTTCGGCTCTGGAGACGATCACCGGCGCTACCGGCACCGACGTCATCACCATCGGCTCGGCCGGCGGCACGCTGCTCGCCAACCTGCTCGAGACGATCACGGGCGGCACGGGTTCGGAACTGGTGTTCCTCGGCACGGCCGGTTCGACGGTCACGGTGTCGGGCATCGATATCCTGATCGGCGGCACGGGCACCGACGTCGTCACCCTGGGCACGGCCGGCAACACCGTCCTGCTGCGCGGCATCGAGACGCTGACCGGCGCGGCCGGCACCGACATCGTCACGCTGGGCAACACCGGCAACACCCTGTTGGTTTCGGCTCTCGAGACGATCATCGGCGGCACCGCCACCGACGTCATCAACATCGGCACGGCCGGCAACACCCTGTTCGTCTCGGCCATCGAGACGCTGACCGGCGCTGTCGGCACCGACGTCGTCACCATCGGTTCGGTCCTGGGCAACACCATGCTGGTGACCGGCCTCGAGACGCTGACCGGTCAGGTCGGCACCGACGTCGTCACGCTGGGCACCGTCGGCAACACCATGACCGTCTCGCTGCTCGAGACGATCACCGGTTCGGTCGGCACCGATGTCATCACGCTGGGCACGGTCGGCAGCACGCTGCTCGCCAACCTGCTCGAGACGATCACGGGCGGCACGGGCTCCGATCTGGTCTTCCTCGGCTCGGCCGGCAGCACGCTGCTCGCTTCGGGTCTTGAGTTCCTGATCGGCGGCGCGGGTACCGATGCGATCACGCTGGGCACGGCGGGCAACACCCTCACGGTCCGTGGTCTCGAGTCCCTGACCGGCGCTGCCGGTACCGACGTCATCACCATCGGCGACACCGGCACCACCATGCTGGTTTCGGCTCTGGAGACGCTGGTCGGCGGTTCGGCCACCGATGCGATCACCCTGGGCACGACCGGCAACACCCTGCTGGTTTCGGCTCTGGAGACGATCACCGGCGCTACCGGCACCGACGTCATCACCATCGGCTCGGCCGGCGGCACGCTGCTCGCCAACCTGCTCGAGACGATCACGGGCGGCACGGGTTCGGAACTGGTGTTCCTCGGCACGGCCGGTTCAACGGTCTCGGTGTCGGGCATCGACATCCTGATCGGCGGCACGGGCACCGACGTCGTTACCTTCGGCACGGCCGGCAACACGCTGCTGCTGCGCGGCATCGAGACGCTGACCGGCGCTGCCGGCACCGACGTCCTGACGCTGGGCAACACCGGCAACACCGCGACGGTTTCGCTGTTCGAGACGATCGTCGGCGGCACCGCCACCGACGTCATCAACATCGGCACCGCCGGCAACACCCTGTTCGTCTCGGCGCTCGAGACGCTGACCGGCGCCACCGGCACCGACGTCGTCACGCTGGGTTCGGCTGGCAACACCCTGCTGGTCAACCTGCTGGAGACGCTGACCGGCGGTTCGGGCATCGACGCCGTCACGCTGGGCACGGCGGGGACCACCCTGTTCGTCTCGGGCCTCGAGACGCTGACCGGTGGCACGGGCGCCGACGCCATCATCCTCGGCACCTCGGGCAACACCCTGCTGGTTTCGGGCCTCGAGGCGCTGGAAGGCGGTTCGGGTAGCGATCTGGTCTTCCTCGGTTCGGCTGGAAACACCTTCCAGACGGTTGCCCTGGAGTTCCTGATCGGCGGTGCAGGCACCGACGTCGTCACCCTCGGCTCGGCCGGCAGCACCACCACCGTTCGTGGTCTTGAGACCCTGCTCGGCGGGGTTGGCACCGATGTCATCACCATCGGCGACACCGGCACCACCATGCTGGTTTCGGCTCTGGAGACGATCACCGGCGGTTCGGCCACCGATGCGATCACCCTGGGCACGACCGGCAACACCCTGCTGGTTTCGGCTCTGGAGACGATCACCGGCGCTGCCGGCACCGACGTCATCACCATCGGCACGGTCGGCAGCACGCTGCTCGCCAACGCCCTGGAGACGATCGCCGGCGGCACGGGTTCGGAACTGGTGTTCCTGGGTTCGGCCGGTTCGACGGTCCTGGTGTCGGGTATCGACATCCTGATCGGCGGTGCGGGCACCGACCTCGTCACCCTGGGCACGGCCGGCAACACCGTCCTGCTGCGCGGCATCGAGACGCTGACCGGCACGGCCGGCACCGACGTCATCACGCTGGGCAACACCGGCAACACGCTGGCGATCTCGCTGATCGACACGCTGACCGGTGGCACGGGCAACGACCTCGTTTCGCTCGGTACCACCGGCACCACCATGACGGTGTCGCTGATCGAGACGCTGACCGGCGGTGTGGGCACCGACGTCATCACCCTGGGCACGGCCGGCAACACCCTCGCGGTGACGCTGATCGACACGCTGACGGGTGGTGCGGCGACCGACGTGGTCACGCTCGGCACGACCGGCACGACCATGCAGGTCTCGGCCATCGAGACGGTCACCGGCGGTGTGGGCACCGATGTCATCACCATCGGCACGACCGGCAGCACGCTGCTCGCCAACGCCATCGAGACGATCACCGGCGCTGCTGGCACCGACCTGATCTTCCTTGGCTCGGCTGGCAACACGGTCCTGGCTTCGGGCATCGAGCTGCTGATCGGCGGCACGACCACCGACATCGTCACGCTGGGGACGGCGGGCAACACCCTCATCCTGCGTGATCTCGAGACCCTGATCGGTCAGGCCGGCACCGACGTCGTCACCATCGGCGACACGGGCACCACCATGCTGATCTCGGCGCTGGAAACCGTCATCGGCGGTTCGGGCACCGACTTGGTCATCCTGAGCACGGCCGGCAACAGCCTGCTGGTTTCGGCTCTGGAGACGATCACCGGCGCTGCCGGCACCGACGTCATCACCATCGGCACGGTCGGCAGCACGCTGCTCGCCAACGCCCTGGAGACGATCGCCGGCGGCACGGGTTCGGAACTGGTGTTCCTGGGTTCGGCCGGTTCGACGGTCCTGGTGTCGGGCATCGACATCCTGATCGGCGGCACGGGCACCGACCTCGTCACCCTGGGCACGGCCGGCAACACCGTCCTGCTGCGCGGCATCGAGACGCTGACCGGCCTGACCGGCACCGACGTCATCACGCTGGGCAACACGTTCAACTCGCTCCTGGTGAGCGGCATCGAGACGCTGACCGGCGGCATCGCTTCCGACATCGTCACGCTGGGCACTGCGGGCAACACCCTGCTGGTGTCGGGCATCGAGACGCTGACGGGTGGCGTGGGCACCGACGTCGTGACCATCGGCACGGTCGGCGGCACGATCCTCGCCATCGGCATCGAGACGCTGATCGGTGGCACGGGCCTCGAGGTGATCTTCACCGGTTCCGCCGGTGCGACCCTCACCGTGTCGGGTGCGGACTACGTGATCGGCGGCGCCGGCACCGACGTCCTGACCCTGGGCACGGCCGGCAACACCACCACGATCCGCGGCATCGAGACGCTGATCGGCGGTGCGGGTTCCGACCTGGTGATCCTGGGCGACACCGGCAACACGATGACGCTGGGTACCGACATCGAAACGCTGGTCGGCGGTTCGGCCACCGACGTGCTATCGCTCAGCACCTCGGGCGCCACCCTGTTGACCCGTGCGATCGAGACACTGATCGGCAACGTGGGCACCGACGTCATCACGCTCGGTGACACGGTCAACACGATCACCGTGACGGGCATCGACACCCTGACCGGCGGCGCTTCCACCGACGTCGTCTTCACTGGTACGGCCGGCGTGACGATGACGGTTTCGGGCGTCGAGTTCCTGGTCGGCGGCAGCGGCACCGACATCGTGACCCTGGGTTCGGCGGGCAACACCGTCATCACCCGCGGCATCGACACGCTGTCGGGCGGTGCGGGCACCGATTGGGTGTTCCTGGGCGACACCGGCGTCACCATGGCGCTGGGCAGCGGCATCGAGCTGCTGATCGGCGGTGCGGCGACCGACGTCGTCACGCTGGGCACCACGGGCAGCACGCTGCTGACCCGCGCGGTCGAGACGCTGATCGGCTCGACCGGTACGGATGTGATCACGCTCGGCGACACGGCGAACACGCTCACCGTGTCGGGCATCGACACGCTGACCGGCGGCGCTTCCACCGACATCGTCTTCACCGGTTCGGCCGGCGTGACGATGCTGGCTTCGGGCGTCGAGTTCCTGGTCGGCGGCACCGGTTCTGACGTCGTCACCCTGGGTTCGGCGGGCAACACCGTCATCACCCGCGGCATCGACACCCTGACCGGCGGTGCGGGCAGCGACTTGGTGATCCTGGGCGACACCGGCGTCACCATGCGGGCCGAGAGCGGGATCGAAATCCTGGTCGGCGGCGCGGGCAGCGACGTGGTCAGCCTCGGCGACGGTGGTTCGACGATCCTCCTGCGCGGCATCGAGACGCTGGCGGGTGGCACCGGCAACGACGTGATCACTCTGGGCAACACCGGTGTGACCATGTCGCTCAGCAACGTCGAGACGCTGATCGGCGGGACCGGCACGGACTCGGTGACGGTGACGGCTGGCTCGATCCGCTTCCTCGGCGGCACGGGCGACAGCATCAGCCTGGCGTCGGGCAGCGGGACCGACACGATCGTGTACTCGTCCTTCACCGACATCAGCGCTCTGGGGGCCAACACCGGGTTCATCTCGGTGAGCAACTTCCAGACGGGCACCGACAAGGTGCAGTTGACCGGTACGGCCCGGACCACGGCGGACAAGAATGGTAACTCGGCGCTGACCACGGCGTCCGCGGCGACCAACGGGGTGAGCGTCACCAACGAACTGGTGAGCCTGACCTCGGCGGTGAGCGGCAGCCTGACGGAAACCGACCTCGCCAGCTTCCGCTCGGCTCTGGGGACGCTGACGAACTCGTCGGCTGGTGCGAGCACCCTGGTTCTGGCCAACAACGGCACGAACTCGGGTCTCTACCAGGTGGTCGATACCAACGGCGACGGCCAGGTGGCCGCCACCGAGGTCCGGCTGCTCGGCGTCTACAACGGCACGGTGCTCTCGCTCTCCGACATCAACCTCGGCTGAGCCTAAGCATCACGGTAAAAGGGAAGGGGCGCCCGCAAGGGCGCCCCTTTCTTTTTGATCCTGCCGTTTTCATCGTTAGCGTAAGAAGCGATGGCACGAAAAAAGGCGGCGGCCGGGAAATCGGCCGCCGCCTTGTCGTCTGGCCCCGGGGCTGTGCGCCGGGTGGGGGAGGGGTCAGTGAGCCGGCAGGGCCGACAGCCGGTCGACCATCCGAAGGATTCCCTGGGCCAACCGGACGATGGCTGGCGAGCCGATAAAGAGCTCGCGCAGCGCATTCCCCTCGCCGAAGCGCAGCACGAAGCCATTCGGGTTGAAGATCACTGCGACTTTGGCGCTGTCCGACAGGACATGCTGGGTGCGCCCCTGGAACACGGCATCCAGGATAGACCGCGCCAGTTCGCGTGCATCGTCGATGGCCAGGCAGGATATTTCCGGTGCCAGCCGGCTTTCGTTGAACAGGTAAACGCCTTCCAGCCGCAAGGCGTCGCTTTCCTGCCTGCCAGCGTCCGGTAAGGCCTCCTCATGCAAAACTCCCTCATGCAAGGCGATGTGGGAGAGGAACTTGCCGTCGGGAAACAGGACGGTGCGGTCGTCAACCTCGATGTTGATGACGAGCTTGCTCTTGGCGAACATGAGGCGAGGCTTTCGGGAGGAGGCGGGGAAGAGGACAGGTGATCCGACGCGTGCCGGAAAAGGCGAGCCGGCTCAGCCGGCGGCCCGGAGTGCCATCTCGGCGTCGAGCAGTCCGCTCACCACCTCGGTCATGCGCCGTTCGGCGCTCCAACCAAGCAGGCGCTTCGCCTTCTCGGGATTTCCGATGCTGAGCGCGATATCGGACGGGCGCATCAGGGCCGGGTTGCTGCGGACGTGCCGACGCCAATCTAGGCCGAAATAGGCGAAAGCCCGGTCGACGAAGGCGTCCAGGCGGTTGGCTTCGCCGGTGGCGATGACGAAGTCCTGCGGCTCGTCGTGGGCCAGCATGCGGGCCATGGCGTCGACATACTCGGGCGCCCAGCCCCAATCGCGGGCGATGCTGAGGTCGCCCAAGTCCAGCATCTCGGCCTTGCGCTCGGCGATATCGGCGGCGCCGCGGATGATCTTCTGGGTGACGTAGCGGGTCGGCCGCAGCGGCAATTCATGGTTGAACAGGATGCCGGAGCAGGCGAACAGGCCGTAGGCCTCGCGGTAGTTGGCGACTGCCCAGTAGGCCGCGGCCTTGCCGACGCCGTAGGGGCTGCGCGGATGGAATGGCGTGGTCTCGTCCGCCGGTCGGTCGGTATTGCCGAAGCACTCGCTGGACGAGGCATTGTAGAAACGGGTGTCGAGGCCCAGGAAGCGGATCGTCTCCAGGATGTTGATGGTGCTGGTGATGGTGCTGTTCAGAGTTTCGACCGGCTGGTCGAAGGACAGGCCGACCGAGGCTTGGCTGGCAAGGTTGTAGATCTCGGCCGGGCGGACCCGGCTGATCACCTCGAGCACGCTGCGGAAGTCGGTCAGCCCGGCTGAATGAAGGGTTACCCGATCGAAGATGCCGAGCCGCCGCAGGTTGGCGAAGCTCGACATCTCGCGGTCGCGCGACGTGCCGTGGACGCTGATGCCATTGCCCAGCAGGAACTGGGCAAGGTAGGCGCCATCCTGGCCCGACACGCCGAAGATCAGGGCCGTCTTCGGGCTGCTCCTGGTCGTGCCGCCGATGTTCATGAAGGGAGCCTCGCCGGCACGGGTCGCGACAAGGGGGTTACCGGCGCTCGATCCCTTCGGAAAGCAGGCGCAGGTCGGCCTCGACCATTTCCCGGACCAGGTCCGGGAAGGCAGTGGTGTGCGTCCAGCCCAGCTTCGCATGTGCCTTGCTGGGGTCGCCCAGCAGCAGGTCGACCTCGGTCGGACGGAAATAACGGGGATCGATGCGGACCATGACCTTGCCGGTCTGCTGGCACACCCCCTCCTCGTCGACGCCGTGGCCGCGCCATTCGATCGACCGGCCGATGTGGCTGAAGGCCAGTTCGACGAACTCGCGTACCGAATGGGTCTCGCCGGTGGCGAGCACGTAATCGTCCGCCTCGTCCTGCTGCAGGATGCGCCACATGCCTTCGACGTAATCGCGGGCGTGGCCCCAGTCGCGCTTGGCGTCCAGGTTGCCGAGATACAGGCAATCCTGCTGGGCGGTCTGGATGCTGGCGACGGCGCGGGTGATCTTGCGGGTGACGAAGGTCTCGCCGCGGGTCGGACCCTCGTGGTTGAACAGGATGCCGTTGGAGGCGTGCATGCCGTAGGCTTCGCGGTAGTTCACCGTGATCCAGTAGGCGTACAGCTTGGCGGCGGCATAGGGGCTGCGCGGGTAGAACGGCGTGGTCTCGCGCTGCGGCGTCTCCTGCACCTTGCCGTACAGCTCCGAGGTCGAGGCCTGATAGAAGCGGGCTGTCTTCTCCATGCCCAGGATGCGGATCGCTTCCAACAGGCGTAGGGTACCGATGCCGTCGGCGTTGGCGGTGTATTCCGGCGTCTCGAAGCTCACATGGACGTGGCTTTGCGCTGCCAGATTGTAGATCTCGGTCGGCTGGATTTGCTGCACTAGACGGATCAGGTTGGTGCTGTCGGTCAGGTCGCCGTAATGCATGAAGAAGCTCACGTCCTCCTCATGCGGGTCACGGTAGAGGTGCTCCACGCGTCCCGTGTTGAAGGAGGAGGACCGGCGCTTGATGCCGTGGACGACATAGCCCTTTCCCAGCAGAAGCTCGGCAAGATACGCGCCATCCTGGCCGGTGGCGCCGGTGATGAGGGCAACTTTGCGCAAAGGACCGACCCTTGATCTGTACGGTGTTGATGATCGGGCACTATCGTCAAGTCATCTGACGAAGGCAAAACTCTTGGTTTTTCGCCTTCCAAGGGTTTCAGAAGGCCGCCCCGGCGGCGTTCAGGATGTGCGGTACGCGGCACGAACGCTGTTGATGCGCCCAACCGGGGGCGATAGGGTGCGCGCCGAACAGGCCGGGGCGCACGGGGCGGTTCCATGGGGATGTTCCCGGGCGGAGCGCTCTGGCCGGATCGACTTCCAAGCCGCACTGCACGGATCATCATGACCACGGTTGCCGAAGCATTGCAGATCGCCGTCGGGCTTCACCGCGCCGACCGCCTCGACGAGGCGCGCGCGCTGTACCTGCGTATCCTGGAGGCCGATCCGCGCAACGCCCAGGCTCTCCATCTCCTCGGGCTGGTCGAACGCCGGCAGGGGGGCCGGGACAAGGCGCTGGAGCTGATACGCGCCGCCCTGGAGAACATGCCGGAGATGGCCGACGCCTGCTGCAACCTGGGCAGCATGCTGTCGGAACTCGGCCAGGTCGACGCCGCCGCCGCCGCCCACCGCCGGGCGCTGGTCCTCGATCCCGCGCTGGAGGCTGCCCATAACGGCCTCGCCACCCTGCTGTGCAGCCGCGGCGGCCCGCGCGACTGGGCGGTGGCGGCGGCGTCCTTTCGCCGCATCCTGCGGCTGCAGCCGGACCGCCCCCATGTGTACCACGACCTCGGCATCGCCTTGCGCCAGGACGCGGCGGTCGAGGCGGCGCTGGGCTGCCAGCGGAACGCGCTGTCCCTGCGGCCTGACTTCGCCTCCGCCTTCGGGAAACTGGGCAACCTGCTGGTCGAGCTGGGCCGGTTGGACGAGGCGCTGGTCTGTTTTCGCCGGTCGTTGACGATGGAGCCGGACAGTGGATCGACCCTCTACAACCAGGGCAATGCCCAGCACGCCGCCGGGCTGACCGAGGCGGCGGTCGACAGCTATATCCGCGCGGCGCGCGGCGGCGTGCCCCTGGCGCTGACCCGGCTGGCCGACGTGCTGACCGGCCTCGGTCGCGAAGGGGAGGCGGAGGCGGTGCTGCGGCTGGCGCTGACCACCGCCGGCAGCGACGTGCCCGGCGCCATCGACATGCTGTCGGCCCTGCTGGTGCGCCAGGGGCGGCTGGAGGAATCGCGGGGCTTCTTCGCCGACTACCGCTATCCGCACGCTGCCGATCCTGACGCCTACCGTCTCGAATGCCTGACCGCCGTCGCCGAAAGCTGGCTGGCGGCCGGCGACTGCGACCGCGCCGTGGCGATGCTGGCCGGCGTGCACGGGCATGGCAGCCGCTTCTTCACCGTCAAGTCGATCGCCGGCCTGCAGCAGGCCATGGCCCGGCAGGGCGGACGGCTGGAGCGGCGGGACAATCCGGATCCGGGTCAGCCGCGCATCTGCTCCTCCACCCTCGCCACGCATGGGCAATTCGCCCACAATGTGCTGGAATATGTGATGTTGCGGCTCTACGCCGAGCGATACGGCTACCGGCTGGAGACGCCGGACTGGGTCGGCGGCCATTACTTCGACCTCGACGACCCGCGGCCGAGCGGCGGGCTGAAGCCGCTGCATTTCGCCCGACGCATCCTCAATGACCTGCTGACCGGGCGGCGCGACGATCCGCGTCCGAACGTCGACATCCTGTCGCCGCTCTTCCTGTTCGAGCATCGTGAGGAATGGCGGGAGCGGGTGCAGTCCTGGCTGCGGCCACGCGCCGCATGGATGCCGCAGCTCGACCCTGTGATGCAGGCGCTCAAACGCCGCGGCAACACGGTGGTGGCGCTGCATATCCGGCGCGGCGACTTCGTGTGGTTCCGCTACACCATCACCGAGACGTCCTGGTACGTCGACTGGCTGACGGCGCTGTGGCCGACGCTGGACCGGCCGGTGCTCTACATCGCCACCGACGATCCGGCGATCATCGGCGACTTCGCGGCCTTCGCCCCGGTCTCGCTCGGCGACCTCGCACAGGACGGGCTGGTGGAGCCATGGACGGGGTTGGAGTTCCTGCAGGACTTCCACGTCCTGATGAACGCCGACGTGCTGGGCGTCAGTGCCCAGAGCGGCTACAGCCAGCTGGCCGCCCTGCTGAACCGCGACGCCCGCCTGTTCGTCGAACCGGACGCGGCGGCGCGGCGGATCAAGCCTTATTCACCCTGGATGCCGTCCTCGCGGACGTCGTCTGTCTGACACCGACCAAAGCGACGCCCTCAGCGGGCGGGAGGGCAGCCCCATGGATCTCGCGACCAAGGAATTCTACGACGACTTCTGGCCTCGTTACGTCCCGATCTACGAGGAAACCAAGAAGTACATGCTGGAGACGCTGACGGAGCGCAGCATCGGCCGGGCACTCGACGCCGGCTGCGGCCATGGCATTTGTTCGGTCATCCTGTCGGAGATGGCGGAGCAGGTGGTGTCGGTCGACGTCTCCTCCGACAGCCTCGCCACCGCCCGCCAGCAGGCCCAGCGATTCAGCCGCGAGAACATCGAATTCCACCACCAGGACCTCCAGGAACTGGACCACGGGCTGGGACCGTTCGATCTGGTCTGGTGCTGGGGCGTGGCGATGATGGCGCCCGACCCGATGAAGGTCATGCACAACCTGATGACCGTCACCAAGCCGGGCGGCACCGTCTATCTCGGGCTGTACCTGAAGACCTGGCTGTCGCCGGTGCATGAAGGGGTGCGCCACTTCTGCCGCGCCTACATGGACACGCCGGCCCGCCGCAATCTGGTCGGCGGCTTCTTTACCGGCCTGACCAAGCTCGCCTGCGTCCTCAAGGGGCAGGAGATCAACCGCCGCGCCGACAACGTGTCGATCCAGGCCCAGGTCGAGGACTGGTACTACCCGCCCTACAAGACCTTCTATTCGATCGAGGAGATCGTCGCGCTGTTCGAGCGCAACGGCTTCAAGGCCGAGTGCATCCAGGACCGGCTGGGCCGCATGAAGAGCGCGACGATCTTCGTGATCCGGGCGACCAGGAATGGCTGAGGAGACAGCGGGGCAGGACCAGCCGGCCGACAGCTCCGAGCGGGCCCCGCCCGACTGGGCGGAGTTGGGCCGGCTCTTGTCCCGCGGCTACATCGACAGCGGTTTCATCGGCGGCGTCACCCGTGTGCCGGTGGAGCATGTGGTGCGCGACATGCTGTCGGAGGCGCGCGCCGACGAGCAGGTCGCCGAATTGCGGCGTTGCGCCGCGGCTGCTGGCATCGATGCCGGCAAGGCCCGCATTCTGGAGGTCGGGTCGGGCTGCGGTATGACCGTTGTGCGTGGACGAACGGCGCACGGGCTGGACATCCACGGCATCGAGCCCAGCATGGGCGAATACAGCTCGACGCTGGACGTCTGCCGCCGGCTGATCGAGCATTACGGCCTGCCGGCCGACGCGGTGCGCGACGCCACCGGCGAGGCGATCCCCTTCGCCGACGCCAGCGTCGACATCGTCTATTCCTCCAATGTGCTGGAGCATGTCGGCGACCCGGTGGCGGTGTTGGACGAGGCGCTGCGGGTGCTGAAGCCGGGCGGGCTGCTGCTGGTCGTCGTGCCCAACTACGGATCCTGGTGGGAGGGGCATTACGGCATCCTGTGGGTGCCCGGGATGTCGGCGCGGCTGGCGAAGCTGTATGTCCGGCTGCTGGGCCGCGACCCGGCCTATGTCGATACCCTCAATCTGATCGACCGCCGCTGGTTCGACCGTTGGCGCGCCCGCCATGGCGCGCGGGTGGAGGTGCTGGACTGGGGTTGGGATCTGTTCGAGACGCGGCTGCGCACGCTGGGGTTCGGCGATTGGGCGGCCTTGTCGGTCGCCAAGCGCATCGTCACGCTGGTCCACCGCTCCGGTCTGCTTGAGCCGGCGATCTGGCTCGCGCGGCGCCTGCACTGGGAAACGCCGATCATCTTCGTGGCGCGCAAGGGGTGAACGGGGGAGGCTGATCGGAGCCAGCCTCCGGCCCTTGCGACCGTCATCCCCTCACCCCCGCCGGCAGCAGGTCCGGCGTCGAGGTCCGGCCCGATGCGGTGGAGCAGCGCCTCGTCGGCGTGGGGCAGGCCCTTGGCGGTGTTGTCCTGCTTGTGCAGGTCGACCAGGCTGACGCCAGGGATGGCCGTCAGCGGGCGGACGACCTCGAAGGGGACGGAGCGCTTGGGGTCGGCATCGCGGGTGGCGTCGCCGTTGCTCCAGCACAGGCCGGCGCGCAGGCCGCCCAAACAGGCCAGCCGCTCCGCCCTCGGCCGCCCTCGGCCGCCAGGGCGACCGTGTCGTCGGGCAGCGGCCGGCCGTCCCAGATGGGGATCGGGCTTCCGTCGGCGTGGAACCAGACATTGTTCTTGCGCGCCTCGAAATCGGCCATGCCGCCGACGAAGTCGCCGCGCCGCAGCCGGTTGATGCCGGCGATGTGACGGGCGTCGGTCAGGGTGGGCTGCAGACGCAGGGCCCGGCGGCAGACCGTGAGCGATCCCTTGGCGCGGGCCATCTCCTCCGGCACCAGGGCGACCTGCAACTGGGCCGCCGGGTTGCCGGGATCCAGCATGGCCGAGGCCCTGGCGTTGCGCAACAACTCCTCGAACTCCGCCCCTCGCGAGACGGGGTTGAGCAGCAGCGCCCCGCTGAGGGCGATGCGGGTTTCCGGATGGTCCGGACGCAGCCTGGCGGCGTCGTGCAGCACCTGACGGCTTCGTCCAGCCGCTCCAGCCGCAGCAGCACGCCGCCCAGCTGGTACAGGGACTCGGCGTCGCCGGGAAGCTCTGCGGCCAGCTGCCGCAGCAGGGGCAGGGCTCCGGCATGGTCGCCGATGCCCTGTGGCGTCCGGCACAGGTTCTGCCGCACGGCGGTGAAGTCCGGGGCCAGCCGGCAGCGATCTGCGCATCAGCGCCGCGGCGGCGCGCTCCGCCCGAACCGCTTCTCCACCAGCCCCGGAAGCTGCAGCCCGTTATAGTCCGCCGGCTTAAGCACGAGCGCCGCACGGTAAAGCGACCCGGCCTCGTCCAGTCCATCGGCCCGATGGGCTTCGACGGTGCGGAGAAGGAAGGGTGGCGTTTGGGTCATGGAACGGCTCGCGACGGACATGCGGCCGTTACTGTCGGCCTTTGCAGGGCGCCTTTATGGCCGGGGGATGGCGCCAATTGCAATTCCGGAAGTCAGTGCCTCGGTTGACCCGAAAAAACCCGCCGTGCTATGGCCGCAAGGCAGAAGACAGCACCATCCGCCTTCATCTCCCCCGCCGGTCAGTGGATATCCGCTTCATGGGTCAAGACATCGCGCACGCCATACAGCATTACCGGTCCGGGCGCCGAGACGATGCCCTGGCCCTGGCCGAACGGGTGTTGTGCGAAGCTCCCGACGACGGCGGTGCGCTTAACCTCGCCGGCGCCATCCTGTACGAGCTCGGCCGCCTGGACGAGGCGGAGGAACGGCTGTCGCGGCTGGTGGCGCTCGATCCCGCCTTCTTTCAGGCGCGCATCAATCTGGCGGTGGTGCAGCAGGTGAGAGGCGATCAGATGGGAGCGGTCGCCCAGTTCCGCATGGCTGCGGCGTTGATGCCCGACCGGCTGGAGGTGCAGGACCGGCTGGGCAACCTGCTGCACATGCTGGGCGATTATGCCGGGGCGTTGCGCCATCTGCGCCGCGCCGTTCGGTTCGCCCCCGGCGACCTCGACCGCCGGGTGCTGTTGGCGGTGTCGCTGCTGTCGAATGGCGGTTATGCCGAGGCGGCCGGAATTCTGGCCGATGTGCTGGCCCGGCAGCCCGGCCATGCCGATGCCCGTGGCCATCTGGCTATGGCCTGGCTGTCGCTCGGCCGGCCGGATATGGCGGAGGCGGTGCTGGCGGAAGGCGGCGCGGCATCGGGTGAGGCAGTGAACACCCTTGCCCGCGCCCGGCTCTACCGCCGGATCTCCCAGGACGCTCGCCGGCCGCAGACCCCGGACGGGATTTTGGTGCGTGCACCCTTCTCGGTGCTGTCGGGCTATGGCGACTTTGCCCAGCATTTCGTGCGCAGCCTGATGGAGTGCGGGCAGACGCTGGGATTGGCCGGGCTCAGGGGCGACGAGAGCTGGCGCCCCTCCTTCGGCGATCCGATCCTGCAGGCAGCCGCACGCCGGCTGGGTGAGCCGATGCGGGCCCGGCTGGCGCTCAGCGTGCTGACCCCGCCGCTGGTGGAGCCGATCCCCGGCGTGCCGACGGTCAATTACACCATGTTCGAGGGGCCGCGTATCCCGGCGAGCTGGGTCGCCTGCAACCGGGCGCATGATCTGGTGATCGTGCCGACCAACTCCTCGCGGCTGGCCTGGATCGCCTCCGGCCACCCGGAGGACCGTATCCGCGTCTGCCCGCCCGGCATCGCCCCCAACCCGGCGGACGCCGGTGCGCGGCCGCTGATGATCGCCGGGCCGCTTGGCCGGGCGGTGATGGATTACCGGGTCCGTGTCCTTAACATCTCCGATTTTATCGCGCGCAAGAATTTGGACGGCCTGCTGCGGGTCTGGCTGCAGGCGACCCGCGCCGACGACGATGCGATCCTGATCCTGAAGGTGGGAAAAGGCGGATCGGCCCTGGTCGGCGAGGTGCGCCGGCTGGTCGAACAGGGCATGCGAGCCACCGGCCGCCGGCTGGAGGCCGCCGCCCCCATCGCCTTGCTGACCGACCGCTATGACGAGCAGGGGATCGCCAGCCTCTATGCCATGGCGACCCATTACCTCAGCCTGTCGCACGGCGAGGGCTGGGATTTGCCGATCACCCGGGCGGGCTGCCTGGGGGCCGGCCTGATCGCGCCGCGGCACAGTGCCTACACCGCCTATCTGAACGACAGCGTCGCCCACCTGATTCCCTGTACCACCGGTCCGGCGCTGATGCCCTACAGCGACGCCTACTATCCGCCCTTTCACGGACTGGACTGGTGGCACCCGGACGAGGATGCAGCTGCCGACATCCTGGCCCGCATCATCCGCAACCCCGAGGGCGAGCGTCGCGACGCCGCCCCCATCTGATGGAAAACTTCACCTGGGATGCCGCGGCGCACCGCCTGCTCGATGCCCTGGACAAGGTGGGACGATAGCGGGCCGTCTGCCGGCAGGGCGCTTTTCCGAATTCCCGCGAAAAGCCTGCGAGCGCTGCGATCATGTCATGGTCGGTCCTGTTTTTGGAGCGCATGCGCGAGAAACTTTTGACCCTTCCCAAGTCAAAAAAGAACCTGCTATCTTATCTGGAGTGAGTATATTTTCTTTGCCACCACAGATATGGTGCTGAAGTGACGGAACCTATTCGGAATGAATTGAAGGAAGAGATCGACTTTGAACGGGTGGTGTTTTTGCATATAGCAAAGACCGGAGGCACAACCCTGGATCATATATTGCGGGGAAATTTTCACCCATATGAAGTATTTCCGGAGAGATTATCGGGAATTTCAGCTTGGCCGCCGCATTACTTGTTGAGATACAAATATTTTTCCGCACATGAAAGCTTTGATAGATTTAATGCTTTTGCCCCAAAGCCATTTAAGATGGTAACGGTTCTTCGAGAGCCGATCGATCGGTTGATTTCTCAGTATTTGTATTGGAGAAGCCACACAAAAGAGCATATCGAGGCCAATAACCTGCATTATCCTCGCCTTGCAAAAGAATATAGCCTGAAAGAATTTCTAAAATTCCCCATTCCTGTTTTGCAAAATTTGGTTGAGAATGTCACTGCAAGATATCTGACCGATCATACAATGAAGAATGATTGGGAGGTTTGGCGGAGTGGCGATGAGAGTGAAATGCTTGATCGCGCTCTAAAAAATCTTTCAAAGATTGATGTATACGGTATAGCCGAATTCATGGATGATTTGGTCGATATCATATGCCGGCATTTTGATATGCCAATGCCTTCTGTTATCCCACGAATGAATGAAACAAAAAAGAATAACATGGATGGAACGTCGTGCTTCGAAGAAGTCGATGATTTTCCGATCGATGATGAAACCGAAGAGCTTTTGGTAAAATTGAATTGCCTTGATACAATCATATACAATGAAGCTGCAAAGCCATTCCTCGAGAGAGCGAAAAAGAATGGCAGGCGCCTTTCCGGCATCCAATCATCCTGCGGGCGAGCCGTCGCGCATTACGCCAGGAGCGTTTTCACGGCTGAGCCGGGCGAGGTTGGGTTTCTTCTCTTCGGCCCCTATAGCCGATTCAGGAAAGGGAATTACACAATTACTTTGGAAGTAAAAATCTCGAATCTTCCCAAGGGTATGATGGACGGTACGGATATCGGCTTCGTCGATGTTTCCTCAGGAAAAGGAAACGTGATTTACACCCATCGGGGTATAAGGGTAAAGGATGGAGCGGGCGAAGGATATCATAAACTATACGTAGACTTTTCCTTGGAAAAGACGGTTATAGATTTTGAGGTGAGGGTCTATACATCAGGAGTTTGCTCTTTCTCGATAAATCAGGATGTCCGCCTTCATGAAAGGATTGCCTGATGCAGGCAGGGTGATGATGTCATGCTTGCTGTGATGGCCCTTTATGGGCGGCATTGCCTCCGGGGTGCTGGCTCTCGGCCATGAGGAAGCGGCGGCCATGCCGGCGGCGCTCCCTTTTCTGCTCCGCCACCGGCCGGCCGCCTCATTGCGTGGCATCGACGAAGGACTCCGCGAAGGCGCGCCATGTCCGCTCGGTGCGGATGAAAGCCTTGGCGCGGGCGGCGCGGGCCTTGGCTTCGCTTCGGTCAGAGTGGATTTGCTCCAGCGCCTCCACCAGTTCGTCGACCGAGGATTCGCCCCAGCCGAAGCGGCTGCCGTCGCGGTCGTCCACTGGCACCTGATGGTCCAGCGACAGGCACAGATCGTTGCCTTGGCTCGGGCTCTTCAGCAGGTCGCGGTGGCCGGTGTTATTGGACAGCACCACCGGCACGCCGCAGGCCATCGCCTCCATGGCGACGAGGTTGGTGGCGCCCTCGCAACGGTTGGGGAACAGGGCGGCGTCGCAGTCGGCCAGCACCCCGGCGATCTGGTTGCGGCCAAGGAAGCCCAGGTCGAGGAACCCCTCCTCGTCGGCGCCGTTCTCCAGCGCCCAGGTCTTCACGTCGACCATCCGGTTGGGCAGGATGCGCGGCGGCATCGGCACCAACGGCGATTCAGCCATGGTCATGCCGACCTCCGGCCAGGCGTTCTGCCAGGCGGTGACCAGCAGCGCCTCCGGGTGGCGTTGGCGGAAACGCAGGAAGGCGGCCAGCACGATATCCTGGCCCTTGCGGAACTCCAGCTTGCCGCCGGAGAAGACGACGAAGCGGTCGCCGAATCGTCCGCTGGGGGAGGCTTCCACCATCTCGGCCGGATCGATGCCCTGGAAGGAGAGGCCGACATTGTCGAAACCCCAGATCTCCAGCAGCTGCTTGTTGTAGGTGGAATGCACGACGATGCGGTCGTACTGGCGGGCGCGGGCCATCACCTCGGGCGTGAAGCGGGTGTTCTCGTAGGCGATGACGCCGACGTTGCGGCGTCCTCGGAAGCGGGACGACGGGCCGCCGGCGGTGAAGCCGTTGCCCAGCGCATGCAGGACGTCGAACTCCTTCAGCAAAAGCATGTGGCCCTTGGCATTGTCCGCCATGGCGATGATCTGCTGGCTGGGGCCTTCCAGGGGTTGGAGCTTGGCGCGGTTCTCCGGGCGCAGGGTTCCCATCAGCGGCCGTTCCAGCAAGAGGAGCGGTCGGCCCATGTCGGCGAGATACAGCGCGGTGTGGACGCCCACCAGTCCCCAGCCGTGGACCTCGGTGAGCTGCCAGGTGAAAGCCAAGTTCGGAATCATTGGGAAAACCCTGTTCTGGCGGGCCGGTCCTGCCGGGCGGCGAGCGCCGGCGGACGATCCCGCGCCGGTGGCCGGTTTGTCAAGTTGGGCCGCCGGCTTGCCGAGCCGACGCGACCCGGCCGGGCGTGGGGCATCGCACCGGCAAACGCATCTTCCGGGTTTCAGGAGATACCCTCCATCGCGCTCAGGCGGCGGGGTGCGCCATCCAGTCGCGCCACATGGCGCGGTAGGCCGCTTCGACGCTATGGGCGAAGCCCCGGTAGTCGGTCAGCGGAGCGGCGTTCAGCCGGTCGCGCATGGTCTGCCGCAGGACGGACAGCCGCTCCGGATCGCCGGCGATATCCACCGCCGTGGCGATGTAGCCGGCCTCGTCGGCGGCGATCAGGTCGGTCAGGCCGCAATGAGTTAGCAGGCTGGCGCCGACGCGGGAGACGTGCGTGTTTCCCGCTACGGTGACCACCGGCACGCCCATCCACAGCGCCTCGCAGGTGGTGGTGGTGCCGTTGTAGGGGAATGGGTCGAGGGCGATGTCGATGCGGTCGTAGGCGCGCAGATGTCCGTCGGCGGCGTGGATGCGGGCCAGCAGGTCGATCCGGCCGGCGTCGATGCCGTGCTGGACGAAGCTGTTGAGATACCGCTGGCGTGTTTCCCCGTCGCCCATCTGGGCACTCTTGATGATCAGGCGCGATCCCGGCACGCGCTTCAGGATTCGGACCAGACCCGCACCACCTCACCGGTCACCTTGGAGGTGTTGTTGAAGGAGCCGAAGGTGACGTGGCCGTTGGTCCCCATCGGCGGCTCGGCGGGCGGGCCGACATCGACCGGCGGCCGGTAGCTGTGGAAGCCGTGGGGCAGGCGGACGATGCGCTCGGCGCTCAGCCGGTCGGCTTCGCCCATGGGGTCGGCGACGGCGTCGCTCAGCCGCCAGTCGATGGCGCGCATGCCGGTGGTGTCGGGATATCCCAGCCAGGTCGCCTGGACCGGAGCCGGCTTGCGGGCGAACAGGGTCAGGCGGTTGTTGGCGGTGTGGCCGGTCAGGTCGACCAGGATGTCGATGCCGTCCTGCTCGATCAATGCCGCGGCGCGGGCGGCGTCGACCCCGGCCAGGGAACGCCAGCCGTCGGCCATTCCCTTCAGCCGTTCGGTGACCGTGTCCGACCGGGTGACCGCATGGTAGCAGAAGACCTCGAAACGGCTGCGGTCATGCTCGCGGATCAGCGGTTCGGCGAAGAAGGCGACCGAATGGGCGCAGAAATCCGGCGAGACATAGCCGATGCGCAGGCGCCGGTCCGGCTCGCGCCGGTTCGCGTACCGCTTGCCGGCGGGCAGCAGCGGGTCGGCATGGCGTTGCGCCCACACCGCATGCGCCTTGAAGGTGGTTTCGGGCGGGACCGCCGGGGTGTAGTGCAGGGCCAGCAGCAGGTTGGAATGCATCAGGGCGTGGCCGGGATGCGCCTCCAGCCCCTTCTGGAAGATGGTGATCGCCTCCTCGATGCGGCCCATCTCCTTTAGCGTCTCGCCCAGGTTGTTCCACGCCTCGGCCGATGTCGGGTCGGCCTTCAGCGCGGCGACGAAGCATTCCACCGCGCGGGCAAGCTCGACCGCGCCCTTGTGCAGGTCGCCCAGGTTGCACAGCGCCGCCGCCATGCCGGGCTTCAGCCGCAGCGCCTCACCGTAGGCGGCCTTGGCCCCCTCGCGGTCGCCGCGGTTGCGCAGGATATTGGCGAGGTTGAAGTGGGCTTCGGCATAGTCGGGCTTCAGCCGGACGGCGGCGCGCAGGGCGTCCTCCGCCTCGGCCGTCCGGCCCATGTCGAGCAGCAGGCAGCCGTGGTTGCTGTGGACGAAGGGATCGGCCGCGTTGCGGGCGAGCGCCCTGCGGTAGCAGCCCAGCGCTTCCTCCCAGTCGCCGCGGGCGCGCAGGATGATGGCGAGGTTGTTGTTGGCGTTCGGATGCCCCGGATCGGCAGCCAGCACGGCACGGTATCCCGCCACGGCCTCTGCCGTCCGGCCGGCCCGGTGCAGCGTCAGCGCCCGGGCGAAGCCGGTATCTGCCGTCCCGTCCTCCCGGACGGCGGAGGCCGTGGAGCGCGGGGCCTGGGAGGAGGCCGGGCGTTTGTTGGCCTTGGCCGGCTTGCGTGGAGGCTTTTTCATCGGGCTGCCCGCTTGGCTTCAAGTCTTCGTCGGCAAAGGGCCGTCCCGTCGGTCGATAGCAATGACGGCGCGGTGTCCGCAAGCGGCATCTCGTCCGCCGCCCAATGGGCGGAGCGGGGACATATGATGGATGACCGATGCCGCCGGGGACAGATGGCTTGCCGCTGTCATGGGTATTCTGCTATTTCAGCGGAACCGCGTGGCTAGGCATCGTCCGCAAGTGGCGGACGCACACGCTCCGTAGCGCCCCCGGTTCCAGGAGCGCATGGTTGGTGTGACCGGGTGACCGAACGGTATGAAGACCTTGCTTTCGCGACGCACTCTACACCCTCTACGGCGGATCCCATGACCCTCGCTGCCGAAGTTCCGTGCGCCCACACCGGGCTGCACTCCCTGGCCGCCGTTGCGCGTCAGCGTGGCCTCGACGTCTCGGCCGAGCGGCTTCAGCACAGCAACGTGATCGGGAACGAGGAGCTGGACACCGCGCGCCTCCTGCGCGTTGCGAAGTCGATCGGCCTGAAGGCCGAGGCGACGACGCTGGAGTGGGAGGATTTGGGCAAGCTGCAGGACGCCTTCCCCGCCATCCTGCGCCTGCGCAACGGCAACTCGATGGTGGTCGTCGGCTTCGGCAAGCAGGGCAATACCGACGTCGCCATCCTGCAGGATCCGCTGGCCGGCCAGGAAACCATCCTGCCGGTCGACCGCATCCGGCTGAGCCAGGCCTGGGCCGGCGAGATCGTGCTGCTGAAGCGCGACTACGGCCTGACCGACGTCGAGCAGCCCTTCGGCCTGAAGTGGTTCCTGGTGGAGATCCTGCGCGATAAGCGCATCTTCCGCGACATCGGCATCGCGGCGATCCTGATGAGCCTGTTTGCGCTCGCCGTGCCGATCTTCTTCCAGCTGGTGATCGACCGGGTTCTGGTCCACCGCAGCCTGGGCACGCTCGGCGTGCTGATGATCGGGATGGTCGGCGTCATCCTGTTCGAAACGGCCTTCTCGTATCTGCGCCAGTACCTGATGCTCTACGCGACGAAGAAGATCGACGCGAAGATGAACGTCCAGGTCTTCAACAAGCTCGTCGGCCTGCCGATGCATTATTTCGAGCGGGTATCGTCCGGCGAGATCGTCAAGAACGTCCAGCAGGCCGAGCGCATCCGTAACTTCCTGACCGGCCAGCTCTTCATGACGCTGCTGGACACGGTGTCGCTGGTCATCTTCCTGCCGATCATGTTCATGTACAGCGTGCCGCTGACCGCCCTGGTCCTGGCCTTCTCGCTGCTGATGGCGATCAACATCGGCATCATGATCCCGCTGATCAAAGGCCGGCTGAAGGATTTGTACCAGGCGGAGATCCGCCAGCAGTCCTTCCTGATCGAGAACATCCACGGCATGCGCACGGTGAAGTCGCTGGCGCTCGACTGCCGCCAGAAGCAGGAGTGGGACCACCGCGTCGCCCGCGCCGCCGAACAACGTTTCGACGTCGGCCGCATCATGATCATCGGCCAGACGGTCGCCATGCCGCTGAACCAGCTGATGATGGCCTGCCTGCTCGGTCTCGGCACCTATCTGGCGCTGAACGGCGAGCTGATGATGGGCGCGCTGATCGCCTTCTACATCCTGGCCGGCCGCGTCACCCAGCCGCTGCTGCAGATGGCCCAGCTGGTGCAGCAGTTCCAGGAGGTGTCGATCTCGGTCCAGATGCTGGGCACGATCATGAACCACCCGCCGGAAGAGGGCCGCACCGGCCGCGGCCTGCGCACGCCGCTGCGCGGCACGGTGGAGTTCCAGGACGTGCGCTTCCGTTATGCCCCCTCATCCCCGCCGGCGCTCGACGGCGTGTCCTTCACCGCGGCCGAGGGCATCATCCTCGGCGTCATGGGCCGCAGCGGCTCGGGCAAGACCACGGTGACCCGGCTGCTGCAGGGGCTGCACCGGGCGCAGGAAGGGCTGATCCGCATCGACGGCCGGGACTTGCGCGAATACGATCTCGACCATCTGCGCGCCTCGATCGGCGTGGTCCTGCAGGACAATTTCCTGTTCACCGGCACCATCCGCGAGAACGTCTCCGCCGCCAAGCCGGGGGCGACGACCGAGGAGATCCTGAAGGTGATCCATCTGGCCGGCGCCGACGAGTTCGTCGAGCGGATGCCCAAGGGTCTGGACACCATGCTGGAGGAAGGGTCGTCGAACCTGTCGGGCGGGCAGCGCCAGCGTCTGGCCATTGCCCGCGCCCTGCTGACCAACCCGAAGATCCTGATCATGGACGAGGCGACCTCGGCGCTCGACGCCGAGAGCGAGGCGATCGTCCAGGCCAATCTGATGAACATCGCCCGTGGCCGCACCGTGATCATCATCTCGCACCGCCTGTCGTCGCTGGTGCCGTCCGATGTCATCCTGGTGATGGATCGCGGCAAGGTGGTCGACAGCGGCCGCCATGACGAGCTGCTGGGGCGCTGCGACATCTACCAGCATCTCTGGCACCAGCAGAACCGGCACATCTAGGAGCGCGTCCCCTTGACCGCACAGAAGCTCGCGACCATCCAGACGACGCGCGTCCCTGCGAACGATGTTGCGCGGGAGGGACCGGTTCCGCCGCTCGACAAGCGTGCCAAGGCGCGCGGCAAGGCGGCGGTCGGTGCCTTCCAGAAGGATACGGAGGCGATCCAGAACGCCCCCGACCCCTTCCTGGCGCGCATCACGCTGCATCTGCTGGCGCTGTTCGTCATCGGGATGATCGCCGGGCCACCTTCTCCTACCTCGACAAGATCGTCGCCTCCCAGGGCAAGATCATCTCGACCGAAGCCAACATCATGGTCCAGCCGCTGGAAATGGCGGTGATCAAGAAGATTCTGGTCCATGCGGGCGACGTCGTGCGCAAGGGCGACGTGCTGGCCACGCTGGATCCGACCTTCACCCAGGCCGACGTCCTGCAGCTGGAATCCCGCCTCGCCAACGCCGATGCGCAGATCGCCCGGCTGGAGGCCGAGCATGACGGCAAGCCCTTCGTGGCCGGCAACGACCGCTATGGCTTCAGCACGCTGCAGCAGGCGCTGTGGCGAGAGCGGCAGGCCCAGTACCAGTCGCAGATGCAGAATTACGAGGAGAAGCTCGCCCGCCTGCAGTCCAACGTCTCCAAATACGAGATGGACCGCCTGCATCTGAACGAGCGGCTGAAGGTGGTGCGCGAGATCGAAACCATGCGGTCCACGCTGCTGGCCTCCCAGGTCGGCAGCAGGCTGAACCTGCTGCAGGCTACCAGCGACCGCATCGACATCGAGCGCAACCTCGTCCTCAACCAGAACGAACTGCAGGGCAACCGCCACGATCTGCAGGCCCTGTTGGCCGAGCGCGACGTCTTCATCCAGCAGTGGAACGGCAAGGTCATCGAGGAACTGACCACCCAGAGCAACGAGCGCGAGGCCCTGCGCGAGCAGTTGACCAAGGCGCGCAAGCGCCAGTCTCTGGTCCAGCTCGACGCCCCGGTCGACGCCATCGTGCTGGAGGTCTCGCCCAAGGCGGCCCCCGGATCGGTCGCCAAGGAGGCCGAGGCGCTGTTCACCTTGGTGCCGGTCGGCGCGCCCCTGGAGGTCGAGGCCAACATCGATGCCCGCGACCTTGCCTTCGTCCAGGTCGGCGACAAGGTGCGCGTGAAGCTCGACGCCTATCCCTATCTCCAGCACGGCTCGCTGGAAGCCGAGGTATCGACGATCAGCGAGGACTCCTTCTCCAACAAGGACGATCCGGCCAAGGCGCTCTACTATCGGGCGCGGGTCAAGCTGCTGACGACGACGCTGGACAATGTCCCATCCAACTTCCGCCTGATTCCCGGCATGCCGGTGACGGCCGACATCAAGGTCGGCGAACGCCGCATCATCACCTATTTCCTCCGCCCCATCCTGCGCGGGGTCGACGAAAGCCTGCGGGAGCCCTGATCTTGTTCGGCAAGCTGCTGAAGCGCAACAAAAGCACCTCTTCTCGCAAGCCGGACTTCAAGCGCGGTCTCGCCGCCTTCGAAGCGGAGGACCATGCCGGCGCGGTCGCCGACTGGCTGCCGCTGGCCGAGCGTGGCGATGCCGAGGCGCAGTACCGCATGGGTCAGCTCTATGCCCGCGGCCTGGGCGTGGTGCGCGATTTCGGCGACGCCGCCCACTGGTTCCGCAAGGCGGCCGAGCAGGGCCACACCGAGGCGCAGTTCTCCCTCGCCCTGTGCTACGCCAACGGCGAGGGTGCGGCGCAGGATACCGCCCTGCCGGTGCGCTGGTACAAGACCGTGGCCAAGACCAACCCGGCCGCGGCCGAGGCCAATCTGGCCCTTCTCTATCCCAACGGGCTGGGCATTGGGCCCGACATCGTCCAGGCCGTGCACTGGTACCGGCTGGCGGCCGAAGGCGGCCATGCCGAGGCGCAGCACCACATGGGCCTGCTGCATGCCTTCGGCCAAGGCGTGCCCCAGGACCATGCCGCCGCCGCCGACTGGTACCGCCGGTCGGCCGAGGGCGGCTATGCCGTGGCCCAGCATGCGCTCGCCTCGTTCTACGCCAACGGCCAGGGAGTGGAGCGCGACCTGGAGCAGGCGATGGCCTGGTACGGCCGCGCCGCCGCGCAGGGCTTCGCCAACTCCCAGTTGGCGCTCGCCATCATGCATGAGCAGGGCAGCGCAGGGGAGGCCGACCCGGCCCGTGCGGCCGAGTTCTACCGGCAGGCGGCCGAGCAGGGCCATCCGGTGGCCCAGGTCAATCTCGGCCTTCTCTATGCCCGCGGCCACGGGGTGCCGAAGGATTACCGCGAAACCCTGAAATGGTGCCGCCTGTCGGCGGAGAAGGGCAATGTCAACGCTCAGTTCAACCTGGGTCTGATCCATTCCAACGGGCTGGCCGGCGCCACCGACTACATCGAAGCGGCGGTCTGGTACCGCAAGGCCGCGGCGCAGGGCAATGTCGGTGCCCAGGTCAATCTGGGTCTGATGCTGGCGCATGGCTGGGGCGGACGGCCCGACCTGCTCGAAGGGGTGGACTGGCTGCGCAAGGCCGCGGCGCAGGGCCATGCCGGCGCCATGACCAACCTGGGCGCGCTGTACGCCAGCCATGACAGCAAGGCCTACAACCCGATCCAGGCCTATGTTTGGTACATCATGGCCGCCGCCGCCCAATCCGGTCCCGAGCGTGACGGTTTGGAGGCCAAGGCCCATGAGATCGGCGCCAACCTCAGCAGCGAAGACCGGCGCAAGGCGCAGGTCATCATGGAAGACTGGAAGAAGCATCCCAAGCTGGTGGCGACGGTCTGATACCGGCGGCGCCGGTCATTGACCTGTGTCGCTGGAGGGCCGCGACTGCGGCTCTTCGGGCACATGTCCGCCCCGGCGATTAGCGTTTCGTGCGTTTAATCCGAAACGCACGAAACGCCAGCTTTATGTTTGGCGATCGGATTCACGCATTCAAATCGATGCCGATTTTACGCGATCCGGTATCACTCCGCGGGATTGCTCGGTGGATCACTTGGCGCAATCATCATGCGCTGGACTCATGCCTCCTGTGAGGTGGCTGTTGCCGGGCGGAGGGGTGATGTGTCGGGGCCGGCCTGCCATATCGGGGTTGTCCCCCAGAACGGCTATGCAGGCTGGACCGGTGGCGTGCCCAATGTTAGGAAGCGGCAGCAAGGTATGAAAAGCGAGATCCGGCGTGAGCACTGAGTCCCTCCTGTTCCCTCTGCGCGGCAAGCGCGTCTGGGTGGCTGGCCACCGCGGCATGGCCGGGTCGGCCATCGTGCGCCGGCTGCGCCAAGAGGGATGCGACATTCTGACCGTCGGCCGCGATGTGATGGATTTGCGCCGTCAGGCCGAGGTGGAGGCGTGGATGGCCGAGGAGCGCCCCGACGCCATCTTCCTGGCCGCTGCGACAGTGGGCGGAATCCAGGCCAATAGCACCCGCCCGGCTGAGTTCCTCTACGACAACCTGACGATCGAGACCAACGTCGTCCACAGCGCCTACAGGTGCGGTGTGAAAAAGCTGGTTCTGCTCGGTTCCTCCTGTATTTACCCGCGGCTGGCGCCCCAGCCGATGAGCGAGGACCAACTCCTCACTGGACCGCTGGAGCCGACCAACGAATGGTATGCGATCGCCAAGATCGCCGGCATCAAGCTGTGCCAGGCCTACCGCCGCCAGTATGGCTGCGACTTCATCGCGGCGATGCCCACCAACCTCTATGGTCCCGGCGATAACTTCGACCTTCAGCAAGGCCATGTCGCGGCGGCGCTGATCGCCAAGATCGATCGCGCCACGGAAACCGGGGCCGACACGGTGGAACTGTGGGGGACCGGTGAGCCGCTGCGCGAATTCCTGTTCGTGGACGACCTTGCCGACGCGCTGGTCTTCCTGGCCGAACGCTATTCCGGCGAGGAGCACATCAATGTCGGCACCGGTGTCGAGGTCAGCATCCGCGGGCTGGCCGAATTGATTGCCGATGTTGCCGGCTGGACGGGCCGTTTCCAGTTCGATACCAGCAAGCCCAACGGTTCGCCGCGCAAGCTGATGGACAACAGCCGCATCGCCGCCATGGGCTGGACGGCTCCCACCAGTCTGCGCGACGGCTTCGGCCAGGCCTATCGCTGGTATGTGGAGAATTTGACGGCGGGGGCACTGCGCGGCATCGCCTCCTGATCCCAGGGGCGGGATGCAGCGCCGCCGGGGATTCCCGGCGTCACGCCGCTGTTGCGGGCTCCTGTGCCATCAGCCCTGCCAGCCGTTCCGCCAGGGCGTCCCGTTCGGCCAATGCGGCGTCCCGTTCAGCCAAGGCCGCGATCTGCAGGGGCGACAGGATTTCGGCCAGCGGGAAGCCGGTTGCCCCAGCCGCCGCGACCGGTTCGGCCGCACCGATGAATTCGCCGATGGGCATGCCGTCCTTGTCGAGGGTGATGTAGCGGAACTGCGCGTGCGCACCGGAGAGCCGGCCCTCGGTGTCCCAGCGGACAAGGAACTCGTAGGGCTGCTTGGTGGTCTGCATGATCGTGCTCCTCTTCAGGGTATGAGGGTTCAGGACACGGTGGCGCCGTCGGGCCATCGCCAGCCGGCTCCGTCGCTGACCGCCAGCCTTTTGCCGCCGCTCCCGTCGGATACGTAGATCAGGCCGCGGGCCGCCGCGGTCGGCAACGTGGCGACGGTGTAGCTGGGCAGCACCGGGACCGCGCCGAGGGCCAGGCGGCCGGCGCTGGTGCCGATCGCCGGGTCCCCCCCGCTGCTGCCGGTGACGGTGATGCAGCGGCTGGCACCGGACGCCACCACCACCCGCAGGCTTTCGTTCCCGATGCCTCCGCCGACGGTCACCATCGTCACCGACAACCCGGATCGCGCCACCTGGAACGCCGTGGCCGCCGCGTTGTACGCATCGGTCAAGGTCTGGATCGAGAATTGCCCGCCGTTGACGTTCAGGCGCCATAGCTTCTCGTTGTCCGCTCCCGCCTGGTTCTCGATATCCAGATTGGGGTTGCTCGATCCGATGATGCGCACCCGCTGATCGGCCGGGGCGAGGGCGATATATCCGTTGTTGGCGATGGACAGCCGGACCGCTCCCCCGGTGGCGAGTGCCACCGTGTCGGTGGCCGGAAAGAACAGGCCGGTGTCGCGGTCGCCGGACGGGGAAACGGCGGTGGACGCCGCGCTGCCGGACGGCACCGTGACGGCACCCGTGAAGACCGGGGCGGCGAGGGGCACCTTGGCGTTCAGCGCCGCCTGCAGCCCTTCTACATCGGCCATGGCATGCCCATGCCCGGCAGCGGCCAGCCCCTGGCGGATGGCGGCGACGGTCGTGCGCAGGGTGGCGGTGCCGTCATCGACCGGCAGGATTTCACTGCCGGACAGGGTGCCCGCGGTGGCGAGTTGATGAATGGCGATGTCGGACATGTGTCACCTTTCGACGAGACGATCCCCTGAGCGCGTCGTGAGCGCGTTCCCGGAGCGGGTGGCGAGCGCGCCGACGAAGCGCCGCGTCGCCGCGAGAAGACGACCGATGCGGGCGAGCATCACAGCATCTCCGACACATGCAGCGCGCCGTCGGTGGTGGCGCGGACGGCCGCCAGCGACTTTCCCGGAACCACCCGGAAATATTCTGGCGCTCCAGCGGGTAGATAGTGCCCGTCGGTGTTGGCGGACGGCGCTTGGCCGAGGGCGATGAAGCAATGTGCGGTGGCGACGACCCGGATCACCGTCGTGGTGGGGAGAAAGGGGACGGATGCGCGCGACGCGACGCCGAACGGCACCGTTTGTGCTGTGCCCGGCCGCAGTGCCTGGATGCGTTGGCCATAGTCGTCTGTGGGCAAGAGGGGCATGCCGCTTTTCTCCTGACTGTCCGGGGGGGCATGGGCAACCCGAAGGCGCATGCGAAACGCCCCGCCGCGGCGGGAGCCGGGCGGAGCGATGAAGGCGGTTCTTCGGTGTTTGTGTTTTGTTCTTATTCTTGCGCAGCGCGTGTTGTCAAGCGTGAGGCGGAAAAACGGCAAGGCAATCGCTTCAGGTTGGCAAGGCGTGGGAGGGCCGACCGCGGTTCTCCCGCCAGGTCCGGCTTCCTGGCATCGCCATGAACCTCGTCCGGAAACAAGCCGATGAACTCAGCCTCAAGATCCGGCGAAAGCGTGCGAACCGTGATCCCGATTGTCTCGAAAACTCATTCGGCAATCCGATCCGTAACCTGAAGTGATACCCCTGGGAAAATGGGATGCGCGGCGCCCCTTCCGCCGCGCACACGATCGAATTCAGACGATTTGTGCTTATATGCTTTTGAGTCTATACCTTTTGAGTCCGAGATCATGTGCCGCAGAGCGCGAATATGTTGTTGCCGAGGGATGATTATGGCATTAGAGGTAAATCGAAAGAGAATGTATGCGGTAGAGATTTGGCCTCCCGATGTCATGTTTCGCATGGCTTAGAGGGCGGTTTTGGCAACTGTTCGGGGTGGAAAATCTGGAGGACATGTCCTGTGGATGGGTCTACCGTGAGGCATTGCGAACGCCGGAATTTTTATGGGCGTCCGGGCCTCGCTGCATCGGCGCCTGCAGGTGGAAACGCTGGGATTGGCCGAGGACAGCACAATCATGAAGACCATCCCCGTTGCCGCCACGGTGATCCCGGTCATTTTGTCGGATGGATCGGGAGGCCGCCTTTGGCCCCTGTCCCGCGCGCTTTATCCCGAGCAGCTCCTGCCCCTGCCAAGCGATCTGAAGATGATCGAGGAAACCGCGCGGCGTGTCGTCGGGGAGCGGTTCGCGCGTCCAGGGCAAGCGGATCACAGTCAAGCCCGGCGAGACGCTGCCGCTGCAGATGCACCATCACCGTGCCGAGCATTGGATTGTGGTCGAAGGCGTCGTGCTGGTGACGATCGAGGCCCAGTCCGGCGGTTGTCTGGGTGAATATGACATCATCCGCTTCGAAGCGGTACGGACGAGGCCTTCAGCCATCGTGACGTTTTTTTTGAGTGGTCTTGAGATTTTTGGCAGGCTGCGCAGCGCGCATTGACAACCGAAGGCGGCTTTTGTGGAAAACGTTGGATACAAGCGGATAGACAAGTGCCGGATCAGCGGAAGCGATCACCTTGTTTCGGTCCTGGACCTTGGGCGGCAGGAACTGACCGGCGTCTTCCCCCATTCCAAGAGCATTCCGGTCACGCGGGGGCCTCTGGAACTGGTGTGGTGCCCGGACAGCGGTCTGCTGCAACTGGCGCATTCCTATGACGCCGGGGAGATGTACGGCGAGAATTACGGCTACCGTTCTGGTCTTAACCAGTCGATGGTGCGCCACCTGACGCAGAAGATCCAGAACCTGGAGGCTTTTGCCGGGGTTTCGGCTGGCGACGTGGTTCTGGACATCGGCTCCAACGACGCGACCTCGCTCAAGGCCTACCGGACGGCCGGTCTGAAGCGGATCGGCATCGATCCGACCGGGCTGAAGTTCAAGGCCTTCTACCCCGAGGACATCACCCTGGTGGCTGACTTTTTCTCGGCCGAGGCGTTCCGGCGGGCAAGCGACCGGCCGGCGCGGGTGATCACCTCGATCGCCATGTTCTACGACCTTGACGATCCGATCCGCTTTGCCCGCGAGGTTCACGACGCTCTGGAGCCGAACGGGCTGTGGCACTTCGAGCAGAGCTACATGCCGTCGATGCTGCGCACGGTGTCGTACGACACGATCTGCCACGAGCATCTTGAATACTACTCGCTGGGAACGATCGAATACATCCTGCGCCAGGCGGACATGCGGGTGGTGGATGTGCAGATGAACGGCGTCAACGGCGGCAGCTTCGCGGTGACGGCGGCCAGGCGCGGCAATCCGATCCGGCGCAACGAGGCGGTGATCAACTGGCTGCTGGAGCAGGAAGAGCGGATGGGGCTGAACACCCCGGTCCCCTACCGTGACTTCGAGGCCCGGGTGTTCCGCCACCGGGCCGACCTGACGCGCCTGCTGCAGTCTCTGGCGGCGGACGGCAAGAAGGTGCTGGGCTATGGCGCCTCGACGAAGGGCAACGTGGTCCTCCAGTTCTGCGGCCTGACGGAGAAGGAACTGGTCGCCATCGCCGAGGTGAACCCGGACAAGTTCGGTGCCTACACACCCGGCACCCACATCCCGATCATCTCCGAAGTCGAAGCGCATGCCATGAAGCCGGACTATTTCCTGCTGCTGCCATGGCACTTCAAGGAAGGCGTCGTCCAGCGAGAGCAGGCATTCTTCGCACGAGGCGGCAAGATGATCATCCCATTCCCCGAAATCGAGATCATCTGAAAACCGGACGCTCCCGAAAAGCGTGCATGTCCTTATCGATGCGCGCTTTCTTCTTGCCAGGACATGAGGCCGTGTTCGGGCGGCTCATGGTCCGGTCCCCGCGCCGGCCGGTTGCGGACGCGCCGATGATTTTCCGTTCCCGCCGACCGTTGTCGGGGGCCTGCCGCCAACGGCCATGTCAGCAGGCCGTGTTGGGCGCGTTTCCGGCCCTTTCCCCTTTGTTCGTTGCCGAACAGATCATGAGCCTTCATGATCCCGGCCTGCAAGGGCAGGGATCGTCGAAAGAGCCGAGATCTCCTTGATGCTCCGTCAGAGGGTTTTATGCGTAGCTTTTCGACCAGGGATGCAGTGCTGTTCGATTTGACGTGGTTCTTGACCCACCCGTCCCGTGGCGGCGCCCAAAGAACCATGATCGAGTTGATGCACAACTGGCCGAAGGACAAAATCCTCGTTCCGGTGGCGGTCGACAAGAAATCCGACATGCACATGATTTCTTTCGATGTTCTGAAATTCATCGGAAAATTTTTCCAATGCACCGATGAGAGCGGAGACACGGAGATTTCACGGGAACTGGCGGCGTTCATCGACCATCCCCTGGAGGCGATTACGGAGAGCCAGTTCGATGCCTGCGACGGCATTCTTTTGCCTGGGCCGGCCTGCAGCGAGCATCACATCGAATTCTACGACAAGGCCTTATCGACAAGACCGGGCAAGCTGTACGCCATCTGCCATGCCCCCGATCCATCGTCTGGAATGGAAGGGGGGGATCGGTATTTCCATGTTCTGCAGTGTCTGGAAAACATTGCGTTCTCCTCACGCAAAGCACAAAGGGACTTTGAGCTGCGCCTTGCGGGGCGGAGCTTGCGGAATCCGATCGTCGTCGGCGGTGGTTCGGACGCATTCGAGGATTTGATCTGCACCCCGGACAACCGGCGGCCGGAGTTCGTGGTTGTCGGAACCGTCGCCACGCACAAGAACCATGTCCTTGTCCTCGATGTTTTCGAGGCGATGTGGGCCTCCGGTCTAGTGGTCCGCCTGACCTTCATCGGTCAAGCCGGCGCTGTCGGTCCGGAGGAGGCGGAGCGTCTGGATGCGCTGTGCCGCGATCAGCCTTTGTTCACATGGGAAAAACACGCCTCCGACGCGGAGCTGTGCGAAATCCTCCGATACGCAACGGCGCTGCTGTATGTGGGGGAAGGATTTGGCTTGCCGGTTCTCGAAGGCCTGCGCGCCGGCATCCCGGCAATCGTCTCCAGAAGCCTTCCCGCCCTGGAGTTCGCCCATGGCGGATTTCTGGCGATCGACGTCACTTTCGACACGCTGACCGCCGCCGTGCGGGCCTTTCTCGATCCCGAAGCTGTGGCGGCCAAGCGCCGGGAAATCGACCGGAGCCTGCTGCCGGGCTGGGACGAGGTCGCCCGCAAAACGGCCGGCTGGATTTACGGTTCCATGGAGGGTTCCGCACTGAACTCCCTGGCGGCGTCGCCCATAACCGGCTTCCAGGACCGTTTCGAAGCCGCGCGGGCAATCCACCGCATCGTCGATCAGGATGGCCCGGCCTTTATCGATGCCTGTTTCCTGGCACTGTTCGGGCGCAGGGCCCGTGGTTCCGAAATGGCCGGCTGGTCCAGGATTGGAGAGAAGGTCTCGCCGGACAAGCTCGACCTCTTTCTACTCATAGCTTCCGGCGAGGAGTTCATCCAGGTCCGTGGCGCCGAGGAACTTCAGAGATGGATATGCGGGGTCATCTTCTACCGGGCACATCCGGGTCTTCCCTACGATGCGGTGCCCGGCGGCCATCTTTCCCCGAACCATGCCGGAGAGGCGGCAAGCCAGCAGGGTTCAGTGGACCCGCTTCTTGATGAGTGTCTGCAGAAGTACCGGGCTCTGCTGAAGGCGGACATCGAGGACTTCGTGGAACTGTGTTTTCACCTCCTTCTGGACCGTCCCGCCGAAGAGAGCCTCAGGAAGGGCTATATGGACTGGCTCGTGCCCCGCCAGACTCCGGAGGCGCGGAAACTCATCATCAAGGAGATTGCGACATGTCCCTTCAACCGGGAGCGCAAGCCCGAGCCGTGGCTGGCATGCATGGAAGCCCTTGCCGAGATCGACGTGTTCGATCCGAAGCAGGTGTTCCTGCATAAGGAGCTTCAGACGAGGCTGCCGTCCCGCTCGCTCTTCAAGATGCTGATGTCGCTCGATGATGCGGCATTCATCCGTTTCGCCCTGCGCGTCGATTTCGGGCCGCGCGACGGAGAGGTCAAGCCGCTTGTGCTGGTGCCGGAGCATCCCATGGACCTTTCCGTCAAAGCAAAATATCTCCTCTATCTGGCGACGCTCGGCAAGGAGGCGCGCTTGACGAAGGGCATGAAGACCTGGCTTGGCCGGATTGCCTTTCCATGAAAGCCACATGTCCATGCGCCGGCATCATCCTTGCGGCGCATGGGCATGCAGGTCATGATCCGGCCAGCCGAAGCGTGGGCTGAGAGCAGCCTCCAGCCGCATCCTGAAGCGTCCGACGCTCCAGTCGTTGCAGAATGGAGCGAGGCCGGAAAGGTTTCCGTGGGCAATGGCGGCGAGGCTCCGCTCGCCAAGGGCGAGCGGCGATCCGGCGAAGCGCCGTCCGGCGCCGTCGACCGTCGTCGCCAGCGGCCGCTGGACGGACAGGGCAAGGTCCATGCAGCGGGCGAGGCGCTCGTCATGGTCCGTCCCATGGACGAAGACATTCACGCTGTTGGTGGCGAAGACGTCGCAGAGTGCGGCCTGTGACCCCGCTCGTGGCAGCAGGTCCAGTGTGATGCCAGCCGCCTTGGCAAGCGGGCGGACGCTGTCCAGGACCGCCTCGACCTGCCCCATCGCTGCCTCGTCGAGGATCGGCATCAGGGCGATCTCGCATGGCCCGAGACCGCATGCCACCTCGACGATCCGGCGGACGGTCCCGGGATCGGGCTCCGCCAGAACGCTGCCGACGCGCATCCGGTCGCCGGGGGGCAGTTTCACGTTGGTCAGGTCGGGCACCATGCGGCCAATGTAGCTCAGCGAACCGTTCCGGGGATCGGGCAGCCCGCCGGTGACCAGCACATGGTCCAGACCCCGGAGCAGCGGCCAGCCCGCCAACGCCTCGATCCGGTCGTGCCAGCAGCCGAACCGGTGCACGCCGACCACCGCCGACAGGATCCTGGCGAGCGCCTCGATGTTTCGGCAGAACCCGGCGTCGATGACGAGCGCGTCCAAATCCTGCTGGGCGCGCAGGATCGTGGCGAGTGTCGCCAAACGGGTGCAGCGCTCGTGCAGGAAGGTGAAACGGTCTGATTGGCGCATGAATTCGATGGCGTGCCCACCCAGCCCCTCCAGCGGCGACCCGTCGTCGCAGATGTCGAGCATCAGGATGCGGGGGCGGCGCAGGGCGGCGAGGGAGCGGGACAGCCTTCCGGACACGCGCAGGCCCGGCCCGCCGGGGGGTGGGGTGCCGGGAATGGGTTGCCGACGCTTCCGGGCTTCCGGTCGAGCAATCCATGATCGCCGAGGATGCTGCGGAAGGCAGTGATGTTGCGCTCCGGCGCCCAGTCGCGCCGCATGCGCTGGACCTCCGCTCCGGAGAGGGCAATGGATTTGCGCAGCGAGCGGTAGGGATATGGGGTGATGTAGCGGTGCAGGTGGCGGAACGTGTCGTTCGTCGATACTGCCAGCGGGCGTCCGGACGCCACCGCCTGATCGGTCGTCGCCGCCAGCCCCGGTTGGTTCCGGGTGTACATGAAGCAGTTGAGCGTGTTTCCCGCGCACCATTCCACCAACTCCTCCTTGGTGAAGAACCGGTGCGAAACGCGGACCTCGATGCCGGGCTTTGCCACGCTGTTGCAGAGGTCGCCCAGATATTCGGCGTAATTCCGGCCATGCAGGCCGAAAAAATAGTCGTCGGCGTAGGTTGCGGGGGGGATGTTGATGCGGATGACCGCGCGGTCGAACTCACGGTTGACCGCGTCGACGACGATCTCGAAGCCCTTGCCCGGCGTTCCGAAACCGAAGCTGCCGATGACGGGCAGCCCGGCCTCCACCGGCCGGGCCGATGGCGTCACGGCTTCCAGCGGACGCGGGAAGGGATGGACTGCGGGATCCGTATCGCCGATGGTGGGATCGAGCACGAGATAGCCGTCGAAATCCCCGCGCGGCGCGTGGACGAATGCGTCATCGCGGGCGACCTCGAGGACGATGCAGAACTTGAGGCCGCCCAGCAGGCGCAGCCGGCCGGAATCCAGCAGGGCCGCCCCCCGCATTGTCAGGTGATGGTAGTTGAAGACCCAGAAATCATAGGCCTCGGCGGGCTTCGGCTGCAGGCCGGCCCCCGGCTTCGCCTCCAGCCTGAGGTCATGGAGCGCCGCGACGTCGAGTTGATCGATCTCCGCATAGTCGAGCGTCCAGTCGGAGCCTTGGGCAAGCGCCCGGTACACCATCAGGCCGATTTATAAATGCTGCAATTCGCCTTTTCCGTATTCACGAAGAGGCCGGTCGGCTTGCGTCGCGTCATCGCCATGCCCTCAACCCGCATCGGTCCGGCCGCCGTCCGGTGGACGCATGGCCTGGAGAAGCCGGGCTACGCCGTCTCCGTGCGGCGGAACCGATTGGTCGCTTTCCGGCCATATGGGATCGGGGGATGCTCCGGGTGCCGCCCGGAGCGCGGCCAGGAGAGCGTCCGCCAGCATGTCGATGTCTCCGCCCGCAATGCCCAGCCCGACGGTCCGGATACCGGCTGCCGCCTTCCGATGGCCCGGTGCTTCAGACGATCCTGCAAAGCCCCCCGCGCCCTGCCTGGAGCCGATGCACAGTGCGGCGGCCTTTTCGAACAGCAGGCGCTCCAGCCGGTTATCGGCCACGGACAGCCACAGAACGCTTCCCTCCACCCCCAGCCGCGCCGCCACCTGTCTTGCCTCGGCCTCGACCGCCGGCGACGAAGCCCCGACCAGCAGGCGGGCGGTGGGGTGCGTTTCGAGAAGAAGGCTGAAGGCAGCCAGCAGCAGGGCCTGCTCGTCGAGGTTGGAGCCGCTGGTCGGCGCATACAGGAAGGGTGCCGTGCCGGAAATCTGCTCCAGGAAACCATCCAGGGGAGAATCGGCCCCGCACAGCGGCACCCAGGCAACCCGTGCCGGCGGCAGGTCGAGCTGGTGGGCGAGCCAGTCCACCATGCCCCGCGCATCGGTCAACAGCAGGATGGCCCGACGGGCGAGAAGGGCGGTCTGCAGCCTGACGGCCGGGGAGGCCGTCGCGGCGGAAAGGGTGGCGATGGCTTGTGGCAGGAACAGGATCGAGGGCTTGGAGAGCGATACGGCTTCGGGGAACAGCCCCGCCCCCGGCACCACGACGGCGGCAACCTCCGGATCGTCGACGAGCCGCTGCAGGCAGCGCAGGCGGAACAGGGCGTCGGTGAGCCGTTCCGTCGCCGGCGTCGTGCCGGGATCGATCCCGACGACGGTCTCCAGCATCAGGGCCACCGCGTCCGTCCGGTCTTCCACGGCATCCTGTCTACCATCGAGCTGCTCATGGTCGATGGCATGGAAGGCCAGCCGCCCCTCGGCCACTGCTCCGCTGTACCGGTCGCAGAGCGTCGGCAGGTCGCTGGCATAGCTGGTCAGGATCAGGCGGCAGGAGGTTTCCGCCAGAAGTGTGTCGACCAGCAGGCGGAGCTGTTCCCGCACCTGATCCGCATGGGGGACTTCCGCCCAGAAGCCGGTGCCGGAGGGGTGAAGATGACCCAGGCACGCGATGACCGGCTCGCCGGCTGCGCCGAAGCGGTCCGCTGCCGACACGTCCCCGGCACGGATGCTCAACGGCGGAACCGGCGACGGCGGAGCGCTGTCGAGCAGCGCCTGCATCACCTCGTCGAACCGTGGGTTGACATGGTCCGGGTCGTAGAGCTTGCGAACCTCGGTCTGCGAGGCAAGGATCTCGTGGACGAAGGGCGCATCCCCCTGACATAGCCACTGCATCTTAGTGCGGGTCTCGTCGGGGGTCTTGCCCAGGCCCGGCGTGTCGCAGCCGAAGAAACGGTGCAGGAGTGAGCCCGGCGCGAACAGGACCGGCCCGCCCACCGTCATCATTTCGATCGGCGGCAGATAGCAGACGTTCCTGTCCCGGTAGGAGTAGAAATAGCCGGCCGCCTGCTGGAAATGGCGGATCAGCATCGCGCGGTCCAGACTTCCCACCACCCGCGGGTCGCCGACATCGGCGCGCTGAACCCCGTAGATCCGGATGAAAGGGTCCGGATAGACGGCGTTCAAGTGCTGGTACATCTTGTTGAAGAACGGGTTGTGGATGTTGGGGACGCTGACCATGATGGTCCGGCTGTGCCCGTGCGAAAGCCAGGTGTCGCGATGCTTGAAGGTGTCGAGCGGCAGGGAATAGGGAACGCTCGATACGCACCGCGCACGGAACCACGGGGCTTCGTCCTCCACCACCTGGTCGCAGAACGGAACGATGTGGAAGTTCGGGTGGCTGACCAGCCGTGCCCACAGCTTCCGGTCGACGATGTCCGACGACAGGTGGCCGTGCTGTCCGTAGATGCGGTAGATGATCGGGCCGTGGAAATGCCGCAGGACCGGCTCCAGCCAGACCGGCGTGATCGTGACGATGATCACGTCGAAATAGGTGTTCAGGATATCGACGATCTTCGGAGAAAAATCGGCATAGAAGAAATTCGTCGTCGACAGGATCCTGAAGACCTCCTCCGGCAGGGTGGTCGGCTGTTCGGCGTCCCAGTCGAGATTGGCCGACTGATCGTAGACCGGTGCGATGTAGGGTGGGTTGAAGACCTCATAGCCGAGCTCCCGCAGGCGCGGCAGCTCGGTCCTGGTCAGAACGACGTGCATTCCCAACCAGAAGATCCGTTTCCTTGCCGGTGCCTTACCCTGCGCCCACATGACCGCTCCTCAATCCGGGCGCTCCTGCCGGGGCGCCCTCAGTCTTTTCAGCATATCCGTGGCCAGTGCGGCGGCCGTCCCGACTTTAGGCTTCTGATTTTCCGTGTGAGACACGGTTCACGCGATTCCGCTTGAACCGATCACGCTCTAGGGTGAGGCAGCAAGTCCCAGCAGCGCTTCCGTGCGGTGCGGTTCCGTCAGCAGCGCCGCGATCACGAGGACCAGGCGTGACTGGGCGAACGGGCCGGCGAAGCTGGCACATTCGGACGACCGGCAGAGATGCTGCGCCACCATCAGCCAGCCGGCCCTGGGTTCGTCGCGCATCACCGCGGCGTAACCGTTCCGTCCGTCGGAATTGGCCGGACGGCCGAGCACCGCCAGATAACAGGCGTCGACATAGGCGTTCGTGCCGCCGGCCTGGGCCTGGTGAAGCCGTCGGGCGATGGCGACGGCGAGCGCATCGACGAGTTCGACGAAGGTCGCGTTCGGCCCGCTTTCCGCCCCGGGAGATGCCGCAGGGGTAAGGCGCCCAAGGATTTGGAGCATCGCGGTTTCCCGGGGCATGCCGAGCGACAGGCGGTAGGCCAGGGCGCTGCGGGCGGCTGGTTCGGCCCGCCGGCCGGCAAGCGTTTCGTGCAGCCGGGTGACGAAGTCCGCCTCGCCCATGGCCAGCAGCGAGGAGACGCGCCTGACCAGGGATGGCCGCGAGATGAGGCGGTCGGCCAGCAGTGGGCGGATCCGGTCTATGCAGTCGGCGGAAAAGACCGCCGTGCAGTCGTCGGAGGCGAGGCTGGCGCACACAAGCGCGCGCCAGCCGCCCGCCCCGCCGGAAACCGGCCATGCGGCCTTTTCTTCCGGAGTGGGAAGCCGTCCGCGGAACTGGAGGAAGCAGGTCTCGGTGAACCCCTCCCCGTCCAGCATGCGCAGGCCATTCCGGCAGTGTTCGAGAAGCCGCGTCCCCAGGAGCCGCTGGACGGTGGCCGGCTCGTCCGGATCGGGCAGGAGGCGGGCGCGGAAGTCGATGCCCGCCATCACTTCGGCGATCAGCCGTTCCCGCGACACCCCCAGGGCAAGCCGGACATTCAGGGCGTCGATCTCGTCGACCCGGCCCGCCCGGCCCAGAAGCCGCTTGTGGAACAGGGCGGTGAATTGCCCGTCGGGTGCCTCCAGCAGGCGTTCGACGCTGCGCATCAGCGGGGCGGTCAGGAAGGCGTTGTGGCGCGGATTGGCGTCGATCACGGCCGCCGCCATGTCGCCATAGGTCTGCCGGGCCTCCGGTGAGCGCATCAGACCTTCGATGACCTGGAACGGGGAGTGACGGCGGTGAATGTCCAGATGATGCGCGGCGTCCATCTCGTCGGCGTGTCGCAGCAGGATGCTGGCGTGGCAGAGGGACACGAACGCCCCGGCGTCCACTCCGCCGTCGGTCCCGGTTTCTGCGGCGGCGTCCCGCAGCCTGATCAGGACGGACTTGGCCGCTGTCAGGCGCACAGCCTCCAGCGCGTCCGGGCCAAGCCCCATCCAGTGGGAGGCGATGAAGGCGAGCAGGGCCTCCCGACATGCCCCGGCCTCGCGCAGATCCCGCATGGCGGCCGACTGGTCGGCGGCGGGCTTGCGTCCCGTCAGGGCTTCGAAGACCTGTGCGGCGCCCGCCGTGTCGCGCAGGGCCGAGGCATCGGCAAAGCGCCGTTCGATGCCGGAGCCGCGCGGACGCAGGTCGCGCAGGGCCGGCGGGGCGACGGACGACAGCAGGAGCATGTCGTTGCAGACGGCCGGCGCCCTGCCCCATTCCGGATCGGACAGGACGATGGACGCTGCGCCATACAGCCCGATCCAGCGGTCCCAATCCGCCTCCAGGCTCACCGGACCGGTGAACAGGCCCTTTACCAGAGCCTGCCGGCGCGTGCCGGAAGAACTGCCGGTGAACAGGCAGAGGCTGCGCCACAGCGCCAGGTCCAGGGACTTCCCGGCCAGGACGCCGGCCAGGGCGGTGGGGAAATCCTCGGCGGGAAGTGTGTCGAGGCGGCTCAGCCGGTCGATCTCGGCCGGCAGGCGGTCGAGTTGCGGCGGCATCGCGCTGCGGTTGCCGGGAGCGTCGGCGATGACTGCGAGCAGGTCGTGATGGATGCGGTCCGCGCCGGGCCCGCCCGCCCGTCCCGATGTCAGGGCCAGGCAGGTCAGCAGGGTTCGGACGCCCGCCCGCCGGTCGCTCATGCCGGTTGCGACGCTGTGATGGACGAGGTCGGCAACCAGAAGCGGAGGCGAAGCGGAATTGAGATCGACCAGCCGGCGCAGCCGGCCCGAGCCGTACCAGCCCTCGAGGTCGAGGCTCAGGTCCAGCGCGGCCTTGGCGAAGGCGTTGGCGGTGCCGAACAGCAGGTCGCGGCAAGCCCGCAGCGATGCGGAGTGCAATCCGCCGGCCGCTATCGCCCCGAACCCCAGATCGTCGACGGGCTGGACCGGCGCCGATCGTTCCTCGATCCAGCCGTTCAGATCCTGTCCGAACTGCGTCCAGGTCTTGAGCGTCAGGTCGGCCAGTTCCACCTTCGTCGCATGATGGACCTCCCGGTCCAGCAGCGACAGCACCGCGGCTTTCAAGGCCGCCGCGTCATGGGGCGGAACGCGGATTTGTCCCCGCGGCGGGATGTCCGCCAGGGACGGGTAGTCGGACCGCACGATGGTCGGGACGCCGGCCTGGAGGCTTTCCAGCGGCCCCAGTCCGAATCCTTCGCCGTCGCTGACATAGACCGTGCCCCAGGATGAGGCCAGGGCGTCGCGGATGTCCGCGTCGCCCGGAGCCCGGACCCAGCGGAAGCGCTTGGGATCGCGCCCGTCCTCCTCCATCGCCTCGAAGAGGTCGTCGGAGGTGGCGCCATCCGGGTTGCCGAGGAAGGCGAGGGCAACGTCGGCGCCTTCGTCCCAGAGGGAGCGGAAAGTCCGGAGGACGAGCAGGTGCCCTTTGCGGTCCGTCACCGTGCCGACGACGGTGAACAGCGGGGTGCCCGGCCGATCGGCGGCCTGCTGCGCCGGAGTCAGCGGCAGCACCGTGCCGAAGGTGTCGCTGCCCAGAGTGACGATCCGGATGTTGTCTGTGTCGCGCCGTCCCATGACGGCGATAACCTGGTCCCGGGTGAAGGAGGAGATCGTCGCGATGTTTTCCACGCTCAGGCAGAAGCGGAAATACTCCATCGCGAAGGGCAGATGGTTCTTGAAGTGGTTGGGCTGCCCGATCGGGATGATGTCGTAGATGAGGAAGAAGACCCGTTCGCGCATCCGCCTGGTCAGGTGGGCGTAGAACTCGGCGCGGACGGTGTTGTAGAAGACCTCGATGTTGACCACCGCGCGTGCGGAGAGAAGGGTATCGCGGCCGACCCGGCAGAGGGGGCGGGCGGTCAGTTCCGCGATTCTGGCGCTGACCGTTCCAAAATCGTCCGCTGCGAAAAGCTCGTCGGCGAGCAGGTCGAGCAGGGCATGGTCGTGCACGACCACCATGCCGTCCGGTGCCACGGTGAAGGGTACGAGCCGACCGCGGTCGGACGCCGTCGCGATCATCTGGGCCAGCGTCCTCTGGATGCCGGTCCGGTGGAAGCTGCTGGTCGTTTCTGTCAGGTCGAGCCAGATCCGGCCGTAGAGCAGGGAGCCGATCAGATCGGCATCGAGGGCCGCCGCCGTCACTGTCATCGCGCCCGTGCCAGGTGAGAGAGAAGAGATTGGGTGTAGGCGGACGCCGTCCGCTCCCCGGCATAGGCCCGGAGCCGTTCGGCGCGGTCACCGATGGGGCCGGCCTCGATCGTACGCCTCAGGGCGAGGGCAACCTCAAGGGAACTCAGCATGTCGCTCACAGGCAGGACGGCGCCCTGCGGCGCGTCGGCGGATGCGGCGAGTTCGGCATTGGCGACGCTCGGCATGCCGGCGGCGATGCAGTCGACCAACCCCCCGGCGAACCGCCCGAAGGCAACCTTGCTGAGCTGCAGCCCGACATCCGCCGCGATCAGATACTGGCGTATCGTGTCCGGCGCCGGCGCATCGCCATGGCAGATGACCATCCCGGACAAGTGCAGGCGGTCCAGCATGTGCTGGATGAAGGGTTGGACACCCGGTTCGCAGGCGGCGGCGATGTGCCACTGGACCGGCACTCCCCAGTGCTGGAGCAGATGGACAGCCCAGAGGGTTTCCTCCAGCGCGGTCAGGTGCGAGGGAGGGGAGAAGCTGACGATCAGGGCGCAGCCGGGAGGGACGCCGAGCCGGGCGCGCGTCATCGCGATAAAGGCCGGCGTCAGTTCTTCCGCTTCCAGGCGCTGGGATGGCAGGGCTGAAAGGCCGGCGACCGGCCGATGCAGTTCGGCCGACAGGCGCCGGGCGACGTCCACGCCGTGCACCAGGATCCGGGGGGTGCCATCGGCGATCGGTTCCAGGAAGCTGCGGGAGACCGGCATGGAATGGTGTTCCCAGGCGTCGATGGTCGCAGCGTCGACCATCCGGCGGCAGACGCGGTCGATGAATGCGTCGAGTTTCGGCTTTTCCAGACGGCCGCGCCAGTAATCGAGCATATAGCCGTCCCGCAGCAGCAGGCTGGGGCGCACCGCCATGGCGAAGTCGACGACAAATCCGGCACTGTCGTGGCGCTCATCGCACAGAGCACCCGGCTGTGCCGGCCGAACGCCGTGTAGGCGGAGAAGGGGCGGATGCTGGTTGCCGGTCCCAGTCCGGCACGGCTCTCCCCGTCCGGGGTGTAGACGGTCAGCCGCACCGTGTCGGGCAGGCCTCGTTCGATGCCGCCGACCAGGGCGTCGATGGCCGGGTCGCTCCCCAGATAGGTCGCCAGTTCCAGTTCCCGAACCTCGGCGTCGGTCCCGGTGGGTTGGGCGGTTGGGCGCTGCAGGATGCGTTCGACCGTTTTCATCAGGACGGCCGGGGTCCGCTCCGCTGCGCCGGACCCCGTCATGGGAGTGGGGGGAGCGGACTGTGCGGTATTGAGCGCGGTACGCAGGCAGGCGGCCAGGACGGCTGCGTCGGCGAGGTCGGCGCTCTGGATGTCGGGGATCGGCATGTTCGGGCCGGCGATCTGCGTCTCCACCCACGGCCCCGGCGGTCCCTGGAGGATCAGGCGCCTGCCTCGGGCTGCCGCCTCGGCTGCGGCGACGAGATGGTCCGGGGTCGCCGCGGGCACGACCACCGCCGCAGCTTGGTCCAGCAGCCAGGCCCATTCTTCCGGTTCCGGGTTGGCGAGCCGGTGCGTTGTAACGTGGACAGGGGTGGCCGACGGTGCCTGCCTAGGCGTTTCCGGCAGCGAATCCCCGACGACGATGACGGCGACGATGGGCGTTCCGTGCCGGACCTCGATCTGGCCGATCGCGGAGAGGAAAGAGGCTTCGAAGGCTTGCGTCTCGTCGAAGCCAACGAGCAGTAGGATACGGCCTCCATCCAGTCCCGGCACCGGGCGGCCCGACATCCTTTCCACCGTGGATCGCGCGGTCATCGGTACCGGATGGACCGGAGGTATGGCCGGTCCGAGGATCCGGCGCAATTGGCTCTCCACCTCTCCAGCCGCGGGTTGGCCGGTTAGCAGGGCGTCATAGCGACGCAGCATCGTTATTCCGCTCAGCGTGGCATGGTAACCACCGCCCGCTTCACGCATGAGGTTCACGGGATCGATGTAGGCGATCGAAGCGGCTGCTTGGGCAAGAAAACCCCAGACCGTACCAGAAACAGGATCGAATGGGCATGGGTCGAAAACAAGAAACGGCCTGCCCGGGATGGGGCCGTCCTCAATCCTGCGCAAGGGGAAGGGAAAAGCGGATATCCCGGGCAGCCTGTCTTCCCCGACAATTCCGATGCACTCATAGATGTTCGAAAAAAATTCGATCAACATCTGCACGGAAAAACATAAACTTCCTAGATTAAATTCTGAACCATATCGAATATTAATTTTGATATAGCAGATCATTTTCCGACCTTTTTGGAAATTATCAAATTTATTACCAAAGATATACGAACAAGTCAACTTGTTGCCAGCTCTGGCCCAATCGCTTTCCGGGCGTCAGAAAGGATGCTCCCGACTTGATGCAGAAAGCACACCATCCTGTCTGGAAAATCAGTTAAGCAAACATTTCAAATGCTTCGTGAAGTGCGCCGTTGGCTCCAATTCCAGTATTTTATTGCATGCAGATGATTGCTTCGTTAGATGTGTGGAATAAGAGTAGATCGAAGTGGTCCTGATGCATTGCCTGACAAATGACACCTTCGATTGTTGCTTTCCATTCTCTTTCTTGAATAAATTAAAATGAAAAGATAAAGTAATTCCCAATTAATTTTTGGATAAAACAAAAATTTTCCCAGTATATTGAATTTATCTATTGACGAATCAGGCGTCCGGTTTGTGCGGGAACCCGGAATGACAGAAAAGTGCAGGCTGATCGATATGCTACGGAATGGCAGTCGCGCCAATGGTGCCGAGCTTTCCTGTGCGTTATCGGTAACAGGGAAGCCTTCAGCCATCGTGACGTTTTTTTTGAGTGGTCTTGAGATTTTTGGCAGGCTGCGCAGCGCGCATTGACAACCGAAGGCGGCTTTTGTGGAAAACGTTGGATACAAGCGGATAGACAAGTGCCGGATCAGCGGAAGCGATCACCTTGTTTCGGTCCTGGACCTTGGGCGGCAGGAACTGACCGGCGTCTTCCCCCATTCCAAGAGCATTCCGGTCACGCGGGGGCCTCTGGAACTGGTGTGGTGCCCGGACAGCGGTCTGCTGCAACTGGCGCATTCCTATGACGCCGGGGAGATGTACGGCGAGAATTACGGCTACCGTTCTGGTCTTAACCAGTCGATGGTGCGCCACCTGACGCAGAAGATCCAGAACCTGGAGGCTTTTGCCGGGGTTTCGGCTGGCGACGTGGTTCTGGACATCGGCTCCAACGACGCGACCTCGCTCAAGGCCTACCGGACGGCCGGTCTGAAGCGGATCGGCATCGATCCGACCGGGCTGAAGTTCAAGGCCTTCTACCCCGAGGACATCACCCTGGTGGCTGACTTTTTCTCGGCCGAGGCGTTCCGGCGGGCAAGCGACCGGCCGGCGCGGGTGATCACCTCGATCGCCATGTTCTACGACCTTGACGATCCGATCCGCTTTGCCCGCGAGGTTCACGACGCTCTGGAGCCGAACGGGCTGTGGCACTTCGAGCAGAGCTACATGCCGTCGATGCTGCGCACGGTGTCGTACGACACGATCTGCCACGAGCATCTTGAATACTACTCGCTGGGAACGATCGAATACATCCTGCGCCAGGCGGACATGCGGGTGGTGGATGTGCAGATGAACGGCGTCAACGGCGGCAGCTTCGCGGTGACGGCGGCCAGGCGCGGCAATCCGATCCGGCGCAACGAGGCGGTGATCAACTGGCTGCTGGAGCAGGAAGAGCGGATGGGGCTGAACACCCCGGTCCCCTACCGTGACTTCGAGGCCCGGGTGTTCCGCCACCGGGCCGACCTGACGCGCCTGCTGCAGTCTCTGGCGGCGGACGGCAAGAAGGTGCTGGGCTATGGCGCCTCGACGAAGGGCAACGTGGTCCTCCAGTTCTGCGGCCTGACGGAGAAGGAACTGGTCGCCATCGCCGAGGTGAACCCGGACAAGTTCGGTGCCTACACACCCGGCACCCACATCCCGATCATCTCCGAAGCCGAAGCGCATGCCATGAAGCCGGACTATTTCCTGCTGCTGCCATGGCACTTCAAGGAAGGCGTCGTCCAGCGAGAGCAGGCATTCTTCGCACGAGGCGGCAAGATGATCATCCCATTCCCCGAAATCGAGATCATCTGAAAACCGGACGCTCCCGAAAAGCGGTCTGGCGCGGACAGCCTGTCTGGTGCAGTAAGACAGCCTGTCCCGGTAAATGTGAGGGTGTGCATCGTGGATAAGCTCCGGTCCCTACCGGAAGGGGAAAGCCCCCGCATCATGGTGACCGGCGCCGCCGGGTTTGTCGGCCGGCACCTGGTGGAAGCCCTGCTGCGCCATCTCCCGGACGGGGGAAAGGTCATCGCCTGCAGCCGGGTGAACAACGATGGCACCCTGCCGGATGCGACGCCGGACGCCGTGTCGGGAGCCGTCGATTCCGTCCAGCTCGACATCGCCGACGGCGACCGGATCGACGAGGTGGTGCGGCAGGTGCTGCCGACCCACATCGTCCATCTGGCCGGCGTCTCGACCCTGGCTGCGGTCGCGTCGGCACCCGACCGGGCCTGGCAGATCAACCTGTTCGGCACCTTGCGTCTGGCCGAGGCCCTGGCCCGCCACCGACCGGGCGGCTGCTTCCTGTTCGTCGGCAGTTCCGAGGTCTATGGCCGGGCGTTCCAGGGTGGCCGCGCGGTCGACGAAACCACGCTTCCCGATCCGACGAACCTTTATTCCTGCACCAAGATCGCGGCCGATCTGGCGGTCGGGCAACTGGCATCCGACCGGTTGAGGGTCGTGCGGGCACGGCCGTTCAACCACATCGGGCCGGGGCAGCGGGAAGACTTTGCGGTGTCCGCCTTTGCAGCCCAGATCGCCCGGATCGAACGTGGCCTCCAACCGCCGATCATGCGTGTCGGCAACCTGGAAAGCGAGCGGGATTTCCTCGACGCCCGGGACGTGGCGGATGCCTATTGCAGGATCGTCGACCGTGCCGGCCAGTTGCCCAACGGGATCGTGCTCAATGTCGCCTCCGGCGTGCCGCGGTCCATCCGGTCGGTCTTGGACGACCTGTTGGGCATGGCCCGCATTCCCATCGAGGTGGCAACCGACGAGACGCGGATGCGCCCGAGCGAGACTCCGCTGGTCCTGGGCAACGCCAACCGCGCACGCGAACTGCTCGGCTGGGCGCCGACACATGCATGGACAGACACAATCGGGGATATCCTGGAGTATTGGCGCCGGCGCGTGGGCAATCCGGCCTGCGATCCGGCCAGAGATCCAGGTGCGGCTTCCTCCGCCCTCTCTCCGCTAGTGCGTGCCCGATAATATCGATAGATCGCTTGAAATGGAAAAGCACAGTATTTTCTTCGACGCTCGCTGTCTTCAGGATCCGAATTATCAATACCGCGGTGTCGGACGTCATTCCTCAAGCATCTGTGTCCGGCCTCCGGAAGGGAATTATTTTTCGGTCGCCTGCTGCTCGCGCGACCTGCCGCCCCTGCCGCCGGAATACGCGGCTCTGTTCGACCGCGTCATGTTCAGGTTTCCGCGGGACCTGGACCGAACGGCGTCGATCGTGTCCCTGTCCCCGATGACCGACAGCACCGACTTCGCCGCCAAGCCGCATGTCGGAACTCCCCTGGTCCGTGCCTCGCTGATCTACGATTTCATTCCCTGGGACCATTACGGCTATCTGGGCAGCAAGGACGCCATCGACGATTATTGCCGGCAGATCGACGGCCTTCGCGATTTCGACCTGTTTTTCCCGATTTCCGAATATTCGGGCCGGCGCTTGGCGGACATATGCAAAGTCCCGTCCGGGTCGATCGCGGTGACCGGGGTCGGTGTGCATGACGACTTCTACTCGGCCTGCACCGTGGGGGATGACAGGGCCGCCGCCATCCTCCGGACTTTCGGTCTTGAGCCCGGCCGCTACATCGCCTTCGTCGGTGGCGGCGATCCCCGGAAGAACGCGGACCTCGTCGTCGAGATGGCCGGGCGGTATGCGGCCACGGCCGAAGCGGACGCCGTGCCGCTGGTCGTCGGTGGGCAATATCCCTTCGTCATGCGCGAAGCCCTGACCGCGCGCTACCGCGACTGCGGCGGCCGATCGGACGGTATCATCTTCCTGCCGCATATCCTGGACGCGGATCTGGCGGCGATCTACCGGGGCAGCCTGGCGACGGTGGTCGCTTCACTGATCGAGGGGTTCTCCCTGCCTGTGGTCGAGGCCATCGCGGCGGGATCGATCGCCCTGGTGTCGGACTGCGAAGCCCATCTGGAACTGGTTTCCACACCGGAAGCGATCTTCAGTCGCACCGACGCCGGCGATGCCCTGGCGAAACTCACGTCCATCGCCAGGCTGGATGCCGCGGGGCGGAGGCGGTTGCTCGCACGGCAGCGCACGCACATCGACCGCTTCCGCCCGTCGGCCGTGGGCGACCGTTTCTGGTCGGCACTGGGCACAGCCATCGAAACCTCGCGGCGGACTGCCCCCCGCACCTCTGCCACCACCTCCACCTTCGGACCGGCCCCGCTGCGCCGGGCGCGCCCGCGCCTGGCCTTCGCGACGCCGTGGCCCCCGCAGCGGAGCGGGGTCGCGGCATACAGCTTCAGCACGGTCAAGGCGCTTTCGCGCCATGCCGATGTGGATGTGTACTGCGAGGTGACGCCGAAGGATGCCCCACCGCTTCCCGGTGTCCGGCTGCTGCCGGTGGCCGAACGGATCGACCAACGCCAATATGACCGCACCTATTTCGTGATCGGAAATTCGCATTTCCATACGCCGATCCTCAAACAACTTCTGGAGAATGGCGGCTCGGCGATCATCCATGATTCTCGTCTGTTCGAATATTATTACACCACGATGGGTGGGCGGACGCCGGCGTTCTGCCGTCTGGCGCAACGCCTGTTCGGGCGCGAGGTCAGCGAGCAGGACCTGCAGCTCTGGCTTGGGGATCAGCGGACCCTTCCCGACCTGTTCCTTGGCGACGTGATCGATTCAGCCGCCGACATCATCGTCCATCATCCCGGCTTCATGCAGGAGATCGTCACCCGTTACCGGCGCCAGCCCCTGTACATCCCTTTCGCCACGTCACCGCTGTTCGAGGACAGGGAACTGGAGCCCGATGCCCGCCGGGCGGTCCGCTCCGAACTGGGGCTGTCGGCGAACAGGCTGTCGCTGGCGACCTTCGGTTCTGTATCCCCCTTGAAGGGGGCGACCGAGTGCATCTTCGCCCTTGGCGAACTGCATGACTGGAACATCCCGGCCGACCTTTACTTCGTCGGCGGCCTCGATCCGGACTTCAAGGACAAGCTGGTTCGGGACGCGGAGTTCTGCGGCGTCGAGCGTGCGGTCCATTTCTTCGGGGACTATGCCCCGGACGACCTCTACCGGAAGTTCCTTCTGGCGGCCGATTGCGGCATCCAACTGCGGAAGATCGGTTTCGGTCAGGGGAGCGGCGCGGTCGCCGAATGCGCCATGGCTGGCCTGCCGACGGTGACCAACAACGGCATCGCCGCATCGATCGAAGCGCCGGACTATATCCGGCGCATCCCCGATATTTTGAGCCCACCCCTTATCGCCGAGCAGATTCTGGAAATGCACGGTCAGGGAGCCTTTGAAAAAAGAATATCGGACGTCCGAAACTCATACATCGAGAAGCACAGCTTCGAAAAATATGCCAAATCTCTGCTTGATTCGATTTAGATGATCGTCGGGAATCCGGCCTGTGTCTGGAGGATGTTTTGCTTTCTTTTGTGATAAGAGATGCCGTATTGTTCGATCTGACGTGGTTTACGTCATCGCCAAATCGCACAGGAATTCAAAGATACGTCTTCGAGTTGGCGCGGAATTGGCCGCGCAACCGGGAAATCCTGCCCGTCGTCATCGACGGGGAGGGCATGCACATCATTTCCTCTGAAATATTTTCTTTGATGGCCGCGCTCTTTGCCTGCGACCGGAAGAGCGATCTGACGATCCTTTTGCAAAAAATCGAGGCTTGCCGGCATAAGAAGTTGGCCCGCGTCGATGTCAATGACATCTCCTGTTGCGCCGGCATTTTCCTGCCGGAAACCACGTATAACGAGGATCAGATCAGACTTTATCTGGATATCGTCAGTGATTTCCCAGAAAAGATTTTTGCCATGACATATGATTTCATATCATGGCTCTCGCCTGACTATTTTCCACATTTCAACTGTTCCCAGTACGGCGTCACCGGGTATCTGCGTCTTCTGCGGCGAATCAGGAATCTTGGCTTCCTGTCCAGCCAGATGAAGACCATCTTCGAATCCCGGATTCTTCGTGGGGCCGTCGGCAATCCCATCGTCCTCGGCGGCGGCTCGGAAGCCTTCGAGGGGGCAGAGAACCAGCCGGACAGCGCACGTCCGGAGTTCGTCTTTGTCGGGACCGTACAGCTGCGCAAGCAGCATTTCCTCGTTCTCGACGTCTTCTGCGGGCTGTGGGCCTCCGGATGCAATGCAAGGCTGACCTTCGTTGGCCAAGCCGGCAACATCAGCGAGGCCGAGGCCGGCCGCCTGCAGGACCTGTCCGAAAACCAGCCGCTGTTCTCCTGGGTGAAGGAGGCGGCGGACAGCGATATCCGCAACATCCTGAGGCGGGCGACGGCCTTGCTCTACCCGAGCACGGAGGAAGGCCTTGGACTGCCGCTGTTCGAATGCCTGCGGGTCGGGATTCCGGCGATCGTATCGCACACTCTGCCAGCCCTGGAATTCGTCACCGGCGGATATGTCGCGATCGAGGTGAACGTCGAAACCGTTGAGAGCGCGGTCCGCTCCTTCCTGGACCCGGCCTTCGCCGACGCCAAGAGACGGGAAATCGACAAGGACGCGCTGCCGACTTGGGACTGCATCGCCCGGAATGTCGCCGACTGGATCCACGCGTCCGGCGGGCAGCGGGCGCCGGGGTATACCCTGGACGCGGCCGAGGTTCCGGCCATCGGCTTCACCGAGCGGTTCAGGACAGCCGGAATCATCCACCGCCTTGATCGGCACGATGGTATCGCCTTCATCCGCGCCTGCTTCGGAGAACTGTTCGGGCGCGCGCCGACGGAAGTCGAGTTCCTGTTCTGGAGCAGGGTCCGAGAGCAGCTCTGTCCGTCGAAGCTGGACCTTCTCCTGCTGATGGCGTCCAGCGACGACCATATGGCGCATCACGGGGCACGCCGCGGTGCTGAAGCCTTCCGGAATTGGGTGCTCGGCCTGAGCCTGTACCGGAACTGTCCCGAGCTTTCTTTTTAGCCGTTTTCCTATGATACCGGGGGCTTCCAATGCATGCCCCAACGGGAGGCACATCACGAACTCCATCGCCTGTTCGTTCTCGGCGCCAGGCGCGGCGTAGACGGCACTCATCCTTCTCGGCCAGTCCGCACGGTTCTCTCTCTTGCGCCGGAAGCGTCGTCCATAGGCATCCACAAAAGCCCTTTATTCCATACCGGTTCGCATTCAGGTTAGTGCCCGGAATTCGAACTGCCCTTTACTCGACCGGGTACCATAGTGAACACGACTGATCTCATGACCCGCGCTGTTGCGCATCATCAAGCCGGGCGGTTGGGCGATGCCGAGCCGATTTACCGCGCCGTGCTGTGCCAATCGCCTGACGAGTTCAATGCTCTGCATTGCCTGGGCTTGGTGTGCTGGCGGTCCGGGGATCCGGGCAAGGGGGCTGCGCTGATGCAGCGGGCAATTGCCATTAACCCCAGGTTCGATGCACCCTATATCAACATAGGAAACCTCTACCGCAGCCTGAACGAACGAAAAACCGCCATTGAATGGTACGAGCGCGGCGTCGTAGCCAACCCCGGCTCCATGCCCCTGCGTGAGATGTTCTGCGGCATGGCCCTTGACTTCGCCTTGACAGCCTTCAACCAGAACGACCTGGAAGCCGTCGGGGCTTGGGTTCGCCGCAGCTTTCTCCGGTTGGCCGACGCTCCCGGCCTCACCCAGTTCCTCTACGACCTGTATGAGAGGCAGATCCAGTTTGCCCTGTTTACCGGCCAGCATGATGTGGCCGAAGCCTGCCTGAGGGTAAAGAACCGTTTCGATTTTCCTGCCGTGCCGGCCAGCGAAATCGACGTTTTCGTGGTGGATCTTCACGACTTTCCGGAATGGTGCGCCGCCGCCGGCCTGTCCGTCCGGCTCTGGCATGCGGATGCCCAGCCTGTGCCGCAGACGGTGTTCGACGATTATCCCGCCTATCTGCACCGGTATCTGGACACCCTGCCGGCACTCGGTGCTTCTCCGATCGGTGTGACACTCGACGCCGGGATCGAGGTAATCCAGGGCTTCTACGTCAAGGACAACTACGAGAGCTTCGTCCTGGCCGATCGTCGGCACATGCTGCGCGAGAGCAAGACCAGCGTGGTGGGTGGTTCAATTGTACCGCTGGTCGGAGTGACGCCGGGCCTGGTCAATGGAGCGATCCGCCTTCCGCGGCCACTCTACTCGGTGGTCGACTTTCCGGAACCCACCATCTTCGTGCGGTCGACCCCCAACTACTGGCACTTCATGGTCGAGGTGCTCCCCATGCTGATCGCCTGCGCCCAGGTTCCGGAAGCCCGGGACCTGCCGATCGTCCTCTTCGACGTGCGCGACTATCAGTACGAAATGTTCGACCTGATCGGCGTGGCCCGCGAGCGCATCATCGACATGCGCCGCACCCTCGGTCCGGAGGGCGTCCAAGCGCTCTACCGCTTCCACCGGGCTGTGGTGCCGTCACAGGTGTCCTACCCCATCGCATACCGGTGGTTGCGTGAGGCGATGCTGCCGCATGTCCGCCCCGGCCGTGGACCGTTGCCCCGGCGTGTGTTTCTGTCACGCCGCAACTCCTATCCGAAACATCGCATCGCCAATGACGCCGCGGTGGGTGATCTGCTGGCCGGCTACGGCTTCGAGGTGGTCCTACCTGAAACGCTGAGCGTCCTGGAAACCATCGAGCTTATCGCTCAGGCCGAGATCGTCGTCGCCCCCATCGGCGCCGGGACATCCAACCACCTGTACCTGTCTCCTCGCGCCACCTGGATCCACCTGAACAATGCGGACTTCTTCCATCCGGACTCTCCGTGGAACGATCAGATGGGCACCCAGGCCACGCTGATCGGGCATTTCAGCCACCTGACCGGGGCGTTCACCGGCGACCCCGCCGGGTTTCCCGACCGCTTGGTCGATCGGCTGGATATTCCCATCGACATCGACCTCACCTCCTTGGCCCGCTTGGTCGAGGAAGCGATTGCACGCCTATAGGCCGGACGCCTTTGGCGCGCTCCCTTACCGCACTTCGGAGCGCCGGCCCCGGGCGGCCTCCAGGGCGGCGTTCAGGCGGGTGACGTAAAGGTCCTGCACCGACTTGCGGTTCAGCGTGCGGCGGACCAACTCCCGTCCCGCCTCGGCGCGGCGCCGGGCCTCGGGCTCGTCGAAGCGGACGCGGCGCATTGCCGCCGCCGCCGCGGCGACGTCCGGCTCGAACCAGGCGGCGCCGGGGGTCACGTCGATATACTCGTCGGGTTCGATGAAGCGCTCCCGCCCGTCGACCAGAAAACCGGTCCGGTCGGTCATGTAGTCGAGGTTGGCAGAATAGCGCGAGGCGATGACCGGCTTTCCCATCATCATCGCCTCCGCCATCGTGTAGCCGAAGCCTTCCGCCCGGTGCAGCGAGACATAGCAGTCGCAGTTGCGCATCTCCGCCAGGGAATCGGCATAGGGAAGATCCTGGTCGCGGATGACGATGCGCGGGTCGAGCCGGGCCAGGCGGTCGAGCTGGAGCCTGTGGGCGGTGTCGGCGACACTGCGCGAACTGGCGCGGTAGCGGATGCGCAGGAGCAGCCGGACATCGCCGCAGGACGAATCGTCCGGCGGGAAGGCCAGCCGGAAGGCCCGCGCCGCCGCCAGCGGGTTCTTGCGGGTATACCAGCTGCGGGCGTCGAAGCAGAAATAGAAGGTGAAGGGCCGATCGCCCCGCCGGCCGGCGCCGTCCGCTCCCTCCGGAGCCGGGGCGGTGGCCCGTTCGTCCACGCAGTTCGGCACCACATGGATGGGACCGTGGAAATGGCGGGCCAGCCCCTGGGCGCAGAAATCCGACAGGGTCCAGATCTCGTCCATCAGTTCCAGCGTCAGCAGGCTGGAGCGCGGCGGCAGGCTGGTTTCCCATAGGAAGAAGCCGATGTTGTAGGCACCGGCGAAACGCTCCATCCCGTGGTTCACCATGTCGCCGGGGGCGCCGATGATGCCGAAATGGATCAGGTTGACCGGGTACAGCGCTTCGGTGGCGTGATGCTGCGGCAGGACCACTGGCGGCATGGTCACCGGCACGCCGGCCCCCGCCAGGATCTCGCGCGAGAACAAGGCGTTGCGGCTGATGCCGGTGCTGCCGTCGAAATAGCCGAACAGGTTCACCCCGCCCGTCGGGGCGCCGCCCTGGACATTACCGTTCCCGCCGCCTTGGGCCGGTCGGCGGGTGTCATGGGTCACGGCCGCGGCCTCCTGCCGGCGGCGCAGGCCGTCCAGGGTCAGGCCTTCCGCGCCCGGTATGTCCAGGAAGGAGAAGAAATAGCCGAGACCGCTCCACTCCCGTCCCGCATGCTGGATCCGGCGGTCGAACAGTGCGCGCACCGCGGGCGGCAGGAACAGGTCGTCCAGGTTCCAGCGGACCAGCCACAGGCTGATGCTGAGCAGGATGACGAACAGCGCCTTGTCGTCGCGCAGCGCCAGCTTGCTGCCCAGCGCGTCGTCCATCGCATGCATCTCGACATAGAAGCGGGACAGCAGCCCATGCCCGGCCGTGCCGCCGCCTTCGACCGTCAGGGCGGCCGGCCCGTTCAGGTAATCGGCATGTTCGGCGGCGAGCGCCGTCTTGGGCAGGCGCGCCTTGCCGAACATCCAATGGACCAGGTTGCTCAGTTCCGCGGTGCCGGTCGGCTGGCTGGCCGTGCCCAGCACCTGTTCCTTGTATTCGGCGAGCAGGCGCGACCGGAACATGCCGCCGGCATCCTCCTCCCCCGACGCCAGGAAAGCGGTGACGTCGGCCGGGAGCGGACACCAGGCATGGTCGGCCAGATTGAAGCGGTCGGCATGCCGCACTAGGAAGCGCAGCAGGTCGGCGGCGCTGCGCAGATGGAAGTCCCGTGCCGCGCCCAGCCGGTGGAGTTGGTGCGCCAGGAAGGCGCCGATGGTCAACTCCGCCTCCTCGTATCCGGGGGCGGGGCGGATCAGGCGCGGATCCTCCACCCGGTTGCGGGCACGCTTGGTCAGGTTCAGGGTCTCGGCGAGCGCCGTCCGGCACAGGGTCTTGCGTTCAGGCGTCATCCCGGACAGAGCGGTGTCGATGATCGCCCGATGCAGGCTGGTGACGATGGGGGCGTTGGGAATGGAGGCGGCGGTGCCGTGGATGCGGATGTCGACGACGCAGTCCTCCACCCCCAGCAGGTCGGGCGGCAGCGGGATGTTGAAGACGCCGAACCCCTTGTGCCCCGGCAGTGAGGCGAGCGCCTCGTGATACTCATTGCACGGATAGGTCCCCATGAACCAGCCGTTGACGTAGAGATCGACCAGGCATTCCAGCTCCGGCTGGGACTTGTTGACCAGCCAGCCGTAGATCTTGCTCGTGGTGATGAACTCCAGCCTGCCCTGGTAACCGATCTCGCTCATAATCCGTCCTGTTCCAATGAAGGCTGGTGACGTGAAACCTGAAATCACAAGAGCGAAATGCTCGAAAGATGTGCAGGGCTCCCGCATGGAGGCGCTGCTTGCCATCCCGGCCGGATATCCATTCCGCAGGGGCTGGTATAGCGCGACGGAGAGCGCGTCGATAGGGAGGTCGACTGAGATACTCCCGCCTAACGACCTGTCGCGGCGCCGGGAACGTCGGTAATCCGGATCTTCCCTAGACTTTACAGCCATAATATTTTTCAATAAATCATAAATTCCTCCAAAAAAATTGGGCGTCAGAAGAGATGAAGGGAATGGCCACCGCAGCGCCAACACGTCCTCGTTTCCTGATCGTCTCGCATCGCGGAATGCGGTGTGGCGTGCAACAGTTCGGCCGACGTCTGTTCCAGCTTCTCTCCTTGTCCCCGGACATAGATTGGCGTTATGCCGAGTGTGCCTGCATCGATGATTTTCTGAGCGAATGCATGGACACCGCCCCCTCCGCTGTGCTGTTCAACCTTCACGAGGGGACGATGCCCTGGGCGGCTGGCCACGGCATCCTCGCCTGCGGCGTGCCCTGTCTCGCCGTTATCCACGAAGCCTACCAACTGACGCGGGAGAGACTGGAAGCGACACCGTTCGACGGGTTTCTTTACCCGGATCCGTCCTTTGTCCCCGCCAGCCCTTTGATCTTTCCGGTCCCGCGCTTCACACCGCCGGTTCGCCCGCCCGCCCCAGCGCCGAAACGGTTCACGGTGGGCTGGTTCGGGTTCGCTTCCCCCGGAAAGGGGCTGGACCGTCTGTGCGCCCGCGTGAATGAGGAATTCGACACGGCACGCATCCGTCTCAACCTGTCCCCCCATGACCGGAAGGACCTGTTTCCCGAGCAGATGACGCAGTCCACCATCGCCGCTTGCCGAAGGATGATCCGCAAGCCGGGGATCACGCTCGACATCACGCGCGATTTCATGGACGAGGACATGCTGCTGGACTTCCTTTCGGAAAACACGATCAACGTTTTTCTTTACGATGACCTGTCCGGACCCGGTCGCGGCATCTCCAGTTGCCTCGACTACGCCCTGGCGGCGGGCAGGCCGGTGGCGGTGAGCCGCTCGCCCATGTTCCGCCATGTGCATGGCATCAATCCGTCGATACGCGCCGACAAGCGCCGCTTGAGGGACATCGTCGCCTCCGGCCTCGCCCCCCTGGCGCACCATGTCGCGCGCTACGAACCGGGCGCCGCCCGTGTCGCATGGAACAGGGCCGTCCTGGACGCGCTCGATCGGTTGAAAGCCCGGAAGTCGGTGCCCGACGGCCGGGGGTACAATAAGCTTCTCTCCAGCGCCTCGCGCGCCAGCTACGGCAAGCGCGTCGCGGTTGCCGGCGGCCGGGGTGCCGGTGCGGGCGGGACAGCGGTCCGCAGGTTCAAGCAGGTCAGCGTCCAGCAGGCATTCGTGATCGACACGGTGGAGCGGCTGGCCGCCGATTTCTTCGAACCGCGCATTCTCGCCATCGGATCGCCGGATGACGTCTGCATCGCTGCGCTTCGCGCGAAGGGCTGCATGCTGGATCGGATCGACCTGGAGGAGAGCGAGCCCGCCCTCGCCCGGCAGGGCACCGTATCCCATGACGTCGTTTTCTGCACCGTCACGCTGAACCGCCTGGCGGACGACGCCGCCTTCATCCGGGCGGTCGCCGACCTGCTCGCTCCCGGCGGCGTGGCCATACTGACCCTGGAGCTCACCCATCTGGAGTTCATGGACGGCTGTCCTGTCCCCCCGGCGGGACAGAGGCTCTACATGCCCGATGACATTCTCGGACGGCTCATGCCGCTGCTTCCGGACTGCATCATGCTGGATCCGCCCCGATGGGTCGGTGAGCATGGGGCCGGTGGCGGAGCTTCCCCCTCCACCCCTGCCGCCTGGGTGTTCCGGAAGTTCGATGCGGCAAGGTTGCGGTATGCGATGCCGGTCTTGGCCGGACACCCCGACCAGGCCGGCGGCTCGCATCTGGCCCGGCTCCAGGAACTCCAGGAGCACGGGCATCTGCACATGGCCCTGCACTCGCGCGGGGTCGCCGGCTTCGACAATGACGAACGTATCTTTTCCATCCCCGCGGAACAGCCGGGCTTCCTGATATTCGGCCCCTATGTCCCCATCGAGGCAGGGATCTGTTCCTGCAGCCTCCTGCTCCGCCTGGAAACGACCGGTCTTCCGGATGACATGGCCGTTGCAGTCATTGACACGGCTTTCGATGGCGCCGTGCAGCAGCAGACCCACACCGTGACCCCGGACGATCTTGCACCGGACGCATTCTCTCCCGTCACGGTCCGCTTCGCCGTGCCGAAGCCGGTGGCCGCGTTCGAGGTTCGGGTGCGTACGATTTGCCCGGTCGCCATGAGCGCCGTCGCAGCCGTGGCAATATGGTCGCAAGCCACGCCTCATGACATGCCGGTTCCGGTCGCCGCCGGTTGAGGGCGCATGCCAAGAACCCGGCCCGGCGTGCCGAAGCCATTGCTCTGCCTGGGCACCAGACCGGTTCTAATCGGCGCTCCATCATTACAAGATTGAAACTGTGCTGCCGAAGACCATTCGGGGCGATTATAAAAATTTCTACAGTCCCCAAATAAATCTAATATTTTATCCCGACAATGAAAGTGCCGCGCAATGTATCCGGGATAGGCTTCTGCGGCCATATGTATCTGGTAAGTATTGGTCATATCCATTCTGATTCCCGGATTCCGATAAATTTGCTACTATATGCGAATCGATGTTTCATGAGAAAGGTAATGACTTTATATATTTTCCAAGCATTCACATAATGACGAAATCTATATGAAGAATTATTGTTTCAATCCAATCATCATCATCCCTGCGGGTGAAAAATTTCCTTTCACATTTTCATTCGCGATAAATTGACAAAGAGCTTAAAATACGGCAGTTGTCTTATGGAGATTGCGGCGTCCAGAATATTTCATTTGCCTTGGTGTCTATAATGTTGGCAAGTCCTAGATTTTTGGAAACGGCGACATGTATTTTTTCGAATTCCTGTCAAACTCCGATGATTGCGAGCGGACAGGATCCAATGATCGCTCTCCTTTACGCTAGGGACGAGTGTCTTCGAATCCGGTTGTTTTGCCAGCTGGAAGGAAGTGCATGACGTTGTTTGGAAAGTATCTTTCTTTCCGGAAGGTACCATTGTCCAAGGGCACGTACCTGATGCTTCCGGTCAAAGGCTCAATTCTCCGCCTCCGGCGTGGAGGACCATGATGCGGCCTGCGATCCTGGCCGCGGAAAAGCCCGCAGAGCCACCTCCCGGATGGCCGCCTGCAGCTTTCAACCTAGAGTCACTAAATTCCATCATGCACAGCCGTGCAAAGCATATTCATCAGCGGCGTAAGCTCCTGGTGGAAGGCGCCCGGCCGATGAAGGGGAGTCGCCCGGCGCTTTTCCTCCTCGCCGGCGGCAGTGAGGGTGGTGGCGGATGGCAGCGATGACCGGCCAAGGCCGGCAACTTGAACATGCTGCCCGCTTGCCTCGTGCGACGCCGGCATCGGCTAGGGAAATCAGGAGAGTGTGATGGTGCAGGCGGATCTGGTTTTCAAAGCCGGCAAAGGGCGGATCTTCTGGCTCGGCGCGCACAAGTTGCTGGTAGGGACGGAACTCGCGCGCCTGCGCGCGCTGGGATACGAGGTCTTCAACCCTCCCTATCTGAGCCATGTTTCCGATCAGAGCGTGGCGGCGACCTGGGACCAGAGCCAACCGACGACACTTCCGCCCGAGATCTTCGACAAGCTTTCGAAATACAATTTCTTCTACAACTCGATCAGTCCCGAGATCGCGGAGATCCTGAACACCTATTTCGATGCCGTGGTCGTCACGATCGTCGCCCGATGGATGTCGGAGATTGTCCGGGTTTATGACGGCACATGCATCTACCGTGCGTATGGTCAGACTCATCTGCTCGCGGAGGAGTTTGAACTGTGCGGCGTCCGTCCACTGATCGAAAGCCGGGACAATTTTCATTTCTGCCCCCATGCGGACGAGACGATGGAACAGGAGGCTGACTGGCTTCGCAACCGCGGTACCGTCATACCCTACTGCCTGTCGGAGGACATCTTCCAACACCGCGGGATATGGGACGCATCCACCGACCGCAACGACAGCATCCTGGTGACCGCGCCTAACATCCTGGGGAACCCGTTCCACCGGGCGCACTACGACTTCCTGACGGAATTCTTCCATCAGAAGCATTTCAAGTATTGCGGGGTCCAGCTGATCGACATCGATGACGATCATGTGCCCGGATCCCTGGACCGCAAGACGCAGCTCAGGATGTTCGCCGACGCCAGCGGCTATCTCTACACCTACCGCGATCCGAGGGTCTGCTATCTCCCGCCTGTGGAGATGATCGTGCTCGGCGGTCCGGTCGCCTATCTCAGCGGCTCGCTGCTGGCCCGCTACATCGGCAAGGGGGCCCCCGGGGAGGCCGCCTCGGTCATGGGCGCCCATCGGATCGTCGACTCCTTCCGCGCCAAGGACCGCGTGTTCATCGACGAGGTCCGGCAGTCGCAGAAGCATGTCGCCACGCTCTACGATCCAGCGCATGTCTGGCCCATCTTCGACCGTGAAATGGATCGCATGATCAACACCCGGCCGGCCGTCGGCGGCCGGCCGCAGCCAGGCGCCGATGGCCGGCGCCGCTTCATCGGGGCATTCATCGATACGACCGGCCCGCAATCCCCCGCCCATTCTCCCACCATGCGCGCCCAGCAGATCGCGGACGCCCTGTCGGCGACCGTGATCGAAACCCCGGTCGGCGACGAGGACCGCAGGCGCCTTGCGGCAATTGCGGGCACCGAAGGCCCAGGGCCGGCCCTGCGGGAAGCCGCCCGCCTGAACGGAGGGGATGTCGATTTCCTCGAACGGATGATCGGCCGGCGTTCGGGAAGGAACCAGACCGTCGAAGACCTCCACCGTGACTTCGCGCCGCCGGGATCGCTCCTGCGGATTGGCCGGTGGGAGATGGATGAAGCCCTGAAGCGCTACGTTCGGGTGACGGATCGGGGAGAGTCCGGCTTCCTCCTCTTCGGACCCTTCGCGACGCTGCCGGAGGGGGATTATCGGCTGGAGGTCAGTGGCAGGATCACCCCCACCCATATCCCAGCCGGCAGCGCCGACGTGTCCTGCGACGGGGTCGTTAAGGCATCGGTGACGCTGACGAGCGGGACGTCGCAGTACGAGCGGTTCACTTGCGACTTCCATGTGGGAAGTTCCGACGGGAAGTACGAGTTCCGCATCTTCACGAATGGGGCTGCCTCCCTGCGCATCGAACGGCTGGCTGTCATCAAGCTGTCCGACTGAAGGCCTGTCAGACGGTCCGCGTATCCCGGAGTTTCCAATGTCGCACCTGCCCAAAACCCTGTGCCTCGGTTGCCATGATCCGATTTCCAGGTGCGAGGCCGAGCGGCTCGCTTCGCTCAGCACGCGCGTTCATGTGGACACTCAACGGTCCCCCGCAGGCATGACGTCCACGGCCTCCGTGCCGCCCGCAGCCGTTCTGGGCGGCTATGACGCCGTCATCGTCTGGAACGATCTGTCGCTGTTCGCGGAACTGATCCGGGCCTTTCCCGGCTTCATCGTCTTCCGCAGCCATGGCGACCGGACCCGCGTGGCGGCCGCCCTCTGGCAGTGCTTCGTGCGAACGATCGTCGAGAGCCGCAACAACATCCGCGTCCTGTTCTCCCAGCCGGAAGACATTGGCCGCGAGGAGCCCTGGATCGCCCGGCTGTCGCGCTGGACGCAGCAGACGGCGGCGGACGTCACGGACAATGCCGTCGGTACATGGAGCCGGTCGCCGCACAGCGGACGGCCGGTCGGAATGCTGGTCCCCAAGGATGCGGGCAGCTTGCACCGCCCTTATCTGCAGAGGACGACCCGCTTCATCCTGGACAACTTCGCATCGGATGGCTTTCAGCCGATCGACGATCCTGCCGGAAGCCATGATGGTGCCGAGCCGTCCGTCATCGATGTGCTGCAGGGCGTTTGCGGCCTCTTCCATCCCTATGTCGGGGAGGGCAAGTTGCCACATGCCACGATCGCGATGCTGCTCCTGGGTGGCCCGGTCGTTTATTTCGAGAGAAGCATGCTCAGCCGCCGGATTCCCCCCGGCAGCCCCGGCGAGGTGCGGACCATCGAGGATGCGAGGGCGCTGTGCCGGCGGCTGCGGGAAGGGGACCAGGCCCTGGCGAATGCGATGATCCATGCCCAGGGACCGGTCCAGGGGCATTACCGGCAAAGCAATGTGTGGCCGAACTTCGACCGCAACATGCGTGAGTTCATCGCGGAGGCGGTGCTGGTCATGGGCAAGCCGGGCAGCCGCCCGGTCTTCGTTGATCATGGCGATTGGGGAGCCAGGGAACTGGCCAGCCGGATCGTCGACGGGATCAAGGCTCCGATCCAGGAGGAGCCTGCCCTGCGCCGCCGGTTCATCGAAACCATGTACAACGTCCTTCTGGAGCGCGACCCAGACCCGTCGGGACGGGCGCACCACGAACGCGAACTGCAGGAGCATGGCCGGGGTGACATCACGCTGAACGCCTTCATGAATTCGCAGGAGATGCGGCTCCGGTGGCCCGTGAACCGGACGATACGCTGGCTTGCCTCTTCTTCCTGACCGGCCGGCGCCGGCAGTGGTCCCGCCCGATCCATCATGCTGAACGTATTTGAGAATACCAGGAGTGTCTTTTGATGATCCGCGGCGCATTCATTAATACAGAGCCGGCTGTCTGCAGTATATTTGAAAGCGGGAAGATGGTTTTTGACTGCCTGAAGCAGTCGAATTTTTATAATCTCGATTACATCACGCTTGAACAGATCGATATCGAACACCTGAAGGTCAATCGGACGTTCAGGCTGAAGCAGGGCCGGGAGAACACCGAAGCGAGCCCGCCGAAGCCTTATGATTTCTGGGTACTGAACTATCATCCGAGCACGATGGCGCCGTTCCTGCCGCAGGAGCTTCTGCCGCACCTGGAAGGGCCGAAATTCGCCATCGTTCTGGAAGTCGAGCCGGACAACCCGATCAAGTTCGTGCCTGCCGAACGTTTCGACAGCTGCATCGTCCTGGATCCGACGGCGATGCCAACCGCAAAAGTGACGCCGTTCCCCCGCCCCCTGCGGGGCGTGCCCCGCAAGGGGCGCCTTCACAACCGCGACATCCCCGTCATCGGCTCCTTCGGGATGGGGACTCCCGGCAAGGGATTCGAGCATGTCGTCGAAGCGGTCAACCGCGAGTTCGAGCGCGCCGTCCTCCGCATCAACGTTCCGTGGGCGACGCATGTCGACAGCATCATGTTCAACGTGCATCGGATGGAATACTCCGAATACATCGAGAATCTCTGCCGCAAGATCGCCAAGCCGGGCATCGAGATCGAATTCACCAGGGATTTCCTGGAGGAGGAGGAGCTTGTCGACTGGTGCGCCGACAATGATCTCAACTTCTTCTTCTACACGCGCCGCCAGTCCGGCCTGTCGGCGACGACCGACCAGTGCGTGATCTCGGGACAGCCGCTCCTCGTCTCGTCCAACGACACGTTCCGGCACATCCACCCGTACATCGCCCCCTATCCCAAGACGTCGCTGCGCGACGCTATGCGCACGACCTCGGACGCCGTCCGCCGCCTGCAAAATGATTGGTCCGGCGTGACGTTCCACGACACCTTCATCGACATGCTGATGGCGAACGGCATCATCGTGGGGGAGCGGGGCGATACGGCGGTACGGGCGGCGCGCCACTCCCCAGCGACCGTGGTTCTGGCCATCGCCGGAGCGGACGGTCAGGATGCCCCGATTGCCGACCCCATCTCCTATGTCCAGCGCGTCGTCGCCGCGCTCGGGCGCACGGGGGAATACAAGCCGGTCATCATGCGCTATCGCGATGCCGACGATTTCCAGCGCGGCGTCTTCTGGCTGCGGCCGAGCGCCATCGTCCTGTGCGGAACGGTCGAGGATCCGGGGCTGCTGCCCGCCCTGGAGCAGGCCGGGCAAGTGCTCTACCACCTGCCCCTGACGCCCGGCCAGCCGCTGCTGGCCCAGGGGCTCCAGGCCCCGGGCCTGCAGCAGAAGGTACAGAGGATCGAACGCGCCCCGGTCATCCCCTATTACACAGCTCTGCCGCCGCTCCCGCCCGGACCGATGCGGGTCTGCGTGTTCGGTGCCAGGACGCAGAACAACAGTTTCGAGCTGATCGTCAGCAAAATCCAGCGGGATAAGCCGGGCGCTCTCGTCCTCGTCGCCCGCCTGCCCTCCGAGAACGAGGAGGACGACCGCCTGTTCGCCACGAAGCTGGAGGCCATGCAGCCGCAGCTCCGGCTGACGCCAGAGCTTCAGGTGGTGGTGGTCGACATGCCGCGCGACGCCTTCGGCGTCATCCACACCGTGGGCACCTACGACCTTCTTCTTTTTGCCAACGACAGGACGCACAGCGCGGAATTGCTGGATTACTGCGATCTGGCCCTCAGCACGGAGCGCGCCGTGGTGTTCACGCGGCTGGCGCCCTTCCCGGAGATCCGGAACGGCACCTTCCTGGAGGATGCACCCGTCGAGGCGCTTGCCCGCAAGGGGATGTCGGCGCAGACGGCGCTCTACAACATCCACAGCGAGGGCCGGCTCTACAGCGAATTCGACCGCCTCCAGCGCGCAAACGCCGCACCGCCGCCGGCCGACCAGCTTCAAAGCGGCTGGCTGCCCTCCGCTTCCGTCGTCGAGGCCCGGTCTTTCCCGCGTCCTAGCGGCCTGCTGGAAGAGGAGGAGAGCGCTTGGCTGGCGAAGGGCAACCGCCTGGACATCCTCCAGGCTCCCGGTCTGTCCTGGGCTCGGAAGCATGCCGCCGCCTATGTCACGCCCCAGCAGCAGTTCCTGGTCGCCGCGGTCGAGTGCGTGTGCAACTGGTCCCCGTCCAGCCGCATCGTGACCTTCGGCGACGAGGCGAGGGGGGCCATGCTCGTGCTGCGAAAGCTCGGCTATTCCCTGGAGGCTGCCGATGAAAGGATGATCCCGGCCGGTTCCGCCGATTGCGTCTTCGGCTCCTGCGCGCTGTCGGGCATCGCCGACGCCCGCGATTTCCTGGCCCGGGTCGTTGCGCTGCTCAAGCCCGGCGGCAGCGGCGTGTTCACCTTCTTCCAGCGCGAAACCTACGCCGACGACGAACAGGAGAACCCGGACTTCCCGACGACCGATCCGAGCGAGCTGTTGGCCCTGCTGGGCTCCCTGGGAGTGACGCCGGTCGGTCCGGTGCGGTGGCGGTCGCAGCGGCCGTTGCTGGAGCCCAGGCCCTTCTCGGCCCCCCAGCTTGCCGGCCTGGTCTTCCGGAAGCATGGCGCCGCAGCGCCATGACGGCCATGACCCGGCCCGTCTGGGAGGTGATCGACCGGCGCACGCTGCTGCGGACGACACGCGACGTCGAGGTGTCGGTCGAAACCGTGCAGTTGCCGGATGGCCGGATCATCGACGATTACTATCAGGTCAAGGCGGATGACGCCGCGAGCGTCTTCGCAGAAACCGGCGACGGGATGGTCCTCACCATCGGCCATTACAGCCACGGAGCCCGGCGCCACTGCATCGGGCTGCCGGCCGGCCGCATCGGTGCGGGAGAGACGGCGGAGGACGCGGCAAGGCGGGAGCTGCTGGAGGAAACCGGTTATGCGGCCACAGAGTGGGCCTTCCTCGGCTCCTTCGTACGCAACGGAAACCAGGGCGGCGGCATGGATCACCTGTTCCATGCACGGGGTGCCCGCCGCGTCGCCGAACCCGCGTCCGGAGACCTCGAAGACATGGAGATCGGGCTGATGACGCGCGAGGCGTTGCGGGCCGCTCTTCAGGACAACAGGATCGCCGTCCTCGCCCATGCCCTGGCCGTGTCGCTGGGACTTCTGCGCGGTGGGAAACCGGGCCTTTAGAAGGACGGCGCGTCACATGCGCATCAAACAGCGCAGGTCCAGTTCGACGGCCGGGCGGATGCCCGCACCGGCGATCGAAAACCGCTGGTATGCTCCTACGGGTTGGCCGGCAGGATAAAGCCTTGCGGCGGCCGGCCGGCGGTGTGCAGCGACCACATGACCCGATAGGCGCGCTCCAGGTTGCGGGTGAAGCGGCGGCTGTCGAACAGCGGCGTCGTCATCCGTCCCTCCTCCAGCCGGCGGCGCAGACCGGCGCGGCGGTCGGGGGCGCCGGCGAGCGCCACCGCCAGTTCCTCGTAATCGGCCAGCGACCGCGTCACCGTGTCGGGCATGCCGGCGGCGTTCAGCAGGCTGGCCGCCACCCGCGAGGCGAAGCTGTCGCCCAGGCAGGTCACCACCGGGCAGCCGGCCCACAGCGCGTCGCTGGTGGTGGTGTGACCGGTGTAGGGCAGGGTATCGAGCCCCAGGTCGGCGACGCGGTAGCGGGCGATGTGCTCGGCCAGCGGACGCGATGGCGCGAAGACCAGCCGGGCCGCATCGACGCCGTGGGCGGTGGCGGCCCGCTTCAGGTTGGCGGCGGCCAGCGGGTTGGCCTCGAACAGCCACAGCACGGCCCCGGGGACGCGCTTCAGGATGCGCATCCACACCGCGAACATCGCCGGGCTGATCTTGTAGGCGGTGTTGAAGGCGCTGAACACCACGCCGGTTTCGGGCAGGCCGCAATCGGCGCGGCTGGGGATACGGTCGGGCAGCGGACGGTGGCGGTCGTTGATCTGGTAGGCGTCGGGCATCAGCACCAGCCGCTCGGCGTAGAAGGGCTGGTGTTCCGGCGGGGTGACGAAGCGGTCGCCGATCACGTAATCCATGTGCGGACAACCGATGGTGCCGGGATATCCGAGATAGCTGACCTCGATCGGCGCAAGCCGGCGCGATAGCAGGTCCAGCCGGGTCTGCTTCGTGTAGCCCTTCAGGTCGACCATGATGTCGACGCCGTCGTCGGCCATGCGGTGGGCGACAGCGTCCAGCGGCACGCTGCGGATGTCGCGGAAGCGGTCGAAGGCCTGGACCAGCCGCCGGCGCATCGGGCTGCCGTCGTCGGGGCCGTAGGAATAGGCCAGTACCTCGAACCGCTCGCGGTCGTGCAGTTCGAACAGCTCGGCAGCCAGATAGGCGGTGGCGTGCTCGTGGAAATCCGCCGAGAAATAGGCGACGCGCAGCCGGCGGTCGTGCTCACGGGGCTGGGCCGCCGCCCGCTCCGGTATCCGCGCCGGCGAGGCCGACCCGCGCTTGACCAGCCGGTCGAAGAACAGCCGGGCGGAGCGGTCCTGCTGGGCCGGGGTGGTATCGATCGACAGGGTGGCGAGCGGGATGACGACGCCGCCGTCGCGGTCGATGGTTTCGCGCACCCTGGCGCACAGCCGGTCGTAATCGTCCCAGGAGCAGAGCGTCTGCTGGAGGTAGAGGTGGTAGCACAGCGCTTCGGTCTTGGCCGGGGCGAGCGCCACCGCGCGGGTGTAGGCGGTCTGTGCCTCGTCCAGCCGCCCCAGCTCGCGCAGGGTGTGGGCGTAGCCGAGCAGCGCCTCGCCGTTGCCGGGGGTGGCGACCAGTGCCCGGCGCAACGCCCGGGCCGCCTCGGCCACCCGCTGCCCTTCGCGCAGGGCGACGCCGAGATTGCCGGCGGCGAGCGCGTCGGTGGGCCGCAGCTGCAGCGCCCGGGCGAAGTCGGTCGCCGCCCCGTCGCGGTCTCCCAGTGCCAGCCGGGTCGAGCCGCGGTTGACGTAGCCCTCGGGGGTGCCGGGGCTCAGCAGGACGCTGCGGTTGTGCGACTCCAGCGCCTCGGCGGTGCGGCCGAGATGCTGGAGGACCGTGCCGAGGTTGCCGTGGGTGTCGGGCAGGTCAGGCCTGTTGGCGAGCGACTGCCGCAGGATGGCTTCCGCCTCCTCCGGGCGGTTCTGCTGCATCACCACCACGCCCAGCAGCTGGGTGACCTCGCCCTGGCCGGGGATCTCGTCCAGGATCGCCCGGCACACCCGTTCGGCCTCGGCCAGCCGGCCGGCCCGATAATGCTCCAGAGCCATCTGGACGGCTTCGTTGAGGGTCATGGCTGCGGCACTCCGGCGGCGGCAATGGCAGAGGCGGTGTGGGCAGAAGCTGTACGGGCGGCGAGCGCCGTGACGTCCGCCGTGACCCGCGCCATCGCCTCGGCCCAGTCGCCGGGGCTGGCCTGCCGGAACAGCCGCATGGTCGGATACCAGGGGCTGTCGAGCCGGTCCCGCATCCAGCGCCAGTCGGCGAACCATTTCAGCACCACCCACACCGGACGCCCCATGGCGCCGGCGAGGTGGCAGACCGAGGTGTCGCAGGTGACGATCAGATCCATGTTGGCCATCACCGCGGCGGTGTCGAGGAAGGCGTCGGGACCGGCATCGAAGCCGGCGCCCAGTTCGGTCACGCGGACCCGGTCGCGCAACCGCTCCAGATGGTTGAGCCCCGACACCTTCTGCAGGCTGTAGAGCCGGACGCCTGGCAGCCGGCCCATCGCCTCGAAACACTCCAGCGGGATCGACTTGCCGGTCTCGTTGCCGTGCCAGTTGATGCCGATGCGCAAGGCGGCGGGCTCGTCGCCGTCCAGCCGGTCCAGCCGGTCCTTCCAGTCCGCCGCCAGCTCCGGCTCGGCCCGCAGGTAGGGGACGCCGCCCGGCACCTTGTCCGGCGTGGTGCCCAGCCGGTGCATCAGGCTCATCAGCGAGACCTGGTAATCATAGGCCGGCAGCGGCTCGCCGAAGGCGACCAGCCCGTCCAGGTCGGGGGCGGTCGACAGCACGCGCTTCAGCACCGGCTGGCATTCGTAGACGACGCGGGCGCCCATGCCCTTCAGAACGGTGGCGTAGCGGATGAACTGGAAGGAATCGCCCAACCCCTGCTCGAAATGCACCAGCAGGGTCCGGCCCTCCAGCGGCTGGCCCTGCCACAGGGTGCCGGGCATGTTGCGCTTGCGCCAGACCGGCTGTTCCAGCCGCCCTTCGTAGGCGATCGTGCCGTTGGGATAGTCGCCGGCCATCAGCAGGCAGGTGCCCAGGTTCTTTCGGTATTCCGGCTTGCCGACATCGATGGTGAGCGCGCGGCGGTAATGGCACGCCGCCTCGGGCGGGCGGCCAAGGCTGAGGCTGACGGCGCCCAGATTGTTGTAATTGGTGGCTTCGTGGGGTTCGACCAGGATCGACAGCCGATAGGCGGCCCGGGCCCGCTCGCCGTCGCCGATGAACATGAAGGCGTTGCCGAGCATCAGCAGCGCGCCTGGATAATCCGGCCTCAGCCGGACCAGTTCCTTGTAGGCCAGCAGCGCATGATCGAGCTGGCGCCGGTCGAGCAGGATGTTGGCGAAGGCGTTCAGCGCATCCGGATAGTCGGGCCGCAGCCGCAGCGCCTGGCGCAGGGCCTCCAGCGCCTCGTCGGTGCGGCCGGCGGAACGCAAGCACAGGCCGAGGTTGCCGTGCAGGTTGGCGAGGTCGGGGCGCTCGTCGATCAGGCGGCGGAAGGTCGCGATCGCCTCTTCGAAGCGGCCGGCCTGGAACTGGGCCGCGCCGGCGTTGAAAGCCTCGATGAAGGCCGGTGAGAATTCGGAAATGGCAACCCCCAACGCTTCGCCACGCGGATGGACCCGCCGCACGGAACCGCGGCTTCTTACCCCAAGACGCCGGCCGTCAGCAATGGACCTTGCCTGCGGCCGGCCGGGAAGTGCCTGCGTCTCAGCCCTGCGGCTTCGTTCCGATGGCGGCCCAGGAGATCTCGTTGACCCAGGCCAGCCGCACCTCCTCCAGCCCGGCGCCCGTCATCAGTGCCTCTACCTCCGCGCGTGTCCAGTAGTTGGCGATCTTCGGCAGCATCTGGTCGAAGACGATGGAGCGCAGGTGGGCGAAGTCGAAGCGGCGGATCAGGCGGAAATATTCCAGACGGTCCAGCCCGAGCCGCAGCGCCAGCCACAGTACGGCGGTCGGCGCCAGCGACAGCGCGTGGACCAGCCCGATCGGCAGGCGGCTGAACAGCGCCTTGCGCAGCGGGTCGGCGAAGCGGACGATCCAGCCGTTGTTCTCGCGGCCATAGACCCAGACCATCACCCGGCCGCCCGGCTTCACCGCGCGCACCATATTGGCGAGCGCGATCCCGGGATGGGCCAGATGGTGGATGACGCCGATCGAGAAGGCGAGGTCGAAGCGCTCGACCTCGCCCAGCTCGTAGGCGCTCTGGCGGCGTACCTCCATCGTCGGATGGGGCGCCAGCGTCGCCCGCGCCGAGGCGAGGCTGCGCTCGTCGATGTCGATGGCCAGCCCCCCGGCGGCCCCGTAACTCATCGGCCAGTGGCTGTTGCGTCCCATGCCGCAGCCGACGTCGACGAAGCTCCGGCCGCGCCAGTCCTCCGGGGTCATGAAAGGCGTCCAGCGGCGGAACTGTTCCTCGTAGATGCTCTTCAGCTCGGCATAGCGGCCCCACTCGTAGCCGAAGCGGTCGGCCGACCCGCTGTGCACCGCGGAGGCGGTGTCGGGGGCGGCGGAAGGGGGCGGCGCTTCGCTCATCGCGGCGGTCCGGTCTCGTGAATGGAAGGAGGGGCTATCGGTAGAAGCCGGGGGGCCGCCTTGTCAAGCCGGGTGCCCGGCGGCATCCCGGCCTGGGGGCCGGTTCACGCCGTCGCACCAGCGCCGCCACATCAGCCGGTAGGCGGTTTCCAGGTTGTGCATGAAGCGCGCCTCGTCGCATAGCGCCGAGGCCTTCACCCGCGCCCGCATCCCCAGGCGCAACCGCATCAGCCGGGTGAGGTCGCCCGCCAGTTCCGCGGCGATGGCGGCGTAGCGCTCGGGGGTGGCGGCGACCAGCTCGGGCAGGCCGATGGCGGCCATCAGGCTGGCGCCGACGCGGGCGGCGTGCCGGGATCCTGCCAGCGTGACCAGCGGCGCCCCCATCCACAGCGTGTCGCAGGTGGTGATGGTGCCGTTGTAGGGGTGCGGGTCCAGCGCGATGTCGATGCGGTTGTAGGCGGCGAGATGACCTGCGGCGTCCTTGATGAAGCCGACGAGTTCGAGCCGGTCCGGGTCGATGCCGGCAGCGGCGAAGCGCGCCCGCAGCGTCGCCGCCGTGCCGGGGTCGGACAGCGGCCGGTCCTTCAGCAGCAGGCGGGAATCCGGCACCCGCCGCAGCACTTCGGCCCACAGCTGGACCGTCTGGTCGGTGATCTTGGACAGCTTGTTGAAGGATCCGAAGGTGACCGCTCCCGTCGCCCCGGCCGGCAGCGGCACGACGGGCGGCGCATCGGCCGGCGGATGGAAGCACAGGAAGGGAGCGGGCAACCGGACCAGCGCCTCCGCCGCATGGGCGTCGGCGAGGCCTTGCGGGTCGCTGACCCTGTCGACGATGCGGTAGCCGACCGCCTCCATGCCGGTGCCGTTGGGGTAGCCCAGCCACGTCACCTGCACCGGCGCCGGGCGGTGGGCCAGCATCGGCAGCCGGTTCAGCCCCGAATGGCCGGCGAGGTCGACCAGGATGTCGATGCCGTCGGCGCGGATCAGCGCGGCGAGCGCGGCGTCGTCGAGATCGCCCACGGCACGCCAGCCGTCGGCCTGCGCCCTGAAGCGGGCGGTGAAGGCGTCGGCGTTGGACTCCGGCAGGATCGAATAGCAGACGATCTCGAACCCCCGGCGGTCGGCGGCCTCGAACAGGGGAGTCAGGAAATAGGCGCCGAGATGCTCGCGGAACTCCACCGACAGATAGCCGATGCGCAGCCGCTTGTCCGGATCGGGCCGGTTGGTGTGCGGAGCCGGTTCCGGCACCGGCGGCCGGCCGAATCGCTCATCGAACCGCCGGTGCTCGGCCAGCAACCGCTCGCCCGACAGGTCGAGGTAGTTGAGGCACAGCAGTCGCTGGCTGGCAATCGTTGCATTGGCGGGAGAGAGCCGTTCGGCCCGATCGAAGCATGCATCGGCGGCGGCGGCCTCGCCGCGCATCTGCCGGGCAACGCCCAGATTGAACCAGAGGCCGGCGTCCTGCCGCGGATTGATGGTGATCGCCCGGCTCCAGCAGCGTACCGCCTCGTCCAGACGGTTCTTGCCATAGGCGTCGCTGCCCCGCCCGACCCAGGGTTTGTCGTAATCAGGCTGCAGGGCCAGGGCGACTTTCAGGGCGGTCGCCGACTCCTCCGGACGTTTCAGATCGGCCAGGATGATGCCGAAATTGTTCCACAGGTCGGCGGCCGTGCCGTCCTGTGCCAGCATCCGGCGATAGAGCGCAGCCGCCTCTTCCAGGCGTCCGGCGACGAAAGCCTCCAGCGCGTGGCGCTTCAGCGCTTCCTGGACGGGCGGGGCCATGGACGGGACTCAGGCCAGCCGGGCTTCGACCTGTTCGCACAGGTAATGATACAGGCAGATGTGGACCTGTTGGATCAGCGGGGTGGAGCGCGACGGTACGTCGAGCAGGATGTCGCTTACCGCCGCCATCTTGCCGCCGCCCTCGCCGGTCATGGCGATGGTGGTCATGCCCAGCCCGCGGGCAACCTCGAAGGCGGCGATCACGTTGCGCGAGTTGCCGCTGGTCGAGATGCCCAGGATCACGCCGCCCGGTTCGCCATAGGCCTCGGTCTGGCGCGAGAAGACGGTGTCGTAGGAGTAGTCGTTGCTCCAGGCGGTCAGCACCGCCGGGTTGGAGCTGAGGCAGATCGCCTTCAGCCCCCGCCGCTCCTTCAGGAAGCGGCCGACCAGTTCGCCGGTGATGTGCTGGGCGTCCGACGCCGAGCCGCCGTTGCCGCAGACCAGCAGCGCCTTGTTGGCGCCCAGCGCCGCGGTGATCGCCGCGACCGCCGCCTCGACCTGGGCGGGCTCCAGCGTGTCGATGGTGCGCCGCAGGACATCGATGGCGTTGTCGAGATAGCCGCGCAGCGAGGGAACGGCGGAAGGCTGGGAGTCCATGGACGGAGCACCTTGTGCTTGGACGACGGGGACGTGCCGGAGGAGGACCGGGCGCGCGAAGGACCGTGTGGCGCGCAGTGCATCCTATGGAACGCGGGGGTCTGTCAACTCCGAGCCGCGCAATGAACGCTTTCCCGCACCTTGCCGAAGCCCTATTTTCGGTGCGTTCTCCGAGTTCCGGGGTTTGGCAAGGCAGGGCTGGCCATGACACCGCGTACGGTCCGACTGGGCCCCCTCAGCGTGAAGATGTACTGCGCGATCGGCATGATCGCGGTGTCCTGGGCCCAGCTGGAGGACATGGTGTCTCTGTGCATCTCGCGGCTGCTGGGCACCGAGCATACCGATTTCCTCCCCATCGCCTCCAACATGCAGATCAAGGCCCGGTTCGACGCCCTGAAGACCCTTGCCACCCTGCGCCTGCCCCCAGACGAGGCGAAGGCGCTGGTCGCCCAGTGCGACGAGGCGCTGGAACTGGGGCGGGAGCGCAACAAGATCCTGCACGGCTCCTGGATCCAGGGCGAGACCGACGACGTCGCCATCCGCCTGAACTACCGCGCCCACGGCCGCGTCTCGGCCAACGCCCCGGTGATTTCCGCCCGCGAGATTGCCGAGATCAGCGACCGCATCACCATGCTGACCGAAGGCTTTGCCCAGACCCTGCAGCGTCTCGGCCTGCTCGACCCCAGGAACCCGATGCGCACCCCCGTCAAACCGCCGGACAAGGCGGCGGATTGAAAAGTGCCTCTCCGCCGGTTTTCCGGGCCTACCGCCACGCCTCGAAGGTTTCCAGCGCGGTGTTGCCGGCCGCCGGGCGCAGTAGCGCGCGCGGGGAAGGGTTCAGCGCGGCGGCAGTGGCGGCGAAGGAGCCGGTGCTGATCGCCAGCAGGTCGGCCCGGGTCAGGATGTGGAAGTCCTGCAGATACTCCAGCCCCTCCCAGCGGACCGGGAAGTCGGCCGGGGTCGCCGGGTTGAAGCGGGCGAACTCCGCTATCACCCCCGGCTCGTCGGTGGAGACGAACAGCACCGGGCTCTCCAGCGTCGGCCAGATGCCGTCCAGCCAGTCCAGATAGAGCGACAGCGGCGTGTAGTCCTGGTTCCACCAGTCGGTCTGGCGGATATGCACGGCGACCAGCGTGCGGCCGCGGCGACGCAACGCCTCGACCGGCGGTTCCAGGAAGCGGCTCCAGCAAGCCCGCGGGGTCAGCCAGGACAGGATGTCGGCCCGGCGGGCCTGCAGCATCGGGTTGACCGGCGAACCGCCCAGGAAGACGTCGCGGTCACGGAACGGGTCGGCCACCCGCTCGTCGAACCCGCGGGCGAAATCCTTGCGCTGCTGCAGCCAGCCCTTGAACTCGGGCAGCACCTCCGTCCCCAGTTTGGGGTCGTCGATGGCGAAGAAGGCGTGGCCGACCCAGTCGGGGGTCAGGAACTCCATCCCATATTTTTCGGCATAGAGGCGGGCGGCGACATACTCGTTCACCGTCTGGGCGAAGCGCCCGTAGGTGCCGAGCGAGGCCATGCTGAGCCGGGGGCGGTCGCGCCGGGCCTCCCGCCGCCCGTAGAAGCGCGCGCCATCCAGCAGGGAAGAGGTTGGCAGGGAGCGCTCGAAACGCCTCAGCGAATAGGAGATGTAGGAAGGCGAATAATTGCCCTTCAGCCGCACCGACCGTTCCAGCAGCGCGTCGGCGCCGTCGACATCGCCCTTGGCCTTGCGCGCCTCGGCCAGGCCGGCCATCGCCTCCGGATAATCGCCCCGCGTCTGCATCGCGCAGGAGAAGGCGATCTCCGCCCGGTCGAACCGGCCGCACAGCAGGAGCGCCGTTCCCAGATGGTGCATGGTGTCGGCCGAGGTGGGGTCGCGGCGGAGCGCTTCCGACAGCACCGTCACCGCGCGGGCCGGATCGCGGTCCTTGTAGGTGGCGATGCCCAGGATCAGCAGGGCCTGGGCATCGCCCGGCTCGGCCTCCAGGATGCGGGTACAAATATGCGTGGAGATGTCGAGCCAGCCCGAATTGCAGTAATTGAGCGCCTGCCGCAGGGCTTCGGACACGGAAACCCGCTGTCCTGGGAAGATTTCGATCTCGATGGACATGACGGTTCCGGTGGGATGGCGGCGGCGGTCCGGGTCGGGTGGGGAAGCCCCGGATAGGGTCCTGACTTGTACCGCCACCGCCCGGAGGGTCAAGCTGCCTTGTTGCAAGGTCCGGGAAATTGACTGATCTTCCCATCCCCTTTCAGCGATTTCCAGCATCGGGGCTGCGGCGTTCCATGACATCGATCCATGACATCCTGACGCGCGCCGTCGGCCTCCATCAGGCCGGCGAACCCGGGCAGGCGGCCGCGCTCTACCGCAGCGTCCTGGCGATCGCGCCGGACCAGTCGGATGCCTTGCATCTCCTGGGGCTGCTGATTCGCCGCGACCGGCTGCAGGACGGGGTGACCCTGATGGCGCGCGCTCTGGTGCTGTTCCCCACGCTGCCCGCTGCCCTGTTCAACCTGGCCAATGCCTTGATCGACCAGGGGCGGCTGGACGAGGCGGCTGCGCATTTCCGCCGCAAGCTGGAGCTGGACCCGGACTGCGGCATGACGCTGTCGCGGCTGGGCAGCGACGCCCTGGCCTGCGGGCGGATCGACGAGGCCGAGCGGTGGTTCCGCCGCACCGTGGCCGTCGACGGCATGAGTTCCCGGCTGCACTACGCGTTGGAACGCTGCGTCACCGCGCGGGCCTTGCGCGACGATGCCGCCGACCCGTCGCTGCCGCCGGGGCTGGTGGTGCGCGGCGTGTTCCGCGACAGCAGCGGTTACGCCTACAAGGTTCGCCGGCTCGTCCGGCATCTGGTGGAGGCCGGGGTCCGGGTCCGGCTGGTCGACCTGAACTATGGCGATACCGACAACCTGCCCGACGACCAGATCGACCCGTTGCTGCGCACGCTCGACCAGCCGGTGCGGGCCAGGGCGGTGCTGACCATCACCACCCCGCCCGCGGTGGAGGCCATCCCGGGGCTGAAGACGATCAACTTCACCATGTTCGAGGCGGCGGGCATCCCGGCCCTGTGGGCGGGGCACAGCCGGCGTCACGATCAGGTCATCGTGGCGACCGAATCCTCGCGCACGGCGTGGCTGGGTGCCGGCCATCCGGCTGACCGCATCCATGTCTGCCCCGAAGGGGTGGAGACGGTGGCGGCCTCCGGCGTGGCGCCCGCGGCCATCGTCGACAGCGCGGGGCGCCGGCTGTCCGACCACCGGGTGCGCGTGCTCAACGTCTCCGACCTCAACAGCCGCAAGAATCTGGCAGGGCTGCTGCGGGTCTGGCTGCGCACGACGCGGCCGGAGGATTCGGCGGGCCTGATGCTGAAGGTCGGCAAGGGCGGCGGCATCGCCGGCAGCATCCGCGAGATGCTGGCCGGGGCGTCGGCGGAAACCGGCCGGACCCTCGCCCAGGCGGCGCCGGTCTTCCTGGTGGAAGGCAAGCTGTCGGATGCGGAGATGATGTCGCTCCACGCCTCCTCCACCCATTACTGGAGCATGTCGCACGGCGAGGGCTGGGATTTGCCGATGGCCCAGGCCGGCGCCATGGGGCTGACCCTGCTGGCACCCGACCACAGCGCCTACTGTGCCTATCTGGACGACCGGGTGGCACACATGATCCCCTGTCGCGTCACCCCGGCCTCCGGCGGCTACCGCGGCCAGGACTGGTGGACGCCCGACGAGGACGCCGCCGCCCGGCTGCTGCGCGCGGTGATCGACGACCCGGACGGCACCCGCCGGTCGGCGCAACGCCATCTGCTGGACCATTTCAGCTGGCCCCAGGCGGCGCAGCGCCTGATCGCCCTGCTGACGGAGATGGATGCGCTCTGAGGCCGGAGGAAAGACTGGAGGGAACCGTCAGGAGAGACGCTACCACGAAGGGCTGGCCTTTCGCCGGGCAGGAGTGCCAATAAGGGCACCCGTCTCCCCGGAGTCCGTCCGCATGCCGTCCCCGCTGCCCAGTCCGCGCACGCTGTTTTGCTGCCTGGCGCCGCCCGACTATTACCGCCGGCCGCTGTTCTCCGAGCGGGAGGTGTTCTGCGGCCCCGACTGTCCGACGGTCGAGACCGGCGACGGTTTTTCCTCGCTGGCCACCCCGGCCGGCGAGTTCGACCTGCCCGCCGTCGTCGCCCGGCTGCCGGCCCACCAGCGGCCCGAGCTGATCGTCGTCAAGGCCGACGCCACCCGGCGCAACCTCGCCCGCGGGCTCGACCGGCTGCCGGGGGCCAAGGTGCTCCTGGTCGGCGACACCCACCATTTCGCCAGCCCGCTGCGCACGCTGCTGGCCTACGGCGCGATGGAACGGTTCGACGCCGTGATGCTGGACCACACCCGCCAGCACGCCCACCTCTTCCTGGAAGCGGGGTTCGAGCGGGTCTACTGGATCCCGGCCGTCGACTACGCGCTGCGCCGCCGTGACATCCCGGCCACCGCCACCCATCCGCTGACCTTCGTCGGCCAGATCGGCGCCTTCCATCCCTGGCGCCGCCATGTGCTGGACCAACTGGTCAAGGCCGGGCTGCCGTTGCGGGGGCTGCGGGCCTCGCCGGAGCAGGCGGCCGACGTCTACGCCGCCTCCGCCGTCACGCTGAACGTCTCGCTCAACGGCGACCTCAACCTGCGGGTCTTCGAGGCGCTGGGTGCCGGCGGCTTCCTGATCACCGACGCGCTGTCGCCCGAAGCCGGGCTGGAGCGCTGCTTCACCCCCGGCTCCCATCTCGTCACCCACCGCTCGGCGGGGGAACTGGTGGAGCTGGTCCGCCATTACCTCGCCCACCCGGCCGAGGCGATGGCGATCCGCCGCGCCGGGCAGGCCCACCTGCTGGAATTCCACAGCCCGGAGGTCAAGCGTGCCCAGTTCTTCGATGCGGTGTTCGACGACCGCGTCGACCCGGCGCTGGAGGTGCGCGGCGAACGGCGCGGCCTGCCGCCGCTGCCGGCGCACGGAGCCGGCCTGCGCCGCCGCATCGAGGCCTACGAGGCGGTGCAGCGCCTGCACCTGAAGGCGGAGCGGCTGACCGTCCACACCGATGCCGGGGACAGCCTGAACCTGCGTGCCCTGCTCCGCGACCTGCCGCGCGTGGCGGTGGCCGGGGGGCCGGCCGAGGAGGGGCTGGAGGCCATGGCCAGCCCGGTCGCCCTGCCGCTGCCGCCGCCCGCCGACACGGTGCGGGTGGAGGCGGTGCTGCTGCTGCCCTGGCACGGGCTCGCGTCCATGGAGGTCGACCGCCGGATGGCGGCGCTGCCCGGCGCCTCCGTGCTCTGCCCGACCGCGTCGGCGCGCGACCACGCCGCAGCATCCGCCCATCTGGCCGGCTGGGGCTTCGTCCCGACCGAACCCGGCGGTGCCCTGTTCCAGTGCGCCGACCCGTTCCGTTATGCCGAGCGGTCGCTCGCCGCGCCGGATCCGGCGGCGGAGCTGAAGCGCGCCCGCGTCGTGGCGCTGGAGCCGCTGGTCCGCACCGCCGATCAGGCGATGGCGGGCGCGCGGCTGGCCGGGGCGCTGGGCGATGCCGGGCTGGCGGAGCGTTTCCTTCAGCGTTGCGTGGGGCTCGACCGCCAGCGGGTGGACGCGCTCGCCGGTCTCGCCCGCCTGTGCGCGGCGGCCGGCCGCACGGTCGAGGCCGCCATCTATGCCAACGAGGCCAGCCGCGCCGCGCCCGGGGGAGCATCGGATCTCGACGGGGACGCGCTCGCCGCTGCGGCCGCCGGCCATCCGGGGCTGGAGCGCTACCGGTCGCTGTTCCGGCAGGCCGCCGTCCCTTCGACCGGGCGCCGGCGCCGCATCCTGGTGGTCACCAACCTGTTCCCGCCGCAGGAGTTCGGCGGCTACGGCCGCAAGCTGTGGGAATTCTCGGCCGAGCTGATCCGCCGCGGCCACGAGGTCCGGGTGCTGACCGCCGACATGCCCGAGCTGGCGCGGCCGGGCATGGCCGGCACCGAGGACATCGAGGGGCGGGTGGACCGCTCGCTGGCGCTCTACGGCAGCTGGAAGGACGGGCGCGGCGTCGCCAGCGACGATCCGGAGCGCTGCGCAGCCCTGGTCCACGCCAACATCCACCGCGTGCTGGAGACGGCGGAGACCGTCCATGCCGAGGCCTGTCTGGTCGGCAACCTCGATTTCGTCGGGATCGGGTTCCTCGATCCGCTGACCCGGCGGATGGGCGTGCCGGTGCTGCACTGCCTGGGCAACCAGACCCCCGGCTACGGCCGGGAGGCGGCCCCGCGCTCGCCGCTGTACCGCGTCGGTCCGGCGAGCGGCTGGGTGGCGGAGCGGCTGGCCGCGGACGGCTACGACCTGCCCGCCACCGTGATCCACCCCGGCGCCCGCGTCGATTATTTCCACCGCGCGGTGATGCCGGCGACCGACCGGCTGCGCATCGCCTTCGCCAGCCTGATCACGCTGTACAAGGGACCGCAGACGCTGATCAACGCGCTGGGCATCCTGCACCGCCAGGGCATCGACTTCGATTGCAGCATCGCCGGCGAGGCGCCGGATGCCGATCTGCTGGCCCGCTGCCGCAACTTCATCGGGCGCCAGGGCATGGCGGACAAGGTGCGTTTCACCGGCTTCCTCGACCGCCGCGGCCTGTCCGACCTGTTCGCGCGGTCCAACGTGCTGGTCTTCCCCAGCGTCTTCCAGGAACCCTTCGGCATCACCCATGTCGAGGCGATGGCCGCCGGCCTGGCGGTGATCAGCAGCGGCACCGGCGGCAGCCGCGACATCCTGCGCGACGGCGTCGACGGGCTGCTGTTCCCGGCCGAGGACCATGAGGCGCTCGCCGCCCGTCTGCGCGGTCTGGTCGAGGACCGTGCCGCCTGGATCCGCCTGGCGCTGTCGGGCCGCGACCGCGCCCGCAACTTCACCGTCTCCCGTTCGGTCGACCGCATCGAAGCGGTGTTCGAGGAGCTGATCGCGGCGAAGGGGAATTGACCCACGATCCGCCTGTGAGAAAAGACGTCCGGGCCGGCCTCCCCTTTCGATTGGGGAGTGAAAGATTGTAAGCTGCGGAGGCCGCATTCCGCGTCGCGACACTCCCGACCATGACGACCGCAAGCCTCGATTCCCTGGCCATCCCCGTCCCGGCCCCGGCCGACACTGTGCTCGCCTGCTCCTGCCTGCTGTGCAGCGCCGCCGGCTGGAGCGCCGCGCCGCTTGCCGGTGGCCTCGACGCGCAAGCGGCCCCGCCCGGCGCGCTGTCCGGCACCGTGGCCGCCCTGCTGCCGTCGGGGACTCCGCGTTGGGGCAGCGGCGGCGTCGGCAGCGGGGCGTCCGTCAGCTACAGCTTCATGGAGCAGGCGCCATCCTATGCCTCCCTGGGGGATGCCAGCGGCTTCGCGGTGCTGTCCTCGACGCAGCGCGATGCGGTGCGTCAGGCGCTCGCCGCCTGGAGCCAGGTCGCCAACATCTCGTTCGTCGAAACCTCCGACAGTGCCAACGGTGGGCAGGGCGGCTCGATCCGCTTCGGCACCAACCGGCAAAGCTCCAGCGCCGCCTACGCCTACTACCCGACCGGATCGCTCTACGGCGGCGGCGGCGACGTCTATCTCGCCAACAACACCTCGACCAACACCAGCCCGACCGTCGGCAGCTACGGCTACCTTACCATCCTGCACGAGATCGGCCACGCCATCGGGCTGAAGCATCCCGGCAACTACAACGCCACCGGCGGCGGCAGCGAGGGGCCCTACCTGTCCACGGCCGAGGACAGTTACCGCTACACGATCATGTCCTACAACCGGCATCCCAGCCTGGGCCTGAACGGCCTGGCGACCGGACCGGCGCTGTACGACATCGCGGCGGCGCAGTACCTGTACGGCGCCAACAGCCAGACCCGCACCGGCGACGACCGCTACGTCTTCGCCAGCACGACCAACGCGGTTGCCCAAGCCATCTGGGACGCCGGCGGCAGCGACAGCATCGATGCGAGCGCCCAGACCGGCACGGTGTCGATCAACCTGACGCCCGGATCCTTCAGCTCGATCGGTCCCAACGGGTCGGGCGGGGCGGCGGTCGACAACGTCGCGATCGCCGACGGCGTCACCATCGAGAATGCCGGCGGCGGGGCCGGCAGTGACATCCTGATCGGCAACGATGCCGCCAACGTCCTGACCGGCGGGGCCGGCAACGACACGCTGACCGGCGGCGGCGGCAACGACACCCTGGCCGGCGGCGGCGGCATCGACACCGCGGTCTTCTCCGGCAGCCGGTCGTCCTACGGCGTCACCATCAGCGGTGACAATGCCACCATCGCCCACAGTGGCAGCGACGGCACCGACAGCCTGACCGACGTCGAATACGCCCTGTTCGCCGACATCCGGATCAGCCTGATGCCGCCGACGGTCAGCGCCCGTCCCGGCCGCGTTTCCATCGGGTCGGCGGTAAACCTCGCCAGCCTGGTCACGGCGGCCGATCCCGCCGGCGGTGTTGTCACCCAGTATGAACTGGTCGACAACACCGCCGGGGCCGGACGTCTGGTGTCCGGCGGCGTTGTGCAGGCCGATGGGGCCGTACTGTCCCTGACCGCCGCCGGCTTCGCCGGGGCAACGTTCGCCGCCTCCACCCTGACCAGCATCGACGAGCTGTCGGTGCGCGCCTACAACGGCGTGGCGTGGAGCCGCTGGATCGGCTTCACCATCGCCTCGCGGCCGGCCAACCGGGCACCGGTCCTGCAGGGCGACAAGACGCTGATCGCACAGGAAGGCGGGCCGGTCATCCCGCTCGGCATCGATCCGCCGCAAGACCCCGACGAGGGCGATACCATGACCGTCGCGCTGGTCCGGCTGCCGATTGCCGGCACCGTCCGGCTGGCGAACGGCACCGCGGTCTCCACCGGCACGACCATCGCCGCGGCCGACCTGCCCGGCCTGACCTATCGGGCGGCGTTGGGCGCGTCGGGGCCGGCCGGTGCCTTCGCCTACACTGTCACCGACAGCCAGGGCGCCGTCGGCGGCCAGACGGTGTCGTTGCGGGTGAACCCGCTGAGCGACACGCTGGCCAGCTTCGACCCGCTGGTCTATCTCGCCTCCAATCCCGACCTCGCCGCGGTTTTCGGTACGGACGAGGCCGCTGCGCGCGCGCATTACCTGGGTTCCGGCCGCGCCGAGGGGCGGGCGACCGCGTCCTTCGACCCGCTGTCCTATCTGGTCGCCAACCCCGACGTGGCCGCCGCCCATGGCTACGACCGCACCGCCGCGGCCCGGCATTACCTGGCCTTCGGGCGTCGGGAAGGGCGGACGGCCGGTGGCTTCGATCCGCTGTCCTACCTCGCGGCGAACGGCGACCTCGCGGCGGCCTTCGGGACCGACACCGTCGCGGCGACCCGCCACTACCTGACCAACGGCCGCAGCGAAGGGCGCAGCATCCGCTTCGACGGCTACGGCTATCTGGTGTCGAACCCGGATCTGGCCGCCGTCTTCGGTTTCGACCCGGTTGCGGCGACCCGCCATTACCTGACCGACGGCCGCGGCGAGAACCGCAGCATCGGCTTCGACAGCCTGGGCTACCTCGCCGCCAACCCGGATCTGGCCGCCGTCTTCGGCACCGACACCGCCCAGGCAGCCCACCATTACTTGTTCTACGGCCAGCGGGAAGGGCGGAGCTCCAGTTTCGACGCTCTCTCCTATCTGGCGGCGAACAGGGATCTTGCCGCAGCCTTCGGCAACGACGCGACACAGGCGGAGGAGCATTACATCCGATTCGGCCGGATCGAGAACCGGGCGACCGTCTTCAGCACCCACGATTATCTGATGGCGAACCCGGAGCTGCTCGGCGTCTTCGGTCTCAACGACCAGCGGGTGACGCTCTACGCCGTCCTCTCCGCCGGGATCCCGCGGCGGGACATCGGCTTCGACCCGCTGAGCTATCTTGCCGCCAATCCGGATCTGGCAGCGCGCTTCGGCACCGACACCGCGGCTGCCGCTGACCATTACCGGTCGATCGGCCAATCGGAAGGCCGGTCAACCAGATTCAACGCCCTGGCATACCTGATGGGAAACGCCGACCTCCAGCGCACCTTCGGCACCGACCAGCAACAGGGGCTGATCCATTTCATCCTGCATGGCCGCAACGAGCCGCGCCCCAACCCGATCGGCTATGTCCGGCCGGCATCGACCGGGCTCGCCAATGCGAGTGACGGGATGCTGGCAATCGGCATGGGGTAGCGGACGTCAGAATCCCGTCTCGCGGATCAGCACCGATGCGGCCACGCGCCAGAAACGTTCGGCGATGCTGCGGGCCTCGCCCTCCACGCGGACGATGCCGCGGGTGACGCGCTCCGGCCCGTCCTGGGCGTCGTTGCGGGCGTTGCTGGGGACGTTGCCGGGAGCGGGAGGCCCGACATCCAGGGCGATGCGGTAGACCGCCTCCACCGGGGCGAGCGCGCTGCGGCCGGCCCCGCCTTGCGGCTGGCCATTCTGGGGAGGCGCCGCCTGTCCTTCCACCGCCACCGGCCCGCCATTGACCGAGGCGAGCGCCGGTACGTCGAGTACCGTCACGCTGACCGGGTCGACCGCACGCACCCGCGCCTCACGGCGCGGGGCCAGCGGGTCGTCGGGGTGGAAGCGTGCGGAGGCCCCCGGCCGCAGACGGTCGAAATCGCCCTCTCCGACATAGCCGACCAGTTCGCCGGCGCCCGGCGCCACCACCATGACCAGCGGCAGCTTGGGTCCGATCCAGCGTCCGGGGATCAGCGCATCCTCCATGTCCCGCACGGTACCCGACAGGGGTGCGCGCACCACCAGCCGCTCCCGGCTGTCGAGAAGCCCCTGCCGTTCGGCGATGGCGGCGGCCAGATCCTCCTCCATCGCCCGCACCCGGTCGAGCTGCTCGCGGCTGGCGCCCAGGCGGGCGATCTGTTCCTGCATCCAGTCGATGCGCAGCTCCGCCTGACGCAGCTTGCCGTCCAGGTCGGGGGCGGTCAGGCGGAACAGCGGCTCGCCCTCGACCACATTCTGGCCGCGGGTGACCAGCGTCTCCTCCAGCAGGGCGGGGAAGGGGGCGTAGACGGTGGCGAAGCCGGACGCCCGCCAGACCACCGGCACCGACACGGTGGCGGTCACCGGCAGCAGAGTCAGCCCCAACGCGGCCGCCAGCCCGGCCAGCGTCAACCCGACGCGCAGATTCGGCCGGAAACGGTCGCGCAAGCTCCACCAGGCCTTGGCCTCGGCCAGGAAGGGGCGGGCGATGAACCAGCCGATCTCGATGGCGAACAGCAGGATGCCCAGGACCTTGACGGCGACATGGTAGACCAGCAGCGCGATGCCGAGGAACAGCACCAGCCGGTAGACCCAGGTGGCATAGGAATAGACCAGCAGGATGCGGCGGCGCGACGCCGGCATCTCCTCCGGCGGGGCCATGCCGAGCCCGAACAGCCATTCCCGCAGCTTCCAGCGCGCCATGGCGAAGCCGCGCTCCTGCAGGTTGGGCACGTCCAGCGCGTCGGACAGCAGGTAATAGCCGTCGAAGCGCATGAAGGGGCTGAGGTTGATCGCCAGCGTGGTGATCCAGCTGACCGTCGCCAGGAAATAGGCGGCGCTGCGCAGCGGCCCGTCGGGCAGGAAGCTCCAGGCCAGCGTGGCGAAGACGGCGATCGTCAGCTCGGTCAGCATGCCGGCGGCCCCCACCGCCAGCCGCTGCCGGCGCGAGACCAGCCGCCAGGCGTCGGTGGTGTCGGTGTAGAGCACCGGCCACATCACCAGGAAGGCCACCCCCATGGTCGGCACCCGGCAGCCGAAGCGCTTGGCGGTGTAGGCATGGCCCAGCTCGTGGCAGATCTTGGTGCCCAGCAGCGTGACGCCGTAGAGCGCCAGCCCTTCGGGCGAGAAGAAATGCTGGAAGGTGTGCAGGAAGGCGTCCCACTGGCGCGCCACCAGCAGTCCGGCCACGGCGGCGGTCAGCAGCACCAGGACCAGCCAGGCCCGGCTGTAGAACGGAGCCATCCATCCCGCCGTCGCCGACAGGAAGCGGTCGGGCCGCACCAGGGGGATGCGGAAGAACAGGTAGTTGTGGATCAGCCACCAGAACCAGCCGGTTTCCCGCGCCGCCGCCTGCCGCGTCAGATAGGCCGTATCGACGGTGACGGTCAGGTTGTTGGCCGCCAGGAACTGGTAGAAGCCGATGACGTCTTCATCCGTCGGCTCGAACAGGCTGTCCTCGGCCACCGCCGCGGCGATGGCGCGCGGGTTGGCGTGGTGCCAGTGCGCGATCAGCGCGAAGGCTTCCGGCCCGATGCGGAAATAGCGGTTGCGCACCGGGTCGTGGATGGTCCAGCCCGGCGCTCCGTCCTGTCCCGCCGGTGCAGGCAGCAGCGCCAGATCGTCGCGCAGGCCCGGCAGCCGCAGGGAGGCCAGCGGGTCTTCCGCATGGTCCGAAGCCCGGACGGCGGCCCGGATCATGCCGGCGGAGGCGGTTGCAGGGGGGAGGGCGATGGACATGGGCGGTGCCTTGGGCCGGAGCCTTGGAATGGAGCCTCAAACCCCCAGCGTCTGGCGCAGCAAGGCCAGCGGGCGGCGGAACAGGTAGAGGGCCAGCGGCACGCGGTCGCCCAGGATCTTGGCGGTGCCGCGCAGGCCGATGCGGGGCGGTGCCTGGCCCGAAGTCCCGGCCGGCTCCAACGCGGCCTTGACCCGGTAGGACAGCACCCCGGCGGTCGACAGGCCGGCCTCGTAGCTGGCATGGGTCAGGCGGGCGCGCAGCGGGTTCAGCGGGTCGACGTTCAGGAACAGCTCGACCGGAGACCCCGGTTCCAGCACCAGGGCGTCGCCGACCGGCACCATGATGTCGATCTCCGGCGCCTGCGGGTCGGCCAGGGTCAGCACGCGCTCGCCCACCGACACCGGCTTGCCCAGCCAGTCGTTGATGTCGGTGAAGACGGCGATGCCGGCGCGCTCGGCCTTCACCGTCACCCGGTCCAGCAGGTCGCGGGCGAGCGCCAGCTCGGCGCGGCGCAACTCGACCTGGGCGCGCAGCTGGGAGACGCGGGCCTTGGTCTGCGGGTCGGCGAAGGCGGCCTGGGAAGCGGTCAGCAGTTCCGCCTCCGCCTGGGTCAGCCCCTTGCGCGCCACCTCGAAACGGCTGCGCAGGACGGTGGACTCGAAGCTGAACAGCGGCTGCCCGGCCGCCACGGCCGCGTTCGGCTGCACATGGAAGCGCTCGATCACGCCGTCCAGCGGGGCGGCGACGATCACCGGGTTGCTGGTCTGGATCTCGGCCGGCGCCAGGGTCGACATCGGCACCGGGATGGCGAGCGCGCCGGCGATCAACAGCAGGACCAGCAGCGGCAGCACGGCGCGCCGCAGCCCGCGCCGGCTGGCGCGCTTGCCGGACAGCGCCCACCAGGCATGGCCGTAGCCCTCCGCCAGATGGCCCAGCAGCAGGATTTCGCCGTCGGTCCAGGGCTCGTCCCGGCCCAGCCACAGGCCGGCCGGCGGCGGGCCGGCCTTGCCAGCGGCTTCCGGCCGGGCACCGGGCAGGATGTCGGGCTTGGTCTCCGGTTTGCGCAGCGGGCACCACAGCACCTGTGCCGGTCCCCACTCCCCCCAGGCGCTGCGCACGGCGGCAGGCAGGGCGGCGGGATCGACGACATGGACGGCGTTGCCTTGCGCCCCGGCGGAGACGGCGCGGGCGGCGTCCTCCAGCCAGCGGGCGAAGGGGGCGTTCGGTTCCAGCACGGCGATGTTCGACACCGCCTCCAGCGTCGGCCGTCCCCGCTCGGCCAAGGTCAGGAAGGCGGCCTGCCGGTAGGCGATCAGCCGGCGGGTCTGGTTGACGATATGGTAGCGCAGCTCCGGCGCCGTCGCCTGCCGCCACGCCTGGCGCTGCAGATCCAGCAGCATCAGCAGGCCGTTGACGGGTTGGGGAGCCGCCTGGGGCGCCGGCTGCGGGGGTGCGTTCTGGGACGGGTTCTGGGCGATGGCTGCGCTCATGGCGCCGCACCGGCTTTGGCCGCACCCGGCTGGGCGGGCAGGGACGACACCGCCGGTGCCGGGAAGATGGCGGTGCCGCTCATCCCGGCCACCAGACCGGAGGGCGCGCCGCCCTCGCCGGTCAGCTTGGCGGTGACCTTCACCGACTGGCTGGCGGGGTCGACCTTGGCGCCGGGCAGCAGCACCTCGCCGGGCAGGGTTGCCCCGGTCTCGTCGACGCGCAGGTCGAAGCGTTGCCCGGGCTTCAGCCACACCAGCCAGGAGGAGGGGACGATCAGCTCCACCTTCAGGTCGCGGTCGGACAGGATCTCCAGCAGCGGTGCGCCGGCGGCGACCGACTCATGCTCCTGGATGCGGCGCTCGACTGCCCGACCGTCGAACGGGGCCTTGATGTCGCAGCGACGGGCCTGCACCTCCGCCTTGCGGACATCGGCGCGGGCGACCTGGACCTTGGCCTCGGCCAACTGGACCTCCGCCTCGCCGATGGAACGCAGGCTGTTCAGGCGCCGGTTGACCCGTGCCGTCACCTCCGCCGCATTCAGCTGGGCGCGGGCGCCGTCCAGCTCCGCCTGATAGCTGGCGCAGTCGAAGGCGACCAGCAGGTCGCCGGCCTTGAAGCTCTGGCCGGCATCGACGCCCATGCGGGCGATGCGGCCGGGGATCTCGGAGGACAGGACCGCGTGCCGCCGGGCCTCGATCAGGGCGCGGACCTGCCCCTGGGAGGCATCCTGGGCGAATGCCGGGGCCGAGGCGATGCCTCCCCCCGGCAGGACGGCCAGAAGCGCGGCGGCGCAGGCCGCCGCGGCGAACCGGATCACAGCGATGCGACCCCGCCGGTCGACGGGGTGCCGGACTGGTTTTCCTGGGCCGAAACGGTACGGACGGTGCATTCCCGCTGCTTATCCTTCACACGATGGCAGAAGCGCTCCGCCGCGGCACGGTCGGCGAAGCCGCCGGCGCGCAGCTGGACGATGGGCTTGCCATCCTGGCTGCGCCGGGTGGTGACGTACAGGGCGCCGGCCCCTTCCGTTCCGGTTCCCAGGCGTCCGGCGATCATACCCCATTCCCGCTCCGCCAACCTGTGGCTTGCGTAAGCCCCGAGATCGGCCTGGATGACGGGAGAGAACGACGCCGTCGCAACCGGAGCCGATGCGGCTGCCGGGGTCTTCACCTCCGGGGCGGGCGCCGCGACGGCCATGTGAGCGGGAGAGGAGCTGGACGATGCGGGCGCGGATGGGATGGAGGCCGGGGTGGCGGCGACCGCCGCATCCTTCGGGGCCTTCGCAACCGGAGCGGCGGCGACCGGGGGTGGGGCCGGGGTTGGGGCCGGAGCCGGGAGCGGGGTGGGCACCGGGGCAGGGACGGGCGCCGCCGGCTTGGCGGCTTCGGCCTTTGTGTCCTTGGCCGCGTCCTTGGCCATCAGCTCCCGCATGCGCAGCATGGTGCCGGCGCGCTCCTGCCAGGAGGACAGGCCCTTGGACACCGCCTGGGTCAGGCTGTTCAGGTCGTCGGCGGCGACCGTTTCGGGCAGCGGGTCGACGCCGGCCGACACCATGACCCGGGCGTAGGCGTTGTGCAGGTCGGCCAGCACCAGATCGCGGCGCAGGTCGGACAGAAGCGCCGTCACCTCCGACTGGATCACGCCCAGCTCGCCCACCTGTCCGGCATCGCCGACGTTGGTGTATTGCGAGCGGATGCGGGTATCGAGGTCGGCCTGCTCGGCGGTCAGCGCGAATTCCTGCTTCAGCTCGCGGAACTGCAGCATCGCCACATGCACCTGGCTCAGCACCGCCATGCTCAGCGCCTGCCGGCGGAAATCGACCAACTCCTCCTGCGCGTCGGCGTAGGACTTCGTGGCGGGGGCGGAGACCAGGTTGATCAGGTTCCAGCTGATCCGCGCACCGTAATCGGCCCAGCGCTGGTTCAGCAGGAAGCTGTTGCTGTCATAGCGCAGGGCCGAATTGACGTCGATGCCCGGCAGCAGCTTCAGCAGCGACCGCCAGGTCTCGTCGGCGGTGATGCGCTGGTTGTAGCTTTCCTCCAGCAGCTCCGGCCGGTTCAGCAGGGCGTAGGTTTCCAGCGCCTCGACCGCCACATCCATCTTGGGCGGGGATGTCATGACGGTGGCGGACGGCAGCTCGATCTCGAACGGCTCGCCCGGCGGCAGGCCCATCAGCGCCCCCAGCTGCGACTTCGACGCCACCAGCTCACGCCGCAGCGACTGCAGCTGGCGCAGCGTCTCCACCAGGGTGCGGGTGTAGTTCAGCGCCTGCAGCGGGGCCTGGACGCGCAACGCCTCCAGCGTGCGGGCGTCGCGGCGCGCGCCCTCGACCCGCTTCTCCAGCGGCGCCAGCCGCCTCAGCAGCCGTTCGGCGGCCACCGCGCGCCAATAGGCGGTGCGCACGTCCTGCATGATGCCCTGGACGACGCGGCGGCGCCGTTCGTCGGCGATCAGCACCAGGTTGGCGTTCTGCCGAGCCCGCAGATAGCTGACGCCGAAGTCCAGAATGTTCCAGGTGAAGGCGAGGTCGCCGGTGCGGCGGTGCCTGTCGGTGGCGGTGGTGCTTTCCCCCGTCCGGCGGCCGGTGGCGAGGTTCAGGCTCTCCGATCCGGCGTCGTTGTTACGGCCGACATAGCCGGCGGATGCCACCACCCGCGGCAGCATGTCGTAGCGCGACAGGTTGAGCTGGTCGGTGGCGACCGCCATCTCCATGATCTTCACGCGTTCGTCGAGGTTGTACTTGATGGCGCGCGCCATCGCCTCGTCCATCGACACCGCCTTGGTCAGCGGCTCCTGCGGAGCCAGGACGACGCCCAGATCCTTGCGCACGCGCGCCATGTTCTCCTCGGCCGTCAGCGGCTCGGGTGTGACCGCGCAGCCCGCGGCCAGCAGGGATGCCGCGAGGGCGGCGACGGGAACCACCGAAGAAAGCAAGCGGCGGCGGAGTCGAGCGGTCGAAGTCTTCATGGCAGGGACAATTCCGTTCGGCGGAAAATGATTGGAAAGGAAAAGGGGTGGGAGGGGCCGGCCGCGTCAAGCGGCTCGGCTGTCGGGCAGGACGTGGCTGGCGAGGGCGGCCAGCAGGTCGGCGGCGCCGGCCGGGCCGCCATGGACGTGGGCGACCTGACGGGCGAAGCCGGGGGAGGCCGGCATGACCTCGGCGCGGCTGTCCGCTCCGCGATCCGCCGGACGGCCCGCCCCGTCCGCCGGGATGCCGCCGCCGTCCTGGGGAGTGTCCTGGGGCTGGCCCTGACCCTGACCTTGCTGGTCCTGCGGAGCGGCCGGCCCCTGCGGCGCCTGGGGTTGGCCCTGGGATTGGGGCTGGGGCTGGCCCCGCGGGGCGAGGGTGGTGGGCTGACCGCCCGGCGTCCCTGGCTGTCCGGCTGTCGGACCGCGGTTCTGTCCGGGACCGGCGCCGTTGCCCTGCTGGCCTTGACCCTGCTGGCCCTGGCTGCCGTTCAGGCCGGTGCCCTGGGGGCCGGTCTGGGATCCGGTCTGGCCGGGAGTGCCCTGGCCGGTCTGGCCACCGGTGGTGCCACCCGTTCCGGTTCCGGTTCCGGTGCCGAGGCCCGTGCCGGCACCGGTATTGATCGCTCCGGGCGTACCGCCGGTGCCGAAGCCGCCCAAACCGCCGCCCAGCCCGCCACTGCCCAGGCCACCGCCCAGGCCGGTGCCGAGACTACCACCCAGGCCACCACCACCCAGGCCACCCCCCAGCCCACTGCCGCCCAGCCCACTGCCGCCCAGTCCGCCGGAACCGGACGAACCGCCGCCGATGCTGTTCAGCGTCACCGAACGGCCGGCGTCCGTGCTGGCCGAGCTGCCGCCGACGCTGTTCAGCGTCACCGAGCGGCCGGCGTCCGTGCTGGCCGAGCTGCCGCCGACGCTGTTCAGCGTCACCGAACGGCCGGCATCCGTGCTGGCCGAGCTGCCGGGAGTTCCGGGTCCGCTGCTGCTGCCGCCGTTGCTGCTTCCCGGCAGGGACGGCAGGGAACTGCCGGCCCCGCTCGTCGAGCCGTTCGAGGGCGAACCGTTCGAGGACGGGCCGTTGGACGACGAGCCGGTGCTCGAGCTGCTCGATTGCGACGGACCGTTGCCGCTGGTGGTGACGGGTGTGCTCGTCACCGGGAGGGTGGTCGTGTTGTTGGTGTCGGCTGTCGTCGTGGCTCGGCTCACCGTGACCGTCACCGACGCCGCAGCCGAGCTGTTGCCGGCGATGTCGCGGGCCTGGATGGCGATCGACCGGCTGGTCGCCGTCCCGCCGAAGCTGGGGTCGGCCGCACTCGACCGCAGGCCGATCGCCCGCACCGCCGCCTGATAGTCGGCCGCCGACGCGACGCCGGTCAGGACGATGCCGGTGCCGTCGCGGGTCGCCGTGATGCCGGCCGGCAGGGTGCCGATCACCAGTTCGTCGCCGCTGCGGGCATCGGCCAGGCTGACCGTTACCCGGTTCAGCGTGCTGGCGTCGGAGAGCGAGATGGCGGAGCCGAGCGTCGCCGTGCCGCCGGCGCTCAGCGTCGGGCCGGCCCCCGTGGAGACCGTCGGGGCCTGGGTGTCGACGGTCAGGGTCAGCGACCCCGACCGGCCGATATTGCCGGCGGCGTCGGTCATGGTGGTGGCGACGCTGTGGGCGCCGTCGGCCAGCGGGGAGGCCGGGGTGAAGCTCCAGCTTCCGTCCGCCCCGGTCGTGGCGGTACCCGCCACGACGCCGTCCAGGATGACGGTGACCGTGCTGTTGGGCTCGGCGGTGCCGGTGAAGGTCGGGCGGGTGGCGGCGGTGACGTTGGCCGTATTGTCGAGGCCGCCGGCAACCGCCGGGGTCGACAGAACCGGCGGCGTGGCATCGATGGTCAGCGTCAGCGCCGCCGACGTGCCGCTGCTGTTGCCGGCCGGGTCGGTCGCCCGGCTGGCGATCGCATGGGTACCTTCGGCAAGCGGGGTGGTGAGGCTGTAGCTCCAGCTGCCGTCGGTGCCGGCCGTGGTGGTGCCGACGGCCGTGCCGTCGACCAGCACGGTGACGGTCGCCCCGGGTTCCGCCGTGCCGCCGACGGTCGGGCGGCTGATGTTGGTCAGCCCGTCGGTGGCCGACGTGCCGGTGTCCTGGCCGGCCGCCAGGACCGGAACCGACGGGGTGGCCGGAGCCACGGTGTCCACCAGGACGTTCTGCAGGCCCGGCAGGCCGGTCAGCGTTGCCGGCAGCGGGATGCGGGCAAGGTCGGTGATGCCGCCGCCGTTGTAGTTCAGACCGGTGACGGCGATGCCGTCGGCGTCGGCGTCGCCCGCCTGCACCACATAGTCGAAGCGCAGGACCGATCCGACGCTGGCCGCCGGGTTGTAGACCGCCTGACGGGTCTGGCCGCCGATGTCGAGCGTGATGGTCGGGGTGCCATTGACGACCACCACCTCGCTCATCTGGATGTAGAAGCTCAGCGTCTTGCCGACGCCGTAGGTGCCGTCGGCCGGCGGGACGATGCTGCGGATCGACGGCGCCGTCGTATCGATGGCGATGTCCTTGTTCAGCCCCAGCGACCGCACGTCGCCCGGTGCCGTCAAGGTCAGGACCCCGGCGTTGCCGGCGGCGTCGGTGATCGAGCCGGCGAGCGCCGACGCACTGACGGCGTCCAGGTCGGCGGCGGTGTCGCCGGCCTGCACCGTGTAGGTGAAGGTCAGCGTGTTGGTGCCTGTCCCGCCGCTGTAGGTGGCGGTGCGGCCGGTGTTCAGCGCCAGGGTCGGGGTGCCGCTGACGGTCACCGTCTCGCTGAAGCTCACCTGGATCGAGATGGTTTCGCCGGTGGTGTAGGTGCCGTTGCCGGTGCCGGACGTGACGTTGGTGACGGTGGGGGGGAGACTGTCGATGCGCACGCTCCCGGTGCCGGCGATGTTGTTCAGCGTGCGGACCGCGCCGTTGCCGATCAGGTCGGCGATGCCGCCGCCGCCGATCGAGGCGCCGATGCCGATGCCGTCGACGTCGACCAGACCCGCTCCCACAATGTAGCGGAAGGTCAGCGCGGTGCCGCCCGACCCCGACAGGTAGCTCGCCTGCACCACCGTGCCGTCGTCCAGCGTGATCGCCAGGGTCGGGGTGCCGGTGACGGTCACCGCCTCGGTGAAGGTGACGGTGACGTCGATGGCCTCGCCGGCCCGGTAGGTCCCGTTCACCGCCGAGACGGCGCTGACCGTCGGGGCGGTGGTGTCGATGACGATGTCCTTGGCCCCGCCCAGCGACGACCCGCTGCCGGTCGCCGGCAGGGTCAGCGTCGCGGCGTTGCCGGCGATGTCGGCGATGGTGCCCGCCAGTGCCGCGGTGGAGGCGTAGTCGAGGTCGGCGGCGGTGTCGCCGGCCTGCACGACGTAGGTGAAGGTCAGCGTCGTGCCGCCCGACCCGCTGGCGTAGGTCGCACTCCGGCCGGTGCCCAGCGCCAGGGTCGGCGTGCCGGTGACCGTCACCGCTTCGGAGAAGACGACCTGGATCGACACGGTGTCGCCGGCCTTGTAGGTGCCGTTGGCGGTCGAGGAGGTGACGGACGAGACGGTCGGCGCCGTGGTGTCGATTGTCACCGGCAGGCCGGACGAGGCGGTGGAGGTGTTGCCGGCGGTGTCTGTCGCCTTGACGCTGAGGCTGTGCGTGCCCGCAGCCAGGGCGGAGCTGGTGATGCTCCAGTTGCCCGAGCCGTCGGCTGTCGCCGTGCCCAGCACGGTGGTGCCGTCGGTGTCGTACAGCGTCACCGTGGATCCCGCCTCCGCCGTGCCGGTGACGGTCGGGGTGGTGGTCCTGGTGATGCCGTCGCTGTTCGACGTGCCGGTGTCGCTGGCCGTCGCCAGGACCGGCGTGCCCGGGGTGGCCGGCGCCGTGGTGTCGATGGTGATCGGCAGGCCGGTCGAGGCGGTCGAGACGTTGCCGGCGGCGTCGGTCGCCTTGGCGGTGATGGTGTGGTTGCCCGGCGACAGGGTGGAGACGGTGATCGACCAGTTGCCGCTGCCGTCCGCCGTGCCGGTGCCGATCAGCGTGGTGCCGTCGGTGTCGTACAGCCGGACCGTGCTGTTCGGCTCCGCCGTGCCGGTGAAGGTCGGGGTGGCGTTGCCGGTGATGTTGTCGGTGCTGGAGGTGCCGGTGTCGGTGCCGGCGGTCATGTCCGCCGCGCTCGGCGCGTTGGGCGCCGTGGTGTCGATGACGATGGCCTTGTTGGCCCCCAGCGAGTTGGCCGCCCCCGGCGTCGCCAGCGTCAGGATCGCGGCAAGGCTGGTGGAACTGTCGAGGATGGTGCCGCCGCTCAGCGCCAGTGCCGCGGTGGAGGCGTAGTCGAGGTCGGCGGAGGTGTCGCCGGCCTGCACCGTGTAGGTGAAGCTCAGCGTGGTGGTGCCCGACCCGCCGGCGTAGGTCGCGCTTCGGCTGTTGTTGCCCAGCGCCAGCGTCGGCGTGCCGGTCACCGTCACCGCCCGGGAGAAGGTGACGGTGATCGTGATGGTGTCGCCGGCCTTGTAGCTGCCGTCGGCTGTGCTGGCGCTGACCGACGAGACGGTCGGGTTGACCAGCGCGGTCAGGACGAGGTCGTTGCCGGTGCCGCCGACATAGTCGACCGTGTAGAGGTCGCCGTTCGTGCTCAGCGTGTCGCCCTGCGCCAATCCCGACAGGGTGCTGGACAGGGTGCCGGCGCCGGTCTGGTCGATCACCTTGTAGGTGGCGGCGTTGACCGCGGCGAAGCTGTTGACGCGGGTGACGGTGACGGCGCTGGACCCGCTGGCCAGCGTGACGCCGCCGCTGACGATCACCTGGTCGTAGCCGGTGCCGGCCGTCGTGCCGGCGATCTCGGCCGCCAGCGTGCCGCTCATCGACAGGTTGCCGTTGACGGTCAGGCTGCCGATGCCGTTGTTGGTCCCGGCGACGCCGGGGGCCAGCGTGGCGCCGGAATCGACCGTCAGGGTGTTGGTCGAGCTGGCGGCGAAGATCGACCCGGTGCCGCCCAGCGTGGCGCCGGAATTCACCGTCACCCCGCTGGTGCCACCCAGCGCGCCCGTGACCAGCAGCGTACCGGCGGAAACCGTGGTCGCTCCGGAATAGCTGCTGCTCCCCGACAGGGTCAGCGTGCCGCTGCCGGTCTTGGTCAGCCCTTTGCTGCCGCCGATGGCGCCCGACAGCGTCACGGCGACGCCGGTGTCGATGGTGGCGGTGCCGCTGGTTCCGGTGCTGAAGTCGTTGTCGATGGTGCCCGCCCCGGTCACGGTCAGCGTGCCGCCGTTCAGCGTCACGGTGCCGGTGCCCAGGTTGGCGTCGCCGGCCACGCTCAGCGTGCCGCCGTCCCGCACCATCATGGTGCCGGTGAAGCTGCTGCTGTTGCTGCCCGACAGCGTCAGGGTGCCGCTGCCTCTCTTGAAGAAGTCGCCGGAGCCGCTGAGGGTGCCGGAGAAGCCGGTGCTGGTGTTGTCGTCGCCGACCTCCAGCGTGTTGGCGCCGATCGAGACTGTGCCGGCGCCCGCCAGCGACCCCAGCGACAGGGACGACGCCGACGAGCTCAGGGTCGCGCCGGAGGCCACCGTTACCGCGCTGTTGTTGCCGACGGTGCCATTGCCGCTCACCGCCAGCGTGCCGGCGGACACCGAGGTCGAGCCGGTGTAGCTGTTGGCGCCCGTCAGGGTCAGGGTGCCGCTGCCCGCCTTGGTCAGCCCGCTGCTGTTGGTGGAGGAGATCACGCCGGAGAAGGTCGTGGAGCTGTTGTCGCCGCCGGCCGTCAGGTGGTAGCTCAGCACCACGTTGCCGGCCCCGGCCAGCGACCCGATGGTCTCGTTGCCGCTGGTCAGCGACAGGGTGGCGCCGCTCGACACCGTCACCGCGCTGGTATCGCCGATCGCCGAACCGCCGGATGCGGCCAGCGTGCCCGCCGAGATGGTGACGGTGCCCGTGTGGGTGTTGGTTCCGGACAGGGTCAGCGTGCCGCTGCCCGACTTGGTCAGCGCCCCCGATCCCGACAGCACGCCCGACAGCGTCGCGGCCGCCGAGTTGCTGATGGTCGACCCGGCAGACACCGCGATGGCGTTGGCGATGGTGGTGGCCCCGGTGATCGACAGGGTGCCGCCCGACAGGGTCGTCGTGCCGGACCCCAGGCTGGCGGCGGCGGCGACCGACAGCGTGCCGGACGACACCGTGATGCCGGTCATGCTGTTGGTCCCGCCCAGCACCAGCGCGCCGGTGCCGGTGTTCGCCACCGTCAGCGCGCCGTTCGACACCGCGCCGCTCAATGTCAGGGCCTCGGTGATGGTGTTGTCGACCGTCCGGGTCGCGCCGCCCAGATCCACGGTGCCGGTGAAGGTCAGCGCCGCCGAACCGGACATCGTCATCGTGCCGCCCAGCACGAGGTTGTTGGCGATCGTCCGCGCGGTGGAGCCCGACCCGCTGACCTTGCCGCCGTTGACGGTCAGCGCCCCGGTTCCCACCGCGGCATCGTTGCCGAACTGCAGGATGCCGCTGCCGAGCGTCGTGCCGCCCGTGTAGGTGTTGGTCCCCGACAGCCCCAGGACATTGCCGGCGTTGGTGCTGGTGATGCCCAGCCCGCCGGTGCCGGAAACGGTGCCGCTCAGCGTGATCGAACCGGACGAGACGTCGACGGTGCCGCCGCCGCTGCCGAGCGTGACGTCGGTGCCGCTGTTGAAGGCCGCGGTCGAGGCGAGCGTGCCGCCGTCCAGCGTCAGCGTCGTCTGGCCCAGATTGTTGGACGCTCCCACCGCCAGGGTGCCCGCCGTCACCGCGATCCCGCTGACGCCGGTGCCGGAGGTGTTGTTGGTCCCGGACAGAGTCAGCGTTCCGCTGCCCGACTTGGTCAGCGTGTAGCTGTTGCCGGTGATGTTCCCGCTGATCGTGACCGCCGCGTCGGTCTGGACCGCCGCCGATCCGGTCAGGGCGACCGCGTTGTCGATGGTGGTCGCGCCCGTGACCTGCAGCTTGCTTCCGGCCGCCAGGCTGACCGTGCCGGAGCCCAGATTGCCGTCGGCGGCGATGCCGACCGTTCCCGCCGAGACCGTCAGCGTCGAATAGCCGTTGGTCCCCGACAGGGTCAGCGTCTCCGTTCCCGTCTTGGTGAGGCCGAAGGAGCCGCCGATGTTTCCGCTCATCGTCAGGCCGCCGGCATTGACGCCAATCTCCGTCGCCGCCGTCAGCGTCACCGCCCCCGACAGCGTGTTGGTGCCGCTGACGTTGTAGATTGCGCCGGAACCGGACACGCCCGTCCCGGCGGCCGACACCGCTTCCGCCAGCGTGATGCCGCCCTGCAGGCCCAGGGCGGCGCCGCTCGTCACCGTGGTTCCGTTGCCCGTCGTGCCCAGCGCGTCGGCATGCGCCGCGATCAGCGTACCCGTGCTGACCGTGGTGGCGCCGCTGTAGCTGTTGGCGCCGGACAGGGTCAGGGCGCCCGACCCGACCTTGGTCAGGGCATAGGCGCCGGAGACCACCCCGCTCAGCGTCAGGGAATCCGTGCCGTTGTAGGCGCCGATGGCGGCGTTGGCCGCCAGGGTGACGGTGCCGGTGACGGTGGTCGCGCGCCCGTTGGCGTCGTCGTTGACCTTGATGGCGCCGATCCCGGCCGAGACGCCGATGCCGCTGATGGTGAAATTCTCGGCGATGGTCAGCCCGCCGAGCAGGCGCAGCGTCGCCCCGCTGGCCACCGTGGTGCCGCCGTCGGTGGTTCCCAGGGCGCTGTTGGTGCCGGCGATCAGCACCCCGGTGCTGACGGTGGTGTCGCCGGTGTAGCTGTTGCTGCCCGACAGGGTCAGCGCGCTGCCGCCGGTCTTGGTCAGGGTGCCGCTGCCGGAGATGGTGCCCGACAGGGTGGCGGCCCCGCTGGCGTCGACCGTGCCGCCGGAACTTCCCAGCGTGATGGCGTTGTCGATGGTGGTGGTGCCGGTCAGGCCCAGCGTGCCGCCGTCCAGCGTCACCGCCCCGCTGCCCAGATTGGCGTCGGCGGCGACGCTCAGCGTGCCGGCACTGACCGTGGTGGTGCCGGAGAAGCTGCCGCTGTTGCCGCCGTTCGACAGGGTCAACGTGCCGCTGTTGAGCTTGGTCAGCCCGCCCGCTCCCGACAGCGCGCCCGACAGCGTCACGTCGGCGGCAGTGTCGATGGAGGCGTCGGACGACAGGGTGATGGCGTTGTCGATGGTGGTGTTATTGCCGACGGTCAGATTGCCGCCGCTCAATGTCAGCGTGCCGGTGCCCAGGTTGGCGTCGGTGTCGATGGACAGGGTGCCGGCATCGACCGAGATGGTGTTGAGACCGGTGTTGCCGCTCGCGGTGTTGTTGGTGCCTTCAAGGATCAGCCGTCCGGTGCCGCTCTTGGTCAAGGCCGAGACGTCGGTGCCGTTGTCGCCCAGGGTCAAGTTCATGACCAGCGTGTCGCCGTCGCCGACGTTGACGCCGAAGCTGTTGCCCAGCGTGAAGCCGTTGCCGGTGATGGTGATCGACCGGCCGTCGATGTCGCTGTCCATCGCCAGGGTCACGCCGCTGCGCACCGTCAGGGTGCTGGGCAGCGCGATGGTGCCCTCCAGCGTGCTGGAGAAGCGGATGGTGATGCTCCCCGTCATGCTGTTGGCGAGCAGGATCGCTTCCCGCAGGTCCAGGCCGCCGCCGTCGGCCTTGTCGGCCGCATAGGTGCCGGCCGGCGCAGTGCTGTCGACGGCGACGACGTCGACCATCAGGTCGTTGGTGACGGTGATGGTGAAGGTCTTCTCGTAGGTGGCGGTGCCGTCGCTGACCTGGACGCGGACCGAATAGCTCTGGCCGCCGGTCAGGGTGGCGGCGTCGTTCGCCTGCAGCGAGGTGCCGGAGATGTTGAACAGCGCGTTGTTCGTGTCTCCGGTGCCGCTGACCAGCGTGTAGGTCAGGGTCTGGCCGGTGTCGGCGTCGGTGGCCGACAGGGTGCCGACCACTCCGTTGGTGCCCTCGAAGATGCTGATCGAGCTGTTCGACAGCGCGATGTCCGTCGGCGCGTCGTTGATCGAGGTGGTGGTGATCACCGTGCCGGTGTTGGCGGTGCCGCTGCTCGTCCCGTCGCTGGTGGTCAGCGAGAAGGTCGTCTGGACCGTGCTGCCCGGGGTCACCTGGTTGGCGGTGGGGGTGAAGACCAGCGCCTGCAGCAGCGTCTGCAGGTCGGCCGGCGAACTGGCGGTCAGCGTGTAGTTGCCGGCCGTGCCGGTCAGCCCGCCGTTGGCGCTGGTCAGCGTGCCGTTGGCCGCGGTGTAGGTGATGGTGACGGTGAAGGTGCCGGTGCTGTCGTCTGCGTCGGTCACCGTCACGCCGCTGAAGGGCGTGGCGGTGGCGTTGTCGTTGACCGGGCCGGCGGCGGTGCCGCCCAGCGCCGGCGCCTGGTTGACCGGTCCGGTCAGCACGATGTCGTTGCTGCCGGTGCCGGCGGCATAGCCGATGGTGACCGATCCGCTGTTCAGCGTGATCGCAGCGCCCGAGGCCAGCGAGGCGAAGGTGCCGGTGACGGCGTCGCTGCCGTCGTTGCTGACGATGGCGAAGCTGTCGCCGCTGGCCGACTTGGTCGGCATATAGGCGCCGGCGACCGACAGGGTGGCGCTGCCGACATCGACCGCCCCGGTGACGGCCACCTGGTCGAAGCTGCTGGAGCTGGCGAGGTCGACCGACAGCGTGCCGCCGGACTGGATGGTCAGTCCGCCGTTGACGGTCAAGGTGCCGACGCCGCTGTTGGTACCGGACACGCCGGGGGCCAGCGTGGCGCCGGACTGGATGGTCAGCCCGCCGTTGACGGTGCCGGTTCCCGCCAGCGTGGCGCCGCTGCCCACCGTGACGGCGCCGGCGCCGGAGCCGTTCAGGGTGCCGGTGACGACCAGCGCGCCGTCGCCGACGGTGGTGGTGCCGGTGTAGCTGTTGGTGCCCGACAGGGTCAGGCTGCCGCTGCCGCTCTTGGTCAGGTTGAAACCGCCGGAAACCGTGCCCGACAAGGTCAGGCCGGTGCCCGACACGCCGACGATGGTGTTGGCGCCCATGGCGACGTTGCCGCTGAGGGTGGCGCTGCCGCTGGTCACCTGCAGCGCGCCGGCATTCGAGACGCCGGCGCCGGCGATGGTCAGCCCTTCGGCCAGCGAGATGCCGTCGGCGATCGCCAGGGTGGCGCCGCTCGATACCGTGGTGCTGCCGGTGGTGGTGCCCAGCGCATTGTTGTGCCCTGCCACCAGGGTTCCGGCGCTGACGGTGGTGTTGCCGCTGTAGCCGTTGTTGCCCGACAGGGTCAGGCTGCCGCTGCCGGTCTTGGTCAGGGTGTTGGCGCCGGAAATGACGCCCGACAGGGTCAGGGCCTTGCCGCTGCCGACGCTGACGGTGCCGTTGCCGGTGCCCAGCGTGATGTCGTTGGCCAGGGTGACGCTGCTGCCGGTGCTTTCCAGCGTGCCGCCGGCCAGGGTGACGGCGGCGGCGCTGATGTTGCCGCTGCCGGAGATCGACAGGGTTCCGGCGCTGACGGTGGTGGTGCCGGTGTAGCTGTTGGTGCCCGACAGTGTCAGGCTGTCGCTGCCGGCCTTGATCAGGTTGAAGGCGCCGCTGACGACGCCCGACAGGGTCAGGTCGCCGGTGGTGGTGACGGTGGTGTCGTCGTTCAGCGTGACGGTGCCGCTGACCGTGTTGGTGCCGCTGGCGCTGACCAGCGCGCCGCCCGACGACACGCCGCTGCCAGACAGGGTCAGGTTCTCCGCGATGGTGATGCCGCCCGTCAGGGCGAGCGCCGCGCCGCTCGCCACCGTGGTGCCCTTGGTGGTGTCGCCCAGCGCATTGGCATGGCTGACCGTCACCGTGCCGGCGCTGATGGTGAAGGCGCCGGTGAAGCCGCTGTTGTCGCCCGACAGGGTCAGGTCGCCGCCGGCGGCCTTGGTCAGGTTTCCGGACCCGCTGAGGGCGCCGGACAGGGTGACGCTGCCGCTGGGAGCGACGCTGATGGTGCCGCCGCTGCTGCCGATGGCGACGGCGTTGTCGATGGTGCCGACAGCACCGCTCAGCCGGAGGAGGCCGCCGTTCAGCGTCAAGGTGCCGGCGCCCAGATTGCTGTCGGACGTCACCAGCAGCGTGCCGGCGGTGACGGTGATGCCGCCGGCGAAGCCGCTGCTGTTGCTGGTGCCGTCCAGCGTCAGGGTGGTGGCGTTGGTGGCGCCGTTCAGCGTCAGGCTGGACGACGAGGTCCCTGTGATGGCGCCGCTGAAGGTCCTGCTGCTCGCCTGGTTGACGGTCAGCGCATTGCCGCCCAGCGCCAGCGTGGCGCCGCTGACCCCGGTCAGCGTGCCGATGGTCTCGCTCGCTGACGACAGGGTCAGCGTGGCGCCCGATGCCACCGTCACCGCGCTGCCATCGGCGAGCGCGGTGCCGGCGCTGCTGTTCAGCGCCAGCGTGCCGGCGTTGACCGTGGTGGCGCCGGTATAGCCGTTGGTGCCGGTCAGGGTCAGGGTGCCGGTGCCGGTCTTGACCAGGCTGCCGGTGCCGCCGATGGCGCCGTCGAAGCTGGTGCTGCTGTTGGCGCCGCCGGTGGTCAGCGTGTTGCCGCCCAGTGTGACGGTGCCGCCGCCGGCCAGCGACCCGATGGTTTCGTCGCCGGACAGGCCCAGGGTGGCGCCGCTCGCCACCGTCACCGCGCTGTTGTCGCCGATGCCGTCATTGACCGTCAGGGTGCCGGCGCTGACGGTGGTGGCGCCGCTGTAGTCGTTGCCGCCGCTCAGCGTCGCCGTGCCGGCCCCGGTCTTGGTGACGGCGCCGCTGCCGGAGATCTTGCTGGAGACGGTCAGCGTGTCGCCGCTGCCGTTGCTGATGGTCAGCACCGTTCCCGTCGACACGGTGATGGTGCTGCCGTCGATGGTCAGTCCGCTGGCCGCATCGGTGTCGAAGGTCAGGTTCTCGGTCACCGCCAGGTCGGAGCCCAGCGTGATGGTGCCGCTGGCCAGCCCGCCGGCGAACTTGATCGTCTGGGTGCCGGTGGTGTCGGCCAGGGCGATCGCCACCGCCTCGCGCAGGCCGACGCCATCGGCCACGCCGGTGCCGGCATCGTCGGCGGTGTTGGTGACATAGATGGTGTCGCTCGTCACCGTCACGTCGGCGTCGGCGCTGCCGCCATTGCCGTCGGTCAGGCTGTAGCGGATGACGGTGTCGCCGGTCGGCGTGTCGTTCCGGTACAGGATGTTGCGCATCACCGTCTGGATCAGCGTCGCCGTGGCGCTGCCGTTGAAGGTGACGGTCAGGGTGCCGTTCGCGTTGGTGACCGTGCCGAACACGGCGTTGGAGTTCGCCGTATCCAGCAGGCTGCCGCCGCTTTCCGAGAAGGTCGCGTTGCTGTTGAACGAGAACAGGTCCGCCGACAGCGGCGTCGCCGTGCCCGAGACCGAGCGGCGGACCGTCAGGACGCTGCCGGTCCAACTGCCGGCGCCGTTCTCTGTATCGGATGCGGTGGCGTTGGCGCCGGCATCCAGCAGCACCGTCTGGCCTTCGCCGGCCCAAACCACGCTGTCGGTGTTCAGGTTGCCGATCACCGGCGGGTCGTTGGCGGTGACGGTGATGCCCGTCCCGGTCGAATCCGAGATGTCGCCGAAGACCGGGCCGTTCCAGTCGTCGGCCGAGGTGAATTTGTAGGTGGTGCCGCCGGTCGAGCTGGTGCCGCTCTTGTTCAGCAGGGCGTCCACGCTGGTCTTGGCCGCCCCGCTCAGCGTCACGGTGAAGCTGGTGGCGCTGGTGATCTCGACCGTGCCGGTCAGCGGGGTGGTGCCGCTGCCCTGGCCGGTGATGGTCAGCTTCGTCAGGTCGATGTCGTTCGCCGACCCCGCCTGGTGCACCATGCCGGTGCCGGTCACGGTCAGCACGCCGCTGGTCTGATCGTAGGTGACCGACGTGATGGTGGGCTTCTGCGTGCTGGAGACGGTGACGCCGTTGCCGGTGGTGTCGGCCGGCGCCGATTGCGTGCTGTCCCAGTTCGCCGCCGCTTCCAGATTGTAGGTGGTCGCCCCTTGCGAACTGGTCCCGTCCTTGTTCAGCAGCCCTTCGACGAAGGCCTGGTCGGTCGCCCCCAGCGTGATGGTGAAGACATTGGAGCCGGGGGTGGAGGTGACGGTGGAATCGCCGGTCAGCGTGTAGCTGTTGCCGCCCTCGCCGGTCAGGGTGAGCTTGGTGACGTCGATGCTGTCGCCGTCGGTGATGTTGGTGCCCGTCACCACCAGCTGGTTGGTGCTGGCGTTGTAGGTGGCCGAGGTGATGGACGGCGTGGGGACGCCCGCGCCGACGGTGATCTGGCTGACCTGCGCGGTGCTGGTGGTTTCGCCGTCGTTGACGGTGATCGTCGCGGTGCGGGTGCCAGCCGTGGCGCTGCCGGCGGTGTTCTTGTACTGGATCAGCTGGATCACCGCCTGATACCCCGCCACGCTGGCGGCGCCCCTCAGGGTGATCGTCGACGTATCGTTGCCGGTGACGCTGATGCCGTAGGTCTTGGCCGTCGCCACGGACGCCGTCAGCATGCTCAGCACTTCCGCAGCACTGTCCAACGTGCCGGACAGGGTGATGGTGGCGCCGAGCAGGCGGGTGTCGCTGTCCGTCTGGGTCAGGACGGCGTCGGGAGCGATCAGCACGCCGGACGCGGGCGTGGTGGTGTTGACGGACTCCCCGGTGCCGGTGCCCGCCCCGTTCAGGTCGACGGACGGCTCGCCCGCGTTCCAATGCACTTCGTAGGTACCGAGGTCGAGCGCACCGTCGCGGATGCGGTCGATGCCGCGGATGTCGTAGCTTCCGCCGTAGTAGCTTGTGTTGCTGCTGTCGCCGGCGTTGATGAAGGTCGTCGCGGTCGAGGCCGGACGATAGTCCCGCAGGCTGACAGTGGCGTTGCTGGAGTCGACGAACGTTGCCGTGCCGGTGATGGCGCCCTGGTAATTGCTTCCTGTGTTGAGGGTGATCTTGCCGCTGTTGTAAATGATCGCGTTCGGGTCGGAGAAGTTTGTTGTGCCAAGTTTTCCCGAGTTTCCGGCAATGATCGTGTTGTAGACATTGACCGTGGCCGTGCCCGTCGATCCGCCGTAATAGGTGCCGATCGCCGCGGTCTGGATGTTGGCAGCAGCGGTATCGTTGTTGATGTAGCTGTTGTTGGCAATGGTGACGTTCCGGATATTGGCCGTGAAGGCCGACGTGGTGCTTTGCACCATGATGACGCCACCCGGATAAGAGACCGAGGCCGTGCCAGCATTCATCAGGTATGTGTTGTCGGCAAAGAGACTGTTTTCGATCGTGGTCGTTCCTGTCACCAATGATTTGATTGTCGAGAAAGCAGCGGTCCCGACCACAACGCTCGAATTTTCACGGAATACGGAATTTTTAACCGTCAATTCTGTTGCTGTATTTGCTGTAGCGATGATGTTACTCAAATTATTTTTGAAGGTCACGCCATCCACTACGAGCGAACCGTTCTGCAACATCAGAAGACCCTGGTTGCCGAGCGATGTATAAAATCGCTCGAAGACCAAATTCTTGACCGTCAGCGTCTTGCCTGCCGCGTTGAAATTGATGCCCCGGTAGTCACTCGACGTTGTTGTATTGTCACCATTGTCGCCGGAGATCGTGATATCGGCGATACCGTCGCCATCCACGTCGCCGTTGATCGTGAAGTCCTGAGCCGCCGCCGCCACGAGGGCCGTCGTGTTGCCCAGGGAAACCGTGCCGGACGTCAGCGTCGAGCTGAACTCGATCACGTCCCCGGCGGCCGCGTTCACGATCGCGTTGTTCAGCGTCCCGGCCCCCGTTCCAGTCGCCGTGGTGACGACGACGGTTGTCAGGCGACCGGCGAAGCTGTCCATGGAGGAGCGGGCGAAGGGATTCGTCGCCTCGATGGCTCCGCTCTGCACCTCCAGCGTCCAGTTCTGCCCGGCGGCGTTGCCGGTCTCGTCGTTGGACACCGCAACGTCGGCCCCGGTGAGCCGATGGACCGTCTGAACGAACTCCTGCCCCGCCTGTCCGGCGCCGACGTTGCAGGCATAGAAAAGAATGTCGCCGCCGGGCTTGAGCGCGGCGCCGATCGCCTGGAGATCCTGCCCCCGGTTCGCCAAGCCGTCCGCCCAATAGGAGCGGCCGGCGATGTAAAGATGGCCTTCGTTGCCGTGGCTGACGACCTGGACCGAATCCAGGTCGGACATCCCGGACAGGGCGTCCGCCATCTGGCCCAGTGCTTCCTTCTGGGAATCGAGCAGGACGACCTTGGCATCGGGGGCGATGTCCTTGATCAGCGTCTGGTAGTCGGGCACCGACGTATCGACGAACACCACCGACCGGTAGCTTTGCTGGTTCTGCGGCTGCGCGTCCGAGGGCAGGCCCGGAGCGGCGGGAGGCGCCTTGTCGGCCGCCGGCGCATCCGGCGCCTGTGGAGCCGCTGCGGCATCGGCTTGCCAGGCGTCGGTGTCATGCGGCTGGCTGTCCGGCGCCGGCTGGTCAGGCTGGACATGCTGCTCTGCCGCCGTCGCCGCACCGGCGGCGTCGAACATGAAGCGCGGCTCCAGCGCCATGGCAAGCGATGAGGTTGGCTTGCGCGTCTTGCCGGAACGATTCTTCCCGCCAACGCCCTTCGCATTCCAAATCCGCATGCTATCCCCCAACCACTAGACCGCCCGGTCCCATGCCGAAAGCGATTATCAATAAGTGTGCAGAAGGGGTAAAAATACCCTTTATTTACGTTCGCGCACAATGCCTTGGAATCAAAAATCCAAGCTATTCCCTTGCCATTTTTCCGATTCTCGTACGCGTGCGATGCAAAAAGCGTTTCATATCGCGACAAATGGTTTTAAATCTAATCAATATGACGATTTTGTCATAATTGGGTCAATGCATTATTGGAGCTCAGGGTCTGAGTCGGAATGTTTCCCTTGCTGCATCAGGCGCTTATAGTCACAGCAGCGAATCCGGATTTGGGCTGGAAACTCTGATTTCCACCATTCCAGTTGGAGGAGAAACTGGGCGCACCGGAAAAATCTTATTAGTATCAATGTCCTGTTTCGGATCAGGCCCTCAGGTATACAGGAGAGGTCCAGCTGCTATCCATGGCTGAGAATCAGCGGCCGCATGCCATCGAGGCTGCGCTTGACCTCATCCCAGTGGATTTCGATCAAGCCCCGGTCAAGCCGGCCTCCGGGAACAGGACCAGGGACGCCAGACCGGGAGCGCGGCCCGAAGGCATAAAGGCGCCGATCGTCGATGGAGCGCGTCTTCGAGGAGACAATGTCCGGCGGCCGCTGGGATCGGCCGGAGTTGCATCGCCTGCTCGATGCCCTGCTGGACCGCATCTGCACGAGCGCGGAGGACGCCGCGTGGGAGAAGCGCCCCGGCCCACCGGACGCGGCCGGGGCGCTCCGCGTCAATCACGCGACGGGAAGTAGCCCAGCATGAAGATGAAGAAGAACAGCGACTGGTAGGGTTGCAGGTTGTTGAGCACGACCGGAGTGGAGAGGACGCCTCCTCCCGGGCTCACCTCCACGGTGGCGCCCGTGGGGCCTCCGCTGACCGTAGCCTGCGTGGAGAGCGCCCCCGTCAGCGAGCTTCCGGTGGGTGGCGTCGGCAGGTTGGCGGCGCGGATGTACGGTCCGTCGACGGTCACGTCGGTGCTCGGGTCGATGAACGGTCCGCCCAGCACGGCAGGAATGGAGGATGGGAGGTTGCTGGTGCCGACGGCAGGGTTCAACGGCACGGTGACCGTCGCGTTGAACGGAACGGTGCCGCCCGAGCTGCCGCCCTGGAAGGCGGCGCCGTGGGTGTGCATCTGCAGGTTGTTGCCGATGATCCCCGTGTACTGCGTGCCGCCCGCATTGCCGGTGTTGAGCGTGGTGCTCATATAGGGGCTGGTGCCCGGCCCCACCATCACGCGGCCGCGCAGGTCCGGCAGATTGAACGTCGCGTTGTTCGATCCGCTGCCGAAGGCCCCGGCCGTGATCGCCCACAGGGCCTGGTATTGACTGGAGTTCACCGTCTGCCCCAGACATTGCTGCGTGTTCACGGGGGCGAAATTGCCGGCGAATGGAAAGACGGATCCTATGTAGAAATCCATGGCGAAATCTCCGCTGGAAACGATGCGCTGGGACGGACGGCGCGCGATGTCGTGCGATGGCAGCTTGGTTGCCGGGGCTCAGTTCAGGATCAGCTCGAAGCAGCCCCGCTCGGGGTCGCGCGGAATGACGCGCACGATGTAGAACGGTCCCAGCGGTCCCATCGTCGGATGGTCGATCTGGAAATTGCCGTTCCACAGCTGGCTGGGGCCGTAGGTTTCGAAAAGAGCCGAAAACGACGTGCGCTTCGCCCAGCGCGGCGTGCATTCCGGACGTGCCGTCAGCTTCGTCAGCTCGACGTCCGTGATCACGGACCCGTCTTCCGGGGCCAGGAAACGGAATGTCTGGCCGAGATGCGGGGCGAACATCTCGTCAGAGATGGTGGCGATGTCGATGGTCATCTCAAGGGTCCGGGCTCAAGTTCTGAAATCACGGCTGTCGTTCCGGTCATGCGGAGCCAGTGCGCCGCGTCCGTCCATCCGGTGTTCGACGATCGGGGAAGGCGTCCGGATCAGTCGCGCATCGGGAAGATGCCGCTGGTCACGATCAGCATGGTCAGGGCCAGATAGGGCTGCAGGTTGTTCACCGGAGACGGGTTGGTGACGCCGCCGCCCGCCCCAATGCTCACCGTGCCCGTCAGTCCGCCCATCGTAACGGTGCCGGTGGCCGAACCGACCAGGGCGGAGCCGCTCGGTGCGGTGCCGGAGCTGTAGGGGCCCTCCATGGTGATGCCGGAGCCGTTGGGGTCGTTGATCTGGAAGGCGCCCAGATAGTTGCTGCCGCTCGCCGGGATGTTGCTGCCGCCGACGACGGTGCTCACCGGGATGGCCGCAGCGGCGGTGACGGTCGCGCTGGTGCTGCTGCCGACCGGAGTGAAGGTCGCGGCGTGTACGTGCGCCGGCAGGTTCTGCTGGGTGAGCGTGTTGTTCGCGACGCCGCCGAAGTTGCCTGGATTGAGCGTCTGGTTGTTGAGATAGGGGCTGGTGCCCGAACCGACCATCACGCGGCCGCGCAGGTCCGGAAGGTTGAAGTTGGTCGTGCCGTTGCCGCCGTACATCGCGCCGGTGACCGCGAACAGGGCCTGGTTCTGGCCGACCTGCATCTGCTGGCCCAAGCACTGCGCCGTGTATTGCGGAGCGTAGGCGCCGGTGAACGGGAAAACCAGACCGAGGTAAACTTCCATGGCGAAACCTCCTGAATATGAAACCCGTTGCGACGAGCTGTGAGCGGCGCCCCTTCAAGGACGCATCACCCCGCCGAATGCGATAAAATCATGGCGATACACTCTCCTATCGGGCTAGGGAGCGGCAATGGTCGATACAAAAAGTCACTTTCCTCCATGAAACGTTCTGTCGATCCCGCTATGATTGCATGCCCCGATATGTATGATGGGTCGCGCCGATGGACCGGGCAGCGATTCTTGCGTTGGATGCACGTCTTCGGCTATGCAGAACTCTTGCATGTGCTACCGGGAAGGGTGTGGCCGATGGCCGTTCTGAATGGGTCGCTGCCTCTGCTCGGCGGGCTGACGGTGCGTTTCCCACGCCCGTCGGACGATGACTTCCTGCTGGGCCTGTTCATGGACGCGCGCCCCTGGCTGGGCAAGGCGCACCACGACCGCGACTTCATCCGGACGCTTTACGAACAGCAGTACAGTGCACGGCGCATGGGGCAGGAAACCCGCTATCCGGAGCATCTCGACTTCGTCGTCGAGAAGACGGGACAACCGGTGGGGCGGATCGTCATCGATCTCGGCCGCTACGACTGGCGGGTGTCAGAGGTGGAGATCCATCGTCTGGCGCGCGGCAAGGGCATCGGCACCGATCTGCTGCGCAGCTTCCAGGGAACGGCGGCGCAGATGCGCATTCCGATCACCCTGTCGGTGGCCGAGATGGACACGCGCGTCCACTGGTTCTACCACCGGCTCGGCTTCGATCTCCTGGCGAAGACGTCCCCGTCGCTGGAACTGATCTGGCTTCCGCCGGGCCATCCCGGCATTCAGCACCTGCCGCCGCAGATCCTGCCCGCCCAGATGCGGCAGGGCGGAGCCTGCTGACCCGGATTGTCCGCGGGGAGGTCCCCGTCCCGCAACGCTTGCCACTACCGCTGGCCTGCAGCCGTTCCACCAAGGACGTCTGCACAAACGGCGGCGCTTGCGCTATGATCGGGGAACAATCCTCGGAAAGAGAGAGCCTCCGATGCGTGCCCGTCCCTGTTCCACCCGTATCGCAGCCGTCGCTGTGCTGGCGTTGTCCACCATGTTGGCAGGCTGCCAGACCGGATCGATGGGCACCAAGGAGGGCTTCGGCACCGTCGGCGGCGCCGTCGCCGGCGGCCTGATCGGCTCGCGCTTCGGCGGCGGCTCGGGCAAGCTGGTGGCAGTCGGCATCGGCACGCTGCTCGGCGCCTTCGCCGGGCGGGAGATCGGTTCCTCGCTGGACAAGGCCGACCAGGCCTATGCCGACCGTGCCGCGACGCAGGCCTATGCCGCGCCGATCGGCCAGCGGATCAGCTGGAACAACCCGCAGTCCGGCAACCAGGGCACCATCGTGCCGGTGCGCGACGGCTATGACGGCTCCGGCTCCTACTGCCGCGAGTTCCAGCAGAGCATCGTCGTCGGCGGTCGCACCGAACAGGCCTTCGGCACCGCCTGCCGCCAGCCCGACGGGTCGTGGAAGATCGTGGGGTAATACCAGCGGCACTGGTCATTGACCTGTGCCGCTGGAGGGCCGCGACGGCGGCCCCGCGGGCCCATTCCCGTCGGGTCAGGCTGGACGCAGAACGAAAACGTCCCGGGCGGGATTGGCAAGGCGCACAGGAGGGAGTGAGGGCAGGGCACGGCGCAGAGCGTCGATCATCTGTTCCACATCCTCGAGTCCAGTGTCAGGGAACTTGACGCGGATGAATTCATTCTTGAGGAACGGCTCAGCCACATAGGGCGCTTGTGCATAGGCGTCGAGGTCGAGGCGCGCCTCGCCCGTGGCCAGTAATTCGGGGGCCCAGGCACAAAGGGCATCGACCATGCGTTCGGCTGAGAGTTTGAAACTGCTGCGATCCACATAGTGGCCATAATGGTGACCGTCCGACAGCAGATCCCGTTGCTGCCTCCGCGGTCGGTCGCGGAGGATCTGGTCCAACCATGCCGCTGCACCATCTGGATCGGTCACGATGTCAGCAAGCGCGTTGGGCAGATAAGGGTCGAAGACCGGATCGTGGACCATGGCATTTGCCAGAATCGGCGTTCCCAGCTCATGCGCCTCGATCGCCGTTGTGCATCCGTTCTGCAGCATGGCAACGGCTGCCCGCAACCATGTGTCCACTGGTTCGGACGGGGGCGATATGATTACATTGGAAATATTCCCCAACGGCGCACGGTAAGACTCCGGCCGTTCCTGCGGATGTGGGCGGACGATGAAGTTAATCTGCGGGAAACGGCTGGCGAGCTGTGTGACAAGGCCGATCATGGCATTCATGGCGCGGCGGTCATGCTCGATGCGCTTCAGGACGAACTCTTCATCCTTGTCGGTCCGGATGTACCCGGCATCCCTCAAGATCGCCAGAAGGCGTTCGTAGGGCATGTGAATGTTGCCAAGAGTGAAATTTGCATTGACCAGGACAAAATCGCCGTAGGCTTGGCGAAGTTCTTCCGCACGCCGCAGAGACTCCAGGGAAAATTCGGGCCGCAGGAAATCAAGCCGCGGAAGGCCGACGATCCTGCTGCGCCGTGCGATGTCCGGGTCGATGGCCGTAAGGATATCGACCGCATCCTGGCCGGGAGCGAAGATTAGGCTGCTCCCCTCGATCGCCTCGCGGGACAGGAAGCGGACGAGGTCCTGGCGGCTCAGATAAACCAGGATTTCCTCATCCATCGTGGCCACGACATGACCGTATGCCCGGTATTGCCGGAAATGCCGAGCATCGACCTCGTTGAGTGACTTGCCTACGACAATCCCGGGACACAGCCCCGAGGCAACATTGTTGAAGGCGTCTTTTTGCGCCAGACACACCGAATAGCCACGCGCGCAGGCGAACAGGGCCACAAGCATCTTCGACTTGAATTCCCGAACTTTTATTTCAATCGGCAGATATAACGGCGGCAGGGTCGGCATAATGGGCAATCCACTCCGTTTCTTATCGTAGGATAATTTCTAACGATTGGCAGAACGTTAACAAGCAGGATGGCGCCGACTGTTCATCTGTAAGCGTGCTCTCCATTCGGTTCCCGCCTTCTGCGGGGCCAAGAAAATCGTCTGCCAGACAAATTATAAAGAGGATAATAGAAGTTTTGATTCCTTTCTTTTTAAATCATCTGTGATGTTGGAATATTATGAGATGATTAACCAATCCCACGCTAATTGAAAGGCGACAGAAGCAGAAGCCTGGGGCATACAATTGCCGGCCCCTGGACACAGGAGGTCCCATGATCCGCACGTTCATCGGTTATGACCCGCGCGAGGCGGTGGCCTACAATGTCTTTGCGCATTCGATCCAGACGCGTGCATCTCGCCCGGTCGCAATCATACCCTTGATGCTCACACAGTTGCAGGATGTGATGTGGCGGGAGCGCCATCCCCTGCAATCGACGGATTTTTCCTTCTCCCGTTTCCTGGTCCCTTACATGGCCGGCTATGAAGGATGGGCGCTGTTCTTCGACTGCGACATGCTGATGCTCGACGATATCGCTCGCCTGTGGGACCTGCGCGACGACAGATACGCGGTCCAAGTTGTCAAGCATCGGCACGAGCCGAAAGAAACGGTGAAGTTCCTGGATGCGCCGCAAACACGGTACGAGAAAAAAAATTGGTCAAGCGTGATGTTGTTCAATTGCGCGCGCTGTTCGATGCTGACGCCGGAATATGTCAATGACGCCCCGGGAACTGACCTTCATCAGTTCAAGTGGCTTGAGGATGATTCCCTGATCGGGGAAATTCCCCATCGCTGGAATCACCTTGTGGATTACGATGAGCATATTCCAGCAGAGCAGCTTTCCAATCTGCACTATACGATCGGCGGCCCTTACTTCGATGAATACCGGAGCTGTGGCTACGCCGACCTGTGGATAACCGAACGGGACCGCATGCTGCATGCGACCCAGCGTTACCCTCAGAGCTGATCGGTTCGGTAATGGCGCTATCGCGGCATAAAGCCTGACGGTGTCATATCAACGGCTTTTGATGGTGACCCATCAAAAGCCGTTTCCTCGATCGCCGGCGGAGCCGCCGTCGCGGCCCTTTGGCGGCACAGGTCAATGACCAGTGCCGCTGGTATCAGAAGGGCCCCCGGAACTGGATCTGGTGGGCCAGCTTGGTCCGTTCGGGATCCGGCGACCATCCGGTCGGATCCCAGCCAAGCCACTTCTGAACCAAGGCCACGAGAGTTTCTACATTGGGATAGAAGCGTTCTTCCAGAGCCGGGGAGGGAGGGCAGGTGGTCGGGGCGAACCCCACCCGCTTGACCGCAATCGATGCCTCCGGCTCCGATCGCTCAAGAACCTGGGCGATGATCTCTGCCCCGGCGCCGCACATGCTCCAACCATTGTCCGCTACCAGCAGGCGGCGTGTCCTGAGCGCCGAGGCCGCGATCGTGTCGATATCGAGCGGAGAGAGCCAGATCGGATCGATCACTTCCACCGAGATTCCGAGATCGGCCAGAAGCTCGCGCGCCCGCAAGGCCTCCAACACCATGTTGGACACTGCGACGATGGTGACATCCTGACCGGCCGCAACCACGCGCGCCTTTCCCGGTGCAACCTCGTACGGTTCTTCCGGCACAAAGGCTTCCGTCGGATAGAGAAGACGGTGCTCCATGACGATGACCGGATTGTCGTCGCGGATCGCGGCGATCATGCAGCCTTTCGCGTCATAGGCGTTGGAAGGAGAGACGACCTTCAGGCCGGGGACATGCATGAACATCGAATGCAGGGCCTGGGAATGCTGCGCACCCTGCCCCCAGGATTTGCCGATCATTGACCGGACGACCAGAGGCACCTTGACGGCTCCCCCATACATCGCATGCGCCTTTGCGGCGATGTTGATCAACTGGTTCATGCACAGCAGAAGAAAATCCATGCGGATATGGGTGTGGATCGGCCGCATTCCGGCCATGGCCGCTCCGATCGCCACACCGGTCATGGCATCTTCGGAGAGCGGGGTAGTGAATATCCGCTCCGCCCCGAACCGCTGCAGAAGCCCGCGCGTCGACCCTTGGATCGCCTTATGGTCGTCGACATCCAGGCCGAACAGGAACACGTCCGGATCGCGCTCCATTTCCTGATGGAAGGCTTCGGCAAGCGCGTCGACATAGCGCAGAACCCGCTGCCCGGTCGGGGAACGGGTGTCAGCAGCCTCAAGCATAGGTAAAGGCCTCCAAATCGTCGGGGCTTGGAAATGGGGCGCTTTCAGCCCAGGCGAAGGCAGCGGACACCTCGGCTTCGACGTCGGCGTCAATGGCTATGCGGATGTCCTCCCGTAGCATGGCGGCCAGTCGGGGAATCTGATCGTTCTCCAGCCATGGCAGCACCTCGCCGCGATCGCGATAGCCCTGGTCGAAATCCTCGTTGGGGCCGACATGCTCGCGCCAGCGATAGCAGGTCACCTCCATGAAGGCGGGTCCATTGCCGGCACGGATCCCGGCGATTGCCCGTTCCGCGCCGGCGCGGATGGAAAAGACATCGCCATCGCCGATCTTTTCGGCCGGAATGCCGTAGGTTGCGACGCGCTCGCACAGGCGGTCGGTAGCCCAGCGTTTCGAAAGAGGTTCGTGGATGGCGTAGCCGTTGTTCTCACAGACGTAAAGGATCGGCAGTTTATGCAGTGCGGCAAAATTGATGCTCTCGGAAAAGCAACCTTCCTCCGTTGCGCCATCGCCCAGGAAACACACCACGATACGCCCCTGCTTCTGGCGCTTGGCAGCCAATGCGACCCCGGTGGCCACCGGGATTCCGGTTCCGACCACCGCGGAGGCCCCGAGTACGCCGGCAGTCATGTCCACAAGATGCATCGAACCGCCCCGTCCACGGGCGCAGCCGGAATCCTTGCCGTACATTTCGGCGATCATTGCCGGCAGATCGCCTCCCTTGGCGATGTAGGCGGCATGGCCGCGATAGCCGGGTGCGACAGCATCGATCGGACGCAGGAGATCGCAGACGCCGACCGCGACGAACTCCTGACCGATCGACAGATGAATCGGACTCTTAATCTTGTCGGACGGATAGATGCGGGCCGTTTCCTCCTCCGTCCTGCGGATCAGCCGTAACATCCGGTACAGGCGGGCTACGGCAGCGGAATCGATGTGCTCCATCGGGACGGTTCCTACTGTTGCTGGCAGTGGTCGAAGTCATCGGGCTCATAGACGACGATCCGACTGCCTCCGGCCTCAAAACGGAAGTTTATGGCAATGTGGTTGCGGAGTTGCCGCTGGACCTCCTCCTGCCGGTGGAGAGGCACGTACAGCAGCAGGAATCCACCGCCGCCGGCGCCCAGCAGTTTTCCGCCCAATGCACCGGCCGACCGTGCAGCGGCGTACATCTCGTCCACCATCGGGTTGGAAACGCCACTCGACAGGGATCGCTTGATTGTCCAGCTGTGATGCAGCATGCGGCCGATATCGTCCAGATCCGCGGAGGTCCGGCACAGGATGTCGACGGCCTCGTCGACCAGGGCACGCAGCCCCTCCAACTCGGATTGGCGACGGTCAAGATTGGCGATCTTGTCTTTCTCGATATCGGAGGCGTAGCGCGACTGCCCCGTGTAATAGAGGACAAGACGTTGCTGCAGCTGGTCGCGGCGGTCATGTGGAACAATCAGGGGCATCACCTCGATTCCGCCATCGGGTCGGAAGTCGATGCGATTGAGTCCACCATAGGCGGCCCACATCTGGTCCTGGCTGCCGACATGCTCTTTAAGGATGTCCTGCTCGACACGGATGGCAGCCTGCGCAAGCTCCCATTTGCCGATCATCTGGCCACGATACGCGTACAGCGCATGCAGCAGGCCTACGGTGAAGGACGACGAGGAGCCCAATCCGGAGCGCGCGGGAAGATCGCCATCGTGATGGATTTCCAGCCCGTTGGCGACACCCGTCTCCGTCAGCACCGCCCGCACCACCGGATGACGGATTTCCTGAATATCATTCACCAGCTCGACGCATGAATAAACAATCCGATGCTTGTGGCTGAAGAAGGGGGGGAGCGTCCGCAAGCTGATATAACAGTACTTGTCGATTGCTCCACCAATCACTGCACCGCCATGGCGCAGATACCATTGGGGCAGGTCGGTGCCTCCGCCGAACAAGGACACACGGAACGGGGTGCGGCTGATGATCATGGCATGACGGCCTTTTCCCGCAGCGTTACGGCATGGTGTCGGAGCATGGAGCGGGGCCCGGCTCAGACATTGCCATGCACGGCATTCCGGACCATGCGATAGCCTTTGATCAGCTCGAGGATGCCATCGTCGAGCGAGAAGGCCGGTCTGTATCCCGTGGCCTCGATGCGGGCGTTGGAGACGATGTAATCGCGCTTGTCCGGATCCTCGCCAATCGGGGCTTCTAGAAAGACGAATTTGGGCAGATGCGCGCGGATACGCTCGCACAGCTGCCACTTCGACAGGTTGGCATCCGACAGGCCGACATTGTAGGGGCGGCCCTGCATCGTCTCGAAATTGGCCAAGCCATGCAGAAAGGCGCGGGCGACATCGCGAATGTGAATGTAGTTGCGGGTAAAGTGCGCCTCGAACAGGACTACCGCGCTGTCATTGACGGCGCGATGGACGAAATCGTTTACCAGCAGGTCAATGCGCATGCGGGGCGCCATACCGAATACGGTGGCCAGCCGGAGGCTGATGGCGTTGCCGCGTTCCAATACGGCGGCTTCCGCCTCCACCTTGGTGCGGCCATAGAGCGACAGCGGACGCAAGGGGCTGTCTTCCGTGCAATGCTTTCCCGCCTCGCCGATGCCATAGCCGGAATTGGTGACCGGCATCAGGATGCGCTGTTCGGGGGAAAGCAGCTTGATCAAGGTGACGACCGCATCACGGTTGGTGCTTTCCGCCGCCAGCCTGTCGGCATTGCACAGCGGTGCCCCGACCAGGGCGGCCAGGGGAATCACCACGTCGGCACCCGCAACCAATGGACGGAGCGTCGCCTCGTCGCGGGCGTCGCCGCGGACCACATCGAAATTCGGATGGATGCAGACATGGTTCAATGGAGATTGCCGGAACAGGAAGCTGTCCAGCACCGTCACCCGATGCCCGGCTTCCAACAACGCCGGCACCATGATCGAGCCCAGGTAACCGGCACCGCCTGTGACGAGAATGTTCAGGCTGTCGCTCATCTCATAATCCCATGATCATAGTTTTCAGCGAAGGCGGTGGAGCCGGTCAGAAGCGGTCTAGCACTTCTCTCAGGCGGACGATCTGAGGAGTCAGGTCGAACGGATGGTTGCCGACGAAGAATCCGAGTTCATGGGCGGTGATCGCGTTTTCAATCGAGCCGACGACTTCATAATCATAATACTTCATGACGTCGTGCCGCAGAAAACACCCGCCCGTAATGATACGGAAGCCGATGTCGGCTTCTTTCAATGCGGCGAAGATTTTCTCCCGATCCAGGCTGTGTTTCGGGTTGAGGATCACGGTGAAGCAAAAGCTGGAGGATTTGCCATGCTCGCGCTGAATGATGAAGCGGTCGTCGCCGGCAAACAACTCCTGGAACAGCGCCAGATTGCGCCGGCGGGCGGCAGTGAAACCCGGCAGCTTTGCAAGCTGGCAGCGCCCGACGGCGGCTTCGAGCTCCAGCGGACGGACATTGTAGCCTGGCAGGATGAAGCGGTAGGCTTCGAAATGATCGCTGGATTTGCGCTGGTACAAAGCCGTGTCGGCCGGCAGATCACGAGTCCAGCCATGGGCGCGCAAGGAGCGGCAGAGATCGGAAAGCTCCCGATCCCGGGTCAGGATCATGCCGCCTTCCATCGTCGATATATGATGAGAGAAGAAAAAGCTGAAGGTGTTGAGGTCGCCGAAAGTACCGGTCTTGCGCCCGGCCAGCTCGGCATCCATCGATTCGCAATTATCCTCCAGGACATAGAGCCCATGGGCATCGGCGAAATCGCGGATGATGTCCAAAGCCGCCGGATTGCCTAGAATCGACACCGGAACGATCATGCGCGTGGAGGGCGTCAGCGCCCGCTCCAGCTGGGCCACATCGATATTGAGCGTTTCCAGGTCCACATCGACGAAGCGAAGCTTCAGCCCGTATTGCTGCAGGGGGTGATAGGTCGTGGCCCAGGAGATCGCCGGCACGATTACCTCATCGCCCCGCTGCAGCGGCCGGTCGGACTTGTAGGCCAGGGCGGCGGTTGCCACCAGATTTGCGGAGGAACCGGAATTGACCATGATCCCGTGATCCATACCGAAGTAACCGGCGAACTCCCGTTCGAACGCCAAGACCTGCTCACCCATGGTATAGCGGCCCGAGGCGATGACATCCGCCATGGCCGCTTTTTCTTCCTCGCCCCAGGTGGACGCTGCCAGTTCGTAGAACATCGCGAGAGTGGCCTCTGTCCTGGTTGTTCGCTTCATGCACCTGCCGAGGGTTCATATCCCATCGGTCATTGAAGTGGAAAGTTTTCCAGCCGCGACGGACAGGCGCCATATCCGGAGCATCGCCAGAAAATTCCTGCCGGCTCCGCTTTCCTGGAACCCCAGGCGTCTCCAGGGTTCAGCTTTCCCCCGCATTCATCTGACGCGCGCGCGCGCGCAGCGCGTCGTTGCCGAATTTCTCCAGGAAAAGCCGGATTATCATGCGTACGCTCGCATGCGAGACATGCCTGGGGTTGCCGTCATCGACACCGAAGACCGGACCCGTATGGGACCCGAGCCACCGGACCATCTCGAAGGATGGCCAGTACCAAAGATTCGGCGTCCGATCCGCTTCGATGTAATGCGCGGCCAGGCGCATGATCGATTTCGAAACGCAGTCGGCGGCGAAGGAGGAAGGGAAATCCCGCGGGACACCTCCCAAGGGTACGGGTGAAACGGTCAGGATGAAGCGTGCGTTCGGGTTGATGCGCGAAATCGACCGCAGGATATAGCGCATGTTGTCGGCATTCTCTTCCGGCGTCGTCATCCGCAGCCGCCGTGCGCGTGCCGTCCTTTCCAGGGGCAGGAACAGCCCGCCCAATTCATCGAACGGGCACAGGGCGACGCCAATCGTGAAGATTAAGATGTCCGCCGTGTGCAGAAGGTCGCGGAACTCCGACAGGCTTACGCCGCGCAGGATTTCTGCGACGAACCGCTCGTTCTCCGCATCCAATGGCACGGCACCTAGGGCCAGGTCGATCAGGAGCCGGTTGTGGAAGGTCGTGTTGTTGAATTCGACTAAGTCGGCATGAATGCATCGGCACCCGAACGCCTGCAATTCCCGGGCGATATTTCCGGAAAAGCAGGATCCCTGGGTCAGGATGACCGACTCCGGAGTCACGAACGGCTCCGTTGGCCCGATCTGCGCAACCATCATCTCCCGTGCAACCCGTTCCGGCGACCCGAACAGGTCGTGGCTTGTGGGATAGCGCCAGGGATTGGCATGCAGCGGCGGAGAGATCGGTTCGGTCATCGCATTATCCAATGCCAGACAAGGCGGGGATCGATCGCAACCGATGCCGCCGGGGATGGAGCATGGTCGAGTGTCCCCGGTCCTGCCTTGCTGAATTCTTAATTGAATCCTGCCCGCAGGGGACCGAATCCACCCAGGCTTCGTCGAGCGTCATACCGCTCGGTCCCGCACCGTTCGGAAGAAGGTCCTTATCGCAGACAGAGAGCTGCTGCGCAGACCGGGCAGAATCTCCGCGGCCTTGTCTATGCAGGTCCATGGAACGGTGTAGTCGATTGTCCCGAAGCGGGGAGTCCGGCCGAAAGCGGCGGCGACCTCCCCCAGCGATACGGTATCCTCGCGGCCCAGGTTGAAGATTCCCGACCGTTCCTGGTGAAGGCAGGCGACGATGAAGGCTGCGACATCGTCATGCAGGAGACAGTTGAACCGCGAGGCCGCGGTCAATGTCAGCCGCGGCTCGTCCGCAGTCAGAAGGCGGATGATGTTGTTGGCCCTGGCGTAGCGGCCCAGAAGGGTGGTAGGACGAAGGATCAGATGTCGGCGGCAGCGCTCGCGCACCACGGCCTCGGCCATCATCTTGGCCGCGCCGTACGCATTGCGGGTGGCGTCGAGGGAAAGGGGGATCTCTTCGCGCGATGGTCCCCCGATCACCGGATACAGGTCGACGCTGGACAGGAACACGAACAGGCCGTGGGGGATACGCGTCAGCCGCTCCGTCAGCAGGATGTTGTCGTCGACGAAACGGAACGCCTGTCCATCGCCGACGGCCGGCAAGGCGTTGGCGGCACAATGAACGATCAGGTCGAACGTCTCTCCTTCCAGAGCCTCGGCGCGATCCCCGCGCAGGAAGGGACGGGCGCCGAACCGCTCGCACAGGTGGCGTCCGAGACCGCTGGCGGCTCCGGTGACCAGAACGCGCCCGAGATCGACCGGTGCCAGCGGCCCAGAGGGGCCCGACGCCTCAGGAAGCCCGGCGCACAAGGAAATTTTCCCGTTGGTTGATGTCCAGAATGGCTGAAACGGCTGCTGCCGAGAGGCGGCCGAAGCCACTGGCGACCGCATTGGTTTCGGCCTCCGCCGGTGTCAGGATGCCTGGAATGACGGTGGATACTGCATCATGGGACAGGCAGAAACGCAGCGCGACCTGTCCGGGGGCCTGAACGGCCGGCGCATCGGCCGCGGCCAGAACGCGGGCCGCTCCCCTCACCCAGGCGGCGATCTGGGCCTGCGGCCAGGCGCTGCGATGGTCCTCGGGCGGAAACCGCGCGTCTTCGGTCAGCGTACCGGTCAGGAATCCGAAGCACAGCGGGGTCCGGGCGATGACGGCGACCCCCCGTTCCCGCGCATGATCGAGCAGGCCGCACTCGAACGCCCTGACATCGAGCATGTTCAGGTTGACCTGAACCACCGGCGGATCGAACGTTCGGATCATCGCGAGCGCTTCGGCCGGCGCCTTGGGCGAAACTCCCCAGGCTCGGATATGGCCGGCTTCCTGCAGCCGATGCAGTTCGGCGGCCACGTCGTCGGTCAAGGCGGCGGATGGAACGGAATGGAGTTGCAGCAGGTCGATCCAGTCGCATCCGAGACGGGCAAGGCTGCTCTCCACCGACCTGCGGATGGCCATGGGGGAAAAGTCGGGAGCGGCCGACCAACTCCGGTATCCAGCCTTGGTTGCGATGACCACATGGTCGCGACGTCCCCGGAACGCGCGGCCTATCAGCGATTCGCTGCGTCCGTCACCATAGGCCGGCGCTGTATCGTAGAAGGTGATGCCGTGATCGAAGGCCCGGGACAGAGCATCCAGCGATGTCCGTTCATCGACGTCGCCATAGGAGGTCGGGCCGGCGGTCGTTCCACCGATGCCCCAGCCGCCGAAGCCGATTTCGGAAACCTTGATGCCGGTGCTGCCGAGATCGCGGTAGAACATGGGACGGGATGGCCTCGTGGTGACGCGGAGTGGCGGAAGCCTGAGGGGGAGGCCTGTGCAACACAAGCGAAAATCGAGGATCGAAATCGGCGCCTGCAAGCGGATGCCGATTTGAGAGGAATGGAGCTACGGTGCTATGGTCCGTTTCCAGGCCCTCAAGATGGACGTTCTTCCGATGCCGGTCCAACCCTCCGAATTCCGCAGCATGCCAGACGCCACAGAGGCCGGGCACATCGACTTCGAGGCTTGGCGGACACGGATCCGGCAGACCACTTTCGCAAACTATCATTATCAGATGGGGGTCGCGCTCGCGCGGACCGGTGAAGCCGACGCAGCCATCGCGGCCCTGCAACGGGCGGTGGACACCGACGCCACCCTGGTGGAAGCCCGTATGCGGTTGAAGGAATGCCTGCTCCAGGCCGGCAGGGCGCAACAGGCTGCCGAGATTCATCGCGCGGCCATCGCCTGCGATCCGAATTACGAGGCACGCGCCCATGCCCGTATCGCGATGGAGCATTATGGGCGCGGTGACTACGGCGCGGCCCAGGATGAAGCCAACCGAGCCATCGCGATCGACGCTGCCCTGGATGAGGCACAGTGCGCATACGGTCTGGTTCTGTTGAGGCGGGGGGAGATCGGCGACGGCCTTGCGGCGCTGGACCGCGCCGTCGCCGGTGGAGCCACAAGCCGGAGCAGGGCGCTGGAAGAGGCGGTAAGAGCCGCCGATGACGCGATGCGAAGCCACGACTACGCCGCAGCTTTCGCCCCTGCCCGCTGGGCGGCGGACAGGGCGCCGGCCTCCGCCGAGGCGGCCAGGACGGCGGGGCGGGCGGCGAGCTATACCGGGCAGCTGTCCGAGAGCCGCCACTATCTCGGTCAGGCGGTCGCCCACGACCCGTCCGACATTCTCAGCCTGGGCCTGCTCGCTTACGTGCAGGAACGGCTGGGACTGGCGAACGAGGCGGCGGACGGCTTCGAGCGGATGGTGTCCATGGCGACCTCTGCCGGACAGCCGCAGCAGGCCGCCGTCGGACAATGCGGCTGCGGCCGCCTGCTGCTGGCGGCGGGCCGGAACGACGACGCCCTGGAGCGCTTTGAGCAGGCGGTCCGGTTGGCACCCGGACTGTCGACGGCTGTCGCTCATCGTGCCCTGGTGAAACTGGCGCAGGGGGATCGCGCCGCCGCCTTGGCCGATGCCCGCCAGGCGCATGGGTTGAATGCGGACGATCCCTGGGCGATGACGGCCCTGGGCACCGTTCTCGTCAGCAGCGGGGACCCTCGGGCCGGCCTGCCGCTCCTCCAGCGCCCGGCGGAGCGCAATCCCGGCGTCGTCTGGACCTTGCTGGACTTCGCCTATGGGCTGGCCGTGGCAGGGGAGGAGGCACAGGCACGGGCGATGTTCCAGCGCGCGTCGGCAGCCCTGCCTCCGGACGGAATCGCCCTGCTTGCGGCAGAGCGCCCTTGGGCGGCGGCGGTCATGGCCAAGCTGGCGGGCGGCTGACGCCTGTCCCGAACCCGTCTGCGATGCGCAGACGGCGCGGGCGCGATCACAGCAGTCCGGTCTCCGCCAGATGACGGTCGAGCGCAGCGGCAAGGCATGTGGCTATCGGGGCCATGCGTGCGTGCGCATCCCATGGATCGTCTCCGACGAAGATTTCGCTCGCCTGTCCGGTCAGCGGATCGCGCATCGCATCGGCAACGTCGATGTACCCCCATCCGCGCTCGGCGCAAGCGGCACGGCACAGAGCACAGAAGCGGTCCGTGATGCGGGTCCGTTCGCTCTGCGGAATCGGAAGCGCCCGTGGATCGTTGCGGACCACCGTTGCAAACCTCTCGTCGTCGGTGATGGGCAGAATCGGTCCGACGATGGTGATCGGTCCATGCCCTTCGGCCAGCAGCGAGTCGAGAAACCGGACATAGGCGGTGACCGTGCCCTCGATGATCCGGTCGATGGGATCGCCCGTCTTCTCGGCCGCCGCCCATGCCGCCCGCCGGCAATCCACCTCTCCGAAAAAGAACAGAAGCCGGGCATGGACAGGGGCCATGTCCAGCCTGCGGCGAATGGCTGCGGCAGCTCCGCTTTCCGAGGCCGCATTGTCGAGGCCGTAGGCCGTGCCGCCCCCGATGTCATGGGCCTCCAGCACGTAAGGGGCGGCGATTCCGTTCATCGCAGCCAGATAGCGAAAATACATCGCATGGGAATCGCCGAACAGGATGAGCCGGGGGGGCGGCGTCCGTCCCTGGTTCCGGGTCTGGCGGTCGGCGATGTCCCAGGCCTCCCACACATACGGAGAGACACCGAGGGTCCGCATGGCCATTGCCTCCGCGTCGGCGGAACGGCCTTGCGTTTCGAACAGCCGGGCCAGTTCCAGCCACCATTGCGGATTGGAAGGGGCGAGATAGGCAGCCATCCGCAGATAGGCCTCGGCCCGCTCCCCGTCTTGAAGCCGGACGAGCGCGGCCGAGACCAGGGCGTGGAACCGGGCGCTCTTGTGGGCAACGGCATAGCTTTCCAGGAACAACCGCTCGACCATGCGCGGCTTGCCCTCGGCCAAATATGCCTGCGCCTGCTCGACCAGGCGTGGAAGATCGTCGAATGTAAGACTTGGCGTTCTTGGCGTGTCGGGCTGGCGCATCGCGCATGTCCTTCATGCGAAGGTTTCTGACTGTCGACTGTTTTCTCGCATCTTTTCTCCTGGAATGCCTCAAGACGATTGAAATCCCGTGAATTCCTCAGGGCAAGATAGGTCCAGAGGTTTCCCAGGCGTCTCGCGGATTTTCGGGGGCGGGTTGCCGTGGGTCAAAGCCGGGAGTGCCGTCCGCCGGCACATGGATCTGGAGCCTATGGCGGCCTTCGGGCATACTGCGCCCGTCCGGTTGCTCGGCAAGGCAATCCGATCCGACGCAACTCACGGATGAGCGCTTACCATCCCGCTCGCTCCTGCGCCACGGGACGGGCACGATCCACGCGAGAGTGTCCGCCGGACGCCGCGCCTATGGCGGCGGACTGAAGCCGCACGGGAAGGGGACGGAAGATGACGGATGATCTCGGGGTGCCTTCGGAACGGCCGATGCTGAAGCCGCGCGCGAGCTTTCGCGGATGGGATATGCCAGACTACCGGGCTTCGTCGGCGCGGACCGCCTGAAGCGCATCCGGACCGACCTGTCCGATGCGCTCGCCCTGGCGGAAGGGCGCCATCCCGACGCGGTGAATCCCTGGGATCTGTCGGCGCGCTACATCGCCCTCAAGGAACGGTCGCCCGAAGCTAAATCCCGGTTTTATGATGTGGTCCGCAGCCTGATGTCCATCCATGCGGCGGTCGTGCAGCCTCCGGCATGGGACGCCATCGCCGCCTTCTTCGGCTGCCGCTCGCTGTGCGTGGACAAGGTCTTCCTACGCATCGACGACCAGGGGAACGACCGTCTTCTGAAACCGCACCAGGAAATCAACCAGCTCGGCGTGCAGTCGGTGGTGATCTAGTTTTCCCTTTTCGACCTGACCGGCCCGGATGACGGGGGGCTTCTGGTTTATCCGGGCAGCCGGGAACTGGGCTATCTGCCCCACGATGCCAACAACCGGCTCGGTTCCTATCAGGTGGCGGACACCGCCGGGCTGGGGGAGGCCGAAACCGTGCGCACGGCGGCCGGGGAGGCGCTGCTGCTCCACTCGCCTCTGGTCCATGCCTCCCTGCCCACCGGGCCGGGCCGGGTGCGCTGGACGGTGACCGCCCGCGTCAGCCCGGTTGACCGCATCCCCTATCTGGTGGGAGCCTCCGACGCGCTCCGGGTTCCCTACGAAGCCGATTACACGGCCGTGGAAGCCGCCTTGCGCGCGTGCCGCCCGAGTGTTCCGGCATGACAGCCGCCCGGTGCTGCCCGATATGCGGCACGACGGCACAAGGGGTCTGGGCCGGCATACAAGCCCCCGCGATGCCTGCTCCGGTACTGGCCGCGCAGGTGGAACGGTGGCGGAAGGAGGCGCCTTTTACGGTGGCGCCGTTGGTCTATGACGCGTGTGGAGTCTGTGGCGTGGCCTTTTCCCAGGTCGGTCGCGATCTCCAGGCCCGCATCGACGCCCTGTACGCCGGCATCGCCTATGGCAGCGCGCAGCTTTCCGGCCTGTCCGGGCTTGCGGACCGTATCATCCACCATCTGGCCGAGGACGGGGTGGACGGAAAGGTGGTGCTGGAGATCGGCTGTGCGGACGGCACACTGCTCGAACGCCTGGCCGGGTTGGGCGCCCAGGTACGGGGCATTGAGCCGGGGGCACTCGCCGCGGCTCGATGTGTCGAGAAGGGAATTCCCGTGGAACAAAGACCCTTCCATCCCGATCGGCCGATGGACGGGCCGGCCTGCGACGTCATCATCCTGCGCAACATCATCGAACACACCCCGGACCCCGTCTCCTGGCTGCGCCGGCTCGGGAACGCCTTGCAGCCGTCGGGCCGCCTGTTCCTCGAAACCCCCAACGCTTCCTGGTTCGCCCGGAAAGGCGATTGGAGCCTGCTGAGCTTCCTGCACCCGGTTCTGTTCTCGCCCCGGGGACTGACGCTGGCCTGTGCCCGTGCCGGCCTGACGGCGCGCGTAATCGATGCCGATGGTCCCGCTCTGCTGGTGGAGGCGACGCCGGCTGCCCCCATCACCGTGGTTCTGCCGGAGGCCGAGGCTCTGCCCGCACTGGACTGCTCCCCCCGGATCGAGGCCGTCGCACGGGTGTTGGCGGCTTGGCGTGATGCCGGGCTCCCTTTCTTCGTGTGGGGGGCTGGCACCTTCGCCGGGGGGCTGCTGGCCGCCGTTCCAGCCATGGCGGCGGCAGTGCAATGCCATGCGGGGGCCATGACCTTTCCCGAGCCGGTCGCCTATCTCCACGACCCGCTCCGCATTTCCCCGATCCCCCCGATCCCATGCCGGAACGGGTGGTGATCGCATCCCAAGCGACAACCGCCATTCTCACCGCCTTGCGATCCGCCCCCTCCTTCGCCGCGGTGAGGGAGGCGCTGGTCCTGTTTCCGCAGGTGGAGAGAATCGCCATCACGCCAGGGATCCCAACCGTGGAGAGTTGCGCATAAAGCGGACCGTGGGCTCCCCGCCACGGCAAGCGCGGTTCCTCCATCGGGCGATATTCCAGGCTCCCGGAGATACGAAGAGGTGCCCAGGGGGTCCGCATGGCCACGGCTTCCGCGTCGGCGGAACGGCCTTGCGCCTCGATTGGTGTTCCTGGGATATCGGGCCGACGAAGCGCGCATGTCCTTCAGGCTTCTGGCAATTAACTGTTTTTTCGCATCTTTTCCCCTGGAATGCCTCGGTATGATTGAAATCCCGTGAATTGCTTCGGGCAAGGCCGGTCCATGAAGATTCTGTTTTTCGTCGAGCCACTGATCGTCCGCGGCTCTCCCGACCTGCGCCTGTCATGGATTCTCTTTGCCGCCGACCTGATGGCAACGCTGGAGCCGGAACCGCGCAGCTGGCCCGAACGGTTCCGCATCGTCACCAGCGAACATCTGCGCAAGCGCACCCAGGCTCCGTACCAATTGCGGTTGCCGCACCGGCCCGACAGGGAGATCGAATTGCCGGACGGGCTGGTCCGGGCGGTTTCCCGCGGCGCGTTGCGGGATCTGACCGGACCGGACGCCATGCATGCCGGTGCCGTCTGGTACGAAAAGACAGCCGACGAGCAAACCGGGGCCGGCATGGCCGCTCTGATCCGTGAAGCGGCCGGGGATTTCGAACCGGAGGTGGTGGTCACCTTTTCCGCAGCTCCCTTCCTTCGGGAAGCCTATCCCGATGCCGCCGTTCTCACCCATGAAAGCGGAATGGTATCGCGTCCCCCGTTTCCTCCCACCTTCTTCTTCGACCCGTTGGGCACGCAGCGTCACAGCCTGCTGCGCCAGACGTCGGCGGCCCTGTGCAGCCTTGAGACCGACGACGCCATCGGCGCGATGGCCGCGCGCATCCGCCGCCGCTATCTGGACGAGATTCTCATCCCCCGCTCGCCGTTCGCCCATCGCGAAGCGGAGTTGCGCAGACGGTTCGACAGCCTGTGGGTCCTGCCTTTGCAGGGTGTAGGGGCGATTCCCATGGATGCCGGCCTGCCGTTCCGCGACCAGTTCGACTATGTCAGCTGGGTGCTCGACACCGTGGGGCCGCGGGTCGGAGTGATTCTGACCCAGCATCCGGCAGCCCCTTACCTCACCGAGGAAAGGGGCCGCTATTTCATGCTCAACCATCCAAACGCGGTGATTCTCCCGGAAGAGGCGGGCATACGCTCCTCGACCCATTTCATGCTGGGAATTGCCGATGGAATCATCAATCTGGTAAGCAACACCGGTCTGCAATCTCTTTTATGGCGAAAGAAGATAGCGACGGTCGGCAACAACCAGACGACGGGAATTGCCGATACGACGACCCTCGAAACCCTGACCGAGGTGGCGCATCGCCCATGGGACATCCAGAAGGATGCCATTCTCATCTGGCTTCTGACCCATTACTACCGCACATCTCCCTACCTTTACGACAAGACCATGCTGACAGGAATTCTTGAGCATGCCGTGGCGCGCCGGCATGGCCCATTCGATTTGTCGTACTTCCGGCCGATGGGCGAGCCTGAAGAGGTGATCGGACGGTTCATTGCCCTCGCCCGACCGGACGGCGTCTGACGAATCGACAGGGAACAGACGATGCCACAGCGATTTGCGGTTCTGCACCCGTACCGCGGAATGGCGGAGAACGAAACGGCGCAGCGCATTCTCCTGGCCGCCGCAAAACTGGGGTTGGAGGCGAAGGAGTTCGCCGAAAGCGACTCCATTCTCGACTACCGGCCGGATTTCGTCCTGTCCCTGTCGCACCAGGACGCCAAGCTGACACCGTTCCCCACCTACGGCGTGCTGACCGCGCCGCGACGCTACTACCAAACACCGCGTTTCCTGCGCAATGTGCTGAGTTACGATGCCTACCTGACGGTGTCCGATGCGGTGCGCGTCTGGTTGGAGGATCTGAGCTTCGGCGCCCGCAAACAGGCTGCCCCCGTCGGCTTCTACGCCAACACCGTGCCGTCCACCGCTTTCGCTCCTTCATGGACGACCGTGCCGCGATTGGCATATTTCGGCACCAATTGGGACGGCAACCGCCACGGCGCCCTGTTCGAACGCCTGTCCCGGCGTCCCTATGCCCGCTTCTTCGGGCCTGCGGAGTCCTGGAAAGGCATCGATCCCGCCGCCTATGGCGGCTCCGTTCCGTTCGACGGCCTGTCCGTGCTGGACGCCTATCGGGCGGCGGGGGTCGGCCTGTGCCTCGATCTGCCGGATTTCATCGCGGACGGGCTTCCGACCAACCGCATCTTCGAGATCGCCGCTGCCGGAGTTCCGGCGATCTGCGGCGACAATCCCTTCGTCCGCCGGTGGTTCGGCGGCGATGTCCTCTACGTCGATCCGACCGCTCCGCCGGATGTCCAACTCTGGCAGATCGACCGTCACATGGCCTGGATCGCCGCACATCCCGAAGAGGCCCAGGCAATGGCGCGGGCGGCGCACGGACGCTTCACGGCTGATCTGTCGCTCGAGCGGCTGCTTCCCAACGTCCTGGCCCTGCACGAGAAGGTGCTGGCGGGCAAGGGCTACGCCGCGGCTCCAGGTGCGCCCCCCTTGCCGAGCCTGGCCTGCATCGTCCGCGCCGGCGACCGGTCGGAAGCCATGCTGCGCCGCGCGCTGGACAGCCTGCGGGGACAGCGTTACCCCGGATTGCGGGTGGTGCTGGTGGCGTGGGCGCGGGCGCCGTGGTTGGATGGAGTGCTGGCAGATTACGCGGATTTGGCGGTGTCCATCGTCGAACTGCCGGGCGGCGGCCGATCGGCCAGCCTCTGGGCAGGCCTGCGGGCCGTTCGCCGCCTGGGCGTGGAGCTATTCGCGCTGCTGGACGATGACGACGAACTGTTTCCGAACCACTACCGCTCGCTGGTTTCCTCGCTGCGCAGTCATGCCAAGGCTTTTCCCGAGGCACCTCCACTCCTTTGCTACTCGGCCTGCGTCGAGGCGGCACCTGCCCCTTTTGCGAACGACACCATCGTCGATGGCAGTTCCCTGGTACGGACACAGCGGCGCCGGATCCAGCAATTCCACTTCCATCCACCCAGCCAGCTCAACCAGCGCTCCTTCGTCTGTGCGCTGATGACCTTCATCGCCAGCACCGCCCTGCTGTCGGACGAGGTGCTGATGGATCCGGGGCTGGAGGTGGCCGAGGATCTGTACCTGTGGCTGCTTTTCGCCGAACGCACCCGCTTCGCCTTCTCCTGCGAAGTGACGGCCTGCGCCCATCAGCATGATCTGGGACAGTCCGACTATGCCAACCCGGAACGGTATGGACCGGCGTTCGAGCGCATTTTCTACCGCACATACGGCCGGTCGTTCCCGGCATCGATGGAATACGGCGTCCTGCCCGATCCACGACAAGGGGCCATGGATGGGCGTCTGTTCGCGCTGGTTCCGCCACCGGTACCCGCTGCGACCTGCGAAGAGGCCACTCTCCTGATGGCGACGATGGAGGGAAGCGGCACGATTTGGGCGACCGCGGCGACCGGTCCGCTGGCGACCGGCGTCTATGACGTGGAGGCGCATGTCGGCGGCGACGGTTCCTTCATGCTGGAACTGGTCCATGACGGGATGATCGTCGACAGCGGACCATTCCAGGAGTCTTCCCGCTCGGAATGCCGGCTGCCATCGCGGCGCTTGATGCGGCGCATCGAGGTTCCGCCCTTCCTCGCCGTGAAGGGAGTCGAACTGCGCCTGCTTCCGACCGGGAAGAAGACCGGAAGGGAGGCGGCCCTGGTGGGGCTGGCACTGCGCCGGCGTGGCGGCTTCCCCCGCTGCCGGTTGGACCAGATCCCCCGTGACTGGCCGGTATGGATCTACGGCGCCGGCGAGGGCGGCAGGGCCATGCTCGGCCGTCTAGCCGCCGCGGGAGGCTTCCGGATCGCCGGTTTCATGGATCGGGAAAAGCGGGAACCCATTGCCGGCCACCCGGTGATGTCGGCACAGGATGCGCTGCAGCAGACGGGAAGCGAGGCAAATATCATCATCGCCAGCCAATACTGGCAGGAAATCGATGCCGATCTAGCAGCCCTGGGTGCAAGGAATGTCTATTGCGCCTATCCTGTTTCCCGCGACGACCTGGCAATCCTGCGATGAAATTTTACGGTGGCCAAGCCGTGATTGACTGCCGGTTTTCAGGCGCTTAGACCAATCCGGGCGATGCTGTGCGCGGTGGCCACCTTCCCCGAAGCTCCCGCGTGTCCAGGCCTTCGTTGCTCATTGTTCTCAGGAACCCATCGCATGCCCGACATCGGCAAAGGCAAAATTCTTGTGACCGGAGCCGATGGCTTCATCGGGTCGCATCTGGTCGAGGCGCTGGTTTCTGCCGGCGCCGATGTGCGGGCGCTGGTACAGTACAATTCGCTCGGCCGCCAGGGTTGGCTCGATCATGTGGACGAAAGGACCCGCCGGTCGATCGAAGTGGTGCCCGGCGATGTGCGCGACCATGGCTTCATGCGCAACACGGTCGCGGGGTGCCGAACGGTCCTCCATCTGGCCTCGCTGATCGCCATCCCCTTCTCCTATCAGGCGCCAGGCAGCTATCTCGACACCAACGTTCAGGGAACGCTTGCAATTCTCGATGCCGCCAGGGACGCCGGCGTAGAGCGTTTCGTCCATACATCGACCAGCGAGGTCTACGGAACGGCCCAGCGGGTACCGATCGACGAGAGCCATCCGCTGAACGCCCAATCCCCTTATGCAGCGTCGAAGATCGCCGCCGACCAGTTCGCCCTTTCCTATCACCGGTCGTTCGGCCTGCCGGTTGTGGTGATTCGGCCATTTAATACCTACGGCCCGCGACAGTCCGCCCGTGCGGTGATACCCGCCATCATCACCCAACTACTGGAGGCCGGTGGCGCCATCCAACTGGGCTCGCTGCATCCAACCCGCGACTTCTCGTTCGTCACCGATACCGCGGCGGGATTCATCGCCGCGGCCTGTGCCGGAGACGCCGCCTTGGGGGAGACGATCAATCTCGGCAGCGGGTTTGAAATCTCAATCGGGGAAACGGCATCCCTGATCGCCGGGATCATGGGGCGGGACATGGCGGTCGGCACCGAAGCGGCGCGGCTGCGGCCGGCGGCCAGTGAGGTGGAGCGTCTCTTTGCCGACACGGCCAAGGCGTCCCGGCTTCTGGGATGGTCTCCCGTCCATGGCGGCCGGGACGGATTCCGACGCGGGCTGGAACGCACAATCGACTGGTTCTCCGACCCTGCCAATCGCGCCTTCTACCGAAACGGATATCAGATATGAGCCGAGTCCCGGAATGCAGCGGCTTCGATGTGGCGGAATTCGTCCGGCGCGTGCAGCATCCCTTGACCACCGCACGCCCACTGCCACTGCATGAGCCGAGATTTTCCGGCCGGGAGTGGGAGTATGTTCGGGACTGCCTGGAAAGCGGCTGGGTTTCGTCGGTTGGCAGCTACGTCGACCGCTTCGAGGGAATGATCGCCGAACGTCTCGGTGCCTCCCATGCCGTGGCCACGGTCAACGGCACTGCGGCACTGCATGTGGCGCTCCTGCTTGCCGGCGTGGAAACTGGCGACGAGGTTCTGGTCCCGGCGCTGACCTTCGTCGCCACGGCCAACGCCGTCCGATACTGCAACGCGACGCCCCATCTGGTCGACAGCGCACTCGATACGCTGGGCATCGATCCCGACAGGCTGGAGGATTATCTGCGGAGAATCGCCAGCGTCGGGCCGGATGGATGCGTGAACCGGCTGACGTCCCGCAGGATTCGCGCGGTGGTGCCGATGCACGTCTTCGGCCATCCGGTTTCCATGGACCGGTTGATGGAGGTCGCATCCCGCTGGCGGCTGACCGTGGTGGAAGATGCCGCGGAAGCGATGGGCAGTCTCTATCGGGGCTCCCCCGTTGGCGGGCTCGGGCATGTGGGAATCGTCAGCTTCAACGGCAACAAGATCGTGACATGCGGCGGCGGCGGTGCCGTGGTGACCCACGATGCCGAGTTGGCGCGGGCTGCCCGCCATCTGACCACGACGGCGAAGCTCCCGCATCCATGGCGCTATCGCCATGATCTGACCGGCTTCAATTACCGGCTGCCGAACCTGAACGCCGCCCTGGGCTGCGCACAGATGGAGCAGCTCGACGGTTTTATCGCCGCCAAGCGCCGGTTGACGGAAAGTTATGCGGAATCGTTGGACGATTTGCCCGGCGTGCGGCTGGTCACGGAGCCGGCAGGATGCAGGTCGATCTACTGGCTGAATGCCGTGCTGGTTCCCGATCAGGATGCGCGCGATGCCGTTCTCGCGGCAACCCACCGGGCTGGCCTGTTGACCCGGCCGGCCTGGGATCCGCTGCACCTTCTGCCGATGTATGCCGACTGCCCACGTGACGATCTGCCAATTGCCGAGGAATTGTTCGCCCGGATCGTCTGCCTCCCGAGTGGGGTGGCGGCACCGGGATCCTGAGCCGGCATAGCTCTTCCGCGGCCTCAGCGGCTCATCAGGAATTCGGCGAAGAGGAAATTCAGTTCGCTGTCGATATCGAGGCTGCGCTCTGCTGGCATGACGTAGGCCCGTGTGTCTGGATGAAGCGTCCCGTTGACCTCCCGGAACAGTGACGCCCGGCGCCAGACCAGCACCGCGCCGTTCAGTTCGAAGCAGGCAGGAGCATCCTGGCGGCGGAAGATGGGCCGAGGTGGCGGCTTGCTGCGGGTTGGATGTCCGTCGGCATCCAGCTCGACGATCTGGTAATAAGGATTGGCATGGGCCGGGCCGACGGAAACGACGTTGCCGGCCCCGCTTTCTTCCAGCAGCCTCACCGCTTCGCAGATGTCCTCCACCGCTCTCAACGGGGATGTGACGGCCAAATCGGAGATCACGCCGAAGACGGCGCCGGTGGCCTGTTCGACCGCTTGCACGCAATGGCGGATGGCCGGCAATTTGGGGGCAGCGTCGGTTGCGAACTCTGCGGGCCGCCGGACCGCGTGGTGGACCCCCAGCGAACGGGCAATGTCCAGGATCGCATCGCTGTCGGAACTGACGGCGACACTGTCGAAGCAGCCGCTGGACAGCGCCTGCCCGATGGTGTGGGCGATCAGCGGCCGGCCGGCCAGCGGGCGGATATTCTTGCCCGGTACTCCCTTGCTGCCGCCGCGCGCGCAGATGACGCACAGACGACTGGAAAACGGAGAGGCTATTTGCGGCATTGGATCAGCCACTCCTTCACGGTCAGGCGGCGATTGCGATCCGTGCGGATGACCCAGTCATATTCGATCTCGTCGAACCGGCCATAGAGAAGCGGAATTTCCTCCTCGGACAGTAGGCGGGCGATACCGTAGCCCTGGCGCAGAACGCCGCCGGTGACGCCGACCAGAGTGTTGGCTTCGCCGTCGAGCCGTGCCTCGCTTTCCGCCGACAGCCCCACCATGAAATGCTTGGAAAAGAAACGCCCGCCAGGGCGCAGGACCCGATGGATCTCCGAGACGATCCGCGTGGAATCCGCAAAGCTGTTGGCGTAGAGACACTCGATATCGATGACGCAGTCGATCCCCGCATCGGGAAAGGACAGGGCGCCGACATCGCCGTGGTGAAGCGTCGCCGCCAGCCCTTCCGCAGCCAGACGGCGGGAGGCGATGTCCAGGGCCACGCCGCTGCCGTCGATTCCGATGGCCTCATAGCCCTGCCTGGCAAGATACAGCAGATTGGCGCCGGAACCGCAGCCGATCTCCAGCACCTTCACTCCAGGATGGCCGGGCTCTCCGCCATACCAACGGGCCATTGTCCGGACAAGCTCCTCCGGCGGATACAGGCCACCTTCGTTCCGGCGAAAGATCTCGTCCCACCCAGCGTCCCACATGGAAGCCTCAAGCCCTCGCAATCGGCAAGATCAGAAGCGGTAACACAGGACATAACCTCCATAGCGTGGAAGCCGGTCCGGATGCGCATGCGCCCATGCGGCGCGGAGATCATCATAGGGTTTCCGGTCCAATACACAACGGCCGATGGAGAACTCCGCCGTCTCCCGGGAAAACTTGCGCTTGAAGGCCAGCAACGTATCGGCCGGATCGCCCGACAACCCGCCCCCGAAATGCATGATCCGCCGCCCGCCTCCCAGGTGAGCCAGGATAGCGGCATGGCGCAGCGCATTGTTGGGGGCCAGGGAAAAGCGGTCGCTGCGGCTGGCCGACAAATGATAATGGGCAAACTGGCGTCCCAGGAGCAGCAGCGCCCCGCCGACGGTTTCCCCATCCAGAACGGCGCGGCAGACCATGTGCCGCCCCTCCCCCAGAGCGGCGATTCCTGCGAAATACTCTTCTGCGAACAGATAGCCCGCCTCGGCCTGCAATTCGTCCATTCTGGCCCGGTACAGGGTGGAGAAGCGGGACAGGGCCGCCAGCCCGGCTTCCTCCTCGATCCTCAGCCCCAGCTTCTCGGCCTTGCGGATCTTGCGCCGATTGTCGTCGGCATAATCGTGCCAGACCGTCTCGGCGGAGCGGTCGAGCCGGATCAGGACGGTCCTGCGCTCGGGCAGGATGTCCAGCGGACCATGAGCGGCGAAACGCTCGGTTCGCAGCAGCGGGTGAAAGCGCACCAGTCCCGCGATCATCCGCAATTCAGCGGCGGCGCTTCCGAATGCCGCCCAGGCGTCGGCCAGGAAATCCGGCCGCTCCGTCGTCGCCAGAGGTCCGCCGTACCCATAAGCCGTTTCGAAATCGTACCAGTCCGTTCCATCGATGGGACTGCGCAGGAACGGAAAGAAGAACAGATCATCGCTGCCGGCATAGACCAGGGCCTCGGCTCTGGCGCCTCCATGGGCGTACAGCGAGAGGTAGCGGTGATCGAAATAAATATCGTCCAGCCCATGTCCGGCAAAGCAGGCCAGAACCTCGTCCCATTCTGCTCCGGGAACGAGAACGCGCCAGGTTCCGGTCATTGGACATCGATCCAGCGGATCGGCTCATCGGCCTCCAGCGTACGCTTGGTCAGCCGCCCGACGAGCAGGGGAAGATGGGCCGGCGGCACACCGTCGGCCGGCCGCTTGCAGATCAGGTCGGCAGGCTCGAGCGCCGTTCCGGCCGGCAGGTCGCGCGCAGCCACGACGCTGCGCCGGATACCGGAGGCATTGCGGAGTTCCGACGCGGTCGGCCTCTTTTGTCCATCGCCGAGCAGGCAGGCGGTACGGCGGATCGCCCGGACATAGTCGGCCAGCCCTTCGGGATCGAGCGAGGCGCGATGGTCGGGACCGGGCAGGGAACGGTCCAGGGTGAAATGCTTCTCGACGATACAGGCGCCCATAGCCGTCGCGGCGATGCCGGCCTCCAGGCCGGTGGAATGGTCGGAGAGGCCGACGGGCAGGCCAAAGGCGGCACGGAGTGTCGTCATCGCCCGCAGATTGATCTCATCGTCCGGGGCCGGATATTGCGATGTGCAGTGCAGCAGGGCCAGCGGCGCGGAACCGCCGCGGCGCACTGCGGCTACCGCCTCCTCGACCTCTCCCAGCGATCCGATGCCGGTGGACAGAATCACGGGGAGCCCCTTGCGGCCTGCCGCCTCCAGGAACTGGGGATGGGTCAGCTCGGTGGAGCCGATCTTGATGCAGGGAAGCTTCAGCTCGTCGACCAGGAAATCCAAGCTGTCGAACCCGTCCGGCGTCGACAGGAACAGGATACCGGTGCGCCGTGCATGGTCCTGCAAATGACGGAAAGCGTCATAGGGCAGACATAGCCGGCGGGACAACTCATACCGGGATTCATCCATCGCCGTGGTGTCGTCCATATAGGAGACCTTGTAGGCGAACCGTCCGGTGATCTCGCCTGGCTTCCATGTCTGGAACTTGACGGCATCGGCCTTCGCCTGTGCTGCGGCCTCGATCAGCCGTTCGGCCTTGGCCACGTCGCCGTCGTGGTTGACGCCGGCCTCGGCGATCACGAAGACGCCGCCATCGCCTGTCAGTGGAAAGGACGCGGTCATGGCTCGCTCCGGGACGGGCAGGGGGAAGGGAAGGGAAATGCCATGTCGTTGAACCTCTTGCGGATCAGCCCTTCCAGGGGTGCCGTCTTCAGGATATCGGTGATGCGCTCTGCCGCATGCCCGTCACCCAACGGATTGCGCAGGCCGTGAAGCGACCGGCGGAACTCAACGGACAGCGCACGGTCGAGGGCATCGGCCACAGCTCTGCCGTCGGGCAGGCAATCGAGGATGTTGGCCGCACGGATGCGCCCGGCCTGCCGGTCCCCGATGTTCACCACGGGCAGGGCGAAGCTCGGAGCCTCGATCAGCCCGCTCGACGAGTTGCCGATCACGGCATCGACACAGGCAAGCGCAGACAGATACCGCCGCCGCCCCAGCGAGGCCACGGCAAGGCAGCGACCGCTCCGCGCTCCGGCAAATTCCTCGATCCGCCGCCGCAACGCCCAGCTTCCCGCATCGGCATTCGGCAAGGTGAACAGGACCCGCAAACCAGGGCGGGCGTCCAGAGCCTCCAGCATCGCCGTCAGTCCGGCATCCCCGTCCTCCTCGTCCAGCGTCTCCGGATGATAGGTCGCCAGCACGGCAGGATCGCCGAATGAAAAACCGAGATCGCACTCCAGTTCGTCGCGGGACAGCAGCGGCGTGGTGCGGACATTGTCCAACCCCAGGGCACCCGTCACATGCACATGACCGGGTTCTTCCCCCATCTGGAGAATGCGGCGGGCATAGTCCTCGACCGCGGTGAAATGCAGGGCCGCCATTTTGGTGATGGCATGCCGGATGGAATCATCCACCGCTCCCGCGGTCAGTTGACCGCCGGCGATGTGCGCCAGAGGGATGCGGCAGATCAAGGCGGCCGTGGCGGCGGCCAGGATCTCGTACCTGTCGCCCAGGACCAGAACCAGATCGGGCGACAGGCGCCGGTACGCGTCGCCGAAGCCGATCAGCGACAGGCCCATCGACTTGCAGACCGAGGTCGGCGTATCGGCGGAAACGAGCGCCTCGACGATCTCGTCCGGCGGAAACCCGTCCGCCTCCATTTCCCGCACCGTCATTCCGAAAGCCGGGGACACATGTGTTCCGCAAGCGACGATCTTCAGCCGCAAAGCCGGGTCCGCCGCAATCCGCGTCAGCAGAGGGACCAGAAGACCATAGTCCGCCCGCCCTCCGGTGACGACGCACACCGTCCTGGCGCATTCGGGCATTGGAATCACTCCAGCCGGTCGTTCAGATCGAGATACTGGCGCAGGTAACGATGCTTGCCCAGGACAGTGCGCTCGATCCTGTCCGTCAACCCGGCAGTGATCGTGAAACCGTCTCCAAGGATGGCCGACAGCCGCCGGACCACCATGTCCAAGGTTTCCGCAGAGTCGCTCTGCGTCATCCAACCGTCTGGCTCCGGCTGGATCAGGAAATGCAATGCGCCGGGGCGCTCCTGCACCACCTGGAATTCGCGGATGCCTCGCCAGTCCATGTCGTTGTAGTTGAAGACCGCGGGCGCCAGCGGCACCAGACCGCCATGGCTGTCGACCACATAGTCCTGCATCCGTCCTTCGACTTCCCGCAGGATCGGATAATGCCGGCCGCATGGGCAGGCTTCGCCGCCCATGATGCCGACATCGCGGGTCCGGTAGCGGATGAGCGGGAAGACGTCGTTGTTGAAGCCGGTGGCCACCAGTTCGCCGCGGCCTCCTTCCCCGGAAACCGGATGGCCTGCGGTGTCGAGAAATTCCAGGATGCCGACCTGGGGCAGGAAATGGAGGTTGTCGGAAAAGGGGCATGGATGACCGACCAGACAGCCTTCGGAATGGCCATAGATGTTCACGAGCCGGGCCTGGAAGGCGCGCTCGATGATCCGGCGCTGTCCCGCGGTGACGTATTCGCCATCACAGAACACGTAGCGGATCGGGCAGGCCAGGGGCAGCCCGTCCTCCAGGATGTAGCGGGCCAGGGGAAGGATCGCGGACGGTCGCGTATGGATATAGGTCGGGGCGAAGGAACCGATGGCCTCGACATAGGCCGGCGCCGTATGCCGGGCGATCGCGTAGCACGACATGACGAGCTTGCGGTCGTCCACCATCTTCCAGTGCTGTCCGCGCGCCGTAAGTTCCGCCGGAATGGCGTCCCCATAGAGACGGATGGAGCGGTGGCGGAAGATGTCCAGGCCGAAGACGTTCATGTAATGCTCGGTATTGGCCTTGTCCCGCGCATGGAAGGCAAGGTCGGCGAACACCGTCAGGGGCGTGCCGGTGCTGCCGCCGGTCGTGCGGGACATCAAACCGGTGCGATCGATCCCGTCCGGCAGAAAGGCTTCATAAGCGTCCTGGATGGTCTGCTTGTCGATCAGGGGGAAGCGCTTCAGATCGCCCAGATTATGGATGTCGGTCCAGGAAAAACCTTCCTTCCGCATGAAGTCACGATAGAAGGGAACTGTGCGCTCGACGTGGCGGACAAGGCGTTTCAGCTTGCGAAGCTGAAGATCGGCCAATGCGGCGCGGCTCCAGAATTGGGTTTCGCGCAGCATGATCGTGCGTTCGAGAAAAATGTCGGTTTCAAGCGGATTGATTTCTACCGATACGCTGTCGTTCATCGTTTCCCGCTCGCGGCCTGTCTGGCTCAGAATGTCCGCAGCCAGTGCTCCTGAAGCTCACATATTCGTCACGGAGCCTTCAACGGAAGACTGCCGGAAATTCGTTCTCGGCCCGCTGCAGGTCGGATGGGCTGCCGATATCCAGCCAATACTCCTCGATCCGGAACGCACCGACCTTTTCGCCCGCGGACATCAGGGCCCTGAACAGGTCCGGCATGTCGAGCGGAGACGAATGGGGAATCAGGTCCAGCACCGACGGCTCAAGCACGTAGATGCCGGCATTGATCAGGAAGCTTTGCTCCGGCTTCTCGCGGATTTCCCGCAGGCAGCCACCGTCCACCTCGGCAACCCCATACGGGATTTGTTGTTTGTGCTCGCGCAACGCCATGGTGGCGGCGGCCCCGGACGATCTGTGAAAGTCGAGCAGCTTGCGGAAGTCGATGGAGGTCAGGATGTCGCCGTTCATCACCAGCAGGGGCTGCCGGGGCCGTTCCGGCAGAAGGGCCAGACCGCCGGCCGTGCCAAGACGACGATCCTCCTCCAGATAGGTGATTTCCGCCCCCCAGCCGGTGCCGCCGGCGAAATAGTCGCGGATCATGTCTCCGCGATAATTCAGGGAGATGTAGAAACGGTAGAAGCCCTGGTTGACGAAACTCTCGATAATGGTTTCCAGTAACGGCTTTCCTCCGACGACCAGCATGGGCTTGGGCGTGGTGGCTGTCAGCGGATGCAGGCGGGTTCCAAGTCCTCCGGCCATCAGCACCACGGGGCTGGTGTTCCGGTCCCACTGCAGAAGCATGTCGATCGTACAAAGCCCGACCACCCGGTCTTCCGCATCGACCAGCGGAATCTGCCGGATTTTCTGCCGTCTCATCTGCCGCAGCAGGGTGCTGGGGGGAACTCCGGCCTGCGCCTTGTGCGGGGCGGACGACATGATGTCCCGAACGGGGGTGGACATGGTCATCCCGTTCAAAAGAGCACGCCGGATGTCGCCATCCGTCACCGTCCCCCGCAACCGACGCCGGTCGTCGGTGACCAGGGCAATCTGCAGTGCGGTCCTGTCGATGCACATCATGGCTGCGCCGATGTCTGCGGTCTCGTTGATCAGAAGAGCGTCGAGGTCGATCATCAGGCGAGGCCAGGCATCCGGAGCGGGGTATCATGGGCTTTCGGCTCTGAACCCAACCTACCAGAAGCCGGTAATCCTTTCCAGCCGCCAGGAACCGTATTCGGTAACCCCACTGGACTGTCGTGGCAGCGATCCATTATTCTGCAGCGGATCAGGAGCAAAAAGGCGAAAGAGACACACCAATGTCGCAATCCGATTCTGCACGGCGTAAAGTTCTGATCTGCGGCGGAACCGGATTCATCGGCCGGAATTTGGTGGATCGTTACAGACAACGTCCTGACATCGATCTCATCGCTACCTGTTTCTCCCGTCCACCGGTTCCTCTTGACGGAGTGTCCTGGCACCGTGTCGACCTGCGCGACGCCCGTGCGGTGAACGAACTGCTGGATGGGGTCGACGTGGTGATCCAGGCGGCGGCGGCAACATCCGGCGTGCGCGACACCATACAGCGGCCGCATATCCATGTGACCGACAATGCGATCATGAACTCGCTTCTGCTGCGGGCAGCCTTCGACCGAGGCGTCGGGAATTTCGTCTTTTTCAGCTGCAGCAACATGCTGTCCGATGCCGAAGAGCCGCAGGACGAGAACGCATGGAATCCTGCAATCCCGATCAATCAGCGCTACTTCGGGATTGGCTGGACGAAGGCGTATATCGAAAAGATGTGCGAGTTCTTCGCGGGACAAGGCCGCACCAGGCACACCGTGATTCGGCACAGCAACATCTATGGCCCCCACGACAAGTTCGATCTCGAGCGAAGCCATATGTTCGGCGCCACGGTGACCAAGGTCATGACGGCAACGGAAGGCTTCATCACTCTCTGGGGATCGGGCGAGGAACTGCGGGACCTGCTGTATGTCGACGATCTCGCCGATCTGGTCGAAATGGCGGTCGACCGCCAGACGACGCCTTTCGACCTTCTGCACATCGGGGCCGGGACGGGCATCCCGGTGGTGGAGGTCGCACGCCGCATCATCCTTGCATCCGGCCGCCCCCTCGACATCAGGCACGATCTCGGCAAGCCCAGCATCAAGTCGAATGTCCTTCTCGATTCCAGCTATGCCCGCAGACTGTATGGATGGGTGCCGCGGATAAGCCTGGATGAAGGCATAAAGAGAACGATTTTTTGGTGGCGGCAGAATTACGCAGCAAAAATTCAATAAAATATCAGCGATACCGCAATGTATCGGCTTGAATGTATAGAAAGAGGCTCAAGGAAAATGCTGACAGTGACCGAAAAAACCAATGCTGATGGCAAAAAAGGCAAGGTCATTGTTGGACTTGTCCAGATAAACAATAGTTTTTCTGGTCAGAACTATCTGCCATATGCAGTTGGTCTTTTGGAGTCCTTCGTCCGATCCAGGGCAGAAGACGCAAACCGTTATAATTTCCTTTCGCCGATCTACAAGCGGATGCCAATCAGCCAGATCTGCGAGGCACTTCTGAACGCCGATGTAATCGGTTTCAGCACCTATGTCTGGAACGCCCGTATTTCCCTTGAGGTTGCCCGGCAGGTCAAACTGAAACGGCCGGATGTCATGATCGTATTCGGCGGGCCGCAAGTACCGGACCATGCAGAGACGTTCCTGCGCACCTATCCCTTCATCGATGTCGCCGTTCACAATGAAGGTGAACAGACGTTTCTGGACATCCTGGAGTCTTTTCCCCACACGGACCCCACCGGCATCAAAGGAACGAGTTGCATCGACGATGCCGGACACTATGTACGGACCGCCCCGCAACCACGCATCCGCGAGCTGTCCAGCATTCCCTCGCCGTTCCTGACCGGCGTGTTCGACCGGCTGATGGCAACGCACCCCAAAGAATCCTGGATCGGGCTTTGGGAAACGAACCGCGGCTGTCCCTTCCAATGCACCTTCTGCGACTGGGGGTCGGCGACAGCCGCGAAGGTCAACCAGTTCGACCTGGACCGCCTGACGGCCGAAGTCGACTGGTTCTCGGACAAGAAAATCGAGTATCTCTTTTGCTGCGATGCCAATTTCGGGATCCTGAAGCGTGATGTCGATCTTGCCCGGTATGTTGCCGACAAAAAGAAGGAAACCGGGTACCCGCAATTCCTTTCGGTCCAGAACACCAAGAATGCCACCGAGCGGGCGTATTTGGCACAATCCATCATTGCAGAAGCTGGATTGAACAAAGGCGTTGCCATTTCAATGCAAAGCATTGATCCTGAAACGCTGAAAAACATTAAAAGAGATAATATTTCCCTGAAATCGTTTCTGGAATTGCAAAGCCGCTTCACCAGGGACGGAATTGAAACCTACTCCGATCTGATCCTCGGATTGCCGGGTGAGACTTATGACAGTTTTGTCGAAGGAGTAAGCATGTTGATGGAGAGCGGACAGCATAACCGCATCCAGTTCAACAACCTTTCGATTCTACCGAATGCGGAGATGGGAGCGCCGGAATACCAGGATCGCCACGGAATGCGTTTGGTTGAATCTCAAATCATCAACATCCATGGCGAAGATCCCTGTCTGGACGATGATGTGCCGGAGATGCAGCAGTTGGTTGTCGAAACGGCGACAATGCCGGCGGCAGACTGGAGACGGACCCGTGCATTCTGCTGGATGACTGCGCTTGTCCATTTCGATAAGCTTTTCCAGATCCCCTTGATTGTCGCCCATGAACAAAGCAAGGTCAGCTATAGGGTTCTCTTGGAATCATTTACCAGAGCTGAAAAAATCCGCTTTCCACTCATATCGTCGATCTATGACTTCTTCATCGAAAGCGCGACCGTCATCCAGCAGGGTGGTCCAGAATATATTCACTCCAAAGAATGGCTGAATATTTATTGGCCGGCCGATGAATACGTATTCATCCGTTTGACTGCGGAAGGGAAGGTGGACGATTTCTATCGTGAATGTACGGAACTCATCCTCGAAGCGACAGAAGCCACTGCATCGGCCTGCCTCAAGCCAGCGGTTCGCGACGCGGCCCGCCTGAACAGGAGTTTGCTCAAAGATCCTTCGGCCGTCAGCGATCTCGTCGTCGATCTGGAATGGAACGTAATGGAGTTGTACAAGGCCATTTTGCGGGGCGAATCAGAAAGACTTTCCAGAACGCCAAATACCGTTCATATCGGCCGCTCCAAGGAATCATGGGCGGATTTCAATGACTGGTGCAAGCGCGTGGTCTGGTGGGGCAACAAGAAAGGTGCCTATCTTTACAATGGAGCGGTCGTGGAAATGCATCCTGCCGGTCATTATTAAGAAATCGGCATGAGCATCGATCATTTCTCCAGAGACTTGGCAAGCCTGCAGAAGCTGGTCGACGCAGGCTTGTTTGAAGATTGTCTTCAAGCGATGCGAGGAGCGCAACCGCGGGAACCTGCCGCGATGCGGGAGGCGGCCCCTCTTCTGAGCATGCGAAGGCTTTGTCTTGCAAGGCTCGGCCGTTTCGACGAAGCGGCGGAAGCCGGAGCTCGACTTCTGGAAACCGAAGTGGCGACCACCGAGGACCGCTTCCGTCAGGCGCAGATCCTGCTCCGCCTGGGACGCCATCGGGAGGCGCTACCCTTGGCCATCGCCGCTCTTCTGGAGGCCCCACTGGCACCGCGCCACGTCGCCACCGCGGTGGAAGCGGCTCTGCTCACCACAGGCGGGACGGCCAGACTGTCGCGTTCACTTGCCGATCTGCCGATACCCGCTCCCCCTCCGAAGGTTACGGCACGGGCGCCCGTCCTGTTTCCCCAGCACCTCGTCTTCAACAGCGGCCGGTTCGACCATCCATCCATCCGCGGTCTTTTCGCTACCGTTCCGAACATCGCGTTTGAAATGCCGGATGCCGACCCATGGCGCCTGTTGCGCCACTTGCCCACCGCTTTGGAGCGCGCTTCCAGCTATATGGCGATGCTGCTGGAATCGTCCCCCCACATCGACCCCGCAACGACCGCCTGCTTCACCGCGTCACGGCTTCATGCCTGGACCGAGCCTGCCGGCGATTGGGCGTTTGATTTCCTCTCCCCATACCCGGCCAGCCTGGGGCAGCGTCCCTGGGTATTCTGTCACGATGCCTTGCCGTGTTTGTTCCTGCCGATGCTGCCGCACGACGACATGACGGTGACCCCGGACGATGGCCTTTACTGGATCATGAAGCGCCATCTGGAATCGGAGCGCTGTCTCAGGATTCTGACGCATCAGCCACGCACGCTCGGCGGGCTTGCTGATTTCTTCGACAGTCGGATCATCGAAAGAAAGTCTGTCCATGTAAATACCTGGCATCGTTCCCAAGGCAGGTCGCAGCGACCGCGACCGGAACGGGCAAAGACATGGCTGTTCACATCCAGCTTCTTCCCGTCTGACCTGTTTTTCCGCATGCGCGGGGGGATTGAGACGCTTTGCGCTTTTCTGACGCTGTCCAAAGAGTTTCCGGACATCGAATTGATCCTGCGCTCACACCTGCCATCGTCTTTACCGGATGGGTTGACGGAAGCCGCCGCGAACCATCCACGGATCCGGCACTATCCCGAGGCGGTCGACGCCGACACGCTGGCCCAGCTTTATGCCGAGGCCGACCTGTACCTGATGCCGTGCCCGATCATTTACCGCAACGGGCTGGCCGAGGCGTTGCAGGCGGGGTTGGTTCCGGTCGTGGCCAATACGTTCGGCATCGAGGATTTCGTGCGCGATGGCGAGAATGGGCTGGTCATCGGGGGTCTGGAGTCGATCGCCCGGCTTGGCTCCGATCCGCCCGAATTCGTTTATCGGACTGCCGAGTTGTGGTCAAACCGCATGGAAGTCCGTTCAGGCTTTCTTGTAGAGTTGGAAGATCGTCTGCGACGACTGCTCCGGACGCCCGAAATATTCGCGCATTTGGCTGCCAACAACCGGACGAAACCATCCGAGATGGTCTTCGGACAGTTGGATGCCACCGCCTTTGCGGACTGCATGCATGAGGCGCTTTCAATGGCCTCACGCATGCATCCTCACACCGCCAACACCGGATAGCCGTCGGGCAGATCCACCACCTGCGGCTCCGGCATCGGCCCCAGTTCCGCCACCATCGCCCCCCAGGACCAGCCCACCCCGAAGCCGGCCATCAGCGTCTTCACCGGGCCGGTCGCCAGTTGCGCCCCCATGCTGTGACAGATCGCCAGCGGGATGGAGGCGGAGCTGGTGTTGCCGAAGCCCTGCATGTCGATGACGAAGCGGTCGGCCGGCGCCTTCATCTTCTTGCGCAGATGCTCCAGCATAAAGGCATTGGCCTGGTGCAGGACGAAACGGCCGATGCCTTCGACGTCGGTGCCGGCATGCTCCATCGCCTCGCGCAGCAGCGGCGGCACGGCGCGCAGCGTGAAGGAGAACACCTCCGCCCCGTTCAGGGTCAGACGCGAGTCGCGCTCCAGCTGGGCGGCCTCCTCCTCACCGGCGATCCGGCCGGCGGTACCCACCGGCGGGATCAGGCTATGGCGCTTGCCGCCGGCCTTGACGAAGATGTGCGGCGCCCCGGCACCGTCGGTGCCGATCACCACCGGGATGGGCGGAGCCGCCGCGTCGACCTCCAGCGCGGTGGCCGATCCGGCATCGCCGAACAGCGGCAGGGTGGCGCGGTCCTCCGGATGCAGGTGACGGGTCGGATTGTCGCCGCACAGAACCAGCGCCCGTTTGGCCGAGGATCCGCCCAGCAGCTTCGCCGCGATCCACAGACCATAGACATAGCCCGAGCAGCCCAGCGGCACATCGAAGGCCGCCGCACTGGTCGGCAGCCCCAGCCGATGCTGCATGATACAGGCAGTCGCCGGCAGCACGTAATCGGCATCCTGCGAGACGAAGACCAGCACCTCCACCGTCGCCGGATCCCAGTCCAACTGCTTCATCAGCCCATCCGCCGCGGCCATGCACAGGTCGGACGCGCAGTAGGGCGGCGGCAGCACCCGGCGTTCCTGGACGCCGATGGTGGCGGCCAGCTTCTTCGCCTCCTCCACCGTGAAGGGGCCTGGATCCTCGACGAAGGAATGGCGTTGGGGCGGCACCACCGCGCGCAGGCCGGCGATCCGGATGCCCTCGATGATGGCTTTCATGGCATTCCTGTCCTTCGCGTGTTGAAGGCCCGGCATAAGGCCCCTTCGGAGATCGGTGACCGGCACCATAGCGCGCACCATACTCCACAGTGGCACCGAACTGGTTTCCGGAAGATTGATTGCGACACATGGCGCTACGGACACATTCTTCTAACGCGCGTCCCCTGTCCGGCGCCATGCCTCCGGAAGGCCGCGCACCCAACCCTTGCAAATCAAATTTGATCCGGCTCTTACGCCTGAAGCACACTCTCCCCAGAAAACAGGGCTTCCCACTTCGCACACACATGTATATCATAATAAATATGGATTTCTGGAGATAATTTATGCGTCTCGTTCCACTTGCTGATCTTGATAATCTCATGGTTCATTTCGATGAAGGGTATAAAATATCTCAAGATGAAGCCTATAGACGGTTTTCTGAGGTTAAGGTTATTCCGCCGAACGACCTTCCATCTGACCCATTTTCGGAGGAATATGCCGAAAGAATATTAGAAATTTACAAAAAAGCATCAACCAGAGCATCATATTCCGTTGAGAGCGAAATCTCTGGATTTAATATAGATGAATTTACTGTTCGTCCTTTTCCATTTTTTACGAAAAGTATCAAGCTTGCAGCACAACATTATTCATTGATTGGAAAATTTCTGGGAATGATGGATGCCAAGCCTGGAGACACCATCCTGGAGTGTGGTGTTGGCTTCGGCAACACCACACTAGCCCTGGCAATGCTTGGCTGTCAGGTTACTGCACTTGATATCGCAGAGTCCTACTGCGAAGTGGTGCGGCGCCGGTCCGCATTGCACAAGGTCGACATAGAAGTTATTCATTCCGATTACATGTGGATAGAAACAACAGACAAAAAATATGATGCAGTATGCTTTTTTGAGTCATTCCATCATTGCTGGGAATTCGAAAGACTTTTACTATCACTTTACAAAATTATAAAGCCGGGTGGGAAAATTTATTTCGGTGGGGAGCCGATTAACAAAGATTTCCCGATGCCATGGGGTGTGCGTCTTGATGGAGAGGCGCTGTTTGTCGTGCGTCGGAACGGTTGGATGGAGCTTGGATTCCACAGTGATTTCTTTGAAGATTTGCTTTTCAGAACAGGGTGGCGTGGCGCCTGTGTCGATACTCATTTCTGGTATGCAGTCCGAAAGTCCGATCCGATCATCATATCCGGCTCCGAACGGAGGATCGGATCGAAATTCGGAACAATCATTGGAAAAGCGCTCCACATCGCTGTTCCAGACCAAACGGGCCCAACTCATGTGGTTTACGGACCCTATTTGAAGTTGGAAAAAGGAAAATACAGGTTCGAATTCACTCTTGCACCAGATGCACAGGCAGCCGAAACGATGACAGTTGATGTCTGCTATGGCGCAGGTCACAACATTATCTATGCTCGCAACTGTTCACAGGCAGACTTGGTAGAGCAAGTGATTGCTGGAGAAATTACACTGGATGGAAAGGTTGGCGATTTGGAAATTCGCCTGATGGCATCCGGTGGTTTCCAGGCAGAAATCCGGCAATTGTCCGTTCAGCTATTGGATTGAGGCGATCGTGACCCGCATCGCCGTGTGAAAATACAGTCTCCCAGGAGATCAGCCCCCGACGGGACGGTGCCAGAACGGGAGCAATCGAAAACGCCGCAGCGCCGGCCCGCTGGCGCCACGGCGGACTATGCTATGGTGGGGCATCACGCCACAACAGCGGGTTCCGCCTTGCCATGACCGCCGTCTACAACCCCATGGATCTGTCCGACCGCCTGATGCTCGTGACCGGTGCGTCGGCCGGGATCGGGCGGGCGACGGCGGTGATGCTGTCGCGGCTGGGCGCACGGGTGATCCTGAACGGCCGTGACGCCGGACGGCTGGCCGAAACCGCCGAGCGGCTGGCTGGCGACGGGCATGCGGTCGCCCCCTTCGACCTGTCCGACCTGGAGATGGTGCCGGGCTGGATGAAGGGGCTGTGCGCGGACGCCGGGCCGTTGGACGGCGTCGCCCATTGCGCCGGCATCCAGACGTTGCGACCGATCCGCATTTTCTCCTCCGGCTTCTTCGACGACGTGATGCGGGCAAACCTGGGCAGCGCGTTGGCGCTCGCCCGCGGGCTGCGGCAGAAGGGCTGCCATGCCGAACGGGCGGCGATGGCGCTGATCTCCTCCACCGCCGCCACGGCTGCCTCGCCGGGCAACGTCGTCTATGCCGCCAGCAAGGGCGGCATCATCGCCGCCACCAAGGGGCTGGCGGTGGAGTTGCTGAGCGACGGCATCCGCGTCAACTGCGTCGTCCCCTCCATCGTCGAGACCGAGCTGATCGAACGCGGCAAGCAGAAGCTGACCGCCGAGCAGTACGAGCATCTGCGCACCCTGCAGCCGCTGGGCTTCGGCCATCCCGACGATATCGCCCACATGATCGCCTATCTGCTCGCCGACACCAGCCGCTGGATGACCGGGTCCATCGTCACGGTGGATGGCGGCCGCACCGCCTGAGAGCCGCCATGCCCGACAGGACCCTCGAAACCCGATGGTTCCACCTCTGCACGGTGGACGACCTTGCCAATCCCAACGCCTTCGTCACCACGCGGGTGGGAGCGGTGCCGCTGGTGGCGCAGAACATCAAGGGGCGGGTGGCAGCCTTCCGCAACGTCTGCACCCACCGCTTCGCCGTGATCCATGGCGAGCCGTCGGGCTGCGGCCCGCTGCGCTGCCCCTATCACGGCTGGAGCTTCGATGCCGACGGCGTGCCGGTGGGGCTGCCCTTCAACCCAACCGACTTCCAGCTGGAGGCCGAAGGGCGCCGGCGGCTGGCCCTGCACCCCGCCTCTCTGGCCTATTGCGGCCGGCTGGCCTTCATCCGGGCAGCGACCGAGGGAGCGTCGTTGGAGGAGGAACTGGGCACGGAGATCTTCGCCCGGCTGGCCGCCCTGTCCGACGCCTTTCCGCAGCACGGCGACGCGGTGGAGCCGGCCGGCGATTGGGAGCGGATCGAGGATGCCAACCTGCGCGTGGCCCTGGCTCCCGGCCGCATGGCGGTGCTGCACAGCGCCGCTCCGCCCGGTGCGGATGACCGCTTCTCCCGCAGCTTCACCACCCATCCCGCCACCGCCGACGCGGAGCTGCCGGCATGAACGCGCTTCCCGTCCACAGCATCATCCCCGAGAACGGTGACTTCCTGCCCCACCGCCATTTCTGGGCCGGGGAGGCCTTCGCGCAGGAGCGCGAGTGGGTCTTCGGCCGCTGCTGGCTCTATATGGGCGTGTTCGATGACACGAACCTCCTGACCGCCGAGATGGCCGGCCTGCGCTTCGAGTTGCGTCGGCGGGATGGGGCGATGGACGGGGTGTGCCGAGACGGGGAGCGGGTGCGCGCCCTGCAGATCGACCGTTGCGGCGCCCTGGTCTTCGCCCGCGTCGCCCCAGAGGATGGCGGGGAGGGCGGCCAGATGCTGGGCCAGTTGGGAGAAGCGGCCCGATGAACGGAAGCGATCCGAGCGACGCCCTGACCTTCATCGAGCCGACGGAGGAGCACGCCCAACTGCTGCTCGACTGGCGCACCCGGCCCGACATCGCCGGCCAGATGCTGACCAGCGTGGCTTACGACGTGGAGCGGCAAAAGGCGTGGCTGCGGCGCTGTGCGGAGCGCGACGATTATGTCCACCGCATCCTCTGCGTCGACGGGGTGCCGGCCGGCCATGTCTCCATCACCGTGACCGAGCCCGTCTGGAAGATCGCCACCATCGGCGTTCTGATGGGCGAGCGGGCGGGGCGGATGGGGGCGGCTCCGCTGAACTTCGCCTACATGCTGAACCACGTCTTCTTCACCATGGGGCTGCGCAAGGTCGTGAACCACATCCTGGGCACCAACAGTCCCCGCCTGCTGAAAGGCCAGCCGATGATCGGCTACCGCCCGGTCGGCGTGCTGACGCGCCAGGTGGTGAAGGACGGGCAGGAGATCGACCTGCACATCTTCGAAATGCTGGCCGAGGACTGGCTGGCGGTGCGCGGCCGGTTCGGGGTGTACCGGGACATGGACGGGCGGGAGTGGCGGTAGGGGGAGGGAGCCTCGCCGGCTTCTGAGGCCATCCACCAGCGGTTTGCACGGCTCGGCGGCGTCGAGGTGGCCGAGGTGAGGCGCGAAGCCCTGCGGCCACCGCCAAGCTTCGACTGATGATCGTCCTCGACACCAACGTGCTCTCGGAACTGATGCGCCCGTTCCCGTCCGAAGCCGTGCTCCGCTGGTTCGCCGGGCGCTCCGCCGCAACCCTGTTCACGACGACGATCATCCAAGCGGAAATCCTGTTCGGCCTCGCCCTGCTGCCGGAGGGACGGCGTCGCAGCGATCTTCTGATGGCGGCGGAGCAGATGTTTGCCGAAGACCTCGCCGGCCGGGTGCTGCCCTTCGACAGCATGGCGGCAAAAGCCTTCGCGCCCATAGCGGCGGAACGACGGCAAAAGGGCTGGCAGACCGGGGCCTTCGATGTGCAGGTCGCCGCCATCGCGGTGTCCCGTGGCGCAGCCTTGGCAACCAGGAACGTGGCTGATTTTCTTGATTGCGGGATTCCCATCATCGATCCATGGGAAAGTTGAGGCTGCCGTCCTGAAAAGAACCGGCTTTGCCCGGCCTGGGCATCAGCCCGCCACCATCCTCCTCCACACCGCATGGAATTGCTGGATCCGCTCCTCGTTCAGGCCGAGCAGGGCGGGCCGCTCCGTCTGGCGGCAGCCGCGGAAGGACAGTTCCGATGCCTCCTGGTCCTCGCGCAGCAGGGCGACGTTGAGGTCGCGCGCGCCCTCCTCGATCAGCCGGCGGGCGGCGGGACCGCCCCTGCCGGCATCGCCGTCCGGGTCGGCCAGGAACAGGCGGAGGTTCAACGCGCAGCGGTCGGGACCGAGCGGATCGTAGGTCTGGACGCTCATCACCGCGCCGCGGGTGAAACCGATCTCCAGGTTGGGGAAGATGTGCAGATGGTCGTACTCGCGCAAGGCTGGGCTGGGGCGGAAGCCCAGCCGCTCCGACACGCCGTCCCACCAGCGCGCGCTCCTGTCCGACACACCGGTCACGCCACGGGAATGCGCGCCGTCATAGTCGCAGCGCCAATCGCCCTTCACCAGCTTGCGGAAGGTGGTGGGGTGGGTGAGGTCGGCGTGGTAGACCTCCAGCACGCTTTCCACCCCCATCTTCCAGTTGGCGGCCCACTCCATCGATTGCTCGTCGAAGGAGCGGACGAAGATCTCCGAGGCATGGCGCAGCACGTCGCCATAGATGCCCAGCCAATCGTCGAGATCCGGCCCCTCCGCTGCCACCCGCAGGAAGACGAAACGGCCGCATACCCCCACCGCAACCGGCGTCAGGGCACGGCCGCAGCGGCCGGCCCGGTCGAGGCCGAAATTCGCCTCGTTGCCGGGAATGCCGTAGGGCACGCCGTCACGGTCGAAGGTCCAGCCATGGTAGCCGCAGCGCAGCATTCCGTTGCCGCGCGGCGTCCGATGGATCAGGGCGAAGCGGTGTGCGCAGACGTTGCGGAAGCCCCGCAGCTCCCCATCGAAATTCTGCACCAGCACGTCCAGCCCGCCGATGCGCCGGGTCAGATAGTCGTTGGGGCGGGCGAGATCGTCGGTGAAGCCGGCGAAGACCCAGGCATGGCGGAAGATCCGCTCCTCCTCGGCCCGGAAGATGTCCGGGTCGTGGTAGGCGTCGGGGGGAATGCCGGGGACGGCTTTCGCCGGAGCGAAGGGGAGGGAGGGATTTTCCATGGTGGGGAAGGGTAGCCCGCGCCCCGCCGGCCGGTCCAGGGCACAGCGGGTCGCAGGCTGCCCATCACGGCTGGAATAGCGTCGCCTCGATGCCGCGCAGGCCGGTGGCGTCGCAAATGTAATAGGCGACCATGGCGCGGCCGTCCGGCAGCGCCGCCGCCCACGGATATCCCAGGTCGGGCGCCGGCCCGTCATCGCGCAGCACCAGCTCCGGCACGTCGTCGGGAGCTTGGCGGCGCGGGTCGTAGATGCGGGCACGCACGCCATAGGGCGCATGGCGGTAGCCGCCGGCCAGCAGCAGCCGGCCGTCCGGCAACGGGCAGGGGTCGTAGGGGTGGCCGACCACCGCATGGCGCCGCCAGGGCTCCCAGCTGTGCCCCAGGTCGGTGGAACGCGAGGTCGCCAGATGGTCCTCCAGCCCGGTGGTGCGGTGGAAGGCGTGCAGCACCCCATCCGCGTCGAGATGCAGGGCCGTCTCGCAGAATCCGGCCCTGGCCTCGGGATCGATCGCGATGATCGCCCGGTGCCCCCAGCTCTCCCCCCGGTCGGTCGAGGCGAAGAGATGGCTGGCATAGGTCCCGGTCGAGGGATGGTGGGTGTAGCCGGTCTGCAGGATGGTGCCGTCCGGCGCCTCCACCGCCCGGCCGCGCACCGCGCCGCCATGGAAGGGCCGCCGGCCCGGCACGATGTCGGGATGGCCGGGCAGGGGGGGCAGGTCGCGGTGCGGGGTCCAGCTCCGACCGCCATCGTCGCTGTGGCGGCTGTAGCCGCCCCAGAAGATGTAGAGGTCGCCGGTCTTCTGCGGACTGCCGGTCAGCCCGATTCCCAGCGCGCGCAGAGCCTCCCCTTGGGACGACGGCACCGGATACCAGCGGAAGCCGGTCAGCAGGATGCGCCCGTCGCTCAAGCTGAGCAGGCTGGCGTCCTGATCGGCCGCCTGCGGGTCGGGGGGCAGGGCGACCGCCTCCCCCAGCGGCTCCGCATCGGGGCCGAGCCGCAGCAGGACGGTCTGCGAGCGGGAATCGAGATGGTCGACATGGTTGAAGCCGGCCTCCCCCGCCCGGTACTCCGCCCCGCGCAGCCAGCGATGGTCGCGCGCCCGGCGGAAGGCCAACAGGACCGATCCGTCCCCCGCCGCGGTAAGCGACGGAAATGAGGCATAGAAACGCGGATCGCGATACAGCACGCGATGCTCGACACCGGTCATGGTCATCGGGGTCTCCTGACTCCTTCGTTCCTGAAAGGACCATCACCCTTATAACCCGCGACCTCGTGCCTCAGCAGCATGATGGGGCAAAGAAACGGATACCCCTTGAAAGACGGCCGCTCTTCAGGAGAGTCTTCGCCATCGGCGATTCTCCTTTTGCGCGGTGCCGCACCCTATGGCGTCCTCTTCCGTCCACACTCCCGCCCCGATCGGCTCCTTCATGGACAATGTGCGGACGCGCATCGTCTCGCCAAGGGCCTATTGGCGCAAGGTGATGGCCGATCGGCGTTACGCCATCTACGACATCCTGCCCATCGTCACCGATCCGGCCTTGCGCGACCGGCTGGCCGGCCTGATCGCGGCGCGGCGTCCATGCACGCCGGGCTTCCACCCGTCGCTGGAGGCACGGGACTGGTGCAGAACGCTGGAGACGGACGGCATCACCCAGCTGCTGCCGCCGGTCGACCCGGCCATCGTCGCGGACTTGCGCGCCTATTTCGAGGAAACGCCCTGCCACGACCCCTTCCGCCCGCATCTTGGCTGGTTCCGGCCCGACAGCCCGCCCACCCCCGAGTCCAACATGGGCTATCACGGCATCGACCAGATCCTGCGGGCCCCGCATGTGCTGGCACTGCTCAACGATCCGCAGGTGCTGGAGACGGCGGAGCTCTATCTCGGCTGCAAGCCGATCCTAGACAACGTCGGCTGCTGGTGGTCCTACGGCGGGGAGGGGTTCGGCGGACGGGAAACGGCCAAGGGAACCCAGCGCCATCACCGCGACCTGGACAGCCTGCGCGGATTCAAGATCTTCTTCTACCTGACCGACGTCGACGAGGATGGCGGTCCGCACGTCTTCGTCAAGGGCAGCCACCGCAGCCGCCTGCTCCCGACCGGCCGCGCCCTGACCGACGCACAGGTCGAGGGCGCTTTCGGCCGCGCCGATACGGTGACGATGACCGGCCCGGCGGGCAGCCGGTTCCTGGGCGATACCTACGGCGTCCACAAGGGAGCCCTGCCGCGGCGTGGCCGGCGCCTGCTGCTGTCGGCCCAGTACAACATCAACCGCACGCCCCACGGCCCGGCCGCCCCGCTGCTCGACCACCGCTCGCCGGAGGTGCCGAAGGGGTTGGACCCGTTCGTGAACCAAATCTATGTCAAGCCGCAGAGCTCTCAATTCATGCCGGACGCCGAAGCATAGCCGAGCTGGTAATAGAGCCGGATCACCGCCCGCAGGCCCTCCCCCTCCAGGCTTTCGACATCGAGGTCGGCCAGCTTGGCCAGATTGACGTTGAAATCCCAGCGCTGCTCCGCCATGCCGTAGCGCCGTTGGGTCAGGCGGTCGGACACCCCGTTGTAGAACATCCGCCGCATCACCCAGCGCCGGCTCAGCCGTTCCGGATGGATGAAATGGGACACCGTGGCGGACGGCACATAATAGGTGGCGGCGCCTGCCGCGCGCAGTTCCAGGAACACCACCCCCTCGTTCGACAACAGCCCGTCGCCCTTGCGGCCGAGGTCGGTCGGAAAGCTCCGGCCGTTTAGCAGCCGTTTGCGGAAGGCGCAGTTGCCCTCGCCGAACCATTCCTTCTCATGCAGGAAACGGGAGTCGCTGTCCCAGCCCCAGCGGCATGAAAAGAAATGCAGCAGATCGTCGGCCAGCCAGGCGGGACGGGACAATTCCCCGAAATCGGGCTCGACCTCGCCGGCGACGATGTCGACGGCATCGCCCAGCCGATGGAATGGGTCGAGCAACCGCTCCAGCCAGCCGTCGCATGCCCTTTCGTCATCGTCGATGAAGGCGATCAGCGCCCCCGCCGCCTCGGCCACGCCGCGGTTGCGGGCGAAGCCGACTCCGGGCTGCTCCTCCAGGATGTAGCGCAGCGGCACGCCCTGCCGGTCGAAGGCCGCCTGCCAGCCTTCGGCCACCGGACGCCCTTCCGCCAGGGTGGAATTGTCGATCACGAGAATCTCGTGGGTCACCGTCCCGGCGTCTCCGGGCACCCGCTGCCCGATCAGGCTGCCCAGGCAGGCGTCGAGCAGGCCCGGACGCCGGTGGGTGCAGATGACGACGCTGGCGGCGATCTCCGGACTGCGGATGATCGGGGTTGGAACGGTCAGCACGGCAGCGGTTCGCCTGTCAATGATCGGGCCGTCAGTGACTGCCATGGACAATGCGCAGCCCGGGCAGTCCCCAGGCGGTCACGCCCATGTCCTTGGCCATCATCGCCAGCCCCTCCGTCTCGATGTAGCCGCGATGGCTGTAGGATGGGAAGCACAACCCTTCGCGGTGAAGGTCGGCGCGCACCAGCAGCGCGGTGCCGCCCACCCCGTCCAGCGGCACGATCTCCTCGCCGGGAAAGGCATCCAGATAAAACCGCCCGGCGCCACGGGGCGGCTGGAAGATCCCGTCGACCAGATGTCCCGGATCCTCCTCTCCCTCCAGGCGGAAGCTGTTGAGGTCGAAGGTCCGCCCGTCGGGCAGGACGCAGTGGGGAACGACGATGTCGCGTCCGGCGGCCAGCAGCCGCGCCAGCAGATCCGGCGGATAGTCGACCAGATCCGCATCGAGCCACAGCACCCAGTCCTCGTCGCCCAGCGCGCCGGACAGCAGGCGGTTGCGCGACAGCGCCAGCACCTCGCGCCGGCGCCGCTGGATCGACGGCGCCCAGCGCGGGCCGTCGGGCAGGAAGCCGTAATCGTGGCGCAGCAGCGTCACCCGGCGGAAGCGTCCATGCAGGTCCGGCAGCCGTTCGGCCAGCCAGTCATGGGTCCCGTCGCGGCTGTCCCCCTCGATGAGGCCAAGCGACAGGCGGGACGGATCGTGGTCGAGGCGGCCGAGCAGGTCCAGATAGCGCGGCAGGTGCAAGCGGGCATCCTTCACCGGGGTCAGCACCAGGACCGCGTCCTGCCGGGCCGCCGAGGCGGCTGGAACGGAAGGGGAGGGAACTGGGGCTGGGGCGATGGCGCGGCGGTAGGCTTCCACCGGCAGGCGCTTGGCCATCTCCTCCAGCACGGCCCGGCAGCGGTCGCCGCTGAAACGGACGGCGGCGGCCTGCCAATGGGCTTCGAAATGCCGGGCGGTGAAGGTGTTGCCACCATGGACGACGTAGGCGTAGAGCCGCGGCATGTCCATCCGGACGACGCGGGCATCGCGGCGCAGCCGCTCGACCACCGCCGTGTCCTCGCCATGGCGCAGGTGGGGATAGCGGGGCATCGCCGCCGTCTCGCACAGCAGCGACCCTTCCCAGTCCCGTTCGCAGGACATGGCCAGTTGCTCCTGCGTCGGCCACCAGATCATCCAGCGCCCCAGCAGGCAGGCCTGGGCGCCGGCGACGGCCAGGACCCTCTGCTGCATCTCCAGCCGGCAGGGATCGTGGAGGTCGTCGTCGTCCCACTGGCAGACATAGCGGCCGGCCGCATGGTCGACGGCGATGTTGCGCAGTTCCCCCAGCGTGCGCCCGCCGGGCTGGCCGCCGGGTTCCACCCGGACCAGACGGATGTCCGGGCGGTTTGCGGCACGGACGGCACGGTCTATGGCCAGATCCAGCGGATCGTCCTGCGGCAGCGCCGGGCTGTCGCAGACGATGACCAGCTCCCGGTTCGGATAGGTCTGGCGCACGAAGCCGTCGATGGCGAACTCCAGCGGTCCCGCCCGCCCCCTGGTGACCATCAGGCAGGAGATCAGCGGCAACCCCTCCGGCATCGCAACGGGGAGCCGGGCGTCTTCCGGCCGGCCGTCGGTCACCACCGCCGCGACCTGCCGCGGCAGGCCGGCGCCCCGCTCGGCGACATCGCGGAACCAGGTGCCCTCCCAATAATGGATGGCATAGGCCCGGCGCGTCGCCTGCTCCCAGAAGGCGAGGTCGAACAGGCGGCCGCTCCAGCACTCCTCCTTGGTAACGGGATAGAGCAGGTCGGGCGGCAGGACCGTCACCGCAGCCGGACCTTCTCCCCGATAGCCGCCATGGGCGCGGGTCAGCAGGAAAGGGCCGGTGGCGTCCAGCACATCCGCGCAGCGGCGCGCCTCGACCAGCCGGGCCAGCAGATGGTCCCAGAAGGGATGGCCGGGCACGGAGGCGAGAAAGGACGGGCACAGGATGCGGGGCAGCCCGCGCTCCACCGCCTTCGCCAGCCTGCCATGCTCCTCCGGCTCCAGCCCGACGACGAAGCTCCGGCCGTCGAGCAGCCCGTCGACCGGGCGCAGGCACTCGAAATCGAGGTCGGCATAGACCCCGCCGAACCGGCGCAGGATGAGGTAGCGCGCCAGGTCGATCCGGGCGATGGGATCGGCATAGCCCCGGAAGACCGGCAGCAGCGCCGGATGCTCCTCCGCGACGAAGTGTTCGATGTCCGCGTCGGTCCAGAAGCGGTAGGCGAAGCCGGGATTCCGGTCGATCCAGCTCCGCTGAAAGGCCTGGAACTCCGGTGGGATATCGCGGGTCTTCCAGGTCTGGTGGATCAGGCGCGGGATCGGAGGGCTGGATTCGGAGGATGGCTCGATGCTCATGGGTTTCGACGGCAATGGCACGGGAACCGATAATCGCTTTGCAAAAGCCGCTCAATGGAAATGGCCGTCCAGCGGAAATCCGTCACATATCGCTTCATTCGACACACGCAAGCGGGGAACTTTCCTACCAAACCTTCAGAATTCCAGCGATTGGCCGCTCCTCTTCCGTAAAGAAAAGGGCGATCCCATCGCCATCCAAAACCGAAAAACATATATAATGAAATCATTAAATTTTATCTGTTCCGGCTTCCCGGCTTTCCCACAGGGTCCCCCAAACCGTCCCTCCGTAAGGGGACTGGACGCAGACGGACGGCTGCTGATAGGCCTCCGCCGGCAATCGCCCCCGGCCGCAGCGAAGCGGCAACCGCCCAAGGACAGGTCCATGCCCGGACACCGCCCCTACCGCCTCCATCGCCCCTGGACCGTTCTCGGCAGCCGGGAGCTGCTCGACGCCGATCCTTTCCTGAAGGTGCGGGTGGAGACGGTGGAGCTGCCGGACGGACGGCGGATCGACGACTACTACCAGCTCGACATGCCGTCCTTCGCCTGCATCTTCGCCGAAACCCCGGACGGGCGCATCGTCACCTACCGCCAGTACCGCCACGGGCCCCGCCGGGTCGGTCTGGTCTTTCCCGGCGGCCACCTGTCGCCGGGCGAGGATCCGCTGGACGCGGCGAAGCGCGAACTGATGGAGGAGACCGGGTTGGAGGCGGACGGCTGGACCGATCTCGGCGCCTATGTCGTCAACGCCAACCAGGGCGGAGCCTGGTCGCACATGTTCCACGCCACCGGCTGCCGCCGCATCGGCGATCCGGTCTCGGACGACCTGGAGGACACCGAGATCCTGTTCCTGACCCGGGCGGAGCTGCTGGAAGCCATCGGCCGCGGCGAGATGCACCTGCTGACCCAGATCGCGCTGGTCAGCATGGTCTGGCAGACCGATATCGCCCGGGTACTGTCCCGCCCCCAACCTCGAGGAGAAGCCGGATGATCCGCCTTGCCGCCCCGATTGCCCTCATGGCCACCCTCGTGGCCACCCTCGTCCTGCCGGCCCTTGCATCGCCGGCAGCAGCCGAAGCGATGAAAGGCCGCTACGAACTGCGATGCCAGGATCCGCAGACCCGGCAATGGACCGTCGCCGGACAGGTGACCGATCCGGAAATCGCCGACCGCCCCGGCACCGGCGGCAAGGCGGGGGGGCGCGAGGTACGCGGCATCGGGGCCGACGGCAAGCCGGTGGTCCTGCCCATGCCGTCCGACCGCACCTGCATGCTCAGCGCGCGCTGATCGGAGAGAAGCGTCTCTCTCGGATGGGGACCGACCGTCAAACCGTAACATCCCCGCGGTAGCCTCCCGGCGCTCGCCAATAACAAGGCCGCGTCGCCCGGAACCCCCGGGCATGCGGCCGCGCCAGCCGCATGCCCTGTTGAGGGTTCGGGAGAGACCAGTCATGACCAACCTGTCCGCCAATCTTCCTGAAACGTCGCGCCGCTCCGTGCTCCGCGCGCTCGCCGGCCTGCCCCTGCTGCCGGTTGCCGGCATCGGCGCGGGCGAGTTGCTGTTCGCCTCGGGCGCCGAAGCGGCATCCGCCAAGGGTGCGCCGGTCGCCGTCGAGTTCATCGGCATGGCCGCCCCGACCACCGCGGCGGCGCAGGCGAAGACCGTGGTCGAGTCCAGCATGGTCGTGACCTGGGCCGACGGCACGAAGCAGAGCTTTGCGCTGGGTTACCAGCCGCTGTTCATCACCGGCGACATGGTGCCGGACGGCAAGGGCGGCACGACGCTTGCCGGCGGCTATTACGACATCGCCGGCAAGCCGATCCTCGACGGCTCGATGGCGTCTCCGGCGCCCTTCTTCTCCGATTGCCCGGACGGCTGCAACCTGCTGGCCCCGATCCCGGGCGCCAAGGTGGCCGGCGTCACCGGCAACACCCTGTTCGCCGTCGTCCAGTTCGAATATGCGACCCGCGATTCCAAGGACGCTTCGATGTACGGCAAGCTGCCGTCGCCGATCGCCGTCCTGACGCTGGACCAGAACAAGGAGACGGGCGCCCTGAAGCTGGTGAAGTACCACAATGTCGACACCAGCCCGGCACACGGCCTGTGGATCACCTGCGGCGCCAGCCTGTCGCCCTGGAACACCCACCTGTCGAGCGAGGAATACGAGCCGGACGCCACCGCGCTCGACGACCAGTTCCGCGCCTACAGCAAGAACCTGTTCGGCGACGAAACCAAGGCCAACCCCTACCATTACGGCCATATGCCGGAAGTGACCGTGAGCCCCGACGGTACCGGCACGATCAAGAAGCACTACAATCTCGGCCGCATCTCGCATGAGCTGGTGCAGGTCATGCCCGACGAGCGCACCGTGCTGATGGGCGACGACACCACCAACGGCGGCCTGTTCATGTTCATCGCCGATCGCGCGAAGGATCTGTCGGCCGGCACCCTCTATGCCGCGAAGATGGAGCAGGAGGAAGGCAAGGACATCGACGCCGGCGGCGCCTTCGGGCTCAAGTGGGTCAAGCTGGGCCATGCCACCAGCGCCGAGATCGAGAAGCTGGCCGACAGCCTGAAGGCCGCCGACATCGTCGAGGTGAAGAAGGAGGATCCGAAGGATCCGTCCTTCACCGCCATCGGCTTCAACGGCAAGACCCAGTGGGTCAAGATCAAGCCGGGCATGGAAAAGGCCGCCGCCTTCCTGGAAACCCACCGCTACGCCCCCATCGCCGGCGCCACGCTCGCGCTGTCGAAGCTGGAGGGCGTCACCGTCAACGCCAAGGACAAGACCGCCTACATGGCGGTGTCCTACATCTACAAGTCGATGAGCGACGGCAAGAGCGGCATCAAGGTGAAGGCGATCAACGCCGGCGCCGTCTACCAGCTGCCGATGAAGGCCGGCCAGACCGACCTCGCCGGCGCCGCCATCGCCAGCGACTGGGTGCCGGTGCATTTCAGCCCGGTTCCGGCCCTGGTCGGCCGCGACCTGGCCACGCCGGACGCGCTCGGCAACACCGCCGACGCCGACCGGATCGCCAATCCGGACAACCTGAAATTCTCCGAGAAGCTGCGCACGCTGTTCATCGGCGAGGACAGCGGCAACCACGTCAACAACTTCCTGTGGGCCTACAACGTCGACAGCAAGCAGATCGCCCGCCTGCTGTCCTGCCCGGCGGGTGCCGAATCGACCGGCCTGCAGGCGGCCGACGACCTCAACGGCTTCTCGTACATCATGAGCAACTTCCAGCACCCCGGCGACTGGGAGAAGGGCCTGCACGACAAGGTCAAGGACAGCGTCGCCGCCCTGATCGACGATGCCTACCGCAACCGCCGCAGCGGCGGCGTCGGCTACATCCACGGCCTGCCGCAGGCGGTGTAACCCTTCTACGGAATGGGCGATGAAGGACGCGGCCGGGAAACCGGCCGCGTTTTTTCATGTCCTCATCGAAAGAAGTACTCCGACCGACAAATCCTCCAAATTCGTTCTTCTTGGAAGTGGTAATCACCAATCGACCTAGGACCAATCGGCGATCTTAACACCTCGTTAACTGGCCGGATGGCTCAATAAGCCCATCGAGAACGGGCAAATCCTCCGCCACGAATACAGGGATCGCCATCATGTCGAAGACCAGTTTTTCCGCAGAGATCCTCAATTCCTCATCTCTTCACCTGGATATTGTCGATGAATTCATCGCAATCACCCAGTCGAAGCTGACCGGCGCCACCAGCGAATTCGCCCGTGACAGCCTGACCGACCTGCTGTCCGGCCTGACCGCGCAGCGCGAGACCTACCGCGCCGTGCTCGCGACCATCCAGCCCGTCACCGCGCTCGCCGCCTGATCCAACCCTGCCGACCCCGGCCCCCTCTTCCGCGAAAGAGCACCATCATGACCGCCCCCATCGCCAAGGATGTCCTCGCCTCCGCCACCCTGCATCTGGACGTGCTGGAGGAGTTCATCGGCGTCGTGCGCCGCAAGTTGACCGTCACCAACGATGCCTTCGCCCGCGACAGCCTGACCGACCTGCTGCTGAATCTCACCGAACAGCGCGACGGCTACCAGGCACTCACGAACCTTCCGGCAGCCATCGCGGTCTGAGGCCGGCAAGGCTCAGGCACTGGCCAGGATGAAGTCGGAACTGTGCAACTGGCTCCCCGAATAGCCGGTCAGCGTCACCGTCCCGCTGCCAGTCCCGCTGGAGCCCGGATAATAGGTCAGAATGGTGGAGGTTCCCACGTCGCGAGCGGTCGCCAGCACGCTGTCGATGCTGCCGGACAGGGTCGGCAGCTGGATACGGTCGGTGCCCTGCTGAAAGTCCGTGATGGTGATGGCGGAGAAGGTGGTGGTGGTGCCGCCCCCCGCCTCCAGCACGAACAGGTCGACCCCGGCCCCGCCCGTCAGGGTGTTCGAACCGTACCCGCCGTACAGGGTGTCGCTGCCCTCACGCCCCAGAAGATTGTCCGCCCCACCGGATGCAGGCCGCAGCGTGTCGTTGCCGGTGGTTCCGAACAGCAGCTTGCGAAGATTCGTATTGTCGTACACCCAGCCCTGGCTGAAGGTTCGGTTCTCGGAATGGCCATATTGGACGTAATGGTCCCAGCCGGACATGAAGGTGCCGTTGCGCACGGCGGCGGCCACGTCGCTGTTGTTGGCCAGATAGTAATCTTCGGAGTAATTGATCCCGAGCGCCCTGTTGTCGGTCTGGCCGAAGGCGATGAAGTGATCGTAGACGCTCGTACCGCTCCTGATGGAATCGCTGTTGAACTGCTTGTACAATCCCAGATCGATGTAGGCGTTCGGGTTGCGGTTCTCGTACCGCCCATAGGTCAAGAAATGGGTTTCGGCATTCATGCCGGCGGCGGCGACATCCGGATAGGTGGCCAGATACCAGGTCGAATCGACCATGGTGCGGGGAGCGCCGATCCGCCCTTCGGAAACGCCATATTGCAGCCAGTGCTGCCGGCCGCTGGAAAGCACTCCCGCCTGCACCGCAGCGGCGACATCCGGATAGCGTGCCAGATAGGCCTCTTCGGAAAAGACCAGGGACAAGGGAAACCCTCCTCACGTCTTCCTTATGGTTTGGAAAAGTATAGCAACTCTCCGTGCCGGAACAAAATTATCTACATCACGCAATCATATGTCGAGAAGACGCGGAAAGGCCGAACCCGACCCGCCCCCATGCCGGACAGTCCGGTCGGGCGAACGGTGTGGACAGGCCCAGTTGCTTTTGTGAAGCTCCTGCTCGCCCGTTTCCACTCCGACCGGCCAAAGGGTTATGGAACCGCTTCCGTCCTCCAACGAAGGGCGCCTGCTCCTTGCGGCGTTTCTCGTCCTCCTGATCCTGATCGGCCTTTCCATCCTTGGGGAGCGCACGCTGCCGCTGTTCGGCGGCGACCGTGAACTGGCGAAACGGGTCTACAAGACGCTGTATGTCGGGCTGGGTGGCGGCATGCTCGGCCTTGCGGCCCCGGCGCTGGTCACCGGCTTCGTGGACCGGCTGCGCGCCCTCTTCGCCCGGATCGACGCCAAGGGCGCCGTTGCCGACGCCATCCTGCGCGACCGGACGCTCGACCAGGCGCAGACCGCCGGCTTCACCCTGATGGCCCTGTTCGCGCTTGCCGCCATGGTCGCGGCGGCGCTGGTCTGGGCCGGCATCCTGTGGCCGGGCGAGCGCTGACGATGCTGCGCATCTCCGACCGGCAGAAGGACCAGATCCAGGCCGCCCGTGCGGCGGCCTTCGATGCCCGCCTGCGCAGCATGGTGGTGGCGGCGATGGCCGAGGCGGCACCGGACGTGCCGGCCGCCGATGTCGCCGCCCGGATCGACGCGGCACTTGCCCGGGCACCGGCCCACGGCATGGAGACCGAGCGCCAGATCACCCGCTACACCCACATCCTGGCGGCCTTCCCGGCGGATCATGCCAACCGGGAGGAGTTCGCCTGGCTGAGCCTCCTGCTGGAAGGGCCGGGCGGCGCCGACGCGCGGCTCGACCAGATCACCGCAGCCCTGACGGCGAAGGCGGCACCATGACCGGACAGCCTGCCACCGGACATCCTGCCGTGCATACCGTCCAGCGCGGCGAGACGCTGTCCGCCATCGCCCGGCGCAACGGCACCACCGTGGCCGAGCTGCAGCGGCTGAACGGCCTCTCCAATCCGAACATGATCGCGTCGGGCCAGCGGCTGGTCGTGGCTCCGCCCCCGGCCCCGCCGCCGGCACCGGCCGCCGCACAGGCCGGGCAGGCCGCGGCCCGGACGGCCGCCCCCGCGCCGCCGGGCGGACCGGTCGCTCCCTGCCCGAAGAAGCCGGCCTTCCTGAAGCGGGCGGGCGGCGACGACAATGTCAGCGCCCTCTACGCCATGGCCGACGGCGAGGCGAAGCGCCAGGGCCTGCTGGGCCAGGCCAAGGGCGAGGTCGGCGTCGGCATGGTGAAGATGGAGCATGCCGGCCATCTGGGAAATCCCTATGTCGGCGGCTCGCACAAGATGGAAACCCTGACCGCCGAGGCGAAGGCCGCCGGCGGCATCGTCCATGGCGCGGGCGGCACCGCCTCGGCCAAGGCGGCGATGGTTTCGCAGGAGGCCACCCTGTTCGCCGGGACCGACAAGAACAACCCCTGGGCGGAAGCCGGCGGCGAATATTCGCTGATGCAGGCCGAAGCCAAGGCCGATGGGCTGATCGGCTCCGACGGACGGCGGGCCGGCATCGCGCTGGGCGCCAAGGCCGGCGCCGCGGCGGCATCCGGCGACCTGAAGGGCGAGATCAACATCCCGATCCCCTTCACCGACTACACCCTCAGCCTGCGCGGCAAGGGCGGCGCGTCGGCCGGATCGGTCGGGGCCGGGGCGGCGGCCTATGCCTTCAAGGATCTGGAAACCGGCCGCTACCATATGGGGGCGGGGGGAGAGGCCGCCGCCTTCCTGGGGTTGAAGGCCGATCTGGATCTCAGCATCGGCCCCCGCTACACCGGCCGGGAGCGGAGCGCCGGGCCCTGAGCCCGGTGGGACTTGTGACGGGAGAACAGACCATGGACCCCAGACTGCCGACCTTGCTGACGGCACCGGTGTCGCCGCGCCCGGCGATCGAAGCCACCTATCTGGACGTCCTGGTCCGCGACGGCCTGCCGGCGGGAACCGGCTTCTCCATCGCGCTGCCCAGGGGCTGGGCGGTGGAGCGGACCAGCCCGCCAGTCGCCCCCGGCCCGGACGCGCCCATCGTCCCGCTGGCCCGCTTCCACCCCGGCGAACCCGGCGCACCGGGGGCCGGAGAGGGGGCGGGGGAAGGAATCGGGCTGGTGGTCTGGGCCGCCTTCCTGCCGCGCGAGATCCATGGGGCGGACTGGCTGCGCGCCTGGATGCGCTCGCAGGACTACCGCGAGCTGGATTTCCGCCAGGCCCCTTCGCCAACCGGCATGATGGGCGATGCACTCGCCGTCGGCCGCCATGACGGGGTCCTGCGCCTGCACCGGCTGCTGACGGTGAAGGACGGCGACCTCCTGTTCCTGATCGACGGACGCATGCCGCAGGGCGGACACACCGACCATCGCGCCATGCAGGAGATCGTCCTGCTCGCCGCGATGCGCTTCCGGCTGGCGGAGCCGACCGGCCAGACCTTCGCCGAGGGTTTCGAGTGGACCGAGCTGAAGGGAGCGGAAACCGTGCGCTTCCTCGCCTCCGGCCTGTGGCGGGTGACGCCGGGCGGCGACGCCCCGCAGGACGGCGCCTCGCTGGTGCTGGACCATGTCGGACCGGACGGCGCCGCGGGCCGCGGCAGCCTGATCGCAGTGCTGGGCGCCGCAGGGGAAGCCACTGGGGAAGCCGCCGCCGCAGCGGCCGCGGAGATCGAGCGCACCACGCTTGCCAAGCTGGCCAACCAGGGCTTCACCCTGTCCCCCGAAGCGGTGCTGGTCGCCGAGGAGCGGACGGCGGAGCGCGCCATCGCCGTCCACCGCCGCAAGGCCGGCCGCGCCGGCACCCCGATGACCGTTCTGTCGGCCCGCATCGTCCTGGGCGAGGGCCCGCATGCCCTGCCGGTCTGCCTGATCCTGCTCTCCCCCGACGGGGACGCCGGCGCCCCTGCCTTCGAGGCCTGGGCGATCAACCGGCGGGCCTTCGAGATCGCCCTGTCGACTCTGCGCTGAACCGGCCCCGCGCCGGCAACCGCAGCCGGAGGCCTCAGAACGCCTTCAGCTTCTTCCAGGCGAAGACCACCATACGGGCCAGCAGCCAGCCATGGGTGAAGCGGGAGATCTGGGTTTCGCCATAGCTGCGGTCGGCATAGCGCACCGGCACCTCGACGATCTTCAGGTTCTGCTTGGCCGCGCCGAAGATCAGGTCGAAGTCGCCGAACGGGTCGAAGTCGCCGAAATAATGGCGGTTGGCGACGATGGTTTCATAATCCTTGCGCCACAGCACCTTGGTGCCGCACAGCGTGTCGGTGAACCGCTGGTTCAGCAGGAAGGAGAAGATGCGCGCGAAGGCCCGGTTGGCCAGGAAGTTCAGGAAGCGCATCGCCTCCGGCGCCATCGGGTAGACCAGCCGGGTGCCGTTCACGAACTCGCCGCGCCCCGACACCATCGCCTGGTAGAATTTCCCCATCGTCTCCGGCGGGACGGTGAGGTCGGCATCGAGGATGATCAGGATGTCGCCGCGCGCCGCGGCGAATCCGGCGCGCACCGCGTCGCCCTTGCCCTTGCCGGGCTGCTTCATCACCTTGATGTCCCAGTCGGGATAGGCGTCGCGGACCCGCAGGCACTCCTCATAGGTGTTGTCCTGGCTGTTGCCCTCGACATAGATCACCTCGATGTCGGGGGCGAAGCGGGGCAGGCGGCGGATGGCGTTCTCGATGTTGCCGCGCTCGTTGCGGCAGGGAATCAGGATCGTCGCCGACGCCGGCTTGCCGTCCACGGTGACGGCGTCCGCCGCAGGCTGCGGCCGGGCGACCACATAGTTGCGCACGCACAGCCGGCGGATGCCCGGCAGCGGCGCCAGATAGCGGTTGACCAGCGTGCCCAGCCCCAGCAGCCGCTTCGGGACCAGCTGGCGCCACTCGCGGCGCACCGGCTCCCAGCCGGCGAGATCCAGCAGGTTGACGATGTCGCTGGTGGACAGCCAGTTCTGCTGGCCCTGCGGCATGCGCATGCCGAGCCGTTCCGCCATCCACAGGACCGGCTCCCAGGCGCGGGAATGATAGCTGACGACGATGCGGGTCTTGGGCGTCGCGACCCGGCGCAGCAGGCGCAGCGTCTCCTCGATGTCGTCCAGAAAACCGATGGTGCCAGACAGCAGGATGTGGGTGAACGGCCCGCCAATGGCAGCAATGGCATCCAGCGTCGCCGGATCCTCGGCATCGGCGGCGATCAGCTCCAGCTCCGGATGACGGGCCTTCGCCGCCTCGATGGTCGCCGGGCTGAGGTCGATGCCGACGCCGCGCGCCGGCTTCAACGCCGCCAGCGTGTCGCCGACACCGCAGCCGATCTCCAGCACCGTCGCCCCTTCCGGGATCAGGAAGCGCAGATAGGCGCGGTCGGCCTCATGGAAGGCGCGGTTGCGCTCGGCCCAGCGGTCGCGCAGCGGCGCCATGGCATCGAACAGCCCGCGGATGCGCTGCTGGCGCGGCGACAGCGGACGGGTCCCGGCGGCAGGGCCGGCGGCGGAGGAGGTGTCCGGCATGGCGGCATCCATGGTGGCGGTCCGGTCGAGCGTCGGAAGGGGCTGGTCGGTCATCGGGAGGGATCCGTCGGGAAGGCGTCGGGCCGGGCGGAGGCTGGCCGGGCAGGGTCGGGTCGTGATGCGGTCTCGTTGCGCAGCAACAGCCAGAACAGGCCGCCGGGCAGCGACAGGACGGCGATCGACAGCCCGATCAGCAGCGAGACAAGAAGGGCGGCGTCGGCATCGAAGCCGAGCAGCGCGAAACCGGCGACCATCGCCCCTTCGCGCACGCCCCAGCCGCCGAGCGAGACGGGCAGCGCCGCGGCGACGATGGCGGCCGGCACGATGGCCAGCCCATCCAGCCAGCCGAGCGGCAGGCCGACCGAGCGGGCGAACAGGATGGTGGCGGCGATGGTGGCGAGATGGACGCCGATGCTGTGGCCCAGCGCCGCCCAGGCGGCGCGGTTGCCGGCCATCGCGCGCAGCTGCGCCACCGCCGCCCAGACGGTCCGCCCCAGCGCCCCGTCGCGCAGCCGCTTCGGCAGGGGCAGCCGGTCGCGCGGGAGGCGGCCGGCAAGAAGCAGCAGGGCCATGCCCACCGCCAGGACCACCGCCCCGGCCAGCACGGTGCCGGCGACGGCGGGCGGCGCCACCGCCGCCAGATGCGGCAACCCGACCAGCCCGATCAGCACGACGCCCAGGAGCGCCATCAGCCGGTCGACCAGCAGGGCCAGCATCACCGGTCCCGCCGGGTGGCCGAGCCGCCAGGTGAACCAGCCGCGCAGCAGGTCGGCCCCGACCGAGCCGGGCAGGATCTGCCCCAGGAAGCCGCTTGCCATCTGCAGGCGGAAGGCGGTCCAGCGGGTCAGGGCGAAGCCGGCGGCGCGGCCGACCGCCCGCCACCGCTGCGAGGCGAAGGGCAGGGTCAGCGCCTTGACCGCGAAGCCGGCGGCGAACAGCAGGGGATCGGCGGCGGACAGGCGCGCCACGATCCCCGGCCAGTCGGCCCCGGCGGCGAGCGCGCCCAGGATCGCGACCGTCACCGCCAGCTTGACCAGCACCGGCCATCGCCGTCCGGCAGGCTTGCCCGGACCGGCCTGCCCCGGATCAGGTCCCAGGTCAGGCCCGGGAGCAGGCCCTGCGGCGGACGTGACCGGCTGGGCGAAGGGGGGGTCGAGAAGAGCCTGAGACATCATCCCCGCATGGAGTTCCGGGTGCCGCAAGGCAGCGGCGCCGAACGGGCCGTTTTAACGGCTCGCGCCCGGCTTGTCACCCGATCAGGCGGAAGAGGGGTAGACGCCTCACCCCATACCGGCGGCGGCCAGCAGGCCATCGGCCGGCAGCAGGCCTGCCGCACGGGCAGCGGAGGTAGCGGTGGAGATGGCGGGGCTCAGCGCCCGGCCCTCCAGCCGCCCGAACATGACGTAGTGCCGCATCGCCTCCGCCAGGCCGCCGCCGGTGGCCGCCGCCACGTCCGGGTTGGCCGTCAGATAGGCCGGGGCATCGAAGCCGGTCGTCCGCCCCTCGCCCCGGCCGGTGGTCAGGTAATGCAGTTCAGCCCGGGTGGTGTCGGTACCGAAGGCGGCTGCCAGATCGCCGTTGGCCGCCAGATAGGCCAGCGGGTCGAAGCTGACCGTCCGCCCCTCCGCCCGGCCGTTGGCGATATAGTGCAGCGCCGCTGCCGTCCGGTCGGTGCCGAAGGCCGATGCCAGGTCGCCATAGGAGGCGAGATAGGCCAGCGGGTCGAAGCTGACCGTCCGCCCCTCCGCCCGGCCGTTGGCGATGTAATGCAGGTCCGCGCTTGTCCGGTCAGTGCCGAAGGCGGCCGACAGGTCGGCATAGGACGCGGTGTAGGCCAGCGGATCGAAGGTGATGGCGCGGCCCTCGCGGCGGCCCATGGCGATGTAGTGGGCGGCTCCCGCATCGCCGTTGGCCCCGAAGGCGTTGGCGAGATCGCCGTAGGAGGCGATGTAGGCCAGCGGGTCGAAGCTGACCGTCCGCCCTTCCGCCCGGCCGAGGGACTGGTAATGCGCCGCCCCGGCCGCGGCATCGGTGCCGAAGGCTGCCGAGAGGTCGGCGTAGGAGGCGATGTAGGCCAGCGGCGAGAAGGGCTGTCCCGACGACACTCCTCCTCCGGCCCCCGCTCCGGATGAGCCGCCGCCGGGGCTGGGGACCGCCGGCACGGTCAGGGGCGCGCTGCCCATCCGCGCCCAGTCCAGGTCATGGATGCCGAGCGCCGCCGCACCGGCGCCGAGCCGGAAATCGCCGGCCGCCGGATTGACGAACAGGCCCGACGAGACCGTGTCGCCGCCGTTCAGCCCGCGGATGCCCTGCAGCAGGTTGCCGGAGACGCTGTAGGAACCGGGGGTCCAGAACTCCCAGTAATCCACGCCGGTGGTGGAGGAGATGACGTTGCCGGTGACGCTGTTGCCGCTGAGCAGCCCGATGCTGCCGGCGCTCGGCACCCATTCCAGCCGGATGAAACGTTCGCGCGGGTTGGACAGGACGGCGAGATTGTTGGTGACGCTGTTGGAATCGCCGCCATGGATGAAGACGCTGGCCCAGCCGGTGTTCTGGATGAAGTTGTCCTGGACGGTGACGCCGTTGGCCATGTCGTCCAGGTAGATGCCGAAGCTCTTGTGGCGGTCGAGCCAGCCGGAGCCGTCGGTCGCCAGCCCGCCGACGTTGCGGATGTCGTTGCCGCGGATGACCGTGCGGGTGTCGACGTTGGAGCGGCCCAGCATCTCGATGGCGCCGCCGTCGGCGGTCTCGGTCATCGTGTCGTAGATGCGGTTGTATTCCACCACCGTGCCGGTGTTGACGGTGGCGCCGTCCCAGTTCTTGATCGAGATGCCGTAGCGGGTGCTGTTGCGGATGTCGTTGCCGGAGATCAGCGTGTCGTTGGCGCCGTACAGCTGGATGCCGGCGACGTCCTTCAGCACCTCGCCGATATTGGAGATGCTGTTGGCGCTGATCCGGTTGCCGTTGCTGCCGTAGGTGACCTTGATCCCGCTTGCCCCGAGATGCTCCAGCCGGTTGGCCTCGATCGCGTTGCCGGACGAGCCGGTCAGCGTCATCGCGGTGCCGGCATTGACGAAGCGGTTGCCGGCGATGCTGTTGCCGGAAGAATTGGTCAGCGTCAGGGCCGAGCCGTTCCAGGTCGTGTCGGCGAAGGTCAGGCCCTGGAGGGTGACGCCGCTCGCCCCGTCGAGCGCCAGCAGCGTGCCGAGCCGTGCCACCACCGCCCCCTGGCCCAGCAGGGCGCCGGGATCCTGCGGCTTCACCACCAGCCGGCCGGTTTCGGCCTGCCAGGCGAACTCGCCTGCGTCGCGGATGAAGGACTCGTCGTTCAGCAGGCGATAGGTGCCGCCGCTGCGCAGAGCGTATTTCACCCCCTGGGTGAAAGCGATGCTGCGGCTGGCGGCATCGATCCCGGCCACGCCGACGATATTGTCGGACAGCCGTTCGGTGTCGAAGGTCTGCACCATCATGCCGGGCTGGGCGCCGCCGGCCAGGGCCGCCACCATCGCCCCGTCGCCGGCCCCGTAGCGCAGGCCGGTCTTGCTGGCACCGCCGGCCGCCGCCTCCAGGATCGACCAGCCGGACCTGGCGTCGCCGGCAGTCCAGTCGCCGGTCTGCGCCACCTTCTGCCGGACGCCGCCGATGGAGAGGTCCAGTCCGGTGATGGAGGTCGCCGCCGCATAGCGCCCGCCGCCGATGTCGGTGAAGCCGCCGACCCGCTCGCCTCCGCTGAAGACCGGCGTCTCGCCCGGATAGGCCATGATGCGGACGCCGTTGTCGGCTCCGGTCAGCGTGACCGCATGCGACATCGCATAGGTGCCGCCACGGACATAGGTGTCGCGAATGCCGGTCGCCCGCATCGCGCCCTGCGCGCGGTCCAGCGTGGCGAAGGGGCCGTCGGTCCCATCGGCATTGGGTGCCGCCAGACGTCCCGACCAGGAATCATTGCCGTTGGTCGCGACGTAGAAAGCCTGCTGCGTGCTGTCTGTCATTGCCGGATCGCCTTGCCCATACCGGGACGATCAAACGGCTGCAATACTTAATAACGAGGTATCCGATATCCTTTCGGATATGTGAATTCGCGCGAAAGGACTGTGTTCATTCGGTGACAAATGCTTTGATCATCGCAGTTGTCACTTGCTATATCTTAAAAGTTGCATTTTTTGTTATTTAACGCAACTCAACCTGCCGCTCCTCCCGCACCGCCGTCTCATCACCGTGACGCAGGGTCACCGTCACCCGGTAGAGACCTGAAGGCCAGGGGCCGGGGGCCGGCTTCTTCACGTCGGTGCCGAAGAACACCACCGCAAGCGGGCGCGGCACCGCGCCCTCGCTGCGGTGCAGGCGGCGACCGTCAGGACCGGTCACCTCCAAGGTCAGGCGGTCGCCCTGCCGCCCGCCCATCAGCTCGGCCCACACGCCGAGCGCCGGCACGTCGGCAGGCAGGTGCTCCCCGCCATAACCGCCGTTTCGCGCGACCTCCGCCTTCGGCGCCTCGGGCGCCAGCCCGGCGCCGAGCAGCGCGCTCGGCCGGTAGGCCAGGGTCCGGCTGGCGTCGGCGCTCCACAGCGTGTCCGGCGGAACCGCCCGGCTGTCAGCCGCGCAGGCCGGCGCCGTGCCGGTCCCGGCCTCCGTCCCGGTATAGGGATCGAGGGTGCGGCCGTCATGGCGGATGCCGAAATCGACATGGGGGAACTCGGTCTTGCCGGACAGGCCGATCTGCCCCAGCACCGTGCCGGCCTCCACCCGGACGCCCGGCCTGACCGCGATGCTGCCGCGCTTCAGGTGGCTGTACTGGGTCTCCCAGCCATTGCCATGGTCGACCACCACGGCGTTGCCGGCGTCATAGCCGGCCGGCGCGCCGCCGCTCTGCCGGATGCTGACATCCTCCATGCCGTCGCGCACGCGGGCCACCGTGCCGGGTGCCGCGGCCACCACCGCCACCCCGCGCCGCATCGCCTCCAGGTCGGACAGCCGGAAATCGGTCCCGCCATGCCCGTCATAGGTCAGCCGGCCGCAGGCGAAGTCCCGCATTCCAGGCCCCGGATCGGCATCGACATAGTTCTGCACGAAGCAGTCGGTCCCGATCCGGCAGCGCACCGGCAATTCCAGCACCGGCGCACCGGCCCGCTCCTGGGCGGGAGCGGCGACCGGCAGGACGGCGAGAAGGAGGACGGGCAGGCACTGGCCGGAAAAAGCCCTCGGGGCCCGGCCCCGCCGATAAAACCGCGTCATGGTTCCTGCCCCCTACCGAGTGTCCCGCAGCACCGCCGCGCGGGCCGGCAGGGGCGAGATCCGCCCCTGCACCGTCCCGAGCCGGGCCATCTCCAGCAACAACACTGCCGAGGCCGGTTCGACGGCCATCGCCTGCCGCAGCACCGCCAGGGCGCGCCCGGCCTCGCCGTTCCGATCATGGATCCCCGCCAGTGTCAGGGCCAGCGGCGGCAGAGCCGCCTTTTGACCGGGCAGGGGATCGGCCCGGATGCCACGGAGCAGCATCGTCAACGGCGCAAGGCCCCACTCCACGGCAAGCACGGCATCGCTGAGCCGGCGATAGGGCTCGCCGCGGTCGGGGGCTGCGGCGATGGCGCGCCGGAACGCGGCGATACGGTGCTCCGGCGACCTCTCGTCCGGCAATTCGGCGGCTTCGCGGGTGAGGATGGCGCCCAGGACCGGAGCCAGCCGCGGCGACACGGCGACCGACCGCAGGTCGCAGTCCGGCGGCCTCAACGCGTCCTCCCCCGATGCCGTCACCCGCTCCATCAGCGCCGCGGCCAGGGCCATGCGCTCCCTTGCCGTCTCCGTCGCCGGCCGGGCGCCGCGGATCAGCCGGAGCCAGAGCGGCGCCGTCCGCTGGAGCAGTCGGCCAAGGACGGTGAACCACAGGGCGGCCCGCTCATCGGGCAGGGCACCCGTCTCCCCGGCCATTTCCCCCGCCGTCTCCACTGCCACCAGGCGCCAGCACTGGACACAATGCTCGACCCAGGCGTCCGTCGCCGCCGCGTCGTCCCAGCCGTGCCACCGGATGGTTTCGGCCATCCGGTGCACCCGCTTGCGATACAGCGACCGCGGCACCCGCCGCAGTTCGCCCAGGCCGGCGAGCCGGAGCATCCAGACCGTGTCGGCGGCGAAGTCGCCGCACCGGTTGCCCACCAGCGGCAGCCATCCCCCCGGAGCCGACCGGAGCGCCGAGCGCCGGATCAGGCCGCGGTAAGCCACGGCATTGAAATGGAAGGCCAGCCCGTCGCGCAGCCGCTCGAACCGGTCGCCGGTCAGTTCGGGTTGCTGGAGGGCATAGGAGGCGTCCTCGAATCCCTCCAGGTCGCAATAGGCGGCGACCGCGGCGGGATGACGGTCGAGGCACTCCAGCAGCGCCTCCAGATAATCCGGGGCGATCAGGTCGTCATGCGGCAGGATGCAGAACAGCTCGGTTTCGACCCGCCCCATCAGGAAATTGGCGTTGCCGACCCATCCCTGCCGGTCGCGGTGCGCGAGGATGGTGAAGCGCGGATCGGCCGAAAAGGGCCGGCAGGCGTCCGCCGAAGCGTCGGTGCCCCGGTCGATCGACACCAGAACCCGGATGTCGGCGACGGTCTGGCGGCGGATCGCCTCCAGGGTTTCCGCCACGAAACGGGCGCCCTGATAGACGGGCACGCATACGGTGATGCGCGGCGCCATGGGGTCAGCCTTCTCCCGTCACGCGGTCGGCCGCCTCGACCGCGAACAGCGGCGCCGTGGTGTATTTCCCGGTCTCGACCGTATGGTAGCCGCCCTGGGACCGGACGCCGATCTCGACCCGGCTGTGCAGCCCGCTGTCCGGGTCGTCGATGTCGGTGTCGCCCTGGGCGACGATCACCCCGCCGGCCACCCGCCGCCGCAGGACGTCCTGTGGATCGAGGGCGCGCAAGGCCGGCAGCATCCCGCCCAGCGCCTCGAGCGTCGCGGCGGCCACGCGGTCGCGGGTGGCGTCGTCCAGCGCCGCCGCCCAGTCCGGCGGCGCCAGATCCTGCGACCGGCCGATCATGCAGGCGGGATACCAGGACAGGAACAGGCTGGTCCCGCCGAAGCTGACGCTGTCGCCGAACCGGCCGAGCACCAGGGTGACCGAGGGCAGGTCCGGCAGCGGCCGGGCGAGGTCGAGCGTCACGCCGATCTTGAAACGGTAGAGGCAGGGACCTTCCGGCGGCAGGCCGAAGCCGCGGTCGACCCGCCGACGGTCTTCCCACAGGCAATTGACCGCCTGCGGGTAGCGTTCGCGGCGGACATGGTCCCCCGCCGTCCGGACCGACAGCGCGACCATGCCGTCATCCGGCTCGGCCGCCAGGATCCGGCTGCCCGTCAGGACGGCGATGCGGGGCTCGGCCTCCAGGGCGGCGCGCAACCGGTCCGCCAGCCGGCCGACATGGACGGACCGCTCGCCGGTCCAGAAAGCGGCGGTGACCTGCTCCCCGTCGAAGGACGCAGCCGTTTCCCGGGCATCCAGCCGGCGGTAGGGGACATCGAGACGGCTGCCCAGATAGCGGCGCCCGCGGACACGGTCGGCCACATGGTCGAAATGGCGTTCCACCTGCGCCACCTCCACCATGCTGTCGCGGTGGACGCCATAGAGGAAGGGGCTGGAGAGGAAGGGGCTGGACAGCGCCCCATCCAGCGCGTCCGTGCCGCACCAGCGGGCGATCAGGTCGCCGAACGCCAGGGCCCCCTCGATCATGCGGTCGGCGGTGCGGCGGCTTTTCTCGTTGGCATAGACGAAGCCGAGATGGATCTTTCCCTCATTCACCAGCCCTGCGCGGGTGATCGGCCGGTCGGCGGCATCGTACAGATCCACATGGCAGCCGCGGCGGGCCAGCTCCAGCGCGACGCACACGCCCTGGAAGCCGGCACCCAGCACCGCGATACGGAATCCTGAGGATCGTGACAGGCCGGACATCATTCTGGCGGAAACCCCATTGGAAAGCGGCGCAACCGCATATCTCTCCCACGGAGCAAAGGCAATCCAAAGGTTGCCGACCTGCCCGTATTCCACCCATTCCTTATCATCCGAAGGCCGCACCGCCCCCCGGCATACTCCGCCCTGCAAATTCATCGGCGGCAGACAGCCCAGGGCAGGGCAGGGCAGGGCAGGGAGCGGGAATGGACAGACGGCTTTTCCTGGACCGGACGCCGCGCTTGGGAGTAGGCATGCGGAAGCCGCCGGACCACCGCCGGACCGGTGCCGTTCCTTCCTTCGCCGGACCCGCCCCGCCTTGACGCCGATCCCCCAGCTCCTGCGCCTTCTGCTCCTGCTGCTGACGCCCTTCTGGCTGTCGCTGGCTGTCGACGGGATCGGCCTGCACGGGTCGTCGCTGCTGTCGAACTGGCGGCGCACCCCCGCAGCAGCAGCCGATACCACCCTGGCGCCGCCGAACGGCTGGCGGGAGCGGGCCTATCTGGCCGCCAACCCCGATGTCGCCGCCGCCGTCCGCAACGGACAGGTCTCCAGCGGCTACGCCCATTACGTCCAACACGGCCGCGCCGAGGGCCGCGGTGGCGGCATCGCGGAAACGGCCAAGCCGGAGGCGGCCGCCGCCCCTGCATCCGCTCCGCTCCCGGCACCTCCGAACCAGGGCGCACCGGTCCCGGCGACGAAGCCGGAGCCGCAGGACGGCGCCCCGGCCATCCGCACGGAGCCGGCCGTGGAGGTTCCGCGGCCCAGCGTGAAACCGGCATCCGAGCCCCCGGCTCCTGCCCCTGCCGTACCGGCGAGGCTCCAGGCCGCCCCTTCCGCCACCCCCCGCCATGTGGAGCGGATCCGCACGGCCAATGGCGGGGACGGGGTGCGCGTCGTGCTCGACCTCGACGGGGCGCCGCGGTTCGAGACGCAGGGGCTGCGCCCCGACGGCCGGCTGGAGGTGACGCTGCCCGGCACGCTGTGGCAGGCCGCTCCGTCCGGCCGCCTGCCGGCGACGACGCTCGGCTACAGCGTGGAGCGGAGCGGCGCCGGCACCCGCCTGCTGTTCAGCGACGAGGAGGCCGGGGGGAGTGGCAACGGGGACGGCGGTCCCGTGCGCCTGCTCGCCGTTTCCACCCTGGCTCCGGACAAGGACCGCGGCCATCGTCTGGTGATCGACGTGGCTCTTCCTTCCATGGCGAAGGCCGACCGCAAGAGACGCTGACCGGCGGACGGAGCCCCCCGCCCGCATCGGGCGGCACGCTCCCGTGCGCGGCCGGAAAGCCCGCCATCTCCATGTCCGCCGCCTCGGTCGAGGTGCTGCGCCGGATATAGGTCCAGTTCGGCACCGAAGGAGGAGGGCGCGACAAGCTTCCAGATCATGGAATTTTCACATCTGATAATGATTTCATGATATGAAAAACACATAACATTCGTTATGGAAATAACCACCATCGCCCGGCGCCATCAGTCGTCGAGATCCCCGACGACCGCCCGGCCGCGGGAGATGTCGGTCACCATGCGGATGAAATCGTCCATCCGGTCACGGGGCAGCGTGACGTGCAGATCCACGCCGTCGGGCGTGAAGCCCCTGGTCTCGATCAGGGTGCCGGGAAAGCTGCCGAGCCCCGACCGGATCCGCGCCTCGTCGGCGAAGGCGCAGGCGACGGACAGCGCCGCGCAGACGACGATCGGCTCCCGCTCCGCCGCCCCGAGGCAGCTCGCCGCCGTTCCGCCATAGGCACGCATCAGCCCGCCCGCCCCCAGCAGGATGCCGCCGAACCAGCGGCTGACCACCACCGCCACCCGGTCCAGTTCCCGGCCCTCGATGGCCTGCAGGATCGGCCGCCCTGCCGTCCCGCCCGGCTCGCCGTCGTCGCTGAAGCGATAGGTGTCGCCGATCCGGAACGCCCAGCAATTGTGGCCGGCGTCATGGCTGCTGTGTCCGGCGATGAAGCGGCGCGCCTCCTCCTCGCTGCCGGCCGGCCCGGCCCAGGCCAGGAAGCGGCTTTTCCTGATCTCCTGACCGAATTGCTCCGCCTTGGTGAGGGTGAACATGGCCGCCTACAACACGAAATCGAAGGCCGAAAAGGTGTAGTTGGCGATGTTGACCTGGATGCGGAAGTCGGCCGTGCCGTCGCCGTTCACCTCGCCCTCGATCAGCGTCACCGCGCCGGAGGCCTGGTAGCGCAGCTGGCCGGCCGCGCTGAAGCCGGCGGTGCCGACGAAGGTGAAGGCGTCGTTGTCGGTGGTGCCGGTAATCGCGTCGATCTCCGACACGTCGATGCGGTCGCCCTCGGCGCCGATGGTGGCGTAGCTGGCGAGGCCCTGCAGCGCCTCCTCGGCCACGATGGCGCCGTTGAAATTGATGATGACGTCGGGAGCGCCCAGGGTCGATTCATTCAGGTTGCGGACCGAGAACAGGTCGGCCCCCGCCCCGCCGTCCATCAGGTCGGCGCCGTAGCCGCCAATCAGCGTGTCGCCGCCGGTCCCGCCCAGCAGCACGTCGCCATAGGTGGTGGCGATGTCGTCGGCATTGACGGAGATTTCATGGCTGCGGTCGGAATAGACGTCGCCGAACAGCCAGTCGTCGCCGCTGCCGCCGCGCAGCACGTCGCTGCCCAGCCCGCCATAGAGCGTGTCGTTGCCTGCCCCGCCGTCCAGCCAGTCATTGCCGGCGCCGGCGTCGAGCCAGTCGTCACCCTCCTCGCCCAGCAGGGTGTCGTTGCCGGTGACGTCGATGATGTCTCCCCGCAGCAGGTCGTTGCCCGCCCCGCCGAACAGCAGGTCGCCGCCGGCCCCGCCCTCCAGCGAATCCGCCCCGTCGCCGCCCAGAAGCAGGTCGTTGCCGGCATTGCCGAACAGCGTGTCGTTGCCGGCCAGCCCGGCGATGCTGTCGTTGCCGCCGCCGCCGCCGATCGCATCGCCCTGGAGCGTCCCGGCCAGATAGTCGTCGCCGGTCGAGGCCGAGGCCGAAACCGTCAGCCCGGTCAGCGACGGTTGCGAGAAGCCGACCAGAGATCCCACCGGATAGAGCCCGTCGGTGGCCTGGAGCATCTCGATGCCGGTCAGCGTGTCGGTGCCGTCGGGACCGCTGACCAGCAGGTTGCCGTTGGCATCGATGGCCAGGGTGTAGGAGGCGAGAGCGCCGGTCAGCACGAAACTGTCGATGCCGCCCAGCCCGTCGACCGCATCCGTCACCGGATTGCCCAGCGCGTCATAGGCGGCACTGCCGCTCAGCGTGTCGTTGCCGGCCGTGCCGGTCACCGCGACCGGCGCCCCAACCGGCGCCCCCTGGGGCAAAAACTGGAACGGAAGCGCTGCCGCCGGCAGCGGAGCGGCGGCGCGCAGCGGCCGGTTCTCGCGCAGGCCGAAGGCGATGTAGTGGCCCTGCGCCGCCTGGATGTTGCCGCCGGTGGCCGCCGCCACGTCCGGGTTGGCAGCCAGATAGGCCACCGCGTCGAAGGTCGCGCTGCGCCCCTCCCGCCACCCGTTGGTCAGGTAATGCCGGGTCGCGGCGCCGCCGTCGGTGCCGAAGGCGGCGATCAGGTCGGAGTAGGAGGCGATATAGGCGAGCGGATCGAAGCCGGTCGCCGACCGCCCCTCGCCCAGGCCGAAGCGGGCATAATGGGTCAGCGCCGCCACCGGATCGGCGCCGACTGCAGCCAGCACGTCCGGATTGGAGGCGAGATAGCGGTAGGGATCGAAACCGGCGGTGCGGCCCTCGCGCGCGCCGTAGGCCAGGTAATGCTGCAAGGCCGCATCGGCGTTGACGCCGACCGCGCGCAGCACGTCGGGATTGGCGCCGAGATAGCCAAGCGCGTCGAAGCCGCCCAGGCTGCGCCCCTCGTTCCGGCCGTTCCAGGCGTAATGGCGTGCCGCCGCGACCGCATCGGTACCGAAGGCGAGGGCCAGATCGCGGTTGGCCGCCAGATAGTTGCGGGCATCGAAGGCGAGGGCCGCCGGCGCGGCGGTGCGGCCGTCGATGGTGACGAGTTCGACGTCGGTCAGCGTGTCGATGCTGCGGCTCGACACCACGGCATAGCGGCGGCCGCTGCCGTCGAGCGCCACCACCACCGGCGTCTCCGCACGGTAGCCGCCATCCTGCAGGGCATAGCGGCGCGGGTCGCCGGCATAGATGGCGCGGTCGGTCCCGCCGCCGCCGTCGAAGCTGCGCCCGCCCGGCACCCCCAGATAGACGCTGTCGGCGGCGTCCGCTCCCGCGAAGCCGTCGATCTGCTGGAAGATGCGGGCGCCGAGCCGGTCGAGCGTGCCGCCGGTCAGCGCGACGTCGAACCCTTCGATCCGATAGCGCAGGGCACCGGCCGGGTCGCGGTCGGTCAGGCCGGTGAAGCGCACGGCGGCGCCCGTTCCGCTGCCGGTGGCGGCATAATCGAGGATGGTGCCGTGCGCCCGGCCGGCGACCGTGCGGCCAACGGTCAGGCTGCCGGATCCTGAGGCGACCGACGCCGCGTCGGGCCGGGTGGTGAAGGCATCGGCAACGTAACCGTTCGCCAGCCGGGCCTCGTCGAGATCGAGGGCGAAACCCGGCCCCGCCACCAGCCGCGCCATGCACGCCCCCTTACCCCTGCCGCAGGCAACGGCGCCAAGGCCGGCCCGGAAACGACGGGGCCGGCGGTCACACGGTCATAAGGGCGCTGCCGCCGGATGCGGCCGGCGCCCGCAGGTTCGGGCGCCCCGCGTCGGCAAGGCCTTACTTTCCGACCCCGGTATCAGATGACCTGGAGGTAGGCCGGATCGAGCGCGCCATGGCGGAACGGGATCCAGTCCTTATGGTCGGCGCGGTACTGCAGGCCGTAGGGGTTCTTGAAGAAGATCTTCTGCAGCGGCTGGCCGCCTTCGGCGCGGGTGCGCTCCAGGTCGATCAGGGGCGACGGGGCAAAGATCTTCTCCCACAGCTCGGTGTTGTCCACCTCGCGACCGGCGTTCTTCACATAGTCGCGGGCGGTGTCGCTGAGCTGCCACGCCTCTTCGACCATCGCGTAATAGTCCACAGTACCCTCGGCCATGGCCTTCGAACTCCAACCAGCGTTGCACAGAGTTTCCGCTCACATAGCGCATTTCCGGCGGCAAAGGAACCACCTGCGCATGAGTGACGGTCGGGCGCGGCCGGACGGCCCGGCCGCGCCCGGATGGGATGTTACGGACGATCGGCCGCAGCCCCGTCGATCCCGGCCCCATCGATCAGCGGTGCCGGACGGGTCTTGCGCAGCGGACCCGACAGCTTCTCCCACGGACGGTTGCGCAGCAGCCGGCCGGCAACCCCCAGCCCGACCGCCAGCAGGCCGGTCAGGCTGATCGCCGCCCCGACCGGTCCGCCGACCAGCAGCCCGGTCAGCCCGGCCGCCCCGGCCAGCAGCGCGCGCAGCCCGATGGTCAACGCCACCGCCCCCGTGCCCGGCGCCAGCCGCGGCAGCAGCACCAGCAGCAGCCCGCAATCGACGGCGGTGCGCAGGCTCCAGGCCGCGGCGGCGCCGACGGCGCCGTACCGCTCGGCAAGCAGCCACAGCACGCCCAGATAGACCGGCAGTTCGGCCAGTTGCAGCCGGGCGGTCACGTCGACGCGCCCGACGCTCTGGATCAGGGTGTTGGGGACATAGGCCGTGGCGTTGAAGAAGACGCCCAGCATCAGGATCGACAGCACCGACGCGCTGTTGGCGGCGAAGGCGGGCCCGAGCCACAGTTCCAGCGCCGTCTCGCCGCCGACGATGGTCGCCGCCTGCATCGCCAGGAACACCGCCAGCGTCAGATGGCCGCCGGCATCCAGGATGCGGGCCAGGGCCGGGGGATCGCGCCGGAACAGGCTGGACGCCAGCGGGAACAGCGCCAGCGACAGGGCGCCGGGGATCACCATCAGCCGCGACAGCAGCTCGAACGGGGTGGTGTAGAAGGCGACCATCGCCGCCGGCACCAGGCTGAGCAGGATGAAGCGGTCGGCATAGAGCATCGCCGGGCCGACCAGATTGTTGAGCATCATCCAGGCGCTCATGGTGAACAGCCCGCGCAAGGACGGGCGTCCCCAGCGCGACGGGTGCAGCAGGTCCGGCACCTGGCGCACGGCCAGGATCCCGTAGCCGACCAGTCCGATGAGCCGCCCGGCCGCGATGGCGGCGATCACCGGCACCAGGCTTTGGCTGAAGGGCAGCACGCACAGCGGGCTGAGATAGTTCAGCACCCCCACCGTCATCCGCACCAGGCTGATCGGGCGGAAGCGCTGGTGCGCCTCCAGCACGCCGCGCAGGCCGGCGGAAACCAGTGCGATCGGCACGATGGCCGCCGCCACCAGCAGGCTGTACCGGATCTCCTGCGGCGAGGTGCCGGTATCCAGTTGGAAACCGTCGGCCAGCAACCCGGCGCCCAGCGCCACCGCTCCGCCGGTCAGCAGCCCGATCGCGCCCATCAGGGCGATGGCCGGTCCGGCGATGCCCGCCGTGCCGGGGTCGGCCTTCCCCTTCCCCGGATCGGACGCATGACCGATGCGGTCGGCGACGACCTGCACCAGCGACCGCCCCAACCCGAGGTCCAGCACGCCCAGATAGCCGAGCAGCGCCCAGATCAGGGTGAGCGCGCCGAAGCGCTCCATCCCGACCGCGGAGATGAGCAACGGAATCGACAGGAGGGCCGCCACCATCGGGAGCCCTTCGCCGAGCAGATTCCAGAGCGTGTTGCGAAGCAAAATCGGAGATCCGTGCGCGGAACACTGGGGGGCGGCGTGATCGGAACGGCCGGAGCCGGCCGTTCGGCTTAGAAGCCGTTCGACCTAGGCCTATGCCGTCCCGGCGAAGTCATTGTTATCCGTCCATCCTGTGCAAAACGCTAACGGATTCGCGTGGACGCAACGGCATGGCACCCCGAACGGCGGCGAGGTACCCGTCAGGACAGCACCCGCTCCAGCGCGGCGACGACCCGGTCGACATCGCTGTCGGCCATGGCCGGGAACAGCGGCAGCGACAGCGTCCGCGCGTAATGGGCCATCGCGCCGGGCAGCGCGAGGTCGCCGTAGCGGTTGCGCCAGTAGGGTTGGCGATGGACCGGGATATAATGCACCTGGGTCCCGATGCCGAGATCGCGCAGGGCGGCCATCGCCGCGGCACGGGTCCGGCCGGTGGCGTGGAAGTCGATGCGCGCGGCGCACAGGTGCCAGGCCGGCCGGCACCAGGGCACGGCGGCCGGCGGCAGCACCAGCGGCGCCAGCCGGGCCATGCGGTCGGCATAGAGCTCCATCAGCCGGCGCCGCCGCTCCGCGAAACGGTCGAGCCGGCCGAGCTGGCTCAGCACCAGGGCCGCATGGATGTCGGAGAGCCGGTGGTTGAAGCCCGGCTCGGCCATCTCGTAGTACCAGGGGTTGGGCACGCCCTCCCCGTCCAGCGCGGCGCCGGGATCGGCGAAGCCCTCCCCCGGCTCCGGGCTGCGCATCATGCCGTGGTTGCACAGGCGGCGGACCCGCGCCATCAGCGCCGGGTCGTTGCCGGTGACCGCCCCGCCCTCGCCGGCGGCGATGGTCTTGACCGGGTGGAAGGAGAAGACGGTCAGCGTGCTGTCAGCGCAGGCCCCGACCGGCGTCTCCCGGCCGCCCGACAGCTCGACGGTGCCGATGGCGTGGCAGGCGTCCTCGACCACCGCCAGCCCCTCCCGGCGGGCGAGCGCGCCGAGTTCCGCCATCGGGGCGGTCTGGCCGGCGTAATGGACGGGGGCGAGCGCACGGACGCGCCAGCCGGCCTTGCGGGCGCGGGCGATGGCGGCCTCGGCCTCGGCCGCGCCCATCAGGCCGCTGTCGGGATCGACGTCGGCGAAGGCGACCTCCGCCCCGGCGTGGCGGGCGGCGGATGCGGTGGCGAGGAAGGTGTTCGACGGCACCACCACCGCGTCGCCCGGCCCGAGCCCAAGCGCCGTGTAGGCCAGCCGCAGCGCCGCGGTGCCGTTGGCGCAGGCCACCGCGTCGGCCGCCCCCACCCGGCTGGCGAGGGCCCGCTCGAAGGCGGCCACCGCCGGGCCTTGCGTCAGCCAGTCGCCGCGCAACACCGCAGCCACCGCGGCAATGTCCTCCTCCTCCACCGACTGGCGGCCGTAGGGGAGGAAGGGCGGGCCTGCCGTCAC
>NZ_CP167913.1:0-879723 GCF_041507355.1 Azospirillum sp. HJ39 | reverse complement strand
CTGCACCGCCTGCGGCGACCGCACCCGCATCGACCGCACCACGCGCCTGTGCGACGGCTGCACCGAAGAGGGGGAGCTGTTCGCCGCCCTGCCGTCGCGTGAAGACACCATCGCCCTGATCGGCCGCCACCTCTTCCCGAAGGAGGGCGACCACCATGCTCTTTGATCTTCCGCCAGCAATGGGCAAGCGGCGTCCCGTTCGTGAAGCCAGCCCGGACGAGATCATCATCGTCGGCTTTGCCGGCGGCGGTGGGACCTGTGAGGGCATCAAGATGGCGCTCGGCCGCAGCCCGGACGAGGCGCTGAACCACGACGAGGACGCCGTGTCGATGCACGCGGCCAACCACCCGGGAACGCGCCACTGGTGCCAAAACATCTGGCAGGCGGAACCGGCGCTGGTCGCGGCCGGACGCCCCATCGGCTTCGCGTGGTTCTCGCCGGACTGTACCCATTTCAGCAAGGCCAAGGGCGGCGTTCCGCGCAAGAAGCATATCCGCGACTTGGCCTGGATCGTGGTCGCCTACGCCAAGCTGCCGCTCCACATCCGGCCGCGCGTGATCCAGTTGGAGAACGTCGAGGAGTTCGTTACCTGGGGACCGCTGACGAACGAGGGGCATCCCTGCCCCGACCGCCGCGGCCACACCTTTGCCGAATGGGTGCGCGAACTGCGGCGGCTGGGCTATCAGGTGGAGTGGCGGGAGAGCCGCGCCTGCATCTACGGCGCGCCGACGATTCGAAAGCGCCTGGCGGTCATTGCCCGCTGTGACGGTCGCCCCATCATCTGGCCGGCTCCGACGCACGGCGCGTCGGACGATCCGGAGGTGCTGGCTGGCCGGCTGCTGCCCTACCGCACGGCGGCATCGCACGTCATCGACTGGTCCATCCCGTGCCCCTCCATTTTCCTGACGAAGGAGGAAGCCCGCGTGCTGCGGGTGAAGCGGCCGCTCGAGGCGAACACCCTCCGCCGCATCTTCGCAGGGCTGAAGCGCTACGTCATCGAGCATGGGAACCCGTTCATCATCCCGGTCACCCACAGCGGTGACAGCCGGGCGCACGCCATCCACGACCCGTTGCGCACTGTGACCACGGCCAACGGGGGGGAGTTCGCGCTGGTGGCACCGACGATGGTCCAGACCGGGTACGGTGAACGGCCGGGACAGGCCCCGCGTGCGTTGGACATCCAGCAGCCGCTCGGCACCGTCGTGGCGGGCGGCGGCAAGCATGCCCTGGTTACGCCATATCTGGCCGGTCTGGCGCACGGTGACAGCGGCGGCCGGCGTGCCTACCCACCCACCGATCCCCTGACCACGGTGCAGGCGCAGGGCGGCAATCAAGCCGTGGTCATGCCCTGGATGGTCCAGCAGAACACGGGCGTCGTCGGGCACCCGATCGACAGCCCCACCTCAACCATTCTCAACACCGGCTCGCACCAGATGTTGGCCGCCGCCCACCTGATGAAGCTCTACGGCACCTGCAAGGACGGGCTGCACCCTGACCAGCCGATGCCGACGGTCACCGCCGGCGGTGGGCGTGGCGGCGGCCATGTTGCCGAAGTCCGGGCCTTCCTGACGAAATACTACGGCGAAGGTGGACAGGATCAGGATTGCCGCGACCCGCTGCACACCATTCCGACCAAGGCACGGTTTGGGCTGGTGACCGTCCACGGCGAGCCCTGGCAGATCGTGGACATCGGCATGCGGATGCTGTCGCCGCGGGAGCTGTTCCGCGCCCAGGGCTTTCCCGACAGCTACATCATCGACCGGGGGCAAGACGGCCGGCGTTTCTCGAAGGCCGCGCAGATCAGGATGTGCGGGAACAGCGTCTCCCCACCCTGGGCCGCCGCCCATATCGCCGCGAACGTGCCGGAGCTGGCCCGCTTCGCCCAGCCGATTCCAAATCAGGCTGCGGAGTAATAGTCATGACCGCCGCCAAAGCACGCCCTTCCGAGTTGCCCGGCTGGCCGCGTCTGCTGTCGCGTGAGCTGGCGGCGGCCTATATCGGCCAGTCGCCGAACGTGCTGGATCGGCTGGGCATCACCTTTCACAAGGTCGGCTCCCGGCGGATGTACGACCGGGCCGATCTGGACCGCTGGGTGGACGACTTGGCAAGCCATCGGCAGGATGGGAACCCTCAATCCTGGATGGAGCGGATTTCCCAATGCGGAACGTGAAGCGGGTCACCGCCAAGGGGCGGGCCTACTACTATCACCGGGGCACCGGCTTGCGCCTGCCGGGCGAACCGGGCAGCGCGGAGTTTGAGGCCGAATACCGGCGGCTGGAAGGCATCGCCGTCGAGAACAGCGACGCCGCAGCTCCGGTGATCTGCAAAACGCTGGGTGCGCTGCTGATCGCCTACCGTGGCAGCCCAACCTTTGCCGAGAAGGCCGACTCGACCAAGGCCGACTATCACGAAGCCATGGATTGGCTGAAGCCTCTGCACGACATGCCGCTGGATCGGATCGACACCCCGACCATGACCCGGTTGCGCGATCAGGCGTACAAGACGCGGAAGCGATGGTTCGCGAACCACCTGCTGCGCTTCATGTCGGCGCTGTTCAACTGGGGCCGCCCCTACGGCTACATGGAGGCGAACCCCTGCGAAAAGGTTCCGAAGATCCGGAAGCCACGGGGCGAACGGGTGGTCAACCGTCCGTGGACCGATGACGAGTTCGCCACCGTGATGGAGGCCATGCCGCCGGAGCTGCGCGCCGCTGTGGCGCTGGGGGCCCATGCCGGCCTGCGCGAGGGGGACGCCATCCGGTTGAGGTGGACCGCATACCGTGGCGGCGTGATCGAGTCACGACAGGCGAAGACCGATGACCCGATTTGGGTGCCGGTGCATTCGGAACTGAAAGCGATCCTCGATGACGCGCGCGCCCGTCTGCCGGCGCTGTCGGCGAAGCTGGCAGAGAAGAACCGCCCGGTGCCCATGACCATCGTGGTGGGGCAGCGCGGCGAGCCGTACACCGAGTCAGGCTTCCGCGCCCGGTTCTTCAAGGTGATTCGGAAGCTGGTCGCCGAAGGCAAGGTGCAGCCGGGCCTGACCTTCCACGGCCTGCGGCACACGGCGGCGACGAAGCTTGCCGATGCCGGCTGTGACACGCGCGACATCATGGCGATCACGGGGCACAAGACCGAAGCGATGGTCGCCCGCTACACCCGGTCGGCCGATCAGAAACGGCGCGCGACTGCGGCAATTATGAAGCTGGAAGGGATCGGGAAGAAGGGGTGACCAGAGCCGGAACAGCGGTGGAAAACCGGTTGGAAAACTCTGGAAAACTCGGTCAGTAGCTCTGACCAAACCGCACCGTCCAACCCATTGATTTTAAAGGAGGGAGGATGGTGCCCAGGGACGGAATTGAACCGCCGACACGGGGATTTTCAGTCCCCTGCTCTACCAACTGAGCTACCTGGGCATCCGGCGCCGCTTGGTGGGTGACCGTTTCGGTCGGTGCGGCGCGTCGTGTGGGGCGCTTTTTAGAGAGGTTCGCCCGGCCTGTCCAGAGAAAAAATTCGAAAAATTTCGCCCCCCGTCAGACCTCTTCGTCGCGGTCGGAATCGGCCGGTTCGGCAGGAGAATCCGGGCCTTCGATGCGGTACACACCCCCCAGCCAGCGCGACAGGTCGATGTCTGCGCAACGCTTGGAACAGAAGGGGCGGGTGGCCGGCTCGGTCGGGCGGCCGCAGATCGGGCACTGCGATGCGGCTTGGGTGCCGGAGCCCTCCCGGGCGCCTGAAGAACTGCTGGACAAGGACAATCTCCGTATATGGACCTGAAACCTGCTTAACCTGCCTAGGGACGCAGCAGAGCGGCCAGCGGCGTGCCGCGGCGGGCGCGGGTCAGCTCGACCAGGCCGAGTTTCGACATGCCATAGACTTGGGTCTGCACAGGGTCGCTGTCCACCGCATGCGACAGCGCGGCCAGCACACGCTCGGCGTCGCCGCGGCCGCGCATGTTGACGAAATCCACCACCACGATGCCGCCGACATTGCGCAGGCGCAGCTGCCGGGCGATCTCCGCCGCAGCGTCCAGGTTGACGTCCAGCGGGTTGCCGCGCTCGCCGGCATTGACGTCGACCACCGTCAGCGCCTCCGTCCGCTCGATCACCAGCGAAGCGCCATGGGGCAACGGCACCCGCGGGTCGAGCAGGCCGGCGATCGCACCGTCGAGATCCCGCAGATCGAACAGCCGCTGCGCCGCCTCAGGCGGCGGGGTGTGCTGGAGCTTGTGCGCGGCCAGCCGCGGCAGCAGGTCGGGAGCGGCACGGCCGCACCAGGCACGCAGGCCGGCAAGCAACGGCCCGTCGCCCGGCCCGACGAGGCCCGGCAAGCCCGGCGGGGCCGGATCGTCGACCAGAATGCTGTCCGGTGCGGCAGCCCCCTGTTCGATCAGGGCGCGGGTGGGGGCGTCGGGACCGGCATGCAGCAGGCGCGGGGCGGTCCCGGCGCGGGCATCGTCGCGGATCGCGCGCCATTGCAGATGCAGCGCTTCCGATTCGGCGGCCAGCAGCGCATCGGAGGCCGTTGCCGCGCCGGCGCGGACGATCCAGCCGGAACCGGTCGCGAGCTCTTCGACCCGCCGGGCCAGCGCGGCACGCTCCGGCCCGGAGCCGAGCCGCTTCGATACCGCGATGTCGCGGCCAAGCGGCGCATGGACCAGGAAACGGCCGGGCAGGGTGATGTCCATCGTCAGCGACGGCCCCTTGGCTCCGGCCGCATCGGCCTTGACCTGGACCGCAACCGGCTGGCCGGCGCGCAACAGCGTGCCGATCGGCACCGGCTTGGCGCCCGGCTTGCCACCCTGCTTGATGCCGGGGCGCGAGCGCGTCGCCGGAAAATCGTCGTGATCCTGGATGGGCCGGCGCACGTCCGAGGCCGGCAGCAGGCCGGACAGGCCGCCGCCAAGGTCGATGAAAGCGCCGTTCAAGGCGGTGACGATGCGCTCGACCCGGCCGAGGATGACGGCGCCCAGCAGCGACGGGCGTCCGGCATGGTCGATGTGCAGGTCGGTGAGGCGGCCATCGGCCAGAACCGCCGCCCGCGTCAGCGGGCCGTCGCGGTCGACCAGCAGCTCGAGCCTGTTCATCCCAGGGGCTGGGCGGGGGAGTGGGCGGCAGGCTGGGCGGGATAGGGGAAGCCGGCGCCGTGCAGCATGCCCGCCACCTCGTGCAGGCTGAGCCCGACGACATTGCTGTAGGAGCCGCCGATCCAGCGCACCAGCGCAGCCGCCCGGCCCTGGATGGCATAGCCGCCGGCCTTGCCCCGCCATTCGCCCGACGCGATGTAGCCCTCGGTCTCGACCCGGTCGAGAACCTTGAAGGCGACGTCGGTGCGGACCAGACGGTCGATCCTGCGGTGGCCGCCGCCGCCGGTGTCGCCGCCAGTATCGCCGCCGGGAACCAGCAGGACGATGCCGCCCAACACCCGGTGCCGCCGGCCGGACAGCAGGGAGAGGCAACGCCTCGCCTCCTCCTCCCCTTCGGCCTTGGGCAGGATGCGGCGGCCGCAGGCGACCACGGTGTCCGCGGCGAGAATCCACGAATCGGGATGGCGCGCGGCGACGCAGGACGCCTTTTCCGCCGCCAGCCGCAAGGCGTGCCGGGGTGGAGGTTCGTCGCGCAGCGGCGTTTCGTCGAGATCGGCGGGGTCGACCGCGTCGGGCACGATGCCGATCTGGTGCAACAGGTCGAGCCGGCGGGGCGAGGCCGAAGCCAGCACCAGCCGGGGCGCCTTGGACGGGATCGTCACGGGATACCGCGATGCAGCAAGGATGCTACTTGAACCGGAAGGTGATCCGGCCCTTGGTCAGGTCGTACGGCGTCATCTCAACGTTGACGCGGTCGCCCGCCAGGACACGAATCCGGTTCTTACGCATCTTGCCGGAGGTGTGCGCCAAAACCTCGTGATCGTTGTCGAGCTTCACCCGGAACATCGCGTTCGGAAGCAATTCGACGACGGTTCCGGAAAACTCGATCAGATCTTCCTTTGCCATAGGCCCTTATGTCCGTCCTGAAAGTTTCGCGGCAATAACTGACCTTCCAAGGCCGCCGGGTCAAGGGGGATTCCCACCACCGATGCGTTCAGCCGCAGCTGTGCCGCGCGGGGCAGCCCCGCGTTGCAGGTGGGAGGCGGGTTTCGCCCCCGGTCGGATCAGACCGACCGATAGGGGTTGAGCGGGGACGCGCTGCCTTCGTCCAGCCGGCGCGACGGTTCCACGGCCTTGCCGATGGCCGCGAACATCTCGCGCTGGTCGATCTCCATGCGGCGCGTCAGCCGTCCAACCGTCTCCGCCGCGGTCAGGGCGCGGCCGGTCGCGCGGTCGTGGAACAGGTTGTGATTGGATTTCGCCGCGCTGGGCAGCAGGTCGGCGGCGACGGCGCCCGGCGTCGATTCGGCGGCCCGGATCAGCTTCGCCGCCCCTCCCGACCCCAGGACATAGGCCATGCGGCTTTCCGATTCGCTGGTCGGACGGCCCAGCCGCTTCTCCAGCGCTTCCCGTCCTTCGGCCAGATAACGGGCTGCCATCCCGGCCGACAGGTCGACGTCGTGGCGCAGTTCCAGGATCCGGCGGCGGACCTCCGGGTCCTTCACGCCCGATACGCCGCCGCGGACCTGGATCTGCGAGGCGAGGTCGCCCTGGCCATAGGCGGCGCCATGGCGGCGGAACAGGTCGAGCCACGTCGATTCCAGGAACTGGAACGGCCCGGCCGCGGAGCTGCGGCTGTTCTTCGCCGCGCTGTCCAGCCCGCTTTCCTGGGTGGCCTGGGCCAGGATCGCGGTGAAGCTGTGACCGGACAGCCCGGCGACCTGCTGGGACGCGACCATCACCCGTTTCGCGGTCGAGCCTTCGGATGCCACCGCCTCCACCGCGTCGGCCACCTTGGCCGAGCTGGGGGTCGGGGCGGGAACGGCAGGCTTCAGGGCGGGCAGGGGGGCCCGGATCGCCGTGCCTCCGGCCGTGTCGGCGTTGGCGACGGCGTTGGCGACGGTCTGTTCGGCGGCAGCCGGCGGAGAGGGGGGCAGCGGCTTGCCGGCGGGCAGCGGCACCGTCGTTCCGTCGGCCAGCCGGATCGGGACGACCGGCTTGGCCGCCGGCAGGGGCACCTGGCTGCCGTCGGCCAGGAGGATCGGCGGCGTCGGCTTCGCAGCGGGCGCCGGCGGCGTCTTCTGTCCATTGGCGAGCCTGCCGACCGGAACGGCCGCGCCGTCGGGCCGCACCGTGCGGGCCAGGGTGTCGCGGAAGGACCGCTCGCCGCCGGCCCCGTCGGCCGGGGACGGCTGTGCGTCGGGCTTGCGCTCCGGAACGGGCGCGAGAGGGGGCTGCGCAACCTTCATGCCACACACTTCACTGCAGACCGGCCGTTTGCCGCCGGGGAGCGGGAAGCCCCCGATCCGGCGTCACACTCCCGTCTGCGCATCACGGGCGTGAGCGTGGCCGGGAGCTGCGGCTACTATAGCACCGACTCGTCAGCCATGTGTGATCAACTGCGGCCGGGGGACAGGCAGGCCGGTGGGGCCGGAGTCCGGTTCGGGACCGGTGCCGGAGCCGGTGCCGCCGTCTGGCGGACGGGCCCAGCGGTCGATGGCGGCCAGCAGCTTGGCCTTTTCCAGCGGCTTGGCAAGATGGGCGTTCATGCCCGACTGCAGGCAGCGTTCGACCTCCACCGCCAGCACGCCGGCCGACAGGGCCAGGATGGGGATGCGGCCGGCGGGGGCGGGCAGGGCGCGGATCCGGCGGGTGGCCTCCAGCCCGTCCATCACCGGCATCTGCACGTCCATCAGCACGATGTCGTAGGGGCGTTCCTGCACCGCGGCCAGCGCCGCGGTCCCGTCGACCACGGCGTCGACCCGATGGCCGGCCTTCGTCAGCATGGTCACCGCCAGATCGCGGTTCATCGCCAGATCCTCGGCGAGCAGGATGCGCAGGCCGCCGCTCGCCGGCTCGGCGTGGAACAGGCTGCCGCCGTCGGACCGGATCGCGGCGCTGCCGCCCTGCAGCAGCGGCAGCGAGAACCAGAAGGTGCTGCCGGCGCCGAGCCGGCTTTCCATGCCGATCTCGCCGCCCATCAGCTCGACCAGCCGGCGGCAGATGGCCAGCCCAAGCCCGGTGCCGCCGCGCCCGCGCTCCAGCTGGGTGAAGCGCTGGAACAGGTCGGGCTGCCGGTCGGGGGCGATGCCGATGCCGCTGTCGGTGACGGTGAAGGTGCAGATGCGGCTGCCGCCGCCGCTGCCGCCCGCCTTGCCGCGGGGATCGTCGATCGCCTTCACGACCAGCCGCACCGTGCCGCGGTCGGTGAACTTCACCGCGTTGCCCAGCAGGTTCAGCAGGATCTGGCGCAGCCGGTCCGGGTCGCCCATGACGAAGCCGCGGGCGGTGGCGGAAATGCTGGTCTGGAGCTCCAGCCCCTTCTGCTCGGCGGCGAGGCGGACGATGGCGACGCAGCGGTCGGCGAGATCGTCCAGCCGGAAGGGGACGCTGACCAGATCGAGGCGCCCGGCCTCCAGCTTCGACAGGTCGAGCACGTCGTTGATGACGGTCAGCAGCGACCGCCCGGCGTCGCGCACCTGCGAGGCGTAGCGCCGCTGTTCCGCGGTCAGCGGGGTTTCCAGCAGCATTTCCGCGAACCCGATCACGCCGTTCATCGGCGTGCGGATCTCGTGGCTCATGGTCGCCAGGAACTCCTCCTTGGCGCGGCTGCCGGCCCGCGCCTCCTCCATGGCGGTGCGCAGTTCCTGTTCACGCTGCTTCAACCGGCGCGACATGTTGTTGAAGGCGTGGGAGACGACGCGGAATTCATGGGGGGCGCGTTCGGCCTCGATCACCGTGCCGCCGCCGCCGTCGCCGATGCGGGTGGCCGCACTGCCCAGCTCCCACACCCAGCGCAGGACCGACGCGCGCAGCAGCGCCCACAGCGCGGCGACGCTGACCAGTCCGGCGACGGCCAGCAGGCCGAGGCTCTGCCACAGGTCGCGCCGCGCCTCCGCGACGATCGGGGCGGTCGGCATGCCGACGGCGAAGACGGTGTCGGTCTCGTCCGAATGGCGGAAGGCCCACAGCCGGCCGCGGTTGTCGGCGCTCTCGCTGTCGAAGACGCCGTCCCGCTCGCGCAGCATGCGCTGGACATGCGGCATCTGGCCGACATTGCGGTTCAGCCAGCCTTCGGGGTCGGGCTGGCGGGCGACGATCACGCCGTGGCGGTCCAGCACCATCACGCGGGCATCGGGCTGCTTCAGCACCTTCACCAGGTCGGTCAGCCAGGTGAGGTCGACCGCGACGCCCATGACGCGGACGATCCGCCCGTCCTCGACGATCGGGCTGGCGACGATGATCAACGGCTTCAAGGAGCGTTTGCCGATGATGAAGTCGCTGACCACCCAGTTGCCGGTATCGAGCACGCGCTGGAAATACTCGCGCTCGCGCAGCGAGATGCCGGCGCCGGGGCCGGTGGTGTCGCAGATGATGTTGCCGTCGGCATCGGCCAGCCAGACACCGGTGGTCCAGCGGTGCTGGCGCGGCATCGGCGACAGGGTGGCGACGCAGGCGTCGGTGTCGGCCGGGGTGGCGTTGCGGATCGCCGGCACCAGCGACAGCACGCCCAGCAGGTTGCGCGCCTCGCCGATCAGGTCGTGCTGGCGCTCGGCCCCGTCGTCGGCGAGGTGCAGGGCCAGTTCCCGTGCCGCCTCCATCCGGTCGTCGAGCTGCTGGTCGGCAAGATAGAGCGTGCCTGCGAGCGGCAGGGCCAGCGAAGCCAGCACCAGGCCCATCAGCCGCGCGCGGAGGCTGCGCGGGCTGAAGGCGCGGAGGAGGCGGGACAGCAGACCGGCTGGCATGGATGGCGAGCTCTCCGCAGGGACGTTCGTCGACCTTCCCGACCCTAGGGTGGCACGCGACGCGTTGCGATGACACAGCTCAATAACATTGACAATGACGCGATGGGAACAGGGGCGCGCGCGGAAAGTTGCAGAGCGCCGAATTTGTTACCGACCAGCCCGTGTGGAGGGGTCAGACCGTCGGGCCGCGCGACAGCGGGAAGCGCTGCTTCAGCTTGGCGAGCAGGCCGTCGCGGACCTGGCGGTAGGCCTCCAGCATGGCGTCGCGGGTGCCGTCGACCAGGGTCGGGTCGAAGGTGTTCCAGAACTCCACGTCGCAGGCCATGGTGCGGGTCATCTCGATGGCGCGGTGCTGGGCCTCGGGCGACAGCGAGACGATCAGGTCGAAATTGGTGTCCTCCAGATCCTCGAAGGTCCGGCAGCGGTGCCTGGACAGGTCGATGCCGATCTCCTCCATCACCGCGACGGCGAAGGGATCGACCTCGTCGCCCTCGCGGACGCCCACCGAATCGACATAGACGCGGGCACCGTGGTAATGGCGCATCAGCGCCGCCGCCATCGGCGAACGGATCATGTTGTAGGTGCAGGCGAACAGGACGCTCGTCACCGGCAGGGGGGTGAGGACCGAGGGCGCCGCCATGGCCATGCGTCGCCCGTTCAGCCGCGAATGTGCAGGACGCAGATCAGCGTGAACAGCCGGCGCGCGGTCTGCAGGTCCATCTCCACCTTGCCGGCCAGCCGTTCGCGCAGCATCTCGGACCCCTCGTTGTGCAGGCCGCGGCGGCCCATGTCGATGGCTTCGATCTGCGACGGCGTCGACCGCTTGATGGCGGCGTAGTAGCTCTCGCAGATCAGGAAATAATCGCGGACGACCGACCGGAAGCCGGTGATGGGCAGCATCAGCCTGTCGAGTTCGCTGTTGTCCTCGCGCCGGACGTCGAAGACCAGGCGGTTGTCCTCGATGGACAGATGCAGGTGATAGGGCCCGTCCTCCGCGAATTCGCAGGGGCAGAACTCGTTGTCCTCCAGCAGGTCGAAGATGGCGACGGCACGTTCGTGCTCCACCTCCGGCTTGTGGCGGACGACGGTCCGCTCGTCGAGCGTCACATGGGTGATGCGCCGCTTGCTTTTCGCCGTCGTCACGCCCCGCCTCCCCTGCTGCTTCTTAATCTTTGTAGCCCGGCAGCCGCTGGGCGACGGAGCGCGCATGCGCCTCCAGCCCCTCGGCCATCGCCAGCGTGACCGCCGCCGGGCCGATGGCCCGCAGGCTGTCGGCGTCGCAGGCGACGAAGGTCGTCCGCTTCATGAAGTCCAGCACGTTGAGGCCGGAGGAGAAGCGGGCGCTGCGCGCCGTCGGCAGCACATGGTTGGGCCCGGCGACGTAATCGCCGATGGCCTCCGGCGTGTAGCGGCCGAGGAAGATGGCGCCGGCATTGCGGATCTTCGCCGCCAGCGCGTCGGGATCCTCCACCGCCAGTTCCAGATGCTCCGGCGCCAGCCGGTCGACCAGCGCCGGGGCGTCGGCCGTCAGGTCGCCGACCAGGACGATGGCGCCATGCTCCCGCCAGCTCTCGCCGGCGATGGCATTGCGCGGCAGGGTTTCCAGGTGCCTGTCGACCGCGGCGGCGACGGCATCGGCGAAGGCCGCATCGTCGGTGATCAGGATCGACTGGGCCGAGGTGTCGTGCTCGGCCTGCGACAGCAGGTCCATGGCGATCCAGGCCGGGTCGTTGCGGCCGTCGGCCACCACCAGGATCTCCGACGGGCCGGCGATGCTGTCGATGCCGACCAGCCCGTAGACCTGCCGCTTGGCGGCGGCGACGAAGGCGTTGCCGGGGCCGACGATCTTGTCGACCGGCCGGATCGTCGCCGTGCCGTGGGCCAGCGCCGCGACCGCCTGGGCGCCGCCGATGCGGTAGATCTCATCGATGCCGCAGCGCTTGGCGGCGGCCAGCACCAGCGGGTTGATCGCCCCGTCCGGCGTCGGCACCACCATGACGACGCGCTCGACGCCCGCGACCTTGGCGGGCAGGGCGTTCATCAGCACCGAGGAGGGATACGACGCGGTGCCGCCCGGCACATAGAGCCCGACGGCGCCGACCGCCGTCCAGCGCGCGCCCAGCCGCACGCCCGCGGCGTCGCGGTAGTCGGTGACCTCCGGGATCTGGCGGCGGTGGAACGCCTCGATCCGCGCGGCGGCGAGGTCGAGCGCCTCCAGCGTGTCGGCCGAGCATTTGGATGTCGCGGCGTCGATCTCGTCGCGGCCGATGCGCAGGGTTTCCGCCGTCAGGGTCAGGCGGTCCCAGCGGGCGGTATAGTCGATCAGCGCATCGTCGCCGCGGGCGCGAACCTGATCGATGACGCCGGCGACAAGCGTCTGGACATCCTCGCTCGCCTCGCGCTTGGCATGCAGCAGCGCCTCGAACCCGGCAGCGAAGCCCGTGTCGCGAACATCAAGCCTGACGGGCATCCACCGCCTCCCGGAATTTGTCGATCCACTGCGAAATCTCGGCCGTCCGCGTCTTGAAGGCTGCACGGTTCACGATCAGCCGCGAGGTGACGTCGGCGATATGCTCCACCTCCACCAGCCCGTTGGCCTTCAGCGTCGAGCCGGTGGAGACCAGATCGACGATGCGGCGGCACAGGCCCAGCGTCGGCGCCAGCTCCATCGCGCCGTTCAGCTTGACGCATTCGGCCTGGACGCCGCGGGCGGCGAAGTGGCGCTTCGTCACCTCCGGATATTTGGTGGCGACGCGCACATGGCTCCAGCGCGACGGATCGTCGCTCTCCATCATCTCGGCCGGCTCGGCGACCGACAGGCGGCAGGCGCCGATGCCGAGGTCGAGCGGCGCGTAGATCTCCGGATAGTCGAACTCCATCAGCACGTCGTTGCCCGCCACGCCGAGATGGGCGGCGCCGAAGGCGACGAAGGTCGCCACGTCGAAGGAGCGGACGCGGATGATGCTGAGGTTCGGCACGTTGGTGGCGAAGCGCAGAAGCCGGCTGCGGTCGTCGTCGAAGGCCGGCTCCGGATGGATGCCGGCATGGGTCAGCAACGGGCGCAGCTCCTTCAGGATGCGGCCCTTGGGCAGGGCCAGCACAAGCTGGTCGTCGACAGGGACCTCGGCGGCCGGCAAGCCCGGAGCACTGGTATCGGCGGACAAAACACTCTCCTCGCATCGATCGCCGGGGCCGTTGCCGTCGCCCCGGCTGAGCCGTCGACGCGATAGATAGCACATTCCGCGCGCACGTCACCTGTCGGCGTGGGCGGGGATGAATTCAACATTAGAAAACTGCTGAAATATGGATTTCACATAATTTCTGAAAAATCAGTTTGACGATACTCCATCGAAAGAGTAGATAAATTCCATGGACGCCCCCGCCGGGGCATCCCGCGGCAATTTGACCCCTGCAGCTTGCGCCGCGTCACCAAACGCTAAAGCGCCACGATGCCGGTCGTGGGCCTCGCCAAGTAGGAGAGACCGGAATGAGCTTTCGAGTTTCCGCTCCCCCATCCGCCCTTCGGATCGCCTGTTCGGCCCGCATGATGCGCCGGGGCCTGTGTTGCCGCTGACCTGCGGCCCGAAACACAGCGCCCATCCGAACACCGCCGATCCGAAAGCCATCGCGCCGCCCGCTGCGCTCCAACGCCCGAGCCGCCGGCCGCGCCCCTTGAGGGGAGTCCGTCGCCATGTCCCACGCCAACGCCTACGCCATCGAAGTCCAGGGCCGCTCCGCCGGCATCGTCGTCGCTGAACGCGGCGGCTTCACCTTCTTCGTGTCCGACTGGGCCTTCCGCGATCTCGACCGCCGGGTCTTCCGCAATGTCGGCCAGGCCCAGCGCGCCGCCCACCAGCATTACAGCCGGTTGCCCGACACCCGCCGCCGCTGAGGTTCCGCCGCCAAGTTCAGTTGCCAAGTTCCGCCGCCAAGAATTCCCGAGGAAAGTCCCGATGAAGCGTATCCTGATGTCGGTGGCGGTCGCCGCCGGCCTGCTCGCCGCCTCCGCCTCCGCCGCCACCTCCGCCCCGCTGAAGCTCGGCGTGTCCGCCGGCCCCTATGGGGAGATCCTGGAGTTCACTGCCAAGCTGGCGGCCAAGGAGGGCATCGAGGCCCAGGTGATCGAGTTCACCGACTGGAACATGCCGAACGCGGCGCTCCAGGCCGGCGACATCGACGCCAACAACTTCCAGCACCAGCCCTTCCTGGACAATCAGGTCAAGCAGCGCGGCTACGACATCGTTTCCGTCGCCAAGAGCGTGGTGGTGCCGATGGGGGTCTACAGCAGCAAGGTCAAGGCGCTGGCCGACCTGAAGCCGGGCGCCAGCGTCTCCATCCCCAACGATCCGACCAACGGCGCCCGCGCCCTGTTCCTGCTGGCCAAGGCCGGCGTCATCGGGCTGAAGGACGGGGCGGGGCTCAACACCACCATCGCCGACGTCGTCAACCCCAAGGGCATCAAGCTGGTGGAGCTGGACGCCGCCCAGCTGCCGCGCTCGCTCGACGACGTTGACGCGTCGGTCATCACGCTCAACTATGCCGTGCTGGCCGGGTTGGAGCCCAGGAAGGCGCTGGTCCTGGAAGACGACCAGTCGAAATGGAACCTGGTTTGGGCGGTCCGCAAGGATCGCATGGAAGACCCGACGATCAAGCGCTTCATTGCGCTGTATCGTTCGCCCGAAGTACGGCAGTTTGTCGAAACGCGGTTCAACGGTTCCATCATTCCGACCTGGTGAAGGGGCTGGGGGACGCTGGACGTCCCCCTTTGCCGAAGAATAGATGATAACGCTAACAAACATTCACAAGACCTACGCCGCCCGCGGTGGCGGCGCATCGGTCCAGGCGCTGGCGGACATCGACCTTTCCATTGCCCGCGGCGAGGTCTTCGGGATCATCGGCCGGTCCGGCGCCGGCAAATCCACCCTGCTGCGCACGGTCAACCTGCTGGAAAGCCCCAGCTCGGGCAGCGTGACGGTCGACGGGGTCGAGATGACCGTCCTGCCGGCGGCGGAGCTGCGCCGCGCCCGCCATTCCATCGGCATGATCTTCCAGCATTTCAACCTGTTGTCCTCGCGCACCGTCTTCGACAATGTGGCGCTGCCGCTGGAACTGGCGGGTACGCCGAAGGCGGAGATCCGCCAGACGGTGGAACCGCTGCTCGACCTCGTCGGGCTGGCCGACAAGCTCGACCGCTACCCGGCGGAGCTGTCGGGCGGGCAGAAGCAGCGCGTCGGCATCGCCCGCGCGCTCGCCAGCAAGCCGAAGGTGCTTTTGTCGGACGAGGCGACCTCGGCGCTCGACCCGGAGACGACGACCCAGATCCTGCATCTGCTGGCCGACATCAACCGGCGGCTCGGCCTGACCATCGTGCTGATCACCCACGAGATCGCCGTCATCAAGGAGATCTGCCACAAGGTGGCGGTGATGGAGGGCGGCCGGGTGATCGAGCAGGGGCCGGTGTTCGACATCTTCGCCCATCCCAAGCACCCGACCACCCGCAGCTTCGTCGATCCCGTGATCAACCGCGGCATCCCCGACAGCCTGAAGGGCCGGCTGTCGCCCCAGCCGGGACCGGGCAGCAACCCGGTGCTGCGCATCACCTTCACCGGCGCGAAGGCGACGACCCCGGTCATCAGCGCCATCAGCCGCCGGCTGGAGCTGGACCTGAACATCTGGCATGGCCAGATCGACGAGATCCAGGGCGCGCCCTTCGGCACGCTGGTGGTGGAGGCGCTGGGCGACGAGGCCAAGGTCGCGGCGGCGGTCGCGCTGGTGAAAGAGAATCATCTGGGTGTCGAGGTGTTGGGCCATGCTCTCCCCGCAAATCATTGACCTGCTGATCAAGGGGCTGATCGACACGCTGCACATGGTGGCGGTGTCGGGCGCCATCGGGACGCTGATCGGGCTGCCCATCGGCGTGCTGCTGGCCGTCACCGGCCGGGGCGAGCTGCTGCAGAACTTCGCCTTCAACAAGGCGATGGGGGCGGTGGTCAACATGACCCGCTCGACCCCCTTCATCATCCTGGTGGTGGCGATCATCCCCTTCACCCGGCTGATCGCCGGCACCTCCATCGGCACCAGCGCCGCCATCGTGCCGCTGACCGTCGCCGCCGCCCCCTTCATCGCGCGGGTGGTGGAGAATGCGGTGCGCGAGGTCGACCGCGGGTTGGTCGAGGCGGCGCAGGCGATGGGCGCCACGCCGTTCCAGATCATCCGCAAGGTGCTGCTGCCGGAGGCGCTGCCCGGCATCGTCGCCGGCCTGACCCTGTCGGCGGTCAGCCTGGTCGGCTATTCCGCCATGGTCGGCGCGGTCGGCGGCGGGGGCCTGGGCGACCTCGGCATCCGCTACGGCTACCAGCGCTTCCTGCCCGAGGTGATGCTGGCGGTGGTCATCGTGCTGATCGTGCTGGTGCAGATCGTTCAATCGACCGGCGACTGGATCGCCCGCCGCGTCAACAAACGCAATCTGAAATCCTGATCCTGAAATCCTGATCCAAGAACCCCAAGGAGTGTTCGAGATGCTGCGCTTCCGTTCGCTGGCGTCATTGCTGGCCGGCGCCGCCACCATGGCCGTCGCCTTCGCCGCGTCTGCCGAGACCATCAAGGTCGGCGTCACCGCCGGTCCGCACGCCCAGATCCTGGAGGCGGTGAAGCCGATCGCCGCCAAGGACGGGCTGGACATCCAGATCCTGGAATTCACCGACTACGTCATCCCGAACCAGGCGCTGGCCGGCGGCGACCTGGAGGCCAACAGCTTCCAGCACCAGCCCTATCTCGACAACCAGGTGAAGGACCGCGGCTTCGATCTGGTCAGCGTCGGCAAGACGGTGGTCTATCCGATCGGCATCTATTCCAAGAAGGTCAAGAGCCTGGAGGAGCTGCCGGCTGGGGCCAAGTTCGCCATCCCCAACGACCCGACCAACGGCGGCCGCGTGCTGCTGCTGCTCCAGGCCAAGGGGCTGATCAAGCTGAAGGACGGCGGCACCCTGAAGGCGTCGCCCATCGACATCGTCGAGAACCCGAAGAAGCTGGAGATCGTCGAGCTCGACGCCGCCCAGCTGCCGCGCTCGCTGGACGACGTGACGGCCGCCGCCATCAACACCAACTTCGCGCTGGAAGCCGGCATCGACCCGGTCAAGGACGCCATCGCCCGCGAATCGGCCGACAGCCCCTATGCCAACGTCATCGCCGTGCGCAAGGCCGACAAGGACAAGCCCTGGGTCGCCAAGCTGGTCAAGGCCTACAACAGCCCCGAGGTGAAGGACTTCATCCTCACCAAGTTCAAGAACGCGGTGGTTCCCGCGTTCTGAGGGCCCGCGTTCCGAGGTCCATGAGGGCACGCCCGGCGGCGCACAGCGCGTCGCCGAGCGTTTCCCCGGCTTTCGGGCTGAACAGCCGCATCGACGGATACCAGGGCCGGCAGCCGGTGCCGAGCGCCGTCCAGTCCCCCGCCGGTCCGATCCGCCAGACCGGCACGCCGAGCGCGCCGGCCATCTCGGCCACCGAGGTTCCGGCGGACACCACCAGATCCAGCGCCGCCGTCAGCGCCGCCGCCCCGTCCAGATCGTTTCTCAGATCGAGCGGCGGGCGATGGATGGCGATGCCGAACGTCTCTTCCGCTTCGATGAGTTCCGTTTCGCACTCGTCATACTGGAGGTTGATGAAGCGCAGGCCGGGCAGGGTGAGGATCGGCGCCCACCCGGTCAGCGCGGCGTAGTTCGCATCGCGGAGCGCGCCGCGCAGGCCGCTGCGCCAGCAGAGGCCGATGGTGAGGGGGGAGTCGGGCTCCGACGGCGATTGCCCCCTCCCCATCCCTCCCCCGCCCGTGGCGGGAGAGGGGGCAGGATGCTTGTCGGCATGGCTCGATCGCGAAGCGGCGGCAGTTCCCTCTCCCGCGGAACGCGGGGGAGGGTTAGGGAGGGGGCAACCGTCGCCACACTCCCCCCTCAACCATCCCCGCCAGCGCTCCACCGCCGCATCGTCCGCCCGCAGCCAGCCGCCGCCTGCCGGAAAGCCGCCCAAGCCCCAGCCGAGCCGCAGCGGCAGCGATCCCGCCGCGACATGGCGGTCGGCATCGGCCGGATCCTCCGTCGCCGCGCGCACCGCCGCCTGCGGGAAGGAGCGCGCGAACAGCGCCACCAGCCGTGGCTCGCATTCGACGACGACCCGCCCGGCGCGGGCGATCAGCTCGGGGTAGCAGGCGCTGTACATCAGCTCGTCGCCGATGCCCTGCTCGCGCCAGACCAGCACGGTCTTTCCCGTCGGGTCGCCGCCGTCCCAGGCCGGGATGCGGAAGCGGCGGTCGGGCAACGCCTGCCCGGCGGCGAAGCGTGCCTCCAGCCCGGTCCAGCCGGTGGCGAGGTCGCCGCGCGCCAGCGCCGCATAGCCGCGGTTGAAGGCGGCGAGCGCCAGCGTCGGGTCGTCCTCGACCGCCTGCCGGTAGGCCGCGTCCGCCTCGGCCAAACGGCCGGCGGCGTGCAGCGCGTTGCCGAGATTGTAGCGCCAGTCCGCCCGCCGTGGCTCCAGCGCCAGCGCGCGGCCCCAGCCCTTCAGTGCCGCATCGATGCGGCCCTGCCGCTGCCGCAGGTCGGCCAGCCCGGCCCAGCCGGCCCCGCCGCCGCCGCCGGGGGCGAGCAGGATCGCCCGCCACCGGGCGAGCCCGGCGGCGTTGCCGTCGCCGGCCCGCTCCAGCGCCAGGGCGAGGTTGCCGAGCATGTGGGGATCGCCCGGCTGTCCGTGCAGGGCGAGGCGCAGATGCGCCACCGCCTCCGCCGGCCGGTCGAGCGCCAGGGCGGCCAGCCCGAGATTGCCTGTCGCCGCCGGGTCGCCGGGACGCAGGGCGAGCGCCCGCCCGGCCGCGCGGTCCGCCGCGGCGGCATGGTCCGGATTGCGCAGCGCCTCGGCGGACAGGGCGGTCCAGGCCTCGGCCAGCGCCGGGTCGAGCGCCAGCGCCCGCCGGAAGTCCGCCTTCCCGTCGCCGCCCATCGCCTGCCGGGCCAGACCGGCGTTGGTCCACAGCCCGGCATGGAAGGGGGCATGGCGCAACGCCGCCGCGGTCGCGTCCGCCGCTTCGGGCGCCGCGCCGCGGGTCAGGCGCAGGGCGCCGAGATTGCCGAGCGCCTCGACATCGCCGGGGTCGAGCGTCGCGGCGGCCAGCCAGTCGGCTTCCGCCTCCGCGGTGGCGCCCATCGCCCGATGGGCCAGGGCGCGGCCCTTGTGGCGGCCGGCGGTCGGCTCCGCCGCCAGGGCGCGGGTCAGCAGGGTGACGGCGATGTCGGGCCGGCCGGCCTGATGGCCGAGCGTTCCATACCCCTCCAGCGCGCCAGGCACCTCGCCGCCCCGGTCGAGGATGCCCTGGTAGGCCTTCTCGGCCTCCGGCCAGCGGCCGGACCGGTGCAGGGCCTGCGCCTCGGCCAGCAGGTCGGCGATGGAGGGGGCGGACGGCGGAGCGGGGGAAGGCGCCAGCCGGCCGATCTCCGCCGTCATCCGCACCAGCACATCGGCCAGCGCCTCGCCCGGGCGGGCGCTCCACAGCCGCATCGACGGAAACCATGGCCGCACCGCGGTGCCGAGCGCCGTCCAGTCGCCGGCCGGGCCGAAGCGCCAGACCGGCACACCCAGGGCGCCGGCCATCTCGCCGACCGAACTCGCCACCGTCACCACGAGGTCTAGGCCGGATATCAGCGCCGCCACCCCTTCCAGGTCGGTCTTCAGGTCGGTGCCGGCCCAGCGGTGGATGCGCAGGCCGAGGCGGGATTCGACCGCGGCGATCTCCGCCTCGCGCCCGTCATATTGCAGGGTGACCGGGAGCAGGCCGGGCAGGGCCAGCAGCGGCGCCCAATCGGCCAGCGCGGTGTAGGAGGCCTTGCGCTCCCCCGCCATGTTCTGGCTGCCCCAGCAGATGCCGACCCGCAGCCCCGGCCCGAGCGCCGCCAGCCGATCCCGCCAGCCGGCGGCCCGCTGCGGGTCGGGTGCCAGCCAGGACGGACGGTCGGGAAAATCGGCGAGGCTGCGGCGCAGCAGCCGGGGCAGCGAGCCCATCGGCAGATGCGCGCCCGCATCCGCAGGGGCGGCATCGCGCGTCTCCGGCCGAACCGTCACGCCGGGCAGGGCGCGGCCGACCAGCCCGGCCAGCCGGGCGTCGACCTCCACCATCAGCCGGTCCGGGCCGAGCCGGGCGGCGAGGTCGGGCAGGGCGGTGCCGAACATCAGCTCGTCGCCCAGCCCCTGTTCGCGCCAGACCAGCAGGCGCCCGCCCGCGGCACCGTCCCAGGCCGGCAGGGTGAAGTTGCGCCCGGCCGAGACGCGGCGCGAGGCGAAGCGCGCCTCGTACTCCTCCAGCCCCTCCGCCAGCCGGCCCTGGCCAAGCAGACGCAGGGCGAGGTTCCAGCGCGCCAGCGCGAAGCCGGGAGCATGGCCGAGCGCCGTCCGGTAGAGTGCCTCCGCCTCCCCTCCGCGGCCCTGCGCCTCGCGCAGCAGGGCGAGGTTCACCATCGTCTCGGCGTCTTCGGGAGCGAGGCGCAGCGCCTCCAGATGGGCGGCCTCCGCCTCCGCGGCGCGGCCGGTCTCCTTCAGGACGACGCCGAGATTGGTCAGCGCCGTTGCATGGCCGGGATCGAGCCGGAGCGCCTGGCGCAGCGCCGTCTCGGCCTCCCGGTAATCGTCCTGCGCCCGCAGCAGCGTGCCGAGATTGGCCCAGGCCTCGGCATAGTCGCCGCGCAGTTCCAGCGCCCGGCGGTAGTGGGCGGCGGCCTCCGCCAGCCGGTCCCGCTCCTGCAGGGCGCTGCCAAGGCTGTTGTGCGCCTCCGGATAGGCATCGCGCAGGGCGAGCGCCCGGCGATACTCCGCCTCCGCCTCGTCCAGCCGGCCCAGCGCGTGGAGGGCGAGGCCGAGATTGGCGTGCTGCTCCGCCACGCCGGAGCGCCGGGCGACGGCGCGGCCGATCAGCCGCACCGCATCGGCGTCCCGGCCGCGCTGGTGGTGCAGCACGCCCAGCAGGTGCAGCGCGTCGGCGTGCCCGCCGTCGACCGCCAGCATGGCGCGGTAGCCGCGCTCCGCCCCATCCAGGTCGCCGGCGCGGTGACAGGCCAGCGCCTTGTCCAGGAGGGCGGCCAGACGGGCTTTCACGGCGGGCGGCGCGGCGGGTGGCGGCATGGAACGGGTGGCCGGATCGGAGGATGATTGGAAACGGATGCGGCGGGGGCCGCCGGTCCCGCATCGATAGCATGATCGGCCCGGCAGCTTCGCCTGCAAATCCCGACGCGAAAATGCAACACCCAGGCCTGCTGTCGGGTTCTTATGATTATCGAGGAGGCTGGCGCCCTGCCGGGCATCCTGTATACTTGCGAAAATTTCGCCGCCATGCGTCGAACTCTACCCAAAAGGCGTATATCTTGAGCAAGACTGTAATCGTTGTGGACGACAGCAAGCTTTCCCGCATGCATGTGCGGGCGATGGTATTGCGCAACAAGCCGGACTGGTCGGTGGTGGAGGCGGCGAACGGCGACGAACTCTTCCGGACGCTGCAGGGCACACCGGTGGATGTTGCGATCATCGATTACAACATGCCCGGCGACAACGGGGTCGACACCGCGGCCAAGCTGCGCCAGAGCAACCCCCAGGTCCACATCGCGGTGATCACCGCGAATGCGCAGGATGCGGTGGTGTCGGGCATCCGCGCCGTCGGCGCCGCCTTCATGCCCAAGCCGCTGGAGGAGGAGCAGGTGGTCCGTTTCCTGAACTCGACCGCGCTGCCGCGCCGCCAAACTCCCCAGGGCCAGGCACAGCAGGAGTGACCGCCCCCCCCATGCTGAGCGAGCTGGAGCGCGATGCGCTGGCCGAGCTGGGAAACATCGGCATCGGCAAGGCCTCCACAGCGCTCGGCCGCATGCTGGGCGGGCTGGTGACGCTGTCGGTCCCGTCGGTCGAGATGGTGCCGCCGGCCGACGTGGCCGGGCTGCTGGACCGGGCGCTGCCGCCGCCGCTGGTCGGCGTGGCGGAACAGCTTGGCGGCCTGTTCGCCGGCTGCGCCCTGCTGGTCTTCCCCCAGCAGGGCAGCCTTGCCCTGGCGCGGGCGGCTCTGCCCGCCGACGTCCCGGCGGACGAGGTTCCGGCGCTGGAGGACGAGGTGCTGGCGGAGCTGGGCAACGTCGTGCTGAACAGCGCGCTGGCGCTGGTCGCCAACCTGCTGGGCGAGCAGGTCGACACCGGCCTGCCCGCGCTGTTCCGCGGCGGCGCCGCCGACATCCTGCAGGCCTGCGCCCCGGCGCGGGCGGTGATCGCGGCCGGCACGGCCGGGGGTGCCGCCGCCGTGCTGTTCCACATCGACCTGCGCACCGCCCTGCCGGGCGGCGACGGGGTGGTGGTGGGCGGACGCGTCGTCCTGTTGCTCGACTCCGGGTCGGCGGGGGCGTTGCAGGCCACGCTCGGCCGCTACATCGGACGGGTCGTCGCGTAGGGCCGGCAGGCGGGACCGCCGCAACGGACCGCCTCAAGGGACCGGCGCGAGGGATACAGGCCGGAAAGCCGGCAGAGAAGACGGGAAGCATCATGGCACTCATCAAGAAGACGAAGATCGACACGGCGCACACCGCCCGGACCAAGGCCGGCGGCGGTGCCGAAGCCGGTCCGGGCCAACCCGCGGACGCGCCCGGCCATCCTCCGGCGGCCCCGGCACCGGATGCCGGCGGGGCCGCCAGCCCGCAGCGCCGCCGGGCACGGGCCGATTCGCGCCGGCGGCAGGCCGCCAGCGGCATTGCCGCAGCCTCCACCGAGCTGGCGAGCGGCGTCGCCCAGGCCGCGGCGGCGGCCGAGGAGCTGCGCCGGGCGATGGAGCAGATCGCCGCCGGGGCCGAGGAATCGGCCGGCGCCACCCAGCAGTCGCAGCGCATGATCGGCCGCGCGTCCGAACTGCTGAGCCGTTCGCGCAGCACCGCCGAGCAGGCCGTGCTGCGGGTCGAGGCGCTGCAGGGCACGCTGAAGGACGTCAGCGGCCAGATCCTCGCCTCCGTCGAGGGGATCGTCCGCACTGCCGAGCGGCAGGAGGCGTCGGTCCGGCTGGTCCGCGACCTGGAATCCCGCGCGTCGGAGATCGGCGCCATCGTGCAGAGCGTCGCGGCCATCGCCGACCAGACGAACCTGCTGGCGCTCAACGCCGCCATCGAGGCGGCGCGGGCCGGGGATGCGGGAAAGGGCTTCGCCGTCGTCGCCGACGAGGTGCAGGCGCTGGCCGAACGGTCGGAACGCAGCGCCAACGACATCCAGTCGATGGTCGGCGAGATCCAGGCGGCGGTCGCCGACATCGCCGCCGGCATCGTCGCCTCGGCCGATGCCGCCAAGAGCGAGGTTGAGCGGGGGCGCACGATCGTCCGCCAGCTGGAGGGCGTGCGGTCGGACATGACGGCGCTGGTCCAGGGCTCGCAGGAGACGATCCGCGCCGCGGTCGAGGCCGACCAGGCGGCGCGCGAGGCGCTGCGCGGGGCCGAGACCATCGCCGCCAGCGCCGAGGAGCAGTCGGCCGCCGCGGAAGAGGCGCTGCGGACCGCAGGCGAGCAGGCGGTGGCGCTCGGCCAGAGCCGGCGTGCCGCCGGCCAGCTGTCGGAACTGGCCGAGGATCTGGAGGGCACAGCCGACCTCGCCGCCACCGCCGACGAGCTGGCATCGGCCGCGGAGGAGCTGTCGGCCGCCATCGAGGAGATCAACCGCGCCGCCGCCCAGATCATGACGGCGATCGGCCAGATCTCCGGCGGCGCCCAGGCGCAGAGCGCGGCCACCCACCAGCTGGCCTCCGCCATCGCCGAGATCGACGCCGCCTCGACGCTGGCTGCCGCGCGGGCACGGGAGTCGGTCGAGCGCTGCGGCGGCATGGACGCGCTGCTGGTCGAGACCCGCGACACCATCGGCCGGCTGGCCGACGGGATGATGGAGGCGGTGGACTCCTCCCGCCGCGCCGCCGACCGGCTCGACACGCTGGAGCGGATCGGCCGGCGCATCGACAAGGTGGTGGACGCCATCGCCACCGTCGCCATCCAGACCGGCATGCTGGCGGTCAGCGGCTCGATCGAGGCGGCGCGGGCCGGCGATTATGGCCGCGGCTTCACCGTGGTCAGCGGCGACATCCGCAAGCTGGCCGGCGACAGCGCCGAGAGCGCCGAGCGGGTGAAGGACATCGTCCGCGACATCCAGGACCAGATGCAGCGGGTGCGCCGCGACATCGACGAGGTGTCCGCGACCGCGGTGGCGGAAGCGGCGCGGCACCGCGCCTTCGGCGTCACCCTGACCGCCGGGGCGCAGGAACTGCGGGTGGTCACCGCCGGCAGCCGGGAGATCCTGGACGCTGCCGAGGAGACCACCGGCGCGCTGCGCGAGACCCGCGTCGGCGTCGAACAGGTGGCGACCGCCGCCGCCGCCGCCAATCTGGCCGGCACCGAAGCGGCCAAGGCCGCGCGCGAGCAGGCCAAGGGCGCCGAGGAGCTGGCCTCCGCCATCGAGGAGATCGCGGCGATGGCCGACAGCCTGCTGGGCGCGGCGTGACGGCCCGCCGCCCGATGGGCACCGCCGGTCCCGACGTGGACGGCGCCCTCGCCTTCGTCACGGTGACGGTCGGCGACCTGCGGCTGGCGCTGCCGCTCGCGGAGGTGCGTGCGGTGATCCGCCTGCCGGATCTGGTGCGCATCCCGCTGGGGCCGCCCAGTCTGGATGGGCTGGCGCAGTGGCATGGCGAGGCGGTGCCGGTGCTCGACCTCTCCCTGGCGCTCGGCCGGCAGGGCGGTGGCCGGCAGCAGGGCGCGGGGCGGGGCACGCGCGAAACCCGCGTCGTCCTGGTCGGGCATCGCGGCCAGCCGGTCGGCCTGCGGGTGGATGCCATGGCCGGGATCCTGCGCACGGTTCCCGGCCGCATCGATCCGGTGACGGAGGAGGACGGCGGGCTCGACCCCGTCATGCTGGATGGCGTGCTGCGCGACGGTCCCGCCACCATCCTGAAGCTGGACGCGCTGATCGACCGCCAGTTCGGCGACATGGTGGAGGACGCGGACAGGCCGGCGCTGCGGGCGGCGGCCGGACCTGCCGATGCCGGAACGTCAACTTCGGAGCGCGATGGGGCGCGCGATGGGGGGCGCGACGCGCCGGCCCTGCTGGTCTTCGGCGTCGCCGGGCAGGAGTTCGCCCTGCCGGTCGACCGGGTGCGCGAGGTGCTGCCGGCCCCGCGCGAGGTCGCCCGCATGGCGCGGGCCAAGGCGCATCTGCTGGGGGTGATGGCGGTGCGCGACCGGCTGCTGCCGCTGGTCGACCTGCGCGCCCTGTTTCGGGCTGGCGGCGGATGGAAATGCTCCCGGCGAGGCCGCCGGACGCCGCGTCGTGGTGGTGCGCGCCGGGGACGGGCGGGCGCCGGTCGGCGTGCTGGTGGACGAGGTGCGGGAGATCCTGCGGCTCGACCGCAAGCTGGTCGACCCGGTGCCGCCGCTGCTGGCCCGCGAGCCGGAGTTCGAGGATCTCGACGGCATCGCCCGGGTCGACGGCGGACGGCGGCTGGTGTCGGTGCTGTCGGCTGAGCGGCTGTTCCGCCATGGCGCCGCGCTCGGCGCCGAGGGGGACGGGGCGGGGAATGGGGAAGGAATCGCGATGGAGCCGGCGCGGGCTGCGGACGGTGCGGCGGAGGAGGAGCGCTTCGTCGTGTTCCGGCTCGCCGGGGCGGAATACGGCCTGCCGGTCGCCGTGGTGCGCGAGGTGCTGCGGCGGCCCGACCATGTGACGCCGCTGCCCAACGCCCCCGACTTCGTCACCGGGGTACTGACCCTGCGCGGCGAGGTGCTGCCGCTGATCGACCAGCGCCGGCTGCTGCATCTGCCCGCCCTGGATGCCGGCGCCGGGGTGGCGGAGCGCGGCCGGGTGGTGGCGGTCGGGCGCCAGGGGGCGGACGCGGCGCGCGTCGGGCTGCTGGTGGACGGGCTGTCCGGCCTGCTGACGGTGGCGGCGGAGCGGATCGGCCCGGCGCCCGCGGTGTCGGCGGCGCAGCGCCGGCTGATCCGCCGGGTCGCCACGCTGGACACGGCCGGCGGCGCGGCGCGGCTGATCCTGCTGATGGACGCCGACGGGCTGCTCGACATGGACCGGCTTGCCGATCTGCACGGTCCGGCCCTGCCGGCTTCCCCAGTGTGAGGCAGTGAATGGGCAGGCCTGAGCCGACGGTGCTGGTGGTCGACGATTCCGCGCTGATGCGGCGGCGGATCGCCGACCTGCTGGGAGAGGCCGGATTCAGGGTGGAAACCGCCGCGACCGGCGAGGAGGCGCTGGCGCGCCTGCCCGTCCTCGACCCCGACGTGGTGACGCTGGACATCACCATGCCGGGCATGGACGGGCTGGCCTGCCTCGCCCGCATCATGGTGGAGCATCCCAAGCCGGTGGTCATGGTCTCCGCCCTGACCGGCGCGGGCGCCGAGGAGACGCTGGAGGCGCTTCGGCTGGGCGCGGTGGAAGCGGTGCAGAAGCCGGCGGCCGGCGCCATCGGCCGCATCGGCATGGAGCTGGTGGAGACGGTGCGCGCCGCGGCGTCCTCGCGCCCGCGCCGCGTGCACGGCCTGCGCGAACGGCTGCGGCTGGCCCGTGCCCGCATCGCCGGTGAGGATTTCGCCGCCCCCGCCCCCCCATCGCCGCAGGATGCGCCGCCGTCCCCGGCGGAGATGCCGGGCGGCGGTGACAATTGGGGTGTCGTGCTGGTCGGCGTGTCCACCGGCGGGCCGAGCACGCTGGAGGACATCCTGCCGGTGCTGCCGGCGGATTTCCCCTGGCCGGTGGTGGTGGCGCAGCACATGCCGCCCGCCTTCACCGCGACGCTGGCGCGGCGGCTGGACGAGCTGTGCGCGCTCAGGGTGGTGGAGGTGGCGCGGGCCACGGTGCTGGAGCCGGGGATGGTCTGCATCGCCCGCGGCGGCGCCGACCTGGAGCTGGCGCGGCGCGGCGGACGGCTGCAGGCGGTCTGCGTCCCTGCATCGCCCGACCGGCCCTGGCATCCGAACGCCGACCGGCTGGTGACGAGCGCGCTGCGGCTGCTGCCGGCCGACCGGCTGGTCGGCGTGCTGCTGACCGGCATGGGCAACGACGGCGGGGCGTCGATGGCCGACCTGCATGGCCGCGGCGGCCGGACCATCGCGGAGTCCGAGGACAGCGCCGTCATCTTCGGCATGCCGCAGGATCTGATCCGCCGCGGCGGCGCCGGCATCGTGCTGCCGTCGAACCGGATCGCCGGCCAGCTGGTCCGCTGGCTGATGCCCGCCGCCCGGCGGCCGGACCAGCGGACAGGGTAGGGAGGATAGGGGACACATGGGGGGCGCATGGGGCTGGTGAAGAAGAAGGCGGGCGGGAGCCCGCCCGTTCCGCCGGAGGATGTCCGGGGCGGTGCCGCGGCGGCCGATCCGCTCGACGCCCCGCTTGCCGATTCCTTGGCCGATCCCTTGGCCGATCCCTTGGCCGCGCTCGGGAATGCCGACCCGTCGGTCCGGCGCGACGCCGCGCATGCGCTGGGCCGTGCGCCGGAGCCGGATGCCGTCGCGGCACTGGCCCGCCGGCTGGAGGAGGAGGGCGATGCCGGCGTGCGCGAGGCGGTGCTGACGGCGCTGGCCCGCATCGCCACGCCCGAGGCCGCGGCGGCGCTGGTCCCCTTCCTCGACCGCGAGGACGCCGCCCTGCGCAATGCCGCGCTGGAGAGCCTGCAGCAGATGCCGGCGGCGGTCGCCGCTTCGGTCCTGCTGCCGCTGCTCGGCCATGCCGACCCGGACCTGCGCATCTTCGCGGTGCAGGGGCTGGGCGGGCTGGCGATGGAGCCCGGCCCGGAGCCCGGCCCGGAGCCCGGCCCTGGCCCGGCCTCCGGCTCCGGCCGGGGGGAGTGGCTGGCGGCGGTGCTGGAGCGCGACGCCGACGTCAATGTCGGCCTCGCCGCGGTGGAGGCGCTGGCCGAGGCCGGCAGTCCGGAAGCGCTGTCGAGCCTTGAGATCCTGGCCCGCCGCTTCCCCGACGACCCTTTCGTCGCCTTCGCCGTCGATGCGGCCCGCTCGAGCTTCCGCGGTGGATGACCGCGTGACCGGTGCCGAACCCGAAGGCCTGTCCGCGGAGGAATATGCCACGCTGTGCGACTTCCTGCGCGAGCGAACCGGCCTGTCCTTCACCGAGGCCAAGCGCTATTTCGTCGACCGCCGCGTCGCGTCGCGCATGCAGGCGGTCGGGGCGGCCGGCCTGCGCGCCTATCTGAACCTGCTGCGCTTCCAGGCGTCGGGGGAGGAGCTTCAGCGGCTCGTCAACCTGATGACGGTGAACGAGACCTATTTCTTCCGCGAGAAGTACCAGTTCGACTGCCTGGTGAATTCCGTCCTCGACGAGCTGGTGCGCGGACGGCCCGCGGGTTCGAGGCTGCGCATCTGGTCGGCCGGCTGCGCCACCGGGGAGGAGCCCTATTCCATCGCCATCATGCTGCTGGAGCATTGGAGGCGGGTGGACGATTACGAGATCGAGCTGCTGGCGTCGGACATCGACAGCGCGGTGCTGGACCGTGCGCGCGAGGGCGTTTATGACGAGCGCGCCCTGCAGGGGCTGCCGGCCCATCTGCGCGCCAAGTATTTCCAGCCATGGCGCGGTGCCGCCGAGGGCGGCGGGCCGCGCTGGCGGATCGTGGAGGAGTTGCGGGAGTCGGTCGAGTTCTCGCTGGTCAACATCGCCGATCCGCGGCAGGCGCGGGCGTTCCGCGGGATCGACGTCATCTTCTGCCGCAACCTGCTGATCTATTTCGACGACCTGGGCCGGCGGGAGGCGGCGGGCATGTTCCACGATGCGCTGGCGCCCGGCGGCTTCGTCTGCCTCGGCCATTCGGAAAGCATGAGCCGCATGTCCTCGCTGTTCGTCCCGCGCCGCTTCCCGGACGCGATCCTCTACCAGAAGCCGGCCGACGGAGGGGCACAATGAGCGAAGGTCCCAAGACCGCAGGCCCAAAGACCGCAGGCGGGCCGCGCGTCCTGGTGGTCGACGATGCCGTGACCGTGCGCGCCTTCGGCCGCCGGGTGCTGGAGGCCGACGGCTTCGTGGTGGATGAGGCGGTGAACGGGATCGAGGGGCTGGAGCGCGCGATGGCCGCCCCGCCCGATCTGGTGATCGTCGACGTCAACATGCGCAAGATGGACGGCTACACCATGCTGCGCGTGCTGCGCCGCGACCCGGTCCTGCGCGACGTGCCGGCCATCATGATCAGCACCGAATCGAAGGACAGCGACCGCGAGCAGGCGCTGCTGGCCGGCGCCAACTGGTACATCGTCAAGCCGCCGCGGCCGGAGACGCTGGTGGAGGCGGCCCGGCTGCTGACCGGCCGCCCGCTCGCCGGGCCTCCGGCGGAAAGCCCCGCCGGCACGGACGGACATGGCGCGGGCCCGGAGGGAACGCCATGAACGAGCTGTTCGACCAGTTCATCGTCGAGGCGCAGGACCTGCTGGAGGCCGCCGGCGGCGCGCTGCTGGCGCTGGAGCGCGACCCGGCCGACCGCGCCGCGGTGGACGAGCTGTTCCGCGCCTTCCACACCCTGAAGGGGGCGAGCGCCCTGTTCGAGATGGCGCCCTTCACCCGGCTGGTCCATGCCGGGGAGGACGTGCTGTCGCTGCTGCGCGACGGCCGGCGCAGCATGACGCCCGAGCTGGCCGACCGGCTGTTCCGTGCGCTCGACCAGTGCGCCCGCTGGGTGGCGGCGCTGGACAGCGGCGGCGCGCTGCCCGCCGATGCCGCGGACGCGGCCGAACCGCTGGCCCGTGCGCTGTCGGGCGGCGGGGAGGCGCCCGCGGCGGAGGGGACGGCCGGGGACGATGGAACCGGAGGCTTCCCCTGGCTGGCGGCGCTGACGGCGGAGGAACGGCGCGCGGCCGGCGGGGGGGTGTTGACGGCGATCGATTATACGCCCGATCCCGACTGCTTCTTCACCGGCGACGACCCGCTGGCGCTGTTCCGCCGGGTGCCCGACCTGCGGCTGCTGCGGATCGACCCGGCGGAGCCGCTGCCGCCGCCGGCGGAGATGGATCCCCATCGCTGCCTGCTGCGCTTCCGCGCGCTCAGCGGCGCAGCGCCGGAGGCGGTGGCGCCGGCCTTCCGCAGCGTGCCCGACCAGGTGCGGACCGGTGCGGTGGTGCTGGCGGCACCCGCGCGCGCGCCGACGCCGGCCTCGCTGGCCGACGCCATGCTGGCGGAACAGGCGCACATCCTGGACCTGCCCGGCGGCGCGGCCGAACGCGATGCCCGCCGGGCGGCGGTGCTGCGGACGGTGACGGCGATCCAGGCGGCGCTCGGCCGGCGGGTGGACCGGCGCCGGCTGGAGGCCGCCTGCACCGATGGCGACGGCCTGCGCCGGTTCCTTGCCGGTGACGTCGAGGCCGGGCCGGAGCCGGCCCCGGTCCCGACCGCCGCCGCCACCCCTCCGCCGGCCGCGCGCCGCGCCCTGCGGGTGGAGCCCGAGCGGATGGACGCGCTGATGACGCTGGTCGCCGAGCTGTCGGTGGTGAAGGGACAGCTGGGGCCGCTGGTCCGCCGCGCCGCGGATGCCGGGCCGGGATCCGAATTCGGGCGCGACCTGAAATCCTTCTCCGCCCGGCTGGACACGCTGGTCGGCGACCTGCGCCATGCCGCCCTGCGGCTGCGGCTGCTGCCGCTGGCCCGGGTCTTCGAACCGCTGCCCCGGCTGGTCCGCGACACCGCCCGCCGGCTGGGCAAGGGTGTGGAGCTGGTGCTGGAGGGGGCGGAGACGGAGGCCGACAAGGACATCCTCGACATGCTGGGCGAGCCGCTGCTGCATCTGGTGCGCAACGCGCTCGACCACGGCATCGAGCTTCCGGAGCGCCGCGCCGCCGCCGGCAAGCCGTCCGCCGGCACCCTGCGCATCCGCGCCTTCCAGGACAAGGGCGGCGTGGTGGTCGAGGTTTCGGACGACGGCGGCGGCATCGACCCCGCCGCGATGCGCCGCGCCGCCGTCGCCAAGGGGCTGCTGGAGCCGGAGGCCGCTGCCGCCCTGTCCGACGCCGACGCGCTGCGGCTGGTCTTCGCCCCCGGATTCAGCACGGCAGCCGGTGTTTCCGACCTGTCCGGCCGCGGGGTCGGGATGGACGCGGTGCGCGCCGCGGTGGAGCGGGCCGGCGGCCGGGTGGAGATCGCCTCGACGGTCGGCGCCGGCACGCGGGTGCGGCTCGCCCTGCCGCTGACGCTCAGCATCACCCGCGTCGTGGTGGTGGAGGCGGCGGGGGCGCTCTACGGCGTGCCGGTCGCCCTGGTCGGCGGCGTCCAGCGTGTGCCGCGCACCGCCATCCGCGCGGTGAAGCGGGCGGAGAGCGTCGTCCTGCGCGACCGCGTCGTCCCGCTGGTCCGCCTGCGCCGCCTGCTGGGCCAGCCGGAAGAGAAGCCGGGGGACGGGCCGGGGGGCGGCGGGGCCGACTGCGTGCTGCTGGCCGAGCTGGGGGACGGGCCGGTCGCTGTCGCGGTCGACGATGTCGGCGAGCGTGCCGACGTGGTGCTGCGGCCGATGACCGGGGTGCTGCGCGGCCTGCGCGGCTATGCCGGAACCGCGGTGCTGGGCGACGGCCGGCTGATCCTGGTGCTCGACCTGAGGGAGCTGCTGTGATGCCGATCCGCTACGACGACGATCTCGCCCGCTTCGAGGCGGCCTGCACGGTGGACGAGGCGCTGCCGCTCGCGGAATGGCTGGAGGCGACGGCGGCGCCGCGCGTCGACCTGTCGGCCTGTACGGAGTTGCATACGGCACTGCTGCAGCTGCTGCTGGCCGCAAGGCCGGCGGTGGCCGGCGCGGCGGCGGACGCCTTCCTGGCGCGCTGGGTCGGGCCGCTGCTGCCGCCGGGCGCCAGTTCCTAGAAAACGGGGCTCACTCCCCGGTCTGCAGCAGCGCGCCGCGAACGCGCGCCTGACGGAAGGCGTAGAGGAAGACCGCGACGCCCGCTGCCATGTAGAGCGCGTTCAGGCCGAAGGCCCAGGCCAGATGGTCCCAGCGCAGGAGGCCGTCGAAGATCAGCGCCCGCATGCCCTCGAACACATGGGCCGACGGCAGGGCCAGCGCGACCGGCTGGAGCCAGACGGGCAGGATCGACACCGGGTAGTAGACGGCGCTGACCGGCGCCAGCATGAAGACGACGATCCAGGCCAGCCCCTCCGCCCCCATGCCGTAGCGCAGGATCAGCGCCACGATCAGCAGGCCGAGCGACCAGCCCAGGACGATCAGGTTGACGAAGAAGGCGGCCAGCGGCAGGCCCAGCGCGAAGACCGAATAGCCGAAGAAGGGGATCGCCAGCAGCGCCGCCGGCAGCACGCCGATCAAAGTGCGCAGCAGGCTCATGGTCATCAGCGCCGTGATCCATTCGCCGGGGCGGAGCGGGCTGACGAACAGGTGGCCGAGGTTGCGCGACCACATCTCCTCCAGGAAGGAGACGGAGACCCCGAGCTGGCCGCGGAACAGGACGTCCCACAGCAGCACCGCGCTGACCAGCACGCCGGCGCCCTGCGCCACCCAGCCGCTGCCCCCGCCGCTGCCCGACGCCATGAACTGGTTGATGTAGCCCCACAGGATCATCTGCATGGTCGGCCAGTAGGCCAGTTCCAGGATGCGCGGCCAGGATCCGCGCAGCAGGTACCAGTAGCGCAGCACCATGGCGGCGATCCGGCGCAGCGAGAAATCGGCGCGGGGGATGGCCGGATGGGCCGAAGGTTCATTCATGGGCTCTCTCATGGGGTCATTCGGCGGCATCGGCGGTCTCCCCGGCCAGGAGCGGGCTGTCGGGCGCGCGGGCGATGTCCAGGAACACCTCCTCCAGGGTCTGGCGGCCGTAGCGGGCAAGCAGGGCCGACGGGGCGCCGCGGTCGACGATCCTGCCCTGCCGCATCATCAGCACGCCGTCGCACAGCCGCTCCACCTCCAGCATGTTGTGGGAGGCCAGGAGGATGGTGGCGCCGGTGCGGGCGCGGTAGCGCTCCAGGTAGGTGCGGATCCAATCGGCGGTGTCGGGGTCGAGCGAGGCGGTCGGCTCGTCGAGCAGCAGCAGCTCCGGGTCGTTCAGCAGGGCCTTGGCCAGGGCGACGCGGGTTTTCTGCCCGGCGGACAGGCCGCCGGACGGACGATCGAGAAACCGGGTCAGGTCAAGATGCTCGGCCAATTCTTGGACGCGCTTTTTGACGCATGTCAAACCGTAGAGGTGGGCATAGACGGTAAGGTTCTCCCGCACCGTCAACCGATGGGGCAGCTCGACGTAGGGGGAAGAGAAGTTCATGCGCGGAAGCACGGCATGCCGATGGCGCGCCATGTCGACGCCCAGGATCTCCACAGTCCCGGCCGTCGGCAGCAGCAGCCCGAGCAGCATCGAGATGGTCGTCGTCTTGCCGGCGCCGTTCCCGCCAAGCAGGCCGGTCACGCTGCCGCGCGCCACGGTGAAGCCGATGGCGTCGACCGCCGTCACCTGCCCGCCGCCGGGCGTCGGGAAGCGCTTGGTCAGCCCGTCGGCCCGGATGGCCGGGGCGGGGGCCGGGGCAGCGGAGGGGGCAGGGGAGGAGGCAGGGGAGGGCATGATGGCCGGAGGCTGCGGCATGGTTCGTTCGGTCATGGGCACAGAATATGGCGGCAACCGCCGCAACCGCCAGGGGCATCCGTCCCGGGGGCATCTGTCATGACGACGCTCGCCGGCGCACTGGCCGGACCGATCCCGGCCCCGCCGCCGCCGCAATGGGCGCAGCCCGACGGCCGCATCACGCTGCGCACGCTGATCCTGATCCGCTGGGTCGCGGTCATCGGCCAGCTGGCCGCGGTCGGCTTCGTCAGCCTCGGGCTGGGCTTCCCGCTGCCGCTGGGGCCGGTGCTGGCCGCCATCAGCGCGTCGGCCCTGCTGAACGTGGTGGCGATGGCCCAGCAGGGCGGCCGGCTGCGGCTGGCCGACCGCGACGCGGCGCTGTATCTCAGCTACGACATGCTGCAGCTGACGCTGCTGCTGTACCTCACCGGCGGCCTCAGCAACCCCTTCGCCATCCTGCTGCTGGCGCCGATGACCGTCGGCGCGGCGATCCTGTCGCGCTACAGCACGGTGCTGCTGACCGGCCTGAACCTGATCTGCCTGACCGCGCTCGCGCTGTGGCACTTCCCGCTGCCGTGGGAGGAGCCGGTGCGCTCCATGGCGCCGCTCTACGCCTTCGGGGTGTGGCTGTCGCTGACGGTGTCGTCGGTCTTCATCGCCGGCTACGTCTTCCGCGTCGCCGCCGAGGCGCGGCGCTTCGCCGATGCGCTCGCCGCCTCGCAGGTGGCGCTGGCCCGCGAACAGCGGCTGGGCGCCCTGGGCGCGCTCGCCGCCGCCGCCGCGCACGAGCTGGGCTCGCCGCTCGGCACCATCGCCGTGGTGGCGAAGGAGCTGGCGCGCGACCTGCCGCCCGACAGCCCCTATGGCGAGGATGTCGAGCTGCTGCAGAGCCAGGTGATGCGCTGCCGCGAAATCCTGGCCGATCTGGCGCGCAAGCCCGAGGCCGACGGCGGCGACCCGTTCGAACGGCTGCCGCTGACCACGCTGATCGAGGCCGCCGCCGCCCCGCACCGGCTGGGCCACATCGCCTTCGCGGTGGAGCCGCACCCGGTCGGCGAGGTCGACGAACCCTTCCTGCGCCGCAGCCCGGAAATCATCCACGGCATCGGCAACTTCATCCAGAACGCCCACCAGTTCGCCCGCCACAAGGTCACGGTCGCCGCCGCCTGGGACGGCCGCGGCGTCACCGTGACGGTGATGGACGACGGGCCGGGCTTCCCGCCCCATCTGCTGGGCCGCATCGGCGAGCCGTACCTGTCGGTGCGCGGCGAGCGCTCCGGCCCGAAAGGGCAGGCGGGCGGCGGCCATATGGGGCTGGGCATCTTCATCGCGCAGACGCTGCTGGAGAAGACCGGCGCGACCGTGCAGTACGCCAACAACCCGCCGGCCGGCATCCCGCCCGCCGACCCGCATGCCGGCGGTCATCAGACGCCGGGCGGCGGCGCGCGGATTTCCGTGCGCTGGAAGACCATCAACGCCAAGAAATGAGGTTTTGCGGTGGACACCCTCAAAACAACCGATGACCTGCTGTCGGGCGATGCCGTCAAACTGACCTTCACTGGCGACGTCACCCGCAGCCTCCTGATCGTCGACGACGACGCCCCCTTCCGCACGCGGCTGGCCCGCGCCATGGAGAAGCGCGGCTTCAACGTGGTGGCGGTCGACAGCGTGCAGCTCGGCATCGAGGTTGCGCAGGAATCGGCCCCCGCCTTCGCGGTGGTCGACCTGCGGCTCGGCGACGGCAACGGGCTGGACGTGGTGTCGGCCCTGCGCGACGCCCGGCCGGACGCCCGCGTCGTCATGCTGACCGGCTACGGCAACATCGCCACCGCCGTCGCGGCGGTGAAGGCCGGCGCGGTCGACTACCTGCCCAAGCCCGCCGACGCCGACGCCGTCGAATCGGCCCTGCTGGCCGATGGCCGCCCGCTGCCCCAGCCGCCGGAAAACCCGATGTCGGCCGACCGCGTGCGCTGGGAGCACATCCAGCGCGTCTTCGAGCAGTGCGAACGCAATGTGTCGGAAACCGCGCGCCGCCTGAAGATGCACCGCCGGACGCTCCAGCGCATCCTGAACAAGCACGCCCCGCGCGCCTGACCGCGGCCGGCGTCTTCCGCCGGCCTCTTCCGCCGGAATGCGAACGGCCCGCCAGGGGGGCGGGCCGTTTCGGCATGTCCGTGATGCCGTTTCGGCATGTCCGGGATATGGCCGCATCAGACCATGCGGTTTTCCGTCCGGCAGGTCTTGATGCCCAGCAGCGTGTAGGCCGGGCAGAAGCCGGCGACGGCGGTCAGCAGCGGCACCAGCCCGACCAGTCCCCACAGGGTCTGCGGGCCGACGACGGTCAGCGAAATCAGGATCAGCCCGACGATGGCGCGCAACGCGCGATCGACCGGGCCCATATTGCGGCAATTCATGGCGGCACCCGTCATGTTGAGGCGATGGCACGGGAATCGCTCGTTCCCGCATGACGATGGTTTATGCCGCGGCTGAGGTTGCCGTCTGTGACGGAGTCACAGGGGGGCAGGTCAGGGCAGCTTTTGCACGTCCCGGTATCGAGCCGCCGCCCTCACCGGCCGTCCGCCAGCGCCAGCAGCGCCGCCGGGTCCGGCACCTGGATCCGGCCGCGCGACAAGGCCACCAGCCCGCGGCGCTCGAACTCCTTCAACTGGCGGCTCACCACCTCGCGCGCGGTGCCCAGCTCCACGGCGAGCGCCTGGTGGGTGATGTCCAGCCCGCCGGCCGCGTCGCGGCGGTCGGCCAGGAACCGCGCAAGGCGCAGGTCGATGCGGCCGAAGGCGACCTCCTCGATCAACATCATCATGCCGGTCAGCCGGGTGCCGAAAGAGGCGAAGACGAAGTCGCGGAAGGCGGCGGAGCGCGCCACCAGCTCGTGGAACGGGCCGGCCGCCAGCGCCACCGCGTCGATGTCGGTTTCCGCCACCGCCTCGGCGCCATAGGGGGCGTCGGTCAGCAGGCAGGCGGTGGTGACGATGCAGGTTTCGCCGCGGGCGACGCGGTACAGCACGATCTCCCGCCCGGTCTCCGAGGTCATCTGCACCCGCACCGTGCCGTCAAGAACCATCAGGAAGGTGTGGCACCGGTCGCCGGCGCGGAACAGGACGGTGCCGCGCGGAACCTCCACCCGCCGGCCGGCAGTGTCGAGATAGGCGGCCCGATCCGGTTCCAGCCTCGCCAATGCTGGGAAAAGCGCAGGCATTTCGGCGGCCCAACCGGTGCGTTCGCGCGTCATGGCCCCTGTCCTTTCGAGTAATCCCCATTATCCCCCGTCCGGCTGCGACGGTCCATACTGCACTGCAACAGGGTCAGGAAGACTACCCACTGCGCGCCCCTTGCTCGCCGCATGCACAGGATGGCCGATGCAACGGCTGGACTAACACTGCGTTTCAGCCAATCGGACGAACCGCCGAGCCCGACCGACGGACAGCAGCCGCTGTCCGAAATGGAAGATCGGGCGACCGTTCGGTCCTATGGCCGCGCTTCTGGTCGTTACGCGAGGAGGACCCTTTGGCCACCCAGGAACTTCAGGAACAGCCCCGCCGTCATACCCCTGAAACCCGGCGGGGGACCGGTTCCGTATCCTACGACCTGTCGGCCAGCGCCGCCAGCGCGGTGCGCCGGACCACCGGGCTGCTGCGGCGGCACAAGCTGCTGATCGGCATGGCGATCGTGGTCGGCACCGGGCTGGCGGCCCTGGTCGCGTTCCGCATGACGCCGCTCTACACGGCCGAAACCCTGATCATGGTCGAGCATCGCAAGAACACCGTCCTCAATTTCGAGGGCGTGGTGTCCGACATGACCCCCGACATCAGCGCGCTGCAAAGCGAGGTCGCGATCCTGAAATCGCCGGCCTTCGCCGAGAAGGTGGTGGCGAAGCTGGGGCTGACGAAGGATCCGGAATTCAACGCCGCGCTGCGTCCGCCGCCGCCGGGCTGGCTGGTGGCGCTGAACCCGCGCAACTGGATCCCCGACAGCTGGAAGCAGACCAGCGATGTGCCGCTGTCCCCCGACGAGATCGCGCGCAACCAGATGACCTCGGTGGTCAACGCCGTGCTCGACAACACCTCGGTCCGGCCGCAGGGGCGCTCCTACGTCATCGCCGTCAGCTTCGACAGCGAGGACCCGCGCAAGGCGTCGCAGATCGCCAACACCATGGCCGACCTCTATCTGGTCGACCAGCTGGACGAGAAGTTCAAGGCGTCCAAGCGCGCCACCCAATGGCTGGAGGAGCGGCTGGGCGACCTGCGCAAGGAGGCCCAGACCACCGGCGACGCGGTGGAGAAATACCGCACCCAGCATGGGCTGACCGTCTCCTCGACCAACGAAAGCACGGTGGTCGGCCAGCAGCTGAGCCAGCTCAACGCCGACTACATCCTGACCCGCACCAAGCGGCAGGAGGCGGAAAGCAAGCTGCGCGACGTCACGGCGATGGCCAACTCGCCGCGCGGCGCGTCGGCGGTCGGCGAGGTGCTGGGCTCGCCCTTGATCCAGGCGCTGCGCGAGCGCGAGGTCGATCTGCAACGGCAGATCGCCGACGCCACCAACCGCTATGGCAACCGGCACCCGATGCTGCAGGCGCTGCAGAGCCAGCTGCGCGACCTGCAGGGCCAGATCAGGGCCGATGTCGGCAAGATCGTCGCCAACCTCGGCAACGAGGTCGAGATGGCGAAGGGCCGCGAGCAGGCGCTGAAGGCCAGCCTGGACCAGGCGGAGGCCAGGCAGAACGAGCAGCAGCAGGCGACCGTCGGCCTGCGCACGCTGGAACGCGACGCCAGCACCGCCCAGGCGATGTACGAATCGCTGCTGACCCGCTCGCAGCAGATCGCCACGCAGAACGACATGCGCCAGCCCGACGCCCGCATCGTGTCGGAGGCATCGATCCCGCTCGACCCGTCGCAGCCCAACCGCAAGCTGATCCTGCTGCTGGCGCTGGTGGCGTCGGGGACGGTCGGCGTGCTGCTGGCCATGCTGCGCGAACGGTCCGACGGCGGCTTCCGCAGCCCGCACCAGTTCGAGCTGGCCACCGGCGTGCGCAGCCTCGGCATCGTGCCGCGCATCCCGCGCTTCGGCGGCGCACCGGCCAGCTACATCGTCGACAAGCCGGTCTCGGCCTTCGCGGAATCGATGCAGAACCTGCGCACCTCGCTGCTGCTCGCCAATCCGGACGGGCGGCACCGGGTGATCCTGTTCAGCTCGTCGGTTCCCGGCGAGGGCAAGAGCTCCGTCGCCGCGGCCTTCGCCCGCACCTGCGCCAACGCCGGCCAGCGGACGATCCTGGTCGACTGCGACCTGCGGCGCAAATGCCTGCACGAGATGCTCGGCCTGTCCAACGACCGCGGCCTGTCGGAGGTGCTGGCGGGAACCGTTGCGCTGGAGGAGGCGATCCAGGTCGATCCGCGCACCGGCCTGCACGTCATCTCCGCCGGCCATGGCCGGGCCCTGCCGCAGGACAGCCTGGGGTCGTCCGGCATGCATCAGCTGCTGTCGCGGCTGTCGGTCAACTACGACCGCGTCGTGCTGGACTCGCCGCCGGTGCTGGCGGTGTCGGAAGGCAAGCTGCTGGCGGCGCTGGCCGACCAGACCGTCTTCATCGTCCGCTGGGGCCTGACCAAGCGCGGCACGGCGATGGCCGGGCTGAAGGAGGTGGTCGAGGCCGGCGGCGAGGTGGTCGGCGTGCTGTTCAGCCAGGTCGATGCCCGCCGCCATGCCCAGTACGAGTTCCCCGACAGCGGCCGCTACCACGGCTACCGCCGGTACTACGCGAATTGAGGAACTCCCTTCCGTGTTCCATGTGCTTTCCACCATTGATGAGCCCGTGAATGACCGCTGGCCGCCGTATCTTCCAGAACATCCGGGCCCTGGCCGCCGCGAAGGCGGCGACGATGGCGAGCGGGCTGGTCACCGCCGCCTGGACCGCCCGGGTGCTGGGGCCGGACAGCTTCGGCGTGCTGGGCTTCGGCACCTCGCTGATGGCCTATGCGGCGCTGTTCGTGAACATGGGCCTGTCCACCTACGCGATCCGGGAGATCGCGCGGGACCGCGACCAGGCGGCCCGGCTGTCGGAGCATGTGCTGACCCTGCGCACCGTGCTGGCGCTGATCGTCGGCGCGCTCTATGCCGCCTTCATCCTGTCGCTGGACAAGCCGATGGCGGTGAAGGCGGTTCTTCTGGTGCAGGCGGTCCAGCTTCTTGGGAACGCTTTGGTGCTCGACTTTGTTTACCAGGCGACCGAGAAGATGGGGGTGATCGCAACGCGGGAGATCGGCACCTCCATCGGATCCATGCTGCTCGTCTTCCTGCTGGTGCGCGGCCCTGAGGATGCCATCACCGCCGCCGCCATCACCGGCGGATCCATCACCGTCAACGCGCTGGTGATGATCGGCCGTTTCCGCCGCGACTTCGGCACGCTGCGCCCGCGGGTCGACCTGAAGGTCTGGCGCGAGATCCTGACCGCGGCGACGCCGATGGCGGTCGGCGTCTTCGCCTGGGCGATCTTCACCCATCTCGACGTGGTGATGCTGGGCTTCCTCGCCCCGCATACCGATGTCGGCTGGTACAGCGCGGCGGTGAAGATCCAGACGCTGGCCAATCTGGTCGGCAACATCGTGATGAACGCCTTCCTGCCGCAGCTGGCCGCGGCCTATGGCGAGCTGGGGCAGATGCGCGACCGGATGCGTGCCTATGCCTCGGTCATGCTCGCGGTCGGCGGGCTGGTGGTCGCCGGCGGCTTAACCCTGGCGCCGGTCATCCTGGGCACGCTGTTCGGCGACGCCTACGCCCCGGCCACGCTGGCGCTGCGGCTGCTGATGCTGGCCTCGGCGGTGGTCTACGCCAACATGATCCTGGGCAACCCGCTGCTCGTCTGGCACAGGCAGACCGGCTACATGATCGCCATGCTGTCCGGCGGTGCGCTGAACGCGCTGCTGAATGTCTGGTGGATCCCCCGTTACGGGATCGAGGGCGCGGCGATGGCGACCTTCACCGCGGAGCTGGCGGCCACGGTCGCCATCGCCTGGATCCACCGCCGGGCGGTCGGCGAGCTGTATGGCGGGATCGCGGCGCGGGCGCTGCTGTGCGCCGGCATGGCCATCGCCGCGGCGCTGGCGCTCGACCGCTTCGCCGCCCCGCTGTTCGACCGCGCGCCGCCCTTGGTGCATTTCGTGCTGGGCAGCGTCGTCATGGTGGCGGTCTATGCGGCGGTCGCGGTGCTGACCGGTCTGGTGCGCCCGAAAAGGTTGCGCCGGCTGGCCAGCGCCACGGCCTGACGGAGCACCTTGTGGCGGGACGGTGACGGTGCCCCCCGATTCCTGCAGACCAGGACTTCCTGTACCGGACAGCAAATCTCTTTGTGCCCATTGCACCACTTCCGAACGTCTCTGTTGGTGCCTCCAAGCATTCATTCGATAGCGGCCGGGGTTAGTACCATTAATACGGCCGTGATCGGCAATCATAGTCTTTTCATAGGACGGTGATTTCTGAAACACTTCGCGCTGCACAACGTCGGAAACGGGTTACTTCAGCACCACGGCGAAGTCACAACAATAAAACAATTTCGAATTTCGAGGTATCTCCGCCTGCATCTCCTCCGGCGTTTCCGCTGGCAGGGCAGGCAGGCAGGACGTCTTCAAACTCACGGGCGGCCCGCCCCATGTGGCGGGTCCGCGGCAAACGGCAGGAGCGACGATGCTTCCCAAGACTTTTCCCGATCGTAACGTCTGCGTCCTCGGGCTCGGCTATGTCGGCCTGACGCTGGCGGTGGCGATGGCGGACGCCGGCTTCCAGGTGCATGGGGTCGAGGTGCGGCAGGACGTGCTCGAACAGCTCGGCCGGGGCAATCCCCACTTCCACGAGCCGGGCCTGACCGAGAAGCTGCGCCATGTGACGGCACGCGGCCGCTTCACCTTCAGCCGCAGCCACGACGGCTGCGACAAGGCCAGCGTCTTCATCATCACGGTCGGGACGCCGCTCGGCAAGGACGGCCGGGTCCGCACCGACATGATCGAGGCGGCGACCCGTCAGGTCGCCGCCTGCCTGAACGATGGCGACCTCGTCATCCTGCGCTCCACCGTCAAGCTCGGCACCACGCGCAACGTCGTGGCGCCGATCCTGCGGTCGACCGGCAAGCGGTTCGACATCGCCTTCTGCCCGGAACGCACGCTGGAGGGGCAGGCGCTGCTGGAGCTGAACCAGCTGCCGCAGATCGTCGGGGCGGAGAGCATGGAGGTCGCGACCCGCGCCGCCCAGATCTTCGGCTTCCTGACGCCGACCACCGTCAAGGTCTCCACCCTGGAGACGGCGGAGCTGATCAAGCTGGTCGACAACACCTACCGCGACGTGACCTTCGCCTTCTCCAACGAGATCGCCAAGCTGTGCAACGCCATGGAGATCTCGGCGGTCGAGGTGGCGCGCGCCGGCAAGCTGGGCTATCCGCGCACCAACCTGCCGCTGCCCGGCCCGGTCGGCGGCCCCTGCCTGGAGAAGGATCCGCACATCCTGATCGAGGCGGCGCGCGAGGCGGGCGTGGAGATGGCGATCACCGCCGCCGGCCGCCGCGTCAACGAAAGCCAGCCGGCCGAGGTCGCCGACTTCCTCGGCAAGCTCGCCCAGTCGATGCAGGGCTTCCCGCAGGTGCCGACCATCAGCCTGATGGGCCTCGCCTTCAAGGGCCGGCCGGCGACCGACGACCTGCGCGGCACGATGGCCAGGCCGGTGCTGGAGGAGCTGCGCCAGCGCTTCCCCACCGCCCGCCTGCGCGGCTTCGACGCGGTGGTCCGCCCCGACGACATCCGCTCCTTCGGGCTGGAGCCGGCGGCCAACATGTCCGACGCGGTGTCCGGCGCCAACCTCGCGGTGATCCTGAACAACCACCCGGTCTTCACCTCGATGCCGCTGCCCGATCTGGCCGAGCGGATGGACCGGCCGGGGGTGATCTACGACTTCTGGAACAATTTCAACAGCCGCGACGTCGATCTGCCGGATGGGACCGCCTATGTCGCGCTCGGCAGCCACGGCACCGCCCGCTACGCGCATGTCGCCTGACCCCGCGGCCCGAAGGGACTCCATTTCCATGAAACATTATCTCGTCACCGGCGGCAGCGGCTTCATCGGCGCGGCTCTCGTCCACCGGCTGGTCAGCGACGGCCACCGGGTCCGCGTGCTCGACGACAATTCGCGCGGCCACACCGGGCGGCTGGCCGGCGTGCTGGAGGACGTCGAGTTCGTCCAGGGCGACATCCGCGACCCCGCCGCCGTGCAGGGTGCGGTGCGCGGGGTCGACGGCGTGCTGCACCTGGCCGCCGTCAACGGCACCCGGCATTTCTACGAGAAGCCGGAGACGGTGCTGGATGTCGGCGTGCGCGGCATGCTGAACGTGCTGGACGCCTGCCGCGCCGGCGGCGTCGGCGATCTGGTCGTGGCGTCCTCCTCGGAGGCCTACCAGACGCCGCCCGTGGTGCCGACGCCGGAGGACGTGCCGCTGGTGGTTCCGGACGTGCTGAACGCCCGCTACAGCTACGGCGGCTCCAAGCTGATCTCGGAACTGCTGGCGATCAACTGGGGACGCAGCGGCTTCGACCGCGTGGCGATCTTCCGTCCGCACAACGTCTACGGCCCCGACATGGGCTGGGAGCATGTGGTGCCGGAATTCTCCCGCCGCGCGGTGGAGGCCATCGCCGCCCACCCGAGCGGGGCCGTGCCCTTCCCGATCCAGGGCGATGGCCGCCAGACCCGTGCCTTCGTCCATATCGACGATGCCGTCGACGGCATCGTGACGGTGATCGGCAAGGGCGGGCATCTCGGCATCTACCACATCGGCAACCCGGAGGAGGTCACCATCGCCGACCTCGCCCGCCGCACGGTGGCCTGCCTCGGCCGCGAGGCCCAGGTGATGCCCGGCCCGGCCGCTCCCGGCGGCACCGACCGCCGCAGCCCCGACATCGCCAAGCTGACCGCCCTGGGCTTCACCCCGCGCATCCCGCTCTCCGCCGGTCTGCCCGGCGTGGTGGAGTGGTATGCCGGGCGGGCGCGGGAGAGTTTGGGGGCGGAGGTTGGGCGCATGGGGCAGGCGGCGGAGTAGAAGCGCCGTTTTCCCCCTCCCTAACCCTCCCCCGCTTCGCGGGAGAGGGGACTGCCGCCGCTTTGGCCGTTCAGCCAGGTCGGCAAGCGTTCTACCCCCTCTCCCGCGAAGCGGGGGAGGGATGGGGAGGGGGCAAGCAGCCTCGACCCCGGACGACACCTCTTCATCAGGAGACGGCCCGCATGGACCGCAACAGCCGTATCTTCGTCGCCGGCCACCGGGGCCTCGTCGGGTCCGCCATTCTGCGGCGGCTGACCGAGGCCGGGCATACCGGCCTCGTGACCCGCGACCGCTCGCAGCTCGACCTGACCGACCAGGCGGCGGTGCGCACCTTCTTCGACCGCGAGGGCATCGACCAGGTGATCCTGGCCGCGGCCAAGGTGGGCGGCATCCTCGCCAACGACCGCTTCGGCGGCGACTTCATCCGCGACAACCTGCTGATCCAGACCAACGTCATCGACGCCGCGTGGCGCGGCGGGGTCAGCAAGCTGCTGTTCCTCGGATCCTCCTGCCTCTACCCGAAGCATGCGGAGCAGCCGATCAAGGAGGAGGCGCTGCTGTCCGGCCCGATGGAACCGAGCAACAAGCCCTACGCCGTCGCCAAGATCGCCGGCATCGTCATGGCCCAGGCCTACCGGCGCCAGTACGGCTTCAACGCCATCTGCGCCATGCCGTCGAACCTCTACGGCCCCGGCGACCATTTCGAGCCCGAGACCTCGCATGCGCTGCCCGGCATGATCCGCCGCTTCCACGATGCCAAGATGGCGGGCGACCCGACGGTCACGCTGTGGGGCACCGGCACGCCGCGGCGCGAGTTCCTCTATGTCGACGACATGGCGGACGCCTGCCTGCACCTGATGGACCATTACGACGGCGAGGAGATCATCAATGTCGGCCCGGGCGACGACATCGCCATATCCTCCCTCGCGGCGCTGATCCGCGACACCGTCGGCTATCCCGGCACGCTGACCCACGATTTGACCAAGCCCGACGGCCATCCGCGCAAGCTGATGGACGTGTCGCGCCTGTCCGCCACCGGCTGGCGGCCGAAGGTCGCGCTGGAGGAGGGGCTGCGCCGCACCTACGCCTGGTTCCTGGAGAACGCCGCCCCCGGGCGCGGCCAGGCGGTGGGTTCGGCCCCCCGGCAGGCGGCGGAGTAGGCCCCGATGCCGGACGAGTCCATCCAACTGCGGCAGCCGGTCAGGGACCGGCCGTCGGCCGATCCCGCCTCGGCGATGCCGTCCCTGTCGGACGTGCCCGTTCCGGAGGAGCTGCTGCTGGTGGCGCAGAGCTATTGGCCGGAACCGGCCGGCAGCGCGCCGATGATGACCGACCTCGCAACCGCCTTCGCCGCGGCCGGGACCGGAACCACGGTGCTGACCGCGCGGCCCAACTATCCCGGCAACAGGGTCTATGACGGCTATGCCGACGGGTCGCAGGACAGCCAGAGGGTGGACGGGGTGCGGATCGAGCGGCTGCGCACCATCCCGCCGGCCGGCGGCGGCATGAAGGCCCGGCTGATCCACGAGGGCGTGCTGCATGCCGGCTTCGCCGCCGCGCTGGCCCGCGGCCGGGTCGGCCGGCACAAGGCGGTGCTGTCGCTCTGCCCGTCGATCCTGTCGGTGGCGCTCGCCGACCGCTTCACCGCGCCCGGCGGCCGGCACGTCGCCATCGTCCACGACATCCAGTCCGGCCTTGCCGGCGCGCTCGGCATGGGCGGCAAGGCGGCGGTCAAGGCGATCCGCGCCATGGAGCGCACCGCCCTGAACCGCGCCGACGGCATCGTCGTCCTGTCGGAGCCGATGCGCGGCGTGCTGGAGGAGCTGGGCGTCACCCGGCCGATCGTGGTGATCCCGCCGCATGTCGATGCCGACGCGGTCCATCCGCTGCCGCGGCCCGACCAGCCGCCGACCGCGCTCTACAGCGGCGCCTTCGCCCGCAAGCAGGGGCTGGAACAGGTGCTGGACATGGCAGGCCATCTGGCCGGGCTGATGCCGCAGGCCCGCGTCCTGCTGCGCGGGCAGGGCGGGCTGGAGGAGGAGCTGAAGGCCCGCGCCGCCGCCATGGGGCTCGCCAATGTGGTCTTCGAGCCGCTGGCGCCCAAGGACCGGCTGAACGAGGCGATGGCGGAGGGCGACGTCCATCTCGTGCCGCAGCGGCCGGAAGGCGCCGCCTTCGCCATGCCCGGCAAGGCGGTGACCATCCTCGCCGCCGGCCGGCCCTTCGTCAGCACCTGCCTGCCGGGGTCGGCGCTGGCGACGCTGGAGGCGCAGGTCGGCGCCTTCCTGTGCACGCCGCCGGAGGAGCCGCACGCGATGGCCGAGGCGGTGGCCGCCCTGCTGTCCGACCCTGCCCGCGCCACCGCCATGGGTCGCCGTGGCCGCGCCTGGGTCGAATCGCATGCCACCCGCGCCGTGGCGCTCGACCGCTACGCCCGCCTTCTGTTGGGAGAGGCAGCATGAAGAAGCCCGCCCTGGTCTTCAGCTGGGAGATGTTCGGCCCCTACCATATGGACCGGCTGGAGGCGGTCGGCCGCCGGCTGGGCCGTGTCTATGACGTGATCGGACTGGAGGTCGGGTCGAAATCGCATACCTATGATTGGGACCAGACGGGAGCCGGGCAGAATTTCCGCAAGATCACCCTGTTCCCCGGCCGGTCCAAGGCCGACCTGTCCAGGGCCGCCGTCTACCGCGCCCTGTTGCGCGAATGCCGGCGCGTCGACGCCCGCTTTGTCTTCCTGTGCCATTACGAGGATCCGGACGTCTTCGCGCTGGCGCTGACCATGCGGCTGACGGGGCGCAGGGTCATCAACATGAACGCGTCGAAATACGACGACAAGCCGCGCATCCTGTGGCGGGAGATGGTCAAAAGCCTCTTCTACGCCCCCTATCAGGCCGGGATCGGCGGCAGCCACCGCACGGTGGATTACTTCCGCCTGCTCGGGCTGCCGAAGGAGCGGCTCTATATCGGGTACGACACGCTGTCGCTCGACCGCATCCGCCGCCTGTCCGGGATGGAACCGGCCCCGGGGGGAGTACCCTTCGCCGACCGCCACTTCACCATCATCGCGCGCTTCGTCCCGAAGAAGAACTTGTTCCGGGCGGTCGAAGCCTACGACATTTACCGGCGGCTGGCCGGCCCGTCCGCCCGTCCGCTGCATCTCTGCGGTTCCGGTCCCCTCGATGCGGAACTGCGGGCCGAGGTGACGCGGCGCGGGCTGGACGGGCAGGTCGTCTTCCGCGGCTTCCTGCAGGAGAAGGGCATCGCCGAGACGCTGGGGTCGACGCTGTGCCTGCTGCTGCCGTCGCTGGAGGAGCAGTTCGGCCTGGTGGTGAACGAGGCGCTGGCCATGGGGGTGCCGACCATCCTGTCCGACCAGTGCGGCGCCCGCGACGTTCTGGTCCGCAGCGGGTTGAACGGCCACATCGTGGAGCCGGACAACCCCGAGGGGCTGGCGCGCTACATGCTGTCGGTGGCGGGGGACGAGGATGAGTGGCGCCGCCTGAGCCTGAACGGGCGGCCCTTCCAGGCGCTGGCCGACGCCAGCTTCTTCGCCCTGTCGGTCGAGAAGGCGGTGGTGGCGCTGGGCGGCCCGAAGGCGGAGCGCAGCGCCGATGCGGAGTTTGCGTCCGACTATTCCGCCGAACCGGAGGGGGGCCGACACGGCCCGTCCGCCGGGGCGGCCCTGACCGGGAGTTGACGATGGAACCGAACGCGCGCACCCATGTGGTCGTCTCCGGGCGGCTGCCGCCGCCGGTGGACGGGATGAGCCGGGTGACCGCCCTGGTGCTGGACCGTCTGCGCGACCGGATGCGGGGGCGCGGCGATGTCGAGGTCGCCGACCTGTCGCCGGGCTGGAACGGCGGCGGCGCGGCCTACCACCTGCGCAAGGCGGGGCGGGTGGTAGGCACGGTCGGCCGGCTGTTCGGCGGCATCCGGCGCCCGGACCGGCGGTTCTACATGCCGGTCGATTCCGGCTGGGGCGCGCTCTACACCGCGGCGCTCGCCGGCACGGCGCGGATGCTCGGCTACGAGCGGGTGCTGCATCATCATTCCTTCGCAACCATTGCCAAGCCCACCTGGCGGATGCGGCTGCTGACCCGGGTCGCCGGGGCCGGCTGCACCCATGTCCTGCTGTGCCCGGCGATGCAGATGCGCTTCCAGTCGGTCTATCCGGCGGCGCGGACCTGCATGACCATGTCGAACGCCATCTTCTCCGTCCCCGCCGCCGCCCCGCGCCCGCGGCGCGACGGGCCGCTGCGCATCGGCCACCTGTCGAACCTGTGCGCCGACAAGGGGCTGGACACGCTGTTCGCCCTGCTGCGCGCGCTGCAGCAGGACGGCGTCGATGCCCGGCTGGTGCTGGCCGGGCCGGGGCTGAAGCCGAAGGACAACGCCATGATCGCCGCCGGGCTGATGGCCTTCGACGGCGCGGTCGAATATCACGGCCCGGTCGGTGGCGAGGCGAAGGAGGCCTTCTACCGAGACATCGACGTCTTCGTCTTCCCCACCCGCTACCGCAACGAGGCGCAGCCGCTGGTCCTGTTCGAGGCGATGGCCGCCGGCGTGCCGGTGCTGGCCTACGAGCGCGGCTGCATCGGCTCCGACATTCCGGCCGACGGGCTGGTGCCGCAGGACGCCGACTTCGTGAAGGCGGCGCTGCCGATCCTGGCGGCCTGGGCCGACGACCGCGAGGCGCTGGCCGCCGCGTCGGCGCAGACGCTGACCCGCGCCCGCGTCGCCTACGAGACCAGCCGGAGCGGCCTGGACCTGCTGCTCGACCGCATCGCCGGCCCGCATCCCGCGGCCGCCGCGGCCGCCATGCGGGCCAAGCGGCGGGTGGCGGGGTAGGGGAGGAGACGGAACCGCTACGGCGTCCCGCCCCCCAGCGGCAGCGCCGTCTCGAACTTGATCTCCTTCAGGGCGAAGTTGGAGCGGATGCGGACCTGGAAGGGCAGCTGGAAGACGAACTCCTCCAGGAAGCGGTTGTAGTCGGCGATCGCCGTCACCGCGACCCGCAGCAGATAGTCGGCATCGCCCGACACCGCGTAGCATTCCAGCACCTCGGGCCGCTTGCGCACCGCCTCGATGAAGATGGCGGCGGTCTCGGCCGAATGACGGTCGAGCGTGACATGGGCGAAGACGCATTCGCCGACCGACACCGCCTTCGGATCGACCAGCGCCGTGTAGCGGCGGATCACCCCGGTTTCCTCCAGCGAGCGAAGCCGCCGCCAGCAGGAGGAGGGCGAGGAGCCGACGCGATCCGCCAGCTCCTGCACGGTCAGGCGAGAATCCTCCTGCAGGGCGACCAGGATTTTGACGTCGATTTCCGACAGGGAAGCGGACAACGGAAAATTTCTCCGATTTGGCGGCCGGATATGAGGAATCCTGCCAAAATCATAGGTCTGCCGGCGTCACTTTGAAAGCTATTTCCACCAACAGTCCGCCATACTGACCGCATCACATCCACCCGGAGACGCGACCATGGCCGATATGTGGGAAAACCCGATGAAGACCGACGGATTCGAGTTCATCGAGTTCACGGCTCCGGACACCGAAGCGCTCGGGCGCCTGTTCGAGCAGCTGGGCTTCGCGGCAATCGCCCGCCACCGGTCCAAGGACGTGACGCTCTACCGCCAGGGCGACGTCAACTTCATCGTCAACGCCGAGCCGGCCGGTTTTCCGCGCAACTTCGCCGCCCTGCACGGCCCGTCGATCTGCGCCATCGCCTTTCGTGTCGCCGATGCCGCCTTCGCCTACCGCCGCGCGCTGGATCTCGGCGCCTGGGGGGTGGAGACCCGCGTCGGGGCGATGGAGTTGAACATCCCCGCCCTCAAGGGCATCGGCGATTCGCTGATCTATCTCGTCGACCGCTACGGCGGGCGCGGCAGCATCTACGAGGTCGATTTCGTGCCGCTGCCCGGGGTGGACCAGCATCCCAAGGGTGCCGGCCTGACCTACATCGACCACCTGACCCACAATGTCCACACCGGCCGGATGGAGGAGTGGGCCGGCTTCTACACCCGCCTGTTCGGTTTCCGCGAGATCCGCTATTTCGACATCGAGGGCAAGCTGACCGGCCTGCGGTCGAAGGCGATGACCAGCCCCTGCGGCAAGATCCGCATCCCGATCAACGAGTCCGCCGACAACAAGTCGCAGATCGTCGAGTATCTGCGCGACTATCGCGGCGAAGGCATCCAGCATGTCGCGCTGGGCACCGACGACATCGTCCGCACGGTGGAGACGATGCGCGGCCTGGGCACCCCGTTCCAGGACACGCCCGACACCTATTACGAGGGAATCGACGCCCGGGTGCCCGGTCACAGCCAGGATCTGGAGCGCCTGCGCGCCAACCGCATCCTGGTCGACGGCGCGCCGACCGAGGGCCAGGGCCTGCTGCTGCAGATCTTCACCCAGACCGTCATCGGCCCGATCTTCTTCGAGATCATCCAGCGCATCGGCAACGAGGGCTTCGGCGAAGGCAACTTCAAGGCCCTGTTCGAATCCATCGAGCTCGACCAGATCCGCCGCGGCGTGCTGAAGGAGGACGCCGCCTGACCGGCCTGTCCTTCCCCCTCCCGCACGGGAGGGGGAGAACGGGGGCACATGCATGCCTTTTTGCGTAGGTGCTTCCAAAAAGCATCGGTTGACGGAAACGGACGGATATCTACAATTTTAGCCAACTAATCCGCTCGGTTAAAACCGCTCCGTCCGGCTCCGCTGAATGACCCTCTGGCTCGATGCCTTCTTCCGGCCCGCTCCACCCAGTCCGCTGGAGACGGCGATGGCCGGGACCCATGCCCCCGGACTGATCGTCCTGTCCGTCTTCGTCGCGATGCTGGCGTCGCTGGGCGCATTGATGATCGCCCAGCGGCTGGCCACCGCCCGCCGGCTCGCTTGGGCGGTGTGGCTGTTGGCGGGCGCCGTCAGCATGGGCGGCGGCATCTGGTCGATGCATTTCATCGGGATGCTGGCTTTCTCGCTGCCCTGCGGCGTCAGTTACGATGTCGGCACCACCATGCTGTCGGCGCTGCCCGGCATGCTGGCCAGCGCGGTGGCCCTGACGGTGATCGGACGGCCGCAGCAGGCCGGGCTGAAGGAGCTGTGCGTCGGCGCGGTGCTGATGGGGGCGGGGATCGGTGCCATGCATTACGCCGGCATGGCGGCCATGCGGCTGGACGGCTTCCTGCGCTATGACGCAGGCATGGTGCTGGTGTCGGTCGTGGTCGCCGTGGCCCTGGCCTTCGTCTCGCTCGGCATCCGGCGGCAGGCGGGTCGTTCGACCTCGACCCGGCAGCGCACGCTGACCATGCTGGCCTCGGCGGCGGTGATGGGGGCGGCGGTCGCCGGCATGCATTATACCGCCATGTCCGCCGCGGTCTTCTTTCCGACGCCCAACCCCGACGGGGTCGGGATGTCGCTGCCGCCCACCACCCTGGCGATCCTGATCGTGGTGTTCGCGGTCTCCATGGCGATGACGACGATGGCCGCGGCCTTCGCCGGGCAGCAGGTCGAAACCTCCCGCGCCCTGCGCGAGGAGGTCGGCCGCCGGCTCGCGCTGGAGCATGAGGCGAAGGCGGGCGAGGCGCGCCTGCAGGCGATCTTCGACACCGTGGTCGACGGCGTCGTCACCATCGACAGCCGCGGGATCGTCCAGCGCTGGAGCCCGAGCGCCGCCCGCATGTTCGGCTACCGGGTCGACGAGGTCGTCGGCCGCAACGTCTCGATGCTGATGCCGGAGCCGGACCGCTCGGCCCATGACGGCTATCTGCGCCATTTCCTCGACACCGGGGAGGCGCGGATCATCGGGATCGGGCGCGAAACCACCGGCCGGCGCAAGAATGGCGGGGAATTTCCGCTGGAACTGTCGATCAGCCAGGTGCGGCTGGGCGACGAGCTGCTGTTCACCGGGATCGTCCGCGACGTGACCGAGCGCAAGCGCGTCCAGCGCGAGCTCGAGGATGCCGTCCGCGGGGCCGACGCCGCCAACCGCGCGAAATCCGCCTTCGTTGCGAATGTCAGCCACGAGATCCGCACGCCGCTGAACGCCATCATGGGCATGGCCCACATCCTGCTGCGGTCGGGCCTGGCGCCGGGCCAGCGCGACCAGGCGGCGAAGATCCTCCAGGCCGGGCGCTCGCTGCTGTCGATCATCAACGACATCCTGGATTTCTCGAAGATCGAGGCCGGCCAGCTCGCCATCGAGGCGATCCCGATGGACCTGGAACAGGTGCTGCGCGGCGTCACCGACATGGTGGTGGAGCGTGCCGCGGCCAAGGGCCTGGAACTGGTCCTGGATGTCGGGACCGACCTGCCGTCGCGTCTGGTCGGCGACCCGCTCCGCCTCGGCCAGATCCTGCTGAACTACGCCAACAACGCCATCAAGTTCACCGACAGCGGTGAGATCAAGCTGACCGTCCGCGATGTGGGGCAGGACGGAAGCGGGCGGGGCGGAAGCGGGCAGGGCAGCGGCATGGTCCTGCGCTTCACCGTCAGCGACACCGGCATCGGCCTGTCGGAGGAGGCGCGCGCCCGCCTGTTCCAGCCCTTCCAGCAGGCCGACGTGTCGATCACCCGCCGCTTCGGCGGCACCGGCCTCGGCCTTGTCATCTGCAAACGGCTGGCCGAGCTGATGGGCGGCACCGTCGGCGTGGACAGCCGCCCCGGCGAGGGCAGCAGCTTCTGGCTCGAGGTTCCGCTCGGTCTGGCGGCGGACGCCGGGCCGCGGCCGCTTCCCGTCCTCGGCATGCGTGGCCGCCGCGCGCTGGTGGTGGAGGACAACGACAGCACGCGCGCCGTCATCGGCGACATGCTGCGCTCGATGACCTTCGAGGTGGAGGAGGCCGAGGGCGGCGACCGGGCGGTGGAGCTGGTGCGGGCGGCGGTCGCCGCCGGCCGGCCCTTCGACATCGTGTTCGCCGACTGGCGCATGCCGGGACGCGACGGGCTGGAAACGGTCAAGGCGATCCGCCGCCTGTCGGACGGACCGGCGATGCCGGCCTTCGTGCTCGTCACCGCCTATGGCGGCCACGAGATCATGCACCGCGCCGCCCAGGCCGCGGTGGAGGAGGTCCTGTTCAAGCCGGTCAACCCCAGCACCTTGCTCGATGCCGCGACCCGCGCCCTGGGCATGGTGGTGGATGCCGCGGCACTCATTCCCCAGCTGCCGGAGGATGCCGCCGCGCGCAGCCTCGCCGGACTGCGCATCCTGGTGGCGGAGGACAATCCGTTGAACCAGGACGTGGTGCGCGAGTTGCTGACCAGTGCCGGCACCGGTCCCGACATCGTGGATGACGGTGCCGCGGCGCTCGGCCGGCTGGCGGCGCACCGCTACGACCTCGTCCTGATGGACATGCAGATGCCGGTGATGGACGGGCTGGAGGCCACCCGCCGCATCCGTGCCGACGCCGGCCTGGCCGGCCTTCCGGTCGTCGCCATGACCGCCAACGCGATGGAGGCCGACCGCCGCGCCTGCCTGGAGGCCGGCATGGACGACCATCTTTCCAAGCCGATCGACCCGGAAGAGCTCTATGCGATGGTCGGCCGCTGGGCGCTCCGGCCGCCGGCAGCCGCCGAACCGGCGGCGCCGCTGCCGCCGGCCGCGCCGGCGGGCCGGGCCGCGGTACTCCTCCCGCCTCCACCGCCCTTCGACCGGCTGGCGCCGGAGATCGACGCCGCGTCCGCGCTGAAGCGTGTCCTGAACAATGCCGGCATGTACGGTTCGATGCTGGGCCGCTTCCGGAGCGACCAGCGCGACGTGGGGCAGCGGCTGGCCTCGGCGCTGGAGGCCGGCGAGGCCGCCGGGGCGGAACTGCTGGTCCACAGCCTGAAGGGCGTTGCCGGACAGATCGGCGCCACGGCGCTGGCAGACGCGGCGGCGGTCGTCGAGAGCCTGGTCCGGGCCGGGGCCTGCGGTCCCCAGCCGCTGGTCCGCCTGGGGGAGGAACTGGTCCGCGTGCTGGCTGCGATCGACCGGGCGATGCCGGAGCCGGAGCCGGAGCCGGAGCCGGAAGCGGCGGCGGCGGGCGGGCCGAACACTGCAGCGGCCGGCATCGATATCGCCGGCGGGATGGAGGCCGAATGCGGAGAACTCCTGCACCGGCTCGCCACGATGCTGGCCGAGGACGATCCCGAGGCGCAATCCCTGCTCCGGCAGGAGGGGACGGCGCTGCAGGCCGCCCTGGGCCGCGACGCCTATGGCCGGCTGGCCGGCGCGGTCGAGCGTTTCGATTTCGACGAGGCGCTGGAGCTGGTCCGGTCCCTGCCGTTCCACCCCGCGCCGGAGCCGGCAGTGCCGGCATGACGATGTCTTTTGCGGTCTCCCTGCGGACGGCCGCTTCCCCCTGGAGAGTTCAGTGAACAACGAGTCCAATGGCGACCGCCCCGTGATCCTGGTCGTCGACGACACGCCTGACAATCTGGCCCTGATGTCGGCGCTGCTGCGCGACAGCTACAAGGTCAAGGTCGCCAACGGCGGCGAGAAGGCGCTGCGCATCGCCCGCACGGTTCCCCGTCCCGACCTGATCCTGCTGGACATCATGATGCCGGACATCGACGGCTATCGGGTGTGCCGCGACCTGAAGGCCGATCCGGCGACCCGCGACATTCCCGTCGTCTTCCTGACCGCCCTGGCCGAGCAGGAGGACGAGCGGATCGGGCTGGAGCTGGGAGCGGTCGATTACATCACCAAGCCGATCGGCGCGCCGATCCTGCAGGCCCGTGTCCGCAACCACCTGAACCTGAAGGCGGCGGCCGACTTCCTGCGCGACAAGACCCGCTACCTGGAGGCGGAGGTCGAGCGGCGCACCGCCGACATGCGGGCCATCCAGGACGTGACCATCGTCGCCATGGCCTCGCTGGCGGAAACCCGCGACAACGAGACGGGTGCCCACATCAGGCGGACCCAGCATTATGTCCGGGCGCTGGCGGAGGAACTGCAGGGTCACCCGCGCTTCGCCGCCGTGCTGACCGACGACATGATCGACCTCCTGTTCAAATCGGCGCCGCTGCACGACATCGGGAAGGTCGGCATTCCGGATGCCATCCTGCTGAAGCCGGGCAAGCTGACCGCCGGGGAATGGGAGGTGATGAGGAGCCATGCCACGCAGGGCGCCGCGGCGATCGCACAGGCCGAAGCCATGCTGGGCGGCGGCACCGCGTCCTTCCTGCACCTCGCCCGCGAGATCGCCGAGTCCCATCACGAGAAGTGGGACGGCTCCGGCTATCCGCGCGGCCTGAAGGGCGAGGAGATTCCGCTGTCGGCCCGGCTGATGGCGCTGGCCGACGTCTATGACGCCCTGATCTCGAAGCGGGTCTACAAGGATCCGATGCCGCACGAGGAAGCGGCCGGTATCATCGCCGACGGACGGGGGCGGCATTTCGATCCCGACGTGGCCGACGCCTTCCTGCGAAACGCCGACCGCTTCAAGGCCATCGCGCTGCGTTTCCAGGAGTGACCGGGCCGGCGCGGCGGACAGGGGGGCCGCCGCGCCGTCCACTCAGTCTCCGCAAACAGCCGGTGCCGCCTCCCGGCAGGCGGCTTGAAGGATGCTGCCCAGGTCCGCCGGAACCGGGTCCGGCGCCCCTGGCGGGGCCGTGACCCGCAAGGCCTTGGCCACATAGGTCAAGGGCAAAAGCGCGCCCTGCCGCCGCCGTTGCGCGTGAGGGGCGAGCAAGCGCAAGGCCTCCTGCGCCATCCCCCACGCCTCATCCCGCGGCAAGCCCGGCCGCAGCCCCCGGATCGCCAGAGCCATTGCGCGGTAGGGCTCAATATCGTTGGGCCGCACCGTTCCCACCGAATCGAACAGCAGCAGGGCGTTTTCAGCCAGTGTGGCAGCCTCCTCCTCCGCTTCCATGCCCAGCAGCGCAGCGGCCTGCAAGGTCAGGCACCATCCCTGTTCAGGCGCATAACGGTGCTGCTGGGCAGGCCGCGTGGCTGCAAACAGGTCCGCCGCCTGCCGGGCCAAAGGCTCCGCTTCGGCACTTTGGCCCAACAATAGAATGAGTCCCGCTCGATTTCCGAACGCCCTGGCCCAGTCAGCCCGGTGTGCGTCGGGCCGTTGTGCCGCCAATTCACGCCAGATTCCTTCGGCGTGTCGGGCGGCCTCCAGCGCATCGGCGTACCGGCCTTCATCCGCAAGGCGGATGCCCAGATTGTCGAGGGAGCCTGCCCAGCCAGCCCGGTGCGCATCGGGCCGTTGTGCCGCCAATTCACGCCGGATTTCTTCGGCGTAACGGGTGGCTTTCAACGCCTCGGCGTGGTGGCCTTCATGCGCAAGACGGTTGCCCAGACTGTCGAGGGAGCCTGCCCAGTTAGCCCGGTGCGCGTCGGGCCGTTGTGCCGCCAAATCGCGCTGGATTTCTTCGGCGTGCCGGGTGACCTCCAGCGCTTCGGCGTACCGGCCTTCATTTGCAAGATGGCTGCCCAGATTGCCGAGGGAAGTTGCCCTGCCAGCCCGGTGCGCGTCGGGCCGCTGTGCCGCTAGTTCACGCCAGATTTCTTCGGCGAGCCGGGCAGCCTCCAGGGCTTCGGCGTACCGGCCTTCATTTGCAAGACAAGCGCCCAGATTGTTGAGGGAGCTTGCCCAGTTAGCCCGGTGTGCGTCGGGCCGTTGTGCCGCCAGTTCACGCCAGATTTCTTCGGCGTGCCGAGCGGCCTCCAGCGCTTCAGCGTAACGGCCTTCATCCGCAAGATGGTTGCCCAGATTGTTGAGGGAGGTTGCCCAATCATCCCGATGTGCGTCGGGCCGCTGTGCCGCCAACTCACGCCAGAGGGCCTCCGCGCGCTGGCCGGCCTTCAGCGCCTCCCGCATTTTTCCCTGAGCGGCAAGAGCATTGGAATAAGAACTATATAGATAAGGAAGAACCGAAGCCGCGGCGCTCTGGTAATTTCTCCTTGATCTTTCAATGGCCGAAAATGCTATCTCCGGCCATTTTTGAGCAAGGTCGAATTCGGATACTGAATAATATGCCCTTGATATGTTAGAGGCATCGCCGATAAATTTCTCAAAACTTTTGACTGACCTCCATCCATTTTCCTTTGTCTTCGTCGCCATCAAATGCGTGGTTTCTTTTATGAGTGGCGCCAAAGCGACGGATCGCGTCGGCAGTTTCGGCCAGACATGCTCGACGATCTTCTGCTGCAATTTCTTGTCGGCTTGCCGCAAAGCTTCGGCCAATGCCGGCCCCAGCGGGTCGCCGATGTCCACGGCAACCTCGATCGCACGGTCCACCAGTGGGATGGACAGGCGGCTTGGAAACAGGGCGCGCTGCAACAGGCGGGACGATCCCCGTTGACCGATGCGGGTCAACACGGTCAGGGCAGGTTTGATCCAGGTTGGACGATCCGCCGTGTCGAAGACGCAATCGAGAAGTTCATCCTCATCCGCCAAAACCCGTTCCACCAGACGCTCGCCCAACAGGTCCGGACGCAGGGCATCGATCCCCCCTTCCCGTGGGTAGAGCGTGTGCAGATGGTCGAACATTTGCCGGCGGTCGGCATCGCCGGCGTCCCGCAGGGCAGGGACCAGCCGCAGGATTTCACGGGCATCGCGGGCGGTGGTGGTGCCGCCGGTCAGTGTCAGCAGGGCCAGCGCCTGCTTCATCCCCGGCAACAGGGCAGGGTCCAGGCCGCTGCTGCGCAGGCTGCTTCGCCAGTAATCCTGTTCCCAGTCCAGGGCGACGGTCAGCAGGTCGCTTCCCGTCTCCAGGTTCCGGCCAAGCAGGGCCATCAGGGCGGCCAGATGCAGAAGCAGTGTGTGGCGGAAATGGGGGGCCGACAGGTCCGGCATCGGTGTCGGCGTGTCGGGCAGGGACCGATGAGGGGACAGGCGGGCGCGGAAAGCGTCCTGCGCCTCCCGGTAAAGTCGCTCGCGGGCGGTTCGGTCGCCGGTGTCCGGAGCGGGCAGGGACAGCGGCCCCTCCGCCGCCTCGGGGCTGCGCAGGAAGCCGCGGGCTACGGGATCGGTGGTGTCCTCGCACAGGCGACTCCGCCATTCGCGATCCCCCCGTCCCAACAGCACCAGCCGCACCCGGTGCCCGGCAGGGGCGCACAGGGCCGCCTTGATGATGGCCTCCACATCGGAGCGGCGGCTTTCGGCGTTGTCCACCACCAGGAACACGCGGGGAGCCGTTTTGACCAAGGCCTCGATGTCGGCGATGACGGACGGGGTGTGCCGGCTGTCGGGCACGAAGGCTGCGGTCCAGCCCGGCCCGGCCCGATCCAGCAGGCGCCCGCAAACCTCCACCATCAGCCGGGTCTTGCCGCTGCCGCCATCGGCTGTGTAGAGCCGCAAGGCCACGGACAACCGCGCCCGCCCCTCATCCTGCGCCCAGGCCAGAACATCGTCGGCAACGGAGGCGAGCATGTCCTGAAATGGAACGATGCGGTATTCCGGGCGCAGCAGCAGGCTGTCCAGAACCAGCCGCTCTTCCGGCAGGGTCTGGCGCGGGTCCGCCAACCAGGAGGGAGACGGCGCGGGCGTGACCGGTGCCGGCGGTGCGGGTGTTCGAGGCGGCGGACGGTCGGCGGCACCGCCCGGGGGGAGGTCGTTCAGCCCCAGCCCGGTCAGGAGGCCGTTGGCCGTCCCCTCCCAGCTCATGCCCTTATTCCGGAGAAGGCTGCGCAGTTCCCTGGCGTGCTTGCGGTATTCGCCGGGGTCGGCCGCAATGCTCAGGATCGCATTCTTCACCTGACGGACGTCACCTGGCAGAAACGGATGCTGGTTCGGGTCATCGGGGCCCGTTGGGGTGTGGCCCGCAACCGGGATGCCGCTTACGCCACCGGGACCGACGCCCGGCGCTTCCTCCCGCAAAAGCTGGTACAGCCCACTGTCTTGCGACAGGATCAGCGGCACCCCCGCCGCCACCGCCTCCCACCCCGTCAGGCCGAACCCTTCATGCCACGAGGGCATCAGCGCCACAGAGGCGCTGGACAGGTCGCGGAACAGGGCTTCACGGTTTTCCAGAAACGGGCGGGCAGTGACCTGCAGGCGGTGTCCGGCGGCGAACTCTTCGGCCAGGGCGACGAGATCTCTTTCCGTCTGGCTGCCCGGCTCTTCGATGCCCACGATTTGGATCTCGGGGCGGGATTTTTGCAGGATCGGCGCCACCCCGGCCTGGGCAGCCGACTCCCGGCAAGCCTCTGCCATGGCGGCAACGGCAAGGCTGCCCTGCTTGATCCGGTCGTCCTCGGCATCCATCCGGCCAAAGACCATGGCGCGGAAGCTCGTTTTCGCCGGGTCGCGATCCTGGAGTCCCTCCGCCAGTCCGGGAATGAGCATGACCGAGGCGGGGCGCCCTTCGTCGGCCAGCATCTCGTCGGCGTTGTCGCGCAGTTTGGGCCCGACGGCGAAACAACAGTCGGCTTGGGCGAACAGGGTACGCTGCTCGTCGTGGCGGCTGACCCCGGTGGCTCCGCGTCCGTGTTTGTGGCCGGCATACTGCCCATAGGCCATGTGGTGGATCAGGGCGACCTGTCCCATGTCCATCGCCTTGCGCGCCGAAAGTGCGATGTGGCCGGTGACGACATCATGTCCCACCCACCACCCGACGCCGACGATTCCATGATCCTGCAAGGCGCAAACGACGTTGCCGGAATCCAGGTTTTCTCCGCTTGTGGCGATCAGGCGGACCTTGTGGCGCTTGGCATCGTCGCTTTCCGACGGTTCCAGCGGGGCCTTGACAACGCAGACCACCTCCCGCGAGCCATCGAGGCGTTTTGCCAACGCCCGGCAAAGATCGGCGTTAAAGGCATTGATGCCGCCATGGCGCGGTCCCCAGGCGGTAGCGATGAAGACGATGGAAAATCCGGTCACAGCGTTTATCGGGTCAGGTGATGACTTTAACGATGATACCCGCCAAGGGTGAAAGCGACAATGATTCAGGCCCTTGGAGTGCGCGTCCCTTATAGGCGGTAGGCAGGTGGGTGTACGATGCGCCGCAAAGCATTTAAATTTCCATAATACATCTTATGCGCTATTTCTGTGTAAGCGCAAAGCTAAGCTGTCAGTCTTCCGTCAGCTCCGCAGCGCGTGGAAGTTCCATTGGCCGGCGGCGATTCCCCGGTGCGCCCGCATGCTTCCCGCACGAATCCGCAAGTCCGAAGACGTGGCGCCGGCGCTTGGCTGGCAGCAGTTCCATGAAGTCAAAACGGCAAAGCTCAAGCTTGCGGTGACGCTCATGCCGTTCAGGCGGGATTCTTACTACGTCCAGCTCCAGGTTCCATTTCATCCTGCCGGCACATGGAGAATAGCGCCCGCTTTTTGTCTCAATCATGCCACGGGAAACCACCCTATTCATAATTTCCTAACCATAAGTGTTAGTACCCCATTAAGGCTAACGACCGAGCCTGCGGAACAAGGCGATATCCATAAAGCGGAGTTCCAAAATGGCTACCACCAACACCGACGGTACGATCCAGGTCACCTTCGCGGTCAATGCCTGGGGTGCCGTAGCCGGCGGAAAATGGCCGCATTTCCAACTGCTTGTCGATGGAAAGGTCATCGGCGACGCCACCGTCGCCTCCGCCACCCAGTCGCGCTACGTCTTCACCGCCAACGTCCCGGCCGACAAGGCGCATGCCCTCCAGCTGGTCTACGACAACGACGACACGGTCAACGGCGTCGACCGCAACCTGTTCGTCAAGTCGTTCGAGGTCAACGGCAAGACCATCCTCGCCATCGATCCCTCGGTGAAATACGACACCGGCAAGATCGACGGGCAGGCCGTCATCGCCGGGCAGACCGAGATGTACTGGCCGGGCGCGTTGAACGTCGCGCTGCCCGCCACGCTGTTCTCATCGACGCCGGTCGACACCGGCACCGGCACCGACACCATGACCACGACGATCAAGGTCAAGGCCTACGGCGTCAGCGCCGCCGGCCAGGCCCCCCATTTCAAGCTGGTGATCGACGACCAGGTCGTCGGCGACGCCTGGGTCAGCGCCACCTCGCCCACCGACTACACCTTCACCGCCAAGGTGGACCCGAACGAGGCCCACAAGATCCAGATCTGGTACGACAACGACGCCACGGTGAACGGTGTCGATCGCAACCTGTACGTCAAGTCGATCGACATCGACGGCCAGACCATCGCTTCCACCTCCGACATGGCCTCCTACGACAAGGGCCCGGTGGACGGCAAATACGTGGTCGCCGGCCAGGAAGGGCTGTTCTGGGGCGGCGCCCTGACCTTCGGCGTTCCGGAGGAGTATTTCGGCGGCGCCTATGTCCCGCCGCCCCCTCCCCCCCCGACCAAGGGCGTCGACATCGTCGTCAACGCCTACGGCACCTCGGCCGGCGGACAGGCCGCGCATTTCAAGCTGCTGGTCGACGGTCAGGTGATCGGCGACGCCAAGGCCTCCGCCACCACCGCCGCCTACAGCTTCAAGGCCGACATCGACCCGACCAAGGCCCACACGGTCCAGGTCTGGTACGACAACGACAGCACGGTGAACGGCGTCGACCGCAACCTGTTCGTCAAGTCGGTCTCCATCAACGGCCACACCGTCGCCGCCACCGACAGCATCGTCACCTACGACAAGGGTGCCGTCGACGGCAAGGACGTGGTCAAGGGCCAGGAGGGCCTCTATTGGGGCGGCGCCCTTAACATCAAGGCCGGCGCCGACCTGTTCGGCGACACCCCCGTCCCGCAGAACCCGGACCCGACCGCCCCGACCAAGCCGGCCTTCTACGTCGCCGCCAACGGCAAGGACAGCTGGTCCGGCAAGCTGGCGGCGCCGAACGCCGACGGCACCGACGGCCCCTTCGCCTCGCTGGAGAAGGCGCAGGCGGCCATGCGGGCCAGCTCGATCGACACGACCTACATCCGCGAGGGCACCTACCACCTGACCAAGACGCTGGAGCTGACCTCGGCCGACAACGGCCACAGCTTCCAGAACTATCCCGGCGAGACGCCGGTGCTGAGCGGCGGCGAGGTGGTCAAGAGCTTCACCAGCGAGGGCAACGGCCTTTATTCGGCCAAGCTCGGCTCCGCCAGCTATCTCGACCTGATCGTCGGCGACGTCCGCCAGCATCTGGCCGAGAAATACGCCTATGACAGCGCCGACGTGACCAGCGGCTGGCGCTTCGCCGATGCGGCCTCGGGCGGGGCCAGCGGCTGGTACATCCGCTCCCACGGCAGCGAGGTGACCGCCGCCGACATCCAGCCGGGCACGCTGATCCAGGTGATGGACGCCGAGCGGCTGGGCGACACGCTGACAAGCATCTCCAGCTTCAACGCCTCCACCCGCACCATCATGCTGAAGAACGGCGCCTCCCTGCCCTTTGCGGAAGGCACCACCTACAAGCTGCTGAACAACGCCTCCTACGTCGATCAGGCCGGCGAGTTCGCCTGGCGCGCATCGGACGGCAAGCTGCTGTACAAGGCCGCCAGCTCCGGCTTCGCATCGACCGGCGTGGAGGTGCCGCGGCTCGACACGCTGATCAAGCTGAACGGCGCCAGCAACATCACCATCGACGGGCTGACCTTCAAGAACACCACCACCGGCGGCGACGCCCTGCTGCTGACCAAGTCCAGCGGCAACCACATCAGCGACAACAGCTTTCTGAACGTCGGCACGGCGATCAAGCTGACGGCGGCATCCTCGAACAACGACATCGCCCACAACACGCTGAACCATCTGGCGGAAAACGGCATCGAGATGGACGGCCGCAGCAACGGCAACAGCATCTATGCCAACAGCATCAGCAACATCGGCGAGGTGCGCAAGGCGGTGTCGGGCATCTTCGGCACCGGCGTCGACAACAACGTCATCTCCAACAACGACATCGACCACAGCGCCCGCTACGGCATCTCGTTCAAGGATTACGGCGGCACCACCAACACGGTGAACCACAACAACGTCATCCAGTACAACACCATCTCCTACACCGGCCTGGAGACCGCCGACGGCGGCGCCATCGAGATCCTCGGCCGCTCCAGCGCGAACACCGGCATGATCATCCAGGGCAACCGGATCGAGCATGCCAGCGGCCTCGCCACCAGCAACGCCGACGGCTGGATGTACGGCCAGAAGGGCTTCGGCATCTATCTGGACGACATGGCCGGCGGCATCACCGTCAAGGACAACTTCATCAAGGACGCCGACTGGGCGTCGGTGCAGATCCATGGCGGCGACAACAACGTGGTGACCAACAACTTCGCGGTCATCGCCAGCAACAAGGAAGACTTCATCCGAATCGAATGGCAGCCGGTCCACGGCACCCCCGGCGACCCGCACAACAACACCATCACCAAGAACGTGGTGATGGGAACCCTGCCGCTCGACGACTATATCGAGCTGCTGAGCGCCAACGACTTCGTCATCGATTACAACCTTGTCTACAACGTGCCGAAATACGGCGACCATGATGTGATCGGCAAGCCGATGTTCACCAACGCCTATTGGGGCGACTATTCGCTCCAGGCCTCGTCGCCGGCCTTCGCCATGGGCATCCATGACCTCGCCTGGGCCAAGATGGGGGTCGAGGGCACCGCGGCGGCCGGGCTGGAGCATTTCTGGGACGGCGTCTGACCGCGCGACCCGGAAGCGGCATATCGGAAAACGGCACAGCGGGGGTACACCCCCGGTGTGCCGGTCCCTTGGCGGGCGGCGCCTGTTCTGCTCGATTGAGATCGAGCGACGGAGGCGCCGCCCCCATGCGTTTACACGCCCTCATGCGTTTACACATGGCTCCCCTTCGGCCCGACCGGCCGGAGCCGCTGTTCGTCAGGCTTGGCCGTGGCCTTGCAACGCACCATATCGGGGCGGCGCACCCGAGACCGGACGGACAGAGACCGTTTCTGATGAAGCATGCGAAGATTGCGGCCGGCATCCTGCTGTGGACGGCCTGCCTGGCGCCGGCCCAGCCGATGGCCCAGCAGGATGACAGGAAGCCGAAGTTCGGCCCAGATGCCGTGCCGATCACCCGCGCCGCCGACTATGTGCGCAGCGCCCCGGCCCCCGATTACTGGGCGCTCGCCCCCTTCTATGTGCCGCAGGCGACCAGCGCCTCCTGCTCGCTGGCCAGCGTGACCATGATGCTGAACGCGCTGCGCGGGTTGCCGGCGCTGGCGTCGGAACGGCTGGTGACCGGCAAGCAGCTGCTCGACCGGCTGGACGACGACCATTGGCGTGCCGCCACCGCCGAGGATGGCGAAGGCATCTCCTTCGGCGAGCTGGAGACCTATGTCCGCCGCAGTCTGGCCGCCTATGGCATCGAGGCCGAGATCGAGGTGTGGCGCCCGCGCGACGCCTCCGCCGCGACCCTGGCCGAGCTGCGCCGCCTGCTGTCCGACAACGAGCGCAGCGCCGACGACATCGTCCTGCTGGCCTTCGACCAGGGGACGCTGACCGGCGACGTCGGCCTCGGCCACATCGCGCCGCTGGGCGCCTACGACCCGGTGACGAAACGGGCGCTGGTGATGGACCCCGACCGCGCCTGGTACGTGCCCTACTGGACCGGCGACGCCCGGCTGCTGGACGCCATGCTGAAGCCCGACCGCGCCGATCCGGAGGGCAGCGGCCTGATCCGCGTCCGCGCCCGCCGGGTGTCGGGGTAGGCCTCCACCCTATTTGATCTCCTGGCTCGACAGGTCGGAGGGGTTCTGCGAGCGCGTCGGCTCGTTCGGCTGGTCGGGTTCGCTCGCCCACCGGTTCGGGCGCGGCACGGGAGTGCCGTTCAGGTCGGGCGGCGCGCGGCGCACGGCGGCGAGCGCCTGCTGCAGCTCGCCGCTGCCGGTGGCGGCGGAGCTGGACTGGTTGGGTGACTTGTTGCCCTGGTCGGTGGGCATCGGGTCCTGGCTTTCCTGCACGTTCCGGTCGCGGGCGAGCGTGTCGCCGGCCGTATCCTTCGATCCGCTGTCCTGAAGCGCGCCGGGGACCGGATCCTGGCCGGAGCCCGGCGCCTGGATCGGTTGCCGGGAGTCCGGCTGCTGCGAACCTTGATCCTGGGGGTTCGCCTGCTGCGCGGCGACGCCGAAGGCCGGCAGGCCGAGGAGCGCGGACAGCAGCAGGGCGGCGGCGATGGTGCGCATGACGCGTTGCTCCTTGGTCGGAACCCGTTGGGGATCATCCGTCGGGGACGGCACGGGGGAACGGCACCAACCCGTTCCCGGCGCGTTGTACCGGGGACGGACTCCAACCCCGGCAGCCCATCAGGAACACCGATCATGCCCACCGAGTTCCCGACCTTCACCTCATCGATCCCGCAGCCCGACCGCGCCGAGCGGCGCAGCGTCGGGGTGGTGGTGGAACGGCGGCGCGTCGACAGCCCCTGGATCGAAGCGCGCTGGCAGCCGGTGCTGCTGGTCCCGCCCGACGCTGAGCGCGCCGATTGGAGCGTGATGGCGGAGGGGCCGGACTGGACCCGCCATTATGCCGGCACCGCCGAGATCGCCCTGTTTCCGACCGAGGCGGAGAACTACAAGCACAATCTCGACGGCGGCGCCCCTTGCGCCTACGTCATCCTGCGGCCGGGCGGGCCTGCGCCGGGCCTGCGGCTGCTGGCCGTCACCGTCGACCCCGGCGAGATCGACACCCACGCCGAGGCCGGCGACGACGTGATCGAGCCGCTGCCGCTGCCCATCCCGCTGCTGCTGTGGATGGACGGCTTCGTCGCCCGCCATCATGTCGAGCGCAGCTTCCACAAGCGCAAGCGCGACCGTGCCGATCCCGACGCCCTGGCGCCGCGCCGCCCGAACGGGCAGCCGCGGCATGGCTGAGCGCGAGGCAGGCGACGAGGCCGGCGACGAGGGGTTCCTCGGCCGCTGGTCGCGGCGGAAGCAGGAGGCGCGGACCGCGGAGGCCCCCCCGGCCGCCCCCCTTCCGGTCCAATCCCTTCCGCCCGAACCATCGGGCGAGGTGGAGCCGGCGGAGCGCCGGACGGAGGAGGATGCGCCCGCAGTGCCGGAGCTGCCCGCGCTGGACAGCCTGGATGCCGGCAGCGACTACACCGGCTTCCTGCGCCGCGAGGTGCCGCAGGAGTTGCGCCGGCAGGCCCTGCGCAAGGCATGGTCCAGCGATCCTGTCATCGCCGGCTTCCGCGGCTTCGCCGACTATGACTGGGACTTCAACGCCCCCGGTTACGGCGCCCTGCGGCCGACCGACGACATCGCCCGGCTGCTGGAGGCGGTGCTGCCGACCCGGCCGCAGGCAGAGGATGAAGAGGGAGTGGCGGTGGCCGAGGCGGCGATCCAGCAGGTGGCGATCCAGGAGACTGCTCAGGAAGCGCCGGACGACACCGCTGGTTCCCCCTCCCCCGCTTCCACCGTCCCTCCCCTCCCGATCGAAGATAAGGAGCCGGATGGCCCGGCGGAGGACCGGCGGAGTTCCCTCCCCCGCCCAGCTCTCGCACAAAGCTCCGCTTTGTGCTGACGCGGCAGACGGACCGTAGGTCCGCCGAGAGCGGGGGAGGGTTAGGGTGGGGGCAGCCGGCGCCCCAACCCCTGCAACACTCCCCCTGCCCCCTCAGACGCAGCGCCCGCCGTCGACCTCCAGGCACACGCCGGTCAGGAAGGCCGCCTCGTCCGAGCACAGGTAGAGCGCGGCGTTGGCGATGTCCTCCGGCGTGGACAGCCGGCCGAGCGGGATGCTGCTGCGGAACTGCTCGCGGTGTTCGGGCGTGTCGGTGCCCATGAAGCGGTGGAGCATCCCGGTCTCGCCCGCCACCGGGGCGATGGCGCAGACGCGGATGCGGTCGGTGGCCAATTCCGCCGCCATCGACTTGGTCAGGGTGATGACCGCGCCCTTGGAGCCGTTGTACCAGGTCAGGTTCGGCCGCGGCCGCAGGCCGGCGGTCGAGGCGATGTTCAGGATCACGCCGCCGCCCTGGGCGCGGAACACCGGCACGGCGTGGATGGCGCCATGGTAGATCGACTTCACGTTGACGGCGTAGATGCGGTCGAAGGTGGCCTCGTCGACGTCCAGCATCGAGCCGTAACGGTGGGTGTAGCCGGCATTGTTGACCAGGATGTCGAGCCGGCCGAACTCGCCGATGGCGGTCGAGACGATGGCTTCGTAATCCTCGCCGACCGCGACGTCGGCGCGGACGGCGAGCGCGCACTCGCCCAGGCTGTCGGCGACCCGGCCGGCCGCCGCCTCGTCCAGGTCGGCGACGATGACGCGGGCGCCTTCGGCGGCGAAGCGGCGGGCGATGCCCTCCCCGAAGCCCGACCCGCCGCCGGTGACGACGGCGACCTTTTCTGACAGACGCATGAACGCTTCCTCCCCGGCTGTGCGCGGCCATTCGGGCCTGCGGACTCCGTACAACAGGGAGCAGGCGCCATCGGCCGCATCGTGAACGCGGCGAAGCGCGCATGATAGCGCGAAGCCGCCCGGTGGGGCAGCCGCCATCATCCGCAACATCCGAACAGGGAGGATAAGGGGAAAATGGCGCGAGTGACGGGACTTGAACCCGCGGCCTCCGGCGTGACAGGCCGGCGCTCTAACCAACTGAGCTACACCCGCGCTATGGCTCCCGGTGCTGGACTCGAACCAGCGACAAGCGGATTAACAGTCCGCTGCTCTACCAACTGAGCTAACCGGGAACGGAGGCCGCCTTATAAAACCGCTGGCGGACCCTGGCAAGCAGAAAAACGCAAAGCATCGCATTTTTTCCGGGCCAAGGCCGAACCGCGTCGGCGACGGGTGACGGCGGTCCCGCCGGGCGCGCCGGGACTCGTCGATTTCCGCATCTCCAAGGTGATTAGGATCCTAAGTAATTCTCTGGAAGAGAATGAGATGTATAAAATTATGGCCTATTATGATGAGAGTTGCTAAAGTCGATACGCCTTATAAGGGCAATCGTCGCCTTCGCATTTTTCCATGACCGCCGCCAAGCTGGGAGGTCCCCTTGCCCCACCATGCCAACACCCTGTTCTCGGCCCTGCCCACGGCCCAGGCGGCATCATGGAAACCGATGGGCACGGCGGCGGCCGGCAAAAGCAAGAGCCTCGTCGCCACCGCGTTTTCCGCGCCCTCCGCCGAAGCCGGGGACAGCGTCGAGGTCAGTCCGTTGGGCAAGGCGCTGACCGGTGTTGCCGCCAAGGTCTTCGAGAAGCTGGATGGCAAGGCGCGCGGCATGCTGGAGGATGCCGTCAAGACGGGGAGCCTGACCGCCGACGATGTGGTCAAGGGCCTGCGTGGCATCGCCAAGGAGGCGGTTCAGGCCCGTTACCTCAGCGAAGCGCCACGCACGCAGGAGGAAATGGAGTATGGCGAAAAGATGCGCTCCATCAGCGAGCGGAAATTGAAATTCAGCGCGGAGCAGACGGATATATGCAATTCATTCTCCAAACAGATGGAGCAGGTTGAGGCGGAAAATTACGAAGATGGATTTTCAATTTCAAAAAAAGTTGGCATTGCAAAGGAAATGTCATCGAAATTGGAAGATCACAAGAAAAATTTCATAGAAACATACGGTAGCCTTGACGAAAAAGTCATGAAAGATGGCGAGGAAATCGACGGTAATTTTATGGCGCGGCGGCTATCGAATAACCTGAAACACTCGGATATTTTTTCCGGTGAAGAGGATTCGGCAGTTTTCTCCAAGTCCGATTCGCAGGCTGTCGAAAAGCTGTTCAATGCGGGGTTCCGGCCCGCCGTCTATCGGAATGCCGCGAAGGCGTTCGCCGACGAAACGGATCTCGACGCCATACCCGATCTGGAGCGGCCGGAAGCCGAACCGCGGCAGAAACAGGTTTCCACGGAAACGCCGCCTCCCGGCTATTCGGAGGGCAAGGCCCGGTTGGATGCGGCATGGCAAACGGCTGCAGGCATGATGATGCAGGGCAAGAAGGCCGCGGAGGAAGATCCGATGGTCGCCCTGCTGAACGCCAACGCGAACGCCACCTTCGGTCGTCAGTGGCATCCCCTCCAGCCGTTGCCGGCCACCTCCCAGACTGCTACGGGAAGCGCCACCGCGACCACCGACAACGACGCCGTTCTCGGCGCGCTGACCCAATCGCTGAAGGAGGGCGCCGTATCCGCGACTTCCACGGCCAGAGGCGCGCGAAACGATACCCAGGTTTGACGAGTCCACACCATGGGTTTGCGTGAGCCGGTTCAATCCCGCATGCCGGTCGCCAGACGGACGGTCGCCCGGCGGACGGTTGACGGCCGGCCATTTCCGATATTGTGCTCACCCTTGACAATTCGGGGTTTTTCAGGCTTTTTCTCGCCCTCACTCCCCCACCATCCCCGCAGGCCCCGATGTCCGAGGTCGTCCCCTTCGCCGCCGCCCGCGAGGCGCTGCTCGCGCGCCTGACCGAACAGCTGCCGCCGTCGTCGGAATGGGCGGGACGCCTGCTGCTGATGCCCGACGGACGCCGGGTGGAGCCGATGCCGGCGGCGGACGCGGTGGAGTCGTTGCGCAGCTTCCGCGCCGGCCTGGGCGAGGCGATCGGCGCCGCCGCCTGCTCGGTCGGCGGGGTGTGGGTCGGGCGCGAGGATTGCCTGGACTGGGACGGGCTGCTGGCGCCGCTGGCGGTCGCCGCCGCCTATGTGGTCGGCCGCACCCAGTCGGCCGGCGGCTTCGCGGCCGAGCTGTTCCGCTGCAAGGACGCGCTGGCCGGCTGGGGCGTGCGCGGCCTGCGCGGCGACCCGGCGGTCGCCCGCGCCGCCGGCTATGCCGTGGTGTCGGTCAGCCGCCGTGCCGACGATCAGGAGATCGTGCTTGACCGGGTGATGGACACCTTCGCCTTCGTGATGCGCAGCCAGGGCGAGCCGACGGTGGCGACCGCCGACATGGACCGCCGGCTGGTCAAGCGGGCGGTGCCGCTGCGGCGGTGAGCGAAGGGGCTGTGTGGTGCCCCCTCCCTAGCCCTCCCCCGCTATCGGACGGACCTTCGGTCCGCCGAGGGCGGGAGAGGGAACTGTGCCGCTGTCGCACCAGCCCCCTCTCCCGCGGAACGCGGGGGAGGGTCGGGGAGGGGACAAAAAGTCCGTCCGCCCTTACCCCTGCCCCAGCGCGCAACGCGCCGCGGCGAGGTCCCAGGCCGCACAGCCGACGCTCTTGAACAGGCGCGGCCGACCGGCGGTCGCCCGGCCCTCCAGCGCATCGACCAGCGACTTCACGCCGCTCCAGTCCACCCCGGCCTGGATGAGGTCGCCCGCCTCGTGGTGGGCACCGGCTGGGTCGTCGACGAACAGCTCGCTGCCATGGACGGCGGTCGGACTGAACTCCGCCATTTCCGGCTTGAAGGCGCCGACGCCGACCAGCAGCCGGTCGGGGCGCGGCGTCTCGTCATAGATCGGGGCGAGGCTGGTGGTCAGCGCGACCACCACCTCGGCGGCGGGATCGACCGGGCCGCTCATCGGCCGCAACGCCACGCCCTGTCCCTCATGCCTGGCGCAGAAGGCCGCCGCACCGTCCAGGCTGCGGCTGTGGATGTCGACGCGGATGCCGGGATAGAGCGCGGCGAGCGCGGCGACATGGCCAGACGACTGGGTGCCGGCGCCAAGCAGCGCGACATGGCGCGGTGCCGCCGGGGCCAGCGTCCGGATGCCCAGCATCGACACCGCGGCGGTGCGGCGCGCGGTGACGGTCGGGCCGTCCAGGATCAGGCGGGGCGCGCCGGTGACGGCGTCGAAGGCGCTGACCACGCCATGGATGGTCGGCAGTCCGCGGGCGCCGTTGCCGGGATTGACGTTGACCAGCTTGTGGATGGCGATGTCCGCCGATGTCGCCGGCATCGACAGCAGCACGCCGCCATCCGGCAGCGGCAGCACCTGCCGTTCCGGGCTGGCGATGCGCCCGGCGGCATAGTCGTGCGCCGCGGCGGCGACCGCGTCGCACAGGGCCGGGAAGGGAAGACGGGCGGCGGTCTGTTCGGCGGTCAGGACTGCGAGCGACGTCACGGGGCTGCTTCCTCATATGGCCGGAGAAGAGGGAGGGTCAGGCGCGGGCGCGCTCGATCTCCACGCCGACGCTGGCGGCGTCGGGGAAAACGTCCAGCTTCTCCACCCGCACCTTGGCCAGCGTCACCCGCGCGTCGGCGAGGCAGCGTTCGGCGATGCGCTCGGCCAGGGTCTCGACCAGGGTGACATGGCCCTGGGTGACCACGCCCTTGACGATGGTCGCCACATCCTCGCCGGTCACGCCGGGGGCGATCACCTCGAGGTCGAGGTTCAGGCGGATGCGCTGTGGCTTCAGCCGCTCATGGGCGTAGACGCCGATCAGCGCGTCCATCACCAGATCGCGAACGAAACAACGGGTGGACAGCGTCGCCGGGGCCGAGCGCGGCACCGGGGCGGTGACGGTGGCGAAGAGCTTGTTCATGGCCGAAAGCCCTAGCACGGCGGCGCCACCGCTGCCAAGCCGCCGTCCCTCCCGATGCCCATGCCGGGGGGGCAGGGCTGGGGCGGACTCAGTGCATCTCCGACCGGATGCGCTCGCGCAGCACGTCGATCGGGTGCAGGCTCTCGCCCTCCTCGTAATGCCAGAAGGTCCAGCCGTTGCAGGCCGGCAGCCCGGCCAGGGCGGCGCCCACCTGATGGATCGAACCGCGATGGTCGCCGCGCGGGCCGGACCCGATCAGCGTGCCGTCGGCGCGCACGCGGGCGGCGACGCGGCGGCGCTGGTCGAACAGGGTTGAGCCGGGGCGCAGCAGCCCGCGCTCCACCACCCAGCCGAAGGGGATGCGCGGCGCGCTGCGCTTGGGCGGCGTGTCGAGGATGGCCGCCTCCGGCGCCTCCTCCACCGCGTCGATGCGGGCCTGAGCGGCCTTGACATAGGTGTCGTCGCGCTCCAGCCCGATCCAGCGGCGGCCCAGCCGCTTGGCGACCGCGCCGGTCGTGCCGGTGCCGAAGAAGGGATCCAGCACCACGTCGCCCGGCCGCGACGACGACAGGATCACCCGGTACAGCAGCGATTCCGGCTTCTGCGTCGGGTGGGTCTTCTTGCCGTCCTCGTCGCGCAGCCGCTCAGACCCGCTGCAGATCGGCAACAGCCAGTCGCTGCGCATCTGAAGATCCTCGTTGAGGTTCTTCATCGCCTCGTAATTGAAGCGGTAGCGCGCGTCCTTGTCGCGGGCGGCCCAGATCATCGTCTCATGAGCGTTGGCGAAGCGGGTGCCGCGGAAGTTCGGCATCGGGTTGGTCTTGCGCCAGACGATGTCGTTCAGGATCCAGAAGCCCAGATCCTGCAAGGTGGAGCCGACGCGGAAGATGTTGTGGTAGCTGCCGATCACCCACATCGAGCCTTCCGGCTTCAGGATGCGGCGGGCCGCCGTCATCCAGTCGCGGGTGAAGCGGTCGTAGGTCTCGAAATCGTCGAACTTGTCCCAATCGTCATCCACCCCGGCGACGCGGGTATGGTTCGGCCGCAGCAATTCGCCGCCCAACTGCAAGTTGTAGGGCGGATCGGCGAAGACGAGATCGACCGAAGCGGGCGGCAGCTCGTTCATGAGAGCGATGCAATCGCCGACCAGGATACGGTTTTCAGGGAGCATTTCACGACCGGCAAAGAACTGGGACTCGGCCGGACAATGAGTCTCGGCCGAGTCGCCGTCAACAGCTTTCTTTGCCAAGTGACGGGGGCTCAGCCGGCCAGTGCCTTTTGGCGTTTCACTGGTGCAAAACTGACTCGGTGATGCGGCGTGACACCGTGCCGGGTCAGCGCGTCCAGATGCTCGGGCGTCGGATAGCCGGCGTTTCGGTCCCATCCATAGTGGGGGTAGAGGGCGGACAACCGCAACATCTCGCTGTCACGTGCCACTTTGGCGAGAATAGAGGCGGCGGCGATCGACTGGCTGCGGCTGTCGCCCTTGACGATTGCCACCGCCTCGCACCCAAGGTCGGGGGTGAAGCGGCCGTCGATCAGCGCCGCGTCGGGCGCGATCCCCGGCAGCGCGTCGAAGGCGCGCTTCATCGCCAGCAGCGTCGCCTTGTGGATGTTGAGTTCATCGATTTCCGCAGCCGAGGCCTCGGCGATGGCGAAGGAGAGCGCATGCGCCCGGATCGCCGGCTCGATCTCCTCGCGCAGGCGGCGGTTGACCGCCTTGCTGTCGTCGATCCGCGCCGCGATGTCCGGCGGCAGCCCGCCCGGCGGCAGCACCACCGCGGCGGCGACCACCGGGCCGCAGAGCGGGCCGCGCCCCACCTCGTCGATGCCGCAGACGCGGCGGCCGGGACCGAATCCGGCCTCCAGCGACAGGTCGGGACGCGCCCGGAGGATGGCGGCTTTGCGGGGCATCGGCGGCGACTCGCGGCTGGATCGGGAAGGCGCGGGCTTGATAGCGGCGGGGGAGTCGGCATGCAAGGGGGGCGCGCCGGGCCGCAGCCGTCCATGCCGGCCTGCCTCCTGTGCCAACCTGCCTCTTGAGCACAAGAGCACGGCTGCGCTATGGATGCGCCCCGCAAGCCGACCGGCACCGGGGTTGCGACGCCGGCCGTCGCGACGCCGGGCTTACGCCAACACCGAGACAGGCCATGACCGACACCACGACCCAGACCGCCGCCGAATGCCCCTGCCGTTCCGGCAAGCCGCTGGACGCCTGCTGCGGTCCCTATCTGGCCGGCCTGCCCGCCCCGACGGCGGAGGCGCTGATGCGTTCGCGCTACTCGGCGTTCGCCACCGGCAACATCGACTATCTGCATGACACGCTGCTGCCCAGCACCCGCGAGGACTTCAATCGCGAGGAGATCGAGACCTGGGCGAAGAACAGCGTCTGGACCGGCGTCGAGATCCGCTCGGCCGAGGCCGGCCAGCCCGGCGACGCCGAGGGCACGGTGGAGTTCGTCGCCCGCTTCAGCATGAACGGCAAGCCGATGACCCACCACGAGACCAGCCGTTTCACCCACCAGGACGGGCGCTGGTACTATGTCGACGGCATCCTGGGCGCCCGGCCGCGCAGCGGGCCCAAGGTTGGCCGCAACGACCCCTGCCCCTGCGGCAGCGGCAAGAAATACAAGAAGTGCCACGGTGCCGCGGCCTGACCGTCCGCTTTGAGTCGGGCCTGCTCTTTCGCGCTGCACCTGCGAGATTTCGGCGAAATCGCCCTGCCCCGCCCGTCCAACGGGCGGCGTCGGGGCTTTTGTCGTGCGCGTATGGGGAAACTTCGCGATCCTGATTGAATTATGGGTCGGAACCGATCATCCTCCGTCTGCCCTGTTCCGGGTCTCCCTCTTTGGTTCTTGCCGGGGTGGGGTTTAACACGACAGATGAGACGATACTGATGTTCGACCGTCCGCAGCGCTCTTCCTTCCGCGCTCCTGAGATCACCCAGCGCGACATCCGCGCCACCGTCAAGTGGTTCAACGCCACCAAGGGCTTCGGCTTCGTCACCCCCGACGACGGTTCGCCCGACGCCTTCCTCCACTCCACGGTTCTGCAGTTCTGCGGACACGACAGCCTGCCCGAAGGCGCGACCATCACCTGCGACCTGTCGCGCGGCCCGAAGGGCCCGCAGGTTGCCACCATCCATGCGGTCGACACCTCGACCGCCGCCCCGAGCCGCCCGCGCGCCCCGCGTGGTGGTGATTCGTGGGGCAACGACGGCGGCTACGGCGGTGGCGGCGGCGGTTACGGCGGCGGCAGCAGCCGCGGCGGTTACAGCGCCGGCGGTTACGACGATTCGGACAGCGGCGGCGGCGAGACCGTCGACGGCACGGTGAAGTGGTTCAACGTGTCGAAGGGCTTCGGCTTCATCGCCCCGTCCACCGGCGGCAAGGACATCTTCGTGCACATCCGTGCGCTGGAGCGGTCGGGCATCTCCGGTCTGGACGACGGTGCGCAGGTCCGCGTGACCATCCGCCAGGGCGCCAAGGGCCCCGAGGCGCAGCGCGTCGAGATGGCCTGATCCCTCATCGGTCGTCGTGAAGTGAAAGGCCCCCGCTCCATCGGAGCGGGGGCCTTTTTCACGCCGGGCCCGATTCATGCCGGTCCGATTCATGATGGCCGGTACAGGACCGGCCGGAACCGCCCTACGGCGTGTCCCAGTAATGGCAGGCGACATGGTGGCCGGGCGCCACCTCCTCCAGCGGCGGGACGGCCTGGGCGCAGAACTCGCGGGCCAGGGGGCAGCGGCGGCGCAGCGGGCAGCCGCCCGGCTGGCCGAAGGCGGACGGCGCCTCGCCTTCCAGCGCCGGCCGTTCGCCGTTCGCGGCGGCCAGCATCGCCCGGCTGTAGGGGTGCAGCGGCGCGCTGCGCAGGGTGTCGGCATCGGCGCTCTCGACCACCCGTCCGGCCAGCATCACGATGCCGCGATGGGCGTCGCGCAGCCCCTCGCCATAGCGCTCGGTCGCCAGGATCAGCGACAGCCGGCGCCGGTCGCGCACCGCCATCAACCGGTCGAGGAACCCCTCGCGCTCGTCCGCCGACAGGCTGCCGGCCGGCTCGTCGGCGATCAGCACCCGCGGCTCGGGCAGCAGGGCGCGGGCCAGCCCGGCATGGGCAGCCTCCGCCGGCGTGAGGGAGGCCGGCCAGCGGAGCGCCGTCTCGGGGCGTTGGCCGGCCTCCTCCAGCGCGGCGTCGATGTGACGGTCGCGGCGGTCAGGGGCGATGTCCGGGCGCAGGCTCTCCAGCGCCAGGGCGAATTGCGCGCCGACGGTCATGGCGGGATCGAAGGAGGCGGCCGGGTCGGGAAACAGCGGCTGGAGGTCGCGCCGGGCGCGGCGCAGGCCGCCGGGATCGGGGTCGTTTTCCCCCGGCGGCGGCGGGGCGGCGGCGGCCACCAGATCGCGGCCCATCCAGGCGACCATCCCGGCGGTCGGCGGCGGCAGGCACAGCAGGGCGCGGGCCAACGTCGCCTTGGCGCTGCCGGTCTCGCCCAGCAGGGCCAGCGTCTCGCCGGTCCGCAGATCCAGGTCGATGCCGTGCAGGACGGTCAGCGCCCGCGCCTCTCCCTTCGGGCCGGGGGCGAGCGGATAGGCGATGCCGACCCCGCGGGCGTGCAGGCGGGCGGTGCCCGGCGGCTCCAGCGGCGCGGCAGGCGCCGTCCGCGGCGGCTCCGGCGGCAGGAGGCGGCCGCGGCGCAGGCTCAGCACCCGGTCGGCGGGGCCGGCCACCCCCTCCTCCGGCCGGCCGGCGAGCAGCAGGGCGACCCCATCGGCCCGCGCCCAGTCGGCCAGCCGGTGGAGCAGCCGCAGCCGGACCGTCGGGTCCAGCCCTGCCCCCGGCGCATCGGCCAGCAGCACCGCCGGCCCGACGGCCACCGCCATGGCGAACAGGCAGGCCCAGCGCAGCGATTCCGGCAGCTGTTCGGGGGGCAGGTCGAAACGGCGGGCGGCGGGCGGCACGCCCATGCGGTCCAGCCCGTCGGCCATGCGGCGCAGCGCCCCGCGCAGGTCGAGCCCGAGATGGTGGCCGACCACCTCGGCCACCTGCAGGGCCAGCGGCCGGCGCGGCGCCAGCCTGCCGCCCTGGGCGATCAGCAGGCGGCTGCCGTCGACACGCAGGTTTCCCGCCGCGTCGACCCCGGCCGGACGGCAGCCGGCGAGCGTGCCGAGCAGCGCGGTCTTGCCGCTGCCGGCGCCGCCGGTGACCGCCACCACCTCCCCTCGCTCCACCTGCAGGAAGGCGCGGTCGAGCAGGACTCGGTCGCCCAGCATCAGGGTCAGCGCCTCGGTTTCCACCGGGGCGGTCTTCGGTGCGATGTGGGTCATGGGCTGTAAGGGCCGGGCTTGCGGTTTCCCGCCACCGCGGAGTCGGCGATGGCGCAGGCGGCCCACAGCGCGAGCGCCAGCAGCAGGGCCGGCGGGGCGAAGGCCAGCGGGTCGCCCAGCCGCGCCGCCAGACCGATCGAGGCGCCCCAGCTGCCCAGCGCCGGCGGCAGGCCGAGGCCGAGCAGGCTGGCGAAGCTCTCCGCCGCCAGCACGCGCGGCAGGGCCAGCATCCCGGCGGCCAGCAGGGGCCGCAGTGCGTTGGGGAGCAGATGGCGGCGCAGCACCTCATGCTCCGGCAGGCCGGCGGCGCGGGCGGCGGTCAGGAACTCCGCCCGCATCAGCGCCGACAGCTCGGCATGGGCGAGCGCGGCGACCGCCGGGGCGGCGGTCAGCGCGGTGACCAGGGCCAGTGGCCAGACATCGTCCAGGAGGCCGCCGGCCAGCGGCACCAGCAAGGCGAGCGGAAGGCCGATGAGCCGGTTGGCGACGCCGATGGTCCGCCGCTCCGCCCGGTCGCTCATCAGATTGCCGAGCAGCCCGGCCAGCAGCGCCCAGCCGATGCCCAGCGCCCCGCCCAGCACCCCGGCCAGCAGCGCGAAGGACAGGCTGCCCCGCCCGTCGAGCAGCGCGGCAGCCACCGGATCGGCGTCCAGCCGGTGGATCGCGCTGCCGTCGGCCATCAGCGGAGCTGCAGCGGAGGCGAGCGCCAGGGCGGCCAGCACGGCGGCGCCCGACAGCCCGCGGGCGAAGCCGGCACGCGGCGCCGGATCGGCCGGATGGGAAAGAGGCGGTTGGTCGAACTCGGCCATCGGATCCTTTCACTGGTCCTTATCGTGGCTCACGCCCCTTCATAGGGCGTGGAGCTGTGGTTGGCCGGGTCGATCCAGTCGCGTACCGCAAGGCCGAGCGCGGCGAGCAGGGCGGTCAGCCCGCCCAGCGCCACCAGGGCCGGCACCGCTCCGGCCGCCGATCCGGCGCGGGCGGCGTCGATCATCGATGCGCCGGCACCCGGCAGGTCGAGCAGGCTTTCCAGCGCCACCGCCCCGACCATCGCGGCCAGCACCGCGGCGCGCAGGCCCCGCATCACCGGGTCGACCGCCTGCGGCAGGGCGTGGTGGCGCAGCACGGCACGCTCGTCCAGCCCCAGTCCGCGGGCCATGCGCACGGCACCGCCCTCCGGCCCCGGTCCCAGCGCGCGGTCCATCGCCGGTCGCGCCAGCCGGGCGGCCTGGCAGGCGGCGGGAATGGCGAGCGCCGTCCAGCCCAGCGGCGTCGGCGAGGCGCCCGCCCGCACGGCGAGCGTGGCGAGCGCGGCCAGCAGGAACCCCGGCAGCAGCGGCCCGGCCCCGGCCAGCAGCCGCCCGAACAGCCCGCCGGGCGACCGCGGGGCCACCGCGGCCCAGGCCCCGGCCAGCGTGCCCAGCGCGGTGCCGATGGCGAGCGACGGCAGGGTCAGCAGCAGCGTTACCGCCAGCCCGCGCAGCAGCGCCATTGCGGCGTCCGGCTGCGGCGCCGACAGGGCGGCCAGCCCAACCCCCGCCGCCATCGGCAGGACGGCGGTCGGCACGGCATCGATCAGATGGCGGATCAGCGGACGCGGCATCGGTGGGAAAATGGCAGGATGGGTATGACGTGCGACCGTAAGCGTCCATGCCCCTGCCGGGCAACTGAATTAGCGCTTTCGGCCGGCCGGACCGATTTTGCGGCCGTTCCGGACCCCGGATGGCTGCAATTCCCACCGGCTTTCACCAAATGGCTGAGGGCGGGGAGGGAAAGTCCTTCCCAGATGTTGTGACCCAGGATCCACACCCGACCGGCCCCCATGTACGTCCATTCGCCCCATCCGCTTCCTCCAACCGACCCGAGTCCCGAATCCCACGGACCCGAGTCCCGCGGGATCGCGGCCGCCGGCTTCGCCGGCGCGTCGCGGCCCATCCTGGAGCCGGGACGGACCTGCTGGCGGATCGAGGACACCGGCCGGCTGGGCGTGGTCGTCGATGCCGAGGATTATTTCGCGCTGGCCAAGGCCGCGATGCGGCGGGCGCGGCGCAGCATCTACATGACCGCCTGGGATTTCGACGCCCGCATCCGCCTGATGCCGCAGACGCGGCGCCCGCGCCGGCCCGACCGGCTGGGCACGCTGCTGAACTGGCTGGCGACGACGCGGCCGGATCTGCACATCCATGTGCTGAAATGGGACTATGCCGAGCTGTTCGACCTCGCCCGCTGGTCGCACCCCTTCATGCTGCGCAACTGGCTGACCCACCGCCGGCTGCAATACCGGCTCGACGGCGACCATCCGACCGGCGCCTGCCACCATCAGAAGATGCTGGTGATCGACGACCGGGTCGCCTTCTGCGGCGGGCTGGACATCACCGCCAACCGCTGGGACACCCGTGCCCACCATGCCCACGATCCCAGGCGGCGCCAGCCCGACGGCAAGCCCTACGAGCCCTTCCACGACGTGATGATGGCGGTCGACGGCGCCGCCGCCCGCGCGCTGGGCGAGATGTTCCGCGACCGCTGGGCACGGGCGACCGGCGAGACCCTGCTGCCGCCCGCCCCTGCGCCAGGCCGCCCGCCGCGGCGCCACCCGCTGGCCGCCGACCCCTGGCCGCCGGGCTTCGAGCCGATGCTGCGCGACGTCCGCGTCGGCATCGCCCGCACCGATCCGGCCTGCAACGGCCGCGCCGAAGTGCGCGAGGTCGAGGCGCTGTATCTGGCGGCGATCGCCGCCGCGCGCGAGGTCATCTATCTGGAAAGCCAGTATTTCGCCTCCACCGCGGTGGCCGAGGCGCTGAAGGCCCGGCTGGCGGAGGAGGACGGGCCGGAGGTGATCGTCGTCAACCCGGTGCGCACCACCAGCTGGCTGGAGAACACCGTGATGCTGGGTGCCCGCGCCCGCCTGACCCGCGAGCTGCGCGAGGCCGACCGGCATGGCCGCTTCCGCCTCTTCGCCGCGTTGACCGATGGCGGCGCCTGCATCACCGTCCATGCCAAGGTGATGGTGGTCGACGACCGGCTGCTGCGCATCGGCTCGGCCAACCTGAACAACCGCTCGATGGGGCTCGACACCGAATGCGACCTGGCGCTGGAGGCCGGGCCGGGACCGGAGGATGCCGCCACCCGCCACGCCATCCGACGCACCCGCGACGACCTGATCGCCGAGCATCTGGGAACGACCCCCGACGAGGTGGCGGCGGCGGTGCGTCGGCAGGGATCGCTGGTGGCGGCCATCGAGTCGCTGCGCCGGCCGGCCGGCCGCACGCTGGAGCCGCTGCACGACCCCGAACCCGACGGGCTGGCCGCCGCGGTCGCCGATTCCCGCGTCTTCGATCCCGAACACCCGGTCGACGCGGTCGACATCGTGCGCCGGGTGCTGCCGTCGCGCATCCCGCGGACCCGCCACTGGCTGATGCTGCTGGGGGTGCTGGCGCTGGCCGGGCTGTGGGGGATGTGGCGCTACACCGCGCTGCAGGAGTGGGCGACGCTGGAGGCGGTGCTCGCCGCCTTCCACGGCCTGGGCGACAGCCCGCTGGCGCCGCTGTGGGTGATGCTGGCCTATGTCGTCGGCGGCTACGTCATGTTCCCGCTGACCTTGCTGATCGCCGCCACCGCCATCGTCATGGGGCCGTGGTGGGGCTTTCCAACCGCGATGGCGGGCGCCGTCGCCTCTGCCGTCGCCATGTTCTGGACCGGGCGCCTGGCCGGACGCGACCTGCTGGAGCGGCATGGCGGGCCGTTGATCGCCCGCCTCAACGAGAGGCTGTCGGACAGCGGCATCGCCGCCGTCGCCGGGGTGCGCGCGGTGCCGGTGGCGCCCTACACGGTGGTCAACCTCGCCGCCGGCGTGTCGAAGTTGCGGTTCGGCGACTATGTGATCGGCACGATGGTCGGTCTTGCGCCGGGAATCCTTGCCTTCAACCTGCTGGGCCATCAGCTTGAACGCACCATCGGCGACCCCGGTGCCGGCGACATCGCGCTGCTGGCCGGCATCGCGGCGGCGGCGGTGGGGCTCGGCTGGCTGACCAGCCGGTTGCTCGGGCGCCGGGCAGGCGGCCGGGGAAACGGCGGGGGAATCGATGCAGAGGGCCGGCAAGATGAAAGGACTGACGAACCGTGATCCGTTTCAGCCGTGAGCGTGTCCAGCGCATCGCCTCCGCGTTGCGCGCGGCCCGCGCCCGCCGTCCCCGCCGTGTCGACAACCGCAGTTTACCCGTTCCCGATGGCATGGCCGCGATGGCGGTCGCCACCTGGAACATCCACAGCTGCGTCGGGCTGGACGCCCGGTTCGCGCCCGACCGGGTGGCGCAGGTGATCCGCGACCTCGACGTCGACCTGATCGGCCTGCAGGAGGTCGGCTGGCACCATCGGGGCGAATCCGGCATGGACCAGTTCGCCTTCCTGGAGCGCCACACCGGGCTGAAGGCCTATGCCGGCCCGACCAAGCACAGCGAGCGCGCCCATTACGGCAACGCCCTGCTCACCCGCCTGCCGGTGCATGCGATGGAGACCATCGACCTGTCGGTCGGCAAGCGCGAGCCGCGCGGCGCCATCGACGCGGTCGTCGGGGTGCAGGGCCGCGAGGTGCGCGTGATCGTCGCCCATCTCGGCCTCGACCCCTGGGAACGGGCCAAGCAGGTGGGCGACATAGTGTCGCGGGTGGCGGAAAGGCCGGAGCTGCCGACCCTGTTCATGGGCGACCTGAACGAATGGACGCCCAGTTCGCCCCGGCTGCGCCGGCTGGCCGAGTCCTTCGCCGACGTTGCCAACCCGCGGAGCTTCCACGCCCGCATGCCGACCCTGCGGCTCGACCGCATCTATGTAACGGGAGGCCTGCAAATCCCCGCTTTCGAGGTGATCCGCAGCGTGCTGACCCGCCGGGCGTCCGACCATCTGCCGGTGCGCGCGACGTTGGCCGTGCCCTGACGGGCGTGCGCCCGGTCCGGCTTCTTGCGAAGGTCATAGCGGGTTCGTTGCAATTGATAATTTTTTGTGCAGTGCAATGTTCTTTGGACAACAGAGCTTTGCAAATGCGAAGACGCTCTTGACCTATACGCGACCCCCGACCAAGGATATGGTTGGTCATACGATCAATGCGCCGATCGAAGGGATAACGACCCTGGCCGACCGGGGGCAGCCGTGACGTGAGGATCTGATTTGCTGTACCACCTGTACGACATGCAACATGCCGCCATGCGGCCGATGCGCTTCTGGGCCGAAGCGGCCCAGCACACCTTCCAGAGCCCGCTGATGCCGTTGTCCTACACCAAGCTGGGCCGGGCGGTCGCCGCCGGGGCCGAGCTGGTGGAGCGGACGACCCGCCGCTTCGGCAAGCCTGCCTTCGGGCTGGCGGAAACGCTGGTCGACGGGCAGACCGTCCCGGTCACCGAGCGGTTCGTCTGGCAGTCGCCCTTCTGCAAGCTGCTGAACTTCGCCAAGCCGGAAGGCACGCCGCGCCAGCCGCGGGTGCTGCTGGTCGCCCCGATGTCGGGCCACCACGCCACGCTGCTGCGCGGCACGGTGGAGGCGCTGCTGCGCGACCATGACGTGTTCATCACGGATTGGATCGATGCAAGGCTGGTCCCGATGTCGGCCGGCCGCTTCGACCTGGACGACTACATCGACACGGTGGCGGAGCTGATCCGCTTCCTGGGCCCGGACACCCACGTCATCGCGGTGTGCCAGCCGGCGGTCCCGGTGATGGCCGCGGTGTCGCTGATGGCGGCGGCGGACGAGCCGGTGCAGGCGCGGACCATGACGCTGATGGGCGGCCCGATCGACCCGATGGCCAACCCGACGACGCCGGTCAAGCTGGCGATGGAACGCCCGCTGAAATGGTTCGAGCGCAGCGTCATCACCACGGTCCCTGTCTATTATCCGGGCGCCTTCCGCCGCGTCTATCCCGGCTTCATCCAGCTGTCGGGCTTCATGTCGATGAATCTCGACCGCCACATCAACGAGCATGTCGGACTGTTCCGCCACCTCGTCCGCGGCGACGGCGATTCGGCCGAGCAGCACCGCCGCTTCTACGACGAATATCTGTCGGTGATGGATCTGTCGGCGGAATTCTACCTGCAGACCATCGAGACGGTGTTCCAGAAGCATGCCCTGCCCGAGGGCACCATGGTCTCGCGCGGCCGCAAGGTGGAGCCGGCGGCGGTGCGGAAGACCGCGGTGATGACGGTGGAGGGCGAGCTGGACGACATCTCCGCCCCCGGCCAGACCATCGCGGCGCAGCGGCTGTGCTCGTCCCTGCCGGACGAGATGCGCAAGGTGCATTTCCAGAAGGGCGTCGGCCATTACGGCATCTTCAACGGCCGCCGCTGGCGCGAAAGCATCCTCCCGGAAATCCGCAGCTTCATCCTGAGCCACGACGGGAAGTGAGGACAGGGGGGAGCTGCGGGTGCCCCCTCCCTAACCCTCCCCCGCTCCGCGGGAGAGGGAACTGCCGCCGCTTTGCAGATTTGCTCCCTCTCCCGCAAGGCGGGGGAGGGAGGGACCCGCGGCGAAGCCGTGGGAGGGAGGGGGCATCCGCAAGCCGACGCCCCCCCGCCAAGCCTCAATCCACCATCGACCGCGCTTCGGTGAAGGCGTCCATATGTCCGAGCCCGCCGGTCGCCCCGGCCTTCACCCGCATGCCGGCGGTCGCCAGGTGGAACAGGTAGCCGAGCGCGAACAGCGCCACGAACAGGCCGAAGACCAGGGCGTTGTAATAGACCATCGTCACCAGGGCCAGCACCGCCAGCACCAGCGAGATCGCCGGGAACACCGGATAGAAGGGCGCCCGGTAGGGACGCTCCAGCGCCGGTTCGGCGGCGCGCAGGCGGAACAGCGCCGCCATGCTCATGATGTACATGACGATGGCGCCGAACACCGACATGGTGACGATGTTGGCGGTCAGCGGCAGGCCGCCGATCTCGATGAAGGAGTCGGAGTAGATGGCGGCGATGCCGACCACGCCGCCGGCCAGGATGGCCCAGTGCGGGGTCTTGCGGGTCGGGTGCAGCCGGGCCAGCACCGGCGGCAGGAAGCCGGCGCGCGACAGCGCGAAGATCTGGCGCGAATAGCCCATGATGATGCCGTGGAAGGACGCGATCAGGCCGAACAGGCCGATCCACACCAGCATGTGCAGCCAGCCGCTGGACTCGCCGACCACCGCCTTCATCGCCTGCGGCAGCGGGTCGTTGATGTTGGACAGCGCGTTCCAGTCGCCGACGCCGCCGGCGAAGATCATGGTGCCGAAGGCCAGCACCACCAGCGTCAGGATGCCGCCGATATAGGCGCGCGGCACGGTGCGCCTGGGATCCTTGGTCTCCTCCGCCGCCATCGCCGCCCCCTCGATCGCCAGGAAGAACCAGATGGCGAAGGGGATCGCGGCGAAGATGCCGCCGAAGCTGTCCATGCTGAAGCTGTTCGACCCGGACCAGCCGTTGGCGGTGAAGTTGGCCCAGGAGAAGCCGGGGAACACCACGCCCATGAACACCACCAGCTCGAAGATCGCCAGCAGGGTGACGAACAGCTCGAAGGTGGCGGCGATGGACACGCCGGCGATGTTCAGCCCCATGAAGATGACATAGGCGCCGACCGCGGCCAGCTTGGGGTCGAGCCCGGGGAACTGCACGTTGAGATAGGCCCCGATGGCCAGTGCGATGGCCGGCGGCGCGAAGACGAACTCGATCAGCGTGGCGAAGCCGGCGACGAAGCCCCCCTTGGGTCCGAAGGCGCGGTAGCTGTAGGCGAAGGGTCCGCCGGCATGGGGAATCGCGGTGGTCAGCTCGGTGAAGCTGAAGATGAAGGTGGTGTACATCGCCGCGATCAGGATCGTGGTGACGAGGAAGCCCAGCGTCCCCGCCGCCGCCCAGCCGTAGCTCCAGCCGAAATATTCGCCGGAGATCACCAGCCCCACGGCGATTCCCCACAGATGGAGCCCGCTCAGGCTCTTGCTCAATTCAGGTTTCGTGTTCCCAGACATGATGCCTCCTGCCCCTGTTCAAAGGCGTTGGTGTCGATGGCAGCGCTCTCTCACGACCGGTCGGGCAGTTGGTTTTTCTCGTTGTCCGGACCGGCCAGCGACGGGGCGTCCTCCTTCAGGGCGACCCCGGTCAGTTTCAGCCGCGCCGCCTCGGTGGCGAGCCAGCACAGCTTGTCGGCGGCCGCCTGGATGGACAGGCCGTCGGAATGGATGTTGGAGATGCAGTTGCGCTCGGAATCGGCGCGGCCGGGCCTCGGCGCCCAGGTCAGGTAGGCGCCCAGCGATTCGGCAGCCGACAGGCCGGGCCGCTCGCCCACCAGCAGCACCGCCAGCCGTGCCCCCATGGCCGCGGCCACCTCGTCGCCCAGCGCGACGCGGGCCTGTTCCGCCAGCACCACCGGCCCGATCCGCAGGCCGGGCAGCCGCGTCATGCAGGCATGGATCAGCGGCGCGGCATTGACCTGCACCGCCGCGGCCGACAGCCCGTCGGCGACGACGAACAGCAGATCCCACTCGCCGGGCGGCAGCGCCGCGGCGCTCGCCGGATCCAGCCGGCGGCCCAGATCCGGCCGGCGCAGATAGGTCGGCCGGTCGGCGGCGGCGCTGTGGACGCGGAGTGTCTCGAGCGGGGCCAGATCGGCGGCCAGCCGGGCGAAATCGACCGTGCTGTGGACGGCGTCGCGGGCGCGGGCATGGGCGAGCTGGAAGTCCAGCAGTGCCTTGGTCGGCAGGGCGTCGCCGCTGCGGCCCAGCGCGATGCGGGCGCGGGTGGCGGTGCGGAAGCGCGCCCACGGATCCTTGGGGGTCTCATTCATCGGCCGGCGCTCCCCAGCAGGGCGGAGACGACGAGGCTCTGGTCGGGCCAGGGCGGCAGCCGGCGTTGCCCGTCGAGCCAGCCCGCCTTGTCGAGCCACGCCTCGAACTCCGGGGCCGGCGGGCGTTTCAGCAGGTGCCGCAGGCCGAGCACGTCATGGTAGGACAGGCTCTGGTAGTTCAGCATGACGTCGTCGGCGCCGGGCACCGCGATCAGGAAATTGACGCCCGCGGTCGCCAGCATGGTCATCAGGACGTCCATGTCGTCCTGGTCGGCCTCGGCATGGTTGGTGTAGCAGGCGTCGCAGCCCATCGGCACGCCGAGCAGCTTGGCGCAGAAATGGTCCTCCAGCCCGGCACGGGTGATCTGCTTGGCGTCATAGAGATATTCGGGTCCGATGAAGCCGACCACCGTGTTGACCAGCAGCGGGTCGAAGGCGCGGGCCACCGCATAGGCGCGGGTTTCCACCGTCTGCTGGTCGACGCCGAAATGGGCGTCGGCCGACAGGGCCGAGCCCTGCCCGGTCTCGAAATACATCACGTTGTCGCCGATGGTGCCGCGCTTCAGCGACTTGGCCGCCTCCTGCGCCTCGGCCAGCAGCGACAGGGTGACGCCGAAGCCGGCATTGGCCTTCTCGGTGCCGGCGATCGACTGGAAGACGAGATCGACCGGCGCCCCGCGCCCGATCGCCTGCAGGGTGGTGGTGACATGGGACAGGACGCAGGACTGGACCGGGATGTCGAAGCGGGTGCGCACCGCGTCCAGCATTTCCAACAGCGCGATGCAGGCCGGGACGTTGTCGGTCGCCGGGTTGATGCCGATCACCGCATCGCCGATGCCGTAGAGCAGCCCGTCCAGCGTCGAGGCGGCGATGCCGGTCGGGTCGTCGGTCGGGTGGTTGGGCTGCAGCCGGCTCGACAGCCGGCCCGGCAGCCCGACCGTGGTGCGGAAGCGGGTGACGACCGAGCATTTGGCGGCGGCGCAGACCAGATCGTGGTTGCGCATCAGCTTGGACACCGCCGCCGCCATCTCGGGCGTCAGGCCGGGGGCGAGCGCCGCCAGTGCCGCGCCGTCGGCCTCGTAGGACAGCAGCCAGTCGCGGAACTGCCCGACCGTCATGTGCGCCACCGGGCGGAAGGCGTCGGCGTCGTGGCTGTCGACGATGAGGCGCGTCACCTCGTCGGTCTCGTAGGGGACCAGCGCCTCGCTCAGGAAAACCTTAAGCGGCAGGTCGGCCAGCACCATGCGGGCGGCGACCCGCCGCTCGTCGCTGTCGGCGGCGATGCCCGCAAGCTCGTCCCCCGACCGCCGCGGCGAGGCGCAGGCCATCAGGGTCCTCAGGTCGTCGAAGCGATGGCGATGCCGCCCCAGATCGCAATGGTACCCAGCCATGCCGGCCTCCCGCCCGTCTCATCCTCGAAGGGCAGAGTGGCACGGTCCAGCCGGCGGGCAGTTGACCGTAGAACACAAAATTCGGAACGTTCCCCTCTCCCGACGGAAAGGAATAGCCGCTTTGCGCGCGTTCCGGCGCAAGCGTGGCCACCGGCGGAGCAACCGGGTAGCCGTGCGAACCGGAAGCCCGGCCGTGGCGTTCCTCTCGCATCGCAGCGCGCCGCCCGCCGGCAGTCTTGCCCGAACCGGGACGCCGCGCGCCACGCAAGAAGGAGATCGTCATGCTGACGCTGTTGCGCACCGCCGTCCTGGTCCTGCCGCTGGTCGCCGTGGCCGCCTGCCACCAGGAAGGCCCGGCCGAGCGGGCCGGCGAGTCCATCGACAAGGCCGGCCAGAGCGTCAAGGACGCCATCGATCCGCCCGGCCCGGCGGAAAAAGCCGGCCGCGCCATCGACCGCACGGTGGACTGACCGGCCTGTCCGGTCGGCGTGGGCTGTCGGGGCGGGGGCAGCCGGCGGGCGCCGTCAGCGGGCGACGAGGTCCCGGCCCGCCCGCCCGTCCGGCATCACGCCGGACACCTCCAGCAGCAGTTTGCTGAGAATGGCGTCGGCGAAGGCGTCGAAATTGCGCGCCGGAACCAGGAAGGCGCCGGGACCGCCGATGACATGGTCGCGGTAATAGCCTTCCAGGTCGTTCGGCGCTGCTCCGCCCCAGGGGTTTGGCCGGTCGTTCAGGATCGGCAGGCCGTTGATGGTGATGCCGCGGGCGACCGCGGCGTCGCGCGCCTCCTCCACCGGGCGGCCGCGGTTGTTCTCGCCGTCGCCCGACAGGTCGATGACCCGCCGCATGCCCTCGAAGCCGTTGGCGTCGAACAGCGGGACGGCGCGGTCGATGGCGGCGCTGATCGAGGTCCATTGCTCGGTCATCATCGGCGCCTCGGCGACGACGGCGGCGAAGCGTTCGATGCTGGCCGGATCGCTCAGCTCGGTCCAGGGGACGACGACATGCTGGTGCCCCTCCCCCGCCCATTCCATGTAGGTGGCGGCGACGCGGCCGAACGGCCCGCCGCGGATCGCCGCCTGCACCCTGGGGTTCAGCAGGGCCTGGACATAGCCGTTGCGCTGCAGCTTCGCCTCGTCCGGATCGACGCTGCCGGACACGTCGACGGCCAGCACCAGTTCCAGGTCGACCGGCGTCTGGGCGGCGGCCGGAACCGCGGACAGCGGCGCGCATAACGCGGTGACGATCGGAAAACAGGCCAAGAGACGGTATGCACGCATCCGCATCCTCCTTCTCGCCACCGGGGGCCCGGGCCGGAACGCCGGCCACCGAATACCGGACGAAGGACTGAGGATTGGTGCGCAGGCATCGGCTGTCCATGGCCTGCCGGGGTATTCCGACGTCCTGATCGGGCCAAGGCGGAGTACCTCGCGGTCGAGGCGGATGCCGCAAGGAACGCGGGCGGCAGGGTGATGTGCATGCGTCGAGCCGGTAAACGGGTGACAAGACGCCGATTGCCTGCATAGCATTGCCCATAGGGAGTACGCCGTTAGGATGGGTGCTCCTTTCCCGTTCCTTGTCCGAAGCATCCATCGACGTGGTCCCAGATCGTTCGGTTCCCGGTCGTCCGTTTCCTGGTCGTCCGTTTCCCTGCCGCCCTGCTGCAGCGCGGTTGTCGTTACGGCCGCGTCGGCTGCTATGGGCCGCCTGCGCCATCGTCCTGGCGGGCGGCTGGCCGGTCGCCGCCTCCGCCCAGACGGCGGTCACTGCCGCCGCTGCCGCCCTGCAACCCCTGCATTCCGCCGAGCTGCTGGCGCCGGAGCCACCGCGGCCGCCGGTCCCCCTCGCCTCCATGCCGCATGGTGCCAATGCCCCGACGGCCTGTGCCGACGGCGAACCGGCCGGCCAGGCCGTCCTCGACGCGCTGTTCGGCGGTGACGAGGCCTTCGCCGGGCTGGCGCGCCGGTCGCCTGCGGAAGCCTTCCGCTGCTCCGGCCTGTTTCCGGGCGAGGCTGCGTCGGTGGTGCTGCGCGATGCGGCGGTTGCCGCCCCTTTCGACGTGCTCGGCGCCGCCGACCAGCTGTCAGTCCGGTCCGGCGGCGCGGAGATCATCGCCCGGGCGCTGGACATCGGGCTTTTGATGCGCTCGCTCGACAGCGGGATGCACTTCTACGAAACCCGGCACGAACTGCGCAAACGCCTTGCCAAGCCGGACCTGCGGATGCTGGAGCTCCAGGCGGCGAAGCTGCTGGCGGCGTCCTTCGCACGGGATCCTGCCCTGCTCGCTCCCAGGATCGGGGCGCTGATCGACGACATGGTCGACGACCCGCCGGCCGACCGCTTCCGCATCACGCTGGCGCTGCCGTCGGAGTCCCTGCTGGAACTGGTCGCGCGCATCGGGCCGCAGCTCTACACCTCCTCGCTCGACGGTCTCGTCAACATCCTCCAGATCCAGCTGAAGCAGGAGCGGCGCGGCTTCCTCGACCTTGCGCGCGGGCCGCGGACCCGGCGGCTGTGGGCGGAGTTCTTCGTCGCGACGGTCGGCGGCGGGCGGGCGGGCAGCCTGTTCGGCACCGACCCGGCGGCGGCGCGCGAGCTGATGCGGGAGAGCATCCAGGCCCTGGTGCCGGCCGTCTCGAAGGCGCCGGGCCGTGCGCCGAACGGTGCGCCTAGCGGGGCATTGGATCCGGCGGCGGTCATCGGCGCGCTCGCCGATGCCATGGACACCGACTCCCGCCCGGTCCGTGCGGCGCTGGAGGACGAACTGGCGGCCTGGTACCGCGGCGCCGGCGATCCGTCGGTCAAGGCCATGGCCGGGCTTGCCGGCAGCCTGCATGCGATGCGCCTGTCCGGACGCCCGGCGACCGCGGCCTTCCAGGCGGAGCGCTTCGCCGAGCGCCATTCCCTGGCGGCGCTGCCGGTGCTGACCGGGCAGCGTCTGTTCCGCAACGGCCTCAACGTGCAGCGGATGACCTTCTACGACGATCCCGACGGGCGGGCGTCCTTCCGCGGCTTCCTGCGGCTGCATCGCGCGCAGGGCTGGGCGCTGCAGACCAATCCCGGCTTCGTCGTCGCCGTCAGCCCGGAACGGCGGGGCCGCCGGATCGTCATCGTCGCCGACGTGCCCGGGGCGGGCGAGGCCGGCCGCGCCGCCGCCTGGGCATGGCTGTCGCGCGAGGGCCTGTCGCCCTCCATCGTCGTCCACCGCGGCCACAGCTATCACGAGGACGGGACGATGCCGGAGATCGTGCCCGCCACCGCCCTGGTCTTCTGGGGCTCCTGCGGCGGCCACACCCGCCTGCGCGCCACGCTGGACCGGGCGCCCGACGCGCTGGTGCTGGCGACGCAGAACATCGGGGTGTCGGCGGTGAACGAGGCATTGCTGGCCATCATCGAGGACCGGCTGCTGACCGACGGGACGATCGACTGGAACGCCGTGTGGACCGATGCCCGCAGCCGGATCCGCGACCGCCGCTTCGCCGCCTACAGGCGGCCGGACCAGGATTCCGCCAATCTCGCCCTGCGGGCATGGCGGGCGCTGCAGGCGTCCGAGTAAGCACCCGGGAGAGCATGGCTGCACTTCGCCGGGGCCGCTTGCGGCGGCGTGCGGCGCATGATGCTGTGGTGCGACCGACCGACGCATATCTCCCTTATCCATCCGGGGCCCGACGACCATGACGTGGCAGACGCTCGCCTTCTTCTTCGCCACCGCCTTCGTGATCTCGATGACGCCGGGGCCGAACATGCTGCTGGCGATGAGCCTGGGCCTGCGGTTCGGCGCGCGCCGCGCCGCCTGGGGCGGGGCCGGCATGTGCGCGGCGCTGGCGGTGATGGCGGCGCTGTCGGCCTTCGGGCTGGGCGCCCTGCTCTCCACCTCGGTCCTGGCCTTCGAGATCGTGCGCTGGGCCGGCGTGGCCTATCTGACCTGGCTCGGCATCGCCGCATGGCGGGCGCCGGTGGAGCCGGCCGGGGAACGCGACACCGCCGCAGCGGCGTCTGGCGAGGGGTCGGCCTCGCGGCTGTTCCTGCGCGGCGCGCTGGTGGCCTTCAGCAATCCCAAGGCGCTGGTCTTCATGGGCGCCCTGTTCCCGCAATTCATCGATGCCGCGGCACCGCTGGCGCCGCAGCTGGTGGCGCTGGTCGCGACCATGGTCGTGATCGAGTTCGGCTGGATCATGGCCTATGCCACCGGCGGCGACCGGCTGGCGGCGAAGCTGACCACGGTATCGGCGGCCAAGTCGCTGAACCGCCTGACCGGCGGGCTGATGATCGGTGCCGGCGGCCTGCTGGCGCTGGCGCGGCGGGTGTGAGCCCCCGCCCTCCGGGCCTTCCGTATCGCTGAAAAAGAAAAGGGCCGCGCAGTGCGCGGCCCTATAGTTTAGGGAGGAAACGCCCCGAGAATGGGCAAGGGCAGAATATGCTGCGCCGCACACCAACTGGTATTACCAATGCTGAATGGTAGCCATGCGCCGATGGAATGGCCCCATGCAGCAATATGCATTGCCAGCAATATGCGCCGGTAGCCGGTTACAAAAATTTCATGGAATCGCCGCGCCCCGGTCATCGCCGGTCCTATTAATGCTTCGGTTCGCCAGGTCCGCCTGAAGGCGCAACCCGCCGGGGGTGCGCCACCGGCAGGGGTGGCGATGCGAAACACCCGGCCGAGGAACGGTACGATGGCGATCCCAGTCCTGCGCAGCCTGACGCTGAAGCAGGCGATTCACGCGGTCCTCGCCGCCTTCGTCATCGGATTCGCCATCACCGCGGTGGAATTCGCCTGGACCGCCTCGCGCGAACGGGCAACGGCGCTGGCGCGGCTGGGGGATGCCGTCGCCCTGGTGGAGGGGCCGGCGGCCGGCGCCGCCTGGCAGATCGACGGGGTGCTGGCCGGGCAGGTGCTGGACGGCATGATCCGCACCGACGCCGCCTGGGCCGAGATCCGCCTGATCGACGGGACGCTGCTGGCCCGCCGCGACCGGACCTCTCCGCCGGCCACCCCGCTGGAGCGCGCGGCGACGGCGCTGCTGTTCCGCGATCCGCCGGTGGTGGTCCATGACCTCTTTCCCCCCTCCGCCGGCCACCCTGCCGGAGACCGCAGCCTGCCGGACGGTGCCGCCGGCAGGGTCGGGCGCCTGATCGTCGGCATCGACACCGGCCGGGCGGCCGCCGGCTTCCTCGCCTATGCATCGGCGGCGCTGGTGGCGGGAACGCTGCGCAACCTGCTGGTCGGGCTGGCGATGGCCGCGGTCTTCCACCGGCTGCTGACCCGTCCGCTGCTGCAGATCGGGCGCGCCGTGGCCCGCATCGACCCGGAAAAGCCCTACGGCCAGCCGCTGGCCGTGCCGCGCGGCCATGCCGACGACGAGCTGGGCTTCGTCATCGCCCGCTTCAACCACACCCTGGGCCTGCTGGAGCGCGAGCATGACGAGCTGCGCCGGCTGGCGACGCGCTGTCCGCTGACCGGGCTGGCGAACCGGGCGCTGCTGCTCGACCGGCTCGACCACGCCATCGAGCTGGCGGAGCGTGCCAGATCGGCCGGCTCCGGCCGGCTGGCCGTGCTGTATGTCGATCTCGACCGCTTCAAGCGGGTCAACGACAGCCTGGGACACGGGGTGGGCGACGCGCTGCTCTGCCGGGTGGCGGAGCGGCTGAACGCCAGCGTCCGGCGCTGCGACACCGTCGGCCGGCTCGGCGGCGACGAGTTCCTGGTGGTGCTGGAGCGTGTCGCCGACGGCGAAGAGGCGGCGATGGTGGCGCAAAGGCTGCTGGACACCCTGTCGATGGTGACGGAGGTGGCGGAACACCGCGTCCATGTCACCGCCAGCGTCGGCGTCGCCCTCCACCAGGCGCAAGCGGGCCAGGCACAAGGGAGCCAGACCGACAGTGCCGGGCTGATGCGGATGGCCGATTCCGCCATGCAGGCCGCCAAGAATGCGGGCGGCAACCGCTTCGTCTTCTACACGCGCGACATGACCGACCGGGCGGAGGCGCGGCTGCGGCTGGAGTCCGGCCTGCGCGAGGCGGTGGCGGCGCGGTCCTTCGAGCTGGTCTATCAGCCGAAGATCGAGGCGTCGGGCGGCCGGCTGACCGGCTTCGAGGCGCTGATCCGCTGGCGCCACGAGGGGGTTCCGATCTCCCCCGCCGACTTCATCCCGGTGGCCGAGGACACCGGCCTGATCATCGAGATCGGCCGCTGGGTGCTGGAGGAGGCCTGCCGCACGGCGACGCGCTGGGCGCTCGACCATGGTCCGGTGCCGGTGGCGGTCAACGTCTCCGCCCGCCAGCTCGCCGACCCCGGCTTCGCCCGGCAGGTCGAACAGGTGCTGCAACGCCACGGCACCCCGCCCGACCTGCTGGAGCTGGAGATCACCGAGACCGTCATCATGAAGGACGTGCGCCACCACCTGCCGACGCTGAACCGCCTGCGGGCGCTGGGCGTGCGCATCGCCATCGACGATTTCGGCACCGGCTATTCCTCGCTGGCCTATCTGCGGCAATTGCCGGTCGACGTGCTGAAGATCGACCGCAGCTTCGTCAACGATCTGCCGCACGCCCCCGACATCGCCTCGACCGTCATCGCGCTGGCCCAACGCCTGATGCTGTCCACCGTGGCGGAGGGGGTGGAAACCGCCGAGCAGCGCCATTGGCTGGCCGAGGCCGGCTGCGACTGCCTGCAGGGCTACCTGATCTCCCGCCCGCTGTCGGCCGACGCGGCGGAGGCGATGATCATGACGGCCTTCGCCTGCGACGAGGCGCTGCCGCTGTCGGCGTGAGGGGGGCCGGCATGGGAGGCGGAAGGGAACTGGGAACGTCAGGCCGGGCGGCGCTTGCCCGCGATGACCAGCGCGATGCCGCCCAGCACGGCGGCCGAGGCGATGGCGAGCGGCGGCGTGATCCGTTCGCCCAGCGCCAGCAGCGCGGCGATGGCGGTGATGACCGGGACGCTCAACTGGACGGAGGCGGCGCGGGCGGCGGTCAGGGCAGGCAGAGCGGCGTACCAGATCGCATAGCCGACGCCCGACGCAAGTGCCCCCGACAGCAAGCCATAGACCAGCCCTCCGGCATCCCAGCGCGCGCCGCCTCCCGACACGGCGCCGAAGGCGGACGACAGCAGCGCCACGACCGCAGCCATCGGCGCGGCGCGCAGGAAGTTGCCGGCGGTGGTGGCGATGGGATCGCGGCTGCTGCGGCCCAGCAGCGAATAGACGCCCCAGGCGACGCCGGCGGCCACCATCAGCAACGCCCCCAACGGGTCGGGCGGCGACAGGCCGGGCGCCAGCAGCAGCCCCAGCCCGCCAAGCGCCAGCCCCAGCCCGCCCCATTGCATCGGCGACAGCCGCTCGCCGCGGTACAGCCCGGCCAGGATCATGGTGGCCTGCACCGCGCCGAACAGCAGCAACGCCCCGGTGCCCGCGGTCATGGTGAGGTAGGCGAAGGAGAAGGCGGCGGCATAGGCCAGCAGCGCCGCCGCCCCGATCCAGCTCCCGCCGCCCCGGCGTCCCCTGCCCCGCTTTCCCTCGCCGGTCGGTCCATGCCCGGTGGCGCGGGCGATCAGCCACAGGCTGGCCGCGCCGGAGGCGATGCGAACCAGCGTGAAGCTGGCCGGGTCGATGGCGGTCTGGGTCAGGGCCAGCCGGCACAGGATGGAGTTGGCGGCGAAGGCCAGCATCGCCAGCAGGGTCAGCAGGGCCGCCCGTCCCGTCCCGAACGCCGCCGGGGCCAAACTGTCGGGCGTCGCCATGAGATCGTTTCCTTGCCGAACAGTTCCGACAGCTAGCCGCAGGGGCGTGGGGCTGTCAAACACGCACCCGCGCCCGCACCGTGCGACTTTGGTCGAATAAGGCGCGGCCGGCAAATCAGGAGGACGGGCCGGGCAGTGCGAACATCAGCAGGTAGGTGCGCTGGAGCGGGCTGAAATTGTTGTCGGAGATCAGATAGACCAGCGTCTCGCCCGCGGGTCCCGGTCGGGTGGCGACGCCTTCGAAATTGTCGTTCAGCAGCGGTGCCTCCAGACGGCCCAGTTCCTCCCCTTCGACGATGCCGCCGGCCCGCAGCTGTTGCGGCGTCACCCGGACGAGACGGGACGACCAGCCGCCCAGCAGCGACACAGAGCGCTCCAGCACCAGAACCCCGCCGTCCGGCAGCGGCGCGGCCGAGGTCGGGCGGTATCGGGGCGCGGCACGGTAGGTGAAGGGCTGCCAGTCCGCGGCGCTGCGCGGCAGGCCCCCAGCGGAAACACCCACTTCGGGAAGCCCGGGCCGCGCGATCCAGGCGCGGCGGTCCGGCCGGCCGTCGTCGCCGCCCTCCTCGATGGTCAGCAGCCGTCCGTCCGAAAGGAGGGTCAGTGCCTCCAGCCCGCCATTGTCCGGCGACCCCTCCGCCACGCCGGGCGGCAGCGGGATCGGCGTCGGCGTGCCCTGCGGCCCATGGTCGCCGGCGGGATAGCGCAGGATGCGGTGGTCGCGCTCCAGCGACACCAGCCAGCCACCGTCCGGCAGTCGGGTCAGATCCTCCGCGTCGGTGCGGCGCTTGCGGCGGGAAACGCCCTCCTCCACCGCCAGGGGACGGACGCGAAGCTCCGCCATTCCGGCCAGCCGTCCGTCCGTGTCGCCGGCGATCCGGCCATCCGCCACCAGCCCGGTATCGCCCACCGCGACGAAACGCCCGCCGTCCGGGGACACCCACAGACCGGACAATCCGCCGACCCGGTCGCCCCCGGCGATGTCGAGCGCACCGAGGAAGCGCAGAGGGCCGAGAGCCACCCTTGCCGGCCGGTCGCGGTCGAGCGGCACCGCGGATGCCGTGACAAAATCGGGACCGGGGGCGCCGTCCGCAAGGGTGCCGCCGCTCCCGACCACAGCGGCGCAGCCGCCGGACAGGGCGACCAGCATCGAAATCCAGGCAAGCGTCTTTCGCATCGTCATCCGCCCACTCTTGCCAGTGCAACCGAGACGCACAACCTTCTCTTTCGGCGGACATCGACCGGAAGCGCGGAATGCGGAGCGCCGGTCGTCCGGGTGTAGGTTTGGCCGGGTGTAGATTTGGCCGGGCGTAGATTTGGCCGGGCGTAGGCTTGGCCGTTCCGGCTCCCCTCACATACCGGCTAGGCGCGGCGGGTTACTCCCACAGAACCGGTGGGGCCGCCCGGACAAGCGCTTAGATTGGCAAGTGTTTTCGACCATGCTTCTTCCGCGACGACCGAGCAGAGTCCGTTCCCATGCCGATGCTTCCGCGGTCCCAGCCCGCCTATTCTCCTCCGGACCAGTCGGGCGACGCAGTCGCGTCCGGCACCTCCCCGGCCGACCGGCTGACGGCACGCATCCAGGAGTTGGAAGCCGAGCTGCGGGAACTCCAGCACCGCGCCAAGAACAGTCTGCAACTGGTGATCAGCCTGCTGAAGCTGCAGGCTGGCCGCATCCGCGACCCCGATGCCCGCGCCGCCTACGAACAGACGATGGTCCGCATCGAGGCGCTGGCGATCCTCTATCGGCAACTGCACGAAAGCGGCGCCGGCACCCATGTCGACCTGGGCCGCTATGTCGGCGCCCTGTGCGAGGCGGTGCGCGAAGGCACGCCGGGGGCGCTTTCGCGCGTGCCGGTGACGGTCACCTCCGATGCGATCCAGATCGGCCTGTACGAGGCGATGCCGCTCGGCCTGATCATCGCGGAGCTGGTGACGAGCTGCCTACACCATGCCTTTCCCGACGACGGCTGGATCCGCATCACCGTGCGCCAGCAGGGCGACAGCGGCCGGGCCCGCCTGACGGTGGAGGACAACGGCCGCGCCCTGCCCGCCGGTTTCGACACCACGGCCGAGGACGGACTGATGCTGGCCGAGGCGCTGGCTGGCCAGCTCGGCGACACGCTGTCCACCGACAGCGATGCCGCCGGCACCACCGCCAGCGTCAGCTTTCCGGTCTGACCGCCTTCAGCCGCCCGCCAGATGGCGGCCCAGCAGCGCGAGCACCAGCGCGACCGACAGGCAGGCGGCCAGTGTGACCGCCGCCTCGCACAGGAGCGCGCCCGCGCCGGGCACCCTGCCGGGATCGGTGCCGGCGGATGTCTCCGCAAGGCCGGTTTCCGCCGCAGCCCGCTGCCGGGCCGGCGGCAGCGCCTGCCCCCCCGGCAGCGTTCGGGCCGATTTTCCCAGCATGGTCGCCTCGCAGCCAAATGCCGGCCGGTGGCCGGCGGTCCCATGAGGAAAAGGCCGTTCGGCGTATAAAATCGATGCTGCGCGGATGCCTGCGGAATATAGGTGCGCTATATGCCGCTCGGCCGCTCCCCGTCTCGACCGGGGGCGCCATGACGATGCCCGTCCTGACGATCGGCACCGTCATGGTGGTCGTGCGGGTGCTCCGGCTCGGGCGCCGGCACCAGCGTGCCGGCGAACCAGCCGCGGATCGCCCGGACCGGGTCGGTTTCCAGCGTCGTCACCGGTTCGATGCCGCGGCGCCTCATATGGGCGACGAACCCCGCCCCCGACGAGCCGGTGACGACCACCTGCACCGCGTCGATCGGGTGGGGGCGGCCGTCGCCGCAGAGATGCAGCACCTCCTCCTCCCCCAGTTCGATCCGGCCGGTCTCGACCGGGTCGAATCCTGCCTCCGCCTCATAGACCAGGAAGCGGCGGGTGCGGCCGCCATGGGTGGCGATGGTCTGGAAATCCTTGGTCCCGACGGCGATTCTCATGATGAGCGGATCCCTCGCGATGGTGCCCGGCGACCCGCCTCTCCTGCCACGCTCCCGCCGCCCGCGCACTGAGGGAGGTCAATCCTCCCCTCCCTGCCGCCCGCCTCCCTCCGCGGGCACCGGGCGATATCCGACCCTCAAGCTTGACTTTCAGCACCGAATTTGTACTATATGCCTGCCTGCTCCGCCGGAGAGGCCTGGGTTCGCCACCTGGGGACCCTGCAGCGTCATATCGCTTTGCAAGAGGATGTGACATGAGTTCCGCCATCGCCCTCCGTTCGCCCGATTCCGGCGAATCGCTGTCCCGCTACATCAACGACACCCACCGCTATCCGGTCCTTGCGCCCGAGGACGAGTATATGCTCGCCAAGGCCTGGAGCGAGCATGGCGACGTCGATGCGGCGCACAAGCTGGTCACCAGCCATCTCCGTCTCGTCGTCAAGATCGCCGGCGGCTACCGCGGCTACGGCCTGCCGCTGTCCGACCTGATCGCCGAGGGCAATCTCGGCCTGATGACCGCCGTCAAGAAATTCGAACCGGAACGCGGCTTCCGCCTGTCCACCTACGCGATGTGGTGGATCAAGGCGTCGATCCAGGATTACATCCTGCGCTCCTGGAGCCTGGTGAAGATCGGCACCACCGCCGCGCAGAAGAAGCTGTTCTTCAGCCTGGGCCGCCTGAAGCGGAAGCTGGGCGAGTATGGCAGCGGCGACCTGCAGCCCGACAGCGTCACCAGCATCGCCACCGACCTGTCGGTGCCGGAAGACGACGTGATCGCGATGAACCGCCGCCTGTCGGCGCCGATGGCGTCGCTGAACGCGCCGATGAGCGCGGACGGCGATTCGGCCGAATGGCAGGATCTGCTGACGGACGAACGGCCGTCGGTCGAGGAGGCCCTGGTCGAGCGCGGCGAGGCCCGCCAGCGCAGCGCCCTGCTGCACGAGGCGATGGGCGTGCTGAACGACCGCGAGCGCGACATCCTGACCTGCCGCCGCCTGTCGGACAGCCCGCTGACCCTGGAAGACCTGTCGGTCCGCTATGGCGTCAGCCGCGAGCGCATCCGCCAGATCGAGGAGCGCGCCTTCGAGAAGGTGGCCCGCCAGACCCGCGTCCTGGCCGCCGCGGCGGCCTGACCGTCCGGGCCTCCGGCACCTCCAGCGAACTCCCGTGCCGGTAACCGCGCCAGGATTCCCGACTCCCTCCGTGTAACCCCTCCATAACCGCCGGCGGACCCGTTCTCTCCGCCGGCATTCCTGGAGGCGGACATGTCGAAGGTGCGCGCGGGCACCGGTCTTCCGATGGTGAAGATCGAGGTCATCAAGGATGCCCTGACCCTCTATGAGGGCAACCGGATCAGCCGCTGGCAGGTCATCAACCGGCTCGTCCACATCGGCCTGTCGGCGGATGACGCCAACATCATCGCCGACCGCGGCACGATCCCGCCCCATATCCTGGGCGGACACCACGGCACCTTGCGGAAATGACGGCGCCCGGCACGGGAATGACCACAGGGACGGCCATGGAAACGGCGGCCACGCAGGCCGCCTTCGCCACCGCCCTCGGCCTCCATCGTGCGGGTCGCTGGGCGCAGGCGGTGGCTGTCTACGACGGTCTGCTGGACGGTCCGCTGGCCGCAAGCGCCTATGCCAACCGCGGGGCGGCGTTGCGCCGGCTCGGCCGGCCCGGCGAGGCGGTCGCCTCCTGCATCGAGGCGGTCGCCCGCCGGCCCGACCTGGCCGAGGCCCATGCCAACATCGGCGCGATCCTTCAGGAAAGCGGCCATCCGCTTGCCGCGCTCGACGCCTGCCGCAAGGCCGTCGCGCTGGCGCCCGGCCTCCATGCCCCCTATCTGGCGATGGCGCATGCCCGGCAGGATCGCGGCGACCATGGCGAGGCCCTGGCCCTGCTGCGGCGCGCGGCCGACGTCGCTCCGGCGCTGGCGAGCGTGCGCTACAACTTGGCCGAGGCGTTGCTGTCGCATGGCGATTTCGAGGCTGGCTGGCGGGCCTACGAAGCGCGCTGGCAGGCCGGTGAACTCGCGCTGAAGCGCCCTTCCGCCGGGCCGGACTGGACCGGCGAGGATCTCGCCGGCAAGACCCTGCTGGTCTTCGAGGAGCAGGGTTTCGGCGACAGCCTGCAGTTCATCCGCCTGATCCCGCTGGTGAAGGCGCACGGCGCGCGGGTGGTCGTCCAGTGCCGGCAGCCGCTGGTCCGGCTGCTGTCCGGCGTCGAGGGCGTCGACGCGGTGGTCACGGACCTCCCCGGCCGCGACGCCTATGATTTCTGCGTCCCGCTGATGTCGCTGATGCGGCTGCTGGGGGTGACGGTCGGGCGCATCCCGGCCGCCGTGCCCTATCTGGCGCCCCCGGCCGACGCGGACGGGCGCTGGGCCGCGCTACTCCGCGGCTGGGGAGGGGGCTGCCATGGTCTGCGCGTCGGGCTGGTGTGGGCCGGCGACCCGCGGCTCGGCCATGCCGCCGCCACCCGCACCGATGCGCGCCGCAGCCTGCGCCTCGCCCAGCTCGCCCCGCTGCTGACGGTGGAGGGGGTGTCGTGGATCAGCCTCCAGAAGGGGCCGGCCGCCGTCCAGGCGCAGGAGGCCTGGCTAGAGGAACTGCCGGCCGGCGGGGCGATCCTCGACCCGATGGGCGGGGTTGCGGATTTCGCCGACACCGCCGCCATCGTCCGCCAGCTCGACCTCGTGATCGGGGTGGACACCTCGGTCGTGCATCTCGCCGGGGCGCTGGGTGTGCCGGTGTGGGTGCTGTCGCGGTTCAGCGGCTGCTGGCGCTGGCTGCTCGACCGCGACGACAGCCCCTGGTATCCGACGCTGCGCCTGTTCCGCCAGCAGCGGCCGGGCGACTGGGCGCCGGTGGTGGAGAGGGTGCGCGAAGAGCTGTTGCGCATGGCCGCTGCCCATCGCCATGATCGGAGCCCGGCCTGAAGCCACCGGTCCACCGTCAGGAGCCCGCCATGCCCAGCTATCCCGCCGCCTACCAAGCCAGCAAGGGGTCGGCGCTCGCCGTCGACCGCGCCTTCTACGGGCGCATCGGCGCGCAGACGGACGGGCGTGACCTGGTGGAGCGGTTCGTGGTGCCGATCCGCTCCGGCCGCGCCTGGACGGTGCCGGCCGGCCATGTGTTCCGCATCGTCACCATCGAGGGGCCGCAGGTCGCCGACCTCAACATCTGGAACCGCCACAACCCGCGCGAACGCTTCTGGGCGTCGCGCACGCGCCAGCTCCAGCAGGCGCATGTCAGCAATTTCGACCGGCTGTGGTCGACCCTGCCCTACCTGCGGCCGCTGGCGACCATCACCCACGACACGCTGGCGGATTACGGCATCGACGAGCATGGCGGCAGGGTCCATGACCTGCTCGGCACCCGCTGCGACCCCTACGTCAACCGCATGCTGACGGGGGAGGATTTCCACCACCATTGCCATTCCAACCTGACCCGTGCCGTCGCCCCCTACGGGCTGAGCGAATTCGACGTCCATGACGTGCTGAACGTCTTCCAGGTCACCGGGCTGAACGCCGAGGACAAGTATTTCATGAAGGCGTGCCCGGCGCAGAAGGGCGATTTCCTGGAATTCTTCGCCGAGATCGACCTGCTCTGCGCCCTGTCCACCTGCCCTGGCGGCGATCTCAGCGTGCCGCTGTGGGGGCCGGACGCCCGCGACCCGCTGGAGGTCTGTCGTCCGCTGGGCGTCGAGGTCTACCGGCTCGACCCGGCGCTGCTGGACGGCTGGTCGCCGCCGGAGGTCGCGGCCTACCGCGGCAACCACGGCCTGCGGCTGGAGACGCCGGCCTGGGACGCAGGCGATCCGGCCTGACGGCGGGGGCCCGATGCCGACCATCCTCCTCACCGGTTTCGAGCCTTTCGGCGGCGAGACCGTCAACCCGTCCTGGGAGGCGGTGCGGCGGCTCGACGGCTGGGAGTGCCGCGGCCACCGCGTCGCCGCGCGGTTGATGCCCTGCGTCTTCGGCGCGGCGCTCGACGCGCTGGAGCGGGCGGTGGCGGAAACCGGCCCGGTCGCCCTGCTGGCGGTCGGACAGGCGCAGAGCCGGGCCGAGCTGTCCCTGGAGCGGGTTGCCGTCAACCTGGACGATGCCCGCATCCCCGACAATGCCGGCAACCGTCCGGCCGATGTCCCGGTGGTGGCGGGCGGGCCTGCGGCCTATTTCGCCAGCCTGCCGGTCAAGGCCATCGCCGCCGCCCTGCGCGGCGCCGGCATCCCCGCCGGGCTGTCGCACAGCGCCGGCAGCTTCGTCTGCAACCATCTGTTCTACGGGGCCTGCCATCTGCGGGCGGTGCGGCGGCCGGATCTCCGCGTCGGCTTCCTGCATATCCCGCTGGCTCCCGAACAGGCGGTCCGCCACCCGGGCGCCCCGTCGATGGCGGTCGGGCAGGTGACGGCCGGCCTGCGCGTCGCGGTCGAAACCATCCTGGCGACCGGCGAGGACAGTCACGAGGCGGCTGGAACCCTTGAATAGTGCTGGGGAATAGCGAGGGGAACAGCGTGCCCTACCCCGCCTCGGCCAGCAGCCACTCCTTGAAGCGGCGCACGCGGCGTGCCCGCTCGGCCCCCGGCGCATGGGCGATCAGGTAGCGGCCGCGCGGGCGCAGCGTCTCGGGGAAGGGCTGGACCAGCCGGCCCGATGCGATGTCCTCCCCCACCAGGAAGACCGGCAACAGGGCGACCCCCATGCCGGCCGACGCCGCCTCGATGATCATGAAGAAATGCTCGAAGGCCAACGAGAGCGCCGACTCGGGCAGGGGCAGGCCGAAGGCGGCGAGATAAGCGCGCCAGGACTCGGGCCGCGTGGTGTGCTGCAACAGCCGGTGCTGCGCCAGGTCGGCCGGCCGGCGCAGCGGCGGCCCCTGGTCCAGCAGCGACGGTGCGCAGAAGACGCCCATGGTTTCCGGCATCAGCGTCGCCATCTCGGCCCCCGGCCAGCCCTCGACGCCGAAGCGGATGGCGACGTCGATCCGCTCCTTGGCGAAATCGACGCGGTGCTCGCCGATCGCCACCTCGACCTGGATCTCGGGGTTCTCGGCCTGGAAGCGTTTCAGCCGCGGGATCAGCCAGCGCTGGGCCAGGGTGGGCAACGCGCTGACCCGCAGCACCCCGCCCTCCTGGGCGCGGGCCGCCCGCGCCGCCGCGGCGATGCGGTCGAGCGCCGCCGACGCCTCGCCATAGAAGGCGGCGCCGGTCGGCGTCAGCTCGATCCCGCGGCCGACGCGGCGGATCAGCTCGACCCCCAGATCGGCCTGCAAGGTCTGCATCATGCGGCTGACCGCCCCCTGCGTCACCGCCAGCTCGTCGGCCGCCTTGGTGAAGCTGAGATGGCGGGCCACCGCGACGAAGCTGCGGACGGCGTTGAGCGACGGCAGGACACGGTCTGGCATGGGACGCGCCGAATCATGAGTTGAACTCATAAATCTCTGCCGGAGAACTCGTTTGTCAAGTCCGGGCGGATCGGGTCTGCTGGGGGCACGGACGGTCCTGCCGCCAGCCACCCGCCACACGGTCCCGAAAGGCCAAGCCCCCGATGACGAGTCTGACGCCCTTCCACATCGCCTTCCCGGTCGACGATCTGGCCGCCGCCCGCCATTTCTACGGCACCGTCCTCGGCTGCCCGGAAGGGCGTAGCAGCGACGAGTGGATCGACTTCGACCTGTTCGGCCATCAGATCGTCGCCCATCTGAAGCCGCGCGATCCCACTGCCGCTCCGGCCCACCGCAACCCGGTGGACGGCCATGATGTGCCGGTCCCGCATTTCGGCGTGGTGCTTCAGCCGGCCGACTGGGACGCGCTGGCGGAGAAGCTGAAGGCCGCCGGCATCAGGTTCGTGATCGAGCCCTACACCCGCTTCAAGGGCCAGGTCGGCGAGCAGTCGACCATGTTCTTCCTCGACCCGGCCGGCAACGCGCTGGAGTTCAAGGCCTTCGCCGACATGTCGCAGCTGTTCGCGAAGTAGGCGGTCAGGCGAGGAAGACGCGCGGGGGTGCCGGCCGTTCTTGCGGACAGGCCCCCCGGCACACAGCCGCGATGGTCTCGCGCAGCCAGCGATGGGCCGGATCCGCCTGCAGGCGCGGATGCCAGATGGCGGATATGGCGAATTCCGGCGTCCGGACCGGCAGGTCGAAGCAGGCCAGCCCCGGCCCGGCCGCATGGTCGGCCACCACACCGTTGCCGAGGCACGACCGGGGCACCGCCGCGACCAGATCCGAGCCGCGCGCAATGCTCATCGCCTCGGCATATCCTGGAACGACCAGGGACACGGTGCGGCTCAGGCCCAGATCGGCCAGGGCGTCGTCGATCGGTCCATGGAAATCGCCCCGGCGCGACGCCACGACATGGGCGCAGGCGGCATAGCGGTCCGGCGTGACCGACCCGGCCTCGAACAGCGGGTGCCCGCTTCGGGCGACGCCGACCAGCCTGTCCCGGAACAGCAGCTGGGTCAGCAGTTCCGGCGCCGAGGTTCCGAGCACGCCGACCTCCAGATCGATCCGCCCGTCGCGGAGCGGCTCCGCCTCCTTGTCCGGCTTCGGCACGAACCGGAGGCGGACATGCGGAGCGGTCCCGGCGATGGCGGCCAGCAGGGGAACCGCGAGCAGCTCGACGAATCGCCCGCCGGCACGGATGGTGAAGGTGCGATGGAGCGATGCGAGGTCCAAGCGGTTTGCCGCCGGCCTCAGGATCTCCTGCGTGTCGCGGCTGAGCGCATGGACACGCCCGCTCATTTCCTCGGCATAGGGCGTGGGGACCAGGGCGCGGCCGGCCTGGACCAGCAACGGGTCGCCCGTCACCCGGCGCAGCCGCGCCAGCGTCCGGCTCATCGCGGAGGGGCTCACCCCGAGCCGGCGGGCAGCCCCCGTCACGCTGCGCTCGGTGAGCAGCGCGTCCAGAGACAGGAGAAGGTTCAGGTCGACGCCGTGCATCGCCTGAGAATAGCCCGGCGGCCCGCCGATGCCCAGCGCCGGACGCAATCGATCCTTTCATCCTGTGCGTCTGGTGCACAGGAGCCCGGCCGGTCATATCGGGAGCGGATGTCCTCAACGAAAGCTCCGATCCCATGCCCTTCCCTCCCCCGCCCCCTTCCCCCACCGATCACCCCCGCCGCACCGTCCTGCTCATCGGCGCGTCACGCGGCCTCGGCCATGCCATGGCCGCCGAGTTCCTGAAGAAGGACTGGAACGTCGTCGGCACGGTGCGCGGCACCGGCCGGACGCTGCTGCACGATCTGGCTGACCGGCATGCCGGCAGGGTCGAGATCGAGACCCTGGACATCTGCGCTCCCGATCAACTGGCCGCGCTGCGCGACCGCCTGTCCGGCAGACTCTTCGACATGCTGTTCGTCAATGCCGGAACGGCCAACCGCGATCCGGCCCAGACCATCGGCGAGGTCTCGACCGAGGATTTCGTCCAGCTGATGATCACCAATGCCCTGAGCCCGATGCGCGTCATCGAAAGCCTGGAGGGCGCTGTCTCCGCCGCCGGCCTGATCGGGGTGATGTCGTCCGGGCAGGGCAGCATCGCCAACAACCAGTCCGGCCAACGCGAGCTCTATCGCGGCAGCAAGGCGGCGCTGAACATGTTCATGCGCAGCTTCGCGGCCCGTCAGGCCGGAACCCAGCGGGCGATGGCGGTGATGGCGCCCGGCTGGGTCAGGACCGCGCTCGGCGGCGCCGATGCGCCGCTCGCCATCGAGGACAGCATCCCCAGCCTGGTGGCCGTCCTGCTCGCCAAGCGGGACAGGCCGGGGCTGGAGTATCTCGACTATCTGGGCCGCACCGTCCCCTGGTGAGGGCGGGCGCCGGTTCTCAGCCGCAACCCGCCATCATCAGCCCGAGCGTCTTCTCGTCGGCCCGGTCCGGCAGCACCTCGCCGACGATGTGCCCGTCGAACATCACGACGATGCGGTCGGACAGGGCGCGGATCTCGTCCAGCTCCACCGACACCAGCAGGATCGCCTTGCCCTGGTCGCGCAGAGCCACGAGGCGGCGGTGGATGAACTCGATGGCGCCGATGTCGACGCCGCGGGTGGGCTGGCCGACCAGCAGCAGGTCGGGATTGCGCTCGATCTCGCGCGCAAGCACGATCTTCTGCTGGTTGCCGCCGGAGAAGTTGGCTGCCGCCAGCGTTCCGTCCCTGGGCCGCGTGTCGTAATCCTCCATCTGCCGGGCGCAGGCGGCGGCGATGGCGTCCCGGTCGAGCAGCATGCGCCCGTTCCAGGCCGGATCGTCCTGGAATCCCAGGATCGCGCAGTCCTCCGCCGAGAAGCTGGTGACGAGGCCGACCTTCTGCCGGTCCTCCGGCACATGCCCCACCCCCAGCCGGCGCAGCGCCCGGGCGTTGAAGCGGTCGGGATGGCCGGCGAGATCCTCCCCCCGCAGCCGGACCGAGCCGGCGGCGATGGGGCGCATGCCGGCCAGCGCCTCCAGCAGCTCCGACTGGCCGTTGCCGGACACGCCGGCGATGCCGACGATCTCGCCGGCCCGCACCGACAGCTCCACCCCCTTCACCCGCTCCACGCCGGACGGGTCGCGGACCCGGAGCCCCTCGACCCGCAGCACCTCCGCCCCCGGCCGGGCCGGGGTCTTGTCGACGCGCAGCAGCACCTTGCGGCCGACCATCAGCTCGGCCAGCCGCTCCCGGCTGGTGTCGCGGGTGGCGACGTCGGCCACCACCTGCCCGCGCCGCATCACCGTGACATTGTCGGTCAGCTCCATGATCTCGCGGAGCTTGTGGGTGATGATGACGACGGTCTTGCCCTGCTGGCGCAGCGCCCGCAGGATGCGGAACAGATGGTCGGCCTCCTGCGGGGTCAGCACCCCGGTCGGTTCGTCCAGGATCAGGATGTCGGCGCCGCGGTAGAGCGCCTTCAGGATCTCCACCCGCTGCTGCGCCCCGACCGGCAGCTCGCCGACCGGCCGGTCGAGATCGACCTCCAGCCCATAGTCGCGGGCCAGCCGGGTCAGCTCGGCCCGCGCCCGGGCCATACCGCCCGACAGGGTGACGCCGCCCTCCGCCCCCAGCAGCACGTTCTCCAGCACGCTGAAGGGATCGACCAGCATGAAATGCTGGTGGACCATGCCGATGCCGGCGGCCAGCGCGTCGCGCGGCGTCCGGATGGCGGCAGGATTGCCGTTCACCCGGATCTCGCCGCCGTCGGCACGCAGATAGCCGTAGACGATGCTCATGATCGTCGATTTGCCGGCGCCGTTCTCGCCGATCACCCCATGGATCGTCCCGGCGGGCACCGACAGCGACACGTCGCGGTTCGCATGGTTGGCGCCGAACCATTTGTTGATCGCCACCGTCTCCAGGGCGATTCCGGAACGGGCGGCCGGCGCGTTTGCCTGCATCATGAAAGGATCCGCTTACGGCTGGTACGGCTTGACCGCCAGCGCGCCCGCGATGATCTGCTTCCTGGCCTCCTCCAGCTTCGCCTCCATCTCCGGCGTGATCAGCTTGCGGTTGTTGTCGTCGAGCGCGTAGCCGACGCCGTCCTCCTTCAGCCCGACGACGCGGTGGCCGGCCTGCCAGCTGCCGTCCTTCGCCGTCCTCATGCAGTCGTAGACGACGACGTCGACCCGCTTGACCATCGAGGTCAGCACCTTGCCGGGATGGACATGGTTCTGGTTGCTGTCGACGCCGATGGCGAGCTTGCCGGCATCGGCCGCGGCCTGGAGCACGCCGAGCCCGGTGGCGCCGGCCGCGGCGAAGACCACGTCGGCGCCGCGCGCGAACTGGCTCTTGGCCAGCTCGGCGCCGCGGCCGGGGTCGTTCCAGGCGGCGGGCGTGGTGCCGGTCATGTTGACGAACAGCTCGTCGCTCGCCGAAACATGCTTCACGCCCTGCTCGTAGCCGGTCAGGAAGTTGCGGATCAGCGGGATGTCCATGCCGCCGATGAAGCCGACCTTGCCGCTCTTGGCCGCCAGCGCCGCCGCCATGCCGACCAGGAAGGATCCCTCCTCCTCCTTGAAGGTCACGGACTGGACGTTGGGGGCGTCCAGCTTGTCGTCGATCAGGCAGAATTTGGTCTTGGGCGAGTCCTTCGCCACCTTCTCCACCGCGGCGGTCTGCGAGAAGCCGACGGCGACGATCACCGAGGCGCCGCGCCGCACCAGCGTGCGCATGGCCTGTTCGCGCTGGCCCTCGTTGGTGATCTCGAACTCGCGGTAGGCGACTCCGGTCTCCTTCTTGAACCGCTCGGCCCCGTTGTAGGCCGCTTCGTTGAAGGATTTGTCGAACTTGCCGCCCTGGTCGAACACCACGGCCGGCGAGAACTCCTGCGCCCGCGCCTGGGTGCAGAACGCCGTCATCGCCAGCATGGCGGCAAGAATACGCGTCTTCATGTCCCACCCACTCCGGAAAGCCGAAACTTGACCCAAAGGATAACCGCGCCATCATCCGGCACAACAGGGAAAGCGGGCGAAGCGGCGCAGCAAATCGGGGCTCCCCCGGTTGACGACGGGGGCGGGGGCGTTTATCACCCCGGCCGATAGTCTTCGCGTCCAACCGGTCGCGGCGGCCACGCCTGATCGGCCACAGGATCGGCCACACAAAAACGGGGGCGACGCTCGGTGGACGAAGTCTGGGTGCTCTTGCAGGGGATCGTTCTGGGATTCGCCATCGCCGCACCCGTTGGGCCGATCGGCCTGTTGTGCATCCGCCGCACCTTGCAGCACGGCCCGCTGATGGGCTTCTTCACCGGATTCGGCGCCGCCGTGGCCGATACCTTCTATGGCGCCATCGCCGCCTTCGGCGTGTCGGCGGCGCTCAGCTTCCTGCGCGGGCACGAGATCGCCTTCCAGCTGGTCGGCGGCATCTTCCTGCTGGTGGTGGCGGTCCGCACCTTCCGCCAGCAGCCCGACGCGGAGGAGCGCGAGGCAGCATCCGCCCCCGACAGCAAATCCTGGTTCACCGGCTTCATGACCGGGCTGTCGCTGACCCTGACCAACCCGGCGACCATCATGGCCTTCATCGCCATCTTCGCCGGGTTCGGACTGGGCGGCACGCTGGACCGGCTGGAGGCGTCGACCCTGGTGCTCGGCGTCTTCATCGGCTCGTCGCTGTGGTGGATGACGCTGTCGATGGGGGTGGCGGCGGTGCGCCACCGCATCTCCGACCGCGGGCTGAGCCTGCTGAACCACTGCACCGGGGTGGCGCTGGGCGCCTTCGGCCTGTGGGCGCTGGGCATGGCCGCCACCGGCATCGCCGCGATGGCCGGCTGACCGCCCGGCCCTAGCCCTCAGCAGCCTGCGGACGGCGTGGCGGTGGGCGCATCCGGCGTCGCGCTTCCCTTGCGCAGCAGGTGCAGGTGCCCGGCCAGCCGCCACAGATAGAGGCCCACCAGCACCACCAGCAGCCCGACGGTGACATAGCCGACCAGCCGGTGGGCGAAGGGCCAGGTCGACAGCATGTAGCCGGTCCAGGCCAGCAGCAGCGTCCACAGCACCGAACCGACGCCCGATGCCAGCATATAGCTGAGGATCGGCATCCTGCACGCCCCGGCCGGGATCGAGATCAGGGTGCGCACCCCCGGCACCGGCTGCGACAACAGCACGGCGATGCCGCCGCGTTTGCCGAACCAGTCCGTGCTCTGCCGAACCTTCTTCGGGTCGATGGTCAGCCAGGGGCCGTATGTCTTCAAGAAGGCTTCCAGCCGCTCGCGGCTCATCAGCCGGCTGGGCAGGAACCACACCATCTGCCCGGCGAGCGAGCCGAGACCGCCGGCGATGGCGACCCCGGCCAGGGTGAATTCACCCGTCGCCGCGCCGATCCCGGCCAGCGGGATCACCGACTCGGCCGGCAAAGGCGGAAAGACCCGCGCCAGCGCCACCAGCAGGAAGATTCCGACATAATGGAGGGTGTGCATCACCTCCACCAGCCAATCCGTCAATCCACCATCCATTCCGATCCGCTCCCCACCGGTCACACCGACCCGATCAGGGAAAACGGCCGGCGAGGGCGGGCGGTTCCCGCAAGGCCACCGCAGGCCCGGTCCCGGAGGGCGTGGGCACGGGGCGTTGGATTGAACGTGCCCGCGCATCCCCGGTGTCCCCGCCCTCCGGATGGGTCGGCCGGCCATCCCTGGCACCGGATGGGAAGCCGGCCGGGACAAGCCCGTCCGGAATGGAGGAGCTTGTCTGGAACGATTCGAAGAGTGTGGCTAGCGATTTGATCCGTCAAATAGATATTTTGGAGGTCGCCGATAGGACGTGTCGATCGCCGCGGCCATCCCTACCCGCTGAACAGTGCCGCGTCGATCCGCCGGACCATGGCGACCAGCCGCGGCGCATGCTCCTCCTCAAGCGTCTTCGGATCGACCAGGAAGCCCGGCCCGCCGCAGTTGAAGGCCAGGATCGGGGAGCCGTCGCGCGGCACGAAGGGAATGCCGATGGCATGCACCTCCGACTTCCAGGCGCCGATGGAGCGGCAGTAGCCCCGCGTCCGGTAGTCCTCGACCGCCCGCTCGATGCCGTCGCGGATCTCGGGCCAGCGCTCGCCCTCATGCTCCTCCAGCTTGGCCATCAGCGGTGCGCGCTCGGCCTCCGGCAATGCCGCCAGATAGGCGCGGCCCATGCTGGTGGTCGACAGCTTGATATGCGAGCCGACGTCGAGCGACAGGGTGATCGGGCTGTTCGCCTTGCAGCATTCCAGATAGATCATGCTCAGCCGGTCGCGCCCGCCGAGTGCCACGGCCAGTCCGGTCCGGTCGGCCAGCTCCTGCATCAGCGGCCGCGCCACCTGCCGGATGCCCATGCCCGACAGGCTGGCATAGCCCAGCGCCAGCACCGAGGTGCCGAGCCGGTATTTGCCGGTGGTCTGCTCGTAGACGAGGTAGCCCAGCTTGGCCAGCGTGTAGGTCAGCCGCGACACCGTCGGCTTGGGCAGGCCGGTGCGTTGCGCCAGCTCCAGGTTGCCGAGCAGCGATTCGTTGCGTCGGAAGGCGCGCAGCAGCTCCAGCCCGCGGGCGAGCGCCGTGACGAAGCGCGGGTCCTTCCCGTCGTCCGCCATCGGATCGTCGGCGACCAGGGAGTCTTCCCGTTTGCGCATGACCTGCCTCCCCCGCAAACCGCGTCGGGGCGATCCTGCCAGCGGTCCCGGCCACAGGTCAACCGGGCATATTCCGCAATGCGGAATTAGCGGCGGGTGCCGCTATTGGGCGGCTCCCAGCCCCAGCGTCAGCATCCGCTCGTACAGCGACGCCCGCGAAATGCCCAGCAGCTTGGCGGCGCGCGCCTTGACGCCGTTGGCCTCCTCCAGCGCAGCGGCGATGGCGTGGCGTTCGGCGGCATGCAGCACCTCCTGCAACGGCCTCGCCCCTACGGCCAGCGGCAGGGCCGAGGCGCCGGCCGGATGCTGGCCGGGCAGGACGCTGCGGATGTGCGGTGCGGTCAGGATCGGCGCATCGGTCAACGCCACCACCCGCTCCAGCGTGTTGTAGAGCTCGCGCACATTGCCTGGCCAGTCATAGTCGCGCAGCACCTGCACCGCCGATTCCAGCAGCTCGCGCGGCGGGGTGCCCTGCTGGATCGCCAGCTGCTCCAGGATGCGGTCGGCGATGCTCTCGACGTCCTCCGGCCGCTCGCGCAGCGGCGGCAGGGTGATCGGCACCACGTTCAACCGGTAATAGAGGTCGGCGCGGAACTGCTTTTCCCGCACCAGCGCGTGCAGGTCGCGGCTGGTGGCGGCGATGATGCGGACATCGACCCGCACCACCTTGTTGGACCCCAGCGGCTCGATCTCCCGCTCCTGCAGGACGCGCAGCAGCTTGGCCTGCAGCGGCAGCGGCATGTCGCCGATCTCGTCCAGGAACAGGGTGCCGCCGTTGGCCAGTTGGAACTTGCCCTCGCGATGGCGGCGGTCGGCCCCGGTGAAGGCGCCGGGGGCGACGCCGAAGAACTCGGCCTCCAGCAAGGTTTCCGGGATGGCGGCGACATTGACGCCGACGAAGGGCTTGGCAGCCCGCGGACTGGCGGAATGGATGGCCTGGGCCAGCAGTTCCTTGCCGGTGCCGGTCTCGCCCAGCAGCAGGACGGTGCTGTCCATCTGCGCGGCGCGGCGTCCCAGCCGCTTGATCTCACGGATCGATTCGCTGGCGCCCAGGAACTGGGAGAAGGAGTATTTCGCCCGGCGCTCGTGCGCCAGCTCCTGCTGGGTGCGGGCCAGCTCCTCCTGCATCTTCTCGTATTTGCGCACCAGCGGGCGCAGATATTCGGCGCGGTCGAACAGCACGAAGCCGATCGCGCCGATGATGGCTCCGTCCGGTCCGAACAGCGGCATCCGCGTCACGACGAAGGAGCGGTCGCCGAATTCCATGATGTCGAGCGGCTGGGGCTGGCCGCTGTCGATCACCCGGCGCAGCTGGCTGTTGGGGATGACGTCCTCGACCGGCTGGCCGCGCGGGTCGCCGGGGACGCCCAGCAGCGCCTTGTACTTGTCGTCCATCCAGGCGATGCGGGCATTGTGGTCGACGGTGACGGCACCGACGCACATGGATTCCAGATGCTCGAACAGGGAGTGTACCGCGCGCTGGCGCAACGCTTCGAAATCGACGGTGTCGCCCACGTCACCCTCCCAAACAGGACCGACTTTTGCCGTCCCGGCGTTGAGGCCTGCTGCATTGCAGCGCAATTTGCCAACAATATCAGAGGTCAACATAGTAGCCCATCCATCGGATTAAAGGGAAGGCGCGCAGGATCGGGCAGGCGCGCGGTATCGAACCCGCATGCCCGTCGCAGATCTGGTCTTGGGACCGGCGTGGAAAACCGCTTTTTTAAAAAGGGCAAGCCGGGCCGGTTCTGTACATCTTTCGGAGCAACCCGGCTCATTTCCACTTGCGCAACCCATGCGGGTATCGAAAGGGGAAAAAGAGGGGGACCTTCCGGTCCCCCCTGGGGAGTTGCGGTCTTTGGAATTCGCGGATGGAACCGCTTGGCTCAGTGCTCCCGCTTCGGCAGGCGGGCGAGCAGCTCGCCGACGATGCCCCTACGGAACAGCAGGACGCAGACGACGAAGATGCAGCCGATGACGACCGGCACCGGCAGGCTGGTGGCGGCGAGGTAGCTTTCCAGCGTGACCACCAGCGCCGCCCCCACCACCGGGCCGAGCAGCGTGCCCATGCCGCCGAGCAGCGTCATCAGCACCACCTCGCCCGACATCTGCCACGTCACGTCGGTCAGCGAGGCCAGCTGGAACACCAGCGCCTTGGTCCCGCCGGCCAGCCCCGCCAGGCTTGCCGACAACACGAAGGCCACCAGCTTGTAGCGGTCGGTGCGGTAGCCGAGCGACACCGCCCGCGGCTCGTTCTCGCGGATCGCCTTCAGAACCTGCCCGAACGGCGAATGGACCGTGCGCCACACCAGCGCGAAGCCGCCGAGGAAGATCGCCAGCACGACGTAATACATCGTCAGCGGCTGGGTCAGGTCGAACAGCCCGAACAGCGTGCCGCGCGGCACACCCTGGATGCCGTCCTCGCCATGGGTGAAGGGAAGCTGCAGCGCCAGGAAGAAGATCATCTGGCTCAGCGCCAGCGTGATCATGGCAAAGTAGATGCCCTGCCGCCGGATGGCGATCATCCCGAAGACCAGCCCCATCAGCCCGGCGACGGCGGTGGCGGCGAGCAGCCCCGCCTCCGGCGCCCAGCCCCATTCCTTCACCGTGTGGGCGGCGATGTAGGCCGCCCCGCCGAAGAAGGCGGCATGGCCGAAGCTCAACAGGCCAGCGAAGCCGATCAGCAGGTTGAAGGCGCAGGCGAACAGCGCGAAGCACAGCACCTTCATCAGGAAGACGGGATACAGCACGAAGGGTGCCGCGACGGCGACCAGCAGCAGGCCCGCGGTCAGCAGGGCCGTGCCCATGGTGGGGCCGCGCATGGCTGCCCCGGTGGAGTTGGCAGTGGTATTGCCGGCGATGCTCATGGGTCAGCGCTCCCGTCCGAAGAGGCCCGCGGGCTTGATGAGAAGAACGATCGCCATGATGACGAACACGACGATGTTGGAGGCCTCCGGATAGAAGACCTTGGTCAATCCCTCCAGCAGCCCCAAGCCCAGACCGGTGAGGATGGCGCCCAGGATCGAGCCCATGCCGCCGATCACCACCACCGCGAAGACGATGATGATCAGGTTCGAGCCCATCAGTGGGCTGACCTGATAGATCGGCGCCGCCAGCACCCCGGCCAGCCCGGCCAGCGCCACCCCGAAGCCGTAGGTCAGCGACACCATCACCGGCACGTTGATGCCGAAGGCCTGCACCAGCGTCGGGTTCTCGGTCGCCGCGCGCAGATAGGCGCCCAGCTTGGTCCGTTCGATGGCGAACCAGGTGCCGAAGCAGATGATCAGCGAGGCGACGACCACCCATGCGCGATAGTTGGGCAGGAACATGAAGCCGAGATTCTGGCCGCCCTTCAGCAGGTCGGGGATCGGATAGGGCTGGCCCGACACGCCATACTGGTGGCGGAAGGCGCCCTCGAAGATCAGCGCCAGCCCAAAGGTCAGCAGCAGCCCATAGAGATGGTCGACCTTGTAGAGCCGGCGCAGCATCGTGCGCTCCAGCACCAGCCCGATGGCGCCGACCACCAGGGGCGCCAGCACCAGCGCTCCCCAATAGCCGATGCCGGCATAGCTCAGCAGCAGCCACGCCACGAAGGCGCCGACCATGTACAGGGCGCCGTGCGCCATGTTGACGACGTTGAGCATGCCGAAGATCACCGCCAGCCCGAGGCTTAGCAGCGCATAAAAGGAACCGTTGATCAGGCCGAGCAGAAGCTGCCCGAACAGCACTTGGGGCGGAACTCCCAGCAGGCTGAACATGTCCGCGTCTCTCCCGGTTCGTTGTGACAGGTTGTTGTTTCTTGATTTCAATGCTTGACGTGATGCCCCTTTCCCCGTCGTCGGACGAACCTGCGGTCCGCCGAAGACGGGGAAAGGTCGGGAGGGGAGCGGAACGCGCCCCCTCCCCTTCACTTCACCAGCGAACAGCCGCTCTGCTTGGGATCGAGGAACGCCGTGTCGGCCGGGATGGTCTTCATGACCTTGTAATAGTCCCAGGCGCCCTTCGATTCGGCCGGGGTCTTCACCTGGACCAGATACATGTCGTGGAACATGCGGCCGTTCGCGGCGATCTTGCCCTTCTTGGCGAACATGTCCTCGACCGGCATCTCGCGCATCTTGGCGGAGACCTTGTCGGCGTCATCGGTCTTGGCCGCTTCGACCGCCTTCAGGTAATGCTTCACCGCCGAATAGACGCCGGCCTGCACCATGGTCGGCTTCTTGCCGGACTTGGCTTCGAACTTCTTCGACCAGTCACGGGTCTGGTCGTCGGTGTCCCAGTAGAAGCCGGTGGTCAGCATCAGGCCCTGTGCCGCCTGGAGCCCCAGCGCATTGATGTCGGAGATGAACATCAGCAGGCCGGCCAGGCTCTGGCCCGACTGGGTGACGCCGAACTCGGCAGCCTGCTTGACCGCGTTGGTGGTGTCGCCGCCGGCGTTCGCCAGCCCGATCACGTCCGCGCCCGACCCCTGGGCCTGCAGCAGGAAGGACGAGAAATCGGCGGTGCCCAGCGGGTGCTTGACGGTGCCGGCGATGGTGCCGCCCAGCGACTTGACCATCTTGGTGGTCTCTTCCTCCAGCGACTGGCCGAAGGCGTAGTCGGCAGTCACGAAGAACCACTTCTTCTTGCCCTGCTCGTAGAGCGCGCGGCCGGTGCCGGCGGCCATGGCATAGTTGTCGTAGGTCCAGTGGAAGCCGTAGGGGCTGCACTGGGCGCCGCTCAGCGCCGTGGCACCGGGACCCGACATCAGGAAGATGCGCTTCTTGTCCCGCGTGATGCCCTGCACCGCCAGGGCCGCGGCCGAGTTCGGCACGTCGGCGATGACGTCGACGCCGCCGGTGTCGACCCATTCGCGGGCCTTCGACGCGGCGATGTCGGCCTTGTTCTGATGGTCGGCCACGACGATCTCCACGGCCGCGCCGGCAACCTTGTTGCCGAACTCCTCCGCCGCCATCCGCGCGGCGATGGCGGAGCCCTCGCCCGCCAGATCGGCGTAGATGCCGGAACGGTCGTTCAGCACGCCGATGCGGATGACGTTGTCCGACACCTGCGCGGCAGCGGGGGCGGCAACGGACATCGCGGTCCCGGCGAGCGTCAGCAGGGCGGTGCCGGCGAGAAGAAGGGTGCGCATGAAAGGGGCTCTCCCTGTTGGTTTTATTGTCCGGCCCATCCCGGCGGCGGGGCGTCGGGCCATGATCGTGGGGAAGTCGTCGGGCACGGGCCAGCCGGCACATGTCTCGACGGACCGCCGCCCCGCCCCCGGATCGGGGCGGAGCGGCGATCGCGCCGGGACCGTCCGGTGGTCGGACCGCTTCACACGCCGAGATAGGTGTGGAGCTTGTCCATGTTGGCGTTGAGTTGGTCGTTGGGGATCATGTCCACCACATGCCCCTCCTCCATGACGTAATGGCGGTCGGCGATGGTGGCGGCGAAGCGGAAATTCTGCTCGACCAGCACGATGGTGAAGCCGCGCGCCTTGAGCGCCCGCACCGCCACGCCGATCTGCTCGATGATGACGGGCGCCAGCCCTTCGGTCGGCTCGTCCAGCAGAATCAGGTTGGCACCGGTGCGCAGGATGCGGGCGATCGCCAGCATCTGCTGCTCGCCGCCCGACAGCCGCGTGCCCTGGGTCGAACCGCGGCCCTTCAGGTTGGGGAACAGCTCGTAAATCTGGGCGACGGTCATGCCGCCCTCCTTCACCACCGGCGGCAGCGTCAGGTTCTCGTCGACGCTGAGGCTCGAGAAGATGCCGCGCTCCTCCGGCACATAGCCGATGCCGAGCCGCGGGATCCTGTGCTGGGCCATGCCGATCAGCTCCTGGCCCTGGAAGCGGATCGAGCCGGTGCGCTTGCCCATGATGCCCATCACGGCGCGCATGGTCGAGGTCTTGCCGGCGCCGTTGCGGCCAAGGAGCGTCACCACCTCGCCGTGGCGCACCTCCAGGCTGACGCCGTGCAGCACATGGCTCTCGCCGTAGAAGCCGTGCAGGTCGGAAATCTCAAGCATCGCCGTTCCCACTTGGGCGGTTTTCGTCTGCATCCCGTCAGGCATGTCCGGTCCCCCCAGTGCCCATGTACGCTTCCATCACCTGCGGGTTCTTCGACACCACCTCGTAGGGCCCCTCGGCGAGGATCTCGCCGCGGCGGAGCACGGTGATGGTGTCGGACAGGTGGGCGACGACCGAGAGGTTGTGCTCGACCATCAACACGGTGCGGTCGGCGGCGACGCGCTTGATCAGGGCGGCGGTGCCCTCGATGTCCTCATGGCCCATGCCGGCCAGCGGCTCGTCGAGCAGCATCACCTCCGGGTCGAGCGCCAGGGTGGTGGCGATCTCGAGCGCGCGCTTGCGGCCGTAGGGCAGCTCGGCGGCGGTGTGCCCGGCCCAGGGGGAGAGGTTGACCGCCTCGATCAGCTCCAGCGCGCGATCGTGCAGGTCGTAGAGCGACGACTCCGACTTCCAGAAATGGAAGCTGGTGCCGAGCGGGCGCTGGAGGGCGACGCGGACATTCTCCAGCACGCTGAGATGCGGGAAGACGGCCGAGATCTGGAAGGACCGCACCAAGCCCATCAGCGCGATGTCGGCCGGCTTGGTCCTGGTGATGTCGCGGCCCTTGTAGAGGATCTGGCCGCGGGTGGGCGTCAGGAACTTGGTGAGCAGGTTGAACACCGTGCTCTTGCCGGCGCCGTTCGGGCCGATCAGCGCATGGATGGTGCCCCGCTTCACCTGCAGGTTCACCTCCTTGACCGCGACGAAGCCCTTGAACTCCTTCGTCAGGTTGCGCGCTTCCAGGATGATGTCGTCGTTCGGTGCGGCGTTCATCGGTCGCGAATTCTCCTCCCTTCGTCCTTGCTTTGGGTTCCCGGGGGTCCGGGGGCCGGAAGTTCCCGGCTCGGCCGCCATGCGGTGGGACGTTTCACCGATTGTTGTACGCACTATTCGTGCCACAGCGGATATCCCTTCGGTCGGGCGCATGGACCTTTGTGTCTCCGGCGCTTTGCTCCTGTCCGCTGCCTCCTCCACTCCAACCGTAGCACTGAAAAGTGTCGGAATTCCGGACACTCTGTCCAGCAAACATGACAGCAGTCAAAAGGTTTGTGTACAAGATCGTCCGTGCGGCCGCGACGTGATTGCGAACTTGCCAAACTGTGTGCGCACTGCGATGGTGATCGTCCGACGGTGCCCCGATCGCCCCTATGGACGGCGGGGATAATAGGGAATGCGGTACGGGCCTTCCGGGAAGGCCCCAGGCCGCGGCTGCCCCCGCAACTGTGTGCGGCGAGCGTCCGGTCCATCATGCCACTGACCGCAGGGTCGGGAAGGCGGGCCGCGACGCTGTGACCCGTGAGCCAGGAAACCTGCCGGCGGACCGATGGATTTTCCCAACCCCGCCGGGTGTGGCGGGAGAGCAAGGATCAGCCTGATGACCACCCATCCGCTACACGCCACCGCCGGTTCCGCGACCCGCAGCGCCGCCCGGACCTCGGTCGCCGCCTTCGCCGCGATCCTGCTCGGCAGCTTCCTGCTGTATGGCGTCGGCTTCGCCCAGCCGCAGCAGATCCACGACGCGGCGCACGACGCCCGTCATTCCTTCGCGTTCCCCTGCCACTAAGCCAGGGTCATGGATCTGATCCGGCGGCTGTTCACAGCCGCTTTGGTCGCGGGCGTGCTCTCCGGCACGGCCGCTTCCGTCGTTCAGCAGGCGACGACCGTCCCGCTGATCCTCGAGGCCGAGAAATACGAGGTGGTGACCCCGCCCGTCGCCTCCGTCACTGCACCCGCCCCTGCCGGCGGCGCCGCCGACTCCCACCAGCACGGCCCCGTGCGTGAGGTGGGCGAGGGCGTGCCGACCACGCTGGAAGAGGCGATGCAGCGCACCGGCCTGACCATCGTCGCCAACCTGTTGACCGGCGTGGCCTATGCGCTGCTGCTCGGCGGCGCCATGCTGCTGGCCGGCCGGCCCGTCGATGCCCGCCGCGGGCTGGTCTGGGGTGTCGGCGGTTTCTTCGCCGTCTCGCTGGCGCCGTCCTTCGGCCTGGCTCCGGAATTGCCGGGCATGGCCGGGGCCGAGCTGGAAGCCCGTCAGCTCTGGTGGTTCGCCGCCTCGGTCGGGGCCGGCATCGGCATGGCGGCGCTCGCCTTCGCCCGCAACCGGTTCGTGATTGTCGGCGCCGTGCTGATCGCGGCACTGCCCCATCTGGTCGGCGCCCCCCATCCGGAAAGCGCCGAAGGCGCCGTCCCGCCGGAGCTGGCGGCCCGGTTCGTCGCCGCCTCGCTCGGCACCGCCGCCCTGTTCTGGGCGATCCTGGGTTCCGTCTGCGGCTGGCTGATGAGCGGGCTGGCCGGGGCCGCCGAACCCAGCCCCGCCGCCCGGTTGCAGACCGGCACGCGTTAAGGAGCCGAACCCATGTCCGCAGTTGCAAAAACGGTTGCCGGGAAAGTGCCGGCGACCGTCATCACCGGCTTCCTCGGCGCCGGCAAGACCACGCTGATCCGCGGCCTGCTGGAAAAGGCCGAAGGCCGTCGGCTGGCCCTGATCATCAACGAGTTCGGCGACGTCGGCATCGACGGCGACATCCTGCGTGCCTGCGGCAGCCCGACCTGCACCGAAGACGACGTGATCGAGCTGGCGAACGGCTGCCTGTGCTGCACCGTCGCCGACGATTTCGTCCCGGCCATCGAGAAGCTGCTGGCCCGACCGCAGCCGCCCGAGCATATCGTGATCGAAACGAGCGGCCTGGCCTTGCCCAAGCCGCTGGTCCAGGCCTTCCACTGGCCGGCGATCAAGTCGCGGGTCACCGTGGACGGCGTGATCGCCGTGGTCGACGCCGCCGCAGCGGCCGAGGGTCGTTTCGCTCCCGATCCGGCGGCCCTGGCCGCCCAGCGCGACGCCGCCGGCACGGTCGACCACGAGACGCCGGTCGAGGAGGTGTTCGAGGACCAGCTGCTCTGTGCCGACCTGATCGTCGTCAACAAGACCGATCTGGTCGACGCCGCCGACCTCGCCCGCGTCGAGGACCTGATCCGCGAAGCCCTCGGCCACGCCGCCGGACGCACCGTCGGCAGCGGCGCCAAGCTGGTCCGCGCCGCGCAGGGCGCCGTCGATCCGCTGGTGCTGCTGGGAGTCGGCGCCGCGGTGGAGGACGACCTCGCCAACCGCCCCAGCCATCATGACGATGAGGAAGGCCACGACCACGACGACTTCACCAGCTTCGTCGTGGAACTGCCGTCCCAACCCGACCCCGCCGCCCTGGTGAAGACCTTGGAGGATGTGGCCGCCCTGCATGGCGTGCTGCGGCTGAAGGGCTTCATCGACGTGCCCGGCAAGCCGATGCGCCTGCTGGTCCAGGGAGTCGGCACCCGCGTGCAGACCCATTACGACCGCCTGTGGAAAGCCGGCGAGGAGCGCCGCAGCCGGCTGGTGGTCATCGGCGAAACCGGGCTTGACCGCGAGGCGGTGACGGCGGCGGTGGCTGGGTAAGAATTAAGCTGTTGCGGCATTTGCCCCCTCCCTAACCCTCCCCCGCTTTGCGGAAGAGGGGACTTCCGCCGCATCGCAAATCCTCCCTCTCCCTCGAAGAGGGGGAGGGAGGGGGCACCGTCGCTCCTGGACATCGAACCATGCATCTGCTCGCCGCCCGCCAGGACGAACTCGACGCCGGCCCCCAGGCCGAAGATCTGGGGCAGACGCCGGCCGACCTCGTCATGCTGTCCTTTTCCGACAGCGACCTGACCGCGCTCGCCGCCGCATGGCGGGCCGGCCGCGGGCACCTGCCCAGCCTTCGCCTCGCCAACCTCAACCGGCTGGGACATCCGCTGTCGGTCGATCTCTACGCCGACAGCATCGTTGCCAGGGCGAAACTGGTGGTGCTGCGCCTGCTGGGCGGCAACGGCTATTGGCGCTACGGCCTCGACCGGCTGTCCAGCCTCTGCCGGGAGCGCAACATCCCGCTGGCCGTTCTGCCGGGGGAGGCGCAGCCCGACCCCAACCTCACCGCCTACGGCACCGTCGCACCTGAGGCCGCCATCCGGCTGTGGCGCTATTTCACCGAGGGCGGGCCGGACAACATGGCCAATCTGCTGGCCGCCGCCGCCACGCTGGCCGGCACCCCCCTGCCCCATGAGGACCCGGCCCCGGTCCCCCGATTCGGCGTCTATGAGGGCTGGAGCGGGACCGTTGCAGCCGACGCCCCGGTCGCCGCGGTGGTGTTCTACCGCTCCCACCTGCTGGCCGGCGATCTGGCGCCGGTCCATGCGCTGTGCGATGCGCTGGCCGAACGCGGCCTCGGCCCGCGCCCGCTGTTCGTCGCCAGCCTGAAGGAGCCGGATTGCGCCGCCTGGATGCGCGCCAGCCTGATCGCGCAGGATGCCGCCATCGTCGTCAACACCACCGCATTCTCGGCGTCGCGCGAGGACGGTTCGCCGTTGGAGGCCAACGGCAGGCCGGTCCTGCAGGCCATCCTGTCGACGACGCCGGAAGCCGGCTGGCGTGCCTCGCCGCGCGGGCTGGGGCCGTCCGACCTGGCGATGAACGTGGTGCTGCCGGAGATGGACGGCCGCATCGTCGCCCGTGCCGTCGCCTTCAAGGCGGCGGGGGAGCCCGATCCCGACCTGCAATTCGCCGCCCCGGCCCTGCGCCCGATCCCCGACCGGATCGCCTACACCGCCGACCTCGCCACCGGCTGGGTCCGGCTGGCCCGCACCCCGCGGGCGGAGCGGCGCCTGGCCCTGGTGCTGTCCGACTATCCCGGTCCCGGCGGCGGCATCGGCCATGCGGTCGGGTTGGACAGCCCGGCGAGCACCGTCGCGATGCTGCGCCGCCTGTCCGCCGAGGGCTACGCGCTGTCCGGAAGTCCGGACACCGGCGCCGACCTGATGGCGGCGCTGACCGGTCCGCCCATCCCGACCCTGACCCTGGCCGAGTATGAGCGCCTCGCTTCCCAGGACATCCGTGCGCGTATCGCGGCCACCTGGGGCGAGCCGTCCGCGGATCCGGCCTTGCGGAACGGCGCCTTCGCCTTCCGCGTCCTGTCCTGCGGCAATGCTGTGGTGGCGGTGCAGCCCAGCCGCGGCCACGGTCCTCTCACCACCGCCCAGCATCACGACCCCGACACGCCGCCCAGCCACGGCTATCTCGCCTTCCACCTCTGGCTCCGCCATGTGGCGGGGATCCACGCCCTGGTACAGATCGGCGCGCACGGCACCCTGGAATGGCTGCCGGGCAAGGCGGTGGCGCTGTCGGCCGATTGCTGGCCGGAGATCGTCGGCGGCACCCTGCCGGTGCTCTACCCCTTCATCGTCAACAACCCCGGCGAGGGGGTGCAGGCCCGCCGCCGCCTGGGCGCGGTGCTGATCGGCCACCTGACCCCGCCGCCGGTCGAAGCCGGCCTGTATGGCGACCTCGCCGGGCTGGAATCCGCCATCGACGAATATTCGCAGGCGACCGGGCTCGACCCCCGGCGGCTCGGCATGCTGCGGGAAACCATCCTCGACCTCGCCTGGAAGTCCGGCGTCGCCGCCGACTGCAACCTCCGGCCGGACGACGATCCCGACGCCATCCTGTCGCGGCTGGACGCCCATCTCTGCGACATCAAGGAGATGCAGATCCGCGACGGCCTGCATGTCTTCGGCCTCAGTCCCGACGGCGACCGCCGCGACCGCCTGACGGCTGCCGTCGCCCGAACCGCCGATCCGGCAGCCGTCGCCACCGCCGTCGATGCCTGCGGCGAGGCGGAGATGCGGGCGCTGCTCGACGGGCTGGACGGCCGTTTCGTCCGCCCCGGCCCCGGCGGTTCCCCGGCGCGCGGCCGGGCCGACACGCTGCCGACCGGCCGCAACCTCTATGCGCTCGACCCGCGCGGGGTGCCGACGCCGACCGCCTGGACGCTCGGCTGGCAGACGGCCGACGCGCTGATCACCCGTTACCTCCAGGACCATGGCGACTGGCCGCGGCGGTTGGTGGTGGATTGCTGGGGCACGCCCGCCATGCGCACCGGTGGCGACGAGCTGGCGCAGGCGCTGGCCCTGCTGGGGGTCCGCCCGATCTGGGAGAACGGGTCCGGCCGGGTCACCGGCTACGAGATCATGCCGGCTGGCGTGCTCGGCCGGCCGCGGGTCGACGTGACGCTGCGCATCTCCGGCCTGTTCCGCGACGTCTTCCCGCAGCAGATCGCCCTGTTCGACCAGGCGGTGCGCGCCGTCGCCGGGCTGGACGAGCCGGACGACGTCAACCCGCTCGCCGCGACCGCCCGCACCGAGGAAGCGCGGCTCGCCGAAGCCGGCACCGTTGCGGAGGACGCCCGCCGCTGGGCCACCGCCCGCATCTTCGGCGCTGCCCCCGGCATCTACGGCACCGCGCTGCCGGGCATGATCGCGCGGGGCGACTGGAGCGCGCGGGCCGATTTCGGTGCCGCCTATCTGGAGGGCGGCTGCCACGCCTATGGCGCCGGGCTGGAGGGCTTGGCCCTGCCGGCCCTGTTCCGCCGCCGGGTGGGTGGGGCCGATGCGCTGGTCCACCACCAGGACCAGCGCGAGCACGACCTGCTGTCCACCGACGGCTTCATGCAGTACGAGGGCGGGTTCGCCGCCGCCGCCGCGCTGGAGCAGGCCGAGCCGGCACTCTACCACCTCGACAGCGCCGATCCGGAGCAACCGGTGGTGCGCACGCTGGCGGAGGAGATCGCCCGCACCCTGCGCGGCCGTGCGGCCAACCCGCGCTGGATCCGGGGCATGATGCGCCACGGCTATCGCGGTGCCGCAGAGCTGGCGGCCGGCGTCGACACGCTGTTTGCCTTCGCCGCCACCACCGACGCCGTGCGTCGGGACCATTTCGACCTGCTGTTCGACGCCTATGTCGAGGACGGGGAGGTATGGGACTTCCTGTCGCATGCCAATCCGGCGGCGGCCCGGCACATTGTGGCCCGCATGGGCGAGGCGCTCGACCGTGGCCTGTGGCATCCCCGCCGCAACTCCACCGCGGAGGATCTGCGCCGCCTCCGGGAGATCGCCGCATGACGCCGCCACCCGCCACTTGGCCGAGACGCCGCGGCACCTGCCCCGGCGTGCTCGCCCCCATGGAGGTCGGCGACGGGCTGTTGCTGCGCGTCCGCGTCCCGGCCGGCATCCTGCCCGCCGGCCATGCCCGCTATATTGCCGAGCTGGGCGACCGTTACGGAAACGGACTGATCGATCTCAGCCACCGCGGCAACCTGCAGCTTCGCGGCATCGCCGCCGAGGGTCTGGAGGCGGTGACCGATGCGTTGCGCGCCATGGGTTACGTGTCGGCCGATGCCGCGAGCGAGGCGGTCCGCAACGTCCTGTGCTCCCCGACCGCCGGGCTCGACTCCACTGCGCCGATGGACGTACGGGGGGTGGCACGTACGCTCGATGCTCGGCTGGCGGAGGACGGTGCGCTGCACCGCCTGCCGCCGAAGTTCGGCTGGCTGGTCTGCGGCGGCGGGATCGGCCATCTGGCGGACAGCAGCACGGACGTACGCTTCGACGCCGTGGATGACGTACGCTTCCGGCTGTCGCTGGGAGGGACGCTGGCGACGGCCGTGCCGCTCGGGCTGTGCCGGGCCGCGGATGTGGCGGACATCGCCTCCGCGCTCGGCCGCGCCTTCCTGGAGCTTCGCTCGACCATGCCGGAGCCGCCGCGCCGCATGGCCGGGCTGGTTGCGGCGATTGGGATTGAAGGAATAGAGCGCCTCTCCGCGCAGATATTCCCTCCCCCGCCCAGCTCTCGCACAAAGCTCCGCTTTGTGCTGACGCGGCAGGCGGACCTTAGGCCCGCCGAGAGCGGGGGAGGGTCAGGGTGGAGGCAAGCGCCGCATCTCATGGATCTCTTCGGCGCTGCCGAACCCCCTCATCCCTCCCTTCTCCCCGGGGGGGAGAAGGGGTTGGCCCCGGCGCTGCCGGTCGCCTTCCCCTTCGGCCGCCTGAGCGCCGCCACCCTCGCCGCCCTCGCCACGGCCTGCGTCGAAATCCGCATCACGCCCTGGCGCGCCCTGATCCTCGTCGCCCCGTCCGCCGACGCCGAGGCCGTCGCCCGCACCCATGGCGCCATCCTGTCCCACACCGACCGCCGGCTGAAGCTGACCGCCTGCAGCGGCATCGGCGGCTGCGATGTCGGCACCACCGACACCCATGCGACGGCGCTCGCCATCGCCGACCGCGCAGGCCCCTTGCTGGACGCGGTGCGAATGGTGCATGTGTCGGGCTGCGCCAAGGGCTGCGCCCATCCCGCCATCGCCGACGTCACCCTGACCGCCCGCGACGGACGGTATGACGTCGCCCTGAATGCCGAACCCGGTGACGATTCCTCGCACACCGGCCTGTCTCCCGCCGACGCGGTGGCCTGCGTCGCGGATCTGTTGACCGAGGAGTCTTCCGGTGCCTGAGCCGCTCTACGACTATATCCGCGACGGAGCGGCCATCTACCGCCAGTCCTTCGCCACCATCCGGGCGGAGGCGGATCTGTCCGCCATCCCCGACGACCTCAAGCCGGTGGCGGTTCGCGTGATCCACGCCTGCGGCATGGTCGATGCGGCGCAGGATCTGCTGTTCTCCCCCGGCGTCGGCACCGCGGCCCGTGCCGCCCTGCGGGCCGGCGCCGCGATCCTGTGCGACAGCGAGATGGTGGCGCATGGCGTGACCCGCGCCCGGCTGCCCGCCGGCAATCCGGTGGTCTGCACGCTGCGCGACGCCGCGGTGCCGGAACTGGCGACCAGCATCGGCAACACCCGCTCGGCCGCCGCGCTCGACCTGTGGGGCGACCGGCTGGGCGGTTCGGTCGTCGCCATCGGCAATGCGCCGACGGCGCTGTTCCACCTGCTGGAGATGCTGGCGGCGGGCGCCCCGAAACCGGCGGCGATCCTGGGCTTTCCCGTCGGCTTCGTCGGCGCGATGGAAAGCAAGGAGGCGCTGGCCGGGAACCCCTTCGGCGTCCCCTATCTGGCGATCCGCGGCCGGCGCGGCGGCAGTGCCATGGCCGCCGCCGCCGTCAACGCGCTGGCGAGCGACGTCGAATGAGCGGCGAGATCCTGTCCCCCGGCATCCTCCCTCCCGGCCGCCTGTTCGGCGTCGGCGTCGGTCCCGGCGACCCGGACCTGATGACCTTGAAGGCGGTGCGCACCATCGGCGCCTGCCCGGTCGTCGCCTATTTCTGCAAGCGCGGCACCAGGGGCCATGCGCGGCGCATCGCCGATGGCGCCATCACGCCCGACCATGTCGAGCTGCCGATGGTCTATCCGGTGACGGTCGAGTTGCCGCCCGACCATCCCGACTATGGCCGGCAGATCGAGGACTTCTTCGACGAGTCCGCCGAACGGATCGCCGCCCATCTCGCCGCCGGCCGCTCGGTCGCCGCGCTGAACGAGGGGGATCCGTTCTTCTACGGCTCCTTCATGCATCTGTTCCTGCGGCTGTCGACCCGTTTCCCGACCGAGGTCGTCCCCGGCGTCACCAGCATGGTCTGCAGCGCCTCGCTGCTGCCGCGCCCGCTGATGCTGCGCGACGACGTGCTGTCGGTGATCCCCGGCACGCTGGACGAGGCGGCGCTGGTCCGCGCCCTGACCGCGGCGGATGCCAGCGTGGTGATGAAGCTGGGCCAGAATCTGCCGAAGGTCCGAAGGGCCATCACCGCCGCCGGGCTGGCCGAACGCGCCTGGTATGTCGAGCGGGCCAGCATGGACGAGCAGCGCTTCATGCCGTTCCTGGAGGCGCCGGACAGCGCGCCCTACTTCTCCCAGATCGTCATCCCCGGCGAGGGCAAGCGCGGATGAGCGACGCGCAGACGACCGGCTGGCTGAAGGTGGTCGGGCTCGGCCCCGGCCCGGAGGAGTGGCTGACGCCGCAGGCACGGCACGATCTGGCCGAGGCGACCGACCTCGTCGGCTATTTCCCCTATGTCGAGCGGGTGCCGCCGGGGCCCCAGGTCCGCCACGCCTCCGACAACCGGGTCGAGCTGGACCGCGCCCGCTTCGCCCTCGATCTGGCGGCGCAGGGCCGGCGGGTCGCGGTGGTGTCGGGCGGCGATCCCGGCATCTTCGCCATGGCCGCCGCGATCTTCGAGGCGCTGGACGATCCGGACGCGCCGGACGCCTGGCGTGCCGTGCCCCTGTCGGTCGACCCCGGCGTGTCGGCGATGCAGGCCGCCGCCGCGCGGGCCGGGGCGCCGCTGGGCCATGATTTCTGCGCCATCTCGCTGTCCGACAATCTCAAGCCGTGGGAGGTGGTGCTGAAGCGCCTGCGTCTGGCGGCCGAGGCGGATTTCGTCATCGCGCTCTACAACCCGATCTCCCGTGCCCGGCCCTGGCAGCTCGGCGCGGCGTTCGACGCCCTGCGCGACATCCGGAGCGCCGGAACCCCCGTCGTGCTGGGCCGCGCCATCGGCCGGCCCGACGAGGCGCTGACCGTCACCACGCTGGGCGAGGTGCGGGCGGAGCAGGCCGACATGCGCACGCTCGTCATCATCGGCGCGTCCCACACCCGACTCGTTCCGCGCGCGGACGGCGGACGCTGGGTCTACACGCCCCGGCATTATCGGGGGTGAGGATGGTTGCGATGGCGGTGCGGACTGACATGCCCCCTCCCCATCCCTCCCCCGCTTCGCGGGAGAGGGGGCAGAACGCTTGTCGAGTTGCACGAAATCGCGAAGCGGCGGCAGTTCCCTCTCCCGCGAAGCGGGGGAGGGTTAGGGTGGGGGCAAATGTTGAGGACGCAAAAGCCTCACATCCCCTCCAACCACTCCATCGCGTCCTCCACCCCGTACAGCTCCGCCACGCCGTTGCCGGCCGGCCGCTGCACCATCACCACCGGCAACCCCAGCTCCCGCGCGGCTTCCAGCTTCGCGTCGGTGGCGCGGCCGCCGCTGTTCTTGCTGACCACCACCTCCACCCCATGCCCGCGCATCAGCGCCCGTTCGCCCTCCAGGGTGAAGGGACCGCGGTCGAGGATCAGGCTCATGCGCGGCAAGGCCGGCATCGGCTCCGGCGGGTCGACGGCACGGATCAGGTAGCGTTTGCCCGGCATCGCCTCGAAGGCGGCGACCTCCTGCCGGCCGATGGTCAGGAACACGGTGTCGCCCAGATCACGCAGGGCTTGCGCGGCAGCGTCCATGTCGGGCACGCCGATCCAGCGGTCACGCGGCCCGGCCACCCAGGCCGGGCGGGTCAGCAGCCGCAACGGCACGCCGGCCTGCGCGCAGGCTGCGGCGGCGTTGGCGGAAATCCGTGCCGCGAAGGGATGGGTCGCGTCGATCGCCGCGCCGATGCCCTCGTCGCGCAGATAGGCGGCAAGCCCCTCCACCCCGCCAAAGCCGCCGATGCGGGTCGGCAGCGGCGGCAGGACCGGGTTCCTGGTGCGTCCGGCCAGCGACACCCGCGCGTCGATGCGCGGATGGCTGGCCAGCCGCTTGGCAAGCGCCGTCGCTTCCGTCGTGCCCCCCAGAATCAGCAGCCTCGGCACCGGCTTCCCCTCCCCGCTCGTCAGGATCGACGCCATGGATAGCATGGGAACGGCCCGCTGGCTCACCATCGTCGGCATCGGCGAAGACGGCTGGGACGGTTTGTCGTCCGCCGCCCGCGCCGCGGTGGAAGGCGCGTCCTTCCTGCTTGGCGGTGTCCGCCATCTCGGGCTGGTGCCGGTCGTTGCCGGACAGGAACGGTCGGCATGGCCGTCGCCGCTGACCGACGCAATCCCAGGCCTGCTCGCCCGGCGCGGGCAGCGGGTCTGCGTGCTGGCGAGCGGCGATCCCTCCTGGTACGGGGTGGGTGCGACCCTGGCCCGGTTCGTTCCGGCTGCGGAAACGACGGTGATTCCGGCTGCGTCCGCCTTCAGCCTCGCCGCCGCGCGGCTGGGCTGGCCGGTGCAGGACTGCCGCTGCCTGACCATCCACGGCCGCCCGCTGGAGCTTGTCGTTCCGCATCTGCAACCGAATGCGAAACTACTGCTTCTTTCCTGGGACGGAACGAGTCCGGCCAAGCTGGCGGCCTTGGCTCGCGCCCGCGGCTTCGGAGCATCGCGCCTCACCGTGCTGGAGGCGATGGGTGGCCCGCGCGAGGGGCGAATCGACGCCACTGCCGATTCCTGGAGCGACGAGCGCGTCGCCGACCTCAACACCATCGCGCTGGAGTGCGTCGCCGCGCCCGGTGCCCGCATCCTGCCGCTGGCGCCCGGCCTGCCCGACGACTGGTTCGAGCATGACGGCCAGATCACCAAGCGCGAGATCCGCGCCGTCACCCTGTCCTTCCTGGCGCCACGCCGCGGCGACCTGCTGTGGGACGTCGGCGCCGGGTCGGGCTCGATCGGCATCGAATGGATGTTGCGCGACCCGGCCAACCGCGCCATCGCCGTCGAGCACCATGACGAGCGCATCGCCCGCATCCTCGCCAATGCCGCGGCGCTGGGGGTCCCCGGCCTGTCGCTGGCCCGCGGCAAGGCTCCGGCGGCGCTGGACGGGCTGGAGCCACCCGACGCCATCTTCATCGGCGGCGGCCTGACCGCCGACGGCGTGCTGGATGCCTGCTGGACCGCCCTGCCCCCCGGCGGACGGCTCGCCGCCAATGCGGTGACGCTGGAAAGCGAGGCGGTGCTGATCGCGGCGCACAAGCGGCTCGGCGGCGATCTGGCGCAGGTCGCGGTGTCGCGCGCCTCGAATGTCGGCGGTTTCCGCGGCTGGCGCCCGTCGATGCCGGTCACGCTGTGGCGGGTGGAAAAACCATGGACGGCATGAGCTCCGACCGGATCCTGTTCGGCCCGGTCTTCGTCGGGCTGGGCTGCCGCCGCGGCTGCGGGTGGGAGGAGATCGCCGCCCTGGTCGCCGGCGCCTTCGACGAAGCCGCCCTGCCCGATGCGGCGCGCCGGCTGGCCGCGCTCGCCGCCCCGGCGATGAAGTCCGACGAGCCCGGCCTGGCCGAGGCCGCCCGCGCGCTCGGCCTGCCGCTGCGCTTCATCGAGGAGGACGCGATGCTGGCCGCCCAGGACCGCGTCCATACCCGGTCGGCCACCGTGCTGGCCGCCGTCGGTCTGGCCTCGGTCGCCGAGGCCGCGGCGCTGGCCGCCGCCGGGCCGGGATCGCGCCTGCTGCTGCCCCGCCGCTCCACCCCCCGCGCCACCGTTGCACTCGCCCTGCCCGCCGTCGCCCTGCCCGGCGTCACTTTGCCGGAGACCCGTACATGACCGTCCATTTCATCGGCGCCGGGCCGGGAGCCCCCGACCTGCTGACCCTGCGCGGCCGCGACCTGATCGCGCGCTGTCCGGTCTGCCTCTATGCCGGCTCGCTGGTGCCGCGGGAGATCATCGCCCATGCCCCGCCCGGCGCCCGCATCGTCGACACCGCGCCGCTGACGCTGGAGCAGATCGTCGCCGAGTTCCGGGCCGCCCATGCCGCCGGCCAGGAGGTGGCGCGGCTGCATTCCGGCGACCTGTCGGTCTACAGCGCGCTGGGGGAGCAGACCCGCGCCCTGCGCGAACTCGGCATCCCCTACACCATCACCCCCGGCGTGCCGGCCTTCGCCGCGGCGTCGGCCGCGCTCGGGCGCGAGCTGACCCTGCCGGAGGTCAGCCAGACGCTGATCCTGACCCGTACCGAAGGCCGCGCCTCGGCGATGCCGGCGAACGAGACGCTGGAGGTGCTGGGAGCGTCCGGCGCGACGCTGGCGATCCACCTGTCGATCCATGTCCTCGACCGGGTGGTCGAACGGCTGACCCCGCTCTACGGCGCCGGCTGCCCGGCGGCGGTGGTCTACCGCGCCAGCTGGCCGGATGAGCGGGTGGTGCGCGGCACGCTGACCGACATCGCCGCGCAGGTGGCGGCGTCGCCGATGGAGCGCACCGCGCTGATCCTGGTCGGCCCGGCGCTGGGGCATGAGGATTTCCGCTGCAGCGCCCTCTATGACGGCAGCCATGTCCGCCGCTACCGGGGGCTGGGGGAGTGAGCGTCTTCCGTCCGGATGGAAAAGGGTGCAGTCCCCACGATCCGCCCCTGGCGGTCGGTGACGAGCACCTCGACATCGACCGGTGCGCCCTCCAGCATCTCCAGCGCCGCCCGTTGCGCCAGCGCCGCCACATGGTCGGCGAGCGGCAGGCCGGCGGCCTCGGCCATGCCCAGCACCTGCGCCGCGGTGTTGGCGCCGCGCGCCTGCCCGGCCAGCTCCGGCCCGGCGCCCAGATCCGCCAGCCGGTCGGCCAGCCAGTCGAGATCGACGCTGTTGCGCTTGGAATGCAGATCCATCAGCCCGCGCGCCAGCTTGCCGAACTTGGCGAAGCCGCCGCACAGGGTCAGGCGCGGGATCGGGTGGCGGCGCAGGTATTTCAGCGTGCCGCCGGCGAAATCGCCCATGTCGATCAGCGCCTGTTCGGCAAAGCCGTAGCGCGCCGTCACCGCCTTTTCCGACAGATCGCCGGTGCAGGCCGCGACATGGGTCAGGCCGGCGGCCCGCGCCACGTCGATGCCGCGCTGGATCGACGCGATCCAGGCCGCGCAGGAATAGGGCACGACGATGCCGGTCGTCCCCAGGATCGACAGGCCGCCGAGGATGCCGAGCCGGCCGTTCATGGTGCGCCGGGCCAGCAGCTCGCCATTCTCCACCCCGACCTCGACCACCAGGTCGGCCGGCCGGCCGGCATCCTTCGCCGCCTCCCCCACCGCCTGGGCGATCATGGTGCGCGGCACCGGGTTGATGGCGGGCTCGCCCACCGGCAGCGGCAGGCCGGGCAGGGTCACGGTGCCGACGCCGGGACCGGCGCGGAAGGTGACGCCGCTGCCGGGCGGGCCGTGCCAGACCCGCGCCCGCACCAGCGCGCCATGGGTCACGTCGGGGTCGTCGCCGGCATCCTTGACCACGCCGGCCGCAGCCCAGGGGCCGTCCGCCCCCTCCCCCCGCTCCGTCACCGCCAGCGCGAAGGCCGGGGTCTGGCCGCCGGGCAGGGTGACGGCGACCGGATCGGGAAACTCCCCGCCGAACAGGGCTTCCGCCGCCGCGCGTGCCGCGGCGGTCGCACAGGTTCCGGTCGTCCAGCCGCGGCGCAAGGGTGTAGCATGCTCCGGCATGCCGTCGCCGCCGTCCGCCTTCCCGCTTTCCAGCCCCGAGTCCGCGTTCATGTCGTTTGAGTCGTCCATTCCCGAAAGCGTCCAGGTCCCCTTCGCCCCCGGCAGCGTCTGGCTGGCCGGCGCCGGTCCCGGCGATCCCGGCCTGCTGACCCTGCTGGCGCTGCAAGGTCTAAGGCAAGCCGACGTCATCGTCCATGACGCGCTGGTCGGCCCACGGATCATGGCGCTCGCCAACCCGGCGGCAAGGCTGGAGTTCGCCGGCAAGCGCGGCGGCCGCCCCTCCGCCCACCAGGACGACATCACCAGCCGCCTGATCGAGCTGGCGCAGGAGGGCCACCGGGTGCTGCGGCTGAAGGGCGGCGACCCCTTCGTCTTCGGCCGCGGCGGCGAGGAGGCCCAGGCGCTGGCCGCCCACGGCATTCCCTTCCGCATCGTGCCCGGCATCACCTCGGGCCTTGCCGGCCCGGCCTATGCCGGCATTCCGGCAACCCATCGCGACACCAACCAGGCGGTGATCCTGGCGACCGGCCACTCGCTGGGCGGCGGGCCGGACTGGCGGACTCTGGCGGCCACCGGGGTGCCGCTGATCCTCTATATGGGGTGGAAGGCGCTGCCGACCATCGCCGCGGAGCTGATGGCCGGCGGGCTTGCCGCCGACACCCCCGTCGGGGTGGTGACCGAGGCGACGACTCCCAGCCAGAAGAGCCTCGTCACCAGCCTCGGCACCTGCGTCGCCGATCTGGCGGCGAGCGGGCTGGAGCCGCCCGCCATCATCGTGATCGGCGAGATGGTGCGGCTGCGCCCGGCGCTGGACTGGCTGCCGGCACAGGCGGCGCTCGTTCATGGTTGATGGACGCATGGCTGAGAGGGCAACGGCCAGGGGCCTGATCGTCGCCGCCCCGGCGTCGGGCACCGGCAAGACGACGCTGACGCTCGGGCTGCTGGCAGCGCTGCGCGCCCGCGGCGTCGCCGTCGGCGCGGTGAAGTCGGGCCCGGACTACATCGACCCGGCCTTCCACCGCGCCGCCACCGGCCGGCCGAGCGTCAATCTCGACACATGGGCGATGGGGCCGGACCTGCTGGACGGGCTGGCCGCCCGTGCCGCCGAGGGGGCCGAGCTGCTGGTGTGCGAGGCGCTGATGGGGCTGTTCGACGGGGTCGCCGGCATCGGCGCCACCGGCACCGGCTCGACGGCGGAGATCGCGGCGCGCACCGGCTGGCCGGTCCTGCTGGTGGTGAACGCCAAGGGCCAGTCGCAGTCGGCAGCGGCATTGGTGAAGGGCTTCGCCACCTACCGTGACGACGTGACCATCGGCGGGGTCGTGCTGAACAATGTCGGCAGCCTGCGCCACACCGCGCTGGCCGGCTCCGCCATCGAGGCGCTCGGCATCCCGCTGCTGGGCGCCCTGCCCCGTGCGCCGGACCTGACCCTGCCCGAACGCCATCTCGGCCTCGTCCAGGCCGACGAGACCGAGGGGCTGGCCGACCGGCTGGCGGCGCTGGGCCGTTTCGTCGCCGAGCATGTCGACCTCGACCGCGTCGCCGCGCTCGCCCGCCCGTCGCAGGCCGGCCCCGGCAGCGCCGCCCCGGCACTGGCGCCGCTCGGCCAGCGGGTCGCCATCGCCCGCGACGCCGCCTTCACCTTCGTCTATCCGCACCTGATGGAGGGCTGGCGCGCCGCCGGGGCGGAGCTGCGCTTCTTCTCGCCGCTGGCGGACGAGCCGCCGCCGGAGGATTCGGACGCCGTCTATCTGCCCGGCGGCTATCCGGAACTGCATGCCGGCCGCCTCGCCGCCAACGGGCGCTTCCGCGAAGCCTTGCGCGCCGCGGCGGAGCGGATGCCGGTCTATGGCGAATGCGGCGGCTACATGGTGATGGGCGAGACGCTGGAGGATGCCGACGGCGTCACCCACCCGATGACCGGCCTGCTGGGCGTGCGCACCTCCTTCGCCAGGCGGCGGCTGCATCTGGGCTATCGCCGGGCCGAGCTGACCGCCGACGGGCCGCTGGGGCCGGCCGGCACGCCGCTGATGGGGCACGAGTTCCATTACGCCTCGACGCTCGCGCGCGGCGACGACGCGCCGCTGCTGACCGCGAGGACCGCCGACGGCAGCGACCTGGGCGGGCTCGGCGGCCGGCGCGGGCTGGCGCTGGGATCCTTCGTCCACCTGATCGCGAAGGGGTGAGGTCATGAGTGAAGGTATGGACGACGCCTTCGATGCCGCCGAGCGCGAGGCGCTCTACAAGGCGATCTTCTCCCGCCGCGACGTGCGCGGGCAATTCCGGCCCGACCCGGTGGCGCCCGAGGTGCTGGACCGCATCCTGCTGGCCGCCCACCATGCGCCGTCGGTCGGCTTCATGCAGCCCTGGAACTTCATCGTCGTCACCGATCCCGCCGTGAAGGCCCGCATCCATGCCGATTTCTCCCAGGCCAGCGAAGAGGCCGCGGCGATGTTCGAGGGCGAGCGGCGCAGCCTCTACAGCCGCCTGAAGCTGGAAGGCATCCGCGAGGCGCCGGTCAATCTCTGCATCACCTGCGACCGCGAGCGCAGCGGCCCGGTGGTGCTGGGCCGCACCCATATGCCGGCGATGGACCTCTACAGCTGCGTCTGCGCCGTGCAGAACCTGTGGCTGGCAGCGCGGGCGGAGGGGCTGGGGGTCGGCTGGGTCAGCATCCTGCACGAGGACGCGCTGAAACAGGCGCTGGGCATTCCCGAGCGCATCGTGCCGATCGCCTATCTCTGCATCGGCCACGTCACCCATTTCGAGACGGCGCCGGAGCTGGAAAGCAAAGGCTGGCGCCGGCGCCTGCCGCTGGAGGAGCTGGTGTTCCGCGACCGGTGGGGCGCGTGACAGGTGACTGCCGGCTACGCCCGCATCCACATCCTCACTCTTCGGCTTCAGCGGAGAACGAAAGCATGACCGCGGATATTCCTTCTGGCCCCGACCTGTTCGACCGGCTCGTCGCCGGGGCGCGGCCGGACTGGGCGGCCTATGTCGACCACGCCTTCGTGCGCGGAATGGGCGACGGCACCCTGCCGCAGGCGTGCTTCCGCCATTATCTGGTTCAGGATTACCTGTTCCTGATCCATTTCGCCCGCGCCTACGCGCTCGCCATCTACAAGGGCCGCGACCTGCGCGAGATGCGTTCGGCGCTCGGCGGGCTGAAGGCGATCCTGGACGTCGAGATGGACCTGCATGTCGGGCTGTGCGCCGGCTGGGGCCTGCCGGCCGCCGAGCTGGAGCAGGCGGCGGAGGCCAAGGCGACGATGGCCTACACCCGCTATGTGCTGGAAACCGGGCTGCGCGGCGACCTGCTGGATCTGCATGTGGCGCTCAGCCCCTGCGTCATCGGCTATGCCGAGATCGGCCGCAGGCTGGCCGCACTGCCGGGCGCCCTGGACGAGGGCAACCCGTACCGCGTGTGGATCGCCGAATATTCCGGCGACGCCTATCAGGAGGTGGCGCGGTCGGCGCGCGAGAACCTCGACCGGCTGGCGGCCGACGGGATGACGGCGGCGCGCTTCCCCAGGCTGTTGACGGTCTTCCGGCAGGCCTGCCGGCTGGAGGCGGATTTCTGGGAGATGGGGACGACGCTGGCGGGCTGAGGCGGGGCTGGCCGGGGCGGGTGTCCCCCGCCGCGGCCATTCCCGCGGTTCAGCCCATCGTGTGTTCCAGCAGGATCTTCGCCCCCAGCCCGATCAGCACGACGCCGCCGGCCATTTCCGCCCAGCGGCCGAGATGGCTGCCGGCGGCACGGCCGATGAGGACGCCGCCGAAGGCGACGGCGAAGGTCACCGCGCCGATCAGGGCCGAGGTCGTCACCATGTCGACATCGACCAGCGCAAGGCCGGCGCCGACCGCGGCGGCGTCGATGCTGGTGGCGACGGCGGTGGTCAGCAGCGCCAGCCATTCGGACCGCGCGCTTTTCACCGGCCCGCAATCATCCTCCGCCCCGTCGTCGCTGTTCATGACGGCGTTGCGCAGCATGGCGCCGCCCACCGCCAGCAGCAGGCCGAAGGCGATCCAATGGTCCACCGATTCGACCAGGCTGGCGAAGGCGATGCCGACGCCCCAGCCGACCAGCGGCATAGCGAACTGGCAGATGCCGAAGGCGGCGCCGACGCGCATCGCCTCGGGCAGGCCGGACCGGCGCGAGCAGGCCCCGCGGCCGAGCGCCGCGGCGAAGGAATCCATCGACAGACTGAAAGCGAGAGCGAGGGATGTGGCGATCATGGCTATTCCCGGGCCAGACAACGCAGTGGAATCGGACGGACCCCGGCTGGCCGCGGAGATGCCCGATCCACTGGTCTCGCCGGGTCGGCCCGATGGCCGCCGTGCGCGCCATGGCGGAAACGGCCGAAGGCCGGAACCGTCCAAGTCTGTTGACGCGAACCCCACCGGATCTGCTCGCCGGCGGGTGGCTACTCCCCAATGACGGGGGAAGTCCTACAGGCGCTGGGGGCTTCGGTCAAGCACACGTTTGCCGCAGGTGCGAGTTGCGGCCGCGCAGGTAGGTGGCGGCGACGGAACGGTCATCGCCCAGCGTCACCTGGATGAACAGTTCCTCCTCCAGGTCGCCCTCCACCGTCTTCATGCGATGTCGCATAGCCGGCGTCGCCGCCGGGTCGAGCACGACGAGGTCGGCCCAGCAGCCGGGCTCCAGGCTGCCGATCTCGTCGGCCATTCCCAGCGCCTCGGCATTGCCGCGGGTCATCCAGTGCAGCGCCGCCAGCGCCGGCAGGTTGCGGCCTTGCAGCTGCAGGACCTTGTAGCCCTCCGCCGCGGTGCGCAGCATGGAATAGCTGGTGCCGCCGCCGACATCGGTGGCGATGGCGGTGCGCACCGGCCGCTCCGCCTTCGACAGGGCATCGAGGTCGAACAGCCCGCTGCCGATGAACAGGTTGCTGGTCGGGCAGAAGACGGCGACCGACCCGCTTTCGTGCAGCCGGGTCATTTCCGCGTCCGACAGGTGGATGCAATGCCCGAACAGCGAGGTCGGCCCCAGCAGCCCGAAGCGGTCGTAGACGTCGGTATAGTCGCGGGCGCCGGGGAACAGGCGCCGCACCGTCGCGATCTCCTCGGTGTTCTCCGACAGGTGGGTCTGCATGTGGACGCCGGGATGCTCGCGCAGCAGCGCGCCGGCCGCCTCCAGCTGCGCCTCGGTCGAGGTGATGGCGAAGCGCGGGGTGACGGCGTAGCGCTGCCGGCCGCGCCCGTGCCAGCGGGCGATGAGGTCCTTGCTGTTGCGATAGCCGCTTTCCGCCGTATCGGTCAAGGCGGCCGGGGCGTGGCGGTCCATCATCACCTTGCCGGCGATCAGCCCGGCGCCGCGCGCCTCGGCCTCCGCGAACAGGGCGTCCACCGATTGCGGGTGGACCGAGCCGTAGACCACCGCGGTCGTCGTGCCGTTGCGCAACAGCTCGTCCATGAAGAAGGCGGCATTGGCGGCGGCATGGGCCGGGTCGGCGAATTTCTGCTCTTCGATGAAGGTGTATTTTTCCAGCCAGTCCAGCAGCTGCGCCCCGTAGGAGGCGATGACCTGGGTCTGCGGGAAATGGATGTGGGTGTCGATGAAGCCCGGCAGCACCAGCCGGCCGCGATGGTCGTCGACCGTGACGCCGCCGGGCACCTGGCCGCGCAGCTCGGCCCAGTCCCCCACCGCGGCGATGCGGCCGTCGGCCCCGACCAGCAGCAGCCCGTCTTCGCGATGGCGCAGGGCATCGAGGTCGCCCGGCCCCACGGGCGCACGGTGGAAGCTGAGCAGGCGTCCGCGGATGGCGGCGGTAACGGGGGCGGCAGATGGAGAGGCGGCGGACTGGTCGGTCATGGGGATCCGGTTCGATGACGTCGATAAGAGGGAGGGTTACTTGATGTCGCCCGACCATGCCGCCAACACCGCGCGTTCCTGCGGCGTGATGCCGGTGATGTTGGCGGGCGGCATGGCGTTGCTGAATCCGGCCTGCAGGCGGATCTCCCCGGCATGGCGGCGGATGCCGTCGCCCTCCAGCACGACGCCGCGCGGCGGGGTGGCGATGCCCTCCCACACCGGCTGGGCGGCATGGCACATGCTGCAGCGGGTGGAGACGATCTCCTCCACCTGATTGAAACCGACCTTGACCGGCACCGCGGCGCTGTCCCCGCCGGTCCCCGCCGGGCCCATGGTGCTGAGCCAGACGCAGGTTGCCATGCCGGCGGCGGCGACTCCCCAGGTCCACCAGGGAGTCGGCTTGCCGGCGTGGCGGCTGTTGAAGAAATGGCGGATCGCCGTGCCCACCACCAGCACCAGCGCCACCATCATCCAGTTGTAGCGGGTGGAGCTGACCAGCGGGTAATGGTTCGACAGCATCAGGAAGACGACCGGCAGGGTCAGGTAGTTGTTGTGCAGCGAGCGCTGCTTCGCCTTCTTGCCCAGGGACGGGTCCGGCGTCTCGCCGCGCAGCATGGCGGCCACCGTCTTGCGCTGGTTGGGGATGATCAGCATGAAGACGTTGCAGGCCATCATGGTCGCCATCAGCGCGCCGACCTGCAGCATGGCGCCGCGCCCGCTGAAGATCCTGGTCATCGCCCAGGCCGTCGCCACCAGCATGACGAAGCCGGCCAGCGCCAGCGCCCCGTCGTTGCGGCCGAGCGGCGACTTGCACATCAGGTCGTAGGCGACCCAGCCGGCCACGAGCGCGCCGACGCTGATCGCCACCGCCTGCCAGTGGGCGAGCGCCAGCACGTCCTGGTCGATCAGGAACAGGTCGGCGCCGCGGTAGTACAGCACGCACATCAGGAAGAAGCCGCTGAGCCAGGTGGCGTAGGATTCCCATTTGAACCAGGTGAGGTCCTCGGGCAGCTGCGGCGGCGCGACCATGTATTTGGTCATGTGGTAGAAGCCGCCGCCATGGATCTGCCAGGCGTCGCCCGCCGTCCCGGCCGGCGCCCCCGCCCGTTTGCGCAGCGAGGCGTCGAGATGGATGAAGTAGAAGGACGATCCGATCCAGGCGATGGCGGTGATGACGTGCAGCCACCGCGCCAGGGCGTTGATCCATTCCCACAGGATGGGCTCCATCGCGCGCACGCTCCTTCCGGTCAGGTCTATCCCTCGACTGTAAGGCGATTGTGCGGGTGCGGAAAACCGCTCGTCCATCCCAACAGCTTCAAAAAATGTCGAAAGATCGGGGGGCGGCCGGGGGATACCCTGTCAGGAGCCGGGCAGGAGACCTTGCCGTCCCCGCAGCGAAGCCGATGGACAGAGTGACGCAGCCAAGCTATATCTGCGCCAAGTTGGGTGAGTAAGCACTCACTTATCACCAGCGAGTGTTCCACCCTCCGATGGCTCCACGCCTCGACAGCAATGCCCGCAAGCGGGCGATCCTCGACGCCGCCTTGCCGCTGTTCGCGCGCAAGGGCTTCGCCGCGACCACCACCAGGGAGATCGCGCAGGCCGCCGGCGTGTCGGAGGCGCTGATCTTCAAGCATTTCCCGACCAAGGCCTCGCTGTACGAGGCGATCTTCCTCACCTGCATCGACGAGGATCCGGAATATGAACGGCTGGTGGCGCTGCCTCCGGGCACCGCGACGCTGGCGCAGATGATCCAGGGGATGGTCGCCCATTTCGTGATCGAGGTCCCCGCCGATCCGGAAGAGCGGGCCCGCCATCGCCTGTCGATCATCAGCCTGCTGGACGACGGCGAGTTCATGCGGCAGGTCTATGAAGGCATCCGCAGCCGCTTCCTCCCCTGTTTCGCCGCCTCCATCGCCGCGGCCACCGCCGCAGGCGACCTTGTTCCCGGTCCGGTCGACGCGGAGAACGGGCTCTGGCTTGCCGAGCATCTTTGCGGGATGATGGCCACCGTCTGCCTGTCCGGCGGCGCGGTCGTCCCCTACCCCTGCGGCCGTCCCGACCTTGCGCGGCAGACAATCTGGTTCATCCTGCGCGGCATCGGCCTGCGAGACGAGTCGATTGCCGCCCAGGAACGCGGCGGACGCTTTCCCTTCGTGCCATTCGCGCCGCCGCAAGACGGCGGGATCCACAATGACGACCCCACACCCGAGACACCGGAGTAGCCGAACGTGACCCTGGACCATTCGCCAAAGACCGAGACGTCATTCGGGCACCCGGCGGCCGAGCCGGGCCACGGGGCATCGCCGCCCCCGCCGCCGAAGCATCCGCGCAAGCCCGTCACCCGCGGGCGGCTGACGGTGCGCATCGTCATCATGCTGGTGGTGCTGGGGCTGCTGGGCGCGGCGCTCTACGGCTTCAACACCTTCCGCGCCAAGGCGATCGCCGACTTCTTCGCCAACAACAAGCCGCCGCCCACCCCGGTGGCGCTGGCGGAGGCGACGGTGCAGACCATCCCGAAATACCTGTCCGCCATCGGCACGCTGCAGGCGGCCCGGCAGGTGACGGTGGCCCCCGAGGTCGCCGGCCGCGTCGACCGCATCCCCTTCGAGTCGGGCGCCCGCGTCAAGGCCGGCGATCCGCTGGTGCAGCTGAACGACGCCACCGAGCAGGCCGACCTGCTGGCCCAGCGCGCCCAGGCGCGTCTGGCCGAGCTGAACCTGGAGCGCTACCGCGACCTGCGCCGCAGCCAGGCCACGCCGCAGAGCAACGTCGACCAGTATCAGGCACAGCTCGACGAGATCAACGCGAACATGAAGCGGACCCAGGCCCTGATCGGCCAGAAGCTGATCAAGGCTCCCTTCGACGGCGAGCTGGGCATCCGGCAGGTCAATGTCGGCGATTACGTCAATCCCGGCGCCACCATCGTCACGCTGACCGACCTGTCGCAGCTCTACATCAACTTCACCCTGCCGGAGCAGTCCTTCACCAGACTGTCGGTCGGCCAGAAGGTGCTGATCAACGTCGACGCCCTGCCCGGCCGCGATTTCGAGGCGAAGATCACCACCATCGAACCGCAGGTCAGCGCCGACACCCGCGCCGTCAAGGTGCAGGCGACCATGGACAACCGCGAACGCCAGCTGCGGCCGGGCATGTTCGCCAATGTCCGCGTCGTCCTGCCGCCGCAGCCCGACACGCTGACCGTGCCGGAAACCGCGATCGACTACACCGTCTACGGCGATTCGGTCTTCGTCGCCACTTCGCAGAAGACCCCCGACGGCAAGGAGCAGCTGGTGGTGGAGCGCAAGCCGGTGAAGGTCGGCGACCGCCTCGCCAACCAAGTGGAGATCCGCAGCGGCATCAAGCCCGGCGACCGCGTCGTGGTGTCGGGCCAGCTGAAGCTGGCGAACGGCGCCGCCGTCGTCCCGGCGGAGAGCAACCCGCTCACCCCGCCGCAGACCCTGCCGCAGAACTGAGGCCGACCCCATGGGCAGTTTCACCGACATCTTCATCCGCCGGCCCATCCTGTCGGTCGTGGTCAGCCTGCTGATCCTGCTGATCGGGGCCCGCTCGATGCTGGAGCTGCCGATCCGGCAGTATCCGCAGCTGCAGAACACGGTCATCACCGTGACCACCAGCTATCCCGGCGCCTCGCCGGAACTGATGCAGGGCTTCATCGCCACGCCGATCGAACAGGCGGTGTCCTCGGCCGAGGGGCTCGACTACCTGACCTCCTCCTCGACCCAGGGGCAGAGCGTCGTCACCGCCTATGTCCGGCTGAACTTCGACCCCAACGTCGCGATGACCGACGTGATGGCGAAGGTGCAGCAGGTGAAGTACCAGCTGCCGCGCGAGGCCAACGACCCGGTCATCCTGAAATCGACCGGCGAGACGACCTCGATCCTCTATATGGGCTTCTCCAGCCCCGAGCTGTCCGGGGCGGCGATCTCCGACTATCTGACGCGCGTGGTGCAGCCGGTGCTGTCCACGGTGGAGGGCGTCGCCCGCGCCCAGATCCTGGGCGGCCAGACCTTCGCCATGCGGCTGTGGCTCGACCCGGTCAAGATGGCGGCGCGCAACATCTCCCCCGCCGACGTCTCGGCGGCGATCACCGCCAACAACTACCAGTCGGCCCCCGGCCAGACCAAGGGCGTCTTCGTCGTCTCCAACGTCACCGCCAACACCGGCCTGACCGACGTCGAGCAGTTCCGCGAGATGGTGGTGAAGGCCAAGGACGGGGCGCTGGTGCGCATGCGCGACATCGCCACGGTCGAGCTCAGCTCCAAGAGCTTCGACGCCAGCGTGGCGATGAACGGGCAGCAGGCGATCTTCATCGGCGTCGACAGCACCCCCACCGGCAACCCGCTGAACATCGTCGCCGACATCCGCAAGATGGAGCAGGACCTGCGGCGCAACCTGCCGCCCAACATGGAGATGGAGATCGTCTACGACAGCACCCGCTTCATCCAAGCGTCCATCGACGAGGTGGTGAAGACGCTGCTGGAGGCGGTCGCCATCGTCATCGTCGTCATCTTCCTGTTCCTGGGCAGCTTGCGCTCGGTGCTGATCCCGGTGGTGACCATCCCGCTGTCGATCGTCGGCGCCGCCACCTTCATGCTGGCGCTGGGCTTCTCGCTGAACCTGCTGACGCTGCTGGCGATGGTGCTTGCCATCGGCCTGGTGGTGGACGACGCCATCGTCGTGGTCGAGAACATCCACCGCCACATCGAGCAGGGAAAATCGGCGGTCGCCGCGTCGCTGCTGGGGGCGCGGGAGATCGTCGGGCCGGTCATCTCGATGACCATCACGCTGGCGGCGGTCTATGCGCCCATCGGCCTGCTGGGCGGGCTGACCGGCGCCCTGTTCCGCGAATTCGCCTTCACGCTCGCAGCAGCGGTGATCGTGTCGGGCGTCGTGGCGCTGACGCTGTCGCCGATGATGTGCTCGGTCATCCTCAAGGAGGGCGGTTCCCAGGGCCATTTCGCCGCCTTCCTCGACCGCCAGTTCGAGAAGCTGGCCGACTGGTACGAGCGGCGCCTGCACGGCACGCTCGACTACCGGGCGGCGACGCTGCTGTTCGCCGTCGGCATCCTGGCCAGCGTCGGCTACCTGTTCGCCAACACCATGTCGGAACTGGCGCCGGAGGAGGACCAGGGCATCCTGTTCGGCATCTCCAAGGGGCCGCAATACGCCAACCTCGACTACATCGACAGCTTCGGCAAGCAGATCGACGACACCTTCGCCTCCTTCCCGGAAACCGACACCCGCTTCGTGCTGACCGGCATGCCCACCCTGAACCAGGGCTTCGCCGGCATGATCCTGAAGCCGTGGGGCGAGCGCGAACGCGCGGCCAAGGACCTCCAGCCGCTGGCCCAGGCGGAGCTGGGCAAGGTGACGGGCATCAACGTGTTCCTGGTGTCGCCGCCGGCCCTGCCGGGATCCACCGGCGGCCTGCCGGTGCAGATGGTGATCTCCAGCCCCGGCGACTACCGCACCATCTTCGACGCCATCGAGCGGATCAAGGACGCAGCCACCAAGAGCGGCATGTTCATCATCACCGACAGCGACCTGCAATATGACAGCCCGGTCGTCCGGCTGAAGATCGACCGCGCCAAGGCGGCCGATCTCGGGCTGACCATGCAGTCGGTGTCGAGCACGCTGTCGGTGCTGGTCGGCGGCAACTACGTCAACCGCTTCAACCTGAACGGCCGTTCCTACGAGGTCATCCCGCAGGTGCCGCGGGCCGACCGGCTGACGCCGGACTCGCTGACCGGCTATTATGTCACCTCCGGGTCCGGCGCCCAGATCCCGCTGTCGACCGTGGTGTCGGTGGAGACGGCGACCGAGCCCAACGCCCTGAACAAGTACAACCAGCTGCCGTCGGCCACCTTCTCGGCGGTGCCGATGCCGGGCGTCTCGATGGGCCAGGTCGTCGATTTCCTGGAGGAGCAGGCGCGGGCCCAGCTGCCGGCCGGCTTCAACCACGCCTACCTGTCGGAATCGCGGCAGTTCGTGACCGAGGGCAGCCAGCTGATGGTGACCTTCGCCTTCGCGCTTGTGGTGATCTACCTGGTGCTGGCGGCCCAGTTCGAATCGCTGCGCGATCCGCTGGTGATCCTGGTGTCGGTGCCGATGTCGATCTGCGGCGCGCTGCTGCCGCTGTTCTTCGGCCTGTCCACCATGAACATCTACACCCAGGTCGGCCTGGTGACGCTGATCGGCCTGATCTCCAAGCACGGCATCCTGCTGGTGGAATTCGCCCGCGAGATGCAGATCAACGAGGGCGTCGACCGCCGCACCGCGATCGAGCATGCCGCCCGCGTCCGCCTGCGCCCGATCCTGATGACCACCGCGGCGATGGTGGTCGGCCTGCTGCCGCTGCTGACCGCGGCGGGTGCCGGCGCGGCCAGCCGTTTCTCCATCGGCCTCGTCATCGTGGCCGGCATGCTGATCGGCACGCTGTTCACGCTGTTCGTCCTGCCGGCGGTCTACACGCTGCTCGCCAAGGACCATTTCGCCGCCTCGCGCTCCACCCGCGCCGAGGAACTGCGCAGCATGACCTGACGCGCCGCAGGCCGCGTCCTCCTCGAAGCAGGCTCCTCCCGGCACGGAGGGGCCTGTTTTTTTTGCCAATGTCCGCCGGATGGCTCACCGGTTGGCAGGGATCGGCAGGGTTTCCCCTTCCTCGCGGCGGAGCATCCAGACCGTCCAGCGCTCGATTTCCCCAGCTGCCGCTGACGCCGCCCGACGCCGCCCGACGCAGAAGCTTGCGGACACCCCTTGCGTCCCGCGGTGCTTCTGGCCGAAATGTCACACGTACCGTACGATACGGAGACCTCACCCCTCGCCCCCGCCGTTTCCTTCCGACAGCGCCGAACCGGAGCCCGCCATGAGCGAACCGCAAGCCGACCTTCTGGACGAGGAGCAGGTGTCCCTGCTGCTGGAGGTGCTGACCGCCGAGGATTGGGACGCATCGGTCGCCGGCTTCACCGACAACGGGCACAAGACCGTCGACAGGCTGATCGCCCAGGCCAGCGCCGGGGAGCCGCACGACCGCACCGCGCACATGCTGAAGGGCACCGCGCTGAACCTGGGCGCCGCGGCACTCGGCCGGCTGGCCAAGGAGCTGGAACACGCCCCGTCCGCCGACGTTGTCGCGCAGGCGGACCGTCTCCGCGACCTGCTGGACCGCTCGCTGGCCGCACTCCGCAGCTGCAAGCCGATCGACGTCTGATCGGATAGCCGGCACGCCCGGCCGCCCCGAACAGGCATCCCCTCCCCCACGTTCGGACAGGTGGCGACGGCACAAACCCCGCCCTGCGGCGTTGTCCATCCAGGACCACGAACAGTGAGGCGACATGAGCGAGCTCGCGGACGATCTCGACCGGAAGACCGGCCTCGGCACCGACAGGGTGCGCGCGACGGTGCGGGAGCCCCTGGGTGCGGCCGGGTTCAAGCCCATGGATCTCGGCGACGGCTGCCATGCCTGGTACCGGCGCTCCGACGACGGCAGCCACGCGCTGATCTCGCACAACAACGCACTGGACGGCGACCCGGCGGTCAAGGACTGGATCGTCGGCCAATATGGCGAACGCGGCGGCTTCGTCGAGGTCGGCGGCCTGCCGCTGTCGCGCGCCCTGGAAGGGGCGGACACGCTGCCCTCGCCGATGCGGCCGGACGGCTCGCTGGTGGAGGCGCTCTATCCGTCGCTGCAACAGGCGCTCGACGATCTGGGCTGATATTCCGACGGGGTGATATCCGGATACGCTTTGTGGATGGCCCTATGGGCGATGACCAAGGTCGGAGTGGACAAGCCGAGGGCTGAACGGAAAAGCTCACCCCGGTTGCCGCTTGGGGACATCGCCCCCATCTGCAGTCCGACCGCCGCCCAAGACCTTCCCGCCCAGACCCTCAGCGAGCCGTTCGCCCATGGAAGCCGACCACTCCAAGCCCTTGCGCATCCTGCTCGTCGAGGACGAGCCGCTGGTGGCGATGGCCATCGAGGATTCGCTCGAAGTGCAGAATGTCGGCGTGATCGGCCCTGCCGCCACGGTGGCCGAGGCGCTGGACCTGATCGCAAAGGGCGGCATCGACGCGGCGCTGCTCGACGTCACCCTGCGCGGCGAGCGGGTCGACAGCGTCGCCGACGCCCTGAGTGCCCGCGGAATTCCCTTCGTCTTCACCACCGGCCATGGCGTCGCCGGCCTGCCGAAGGCTCATCAGGACCGCCCTGTCCTGACCAAGCCCTTCCGCGAGGTCGAGATGAACGACGCCATCGACCGCCACTTCCGCGGCATGACCTGAACCCTGCGCCTGGACTGGACTCGACCGGACCGGAGCGGGCCGGTCAGCCCGGCCGGCCGTCGGCACGCGGGGACAGCAGGACCGGGGCATAGGCGGCCAGGAACAGGGCAAAGGCCGCGACCCAGGCATAGCCCGATCCTTGCAGCGCCGGCCACACCCACTCCACCGGCAGCAGCGGCGACAGGGTGCGGAGCGCCGCCGCGGCCGTCAGCAGCACATAGGCTGCGACCGTCGCCCGCGACACCACCAGCGGCCGGCCGGTGTGGCCGAGCGAGGCGCGGCTCATCACCGCCAGGATCAGCGTCGCGAAGGCGCCGACCGTCATCGCATGCGTTCCCGCCGCCGCCGGCAGCCCGGCCAGCGCATGCAGCCCGCGCAGCAGCAGCGCCACCGGCACCCACAGATAGCCGACATGCAGGATCCACAGGATCGGCGAGCGCCAGGCCCTCCAGCCCTGCCAGCCGGCCAGCCGCACCGCATGGGCGGCGGCAGCGGCAAGCGCGATCAGCCCGGTGACGGCGGACCCGGCATCCACCATCGCCGCCGGGATGAGGGCCAGCGTCGCCAGCAGGGTCGCCCGCTCCACCAGCGGCCAGGACCGCACCGCCATGCCGGCCTTGCCCAGCCCATTGCGGGTGAAGGCCGGCAGGATGCGCCCGCCGATCACCGTCACCATCATCAGCACGATGCCGAGACCCAGCGCAAAGCCGGCCTCCACCCCGCCGGGCAACAGGTCGAGCCATTCCAGATGGATCAGCAGGTTGCCGGCGGTCAACAGCCCCAGCAGGATCAGGAAGGCGCTGTTGCGCCATTTGCCGGCGGCCACCAGCGGCCGGGCGAGCGCCACCCCGAGCGCCGGCAGGAAGGCGAGGTCGAGGACCGCGGCCAGCGCTCCGGGCATCGCCACCCATGGCCCCACCCAGGGGAAGACCGCGATGCGGCCGGCCAGCCACAGGGCGGCCAGCACCATCAGCGGCACGCCCGACACCGCCCTGGTCCCGGTCCAGCTCGGCACCGCCGTCAGCAGGAAGCCGGCGACCGCCGCCGCGATCATGCCGAACAGCATCTCGTGGGCGTGCCAGGCGCCGGCGCCGACCGCGCCGTCCGGCCATTCGCCGGTGACCAGCACGCCCAGCCACGCGGCCAGCAGGCCCATGGCGGCCAGGCCGCTGAACAGGAAGAAGCAGCGGAAGCCGTACTGGAACAGGATCGGGATCGCGGGGCCGGCGTCGCGGCCGGCAAGGCTGGGTGAGGACATGGAAGGGGACTCCCCCGGAACGGGTGCGGAAATGCAGGATCGCCGGCAAGCCTGGGTCCGGACGCCGCCGGCCGCCTTGACGAAAGTCAAACGCATTCGCAAGCTGGCGCCCCACCCCGTCCCCGCCCCGTCCGTTCCGGTCCGATGCCCCGTCCCGACAGCCTGTCCCTGCGCGAGGCGCGCCGCGTCGCCATCGCCGCCCAGGGCTTTTCCAACGCCGTCCCCGGCCCGGCCCCCGACAGCGCTCCCGAAACCGCTCCCGGAGGGCTTGCCCAGGTGGAGCCACGCCACGCCCGGCGCCTGATCGGCCGGCTCGGGCTGGTGCAGATCGATTCGGTCAATGTGCTGGTCCGCTCGCATTACCTGCCGTTGTTCTCGCGGCTGGGGCCGTACGAGGCGGCGCTGCTCGACCGGCTGGCCTATGGCGGCAAGCGGCGGTCGCTGTTCGAATATTGGGGACACGAGGCCTCGCTGATCCCGGTGGAGCAGCAGCCGCTGTTCCGCTGGCGCATGGCGCGGGCCGAGCGCGGCGAGGGCATCTATGGCGAGCTGGCGCGCTTCGCCGCCGAGCGCCGCCCCTACCTCGACTCGGTGCTGGCCGAGGTGGCGGCGCGCGGCCCGCTCGGCGCCTCGGAACTCAGCGAGGCCGGGCGCGGGGCCGGCGGCTGGTGGGGCTGGAGCGACGGCAAGCGGGCGCTTGAGTTCCTGTTCTGGGCCGGCCGCGTCACCACCGCCGGCCGCCGCGGCTTCGAGCGGCTGTACGACCTGCCGGAGCGGGTGCTGCCGGCATCCGTGCTCGACATCCCCACGCCGGAGGAGGCCGAGGCCCAGCGGTCCCTGCTGCGGATCGCCGCCCGCGCCCATGGCGTGGCGACCGAGCGCGACCTGCGCGACTACCACCGGCTCGACGTCGCCGACGCCCGCCTGCGCATCGCCGAACTGGTGGAGGCCGGCGAGCTGCTGCCGGTGACGGTGGAGGGGTGGGACCGCACCGCCTATGTCACCCCCGACCTGCGCGTGCCGCGCAAGGCCCCGGCCTGCGCCCTGCTGTCGCCCTTCGATTCGCTGATCTGGGAACGGCAGCGCACCGAACGCCTGTTCGGCGCCCGCATCCGGCTGGAGATCTACACCCCCGCCCACAAGCGGGAGCATGGCTATTACGTCCTGCCCTTCCTGATGGACGAGCGCATCGCCGCCCGCGTCGACCTGAAATCCGACCGCAAGGCCGGCGCCCTGCTGGTCCAGGCCGCCCACGCCGAATCCCACGCCCGGCCGGATGCCGTCGCCCAGCCGCTGGCGGCTGAGCTGCGCCGGCTGGCCGGCTGGCTCGGGCTGGAGCGGGTCATCGTGGCCGCCGCGGGCGACTTGGCGCCGGCCCTGGGGCAGGAACTGGGCCGACCCCGGAAAGCCCTCACTCCAGATGATCCAGCGGCAGCCGGGTCTCGAACTTGACCTCCTTCAGGGTGACGCTGGATTTGACGTGCGACACCGCGGGGATGGAGAAGATGCGTTCGCTGAGGAAGCGGCCGTAATCCTCGGTGGTCGGCACGACGATGCGCAGCAGGTAATCGGCCTCGCCGGTGACGGCGAAGCATTCCAGCACCTCCGGCATGCCGGCGATGGCGGTCTCGAACTGGTCGACCGCATTCTCCTTGTGGCGTTCCAGCGTGACATGGGCGAAGACGCACTCGCCCAGCCCCAGCTTGCGCGGGTCGAGCTGCACCGTGTAGCGGCGGATGACGCCGATGTCCTCCATCGAGCGCACCCGGCGCCAGCAGGGCGAGGCCGACAGGCCGACGGTGTCGCCCAGCTCCTGCATGGTCAGGCGGGCGTTCTCCTGCAGGGCCGCGAGGATCCCCTTCTCATGCCGGTCGAGCTTGATCGCCGCCATTCCGCCGTCCTCTTCTCCGCCGACCCGATGGTTTCCCCTCCAAACATAAGCCGGGCTTGCGGCCGGTTCGAGCCCTCCCGTGCAACCATTCCGCCCGGCCGGCGTTGTTTGCCCCGGAACCGGATGGCAAAGGCGGGAGACGCGGGCGTGTTCGACTGGATCGTCAGGATGGTGGAGCAGACCGGCTATGCCGGGGTGGCGCTGTTGATGTTCGCGGAGAATCTGTTCCCGCCGGTCCCCTCGGAGCTGATCCTGCCGCTGGCCGGCTTCACCGCGGCACGCGGGGATCTGCAATTCGTCCCGGTGGTGATCGCCGGCACGGCCGGCGCGGTGGCGGGCGGGCTGTTCTGGTACCTGATCGGCCGCTGGATCGGCTGCGACCGGCTGATGCGCCTGGCCGGACGCCATGGCCGCTGGCTGACCATCGGTCCGGACGAGCTGGACCGGTCCATGGCGCATTTCCGCCGCCATGGCGGCCGGGCGGTGCTGATCGGCCGGATGATCCCGGCGGTGCGCACGCTGATCTCGATCCCGGCCGGCGTGTCGGGGATGCCGCTGGTCCCCTTCCTGCTCTACACCACGGCCGGAACGGCGATCTGGACCACCCTGCTGGCCGGCGCCGGCTATCTGCTGGAGGACGGCTACCAGCAGGTCTCCGGCTGGCTGAACCCGCTCTCCAACATCGTCGTCGCCGGCATGGCCCTCTGGTACCTCTACCGCGTCGCGACCTTCGGCCGGCGCACCGCCGGGCAGCCGGCGGAATGAGGCGCGGGCCGGTTTCCGCCAAGAGGAAAACTTCGCCGTCCCGGCTGGACGGATCGGCCACCCGCATGCACTGACCGGAGCGTCATGCCGCCAGCGGGAGCCGCTCCATGGGTACCAACGCCACCGTCATCCTCGTCCACGGCGCCTTCGCCGACGGCTCGTCCTGGAGCCGGGTGATCCCCCGCCTGCAGGCGGCAGGCTTGCTGGCGGTCGCGGTGCAGAATCCGCTGGTGTCGCTCGACGACGACGTCGCCCATGTCCAGCGCGCCATCGACCGCACGAAAGGGCCGCTGGTGCTGGTCGGCCATTCCTGGGGCGGGGCGGTCATCACCCAGCTGGGCGACCAGGACCGGGTGACGGCGCTGGTCTATGTCGCCGCCTTCGCCCCCGACATCGGCCAGTCGCCGAACGACACGCTGAAATCCTTCCCGCCATCCGCCGGCCTGTCGGGCGTCTCGGTCGACAAGGGCCGCTTCCTGACCCTGACGCCCGAGGGGATGGCCCGCAATTTCGCCCAGGATCTGCCGGCGGAGGAGGCGGCGCTGCTGGCCGCCACCCAGGGGCCGGTCGCGGCCTCCTGCTTCGCGACGAAGGTGAGCGCCGCCGCCTGGAAGGCCAAGCCCGCCTGGTATGTCGTCGCCGCCAAGGACCGCATGCTGCCGCCCGACTTCCTGCGCGCCACCGCGTCGCGCATCGGCGCCCGCAGCGTGGAGGTCGACAGCGGCCATGCCCCGCACCTGTCGCGGCCCGACGCCGTGGCGGCGGTGATCGTCGAGGCGGCGCGGACGGCCTAACCCCCGTTGCGGACCGCCCCCGGCGTCGTGCCGCGCTGCCGCCGCAGGCTACGGGTCAGCGCGCTCTGGTCGGAGAAGCCGACCGCCAGCGCCACCTCGGCCAGCGGCAGGGTGCCGGCGCGCAGCAACGCCTCCGCCCGGTCCAGCCGCAGGTCGGCCAGCCGCCGCGCCGGGGTGGTGCCGGTGCGGATGCGGAAAAGCTCGTGGAAGCGGCTGGGCGCCAGCCCGACCGCGGCGGCAAGCTCGGCCACGGTCGGCGCCTCCTCGCAGCGCTCGGCCATCAATGCCAGGGCGCGCTCGATGGGGTCGTCCGGGGGGTCGTCCGGGGGGGCGGCGGCCTGCCGGCCGGTTCCCCGATGGCGGGCTTCCAGGGCGCGCAGCAGCAGCCCGGCCGCATGGTGGGCCAGCACCGGGTCGAGCGGCCGGTCGGCCGCCTCCGCCGCCAGATAGCGCACCAGCCCGTCCAGCGCATCGTCGATGGCGAAGAAGGCGCCCGTTCCCCGGATCGCCGCCTCGGGCAGCGGCCCGCCGGCCGGCAGGTCGAGCACGACGAAGCGGTTGGCCCCGCCGCTGCGGAAGCTGTGCGGCGCTCCCTCCGCCACCAGCACCCCGCAGCCGGCGCCCACCCGCCCGCAGGCCCCGCCGACCTCCATGTCGAGGCCCCCGGCGACCGGCAGGACGATCTGGTGATGCTCGTGCGCGTGCCGCCGTTCGTGCCCGTCATAACTGCGGGTGCTGACGGTCGGCCGATGCGGGGACGCCACGCGGCGGACTCCTAAGGGGTGGGATTTGGAGATGGAAAAGCCATGCTACGCTCGCGGTCCCGACACGTACAGGCGCACGTATGATTTTCTTCCCCGGAGAGGCGACGGACCGGACCGGCAAGGGAAAGCGCCTTGGCCGGCTTGCCGCCTGCTCCGAAGGGCGTGCCGTACCCATCCCCCGACGGCCGATTTTCCCGCAGTCGGCGATGTTGCCGCCGATTCAGTATTCGGACTGTACTGTCAGCGCATGAGGAGTACACGCGGGGTTTCCGTCTCGAACACCCCCCCCACCTTCCGGACAGCGAAAACCGGTTTGCCGGTCGGCATGCTCCTGGAAACGATCGGTCCCCACGTGCCTTGCAGCCATAGGCGGCAAGGATAGGCCTGGCAAATGCTCATCAGATGCATGGGAAGATCAAGGGAGAGCGCCCCGGTATCGAGACGTATCTCGATACCGCCCTGCCTGGAAATCAGATGGGTTGACTTTATGATAAGTGGCTGCCCATCTATCTCGACAGGAAGATAGATCACGCGATTCCCGATATTCTTATCCAGCCACTCGATGATGCCGTGTCCTGTTTCCGGTCCCATGTCGACATTTTCCGGAATCACCATCGGTCTCCATGCTGTGTTGTCTTGGGATTGAGCCGGGCTTCCGATCCTGCCCGTTGCGAAAAATTTACGAGCGGCCCCGCCGGTGCGAGTTTTATCGCTTACGGCGGCCCCGTTCCACCGCTGGATGTCTGATAATCATATGGGGTGATGGCCGTCGCCGGATGGTTCCAGACCCAGTGGTCTGCAATCCCCTGCTCGATTTTCCTGGCTGTCTCGGTCGGGCTCAATGAAAGTTTGGTTTGCGCTTGACCGGCTTCAGTCAACGAAAGACCGGCATTCAGCATTTCTTGTTTGTAGTCCCTCGCATCGCCCTGGGAGCTGGAAATATTCAGGATTGGACTTTCTTTGGAATATGGAAAGGCAAAATGGTCCTCCCACAAGACAGGCGTCGGATTCGTCGGCCACGCATCGGCGATGACCACCTTGTCTGCGCCCTCTTTGGTCGGATCTCCAATCATCACAAACGCATGATCGAAATCCTTGACTTGAGTAATTTGGATATATTCATCTGGAAACTTCTTTCTTAGATAATCATAAACGACAAAAGCATGTTCTCCGCAATTTCCACCCTGCGCCAGCTCCGCCTTTGCAGCGATATACGAAGAAATGCTCTGAGATTTCAGCTTTTCGATTTCCGGATTTGTTGTAAAATATCCATCGTCACGTGCAACCTGCATGCGGAAATAGGAATTGAAATTGCTACTATCCAGGGATGGCTTCTGGTTTCCAGCACCATAGGACAGTTTATTCTTTGCATATGCAATGGCTTCTTGAGCAGCATCAAGTCTATCCTTGACCTTGTCAGAAACCGTCTTGCAGTTACCCCCAGCCAACGGACAGGACGCGACCGGCGAGCCGACTGGCGTATCTGAAAACAAGCCATGAACACGCTGCCAGGCAGCAGCCAAGCCAGTTCGCAGTGACTCAAGCATGGTCGCGGCCTGTCATTGGAGACATGTTACGCTGCTCATTTCCCATCAGGGTTTGATAGACAGCTTCCAGCCTGTCTTCCGCCGTCCGCCGCTTGTCGGTAAGCAGTGACCGTGCCCAGGCCATGTTGGGATCGGTATCGAATTTAGGGTGCAATGCAATCATAAGAGTTGCAAATTTTGCGACGTCCCGTTCCAGAACAATGTCATAAGTACGGGATTTTGCGATCGCAAAGCTAGCGAACTTGCGCATGGTCTGATCGTCGGCTTGCTCACAACGCATTGGAAAGGAATCGCGCAAATATTTTGCCAGGCGGCTCTCGAAGATTTCCTGTCTTGATTTTCCAAGAGAGGCCAATACGGCATTTGACAGTTGAAACATTCCCCCCTCCCCAAAAAATTCTCGCAAAAATAGATTTATTGCAACGAAACCGTTTAAATGAGGGTTCCTTCCATATTTGTACCACTTTCAGAGACATGCAGAAAGAAGGGTTGCCGTATGTCATGCCAACGGCTTTTGACGGTGCCCCATCGAAAGCCGTTTTCTCGAACGCCGGCGCGGGCGGCCGCCGGGCCACTGGATTTATTGGGCTATCGACGGCATCTGCGGGCAGGTCGTCCTTGGCAAAGGGCCAGCCCCGGAGTTCCGGTCAATCCGCACCGGAGTCCCGGTCAAGACAGCGCCCGGCCCGCCGGCTATGGTCGCGCCCTCCGTGTCAACCGACCGATCCGCACCATGACCGTCTCGTCCCCCGCTTGCCCCCGCCGCTCCGTCAACCGCGCGACCGCGGTCGGCTTCACCGCCATCCTGATGTGGGCGACGCTGGCCCCGCTGGCGACGCTGGCCTCGGTGGTGCCGCCGTTCCAGCTGGTGGCGACCTCCTTCCTGCTGGCCTTCCTGGTCGGCAGCGGCTGGACCGCGCTGCGCGGCGACAACCCGTTGCGCTATTTCCGCCAGCCGCCTGCCGCCTGGGCGCTCGGGGTCGGCGGGCTGTTCGGCTTCCACTTCCTCTATTTCATGGCCCTCCAGGCGGCGCCGCCGGTCGAGGCCAACCTGATCAACTATCTGTGGCCGCTGCTGATCGTGCTGTTCTCCGCCCTGCTGCCGGGGGAAAAGCTGCGGGCATGGCATGTCGGCGGCGCGCTTGCCGGGCTGGCCGGCACCGTCCTGCTGATCGCGCGGGGCGGCAGCGGCGGCCTGTCGGTGGATCCGGCGCATCTGCCGGGCTATGCCGCGGCGCTGGGCAGTGCCGTCACCTGGGCCGGCTATTCGGTGCTGCGCCGCCGGCTCGGCCAGATCGGCGAGGCGCCGACCGATGCGGTCAGCGCCTTCTGCCTCGTCACCGCGCTCCTGTCGCTGCTCTGCCATCTGGCGCTGGAGCGGACGGTGTGGCCTTCGGGCGCCGCCGGCTGGGGGGCGATGCTGCTGCTCGGGCTGGGGCCGGTGGGGGCCGCCTTCTTCGTCTGGGACCATGGCGTCCGCCACGGCGACATCCGGGCGCTGGGGGCGCTGTCCTATCTGGCGCCGCTGCTGTCGACCCTGCTGCTGGTCCTGTTCGGCCTCGCCCCCAACCAGGGCATCATCTGGGTGGCCTGCGCGCTGATCGCCGGCGGGTCCGTGCTGGCCAGCAAGGATCTGCTGCTGCGGAAGTGACTCACGCCTCCGCCCCATGCGCCGAGGCGGCGGCGTCGCTGCGGGCGCGCTCGCCGCCCTGGAGGCCGTTGAAGTACCAGTTCAGCGCGACCGCGGTCAGGGTGCCGAGCAGGATGCCGCTGTGCAGCAGCGGCGACAGGAAGGCCGGCATCTGCGAGAAGAACTTGTCCGACACCAGCGGGATCAGCCCGACGCCGATGCTGACCGCCACCACGATCAGGTTCTCGCGCCGGTTGGCGTAATCGACCTGCGACAGGATCCTCACCCCGGTCGCCGCCACCATGCCGAACATCACCAGCCCGGCCCCGCCCAGCACGAAGGCGGGGACCGAGGCCACCACATGGGCCAGCTTCGGCAGCAGCCCGAGCAGCAGCAGGATCAGCCCGCCCGCGGCGCAGACCCAGCGGCTGCGCACGCCGGTCACGCCGACCAGCCCGACATTCTGCGAGAAGGAGGTGTAGGGAAAGGTGTTGAAGACGCCGCCGATCAGCGTGCCGAGCCCGTCGGTGCGCAGGCCGCGCACCAGATCCTCCCGCGTCACCGGACGGCCCACCATGTCGCCGACGGCCAGGAACATGCCGGTCGATTCGATCATCACCACGATCATCACCAGCGACATGGTCAGGATGGCGACCGGATCGAACACCGGCAGGCCGAACTGGAAGGGCCGGACCAGCGCCACCCACGGCGCCTCGTCGAGGCCGGCGAAGCTGACCATGCCCAGCGCCATCGCCAGCAGCATGCCGGCCACCAGCCCCAGCAGCACCGCGACGTTGCGGACGAAACCCCGCCCGTGCTTCATCAGCGCCAGGATCGCCAGCAGCACGAAGGCCGCCACCCCCAGGAAGGCCGGGTCGCCGAAGCGCGGGTTGCCCACCCCGCCGCCGGCCCAGCCCACCCCAACCCGCATCAGCGAGATGCCGATGATGGCGATCACGCTGCCCGTCACCACCGGCGGGAACAGCGGCAGCAGCCGGCCAACCAGCGGGGCCGCCAGCATGGCGAAGATGCCCGACCCGATCACCGCGCCATAGATGCCCAGCAGCCCGAGCGACGGGTTGCCCGCCATCGCCACCATCGGCCCGACCGCGGCGAAGGTCACCCCCATCATGATCGGCAGCCGGATGCCGAAGCGCCAGACGCCCACCGCCTGGATCAGCGTGACCACGCCGCAGGCGAACAGGTCGGCGTTGATCAGCATGGCGATCTGGTCCTTGGGCAGCTTCAGGGCCCCGCCGACGATCAGCGGCACCGCGATGGCCCCGGCATACATCACCAGCACATGCTGCAACCCAAGCGCCAGCAGCCGCCAGGGCGGCAGCAGCGCGTCGACTGGATGGGACTCGGTTCCGGGTGCGGCGGATGTGGCGGGTGTCATGGCGAAAGCCTCGCTGTCCAGTCTTGCGCCGACGCTTTGCATAGCCCGTGCCGCGCTTGCCTCCCCACCAACGGCACCGCCGGCCGGCCGCTCCTGCACAGGATTTGGGCAGAGCCGGCCGGTCATGCCCGCGGAGGTGGCAACCCTTTGTGGAATTCCGCGCGTTTTTTTGCCGCGCCTGGGTGGAGACCATGAGCGGGGCTGCGTTATTCTTTAACGATCCGTCCGTACAGTCCCATTCGCCATACCCCTTTCGCGCAACCTGAACCGAGCGTCGCGATGAGCAAGTCGATCGAGGGTGTATCCAACTGGATGCACATGTTCCGCTGGATCGTTAAGCTGATCCGCGACGAATACGGGGTCGACGAGGCTCTGCTGACCCGCAACGCGACGCTGGAAACCGATATCCAGCTGTCGATCGACCAGGTCGAGCAGGTGCTGGAATACATCTCCGAAAGCTTCGGCGTCCGCTTCCCCGACGGGACGCTGGACGAGCTGGTGAAGCTGGAGGAGCTCTGCCTGCTGGCGAGCTGGATCAAAGGCTATTACAAGCGCCCGGAATTCATCTCCGACGCCTTCGAGGCCCGTTGCCGAAGCATCAACCAGATCGCGGCGTGAGATGACCGTCCCGGCCTCCCCCCATCCGCCAGGCGTCACGTATCCCCCCGGCTTCACCTGGGGCGTCTCCACCTCCGCCTACCAGATCGAGGGGGCGGCGGCCGCGGACGGGCGCGGTCCCAGCATCTGGGACGTGCGCTGCCGCACCCTGGGCGGCGTGGTGAACGGCGACAGCGGCGATGTCGCCTGTGACCATTATCACCGGATGCCGGAGGATGTGGCGCTGATGCGGGGGCTGGGCGTCGACGCCTACCGCTTCTCCGTCTCCTGGCCGCGGGTGATGCCGCGGGGCAAGGGGGCGGTCAACCAGCCCGGCCTGGATTTCTACGACCGGCTGGTCGACCGGCTGCTGGAGGCGGGGATCGAGCCCTGGCTGTGCCTCTACCATTGGGATCTGCCGCAGGCGCTCCAGGATCTGGGCGGCTGGGCGGACCGCGACTGCGCCGGCTGGTATGCCGACTACGCCGCGCTCTGCGCCCGGCGCTACGGCGACCGGGTGAAGCGCTGGATCACCTTCAACGAATTCTCGGTCTTCACCCTGTTCGGCTACGCCATTCCCTGGGCCGCCCCCGGGATCGTCGACCGGGCGCAGCATCTGCGCGCCATCCACCATGTCAACCTCGCCCATGGCGCGGGCGTCGACGTGCTGCGCGATCTGGTGCCGGGGGCCTCCATCGGCGCGATCCACAACCGGCAGGTCGTGATCCCGGAAACCGACACGCCGGAGAACCGCGCCGCCGCGGCGCTGCTGGACGAGCATTGGAACCTCGTCTTCTGCGATCCCCAGATCCTTGGCCATTATCCGCCGCAGACCGCAGCCGCGATCGAGCCCTATGTCCAGGCCGGCGACATGGCGCGCATCGCGCGGCCGGTCGACTGGTTCGGGCTGAACCATTACGGCCCGATCTTCGCCAAGGCCGACCCGGCACGGGCCTGGGGCTATGGCTGGGGCGACGCGCCGCCCGATTCGCCGACGCACGGGGTCGGCTGGGCGATCTTCCCCGACGCCTTCCGCGACGAGCTGCTGACCATCCAGCAGCGCTACCGCCTGCCCATCGTGGTGACGGAGAACGGTTGCGGCGGCAGCGACAGCGTCGGCCCCGACGGCGCCGTCGTCGACCCGCACCGCATCGCCTACCTGACCATCTACAACGCCGCCATGCGCGAGGCGATGGCCCGGGGGGCCGACGTGCGCGGCTATTTCGTCTGGTCGCTGCTGGACAATTTCGAATGGGGCAGCGGCTATGGCCAGCGCTTCGGCATCGTCCATGTCGATTTCCAGACGCTGGCCCGCACCCCGAAGGACTCGGCACGCTGGTACGCCGACCTGATCAGGGCGGCGAAGACGGATATCGCCGCCGCATGAGCGCCTGACGGTCCCTAACCCCGCGCGGACATCAGGGTCCGCAGCATCCGCTCGAACCGCGCGCCGGCCAGCGAGACCTGATCGAGCAGCCCCTCGTCCAGTTCGTCCTCCATGATCCGGCCGGCGTCCATCGCCTGGCCCTTGCCGAATTTCAGCCGGTCGACGGTGCCGCGCAGGCGGTCGGCAAGGAAGATCGCCAGCGCCTTGTAGAAGCGGCCGGCGAAGCCGCCGTCGCTGCGCAGCCGCGCCTCGATCTCCCGCTTGGCCAGCGCCAGCACGATGCAGCGGCCGTCGGCCGATACGGTGGCCGACGGCGGGGCGCTGTCGACGAAGGACACCTCGCCGATCACCTCGCCGCTGCCGAGCCGGGCGACGGTGCCGACCCCGGCGACATCCACAGTGGCGTGGCCCTCCAGCACGATGTAGAGCGAGTCCGCCGGCTCCCCCTGGCGCACCAGCACCTGCCCGCCGGCCAGATCGAGCCGCCGGCCGGCGCGGGCCATCCATTCGACGTCCTCGTCGGTGAGATTGCCCAGGATGTACAGCACCTTGCGCATGGCTTTTCCCTTTGAATTCCTAAAGCAGCTGCCGGCTGGCGATGGTGCGGAACGGCCCGTCCACCGCCATCAGATCCTCGTAGCGCCCGGACTGCACCAGCCGCCCGCCCTCCAGCACCAGGATGCGGTCGACGTCGCGGATGGTGCTGAGCCGGTGGGCGATCACCACGCGGGTGACGCTGAGCTTGGCGAGCGACGCCGTCACCACCGCCTGGGTGCGGTTGTCGAGCGCGCTGGTCGCCTCGTCCAGCAGCAGCACGCGCGGGCGGTGGACCAGGGCGCGGGCGATCATCAGCCGCTGGCGCTGGCCGCCCGACAGGGTGCCGCCGCCGTCCATCAGCACGGTGTGCATGCCCATCGGCATCTGTTCGATGTCCTGGTCCAGCCCGACCAGCCGCGCCGCGTGCCAGGCGTCGTCCAGCCCGAGCGGCGCGGTGCCGACGATGTTCTGGAACAGGCTGCCCGAGGTGATGCGCCCGTTCTGCAGCACCACGCCGATCTGCCGGCGCACCGCGGCGAGGTCGAGCCGCTCGGCGGCCCGGCCGTCGAAGAACACCTCGCCCTGCTCCGGCCGCTCGAACCCGAGCAGCAGCCGCATCACCGTGGATTTGCCGCTGCCCGACGAGCCGACGATGGCGACGAACTCGCCCGGCTCGATCGACAGGCTGAGGTCGTGCAGCACCCGCGGCGCGTCGGGGGCATAGCGGAAGCCGACCCGGCTCAGCGCGATGCCGCCCTGCAACGCGCCCGGCGCGTCGCGGCCGGCCGGCACTTCGGGCGCCGTCTCCAGGATCGGGCGGGCGCGCTCCAGCAGCGGCAGCACGGTCAGGCTCTTGGTCAGGGCGTGCGCCATCTCGGTCAGCGCCGCCAGCAGCTGGCCGAAGGCGGTGATGAAGGCCAGGAAGCTGCCGGTGGTGAAGGCCGCCGCCGCCTCGTCCCCCGGCGTGGCCGCCAGCGCCTGGAGCGCCTGCTGCTTGGCGTCATGCTCCATCAGCAGCGCCACCGCCAGGAACACCGCGATGGTCGCCAGCGTCGGGAAGGCGGCGTGGAAGGTCTCCAGCGCGTTGCCGAAGCGCTGGGCGGCCACCGCGCGCGACTTCTGCCCGGCGAAGCCGCGCGCCCATTCCGCCATCGCCCGCGGCTCGGCCCCGGCGACGCGCAGCTTGCCGATGCCGACGATCAGCTGCAGGACCAGCCCGTCGAGCCGGCCCTGCCGCCGGATATGCTCGCGCTCGTGGCGCAGCTGGCCCCAGGACAGCGCCGCCGTGACCAGCGCCGACAGCAGCGCCAGCCCGGTGGCGACCAGCGCGAGGCGCCAGTCGTAGATGGCGAGCAGCCCCAGGCTGACCGACCCGAACAGGGCGCCCAGCAGGCCGGTCATCGTGCTGGCGGCCAGGATCTCGCGCACGGTCTGCAGCCCGAGCGCCCGGTCGGCGAGGTCGCCGGCGGTGTAGCGGCGGAAGAAGCCGACCGGCAATGCCAGCAGCCGGTCGATGAAGGCCGCCTGCATCACCCCGTCGATCCGGCTTTCCAGCCGCAGCACCGCCATCACCTTGACCAGATCGAACACCGCGCCGCCGATGGCGGCGGCGACCAGCCCGGCGACGATGAAGACCAGCTGGCCGGTGTCGGCGCGCGGAATGGCGCTGTCGAACAGGAAGCCGGTGGCGACCGGCACCAGCAGCCCAAGCACCGCCGCCGCCAGCCCGCACAGCCCAAGCCGCAGGCCGTCGCCGCCCAGGCCGCGCAGGGGAAAGCGGATCGCCTCCACCGCCGACAGCGCGCGGGCCGGCAGCGGGCGGTAGAGGTGCAGGCCGTCCGCCGCCAGCCGGTCGGCCAGATCCTGGGTGACGCGGCGCCGGCCCGCCGCATCCAGCATGTCGAAGCCGGACGGCGTCGGCAGCAGCGCCACCGGCAGCCGCCCCTCCTCCAGCCAGCCGAGCATCGGCGCGCCCTCGCCATGCCACCAGCCGTCGCGCAGGATCACCTTGCGCCCGCGCAGGCGGGCGGCGGCCAGCAGCGTGTCGAGCATCTCCGGCGGCGCCTTGCCGGCGGCGTCGATGCGTGGCAGCGCCTCCTCCATCCCCATATGCGCCATCAGGGCGGCAAGGGCGGCCGACAGCGGATCGGCGGCGGCCGGCAAGGCTGCTCCGGCGGCACGGCTCCCGGCGGAACGATGATCGACGAGATCGGACAGGCCGCCCAGCGCCTGGGCCAGCGCCGCCTCGGCCGATTGCCGGCTGCGTTCGGCACGCTGCGCCTCGCCTTCCGCCTGCCGGGCGAAGCGGGCGCCGATGCGGTCGAGCGCCAGCGCATGGAAGCGGTCGAAGGCCGGCCACAGCAGGCCGCCGTCGGGCCAGGCCTCCGTCACGCTCACCGCAACCGGCGCGTCACCGGCCGCCCCGATCCACGCCCGGTCGGCCAGCGGCAGCGGCGGTTCGCCCGCCGGTGTCGCCGGGCCGCCCAGCCAAGCGGCCGCCCCCTCCTCCACCGTCAGCCACAGCGGGCGGCGCGGGTCGGCATGGAGCCGCTCGCCGGGGCCGAGCCGGCGCTCGCCCGGCTCGGCCACCCGGTCGGGCCACACCGCCTCGCCGCCGGTCGCCGCGTCGGTCAGCCGCAGGATCCAGGCTTCGGCGCGCGGCAGGAAATCGGCATCCCCGGCCAGTTCCTCCCGCTCCACCCCGCGCAGGCGCGAGCCGATGGAGCCGACCGCGACCAGCTCCGCACCGCCCGTCCGCTCCACTCCGAACAGCAGAGCCCCGGCTTCCGCCCGGAACAGGTGGCGGCGCCGGCCGCTGCCGGCCGCAAGGTGGAAGAGGTCGACATAGCCGTCCTCGACCCGCCAGCCCAGCCGGGACTCGTCCAGCGTCAGCGGGCGATGGTTGCCGCCCTCCACCAGGAGGGGAGCCGGCATGGGAGCCGGCATGGGAACCGCCGGGGCCGGCACCGTCGCTGGACTGTCGAGAAGGTCCATCGCCTCACCCCGCCGCGATCAGCGAGGCGTATTCGCCGCCGCGCGCCAGAAGCTCTTCATGGCTGCCACGCTCCACCACCCGGCCGCGGTTCAGCACGATGATCTCGTCGCAGTCGCGGATCGTGCTCAGCCGGTGGGCGATGATGATGCAGGTGCAGCCGCGCCGCCGCAGATTGTCGTCGATCAGCTTCTCGGTCGCCACGTCCAGCGCCGCCGTCGCCTCGTCCAGCACCAGGATCGACGGGTTGCCGGACAGCGCGCGGGCGATCTCCAGCCGCTGGCGCTGGCCACCGCTGAAATTCACCCCGCCCTCGGCCACCGGCGCGTCGAGCTGGCCGGCGCGGCCGGCGACCTCGCCCAGGATGGCGGCATCCTCCAGCGCGCGGGTCAATGCCGCCTCGGGCACCGTGCGGTCCCACAGGGTCAGGTTGTCGCGCACCGATCCGTCGAACAGGAAGACATCCTGGTCGACATAGGCGATGGAGGCGGCGCGCAGGGACACCGGGATCTCGTCCGGCGGCTGCCCGTCGAACAGGATCCGCCCCGACCAGGGCTGGGCGAGGCCGCAGATCAGCCGGCCGACGGTGGATTTCCCGCTGCCCGAGCCGCCGACCAGCGCCACCCGCATGCCGGGGGCCAGCGACAGCGACAGCCCGTCGATCAGCGGCGGGTCGAGCACGCTGTAGCCGAAGGAGACATCGGCCAGCTCCACCGCCCCGCTCAGCCGCACCGGCTCCCCGGCGCCGAGAGCCGCCACATCCCCCGCCGCGGAATCGGCGAGGCCGGATTGCGGGTCGGGCGCATGGTCCAGCGTGTCGTTCAGCCGTTGCAGGTCGGCCTTCACCCGTTGCAGCGTGCCGCCCATGCCGACCAGCTTGGCGACCGGGGCGGAGAAGCTGGATGCCAGGCTCTGGAACGCCACCAGCGCGCCGACGGTCAGCGCACCGTCCATCACCCGCACCGCGCCCAGCCCCAGGATCGCCGCGGTGCCGAGCGCGTTGAGGAAGGTCGGCGCCACCGTCAGCAGCGCGGAATGCACCCCCAGGATCTGGCGCACCGTCAGCAGCCGCGCCTGATATCCCGCCCAGCGCTCGAAGGCCTGCCCCTCCAGCCCGGCGGACTTCAGCGTCTCGATCGCCTGGATGCTGCCGACAGTGACGGCGCCCAGCTTGGCCTGTTCCGACAGCAGGCGGCGCCCGGCATCCTCACGCCCGCGCGAGGCGCCGCGCAGGAACAGCATGTTGCCCAGCACCAGCAGGATGGTCACCGCCGCCAGCGCCGGGTCGTAGGTCAGCATGACCAGCCCGAAGAAGACGATTGTCAGCAGGCTCATCGCCGCGGTCGCCATCTCGCCCGACAGCAGCCGCGCCACCCGGTCGTTGGCGGCGACCCGGCCGGCGATGTCGCCGGGATGGCGCTGGCCGAAGAAGGGCACCGGCAGTTGCAGCAGCCGCCAGACATAGCGGCTGGCCATCACCATGGCGAATTTGGTTTCCAGCTTCAGCAGCGCCGATTGCTGGAGCGCGGTCAGCAGCCCGCGGACCAGCGCCGTGGCCGCCATCCCCAGCAGCAGCGGCACCAGCCAATTGCGCTGGCCGCCGATCAGCACCTCGTCGACGAAGGCCTTGGTGAAGGCCGGCAGCGCGATGCCCGGCAGCACCAGCGCCAGGCTGGCGGCGAGCGCGAAGCCGACCGCGGCGTGCGAGCGCTTCAGCTGCCGTCCCAGCATGCCGGCGAGGCCGGGCGGCCTCGCTCCGGCAACGAACTCCGGCCCTTTCTCGAAGGCCAGGGCCACGCCGGTGAAGGCTTCGGAGAACTCGGCTCGGGTGACGCGGCGCGGGCCGGTGACCGGGTCGTTCAGATAGGCATGGTCGCCCTTGAAGCCCTCGAAGACCAGATAATGGTTGAAGTTCCAATGGACGATCATCGGCCAGGGCATGGCGGCCAGCGCGTCCGGCTCCTTCTTGAAGCCCTTGGCGACGAGGCCGTAGCGGCGTGCGGCGCGCAGCAGGTTGCTGGCCTTGCTGCCGTCGCGCGACACGCCGCAGGCGGCGCGCAGCTCCTCCAGCGGCACCCAGCGGCCGAAATGGGCGAGGATGATGCCGAGCGAGGCGGCCCCGCACTCCACCGCCTCCATCTGGAGCAGGGTCGGCGTGCGGACGCGGGCCTGCCGGCGCTTCCCGGTCGCCTTCGCGCTCACCGGCGTTGCACTCACAGGCCGGTCGCCTTGCGCAGGGCCGGGATGACGAAGGCCAGCGGCGGCTGTTCGCGCACCGTCACCTCGCCTTCGGCCGGGGTGCCGCTGGTGACGGTCATCGCCGGCCCGCCGCCCGACGACCAGCGGTAGCCCGACGGGGTGCCGGCCTCCGGGATCAGGTCGACGCGCACGGCGAAGGGCGGGCCCTTGGCCGAGAACTGCGTCACCAGCCGGTCGTTCTGCAACACCGCCTGCATGCCCTGGGGGGTGGAGGGGAAGTCCGACACCTCGGCGACGCGGCCGACCAGCGTGCCGTATTCCTCCTTGCGCACCGTCGACGGCGCGATGCGGACATCCATGCCCGGCTTCAGCTTCTTGCCATGCTCCGGCGGGACGTAGAGCACCAGCTGCAACCCGCGCGAGCCGCTTTCGATGCTGACCACCGGCGTCCCGGCGCCGACGCGGGCGCCGTCCGCCAGCTTCCATTCGGTGACCCGCCCGTCGGTCGGGCTCAGGATGCGGGTGTCCTGCTCAAGCTGCAGCGTCAGCTCGTCGACCCGGCGGCGGGCGTCGGCGATGCGGTCGCGCGCGCCGGTCAGCGTCTGCTCGGCGCGGCTGGCCATGTCCAGTTCCTCGGTGTCGATCTGGAGAAGCTGGCTCCTGGCGTCGCTCACCTTCTGGCGGGCGGCGGCCAGCTCCTGGCGCGTGTCCTCGACCCGCTGGCGGGTGGTGAAGCCGCGGCTGGCGATGTCCTCCTGCCCGCGCAGCATGGTGTCGAGGAACTGCACCCGCGTCTCCGCCGCTGCGACCACCTGCCGCAGGGCAGCGCGGCGGGCGGTGAAGTTGGCGCGGCGGGCCTGCGCCTCGCGCTCCAGCTGGGCGGCCCGGCGGGCGAGGTCGTCCTCGCGCTCCCCCACCACCGCCTTCGCATGATCCAGGGTCTGCTCCAGCTCCGCCTTGTCGATGCGGGCCAGCAGCTGGCCGGCGGTCACCGTATCGCCCGGCTTCACCAGCGGGGCGACCAGCGTGCCGGACGCGGTGGCGACGGCGTCGAACACCCGGCCGCCGCTGCTGACCAGCAGGCCGGGGCCGGTCACCCGCGTCTGAATGGTGCCGATCACGCTCCAGGCCAGCGCCAGCGCCAGCAGCCCCAGCACCGCCGCCAGCGCCAGCCAGCCGCGCGGCGTGGTCAGCACGACCAGCCGGTCCAGCTCCTCCGGCGAGGACAGGCGGTCCAGCGCCGCCTTGCGGAACAGGCGCTCCGACGGCGATGAGGTGGTCGGCGCGGCAGTCATGGACGCAACATCGGCGAAGGGGGCTCCGGTTCGGCTCCGTCCCGCGGTCCCCGGCCGGGGGCTCGCAATGGGCAGTGCATCGGGGGGTATACGAATGGGCAGGTTGTGCAGAGTGGTACAGGCAGCCGGGACAAGGCAACCCTCCAGTCCGTCCGGCAGCCACTTGACACGGGGCTGGGTTGAAATTCCGGCGGCGAAAGTCGTTCCGCTCATGGAGTCACAGCGATATATTAGTAAGCACGGCGTCACACTGTTGAAATGCAGCCGAATTGCCGCCGAATTGCCGATGACATGAACGGAACGACCATGGACTCCGACGCGGGCGAAACGAACATGGTGGCCGTGGCCGCACCGGCCCGCCGCCGCCGCCGCCGGCCCGCCAGCGCCACCGCAAGGCCCGCCCACCGCGGCGCCACCGTGTCGGGCACCATCTACCGCGACCTGCGCGACGACATCGTCTCTCTGCGCCGCAAGCCGGGCGACCCGGTGATCGAGAAGGAGGTGGCGGACAGCTATGGCGTCAGCCGCACGCCGGTCCGCGAGGCCATGCTGAAGCTGGCTGACGAGGGGCTGGTGGAGGTGTTCCCGCAGTCCGGCACCTTCGTCGCCCGCATTCCCCTGAGCGCCCTGCCGGAAGCCATCGCCATCCGCCGCGCGCTGGAGGAGGCGACGGTGCGCTATGCCGCCGAACAGGCGACCGGCAGCCAGATCGCCCGGCTGCGCGCCAACCTGGAGCTTCAGCGCGAGATGCAGGAGGCCGGCAACCTGGACGGCTTCCACGATGCCGACGAGGATTTCCACGCACTGCTCGCCGAGATCTCAGGCTATCCCGGCTTCTGGACCGTCACGCAGCAGGTCAAGCGGCAGGTCGACCGCTACCGCCACCTGACGCTTCCGGTCGTCGGCCGGATGAACAAGGCGCTTGCCGAACATGGCGCCATCGTCGAGGCCGTCGCCGCGCGCGACCCCGACCGCGCGGTCGCCCAACTGCGCCACCACCTGACCGACCTGCAACTCGGCATCGCCGACGTCCAGCGCGCCAATCCGCATTACTTCACCAGTTGAGAGGACGGTGCCCGGAAGGGCGGCCGCTCCTCAGACCTTGCGCGTCTCGTAGCCGCTGAAATTCGCCGCGCGCGGGGTGTAGCCGCCGGCGAAATGGGGCGAGGACACGATCATGTCGGCGGTCGCCTCGTTGCAGGCCATCGGGATGTTGTAGAGCGTCGCCAGACGGGTCAGCGCCTTGACGTCGACATCGTGCGGCTGGGCGGTCATCGGGTCGACGAAGAAAACCAGCAGGTCGATCCGTCCCTCGGCGATCATCGCGCCGATCTGCTGGTCGCCGCCGAGCGGCCCGCTCTTCAGCGGTGTCACCTCCAGTCCGGGATGGGCGTCGCGCACCTTCTGGCCGGTGGTGCCGGTCGCCCAATAGGCATGGCCGTCGAGCGCGCCGATGTTCGCCCCGATCCAGGCGATGAGGTCGGCCTTGCGGGCGTCGTGGGCGACGAGGGCGATGCGCTTGCGCGGCGGCTGGCTGGTCATGGACGTGGTCTCCGAAGGATGTCCCCTCACTAATATATTACCACGGGGACCGGCGCAACGCGGGCGCCCCGTCTCCGCGGTTTCCGGCCTCCGCCACGCGATTTTGCCGCGCATTCTCCGCCCGGTGAAATGTCCGGAACTCCATCATTAGAGCTTGCCCGTCGTACTAGTATATTAGTATGATGGCTGCGAACCGACCATCCGGCCGCTGCCGGGAGGATCGCCATCGTCTTATCCAGGCGCGACCCGCGGGACCGTTCCGCCGGATCGCCGGCCGCCCAGACGCCGAAGGATCTCCCACCATGAAAATCTCCGTCCGCCACGCTTCCCACCCCGACGCGGTGCGCAACTTCGATTCCGAGACGCTGCGCGACCATTTCCTGGTCCCCACCCTGTTCGAGGCGGACGAGACCGTCTTCACCTACAGCCATGTCGACCGCTTCGTCGTCGGCGGCGCCATGCCGGTGGCCGGACCGGTCAAGCTGGAATCGGCCAAGGAGATCGGTTCGCCCAACTTCCTCGACCGCCGCGAGCTGGGCGTGGTCAATGTCGGCGGCCCGGGCCGCGTCACCGTCGACGGCGCGGTGTACGAGCTGGCGCCGCGCGACGCCCTCTATGTCGCGATGGGCAGCAAGGACGTCGTCTTCGAGAGCCTGGACCGCCGCGAGCCGGCCAAGTTCTACCTGAACAGCACCCCGGCCCATGCCCGGTTCGAGACGATGAAGATCTCGATCGGCCAGGCCAAGGCGGTGCATCTCGGCGACCCGTCTCAGTCGAACGAGCGCACCATCTACCAGATGATCCACCCGGACGTGGTGCGCACCGCGCAGCTGGTGCTGGGCATGACGGTGCTGAAGCCGAACAACATGTGGAACACGATGCCGTGCCACACCCATGACCGGCGCTGCGAGATCTATTTCTACTTCGACCTGCCGAGCGACGCCCGCGTCATCCACCTGATGGGCGAGCCGGAGCAGACCCGCCACATCGTGGTCGCCAACGAGCAGGCGGTGATCTCCCCGCCCTGGTCGATCCATTCCGGCGTCGGCACCCGCAACTACACCTTCATCTGGGCGATGGGCGGCGACAACCAGGACTTCACCGACATGGACTTCGTCGCCATGGACCGCCTGCGCTGACACCCGCCGGACAAGACGCCCGACAGACAAGAACCAACCGACAAGAACGGGATCCGACCATGAGCAATTCGTTCGACCTGAGCGGCAAGGTGGCGCTGGTCACCGGCGCCAACACCGGGATCGGCCAGGGCATCGCCGTGGCGCTGGCCAATGCCGGCGCCGACATCGCCGCCGTCGACGTCGTGTCGCTCGACGAGACCAAGGGGCTGGTCGAGGCGACAGGGCGCAAGTTCCACGCCATCCACGCCGATTTGACCAGCATCGCCCCGGTGGCGGGCCTCGTCGAGGAGACGGTGGGCACGCTCGGCCAGCTCGATATCCTGGTCAACAATGCCGGGACCATCCGCCGCGCCGACGCCGTCGACTTCAGCGAAGCCGACTGGGATCTGGTGATGAACCTCAACCTCAAGACGGTGTTCTTCCTCTGCCAGGCCTTCGGCCGCTATGCCATCGGGCAGGGCCGCAAGGGCAAGATCGTCAACATCGCCTCGATGCTGTCCTTCCAGGGCGGCATCCGCGTGCCGTCCTACACCGCGTCCAAGAGCGGCGTCGCCGGCATCACCAAGCTGCTGGCCTGCGAGTGGGCGTCGAAGGGCATCAACGTCAACGCCATCGCGCCCGGCTACGTCGCCACCAACAACACCGCGGCGCTGCGCGCCGACGAGAACCGCAGCGCCGAGATCCTCGGCCGCATCCCGGCCGGGCGCTGGAGCCTGCCGTCGGACATCGGCGGCCCGGCGGTGTTCCTGTCCTCCGACGCCGCCGACTACATCCACGGCACCATCCTGCCGGTCGACGGCGGCTGGCTGGCCCGCTGACTGACGCAGCCCCGTCCCGCCGCCGGAATGCTGTCGGCGGGACGGGGCATCCGATGGGAGGAAACCAGACGATGACGACCCAAACGAAGGCGACCGACGTGTTCGTGACCGCGGGCGACATCCCGTGGCAGGATCTCGGCGACGGGGTGCGCCGCAAGATCCTCGGCTACAACGACGCCATGATGATGGTGCGGGTCGAGTTCGAGGCCGGCGCCATCGGAGCCCAGCACCGCCACCCGCATGTGCAGTGCGCCGTGGTCGAGAAGGGATCCTTCGACGTCACCATCGACGGCCGAACCCAGCGCCTGAACACCGGCGACGGCTATATGGTGCCGTCCAACATCCTGCATGGCGTGGTGGCGTTGGAGCCGGGCGTGCTGCTCGACATCTTCACGCCGATCCGCGAGGATTTTCTGGGCGAGCCGGTGGCCTACGCGGCATCTCCGGGTGCGGTGAAGTAACGCGGGAAGTCCCTGCGGATGTCGGCCACCGAGATCTGCAGATCGTCCAGATGGTTGTCGAGCGCGCGGATGGCGGCCGCCGGATCGTTGGCCGCCACCGCATCGACGATGGCGCTGTGCTCGGCGATGACCTCGGCGACGCGGCCCAGCACCGGCAGGGTCAGCAACCGGTAGCGGTCGATCTGCACCTTGGTCTGCTGGATCAGCGTCCAGAATCCCGGATAGCCGGCGATGTCGGCGATCAGCGCGTGGAACGCCTCGTCGGCCTGATGGAACCCTTCGTAATTGGCGGTTTCCTGCATCTCCCGCTGCAGTTCCAGGTTGGCGCGCAGGGCCGCGATCTGGCTGCGGGTGGCACGTGCAGCGGCATAGCGCACGGTCGCCTCCTCCAGCGCCTTGCGGATGGCGAAGGCTTCCGGCAGGGCGCCCAGCGGGATGCGCGACACGAAGGTGCCGGATTGCGGGAAGATCTCGATCAGTCCCTCGTCGGCCAGCTTCAGCACCGCCTCGCGGACGGGCGTGCGGCTGACGCCGTAGGTTTCGGCGATCTGCTTCTCGGCGATGGGGTCGCCCGGCTTGCGCTTCAGCGACACGATTTCGGACCGCAAATCGCGGTAGATGCGCGATGCCACCGTCGCGGCACGGCGGGGCGGGCGTACCGCCGCCACTGGAACCGCGGCACGGCGCGTCGCTGCGGAGGCCAGGCCGCCTTCATCCTGTGTCGTCGCGACCTTCTTCAACGCTGGCTCCATTCCGGCAGGCGTGACAGGGGGCGGCATTCGGCCACCCGCGGGCATTTCCTCATGACCTGCAATCTACCCGTCCCGCTTCGCCAAGGTCAAACCCATCTCCGGTCCCGGTCCCGATCCGGGACCCACGGGCCGATGGGGTGCGGCGACTGGGCGCATGCGATACGGGGACAACCCTGCGATTGGGCTTGCAATCCAATCTGATATATTAATATTATACGACCAGCCGGTAGGGACGGTCCCCCGCACGGACCCCGCCTTCTCCCCACCCTGCTTTTGTCCTTACTCTTGCAGCGTAGAGGCTTCCAATGCTTCACCCCGACCGTCTCTTCCCGAGCGACCCGACGCAGCGCGACATCGCGCGGCGCCTGTACGGCGAAGTCAGCGCCCTGCCGATCATCAGCCCGCACGGCCACACCGACCCGTCCTGGTTCGCCAAGGACGAGCCGTTCCCGGACCCGGCGAGCCTGTTCGTCAAGCCCGACCATTACGCCTTCCGCATGCTCTACAGCCAGGGAATTCCGCTGGAGCAGCTGGGCGTGCCGCGCAAGGACGGCGGGGAGACCTCGTCCGACAACCGCGCCATCTGGCGCCTGCTGGCCTCCAACTGGCACCTGTTCCGCGGCACGCCCACCTCGATGTGGCTGACCCATGCCTTCGAGACGGTGTTCGGCGTCACCGAGCGCCTGAGCGCGGCCAGCGCCGACCGCATCTACGACCGGATCGAAGAGTGCCTGGGCAAGCCGGAGTTCCGCCCGCGCGCCCTGTTCGAGCGCTTCAACCTCGAGCTGCTGGCCACCACCGAATCGCCGCTCGACCCGCTGGAACACCACAAGGCGATCCGCGAGAGCGGCTGGAAGGGCCGGGTCATCACCGCCTTCCGTCCCGACCCGGTCGTCGATCCGGAGTTCGAGGGCTTCCACCGGAACCTCGCCGAGCTGGGCCGCATCACCGGCCAGGACACCGCGACCTGGGACGGCTATCTCGCCGCCCTGGCCGACCGCCGCCAGTATTTCAAGAGCTTCGGCGCCACCTCGACCGACCATGGCCACCCGACGGCGGCGACCGCCGACCTGCCGCGCGCCGAAGCCGAGACTCTGTTCGACATCGTGCGCCGCGGCGGCGCCACGGCCGTGGAAGCCGAGCTGTTCCGCGCCCAGATGCTGACCGAGATGGCGCGCATGAGCCTTGAGGACGGTCTGGTCATGCAGATCCATCCCGGCTCCTTCCGCAACCACAACAATCTCCTGTTCGAGCGCTTCGGCCGCGACAAGGGCGCCGACATTCCGGTCGGCACCGAATATGTGCGGGCGCTGAAGCCGCTGCTCGACCGTTTCGGCAACGAGCGCGACCTGACCATCATCCTGTTCACGCTGGACGAGGACAGCTATTCCCGCGAGCTGGCGCCGCTGGCCGGCCATTACCCTGCGCTGCGCGTCGGCCCGGCCTGGTGGTTCCACGACAGCCCCGAGGGCATGCGCCGCTACCGCGAGATGATCACGGAGACCGCCGGCTTCTACAACACGGTCGGCTTCAACGACGACACCCGCGCCTTCTGCTCGATCCCGGCCCGCCACGACGTGTCGCGCCGCGTCGATTGCAGCTTCCTCGCCCGGCTGGTGGCCGAACACCGGATGGACGAGGACGAGGCCGCGGATCTGGCGGTCGACCTCGCCTACCGTCTGGCCAAGAACGCCTACAAGCTGTGATCGGCAAATCTTGATTGCCCGGCCGCGCCGGACCCGTTCCGGCGCGGCCCAGCTTCCCCATCAAGGACATCCTCCATGGCATCGCTGACCATCCGCCTGCACCCCGCCGACAACGTCGTCGTCGCCGGCGCCGACCTGGAGCCCGGCATCCTTCTGCCCGGCACCGATGTCGCGACCACCGGGCCGGTGCCGGCCGGACACAAGGTCGCGGTGCGCGCCATCGCGCCCGGCGAGCCGGTGCGCAAATACAACCAGGTCATCGGCTTCGCCTCCACGGCGATCCGGCCGGGCGAGCATGTCCATGTCCACAACATGGGCATGGGCAGCGAGTTCGAGCGCGATTACGCCTTCGGCGCCGACGTCCACCCGGTCGAGATGATTCCGGAGGCCGAGCGCGCCACCTTCCAGGGCATCCTGCGCCCCGACGGCCGCGTCGCCACCCGCAACTACATCGGCGTGCTGACCTCGGTGAACTGTTCCGCCACCGCGGCGCGGATGATCGCCGACCATTTCCGCGGGCCCGCCCTCGCCGCCTATCCCAACGTCGACGGCGTCGTAGCACTCACCCACGGCTACGGCTGCGGCATGGCCGGCAGCGGCGAGGTGATGGAGACGCTGCAACGCACCATCGCCGGCTATGCCCGCCATCCGAACTTCGCCGCGGTGATCCTGCTCGGCCTCGGCTGCGAGGTGAACCAGATCGACAAGCTGATGGAGGCCACCGGCCTGGAAGCCGGTGCCCGCGTCATCCCCATCGGCATCCAGGACATGGGCGGCACCGCCGCGGCGGCCCGCGAGGGCATCCGCCGGATCGAGGCGCTGCTGCCCGAGATCGACGACGTCACCCGCCAGACCCTGCCGGCCAGCCACCTGACGCTGGCGCTGCAATGCGGCGGCTCGGACGGCTATTCGGGCATCACCGCCAACCCGGCGCTGGGCCATGCCGTCGACCTGCTGGTGCGCAACGGCGGCACCGCCGTGCTGAGCGAGACGCCGGAGGTCTATGGCGCCGAGCATCTGCTGACCCGCCGCGCAATCCGCCGCGAGGTCGGCGAGGCGCTGGTCTCCCGCATCGGCTGGTGGGAGGAATACACCGGCCGCACCGGCGGCGAGATGAACAACAACCCGTCGCCCGGCAACAAGAAGGGCGGCCTGACCACCATCCTGGAAAAGTCGCTGGGCGCGGTCGCCAAGGGCGGCACCACCCCGCTGACCGCGGTCTACCGCTATGCCGAGCCGATCACCGACAAGGGCTTCGTCTTCATGGACACCCCCGGCTACGACCCGGTGTCGGCGACGGGACAGGTGGCGGGCGGCGCCAACGTGCTGTGCTTCACCACCGGCCGCGGTTCGGTCTTCGGCTGCAAGCCGACGCCAAGCCTGAAGCTGGCGACCAACAGCGCGCTGTTCCGCAAGATGCCGGACGACATGGACATCGATTGCGGCGCCATCGCCAGCGGCGACGCCTCGATCGAGGAGGTCGGCCGCGCGATCTTCCAGCTCGTGCTCGACACCGCATCCGGCCGCAAGTCCAAGAGCGAGGAACTCGGCGTCGGCGCCGATGAATTCGCTCCCTGGCAGATGGGAGCGGTTATGTAAGGGGGCCGTCCCTCTTTTCCCGTGACCGATGACGAGCCGGCGCCATGCCAGACAATTCCATCCCCCGCACCGCTGCCGAAACCGGCCCCGTGCCGGCGAACGCCCCCCAGATGCCGATCCAGCCGGCCCCGCCGGGCGGCCCGGCACCGAACGGGACGGAGCCGATGCGGGCGATCCTGCTGGTGGTGCTGGGGGTGGCCTGCCTGTCCTGCTCCGACGCCACGGCGAAGTATCTTGCCCGGACCCTGCCGCCGGCCGAGATCGTCTGGCTGCGCTACCTCGTCTTCACCGCCCTGGTGATGCCGCTGGCCCTGCGCGGCGGCTCGCTGCGGGTGCTGAAGACGACGCGGCCGGGGCTGCAGGTGCTGCGCGGCCTGGGAATGCTGGGGTCGGCCCTGTTCTTCATCATGGCGATGCAGCATCTGCCGCTGGCCGAAGCGGCGGCGATCAGCTTCGTCTCGCCCGCCTTCGTCACCGTGCTGTCGATCCTGCTGCTGGGCGAGACGGTCGGCATCCGCCGCTGGGCGGCGCTGCTGGTCGGGCTGGCCGGTGTGGCGATCGTCATCAGGCCGGGGGCCGACGGCTTCCAGCCGGCCGCGCTGCTGCCGGTGCTGACCGCCTTCTGCTGGGCGCTGGGGCTGGTGGCGACGCGCAAGATGACGGTGCAGGAAAACCCGCTGACCACCATGGTGTGGAGCGCGCTGACCGGCCTGATCGTGCTGACCGCGCTGCTTCCGATGCACGCGGCGTGGCCGACGCCGTGGGAGATGCTGCTGGGCGTCTTCATCGGTCTGGTCTACACGGCGGCGCAATGGCTGCTGATCCTGGCCTACCGCCAGGGCGAGGCGTCGGTATTGGCGCCCTTCACCTATGTGCAGCTGATCTGGTCCACGGCCCTGGGCTTCCTCGTCTTCGGCGCGGTGCCCGACCGTTGGACCTTCGCGGGCATGGGCGTGATCATCGCCAGCGGCCTCTACACCGCGCACCGCGAACGGATGCGGGCGCGCGAAAGCCGGCTCGCGGCAGCATGAGAGTTTCGCCGGGGAGGAAACCCGGCCAGTGGAGAGGAAACATGACCGACACGCCCAACCGCATCGCCGCGCTCGGCGAATGCATGATCGAGATGTTCCGGCGGCCGGACGGGTCGCTGACCATGGGCTTCGGCGGCGACACGCTGAACACCGCGGTCTATCTGGCGCGGCTGGGCACCCCGGTCGACTATGTCACGGCGCTCGGCGACGACAGCATCAGCCAGGACATGGTCGCCGCCTGGGAGGCCGAGGGCGTCGGCACCTCCCACGTCCTGCGCGTGCCGAACCGCCTGCCCGGCCTCTACCTGATCGAAACCGACACCAGCGGCGAGCGCCGCTTCCTCTACTGGCGCGACAAGGCCCCGGCGCGCGAGCTGTTCGCCCTGCCGCAGACGCCGGAGCTGTGCACCGCGCTGGAGGGCTACGGCGTCGTCTATCTGTCCGGCATCAGCATCGCCATCCTGGGCGAGCAGGGCCGCGAGCGGCTGTTCGAATTGCTGGGACGGGTGCGGGCGCGCGGCGGCAAGGTCGCCTTCGACACCAACTGGCGCCCGCGCCTGTGGCCGGACATCGAGACCGCCCGCACCGCCTTCGACCGCATGCTGCGCCTCACCGACATCGCGCTGCCCGGCGTGACCGACCTGCGCGACCTCTATGGCGACGCCGATGCCGACGCCGTGCTGGCCCGCGTCCGGGCCGCCGGCGTGTCCGAGATCGTGCTGAAGCTGGAACAGCCCGGCTGCGTGGTGATCGAGGACGGCAAGGCCGTCGAGGTGCCGGCGCAGACGGTCGCCACGGTGGTCGACACCACGGCGGCCGGCGACAGCTTCAGCGCCGGCTATCTCGCCGCCCGCCTGCGCGGCGAAGGCCCGGCCGATGCCGCGCGCGCCGCCCACAAGCTGGCCGCCGCCGTCATCCAGCACCGCGGCGCCATCATCCCGCGCGAGGCCATGCCGGCCTGACCGCCGGCTCAGCTGCCCAAATCAGCCTTCCGCCGCCAGTTCGCGGCGGAAGGCGCCACTCGCCATCGCCGCGAAGGCGGTGAGCGTGGCCTCGTCGGCTCCATCGCGCGCCGCCGCCGACATCCCCCGCATCGCGATCGCCACGAAGTCTCCCAGCGCACCGGCCCGCTCCGGCGCCTCCCCGGCGATGAAGTCGCGGATCGCCGATATTCCGGTCCGTCTCAACGCCTCGGCCAGAGCGCACGCCTCCGGGTCGGCGCTGTTGCGGGCGCCATCGAGCACAAGACAGCCGGCCACCCCGTTCCGCTCCGGATAGATCCGCGCCGCCAGCATCAGCGTGCGCTCGATCACCGCGGCAACGCCGCCGCCTTCGGCCTGCGCCCGGGCGAAGATGTTCGCCTCCCCCGCCGCATAGCGGTGAAGCGCCCGCTCGAACAGCCCGGCCTTGCTGCCGAAGGCCGCATAGAAGCTTGGCGGCTTGATCCCCAGTTCGGCCCCAAGCTCGGCGACGCCCACCGCGTCGTAGCCGCGGGCGTGGAACAGCCTTATCGCGGTTTCGACCGCCTCGTCCATGTCGAAGGACCGCCGCCTGCCCCGCGGTCCGGACAATTTTGTAGCAACCACTATATTTTCTCCTTGCGCAAGCCCCGCCGCCGCATTTATATAGCGCTCACTACATTTTCTCAAGGAGCGCATCATGGGTGAGTTCACCGGCCGCAAGATCCTGGTCCTCGGCGGCAGCCGCGGCATCGGCAAGGCCATCGTCCGCCGCTTCGCCAAGGCGGGTGCCGCCGTCGCCTTCACCTATGCCGGGTCGAAGGACGCCGCCGAAGCTCTGGCCGCCGAAAGCAACGCGGAGGCCATCCACACCGACAGCGCCGACCGCGATGCGCTGATCGCCACCGTGGCGGGCCGCGGCGCGCTCGACATTCTGGTCGTCAATGCCGGCACGGCGATCATCGGCGATCCGCTCACCTTCGATCCCGACGCCGTCGACCGGATGATCGACATCAATGTCCGCGCGCCCTACCACGCCGCGGTCGAAGCGGCACGGCGCATGAAGGACGGGGGCCGCATCATCGTCATCGGCTCGGTGAACGGCGACCGCATGCCCTTTGCCGGCGGGGCCGCCTACGCCCTGACCAAATCGGCGGTCCAGGGCATGGTGCGCGGCCTCGCCCGCGATTTCGGCGACCGGGGCATCACCGTGAACGCCATCCAGCCGGGCCCGACCGACAGCGACATGAATCCGGCCGACGGGCCGATGGCGCCTGCCATGCATGGCTTCATGGCGATCAAGCGCCACATCCATGCCGACGAGGTCGCCGAACTGACGGCCTACATCGCCGGCCCGCATGCCGCGATGATCACCGGCTCGTTCCAGACCATCGACGGCGGCTTCGGCGCCTGACGGCGGACGGTCGCGTCAGTCCGGAGAGCGATACGGGAAGCGGTTTGGGGGGCGGCCCGGGCGAGGCGCCCCCTCATGGTCCAGCAGCCAGCCCTTGCGCTCGATTCCACCGCCATAGCCGGTCAACGCCCCGGCCGACCCGATGACGCGATGGCAGGGCACCACGATGCTGACGGGGTTGGCGCCGTTGGCATGCCCCGCCGCCCGCACCGCCGCCGGGCGCCCGGCCAATGCCGCCAGTTCGCGATAGGTGACGGTGCTGCCGCAGGGAATGCCGCGCAGCGCCGCCCACACCGCGCGTTGGAAATCCGTACCGCCGGTTCGCACCGGCAGCCGGTCGATGACCGCGAGCTCACCGGCGAAATAGGCGTCCATCGCCCGCGTCAGCCCGCCCGGATCGGTCGCCGGCCGCAGGTCGCAACCGCCTGGATGGTGCAGGCGCAGCAAGCGGTGCAACCGGTCCTCATGGTCGGTCCAGTCGATGGCGTGCAAGGCGCCATCATCATCCGCGACGAGGAGCAACTCGCCGATCGGAGTGGCCGTGCGGTCGATCAGCAGGCTGGACGGAGCGGACATGGCGACACCCCCTATCCCTGTTGCATAGGCGCGCTGCCGAAATCGAAGGCAGCGGCCTTGCTCCGCAACTCTTTGATAGGGTGTAATTTCCGGTTTCCGATCCCTGCATTTCAAGGAGTTTTCCTACGTTCCGCCGCCAAAAGAGGCGCCAAAAGGCCGAGTTGCGTGCAATCCGCATGGCTGGCATGATCGGACCATGCCTGTCCATCTCGTCAGTTCTTGACCGAACAGTCAGCTTTTTGGCCGTGTGCGCCCGTCTTCGTTGCCGGTTGGATCGTTTGGCACACGGGTTGCTGACACTTCGGTCGCCACGCCGCTCTGCGACCGAAGGGAAGCCATCCGCCATGACCCTGATCGCTACGCTCGCCACCGCCCCGAAACCCGACGCGGACCGTCCGGCATCCCCCTATGCCGACCTGACGCCGCCGATGACGCCGGTCCAGGCGCTCGCCGAATCGAACCGCTGCCTGTTCTGCTTTGATGCGCCCTGCATCCGGGCCTGCCCGACCGGGATCGACATCCCGGCCTTCATCCGCTCCCTCGCCACCGGCAACCTGAAGGGCGCCGCGACGACGATCCTGGCGGAGAACATCATGGGCGGCACCTGCGGCCGCGTCTGCCCGACCGAGACGCTGTGCGAGCAATCCTGCGTCCGCAACCGGGCGGAGGACCGGCCGGTCGCCATCGGCCGGCTGCAGCGCCACGCCACTGACCGCCTCATTGCCAAAGACTCCGAGGGCGAGCCGGCCCACCCCTTCGCCCGCGCCGCCGCCACCGGCAAGCGGGTCGCCGTGGTCGGGGCCGGACCGGCGGGCCTGTCCTGCGCCCATCGCCTCGCCACGCTCGGCCATGAGGTGACGGTGTTCGAGGCCAAGGCGAAGTCCGGCGGCCTCAACGAATACGGCCTCGCCCCCTACAAGATGGCCGACGATTTCGCCCAGCGCGAGGTCGCCTTCATCCTCGGCGTCGGCGGCATCGCGGTGGAGCATGGCCGCAGGCTGGGCGCCGGCCTGTCGCTGGACGGCCTGCGCGCCGATTTCGATGCGGTGTTCCTCGGCGTCGGCCTCGGGGCCAACAACCGGCTCGGCATCCCCGGCGAGGAGCGCGCGGGCGTCGAGGACGCCACCGCCTTCATCGAGCGGGTGCGGCAGGCGCCGCCGGACCGGCCGCCGGCCGTCGGCCGCAGCGTGGTGGTGATCGGCGGCGGCAACACGGCGGTGGACGCCGCCATCCAGGCGAAAAGGCTGGGCGCGGAGGACGTGACGCTGGTCTACCGCCGCGGCCGCGCCCAGATGGGCGCCACCCCCTGGGAGCAGGAGTTGGCGCAGACCGAAGGCGTCGTCCTGAAGACCTTCGCCGCGCCGAAAGAGATCGGCAACGCCTCCATCACCTTCGAGCGCACCCGGCTGGCCGACGGCACGCTGGCCGGCACCGGCGAGACCTTCACCCTCCGGGCCGACATGGTGCTGAAGGCGGTGGGGCAGACATTGTCGGCCGACCCGCTGTCCGGCCTGGAGATCGCCGGCGGCAAGATCGCCGTCGACGCCGCCTACCGCACCACGCTTGCAAAGGTCTGGGCCGGCGGCGATTGCGTCGCCACGGGAGAGGATCTGACGGTCCAGTCGGTGCAGGACGGCAAGCTGGCCGCCCTGTCGATCCACAGCCACCTGACCGCTTGAGGAAAGGGAGCCACATCATGGCCGATCTCAGCAGCACCATCGCCGGCATCCGCTCCCCCAACCCGTTCTGGCTGGCCTCGGCCCCGCCGACCGACAAGGCGTACAACGTCGTGCGCGCCTTCAAGGCCGGCTGGGGCGGCGTGGTGTGGAAGACGCTGGGCGAGGATCCGCCGGTGGTCAACGTCTCCAGCCGCTACGGCGCCCATCTCGACACCGACCGCCGGATGATCGGCTTCAACAACATCGAGCTGATCTCCGACCGGCCGCTCGCCGTGAACCTGCAGGAGATCATCGAGGTCAAGCGCGACTGGCCCGACCGCGCCATGGTCGTCTCGCTGATGGCGACGATGTCGGAGGCCGCCTGGGCCGGGCTGGCCCGCCGCATCGCCGCGACCGGGGCGGCGGACGGGCTGGAGCTCAACCTCGGCTGCCCGCACGGCATGTGCGAGCGCGGCATGGGCTCCGCCATCGGGCAGGTGCCGGAGATGGTGGAGCAGGTGACGCGCTGGGTGAAGAACGCCGTCGACCTGCCGGTGATCGTCAAGCTGACCCCCAACATCACCAACATCCTGTGGTCGGCGGAAGCCGCCAGGCGCGGCGGCGCCGACGCGATCTCGCTGATCAACACGGTGAATTCCATCGTCGCGGTGGACCTCGACGCCATGGCCCCGACCCCGGTGGTCGACGGCAAGGGCAGCCACGGCGGCTATTGCGGCCCGGCGGTGAAGCCCATCGCCCTCAACATGGTGGCGGAGATCGCCCGCAACCCCGACACCCGCGGCATGCCGGTCAGCGGCATCGGCGGCATCACCAACTGGCGCGACGCGGCGGAGTTCCTGGCGCTGGGGGCCACCAACGTCCAGGTCTGCACCGCCGCGATGACCTACGGCTTCAAGATCGTCGAGGACATGATCGGCGGCCTGTCCAACTGGATGGACGGGAAGGGATACCGCAGCCTGGACGAGGTGACCGGCCGCGCGGTGCGCAACGTCGTCAACTGGAACGACCTGAACATGAACTTCTCGACCAAGGCGGTGATCGACCCGGCCTTGTGCATCGATTGCGGCCGCTGCCACATCGTCTGCGAGGACACCTCGCACCAGGCCATCCGCATCGATTGGGAGAAGGCGCCGGGGGAAGGCCGCCGCCTCTTCACCGTGGTCGACGAGGAGTGCGTCGGCTGCAACCTGTGCAGCCATGTCTGCCCGGTGCCCGACTGCATCGCCATGGTGCCGGAGCGGAACGATCTGCCCTACGTCACCTGGCCCAACGACGCCCGCAACCCGATGCGCGTTCCCGAAGCGGCTGCCGAATAACGACATTCAGGAGAGAGCAATCATGTCCACCCCGCAGAATGTCGCCGTGAACGGCTCGCGCCTGTGGCAGAGCCTGATGGACATGGCGCAGATCGGCGCCACGCCCAAGGGCGGCGTGTGCCGGCTGGCGCTGACCGACCTCGACCGGCAGAGCCGCGACCTGTTCGTGCGCTGGTGCGAGGAGGCCGGCTGCACCGTCTCGGTCGACCGGATGGGCAACATCTTCGCCCGCCGTCCCGGCCGCGACGACAGCCTGCCCCCGGTCATCATGGGCAGCCATCTCGACAGCCAGCCGACCGGCGGCAAGTATGACGGCGTCTATGGCGTCCTGGCCGGGCTGGAGGTGGTGCGCAGCCTGAACGACATGAACTACGTCACCGAGGCGCCGGTCGAGGTGGCGGTCTGGACCAACGAGGAGGGCTCGCGCTTCGCCCCGGCCATGGTGTCGTCCGGCGTCTTCGCCGGGGTGTTCGACCTCGAGTACGGCCTGTCGCGCACCGACCTCGACGGCAGGACGATGGGCGAGGAGCTGGCCCGCATCGGCTATGCCGGCGACCGCGAGGTTGGCAGCCGCAAGGTCGGCGCCTATTTCGAGGCCCATATCGAGCAGGGGCCGATCCTGGAGGCCGAGGGCAAGACCATCGGCGTCGTCACCGACTGCCAGGGCCAGCGCTGGTACGAGATCACCTTCACCGGCCAGGAGGCCCATGCCGGCCCGACCCCGATGCTCCGCCGCCGGGACGCGCTGCTGGGGGCCGCCCGCGTGGTCGACGCGGTCAACCGCATCGGGCTGAAATACGGCCCGCTGGCCTGCGCGACGGTGGGGCTGATGCAGATCCACCCCAACAGCCGCAACGTCATCCCCGGCCGGGTCTTCTTCACCGTCGATTTCCGCCATCCCGACGACGGCATCCTCAAAGCCATGGACGGCGAGCTGCGCGCCGAGGTGGAGCGCATCGCCGGGGAGATCGGGCTGGAAAGCGATTTCCAGCAGATCTGGTACTACGCCCCCATCGCCTTCGACGCGACTTGCGTCGCCGCCGTCCGCAAGGGGGTGGAGCGCACCGGCCACAGCTTCCGCGACATCGTGTCGGGCGCCGGGCACGACGCCTGCTACCTGTCCAAGGTGGCGCCCACGGCGATGGTCTTCATCCCCTGCATCGACGGCATCAGCCACAACGAGGTGGAGGAGACGACGCCCGAATGGTCGACCGCCGGCTGCGAGGTGCTGCTGCACGCCGTGCTCGACCGCGCCAACGCCATGGCAGGATGATACTCTCCCTCTCCCGCCCCGGGAGAGGGCACTGAACAACAGCACTGGCAAAAACAATGGCGCAAACGGCGGCCGACACCGTGGAAACCACTCCGCCCCAGGGACGCATCCGGCGTGAAAACGTCGAGCGCATCCTGAAGGCGGCAGAGCGCGTCTTCGCCGAGGCGGGATTCGCCGGCGCCACCATGGCCGACATCGCCGAGCGGGCCGGCCTGCCCAAGGCCAACCTGCATTATTATTTCGGCACCAAGGACGATCTCTACCGGGCGGTGCTGGACAACATCCTGCGGCTGTGGCTGGCGCCGATCGCCTCCTTCACCCCCGACGCCGACCCGTCTGCGACGCTGAGCGCCTATGTCACCGCCAAGATGGAGGCCTCGCGGACGCGGCCGCACGCCTCCAAGGTCTTCGCCAACGAGATCCTACATGGCGGAACCCAGGTCGAACGCTTCCTGGCCGAAGACCTGAGATCGCTGGTCGACGCCAAGGCCGCGGTCATCGACGGCTGGGTGGCCGCCGGCCGCATGGCCCCGGTCGATGCCCGCCAGTTCCTGTTCATGATCTGGGCGGTGACGCAGCATTACGCCGATTTCGACGTGCAGATCCGCAAGGTGCTGGGCCGCCGCAGCCTGACCCGCCAGGACTTCGCCACGATGACGGCGGAGGTCCTGCGCATGGTCCTGCGCGCCGCCGGCCTGTCCGAAGTCCAAGCGGCCGAACCGCAGACACCAGCACCGCAAGCCCCCACACCGCTTCAGCCCGAATCCCCACCCATTCCCTGAGGGAGCGCCCGAGCATGTCCACCATCCTGATCCGCGGCGGCACCGTCGTCACCGCCGAGCGCACGCACCGCGCCGACGTCCTCTGCCAGGACGGACTCATCACGGCGGTCGGCGACACGCTGGACGCGCCGGCCGGCGCGGAGCTGGTGGATGCCGGCGGCTGCTACGTCATGCCGGGCGGCATCGATCCGCACACCCACATGGAATTGCCCTTCATGGGCACGGTGACGACGGAGGATTTCTTCAGCGGCACCGCCGCCGGCTTTGCCGGGGGGACGACGACGATCATCGATTTCGTCATCCCCAACCCGAAGCAGAGCCTGATGGAAGCCTATCGTACATGGCGCGGCTGGGCGGAGAAGGCGGCCGGCGACTACAGCTTTCACGTCGCGGTGACATGGTGGGACGACAGCGTCTCCCGCGACATGGGCACGCTGGTCGCCGAGCATGGCGTGAACAGCTTCAAGCATTTCATGGCCTACAAGAACGCCATCATGGCCGACGACGAGACGCTGGTGAACAGCTTCCAGCGCTGCCTGGAGCTGGGCGCCATCCCCACCGTCCATGCCGAGAACGGCGAGCTGGTCTTCCAGCTCCAGAAGAAACTGCTGGCCCAGGGACTGACCGGACCGGAGGCCCATCCGCTGTCCCGCCCGCCGGAGGTGGAGGGCGAGGCGGCCAACCGCGCCATCCAGGTCGCCAAGGTGTTCGGCGTCCCGGTCTACATCGTCCATGTCTCCGCCAAGGAGGCGCTGGAGGCGATCAAGCGCGGCCAGGACGGCGGCCAGCGCGTGTTCGGCGAGGTGCTGGCCGGCCATCTGCTGGTCGACGACGGGGTGTACCGCAACCCCGACTGGGACTTCGCCGCCGGCCATGTCATGAGCCCGCCCTTCCGCCCGAAGGAGCATCAGGAGGCGTTGTGGCGCGGTCTGCAGGCGGGGCACCTGCACACCACCGCCACCGACCATTGCTGCTTCTGCGCCGAGCAGAAGGCGATGGGCCGCACCGACTTCACGAAGATCCCCAACGGCACCGCCGGCATCGAGGACCGCATGACCGCGCTGTGGACCCACGGCGTCAACAGCGGCCGACTGACGATGAACGAGTTCGTCGCCGTCACCTCCGCCAACGCCGCCAAAATCTTCAACCTCTATCCGCGCAAGGGTTCGGTCTCGGTCGGCGCCGACGCCGATCTGGTGGTGTGGGATCCGAAGGCGACGAAGACCATCTCGGCCGCGACCCAGATGCAGAAGGTCGGCCTGAACATCTTCGAGGGCATGACCGTCACCGGCACCCCGGCCTACACGCTGAGCCAGGGCCGCATCGTCCATGCGCTGGGCGAGAGCCGCGCGGTGCGCGGCGCCGGCCGCTACGTCGACCGCCCGGCCTTCCCGCCGGTCTACGAGGCGGTGGCGAAGCGCAACGCCCTGAACGTCCCGGTGGCGGTGGAACGGTAGGAGGACAAAACTCCCTCTCCCGTGACGGGAGAGGGAGTGGTCAGCTCCCTCCCCCCGATCACACCACCGGACTGGCAAACAGGAAATTGTCAGCCGTCAGGGTGTTGCGGTCGACCCCCATCAGCTTGATCGAGCTGATGCCGCCGAAGTCAATGGACAGGTCGGCGCCCTCCTGTGAGGAGTGGGTCAGCACGTCGTTGAGGCTGGCGAACCCGGCGATGCTGCGGATATCGACCACGTCGCCGCCGCTGCCGGCCTGGAAGTCGCCGATGACGTCCCAGCCGTCACTGGCATGCTGGACGAAGGTATCCCGCCCGGCGCCGCCGATCATGTAGTCGTTGCCGGCATTGCCGGTGATGGTGTCGTTGCCGCTGCCGCCGGCCAGATACTCCCCGGCCGAGGTGCCGGTGATCGTCTGGCCCGGAGTGCCGCCAGTCGAACCGCCCGTGGAGCCGCCCGTGGAGCCGCCCGTGGAGCCGTCGATCGCCGTGAAGGAGAAATTGGCCGCGGTCAGGCTGCTGCGGGTGACATTGGCCAGGATGGCGCTGTTGCCGGCGTCGAAATTGACGACGGTGTTGGTACCGTCCTGGACGATGACGGCCATCACCGAAGCGAAGTCCTTCAGACCGCTCCAGCCGCCGACATTCAGCACGTCGCCGCCGCTGCCGGCCTGGAAGTCGCCGACGTAGTCCCAACCGTCGCCCGGCTTGAAGACGAAGACGTCGCTGCCGGCGCCGCCGGTCATGTAGTCGTCGCCGGCGTTGCTGATGATGGTGTCGTTGCCGTTGCCGCCGGCCAGATAATCGCGGGCATCGGTGCCGGTCAGCGTCAGGCCGCCCGTATCGCCGCCGCCGGTGCCGCCGCCAGTATTGCCGCCGCCGGATCCGGCCTGGCCCAGCGAGATGGTGTTGCCGGATAGAAGGATGTCCGACGCGGCGAAGCTGCCGGCGATGCGCAGCGTGGTGTCGGCGCCCGCGGTCGCATCGAGCCCGACATGGACCAGGGTGACGCCGTTCACCGTCTCCGCCTGGACTTGGCCCGCCAGCAGCGTGCCGCCGGTGCCGGTGCCCACCGTGCCCGACAGCGCCGCCCCGGCGATGGCGAAGGCGTCGCCGTTGGCCGCGCCGGTGATGCTGCCGAAGCCGTCGGCCTGGGCGGCAGTCATCGTCACGCTGTGGTGCTGGCTGCCGGTCAGGGCCAGCGTCTCGACGCCGGTCAGCGTCATGCCGCTGATGTCGATCGTCGGCGAGGCGACGTCGGTGTAATATTCCAGATTGTAGCCGTTGTAGCTGGTCAGGTTGTCCGACCGCAGCTCCAGCGTGTCGGTCCCGGCGCCGCCGTCGAAGCTGACGGTTCCCGCGTCATACTGGCTGACGACGATGTAGCGGTCGTTGCCGCCCTCGCCATAGATCAGGTCGGACTGGGTCTGGGTGTAGCTGCCAGCTGTGACGATGCCGGCCAGGATGGTGTCGTCGCCGTCGCCGCCATGGACGGTGTCGCGCTCCCAATCGCCCTTCAGCAGGTCGTTGCCGGCGTCGCCGTAGATCAGGTCGGCACCGCCGCCGCCGGCCACCGTGTCGTTGCCGAGTTCGCCATGCAACTGGTCGTTGTCGGCGCGGCCATAGATCAGGTCGGCACCGCCGCCGCCGAACACGCTGTCGTTGCCGTCGCCGGCCTCCAGCGTGTCGTTGTAGGCGCTGCCATGCTCCACGTCGTTGCCGCCATGGCCCCAGAACCACACCGCGCCATCGCCCGCCGTCAGGCTGTCGTCGTGCTCCGAGCCGATCCAGCGCTGGATGTTGACGAAGGTGTCGCCGGCGGCCTCGCCGGTGTTGCCGGCTCCGTTCGTCAGGTCCAGCGTGATGCCGGTGGTGGCGTTCTCGTAGGTGACGATGTTGAAGCCGCTGCCGCCGACATAATGGTCGCCGCCAAGTCCGCCATTCATCGTATCGCCGGCCGACTGGCCGCCGTTGCCGCCACCGACCAGCGTATCGTCGCCGACGCCGCCGATCAGGCTGTCATTGCCCGTTCCGCCGACGATGCTGTCGTTGCCGGCCAGCCCGTCGATGGTGGTGCCGGCATTGTCCCCGATCAGCGTGTCGTTGCCGCTGGTCGCCTTGCCGCTGTAGGCCAGCCGGTGCGGCCAGGCGCCCGCTCCGGCGAAGGCGCTCGCCGCGGCGATCGGTCCGGACACGACGTCGAGATCCCACGAGCCGCCCCGATCCGGATGGCCGACCGGGTGGCTCGCGGCGGCAACGCGGGCACCGGTGACGGCGGCCAGACACTCGACGAAGCGGCGGCCCTCGGCCCCGGCTCCGACGTCGCAGGCATGGATCAGGATTTCGCTGCCGCCCGCGTCCGGCCAGCGGCGGTCGAGCAGGGCATCGGTGTCGAGCGGCGTCGCTCCAAGCCGCACCACCCCCGGCGCCCCGTGGGCGATCAGGTGGACCGCCTCCGGACCGGTCTCCAGGGCGTCGGAGAGCAGCCCGATGGCGTCCTCGTCGTCGGCGACCCGGATCACCGTCACGTCCGGCGCGTGCCGACCGATCAGCGTGTCGAGATCGGCCAGAGCGGCGTCGGCAAGAATGATCCCGTACATGAAAGCCCCTTTCTGGGGAGTTGTTGGAAGTCGTCTGCGCGTTCCGTCATGTACGGGTTCATAGCGATCCGGCAACGCCCAATAAGATCATCACTCCATGGGAAGATCCGCTCCCGGCCGGGCGACCTGTTTTCTCCACGGGAGCGAAATGAGTACGGATGCGACCGATTTCGGTTCCCCCCGGCTGCCCCGGTCCCTTGAACAGGCTTGCCACTCTTTTGCACCCGAAACGCCGCGCGGCGTCATCTACCTCCTATTCGGTGGCAGCCTTCGGGCCCGCCGGACCGCGGTCCCCGCAAAGAAAAATGGGCCATCGGGGATGTCCCGATGGCCCAGTCCAGGAGAGATGTCGTCGAGGGGAGCGGGCTCCCGGCGATCCTCAGTTCATCAGCAGCCGCGGCAGCCACAGCGAGAAGCCCGGGACGTAGGTGACCAGCAGCAGCGCCACGAACAGGGCCCCGTAGAACGGCGCGATGGAGCGCATCACCTCGCCCACCGACACGCCGCCGATGGCGCAGCCGATGAACTGGGTGGTGCCGACCGGCGGGGTGTTCAGGCCGAGCGCGCAGTTGATCAGCATGACGATGCCGAACTGCACCGGGTCCATGCCGTAGGTCATGGCGATGGGCAGGAAGATCGGCGTGCAGATCAGGATCGTGCTGGCCATGTCCATGAAGGTGCCCAGCAGGAACAAGATGATGTTGATCAGCAGGAAAATGACCAGCGGGTTGGTCGACACGCCGGCCAGCATCTCGCCGGTCATGTCCGCCACCTCGTAGAGACCCATGAGGTACTGGAACATCGTCGACACGCCGATCAGCAGCAGCACGACGCCGGTGGTCTTCACCGTCTTGCCCGCCGCCGCCAGGAAGCGGTCGAGCGTCATGGTCCGGTAGACGAAGATGGTCAGCAGCAGCGCGTAGATCACCGCGATGGAGGCGGATTCGGTGGCGGTGAACACGCCGGTGGTGATGCCGGCCAGGATGATGACGACGATCAGCAGGCCCGGCGCCGCGGCGGCGAAGGTGTGCCCCAGGATGCTCCAGCCGGGGAAGGTCCCCTTGGGATAGCCACGCTTCACGGCGACGAAATAGGCCGCCGCCAGGTTGCAGACCATCAGCAGCAGCGCCGGAGCCAGGCCGGCGGCGATCAGCGAACCGATCGACGCCTTGCCGCCTGCGGCCAGCGCATAGATGATCATGTTGTGGCTGGTCGGCATCAGCGCGCCGACCAGCGCGGCATGGGTGGTGACGTTGACCGCATAGTCGGCGTGGTAGCCTTCCCGCTTCATCATCGGGATCATCACGGCGCCCATGGCCGACACGTCGGCGACCGGCGATCCGGCGACGCCGCCGAACAGGGTGCAGGCCACCACGTTGGACATGCCCAGCCCGCCGCGGATGTGGCCGACCATGCTCTTGGCTGCGGCGACGATCTTGTCGGCGACGCCGCCATGCAGCATCAGCTCGCCCGAGAAGACGAAGAACGGGATCGCCAGGAACGAGAAGACGTTCATGCCCGACATCATCTGCTGGAAGACCACCGCGACCGGCAGGCCCTCGTACAGGATGGTACACAGCGCCGACAGGCCGATGGCGAAGGCGACCGGGATCCCCATGATGAGGAAGCCGAAGAACGTGACAGAGAGAATGGTCAGTTCCATGACGGCTTGACCTCCTCGCCGCGCAGGATGGCGACGATATGCTCGATGGAGAACAGGACGATCAGCACACCCGACAGCACCAGCGGCAGGTAACGGAATGCCTCGGAGATGTGCAGGTTGGGGATCAGGTAGGACGCGACCGAACTGCCAAGCAGCCAGCCATTGTAGGCCATGCAGCCGCCGAAGATCCCGACCAGCGCGTAGATCACGATGTCCATCTTGCGGCGCGCATTGTCGGACAGCATCACCAGCAGGGATTCGAGCCCGATATGGCCGGCGTCGCGGACGCCGACGGCGGCGCCGATCAGCGTGACGTACAACACCAGCAGGATGGCCAGGCTTTCCGCCCAGGTGGGCGAATCGTTCAGCACATAGCGGCCGAACACCTGAAAGAACACGACGCAGACGATCATCATCAATCCGACGATGGCGACATACATGCCGGTCCTGGCCAGCGTCGCATTCATCCGGGTCAGCCAGCCGCTTGCATGCGGCGGGCTGGCGTCCATTGCTTGCAGCTCGATATCCATGCTGCGGCTCCCCTTGCGAGGCGCGGACCGCCCCACCGGGGACGGCCCGCGCGTCACCCCTTGCTTACTTGGTTTCCTGGACGCGCTGCACGAGGCCCTGGAGCTTCGGCGTGTCGGCGAACTTGGCGTAGACCGGCTTCATCGCATCGATGAATTCCTGCTTGTTCGACACTTCGACGATCTGGGCGCCGGCCTTGGTGACGATGTCCTTGGACTTCATCTCGCGCTCGTCCCACAGCTTGCGCATGTAGGGCACCGAGTCCTTGGCGGCCTGACGGACCATCGCCTGGTCGTCCTTCGACAGGCGGTCCCAGGCGACCTTCGAGAAGACCAGCACTTCCGGCGCCATCGCATGCTCGGTCAGCGTGAAGTACTTGGCCGCCTCGAAGTGGCGCGAGGACTCGTAGGAGGGATAGTTGTTCTCGGCGGCGTCGACGATGCCGGTCTTCAGCGCGGTGTAGACCTCGCCGAACGGCATCGGCGTGGCGTTGGCGCCCAGCGCCTGGATCATGGCGACGAACAGGTCGGACTGCTGGACGCGGATCTTGGCGCCCTTCAGGTCGGCCAGCGTCTTGTAGGGCTTGGCGGCCGAATACATGCTGCGCGAGCCGCTGTCGTAGAAGGCGAGGCCGATCATGCCCTGGCTTTCCATCGCGCCCAGGATCTCGTCGCCGATGGCGCCGTCCAGCACGCGGCGCATATGGCCGGTGTCGCGGAAGATGAAGGGCAGCGCGGTGACCATCGTCTCGGGCACCACGTTGTTCAGCGGCGCCACGTTGATGCGCATCATCTCGAGCGCGCCGATCTTCAGCTGCTCGATGGTGTCCTTCTCGGTGCCGAGCGCGCCGTTCGGGAACACCTTGATGCCGAGGCGGCCGTTGGAGCGTTCCGCCAGCAGCTTGTTGACGTAACGCACCGCCTCGACGGTCGGGTAGTCGGTCGGGTGGATGTCGGCGGACCGGAAGTCGCGCGCCGCCGCCGGGGTCGCCAGCATGGGGGCCGCCAGCATGCTGCAGACCGCACAGGCGGCCAACAGAGCGCTACGAACCGAGGTCAGAGCAAATTTCATGGGTTCTCCTCCTGAGCGCTGGGCCGGTGTCTGATGCCGGCCCGCCTCTCTTGTTCTGGTGTTTTCCGGATTGTCCGGGTGGCGAAGCGCCGCCCGCCTGGGGACGGGCGATGCAAGACTGGTCGATGCGAGAACCGCCGGTGACGGGCCGGCGGTGACGGGTCCGGACAGCAGGCGATCCGCCCAAGGGCCCGGCCGCGCATCGCGCGGCCCGGATTGGCGCGTGCCCGGCAACCGGATTGGCCCCTGCACTCATTCAGCCCCCGCTGACCGACGGCGCCGTCCCCTGCCGCCGCATCGTCGCTTTCACGGTTCTTAGGATATTAGTATATCAATCCGCGCGCAACCCTGAAAGTTCAAGGTGGCAACAACTGTGTAGAGTCTACCGGACTTTTGCTGACGGAAAATCGGGCTTGCGGCAAGCGTTTCAGCCGGTTGCGAGGGGCCGGGCGGGCCCTGGCGGGCTGCTGCGGCATTCCGCCCCAGCCCTGCCGCTCCCCCCTCGCGACGGAGGTCAGGCGTGTCCGTTCACCAGCGGCCACACTTCCAGCGTGCCGCGGTAGATCATGTCGAGCGCGACGTAGAGGATGATGACCAGGCCGACATAGGCCAGCCAGCGATGCTTCTGCAGCACGCGGGCGATGACGCTGGCGGCGAGGCCCATCAGGGCGATGGACAGGGTCAGGCCGATGACCAGCACCCCCAGATGCTCGCGCGCGGCGCCGGCGACCGCCAGCACGTTGTCGAGCGACATCGACAGGTCGGCGATCACGATCTGCCCCACCGCCTGCCTCAGCGTCTTGCGCGGTCCGGAATCGGCTCCGCCGTCATCCTCCAGCGCCTCGACCGCCTCATCTTCCTCGTGGGCCATGCGCAACTCGCGCCACATCTTCCAGCACACCCACAGCAGCAGCACGCCGCCGGCCAGCAGAAGCCCGATGATCTGGAGCAGCTGGGTCGTCACGGCGGCGAAGGCGATGCGCAGGACCGTGGCGGCCAGGATGCCGATCAGGATGGCCTTGCCGCGCTGTTCCCGCGGCAGACCGGCGGCGGCGAGGCCGATGACGATCGCATTGTCGCCGGCCAGCACCAGGTCGATCATGATGACCTGGAGAAGCGCGAACAGCGCCTCGGTGGTAAAAAGCTCGGTCATTTGAGCGGGTGTCCTCGCATCACGATGAATGTGGGAGGAGAGGCCGCGCGGGTCTGTGCCGACCGCAACCGGCGGCGCCGGAGGCGCCGGCCCCCATGGCACCGGAGGCGCTGGGCCTGTCGGCGCTGGCGGGGGGCTGGGCGGGGGGCACGGGGCGGGCCGCTCCTTGTCGATCCCAGTCCGACATCGCAACCGGTTACGGTTGCCAGAGGGGCCCGGCCTGGTGCTGGCGCTTTACGCCAAAGTGGTGGAAACCGCAAGATCGCGCGCTGCGCCGCACTGCCGCAGGCGGCAGGCGGGCGCGGCGGCGGAAGACCGTCAGCCGGTGCCGACCTCCACGCTGGTGCCGCCGTCCGACGCGCGCAGGATTGCCTCGATCAGCCGGTGGACCTTCAGCGCCTCCCGCCCGTCGACCCGCGGCGGCCGTCCCTCGTCCAGCGCATCGAGGAAGTCGGACAGCACGGCGCGGTGATGCAGGTGGGAGAAGGCCATCGGATCGGCGCCGCCGCCCAGCGTGGCGCCGTCCCGGCCCACCTCGATGCGGTCGCCGCCGACCAGCTGCACCTCCAGCCGGTCGCCGGTCAGCACCGCCGAGCCGCCGGTGCCGGCGATCTCGATCCGCTCCGGATAGCCGGGATAGGCCGCGGTCGTGGCGTCGATGGTCGCCAGCATGCCGTCGCCGTAGCGCAGCGCCGCGGCGACCGTGTCCTCCGTGTCGATCCGCCGCAGCGCGCTGGTGGCGGCGAAGCCGGCGACCCGGTCGGGCAGGCCGAGCAGGCCGACGAAGACGTCCAGCGTGTGGATCGCCTGGGTCAGCAGCACGCCGCCGCCGTCGCGCGCCTTCATGCCGCGGCCGGGCTGTCCGTAATAGGCGGCGTCGCGCCACCAGCGCACCGCCACCGCCGCCGACAGCGGCCGGCCCAGCGTGCCGTCGCGCATCAGACCGGCTAGCCGCTCGACCGAGGCGCGGAAGCGGTGCTGCAGCATGACGCCCAGCGTCAGCCCGGCCCCCTCCATCGCCGCGACCACCGCCCGTGCACCGGCCGGCGTGGCGTCCAGCGGCTTTTCCAGCAGCACATGCTTGCCGGCGGCGGCGCAGCGCGCCACCAGTTCGGCATGGGTGTCGGGCGGGGTCAGCAGCAGGATGGCCGAAAGATCGGGATCGTCCAGCAGCGCGTCCAGGCTGTCGACCACCGGCAGGCCGAAGCGGGCGGCGAAGCCGGCCCGGCGCTCCGCCGACGGGCTGAAGCCGCCCGCCACCTCCACCCGGTCCCGGAGGTCGATCAGGCTCTGCGCATGCGGGGCCGACGCCATCCCCAGCCCGATCACGCCGACGCGGCGGCGTTCGGCCGGATGTCCTGCGGTCGCGGTCATCAACGCGGTCCCCCTGCCAGGGCGGCCGGATCCTCGATCAGGCTGCCGGAGAAATAGAGCGGAGCGGCGTTGCGCACGTCGTCCACGGTGATCTGGAGATTGTCGAGATGGCGGACCAGGCTGCGTTCCGCCGCGTCGGGGTCGTGGCCGGCGATGGCCTCGACGATGGCCTCATGCTCGGCGATCACCGTGCGCATGCGGCCGGGCACCGGCAGGGTCAGGCGGCGGCAGCGGTCGAGCTGGACCTTGGCCTGCTGGATGATCGTCCAGAATCCCGGATAGCCGGCCATCTCGGTGATCTGGGCATGGAAGGCCTCGTCGGCCTGATGGAAGCCGTCGGCGTCGCCGGTCGCGTCGACCTCGCGCTGGCGCTCCAGCCCGGCGCGCAGCGCCGCGATCTGGCTGCGGGTGGCGCGCTCCGCGGCGAAGCGCACCGTCGCCCGCTCCAGCACCTTGCGGATGACGCCGGCCTCCGGCAGGGCGCCCAGCGGGATGCGCGACACGAAGGTGCCGGATTGCGGGAAGATCTCGATCAGCCCCTCGTCGGCAAGCCGCAGCACCGCCTCGCGGACGGGCGTACGGCTGACGCCATAGGCCTCGGCGATCTGCTTCTCGGCGATGGGGTCGCCCGGCTTGCGCTTCAGCGACACGATCTCCGCCCGCAGGTCGCGGTGGATGGCGTCGGCCGCCGTCGGGCCGCGCCGCACGTCGCGGCGGGCCGGCGGCCGGATCTGGAGCGGGGCGGCCTTCGGTGGAGAAGCCAAGGTTGAACCGGTTTTGGCCGGCGGGTTGCCCGATGGCATGGCGTCCAGCCTCCTCAGGAGCGAATGCCCCAAGAATACTAATATATCAGCTGGAGGGGCAAGCAATTTCTGATCCCCTCCCATGCGGGTTTGCATGGGAGGGGCGATTCTCCCGCCCTGGCTGTGGAGGGAGGGGCCGGCGATCCCCTACAGCGCCGCCGCCAGCCGGGTGCCCTGGTCGATGGCGCGCTTGGCGTCCAGCTCGGCGGCGACGTCGGCACCGCCGATCAGGTGGACGGCGATGCCGGCCGCCTCCAGCGGAGCCTGCAGCTCGCGCAGCGGCTCCTGGCCGGTGCACAGGACGATGCTGTCGACCGCCAGCGTCTGCACCCGCTCGCGCGCCTCGCCAAAACTGATGGTCAGCCCGTCGTCGTCGATGCGTTCGTAATTCACCCCGGCCAGCGCCTGGATGTTCTTCATCTTCAGCTGCGCCCGGTGGATCCAGCCGGTGCTCTTGCCAAGACCGGCGCCGGGCTTGGTCGCCTTGCGCTGGAGCAGCACAATCTCCCGCGTCGCCGGCGCCGGCCGCGGGCGGATGCCGGCGACGCCGCCGCGCGCGTCGGCCGGGTCGGCGACCCCCCATTCGGCCCGCCACAGCGCCGGGTCGAGGCTGGGGGACGGCCCCTCCTCCCCGTGGGCCAGGAACTCGGCCATGTCGAAGCCGATGCCGCCGGCCCCGACCACGGCGACGCGGCGGCCGACCGGCCTCGCTCCGCGCAGCACGTCGATGTAGGTCAGCACCTTCGGGTGCTCCTGGCCTGGAATCTTCGGGTCGCGCGGCACCACGCCGGTCGCCAGCACCACCGCATCGAAGCCGCCGCCGGTCAGCTCCGCCGGCGACACCCGCCGGCCGAGATGCAGCGCCACCCCGGTTTCCGCCAGCCGATGGCGGAAATAGCGCAGCGTCTCGGCGAACTCCTCCTTGCCGGGGATCCGCTTGGCCATGTTGAACTGGCCGCCGATCTCGTCCGCGGCCTCGAACAGATGGACCTCGTGGCCGCGCTCCGCCGCGGTGGTGGCGCAGGCCAGCCCGGCCGGGCCGGCACCGACCACGGCGACGCGCCTGCGCGTGGCTGCCGGGACGATGGTCAGCTCGGTTTCGTGGCAGGCGCGCGGGTTGACCAGGCAGCTCGCCGTCCTGCCGGAGAAGACATGGTCGAGGCAGGCCTGGTTGCAGGCGATGCAGGTGTTGATCGTCTCGGCCCTGCCCGCCGCCGCCTTGGCGACGAAATCGGGATCGGCCAGGAAGGGGCGGGCCATCGACACCATGTCGGCCAGCCCGTCGCCGATCGCCGCGTCCGCCATCTCGGGCGTGTTGATGCGGTTGGTGGTGCAGAGCGGGATCGACACCGCCTGCTTCAGCTTGCCGGTGACCCAGGCGAAGTTGGCGCGCGGCACGCTGGTGGCGATGGTCGGCACCCGCGCCTCGTGCCAGCCGATGCCGGTGTTGATGATGGTGGCGCCGGCCCGCTCGACGGCTTGTGCGAGCTGCACCACCTCCTCCCAGCTGCTGCCGTCGGGGATCAGGTCCAGCATCGACAGGCGATAGACGATGATGAAGTCGCGCCCCACCGCCTCGCGCATGCGCGACAGGATCTCCACCGGGAAGCGCATGCGGTTCTCGTAGGTGCCGCCCCACCGGTCGGTGCGCCGGTTGGTGTGGGTGACCAGGAACTGGTTGATCAGGTAGCCTTCCGACCCCATCACCTCCACCCCGTCATAGCCGGCCTCGCGCGCCAGTTCGGCGCAGCGGACATAGGCGCGGATCTGCCGCTCCACCCCGCGGGCGGTCAGCGCGCGCGGGGTGAAGGGGGTGATCGGCGACTTGATGCGCGACGGCGCCACCGACAGCGGGCTGTGGGCGTAGCGGCCGGCATGCAGGATCTGCAGCACGATCCTGCCGCCTTCGGCATGGACGGCGTCGGTGACGACCCGGTGCGCCCGTGCCGTGCCGTGCCGCGCCAGGGTCGAGCCGAAGGGCGACAGCCAGCCCTCGACGTTCGGGGCGAAGCCGCCGGTCACCATCAGGCCGGCCCCGCCGCGCGCCCGTTCGGCGAAATAGGCGGCCAGCCGCGGGAAATGGCGGCGCCGGTCCTCCAGCCCGGTGTGCATCGACCCCATCAGCACCCGGTTCTTCAGCACCGTGAAGCCGAGGTCGAGGGGGGCGAGCAGATGCGGATAGGGCTGGGTCACGGGATGCTTCCTCCGGCGGTGACGACCGCCGCGTCTGATGGCGCTGGGAACACGGACGATCCGTGACGCGGAGCCTAGTTCAGGTTGACGTAAGCGTCAACCCGGTTCCGCCGGGCCTCACTCTCCGCCTCCGCCCATCGTTCGCCCACCCCGCTTTCCGCTCCGTGAAAAAGCCGTCCGGCGAACTGGCTCAAGGGCCTGCACGGCGGCCAAGCTCCCGACCCAAGGGCCGCCCCTCCATCCGCGGCGGCCGATCACGCAACCCAAACCGCGCAATCCATTCGCGCAGCCGGGAGTTCGGCCATGGTGCAATTCGCCGCCAACCTGACGATGCTCTACAACGAGCATGCCTTTCTCGACCGATTCGCCGCGGCGGCCGACGCCGGCTTCCGGGGCGTGGAGTATCTGTTCCCCTACGACTTCCCCGCCGACGCGCTGGCCGAGAAACTCCGCCAGCACGGGTTGACCCAGGTCCTGCACAATCTGCCGGCCGGCAACTGGGGCGGCGGCGAGCGCGGCATCGCCATCCTGCCCGACCGCGTGCAGGAGTTCCGCGACGGCGTCGCCCGCGCCATCGACTATGCCGGCACGCTGGGCTGCAATCAGGTCAACTGCCTCGTCGGCATCCTGCCGCAGGGCTCCGACGCCGACGCCGCCGAAAGCACGCTGGTCGCCAACCTCGCCTATGCCGCCGACGCGCTGGCCGGGGCCGGCATCAAGCTGCTGGTCGAGCCGATCAACACCCGCGACATCCCGGGCTTCTACCTGACCCGGACGAAGCAGGCGCTCGGCCTGATCGACAAGGTGGGATCAGGCAATCTGTACGTGCAGTACGACATCTACCACATGCAGATCATGGAAGGCGACCTGGCCCGGACCATCGAGGCCAACCTCTCCCGCATCGCCCATGTCCAGCTGGCCGACAATCCCGGCCGCAACGAGCCCGGCACCGGCGAGATCAATTATCCCTTCCTGTTCAAGCACCTGGACGCCATCGGCTACGACGGCTGGGTCGGCTGCGAATACAAGCCGAAGACGGCGACGGACGAGGGGCTCGGCTGGTTCGCCCCCTACAGGACGGAACCGGCGAACGCCTGAGGCACCCCTTACATCACGCGAGAAAGGATCATCGTCATGAAGGTCGGATTCATCGGTCTCGGCATCATGGGCACCCCGATGGCGGGGCATCTGCTGGACGCCGGTCACACCCTCTACGTCCACGACATCAAGCCGGTCCCGGCCGACCTGACCGCCAAGGGCGCCATCCCCTGCCCGAGCGGCGCCGAGGTTGCCGCGGCGGCCGAGGTCGTCATCACCATGGTCCCCGACACCCCCCATGTCGGCGCCGCCCTGTTCGGCGAGAACGGCGTGGCCGCCGGCCTGTCGGCGGGCAAGATCGTGGTCGACATGTCCTCGATCTCTCCCATCGAGACCAAGGAATACGCCAAGCGCATCAACGATCTCGGCTGCTCCTACCTGGATGCGCCGGTGTCGGGCGGCGAGGTCGGGGCCAAGGCGGCGTCGCTGACCATCATGGTCGGCGGCCCGCAGGAGGCCTTCGACACGGTCAAGCCGCTGTTCGACAAGATGGGCAAGAACGTCACGCTGGTCGGCGGCAACGGCGACGGCCAGACCACCAAGGTCGCCAACCAGATCATCGTCGCCCTGACCATCGAGGCGGTGGCCGAGGCGCTGCTGTTCGCCTCCAAGGCCGGCGCCGATCCGGCCAAGGTCCGCCAGGCGCTGATGGGCGGCTTCGCCTCCTCGCGCATCCTGGAGGTCCATGGCGAGCGGATGATCAACCGCAACTTCAACCCCGGCTTCCGCATCGAGCTGCACCAGAAGGACCTGAACCTCGCCCTGAGCGGGGCCAAGGCGCTGAACCTGTCGCTGCCGCACACCGCGAGCTGCCAGCAGCTGTTCAACGCCTGCGTGGCGCAGGGCGGCGGCGCCTGGGACCATTCCGGCATGCTGCGCGCGCTGGAGCTGCTGGCCGGGCACGAGGTCGGGGCGAAGTGAGGGGATGGGGGCGTCGTCGGCTGCCGATGCCCCCACCTGACCTCCCCCGCTCTCAGCGGACCTACGGTCCGCCTGCCGCGTCAGCACAAAGCGTAGCTTTGTGCGAGAGCTGGGCGGGGGAGGGTTGGGGTGGGGGCAACAGGCGCTACCCAGACACCACCCCACCCAAACCATTGGCCCACCCCTCATTTGTGTGCATTCTACCCGCCCAGCCATCCACCAAGCCCGAGCGACCATGACCACCGCCACGAATGCCGACGCCCTGCTCCACGACCTGTTCCAGGCGGCCCTGACCGCGGTGACCGCCGAGACCCGGCTGCCGGCGGCCCTGCCGCAGCCGCCCAAGGGACGCACCGTCGTGATCGGCGCCGGCAAGGCGGCGGCAGCCATGGCGAAGACGGTGGAGGACCATTGGCCGGGACCGCTCACCGGCCTTGTCGTCACCCGCTACGACCATGACCTGCCGACCGGGCGGATCGAGGTGGTGCAGGCATCGCACCCGGTGCCCGACGCCGCCGGCCAGGATGCAGCACGCCGCATCGTCGAACTGGTTCAGGGACTGACCGCCGACGACCTCGTGCTCTGCCTGATCTCCGGCGGCGGCTCCGCCCTGCTGGCCCTGCCGGCTCCCGGCATCGCGCTGGAGGACAAGCGGACGGTCGCCAAGGCGCTGCTGAAGAGCGGCGCCGACATCGGCGAGATGAACTGCGTGCGCAAGCACCTGTCGGCGGTCAAGGGCGGGCGGCTGGCCGCGATGGCCCATCCGGCCCGCGTGGTCTCGCTGCTGGTCTCCGACGTGCCGGGCGACGATCCGTCGGTGATCGCCAGCGGCCCGACCGTGCCCGACCCGACCAGCTTCGCCGACGCCCGCGCCATCCTGGCGAAATACGGCATCACCCCGCCGCCGGCCGTGGCCGCCTTCCTGGAGGCGGCGGCCGACGAGACACCGAAGCCCGGCGACCCGCGGCTGGCCGGCGCCGTCACCACCATCGTCGCCACCCCCCAGGACGCGCTGGAGGCCGCGGCGGCGCTCGCCCGCGACCGCGGCTACAGCCCGGTCATCCTCGGCGACGCCATCGAGGGCGAAGCGCGCGAGGTCGCCAAGGTCCATGCCGGCATCGCCCGGCAGGTCGCCCGCCACGGCCAGCCGGCGCCGGTCCCGGCGGTGATCCTCTCCGGCGGCGAAACCACGGTGACGGTGCGCGGCCAGGGCCGCGGCGGCCGCAACGTCGAGTTCCTGCTGGCGCTGGCGGTGGCGCTGGACGGCCATCCCGGCATCCGGGCCGCCGCCTTCGACACCGACGGCATCGACGGGACGGAGGACAATGCCGGCGCCGTCCTGCGCCCCGACACGCTGAAACGGGCCGAGGCGCTGGGGCTGGATGCCAAGGTCTTCCTCGCGAACAACGACGGCTACAGCTTCTTCAAGGCGCTGGGCGATCTGGTGGTCACCGGGCCGACGCGGACCAACGTCAACGACTTCCGGGCGATCGTGATCGATCCCGCCTGACGTCTCCTGGATAATATCGACTGACAGATATTGACATCTGTCAGTCGATAGCCGATAACCCCTCCATCACGCATCGATGGAGGGACAGATGGACACGCGCACTCTCGGAACCACCGGCCCGGCCGTCTCCGCGCTCGGCCTCGGCTGCATGGGCATGTCGGGCATGTACGGCCCGGCCGACCGGGCGGAGGGCATCGCCACCATCCATGCGGCGCTCGACGCCGGGGTGACGCTGCTCGACACCGGCGATTTCTACGGCATGGGCCACAACGAGATGCTGATCGGCGAGGCGCTGCGCGGCATCCCGCGCGACCGCTTCCAGGTCAGCGTCAAGTTCGGCGCGCTGCGGGGGCCGGACGGCGCTTGGCTCGGCTACGATGCCCGGCCGGCGGCGGTGAAGAACTTCCTGGCCCACACGCTGACCCGGCTCGGGCTGGACCATATCGACGTCTACCGCCCGTCTCGCCTCGACCCGGCCGTGCCGATCGAGGACACCGTCGGCGCCATCGCCGACATGGTGAAGGCGGGCTATGTCCGCCACATCGGCCTGTCGGAGATGGGGGCCGACACCATCCGCCGGGCCGCCGCCACCCACCCGATCAGCGACCTGCAGATCGAATATTCGCTGATCTCCCGCGGGATCGAGGACGCCATCCTGCCGGCCTGCCGCGATCTCGGCATCGGCATCACCGCCTATGGCGTGCTGTCGCGCGGCCTGATCAGCGGCCATTGGACGAAGGACAGCGCCGGGACGGGAAGCGACTTCCGCGCCCACAGCCCGCGCTTCCAGGGCGGCAACCTGGACCGCAACCTGGCGCTGGTCGAGGAGCTGCGCCGGGTCGCCGGGGCCAAGGGGGTCAGCGTCGCCCAGATCGCGATTGCCTGGGTGCTGTCGCGCGGTTCGGATATTGTGCCGCTGGTCGGCGCGCGGCGGCGCGACCGGCTGACCGAAGCGCTGGGAGCCCTGGACGTTGACCTCACCCCCGAAGACCTCGCCGCGATCGAACGGGCTGTGCCCCCCGGCGCCGCAGCCGGCGACCGCTACGCCCCCCAACAGATGGCGATGCTCGACAGCGAGCGGCGCTGAGGGACGGCGTCATGGCTGAGGCGGTGCTGACCCCGGACCGTATCCTGGAAACGGCGGAGGAGGTGCTGCGCCGCTACGGTCCCGCCAAGGCCACGGTGGTGGACGTCGCCCGCGCGCTGGGCGTCAGCCACGGCAGCGTCTACCGCCATTTCCCCAGCAAGGCCGCCCTGCGCGACGCGGTGACGGAACGCTGGCTGGCCCGGGTCTCCGACCCGCTGGCGGTCATCGCCGAGGAGGACGGCCCGGCGCCGGCCCGCCTGCGCCGCTGGCTCGATGCGCTGATCCGGGCCAAGCACAGCAAGGCCGGCGACGATCCGGAGCTGTTCGCGACCTACATGGCGCTCGCCGCCGAAGCACGCGAGGTGGTGGCGGAGCATGTGGCGCATCTGAACGGCCAGCTCGCCCGCATCGTCGCCGACGGCATGGCCGACGGCAGCTTCGCTCGCGGCGACGCCACGTCGGCCGCCCGCGCCCTGTTCGACGCGACGGCCCGCTTCCACAATCCGGCCCACGCCGCCGAATGGGCCTCCCCCGACACCGCCCCGGCCTTCGAGGCGGTGTGGGCGCTGGTCATGCGCGGGCTGGAGGCGCGGGGGTGACGGTTTCCTCCCCCTACCCCGCCTTCTTCATCAGCTGCGAGATGTAGATCCGCGTCAGCGACTTCAGGATCGGCGGCATCGCCATCACCGCGTCGTCGAAGCTGCGGCGGTCGATGACCTCGCAGATGCCGCCGGTGACGGCGACGGCGGTGACGTCGGGCAGGCCGCCGGTCAGCAGATAGATCTCGCCGAACAGGCTGCCCGGCCCGAAGCTGGCGATGTCCTCGCCCAGCGTGCCGCGTCCGGGACGCAGCACGACGCGGCCGGACTGGATCAGGTAGGCGGCGTTCACCGGCTCGTTCGGGCCGAAGAAGACATGCCCCTCGCGGATCATGCGGCGGTCGACCACCTTCTGGAACGAGGTGGTGGAACGGAAATCGACGGCGTTGCCGACCCGCTCGGTCGGCGGCAGGCCATAGCCGCGGCGGATGGCGGAAATCAGGCTCTGCAACAGGTAGGAAGCCAGCGGCGGGCTGCGCTTCAGCAGCCCGCGGAAGGCCTCCCGCGTCACCTCGACGCAAGCGACCTCGGTCAGCGAGCGCACGGTGGCGCTGCGCTCGCCATCGTCGATCAGCGCCATCTCGCCGACCACCGCGCCCTTGCCGACCACCCCCAGCCGGCGGGTGCCGCCGTCGGGCGCCGTCAACAGCACCTCCAGCTCCCCCGATTCGATCAGCCACGCACGGTCGGCATGCTCGCCCTGCCGCATCATCACGGTGCCGGGACCGATGGCGTAGCGCTTGGGACCGGAAGCGGCGGGCTGTGTCATTGGGGCGGCTCGGAGGCAGGCGGGACAGGGCAGGCGATGTGGCAGAACTCCAGTCTACTGTATCGCCGCAAAAGCGTCAGCCTCCCGTCTTCATCACCCCGCGGTCGCGCGCCGGACCGCCGCCATGGCCAAGGAACTGGCGCAGGAAGGCGACCACCTCCGGCGAATCCCATTCGACCGCCCCCTCGACCCGACCCAGCTCCCGCCCCTCCGGATCGACCAGGATCGTGGTCGGCAGGCCGCGCAACGACAGCGTCTTCATCGACTCCGACGCCGGATCGAGGAACAGGGCCAGATGCTCCACCCCCGTCTTCCTGTAGAACGGCTCCACCGCCGTCCGCCCGCCGCGGTCGAGCGACAGCGCCACCACCTGGAAGGCGTCGCCGCCCAACTGCGCCTGGAGCCGGTCGAGCGACGGCATCTCCTTGACGCAAGGGCCGCACCAGGTCGCCCACAGGTTCAGCAGGACGACGCGGTCCTTGAAGTCGGCCAGATCGACCCGCCGACCGTCGGCATCGACGAAGGACAGCGGCGGCATCGGCTTGGGCTCCGCCCCCTTGAACTTCTCCAGCTTGTCCGCGCCGGTGGAGGCCGCAGGCGTGACCGCGGCAGACGCGTCCGGCGTGCCGAGCCGCACCACCTCCGGCGCAGCCGGCGCCGCACCGGCGGTCCACCACAGGCCGGCTCCGGCCATGCACACACAAACCGTTGCGACCGCCGCCAAAGTCCGCATACTCACGCTTCCTCGCTTCCCTTCACCCGCATGCCCCGGTTACCGCCCCCATGAGCGCCGATCAGACCCCGCAGACCAGCCCCGCTGCCGCCACCGCCCCCGCCGCCAGCCAGATGTGGGGCGGCCGCTTCGCGCGCGGTCCCGCCGCCATCATGGAGAAGATCAACGCCTCCATCGGCTTCGACAAGCGGCTGGCCGACCAGGATATCGCCGGGTCGAAGGCCCATGCCGCGATGCTGGCCAAGCAGGGCATCATAACCCAGGCCGACGCCGACGCCATCATCGGCGGCCTCGACCGCGTGAAGGCAGAGATTGATGCCGGCGGCTTCACCTTCAAGGTGGAGCTGGAGGACATCCACATGAATGTCGAGGCCCGGCTGGCCGAACTGATCGGCGAGCCGGCCAAGCGGCTGCACACCGGCCGCTCGCGCAACGACCAGGTGGCGACCGACTTCAAGCTGTGGGTGCGCGACGCCATCGACCGGACCATCGGCGGGCTGACCGCGCTGCAGGCGGCGCTGATCGACCTCGCCGAGCAGCACAGCGGCACGGTGATGCCCGGCTTCACCCATCTGCAGGCGGCACAGCCGATCAGCTTCGCCCATCACCTGCTGGCCTATGTCGAGATGTTCGGGCGCGACCGCAGCCGTTTCCGCGACGCGCGGTGCCGGCTGAACGAATGCCCGCTGGGCTCGGCGGCGCTGGCCGGCACCCCCTACCCGATCGACCGCTTCATGACGGCGGAGGCGCTGGGCTTCAACCGGCCAACCGCCAACTCGCTGGACGCGGTGTCCGACCGCGACTTCGCGCTGGAATACCTGTCGGCGGCGTCGATCTGCGCCATGCACCTGTCGCGCTTCGCCGAGGAGATCGTGATCTGGTGCTCGGCCCAGTTCCGCTTCATCAGGCTGTCGGACGCCTTCACCACCGGCTCGTCGATCATGCCGCAGAAGAAGAACCCCGACGCGGCGGAGCTGGTGCGCGCCAAGGCCGGCCGGGTGATCGGCTCGCTCAACAGCCTGCTGATCGCGATGAAGGGGCTGCCGCTGGCCTACTCCAAGGACATGCAGGAGGACAAGGAGCCGGTGTTCGAGGCCGACGACACGCTGGCGCTCTGCATCGCCGCCATGGAGGGCATGGTGCGCGACATGCAGCCGAACGTCCCGGCGATGCGCGAGGCGGCAGACCGCGGCTTCCTCAACGCCACCGACCTCGCCGACTGGCTGGTGCGGGAGCTGGACATGCCCTTCCGCGAGGCGCACCACGTCACCGGCCGCGCCGTGAAGGCGGCGGAGGACCGGCGCGTCGGCCTGACCGACCTGACGCTGGAGGAACTCCAGGCGATCGAGCCGCGCATCACCGCGGCCGTCTACCCGGCGCTCAGCATCGAGGCCTCGCTGAACAGCCGGACCAGCTTCGGCGGCCCGGCCCCGGTCCGCGTCAAAGAGGCGGTGAAGGCCGCCCGGGAGCGTTTCCTGTGAGCAGCCGTACCGTCACCCTGACGATCCTCGCCCTGGCCGGCGCGTTGGCGCTGGCCGGCTGCGGCAAGAAGCCGAGCTTCGTCGACAGCCCGCGCCCGGAAGGCCAGCCCGACCCGTTCCCGCGCAGCTATCCCAACCCAGACCTCGATCCGAAGCCCGGCAAGCCGGCCGGGTCCGGAGTGCAGTTCCCATGACCGCCCGCACCGGTTCCCCGCATGGTTCGCCCCCCAACGGCTCGGCGATGAGCGTCTTCGCCTATCGCGACGGCGTGCTGCACGCCGAATCGGTGTCGCTGGCGGATGTGGCGCGCGAGGTGGGAACGCCCTTCTACCTCTATTCCACCGCAGCGCTCGAATCCCACTACAACGCCTATGCAGGCGCCTTCGCCGGCCAGGATGCCGGCGTCTGCTATGCGCTGAAGGCAAACTCCAACCTCGCCGTCATCCGCACGCTGGCCCGGCTCGGGGCCGGCGGCGACGTGGTGTCGGTCGGCGAGATGACGCGGGCGCTGGCCGGCGGCATTCCGCCCGAGCGCATCGTCTTCTCCGGCGTCGGCAAGACCCGCGACGACCTGCGCGCCGCGCTGGAGGCCGGCATCCACCAGATCAACGTCGAATCGGTGCCGGAGCTGGAGGCGCTGAGCGAGGTGGCCTCGTCACTGGGCGTGGAGGCTCCCATCGCCTTCCGTGTCAACCCGGACGTCGACGCCAAGACCCATGCCAAGATCGCCACCGGCAAGAAGGAGAACAAGTTCGGCATCGATTACGACCACGCGCGCGAGATCTACCGCCGCGCGGCGGCGCTGCCGGGCATCAAGCCGGTGGCCATCGCGGTCCATATCGGCTCGCAGCTGACCGACCTCGCCCCCTTCCGCGCCGCCTACGAGCGGGTGGCGGCCCTGCTCCACCAGCTGCGCGAGGACGGGCACGACATCCAGCGCCTCGACCTCGGCGGCGGGCTCGGCATCACCTACAGGAACGAGGCACCGCCCGACCTGGCCGACTATGCCGCGATGGTGCGCTCCATCACCGGCAACCTCGGCTGCCGCATCACGCTGGAGCCGGGCCGCTCGCTGGTCGGCAACGCCGGCATCCTGGTCAGCCGCGTCATCTATGTGAAGCAGGGGCTGCACCGCCGCTTCGCCATCATCGACGCGGCGATGAACGACCTGATCCGCCCGTCGCTCTACGACGCCTACCACGGCATCGTCCCGGTCGCCGAGCCGGCCCCCGATGCCGGGCAGGAGCCCTACGACGTGGTCGGCCCGGTGTGCGAGAGCGGCGACACCTTCGCCGTGCAGCGCCCGCTGCCGCCGCTGGCCGACGACGATCTGGTCGCCCTGCTGTCGGCCGGCGCCTATGGCGCGGTGATGGCCTCGACCTACAACACCCGGCCGCTGGTGCCGGAGGTGCTGGTCAACGGCGACCGCTTCTCGGTCATCCGCCCCCGCCCGACGGTGGAGGAGATGCTGGCGGCGGAACGGATTCCCGACTGGCTGTAATACCGGCGGTCATCGATGATGACCGCCGGTATCCGTGGCATAAGGCCCGGGTCGAGGGAATGAAACGCAGCGCCGTCTGTTGCTGCCCCATCGGCCGCTGTGCGAGACTGCGGATCCGGACTGCCGATGGGGCCAACGACGGAATGGCGAATTGAGTCTCCGGACACCGCAAGAGCAGGGAGCCGCCTTCTGGCAGGGCGGCGGCGGAATGGGCGAGCGGGTGCGCGCCCATGACTGGAGCGCCACGCCGCTGGGCGATCCCGGCCACTGGCCACCGGCCCTGCGCACCACGGTCAGCATCGTCCTGAACTCGCAGTTTCCCAAGGCCCTGGTCTGGGGTCCGGGCCTGGTCACCTTTTACAACGACGCCTTCCGCCCGATCCTCGGAGCCAAGCCGGAGGCGCTCGGCCGCTCCTTCCGCGACGTCTGGGCCGAGGCCTGGGACAGCATCGGCCCGCTCGCCGACCGCGCCTTCGCCGGAGAGGCGACCTTCATCGAGGATTTCCCTCTCGTCCTCGACCGCAACGGCGAGCCCGAGCGGGCCTGGTTCACCTTCTGCTACAGCCCGGTGCGGGACGAAAGCGGTGCGGTGGTCGGCATGATCGACACCGTGATCGAGACGACGCGGACCGTGTTGGCCCACCGGACGGCAGCCGAGTTGAATCAACGGCTGGAAGCCGAGGTCGAACACCGGACGCACGAACTGACGGCGACGCAGAATGCGTTGCGCCAGAGCCAGAAGATGGAGGCGATCGGCCAGCTGGCCGGCGGCATCGCCCATGATTTCAACAACATGCTGGCCGTGGTCATCAGTGGCCTGAATCTGCTGCAGCGCCGCCTGGCCCGCGGCGACAGCAATGTCGGTGCCTATATCGACGGGGCGATGGACGGCGCGATGCGGGCGGCGGTCCTGACCCAGCGGCTGCTCGCCTTCTCCCGCCAACAGCCGCTTGCACCGGAGGTGCTCGACGCCAACGGTCTGGTGCGCGGCATGGAAGAGCTGCTGACCCGCACCCTGGGCGAAACCATCGGTATGGAGTTCGTCACCTCGGCCGGGCTGTGGGCGATCCACGCCGACCTCAACCAGTTGGAGAATGTCCTGCTGAACATGGCGGTCAACGCCCGCGACGCCATGCCGGACGGCGGCCGCCTGACCATCGAGACCGCCAACGTCCATGTCGACGACGCCTATGCGGCCGAAGCGGCGATCGAGCCCGGCCAATATGTGCTGATCGCGGTCAGCGACACCGGGGCCGGCATGACGCCGGAGGTGCTGGCGAAGGCGTTCGACCCCTTCTTCACCACCAAGGAGGTCGGCAAGGGCACCGGCCTGGGGCTGAGCCAGGCCTTCGGCTTCGCCCGCCAGTCCGGCGGCCATGTCCGCGCCTATTCGGAGGTCGGCATCGGCACGACGTTCAAGCTCTATCTGCCGCGGTTCTTCGGCGACGCGCGGAAGGCTGCCCCCGCGCCCCTGTCCCGGACGATCGTCAGCCCCACCGGCTCCCCGCGCGAGATCGTGCTGGTGGTGGAGGATGAGGAGCGGGTTCGCAACTTCACGGTCGAGACGCTGCGCGAGCTCGGCTATACCGTGCTGCACGCCTTCGACGGGCCGTCGGCGCTGGAGCTGATCGGAGGAGCGGCCGGGAATGGCCGGGGAGGCGATCCGGCGGGTGATCCTGGCGGGAACGCTCCCCGCCAGGACGTGACCCTGCTGCTGACCGACATCGTCATGCCCGGCATGACCGGGCGCCAGCTGGCCGATGCGGCAAGGACGATATTGCCGGATCTGAAGATCCTCTACACCACCGGCTACAGCCGCAACGCCGTGATCCACAACGGGGTGCTGGATCCCGGCACGAACTTCCTGTCCAAGCCCTTCGCCATCGACCAGCTGGCGGCCAAGGTGCGCAGCGTGCTCGACGCGCCGGACTGACGCCGGTTGCGTCAAATCGGGCGGCGTCAGATCAAGCGGCGGGGAGGGGCGGCGCGTCCGGCATGCCGGTGGAACCGGCCACGCGCGTCACGATGCCGCTCCTGCCGCCACCCGAATCCGCCCGGCCCTCCCCGGTCAGGCGTCCAGGACCTGCCGGCTGTTCTTGACCACCAGCGCCTGGAAATAGGGACCGAGCTTGGCGTCGTCGAAGCCGAAGGCCTGCTGGAACCGGCCGATCAGGTCGCGCTCGCCCTGCTCGGCCTCGCCGTCGGCCATGGCGCTGTCGATCATGTTCAGCAGGATGCACAGCCGCTGCTGCTCGTTCAGCCTGGGCGCGGCCTCGGCCAGGAAATTGTCAGGCGGGGTGCTGCGCGCAAATTTGAAGCAGCGGTCCAGCTCCTCCCGCGTCGCGTTGCGGCCGAGCACCGAGACCAGATGGCCGACCTCCTCCGGATCGATCTCGCCGTCCGATCCCATGCAGTAGATCAACGAGACGACCAGCGCACGCCGCGAAGTCACATCGAACGGCGCATTGCCCTTGAACACGTCGAACAGACCCATAGCAACCTCCCCAAAAGTTCGGATGCTCGCGCATTTGGGCCCATGGGATCAGGCATGCAAGATGGGGGACCGGCCGATTTTCGGCAGCGGCCCGGACAGCGAAGCGGATTGCGGAGCGGGCATCGGTACAAACCCTGAGCCACGCGCCATCGAATCGCACCACCGGCAGTGCCTGAACCATGATAGTTTGAGCCTGAAGCTATCAAGCCGCATCGCGCGCATCGTTCTCAATGGGGGATTTGTGGGACGTTTCGTCCGGGGCGCCCTGGTGGCCGCCGTTGTCGTCGCCGCCTTGGCAGGCAACGCGGCCAACAGGATCCATCACGACTACCGGGACACCCAGCAGCGCCGCTTCGCCATGGTCCGCGACATGGCGCGGCTGGTGGACGACCACGTCCACCGGACCTTGCGGACAGCCGACGTGGCGCTCGACCAGACCGCCGCGATGGTGGCGGAGGCCGGCGGACCGGCACGGGTGCGCGACCTGAAGCATTGGACGCGGCTGCGCGAATACGCCGCCCACATCGAGGGCGCCGATTCGATCTGGATTTATGACGCCGACGGGCGCGCGGTGCTGGAATCGACCAGCTTTCCCAACCGTGCCGCGGCATTCGCCGACCAGCAGGCCCTGCAGGCCCTGCGCAGCGGGACGCGGATGCACATCGGATCGGCGGTGGCCGGCCGGACGGGAAGCCAGCCGCTTGCCTTCCCGGTGGCGCGGCCCCTGCACGACGACGAGGGGCGCTTCGTCGGCGTGGCGGTCGCCTCGATCCGGGTCGACCATCTGACCGACTTCCACACCATGCTGGGATTCGAGTTCGACCCGCTGATCGGCGTCTACCAGCCCGATGGCGACATCGTCGCCCGCCGGCCGGCGACCGAGACGTCGGTCGGCCGCTCGGTCGCCGGCGGCCAGCTGTTCCAGACCAAGCTGCGCGAGGCGCCGGAGGGCCAGTTCCTGCTGCCCTCGATGCTCGACGGCGTGACGCGCGTCGTCGCCTACCGCACGGTCCGCGACTATGGGCTGGTGGTGCTGACCGGCATCGGCCGGGACGAGGCGATGGCGGAATGGCGCGGCCGCAGCATCCAGACCCTGGCGGAGGCCGTCATCGGCCTGTTGGCCATTCTGGCCGCCCTGGCCTGGGGATTGCGTTATCTCGATCGCGAGCGCAAGGCCCAGGTGGCGCTGGCCGAGGCGCGCAGCGCCGTCGAACGGACCAGCGCCGAGCGCGACGAGAGCGCCCGGCTGGCCGCCGCCCTCGACCATGCCCGCGACATGGCGGAAACCGCGCGCAAGGCCGCCGAAGCCGCCAACCGTGCCAAGGGCGAGTTCCTGGCCGGGTTGAGCCATGAACTGCGCACGCCGCTGAACGCCGTGATCGGCTTCGCCGACCTGATCGCCCGCGAGGCGGAAGGGCCGGTGGGCGCGCCGGTCTACCGCCAATATGCCGCCAACGTCCGCGATTCCGGCCAGCATGTGCTGGAGCTGATCAACGAGATCCTCGACCATGCGCGGGCGGAGTCCGGCGCGCTGCGCATCGAGGAGGAGCGCTGCGACCTGGAGGCCGCGGCGGATTTCGCCGTCCGAATGCTGACCCCGCGGGCCGAGCGGGCCGGGGTGCTGCTGTCGGCTGCCGTCGCCCCGGCGGCGCGCTACCTGCGCGGCGACGACCGGCGGCTGCGCCAGATCCTGCTGAACCTGATCGCCAACGGGGTGAAATACACGCCGTCCGGCGGGTCGGTGACCCTGGCGGCGATGCTGGAGGACGGCGCGCCGGCGATCCGCGTCATCGACACCGGGCTCGGCATCCCGGCGGAGGATCTCGACCGCGTGCTGGAGCCCTTCGCCCGGGTCGAGAGCGCCAGCCACCGCAAGATGGAGGGCGCCGGGCTGGGGTTGCCGCTGACCAAGCGGCTGGTGGAGCTGCATGGCGGCACGCTGGCCCTGCGCAGCACGCTGGGCGTGGGCACCACGGTGACGGTGCGCCTGCCCGCAAGCCGGCTGCTGCCGGCGGAGCCGCCGGAGGCCGGCGCCGCCCGGACGGAGGGCGGCACGGCAACGGCCCTGTCCGCCGCCTTCTCTCCCTCCACCCTCTCCCAGTCCATCATCGCCTCCTCCTCCGGCTTGGCCCCGGTGCCGCTCTCCATCCTGCTGGTGGACGACGACCCGACGGTGCGCGACATCGTGGCCGGGCTGCTGCGCGGCTGGGGGCACCGGGTGATCGTGGCGGCCAACGCCAACGAGGCGCTGGTTGTGCTGGACGGGCCCGAGGCGCTGGACCTGATGCTGAGCGACGTCGTCATGCCGCCGGGCATGGACGGCACCGAACTGGCGCGGCAGGCCGCGCGCATGCGCCCCGGCCTGCCGGTCCTGCTGGCGTCGGGCTTCGCCGCCCACGCCGTCGGCAACCCGGCCGCCCTCGGCCCCGACGTCGGGATGATCGCCAAGCCCTTCTCCATCGAGGAACTGCGCCTGCAGCTGTCCCGCATCGCCGGCCAGCGCCCCGCACCGAAGCCAGCCAATCCCGTGGCCAATCCGGCGGCCAATCCAGTCGCCGGCCCGGCCTCCCTTCCGGCCCCTTCCGCGCCGCGGCCGGCCGGGGCGGTGCGCCTGCTGATCGCCGAGGATCTGGCGATCAATCGCGAGCTGCTCGCCGCCCTGTTCCGCGACAGCGGCTATGACGTCGACCTGGTCGCCGACGGTGCGGCGGCGGTGGAGGCGGTGCGGACCGGCGACTACGACATGGTGCTGATGGACGTGATGATGCCGGGCGTCGACGGGCTGGAGGCCAGCCGGGCGATCCGCGCGCTGCCGCCGCCACGCGGCGACGTGCCGATCCTGGCGCTGACCGCCGGCTCGTCCGACGAGGAGCGGCGCCAGTGCCGCGAAGCCGGCATGGATGGGCACATCGGCAAGCCCTATGACCGGGAAATCCTGCTGGGCCAGATCGCCCGCCGGCTGGCCACCGACCGGAACCGGACCGGAACCGCCTGAGAGAGGCCGCCTTTTTGGAGTGCTGCCCGCCCCGCCCCGGGAGAGGCGGGCAAGCCGTCAGGGCTGTTCGAACACCTGCGGGAAATGGGCGAGCCGCCGGCCGAACAGGCCGTGCAGGCCGTCGGTCATGGCCGGCGTCGACCCGACTGGAGCCGATGCCGGCGCGGTCGCCGGCTCCATCGCCGGGACGGCGGCCAGCCCGCGCGCCGCAGCCGCACGGGCGCGGCGTTCGGCCTTCTCGGGCGGCGCATAGAAATGCAGGGTCAGCTGGCCGTCGGCTTCCGCCGCATAGGGCAAGCCGGGAACCGTCCGGCGTTCGGTGCCGGGAAGCACATACTGCTCACCTTGGTCGGTGCGTTCTATATGCGGCATGACCGGTATCCTGTCTCCACAAGATCGATCCTGCCGTTCCCGCCCTTGCGGGTCAAGGCCGCGATGACATCCGGCGGGCCGGGGACGGCGGGTTTTCCGTTCGCCCCGCGTTCGCACCGTGTTCCCCTGGGCCCTGCCCTCGCCCGACCCCCGATTCGCCGCCCCGGCAGGCGACCGCTTACGGACTGAGGATGCCCGATACCAGGAAATAGGAGAGCCAGGCGACGATGCCGGAGGCGGGAATCGTCAGCACCCAGGCCCAGACGATTCGGCCGGCCAGCCCCCAGCGCACCGCCGAGGTGCGGCGGGCGGAGCCGACGCCGACGATGGCGCCGGTGATGGTGTGGGTGGTCGATACCGGAATGCCGAGCCAGGTCGCCCCGAACAGCGTGATGGCGCCGGCGGTCTCGGCGCAGAAGCCCTGATAGGGCTTCAGGTCGGTGATGCGCGAGCCCATGGTGCGGACGATGCGCCAGCCGCCCATCATGGTGCCCAGCCCCATCGCCGCCTGACAGGCGATGATGACCCAGAAGGGAACGTGGAAGCTGTCGCCCAGCATGCCCTGGCTGAACAGCAGAACGGCGATGATGCCCATCGTCTTCTGCGCGTCGTTGCCGCCATGGCCCAGGCTGTAGAGCGCCGCCGAGACCAGCTGGAGATGGCGGAACTGCCGGTCGACCGCGAAGGGCGGGGCGCGGCGCAGCAGCCAGGACACCACCAGCATCAGCAGCAGTGCCAGCAGCAGGCCGATGCCCGGCGACAGCACGATGGCGACCGCGGTCTTGGTGAAGCCGCTGGCGATGATGGCGCCGAGCCCCGCCTTGGCGATGCCGGCCCCGGCGATGCCGCCGACCAGCGCATGGGACGAGGAGGAGGGCAGCCCAAGCCACCAGGTGATCAGGTTCCAGCCGATGGCGCCGATCAGCGCCGCCAGGATCACCGCCGGGTCCATCACCAGCGGATCGACCAGCCCGGTGCCGACCGTGGTGGCGACATGCAGGCCGAAGAACAGGAAGGCGATGAAATTGAAGAAGGCCGCCCACAGGACGGCCAGCTTGGGGGACAGCACGCGGGTCGACACCACGGTGGCGATGGAGTTCGCCGCGTCGTGCAGTCCGTTGATGAAGTCGAAGGCGAGCGCGACGAAGACGATGACGACGATCGCCGGCAGACCGAGTTGCAGGGCCTCCATTACCGCCGCCTCACACCTGGTCGAGCGTGATGCCCGCGACCAGGTCGCCGACGTCGTCGCACCGGTCGGTCACCGCCTCCAGCATCTCATACAGTTCGCGCCGGCCGAGGAAGGCGATCATGTCCGGCTTCTCCGCGATCAGCGCCTTCAGCGCATCGCGCAGCACGTCGTCGGCCTCGTCCTCCAGGTCGGACAGCCGGCCGCAGAGATGGTCGATCCGCTCCGCGTTGCGGGCGATGGCGCCCAGCAGCGGCATCAGCTCCACCAGAACGTCCGCCTGCTGGCGGATCAGCGCGACGAAACGCCGCATCGGCTCGTCGAAATCCTCGACGCCATAGAGGCCGGCATGGCGCGGCACCTCGTCCATCAGGTCGATGGCGTCGTCCAGCGCGTTGATCAGCGACAGGATGTCCGAGCGGTCGAAGGGGGTGATGAAGGCGCGGTGCAGGTCGCGCCCGGCATCCTTGGCGATGCGGTCGGCGTCCTTCTCCACCCGCTTCAGCGCCGCGACCTTCTGCGGACGCTCGTCCGGCGCGGACTCCATCACCGCTTCCAATGCGATGGCGGCTGCGGCGATGTGGCGGGCCTGCTCGACGAACTGGTCGACGAAGCGTTCCTCCTTCGGCATCAGCGAACGGAATGCGCGCAGCAGCATGGGACGGTGTCTCGCGTGGACTGTACGAAATTTCGGCTGCTCTTAGCACGCTTCGCCGGGCAGTGCAGCGGCGGCATGTCATGTAAATGCCATGAAACAGTCATCTGGTAACAAAATCGCCACAGGTCGTTGCCTGGTGCCGCGTTTTCCGGCACCGGCGGAACGGGTCCGCTCCGGGCGCTCCGCCATGGAAAGCACGGCCGCGCCACCCCAAATCCCAGCCGGATATCCGCCGGATCTCCGCCTACCGGCCCCACCCGACCGCAGGTTCCCCCGCAATGACGTGCCCGCCCCTTCCGCTACGCCGCCTTGCCTTGCCGGCTCTGCTGCCGGCCCTCTTGCTGGCCCCCCTGCTGGCAGCGGCACCGCTGCACGCCCAGACGGCCGGCGATGCCGCCGCCGGACGCTGCAGCCCCACCGTCTCGGCCGCGCTCGGCACCTGGGACGCCGGTCTTGCGACCGCTGAGCTGTTCGGCGAAAAGGCGGTGGCGCTCGCCCGTGAGAAGGGACGGGAGTATCTGCTGCCGCTGCTGGGCATCGACCCCAAGACGGCACAGCCCGATGCCAACGGCAGCGGCACCACCGACGACGTCGGCCGCGCGCTGGAGGAAAGCCGCGACGACCCCGAACGCCGCGCCGCACTCTGTGCCGCCATCACCCGCGCCGCCGACGAGGCGAAGACCACCGCCGGCGCCGGCCTCGACGCGCTGAGGCGCGCGCTCGACAACTGGCAGCTGACCCCGGCGCCGGCCACGCCCCCCGCCGCACCGGCTCCGGCACCCTCCAAGCCGGACGGGCTGATCCGGACCTGAGCCGGCCCAGCCCCCTCCGATGTGCAAAACCGCATCCCGCGCAAGAGGGGATTGCCGCGTGAGCCGGCCGGAATTTGCCGCGTCTGCCCCGCGAAACGGTCACAGGCGGAATAAACCGGTCCACCCTATGTTTACGCCCGCAGAGGCCGCCCGCGTCACGCCCCTTCTCCAGGGGCGCCGCGGGTCGAAGGGCCACCATGCGGCGGAACTGCCGGAACGCCCGTCGTGATACGAATGTCCATTTGTCACAGACGAACGTCATAGGCACCGTTGTAGCGGCCGGTCCGAAGGTCTAATCTGTCAGTGTCCCCAACCAATTCCCGAACATGGGAAGGTGCCATCCATGAATCTGAACAGTCTGGCCAGCGACATGGTGAATACCGCTCTGGCCTGTGAAAAGGCGCTCCCCGGTAGGGCGAACGCCGACGAACACGATCTCGCCCGGCACATCCTGGTCGAACCCGACCACGCCTGGCACGTTTGCGAGACCTATGCCCGCGCCGTGCGAATCCCGGTCGAACAGCTCCCGGTCAGCCAGCTGCGCGGTCTCATCAGCGACATTGTCCTGTCGAAGCTTCCCCGTTACGACTGAGTTTCTCGATCCCAGGGCCGGCCCCGTATCCGGCCGACGGCCGGAACGATCCGGGTTCTTCAAATCCCGCCAATCCCTGTTCCGTGGTGCCACCATGGCGATCGAGCTTCATTCCTTCACCGTAACGCTGGCCGTCGCGGATGCGACCGGATGCGCCAGTGCCGCCGAACACCGTGCCCGCGTCTGGAAGGCCGTGTCCGACCTGTCCGCCGCCGTCCGCAATGCCGGCATGGCGACCGAGGCCCGGTTCCGCGGCCAGGACCGCCAGGGCCATGTCCTGTTCGAGGCGACCGACACCGGTGCCGCCTTCCTGCGCGCCCTGCCCGCCATCGCCCGCGTCGACGACGCCCGCATGAATGGCGGACGCGTGCAGCTCCGTCACTGACGGAACCTCCGCCCGGCGCATGAAAAAGGCCCGCCGCTCCGATACGGGGCGGCGGGCCTTTCGTCGTCCAGTTCCCTTCTGACCTCGGCCGGTCGCCCCGGCTGCCGATGTCCCGCCTTCAGCGCGCCCGGTGGCGCAGGGGGCGGACGTTGCTTTCGGTTTCGACCTCGTCGGTCGGGCGCACCTTCTTGAGCTGCACAATGAAGCGCTCGGCACCGTTCTCCATGACGGCGATGCCGGTCAGCCCATGCGCCCAGTCGCAGGGAACGACGTGGATTTCCTTGATGGTGGCGGTGCCGGCCGCAAGCTCCGCACGGTCCAGGACCACGTCCCCGACCCGGAACCCCAAATAGGCGTCGATCAGCATTCTCTTGGGCGTCCGTCTTCCGTTTCTGGCCACGCACCGGGTCCGGCGGCGCGGCCGGACTCCCCATACGATGGACCATCTTGCCACAGATTGGGCTTCAAGCGACGCTTTCCCAGCGGCCTCGACGCAGTAAACCGATGGAGGCCCCGTTTTGTCGCGGGGGGAGCGGTGCGGAAGCGGCCGCCCCCGTCCGAGGGAGGAGACGGAAACGGCCGCTTCGGCGCGTCCCCCTGCAGGCCGGAACCCGCTTCGGGAGCCGGGAACGCCGGCCGCCGCGGCAGCGGCGACCGCGACGGCGGCGTCCGGCACCGACAAGTTAGTTCAACGAACGAATGATCCGCTCCCCCTACCTTCGTTCGGATCTGCACAGTTTTTGAGCAATGGCGGGGCGGGGCATTGTTGGCGGCGACGGCATTGGGCTAGGGTCGGGGAACCGCCCCGTCCCGCCGCCCAGTCGGCGCCGTTTGCCGGCGCCGTTTGCCGGCACCCCTTGCCGGGCGGGCGAGGGGAGCAGTTCCGCGAGAGGTCCGTCCGTCGTGCAGAGTTGGCTGGTGCTGGCCGTGTCGGCGGCCTATCTGGGGGTGCTGTTCGCCATCGCCTGGTGGGGCGACCGGCGGACGGCGGGCGGCACGCTGGTCGCGGCGTCCTCGCGCTCGGCCGGCCTCCTCTACGCCCTGACGCTGTGCATCTACAACACCAGCTGGAGCTTCTACGGCTCGGTCGGGCGGGCATCGGCCAGCGGGTTCGACTTCCTGCCGATCTATCTGGCGCCGATGATCCTGCTGCTGGTCGCCCGGCCGGTGCTGACCAAGACCATCGCCATCACCAAGGCGCAGAACGTCACCTCGATCGCCGACTTCATCGGCGCCCGCTACGGCAAGAGCCAGGCGGTGGCGGCGCTGGTGACGCTGACCGCGCTGGTCGGGGTGCTGCCCTACATCGCGTTGCAGCTGAAGGCGGTGGCGGCCAGCTTCGACGTGCTGACGGCGCCGGCCCTGTCCGGCCCGGGGGTACAGCCGCCGATCTGGGGCGACACCGCCTTCGCGGTCGCGCTGTCGATGGCGCTCTTCACCATCCTGTTCGGCGTCCGCCACATCAACGCCAGCGAGCATCACCGCGGCCTGATGCTGGCCATCGCCTTCGAGAGCCTGGTGAAGCTGACCGTCTTCCTGGCGGTGGCGGCTTTCATCGTCTGGGGCATGTTCGACGGCTACACCGACCTGATCGCGAGGCCGCAGGCCGAACCGCTGCTGTCGCCCGACTTCACCGACCCGACCTGGTGGTCGAACACGGCGATCTCGATCATCGCCTTCCTCTGCCTGCCGCAGATGTACCACGTCATGACGGTGGAGAACGACAACCCCCGCCACCTGCGCGCCGCCGCCTGGATGTATCCCACATATCTGGTGGCGCTCAGCGCGCTGATGATCCCAATCGCCGTCGCCGGGCTGGTGACGTTCGGGGAAGGCGGGGTCAACCCCGACACCTTCATGATCACCCTGCCGATCGCCGCCGGGGCCGGCGGCTTCAGCCTGCTGTCCTTCATCGGCGGCCTGTCGGCGGCCACCGGCATGGTCATCGTCGCCGCGGTGTCGCTCAGCACCATGCTGTGCAACGACGTGGCGATGCCGCTGCTGCTCAGCCGCCCGCGCTTCGCCGCCCGTGTCGGCCGGCGCGACATGGTGGGCACGCTGCTGCTGGTGCGGCGGCTGTCGGTGCTGGGCATCCTGCTGCTCGCCTATGTCATGCACCGGCTGGTCGACCGCGACTATCCGCTGACCGTCATCGGCCTGCTGTCCTTCGTCGCGGTGGCGCAGTTCGGGCCGGCCTTCTTCGGCGGGCTCTACTGGCCGCGGGCCAACCGGGTGGGGGCGCTGGCCGGGCTGGGCGCCGGGTTCCTGCTGTGGGTCTACACGCTGCTGGTGCCGTCGATGGCGCGCATCGTGCCGGTGCCGGAGGCCTTCCTCGACCACGGCCCCTGGGGCATCGGCTGGCTGCGGCCGCAGGCGCTGTTCGGGATCGAGGGGCTGGACCCGATCTCCCATGCCAGCCTGTGGAGCCTGCTCGCCAACGCGATCGCCTTCGTCGCCGGCTCCCTCCTCGCCCGCCCGAGCGCGGTGGAGCGCAGCCAGGCGGTCGCCTACACCACCGCCACCCCGGACGAGGAGGACGAGGACACCCCCAACGCCCCGGCGGGACTGGCGGATCTGCGGGCGCTGGCCATCCGCTTCGTCGGGGCGGAGCGCGGCAACGCAGCCTTCGACGCCTACACCGCCCGGAGCGGCCTGCACCCCGCCGCCGGCGGCAAGCGGCAAGCCGGCCCGGCCGACCTCGACGCCGTGCGTTTCACCGAGACGCTGATCGCCGGCGCCATCGGGGCGGCGTCGGCCCGGGTGGTGATGGCGGCCTCGCTCCAGGGGCGGTCGCCCAACGGCCGCTCACTGTCGCGCGGCGACGCCATGGCGATGCTGGACGAGGCATCGGAGGCGCTGCGCTTCAACCGAAAGCTGTTGCAGGCGACCCTGGAGAACATCGGCCAGGGCATCTGCGTGATCGACGCCGACCACCGCATCGCCGCCTGGAACCATCGCTATCTGGAGCTGCTCGACCTGCCGGCCGACATGGTGCGGGTGGGCGTGCCCTTCGCCGAGCTGATCCGCTTCAACACCGGGCGCGGCGAATACAGCGCCCACGACATGAAGGCGCTGCTGATCAACCGCGACACCGCGACCATGCAATGGCCCTACCGCTACGAACGCCGCCGGCCCGACGGCACGGTGCTGGAGATCGTCGCCAACCCGCTGCCGGAGGGCGGCTACGTCTCCACCTACACCGATGTGACCGAGCGCTACCGCGCCGCCGAGGCGCTGCGCGAGGCGAACGAAAGCCTGGAGCACCGGGTGCGGGAGCGCACCGACGACCTCCAGCAGGCGAAGGCAGAGGCCGAGGCGGCGAATGCCAGCAAGACCCGCTTCCTCGCCGCTGCCAGCCACGACCTGTTGCAGCCGCTGAACGCCGCCCGCCTGTTCGTCTCGGCGCTGGAGGAGAGCATGCGGGAACCGTTGCCGACGGCGGACCAGCGCACGGCCGAATGCGGGATGATCGACAACGCCGCCGCCTCGCTGCGCTCGACCGAGATGCTGCTGGGCGGGCTGCTCGACATCTCCTCGCTCGACGCCGGCAATGTCCGGGTGCAGCTGCGCAGCTTCGCCATCGACGAGCTGCTGGGCGGGCTGGGGGTGGAGTTCTCCGCCCTGGCGCAGGAACGCGGGCTGACGCTGAAGGTGGTCGGCTGCGGCGCGGTGGTGCGGTCCGACCCGCAGCTGCTGCGCCGGGTGCTGCAGAACTTCCTGTCCAATGCCATCCGCTACACGCCGAGCGGCCGGGTGCTGCTGGGCTGCCGGCGGCGCACCGGCGTCGAGGGCAATCCCCTGCAGGGGGACCGGCTGCGCATCGAGGTGTGGGACACCGGCCCCGGCATCCCCGAAGCCAAGCGCCGCGAGGTGTTCGAGGAGTTCCGCCGGCTGGGCGGCGAGAACGGCGCCGGCACCCCGCCGGGACGATTCGAGGACAAGGGGCTCGGCCTCGGCCTTGCCATCGTCGACCGCATCGCCCGGCTGCTCCGCCATCCGGTGACGCTCAACTCAACAGTCGGGCGCGGCACCGGCTTCTCGGTCGAGGTGCCGATGGAGCGGGCGCGGGCCGCCCCGGTCGACCGGCCCGCCGCCAGCCCGGCCGCCGCCCTGTCCGCCGGGCTGCTGGTGCTGTGCATCGACAACGAGGAGCCGATCCTGCTCGGGCTGCGCGCCCTGCTCGGCCAATGGGGCTGCCGGGTGGCGACCGCGTCCGACGTCGCCGGGGCGCTGGCGGCGCTCGCCCCCTTCGACGGCGTGCTTCCCGACGTGGTCTGCGTGGATTATCACATCGGCGTCGGGGGGGGCGGCGAGCAGACGGGGCTTGCGGTTCTGGAACGGTTGCGGGAATTGTGGGACCGTCCGGTCAAGGGGCTGCTGCTGACCGCCGACCGTTCCGAAGCGGTGCGGGCCGAGGCGGAGCGTTGCGGCTGCGGCGTGCTCTACAAGCCGGTGAAGCCGGCATCGCTGCGCCGCTTCCTGAACGGGGCGGCGCTGCAGACGTCGGCATTGCAAACGTCGGCATTTCAAACGTCGGCTGTGACCGAACGATAAGGCCGGAACCGGGCAAGAAGCCGGGCGGCCGCACAAGGGGGAAGCGGAAGCCATGGCTGGGGAAACCGCCGCAGGAGCCGCATCGGACGATGCGACCATTGTCATCGGCGACGATCATCCGCTGGTCCAGGCGGCGCTGCGCGATGCGCTGGGCCGGGCGATGCCGGGGGTGCGGGTGATCGAATGCCCGGACCTCGACTCGGTGATGACCGCGGTGGGGGAGAGGCCGGACGAGATCGACCTCGTGCTGCTCGACCTCAACATGCCCGGCACCCACGGCTTCGCCGGGCTGTTCCTGATGCTGGCCCACCACCCGACCGTGCCGGTCGCCATCCTGTCGGCACTGCAGGATTCCGACACCATCCGCCGGGCGCTGGCCTACGGCGCCTCCGGCTATATCCCGAAATCGCTGTCGATGCAGGCGATGGCCGACGCCATCCGGGCGATCCTGTCCGGCGAGACCTGGTCGCCGCCGCTGTCGGCCGCCTCATCGGAAGCCGACGAGGCCGAGGCCGCGCGCCGCTTCGCCTCCCTCTCGCCGCAGCAGCTGCGCATCCTGACCATGATCGTCGACGGCAAGCTGAACAAGCAGATCGCTGGCGATCTGAACGTGTCGGAACAGACGGTCAAGGTCCATGTCTCCAGCATCCTGCGCAAGCTGAACGTGGTCAGCCGCACCCAGGCCGCCGTCGTCGCCGGCCGGCTGGCGGTGGGCGGCGACGTGCTGCGGTAACCCGTTCTTCCTTTGTACGCATCAGCTGGCGGTTTGCCCGGCCTTTTGCTAGGCTGGCGCCATCATGATCCCCACCCAGGACAGCGTTTGCCGGGACAGCGTCTGCCGCGACTGCGCCGCCGCCCTGCCCGGCCCGATATCGGGCCCGATATCGGGTGACGTAACGCGCTGCCCGAAATGCGGCAGCCGGCGGCTGTTCCGCCATGCGGAGCTGCACAGCCTGTCCATCGGCCACATCGACTGCGACAGCTTCTACGCCACGGTGGAGAAGCGCGACCGGCCGGAGCTGGCGAGCCGGCCGGTGATCGTCGGCGGCGACGACCATCGCGGCGTCGTGGCGGCCTGCTGCTACGTGGCGCGGATATCGGGGGTGCGCTCCGCCATGACCATCCGCGAGGCGCTGGACCGCTGTCCCGACGCCACCGTCATCCGGCCGGACATCGCCAAATACCGGGCGGTCGGCCACCAGGCCCGCGCGATCATGGAGGCCTTCACCCCGCTGGTCGAGCCGATCAGCATCGACGAGGCCTATCTCGACCTGACCGGGGTCGGGGAGCGCCTCAGCATCAGCCCGGCGCAGGCGCTGGTGGAGATCGTCCGGCGGTTCGAGGGCGAGTTGCACATCACTGCCTCCATCGGCCTCAGCCACAACAAGCTGCTGGCGAAGATTGCGTCCGACCTCGACAAGCCGCGCGGCTTCTCGGTGCTGGGCCGGGCGGAGGCGGCGGCCTTCCTGGCGCCCAGGCGGGTCACCATCCTGTGGGGCGTCGGCCCGGCGCTGGAACGCAAACTGTTCGCCGACGGCATCACCCGGGTCGGCGACCTGCAGGACAAGGACGAGCATTGGCTGGTCAAGCGCTACGGCGCCATGGGCCGGGTGCTGTTCACCTACGCGCGCGGCGAAGACTCCCGCCGGGTGAGCCCCGAGTCGGTCAGCAAGAGCATCTCGTCGGAGGAAACCTTCGACTGGGACGTCACCACCCTGCCCGCCCTGGCGCAGGAGCTGCGCCCGCTGGCCGAGAAGGTCGCCCGCCGGCTGCAGCGCGAGGGGCTGCTCGGCCGCAGCGTGGTGCTGAAGCTGAAGACCAGGGATTTCCAGCAGCTCACCCGCTCCCGCCGGGTCGAGCCCACCTGTGCCGCCGACGTCATCCTGGCCGCCGGCATCGCCCTGCTGGAGCGCGAGGTCGACGGCCGTGCCTTCCGGCTGATCGGCATCGGCTGCACCGACCTGACCCACCCGGAAACCGCGCCCGACCCGGAGCTGGACCTGTTCGGCTGAGAAGAGGTCAGCCGGCCGACTGCTCCATCTCCGGCAGGCCGCCCGGCTTGACCACGCTGCGGATGGCGAAGCTCGACTGGATGCGCACCACGCCGGGCAGGCGCGACAGCGAATCCTTGTAGATGCGGTCGTAGTCGGCCGGATCCCGCGCCACCACCCGCAGCAGGTAATCCGAACTTCCCGACAGCAGGTAGCATTCCCGCACCTCCGGGCAGCGGCGGACGGCGGCGTCGAAACGGCGCAGATACTCGTCGGTCTGCCGTTCCAGCGTGATGTGGACGATGACGGTGACCGTCCGCTCCTCGTCCGCGGTCTCGATGATCGCGGTATAGCCGCGGATCACGCCGGAATGCTCCAGCATGTGCAGGCGGCGCAGGCAGGCCGATGGCGACAGCCCGACCTCCGCCGCCAGCTTGGCGTTGCTCATCCGGCCGTCCTTGCGGAGCAGGCGCAGAATCTTGTGGTCCAGGGCATCCAGGGCGTGCATGCAACTTTATTCGAAGATGTGGAGGATCGTGCGGAAGCTGCACCATATTATGGGGGATTCATGCAAGGCTTTGCAGAGATTCGCCCGGTTCGTCGGCCGTATAGTGAGGCTATCGAGACAATCCGTCTAACCGATGGTTTCATAGGATACCAGTCCGGTTCGGACGGTAACTTCACTTGGCGGTTCGGATCGGGGAGATCTGGCATGGTCACGCGCATCGGCGTTCCCAAGGAAATCAAGAACCACGAGTACCGCGTCGGCCTGACGCCGGCCTCGGTCCGCGAACTGGCCGCTGACGGCCATGCCCTGCTGGTGCAGAGCGGCGCCGGGGCCGAGATCGGCTTTTCCGACGAGGCCTACCGCGCGGCGGGGGCCAGGATCGCCGGCAGCGCCGAAGAGCTGTTCGCGGAGGCCGACCTTATCGTGAAGGTGAAGGAGCCGCAGCCGGCGGAATGTCGCAGGCTGCGGCCGGATCAGGTTCTGTTCACCTATCTGCATCTCGCCCCCGATCCCGAACAGACGCGGCTGCTGATGGACAGCGGCTGCACCGCCATCGCCTACGAGACGGTGACCGACCGGGCCGGCCGCCTGCCGTTGCTGGCGCCGATGTCGGAGATCGCCGGCCGCATGGCGATCCAGGTCGGCGCCGTGGCATTGCAGAAGAGCAACGGCGGCTCCGGCATCCTGCTGGGCGGGGTGCCCGGGGTGTTGCCGGGCAAGGTGCTGGTCATCGGCGGCGGCGTGGTCGGCGCCAACGCCGCCCGCATGGCGATGGGGCTGGGGGCCGACGTGACCATCGCCGACCGGTCGGTGCCGCGGCTGTCCCAGCTCGACGACCTGTTCGGGCCGCTGCTGAAGACCGCCTACGCGTCGGCCGACGCGCTCGACCGGCTGGTCGCCGATGCCGATCTGGTGGTCGGCGCCGTGCTGGTCCCGGGCGCCGCGGCGCCCAAGCTGGTGCGCCGCGACCAGCTGTCCGGCATGCGCCGCGGCTCGGTGCTGGTGGACGTCGCCATCGACCAGGGCGGCTGTTTCGAGACCAGCCACGCCACCACCCATTCCGACCCGACCTATGTGGTGGACGGCATCGTCCATTACTGCGTCGCCAACATGCCGGGCGCCGTCGCCCGCAGCTCGACCGAGGCGCTGAACCACTCCACCCTGCCCTTCGTCCAGGCACTGGCCGGCAAGGGCTGGAGGCGGGCGCTGGCCGAGGATCCGCATCTGCTCGCCGGGCTGAACGTCCAGGCCGGCCGGCTGACATATCGTGCGGTGGCGGAGGCCCTCGACCTGCCTTTCACCGACCCCCGGACGGCGGTCGCCGGATGATGTGAACAGCTGTTGACAAGGAACTGAACGAAATTTCATCGAATGCCGGTTCGAGGAAATTTTGACCGGAAACCCCATCGCGGACCGGAACGTTTGTTGTTTTTTTCGCCCACCGGAAAGAGAGTGTTGCGCACACGGATCAAGTTGCTTTACCTGTCTGTCACAAGAAAAAAGGTAGCATCCGCCACCGGTGCTTAAGTGCCGGGGCCAAAGATCAAGAACAGTTTTGAACAGGGTAAGGCTCGGCGCCTTGCGCCGACTGTTGCGCCGATTGGGCCGGGCCGGGCGGTCTTCCGTCCGCCCCGGCCGATTCACAACGACATGCCCGGCAGCGATGCCGGTGGGGACGCCACGGCCGCAAACCGTGCCGCGCAAGGGGGAACTGTTTTGCATGATCGATCGCCGGAAATCCGTTCGGGTGCGGGACCGCGCCCCGGCGACGTCATCGCATATGCGCTCCATGCCGGATCGGACGCGGCCGCATCCCCTGCATAGCGTTTGACCGCAGCTCCACCGGATCCGGGCCGGACCCGGCATCCGGTGGAGCTGCGGCATGGAACCGGGTGCGGCGGCGGGATTCCAAGCGTCCCCTGCCTCGGTCCTGGATGTTCTCCCCCGTTCATCCGGATCGGAACTCCGCCGCCGCACACGGCTTTAATCCTGTCCGCCAAGTTCGAGACAGTTCTTGAGCGACTGCTTATTCGGTGTACTGGGAGACTGGGAGAAGCCTGCCTGATGGATTATTTCATACAGCAATTGATCAACGGCCTGTCGCTCGGGGCGATCTACGGCCTGATCGCGATCGGGTACACGATGGTGTACGGCATCATCGGGATGATCAACTTCGCCCATGGCGAGATCTACATGATCGGCGCCTTCGTGGCGCTGATCACCTTCCTTGCGATCGGGGCGCTCGGGATCACCTGGGTTCCGCTGGCGCTGCTGGTCATGCTTGTGGCCTCGATGCTGTTCACCAGCGTCTATGGCTGGACGGTGGAGCGCATCGCCTACCGGCCGCTGCGCTCCTCGCCCCGGCTGGCGCCGCTGATCTCGGCCATCGGCATGTCGATCTTCCTGCAGAACTACATCCAGATCCTCCAGGGCGCCCGCTCCAAGCCGCTGCAGCCCATCCTGCCCGGCAACCTCACCCTGATGGACGGCGCCGTCTCGGTCAGCTACGTCCGGCTCGCCACCATCGTCATCACGCTCGTCCTGATGGTCGGCTTCACCATCCTGATCAACCGCACCTCGCTGGGCCGCGCCCAGAGGGCCTGCGAACAGGACAAGAAGATGGCGGGCCTGCTCGGCGTCAACGTCGACCGCGTCATCTCGCTGACCTTCGTCATGGGCGCCGCGCTCGCCGCCGTCGCCGGGATGATGGTGCTGCTGATCTACGGCGTCATCGACTTCTACATCGGCTTCCTCGCCGGGGTGAAGAGCTTCACCGCAGCCGTGCTCGGCGGGGTCGGCTCGCTGCCCGGCGCCATGCTCGGCGGCGTGGTCATCGGCCTGATCGAAGCCTTCTGGTCCGGCTATGTCGGCTCCGAATGGAAGGACGTCGCCACCTTCTCCATCCTCGTCCTCGTCCTGATCTTCCGCCCGACCGGCCTGCTCGGCCGGCCCGAGATCGAGAAGGTGTAAGCCCATGACCTCCCCCTCCAACACCCTCTCGCCGTCCAAGGCCGGGGCATCTGCCCGCGGCGTCGACTGGGCGGCGACGATCAAGGACGCCGCGCTCGCCGCCTTCGTCGCACTTCTGCTCACCGTGCCGCTGGTGGGGCTGCGCACCGTCGACCGCCCGACCGGGCTGGGCATCGAGGCCCGGCCGGAGGAGGTCGTCGCCTCGCTGCTCCTGGTCTTCCTCGGCCGGCTCGGGCTCGGGCTGATCCGCCAGGGCATGGCGCTGCCGGTGCTCCTCCTGGCGGTCCTTTGCGCCGGCATCGGGCTGGTGCTGCCGATGCCGACCCAGGTGCTGCGGCTGGTGCTGGTGCTGGGCGGCGGCGTGATCGCGCTGCGCGCCGCCATGACGGTCGCCACCGGCCGCTCCAAGCTGTCCCAGGCCGACCGCGACCGCCGCATGGACCGCGTCGCCGCCAAGGTGCAGCATGCCAGCCGCTACATCGGCCCGGTCGCCGTCGCCATCGCCGTCGTCCTGCCGATGACGCCGCTGGCCGACCGCATGCTGCTGGACATCGGCATCCTGCTGCTGACCTACATCATGCTGGGCTGGGGCCTGAACATCGTGGTGGGCCTGGCCGGGCTGCTCGACCTCGGCTATGTCGCCTTCTACGCCGTCGGCGCCTACAGCTACGCCCTGCTGGCCCATTATTTCGGGCTGAGCTTCTGGCTCTGCCTGCCGCTGGCGGGCGTGCTGGCCGCATTCTCGGGCGTGCTGCTGGGCTTCCCCGTCCTGCGGCTGCGCGGCGATTACTTCGCCATCGTCACGCTGGGCTTCGGCGAGATCATCCGCATCATCCTGGTCAACTGGTACCAGTTCACCGGCGGCCCCAACGGCATCTCCGGCATCCCGCGCCCGAGCTTCTTCGGCATCGCCGAGTTCTCGCGCACGCCGGCCGACGGCATGGCCGCCTTCCACGAGATGTTCGGGCTGGAATTCTCGCCGCTGCACCGCATCGTCTTCCTCTATTACCTGATCCTGGCGCTGGCGCTGGTGGTCAACGTCTTCACGCTCCGGGTGCGCAAGCTGCCGCTGGGCCGGGCGTGGGAGGCGCTGCGCGAGGACGACATCGCCTGCGCGTCGCTCGGCATCAACCGCACCAACATGAAGCTGGCGGCCTTCGCCATCGCCGCGATGTTCGGCGGCTTCGCCGGCTCCTTCTTCGCCACCCGCCAGGGCTTCATCAGCCCGGAGAGCTTCACCTTCATCGAGTTGGCGATCATCCTGGCCATCGTGGTGCTGGGCGGCATGGGCAGCCAGATCGGCGTCGTCGTGGCGACGCTGCTGGTGATCGGCCTGCCCGAGGCGTTCCGCGAGCTGGCCGACTACCGCATGCTGGCGTTCGGCGCCGGCATGGTGGTGATCATGCTGTGGCGTCCGCGCGGCCTGCTGGCCCACCGCGACCCGACCATCCTCCTGCATGGCGGCAAGACGCCCGCCGCGACGGGAGCCGCGAAATGAGCGCCGCGATGACTGAAAAGCCCCTGTTGACGGCCCCCCTGCTGACGGTCGAGCACCTGACCATGCGCTTCGGCGGCCTGGTGGCGAACAACGACGTGTCGTTCGAGGCGCGGGCGGGCGAGATCACCGCGCTGATCGGCCCGAACGGCGCCGGCAAGACCACGCTGTTCAACTGCGTCACCGGCTTCTACACCCCCACCGTGGGCCGGCTGACGCTGCGCCATCCGGAGGGCAGGGAGTTCCTGCTGGAGCGGATGCCGGGCTACCGCATCGCCCAGCTGGCGGGGGTGGCGCGCACCTTCCAGAACATCCGGCTGTTCGGCGGGATGAGCGTGCTGGAGAACCTGATCGTCGCCCAGCACAACAAGCTGATGCGGGCATCGAGCTTCGCCATCGGCGGGCTGCTCGGGCTGCCGTCCTATCGCCGGGCCGAGCATGAGGCGGTTGAGCTGGCGAAATACTGGCTGGAGCGGGTTCGGCTGACCGAGTTCGCCGACTGGGAGGCCGGCAACCTGCCCTATGGCGCCCAGCGGCGCCTGGAGATCGCGCGCGCCATGTGCACCGAGCCGGTGCTCTTGTGCCTGGACGAGCCGGCGGCGGGCCTGAACCCGCGCGAGTCGGGCGAGCTTGCCGAGATCCTGACCTTCATCCGCGACGTCCGGACGCCGCAGGGGCACCGGACCGGCGTTCTGCTGATCGAGCATGACATGAGCGTGGTGATGCGGATTTCCGACCATGTTGTGGTTCTGGATTACGGCCGGAAGATTTCCGACGGCGATCCGGAGCATGTGAAGAACGACCCGGCGGTGATCCGCGCCTATCTGGGCGAGGACGAGGACGAGGCGTTGCCGCCGGAGGTGGCGGCCGACCTGCACATGCCGCCCACCGCGGGCCAACACAGCGCGCAGAAGGGAGCCTGAGCCATGCTGAAGGTATCGGGCGTCCACACCTTCTACGGCGCGATCGAGGCGCTGAAGGGGATCGACATCGAGATCGGCTCCGGCGAGATCGTGTCGCTGATCGGGGCCAACGGGGCCGGCAAGTCGACGCTGCTGATGACGATCTGCGGCAGCCCGCGGGCACGCCAGGGCCGGGTGTTCTTCGAGGGCGAGGACATCACCGACCTGCCGACCCACGAGATCGTGCGGCGCGGCATCGCGCAAAGCCCGGAGGGGCGGCGCATCTTCCCGCGGATGACGGTGCTGGAGAACCTGCAGATGGGCTCGATCGTGGCCCAGCCCGGCAGCTTCGAGCGCGAGCTGGAACGGGTTCTGACGCTGTTCCCGCGGCTGAAGGAGCGGATCAACCAGCGGGCCGGCACGATGTCGGGCGGCGAGCAGCAGATGCTGGCGATCGGGCGGGCGCTGATGAGCCAGCCGCGGCTGCTGCTGCTGGACGAGCCGAGCCTGGGGCTGGCGCCGCTGATCGTGAAGCAGATCTTCCAGGTGATCAAGGAGATCAACCGGGAGCAGAAGATGACGGTGTTCATGGTGGAGCAGAACGCCTTCCACGCGCTGAAGCTGGCGCACCGGGCCTATGTGATGGTGACGGGGAAGATCACGATGACGGGGACGGGGGCGCAGCTGCTGGCCGATCCGGAGGTGCGCGCCGCCTATCTGGAAGGGGGGCATTGAGATGGAGACGATCCTGGGCTCGTCGGTTCCGGTGTTCGTGTTCCTGACGGTGCTGGTGTTCGGCGGCTGCGGCGTGCTGACCGGCCAGACGCTGGCGGAGGGCTGGAAGCCGGTGTCGAACGTGCTGGCCTATTCGCTGCTGCTGGGGGCGGGCGACCGCTTCCTGGCCTGGGGCCTGTTCGGCGAGCAGCTGCTGGCGCCGTGGGGCTTCATCGTCCACACCGTGGTGATCGGGCTGATCACGCTCACCGCACACCGCATCGCCATCGCACGGCGCATGGTCAACCAGTATCCATGGTTGTACGAACCCGCCGGGCCCTTCGCCTGGAGGGAACGCCAGCCGGCCCGCGGCTGAGGCATTGCCGGCAGGCTGCGGCCGTTGAGGCACAGCCTGCCGATGTCCCAGGAAAGTCGAAGAGCGGATATTCTAGCGTCCGCACATTTAATGGTTAAGAAAACCTCTCCATCCTACACTTGGCAAATGCTGGACAAGACTTTGGACCGAGGCGCATCGCTTGCCCCCATTCCAAAAGTCAGAGACGAGCGGCGTGGCGGCCTGAGCCGTGCCCTGATACGATAAGAAAAATACAATCGATTCTTTACGAAAAACCGAATGAACGCCGGTCCTGCCGGCGGCGCAGCGCCATGCCGCGACATCGCGGCCAAGCGGCGGTGCGGGCTATCCGCAGGGGCATCCGCAAGGGAAAGGCAACAGCATGGCAGCGGACAAGACGGCCGTCTCCCGGCCGCGTCGGTTCTGGAGCGTCGGACGCAAGGTGACGGCCGCCTTCGTCGCGGCCATCGTCGGCGGTTTCATCGTCATCATGGGGCTTCAGGCCAAGATGCAGTATGACGATGCGGTGCGGCTCGCCACGCACGACGCCCGTGTCAAGACCGACATGCTGGCCAACGCCACCAAGACCAGCTTCGTCGCCGGCGACGGCGCCTCCATCGAGACGGAGTTCATGCCGCTGGCCGCCAGCAACGAGGTGCAACTGGTGTCGCTGCGCGCCGCCACCGCCTCGGACCGGCTCGCCGACTTCACGAACCCGCGCTTCGCCCCGTACGACCTGAAGGCCGACCAGGATCTGGTCGAGGCGGTCCTGGCCGGCAAGGGGGCGCAGACCCGCTCGGCCAAGGGGCACATCGTGGTGACGGTGCCGGTGCTCAACGGCAGGAGCAACCGCCTGGTCGGCGCGCTCCAGATCGCCTGGAGCCTGGACCAGCAGGTCGAGGCCATCGCCACCCAGATGCGCAACCAGATCGCCATCTGCCTGATCGCGCTGGTGGTGCAGATCGCGCTGCTGAACCTGCTGCTCGGCCGCATCGTCATCCGCCCGCTGCGCGCCATGTCGGTGGCGATGGCCGGGCTGGCCGGCGGCGACACCGCGGTCGAGGTGCCCGGCACCGGCCGTTCCGACGAGATCGGCGCCATGGCCGGCTCGGTCACCGTCTTCCGCGACAATGCCCGCGCCATCGAGCGCATGCACGCCGCCCAGGCGGAGGCCGACGCCAAGGCCGAACAGGCCAAGCGGGCGGCCCTGCTCGACCTCGCCGACCGCTTCCAGGGCACGGTCAAGCGGCTGGTGGAGGGCATCGCCGACAGTGCAGCCGGCATGGCCGACAGTTCCGACCGCATGGCCGCCGTGGTGGGCGAGGCGTCGAGCCAGACCCGCAACGTCGCCCGCGAATCCGACGACATCCAGGCCAACGTCCGCTCCGCCGCGGCGGCGGCCACCGAACTGGCCAGCTCCATCGGCGGCATCTCCGATCAGGTCGGCCATTCCGCCCGCATCGCCGGAGAGGCGGTATCCCACGCCGACCGCACCAACGCCACCGTCCAGGGGCTGATCGCCAACGCCGAGCGCATCGGGCAGGTGGTCGGGCTGATCCACGCCATCGCCAAGCAGACCAACCTGCTGGCGCTGAACGCCACCATCGAGGCGGCGCGCGCCGGCGAGGCGGGCAAGGGCTTCGCCGTGGTGGCGACCGAGGTGAAGGGGCTGGCCGACCAGACCGCCAAGGCCACCGACGAGATCGCCACCCAGGTCAACGCCATGCAGTCGGTCACCCGCGAGGCGGCAAGCGCCATCGGCGCCATCGGTGCGACCATCACCGAGATCGACGGGATTTCCGGCGCCATCACCCAGTCGGTCCAGGAGCAGAACGCCGCCACGCAGGAGATCGCGCGGGCGGTGGAGATGGCGGCGCGCGGAACCCAGGACGTGTCGGCGACCATCGCGACGCTGGCCAACACGGCGGAGAGCGCCGGTGGCACGGCGCTCGGTGTCCAGGAGGCCGCCCGCGGCCTGTCCGGCCAGACCCGTGCGCTGGCCGCGGAGGTCGACCGCTTCCTGACCGAGGTGCGTCAGCAGGCGACGGGAGGCTGAAAGCCGACGTGGATGCATAAATCGGTTGGGAGTTGGCGGCATCGGGGGGCCGGGTCGAGACAGCTCCGCTGTCGGCGAGCCCCCGATGCCGTAGAAGGCCAGCGATCCCCGCCGCCCCAGGATCCCCAAGGCGTGCCGCCGCGGCGGTGAGCGACACCGGCGCGACCGCCACCCGCCCGGAAGCCCGAAGCCCGAAGCCCGAACCGCCTGCACCCTCATCGACCGGATGACCGGCCTCGCCATGCCAGCTTCCCGGAAGCCCGTCTGACGACCAGGGTCGCAGGCCCTGGGCCGCCCGCCTCCAGAATTGTGCACCGACGTCAGGCTTCATGCCCGATGCCGTCAAAGAACGGATCGTGCGAGAAACCTCCGGTGCTCATGCCTCTCGGTCGGAGACGCCGACCGCGATATGGCAGCCGGCCCCGACACACCCTTTCAGAGAGCGGAACGACCTGATTTATGCCTTGATGGTTATGTCGTTATCATGACAAGCTCCCCATAGCGTGCATTCTATTGGTAATGGAGACCCGTTCCCATGGAATTCATCCTGGAAAGTCTCGCGAAGATACCCGGTGGCGTGGCGCGTCTTTCAAACTTAGCTTCCGGCCTCAGGCTCGACCATATTCCTCCCTCGGTGTTGCGCAAACTCCTGGCAGAAACCGCCAAGGCCGGCACTGGCCCCGGAGGGATGTCATGTCACTTGGTTTATGGGCGTTTGCGCGACTGCATCGTTCGCTTGGAACAGGAGTTGTCTTTCCAGCGGCCGACCCCCCCGGTGTGCGAATCCGGCTGCGCGATCGTCCTGCCACTCGGCATTTTCAACGGCGAAGCACGCTTCCAGCTTTTCAAGCGCGACTATCTCGACCGGGCCCGCGACCTCGGCCTTTTGCCGAGAACACTGGAATCCCCCTACGATCTCGACATGCTTTTGAGTTATCTCAGGCAGGGTTTCCAAGACGGGATGCCCGAGAATGGCGGGTTGGGCAATCCTGCATTGGGGATCGTCACGTTTCTGACACCGCTCGACGATACGTGGGCAGAGTTGACGAAGCACCGCATCACCACCCTTTCGCCTCTCGATTCGATGCCGGCCGGATGCGATGTCGGGAAGATATTGGATGAATTGGGCCTTCCTTATCAGGATACCAACGGCTGGTTGATAGAATTGCGGACGTCGTTGCCACTGAATGAGATAGTAAACCATTCCGGGAAACGGGGACGATGCGCGGCGCCGACTGTAATCGAGTCCATCGAGCACGATTACTTCCGGCATTGGCCGAATCGTACCGACGATGACCGGTATGGGCGAACCCTGCATTTCCAGACACTGCGCGGCGGTTTGCCCGATGGCGCGGGGCGCCCGGAGATCATCGTCGATCATATTCCCGGCTCCGTCCTCGCCAGCGGTTTCGAAGTTTCGATCCTGGGACGAATTCCCGGACGCCAAATTCCTCCTCCCTCCACCGTGGCGACGCATCTGGTCGGCCGCCAGGACCCATATGATCTGATCAAGGAAATCTGCGCGAGATTGTAGGCCGCTTTGGGGGAACCATGAGCAGAGAGCTTGCGAAAGGCAGCGGCAACGCCCCGGATGAACTGGATGCCTCTCCGCCTTACGGCGTCGCCGGATACGAGGCATGGCTGCGCCGTGGCCTGGACGCGTATTGCCACCCCAGCAGCACGATCGGAACGCGCGACGTCGCCTTCGCGCCCCTGATCGTCAACAGCAACTCCTTTGAAGGCCTGGCCCCGCAACTCATCCGCTACGCAAGCGGCTTTCCCGCCGGCAGCGAGTATTTGCGGGAGGCCGCCGGCTTCGCGCTGGGAGCCTGGAACGGTGAAACCGAGCATGCCCCGCTTGTGCTGGCGGAACTCCTCAAACTGCTGCGCCGCCTTCCCCACCACAGCCATGTTCCCTACCTGCGCCGCCTGCTGTGTTCATCTGCATTGATGGCACGCTGTCAGGGGACGTCGCTGCCCAGGGAAGCGTTCGATGCGGTTGCGGGCCTGTTGCAGTTTCCGGCCGGCGAACGGCTTTTTCGCGATCTGCGGATGCAGGCAAATTTCTGGAATGTCCACTATGTTCCGCGTTGGTTGGAGGAGATGGTTCGGGCCAATCACCTGACTTGGCTGGAGGGGCTGCTCCTTGTCGGTGAGGAGTTGGAGCGCGCCTATCCGGACGGCACTGCACTGAGGCCGTTGATCGGCCGGTTGGCAGCCAACGCCGGTCCGCTCGATCGCGTGCTGAGCGATCTCGCCAGAGCCGGCCATCTCGGCGAGTGGCTGAAGGCTCAGCTTTTCGGCAGGAGCGGCGCGCCTTTCAGACTGATCGAACTGCCGGATCCTGTGACGGGCCGGGGCACGGTGCTGGCCCTGATCCGCGGTGCGGAGCGTCTGGTGTTCGATGAAAGTGCCGAGGGGCCGGAAGCCTATGAACACCTCTTCCAACTGTGTGGATGGATACAGTGCTTCCCATCGGAGTCCTACCCGCGCCAGGGCCGGCAGACCGCGCACGGCGGCAGGCAGGATATACGGGATAAATTCAATGATTCCATAACGAATTGGCAATCTCGCAAGTTCTCAATGGAAGCGCCTGCATCGTCCGGCACCATACCCGTTCCGGGGCGGGCGGCATCAATCAAAGGGTACTTGCAATGAACCGGGATCATTCCTCCGCCCATTCACGCAGCAATACCCACTCGCTTCTGAGCCGCTATTGCGAGGCGGTCGTCAAGTTGCGTCAGGCTGCGGCCTGGAACAGCTTCGATGAGGAGCGTCGCCGCGGTGGAATCCGCATCGTGCCGATGGTGGATGCCGATGTGGTTCGGCTCTTCATGGCTCCCGGGGCAGAGCTCCGTTACATCGACCCTTTCAATCAGGCCGACATGCAGGATGTCGAAGTGTCGGATGCGCAGGGCGACGGCGTCGTCCGCAACCGGCACGGCGCATGGCCGGAGGAGGCCTGGAACGGTCCGCTCACCCTGTTCGCGACCATCACAGCCGAATATCTGTTCCTCAATCGCGAAATCATCGTCGGCGGCAAAAGCGTTTCCAACTGGAGGGAACCGCTGCGCATCGCTCCTTCGCATCTGGAGGATGTGCAGACGATGCTGCATCAGGTCCAGTTGAAGATACAGAACACTCCCGATCTGGTCTTGAAGGAGTTGGACGACTTCGCACTGGAAAAGATCGACGACGCCCATCGCCAGGCACTCGAGCGGCATGAGGATCCCGTCCGTTCCGTGGTGGATGCCCTGCCCGGCGCCTTGCGCAAACTGTTCCTGGGACCGGTGCGCGAAGCCATGCGCTGGCTGCGGCTGGTAGAAAACAACCAGCTTCTGTCCATGGAAGGACTGAACGAAGGCACGCGAACGGTTGTTGAACCCGATTCCACTTCAGTAAGCTCCTGGCGGTCGCGGTTGCGCAGGGAGTTGAACACCTCCTTGCCGGCCTGGCTCGACTCGAGCAGCAAGATCAGAAGAGAAAAACGGCTGGAGGAACGCGCCTCCCGCGACGCCAAGGCCCTGGTTGGAGTGATGGCGCTGAACGAAGCGGGTCTGTCGCCATCCGCGGACGACCCGCCGTGGAGAGTGATTCTGGTCACCGGCGACGATCACCTGCATCGTGTCTACGCACGCTGGTTTTGGAGCGGTGAGAATTCAAACAAGGATCTCGACCATTATGTGTTGCGCCGTCCTTTGCAATTCTCACCGGTGTTGAATTTGCGCAGCATGAGCGACGATCCGGAAGCGGGCGGGATCTTCGACAATCTCGTCAAGGCGCTGGACGTGACCATCGACCTTATCTTTGGGCGTGAAACGTCCGGCACCGCCATTTTCAGACTTGAAAACAAATGGGATCGTGCGCAGCAGGAGGCGGGGCGACAGCAAACGGCCAACGACACCACCATGAAAACGCAGATCGATCGCTGTTCCCACCATTGGCTGGAGGCGATCAATCTGATCAATGCGAGAAATCATGCCTATTTCTCTCAGGAATTCACCGATATTCTGAAGAAACTCCATAGTATTCTCGATGAGGCAGATGCAAAGACGTCGATTCTGGAATGGACGTCCCGATGCGTCGATGCGCTGGACAGCGAACATCTGCGCATGTCGCTGTGGGAAACGATCTCGCGGATCGAGAAGCTGGACAGGCCGCAGCGCATGCCGGTCCAAATTTGCTGTGATTTCAGCAATCTTTTGGGAAAGGACTATACCCTTGCCCAGCTTCTGACCGGTTCGGCTGCGATCGACACGGACCGCCGCGAGATTCTCGAGAAGATCGGCCGCCGGGTTAGCGAAGAGTTGACTCCTGAGGGAATTTTCCTGATGGCTGTTCTCAGCGCCGGTGGCGGGGCCTTCGGATTGGCCCGCCATCACATACGGATGGCGCAAAGGCGGGCGAAAAAGCCACCTTCTGTATCCAAGGCTCTGGAGATGGAACTGACCTATTTCGACGCGCTGATCGACCGCTTTACCTTGGACAAAGGGGCGGAAGAACAGATGCGGCGTGCAAGAAAATCACTGGCGGATCTATATCTGCGAGCCAAGCAGGCTCCTATATCCGCAAGGGCATTCCTGCAAGCGCGGGCATTGTCGGAACAAGCCGCCCTGGTTATCGATTGGTATATCTTCGCGCCCGCCCTCCGCTGCGAATATCTGACGGAGGCCAGAAAACGGCTGAAAGAAGCGGAACAACACTTGTCGTTTCTGATGCGGCCCGATGCCCGGCCGGAAGAGCGCGAGCTTGCGACACAGATCGTCGTGAACACCATGTGCGTGCAGGTGCTCGGCAAAATCTGCGGTGAACCGGTGGACAGCATCTCTCTGGCGCGAGCGCGCGACTCTTTCGGGATGATCCATGGCGTGATGCATGGGGAACTGGATTATATTTCCGAATTGTGGAAGCTGGCGGCAGATTGGCTGCTTCAAGGTGGCGATGACAAATGCCGACGGGTTTTCACGCATTGCGAGAAAGTGCTCAATGGCAACATCGACCCGCCTCTCATCGACAGTGATCGGGTTTGTCTTGAACTGGTGCAGCAGTTCGCTGAAGGCGGCGGAACCCTCACGGTCGCCGACTGCCGGACAGGCCAGTGATCGCCATTCCTTGAATGAGGCTTGTTTATAGAAGGTATGTGCTGAATGCCTGCGAGGCAGGCCGATCCGCCGGCGGTCTCCTCATCTTCCGCGGGCATCGCAGGCATCTGGCGATGATCGTCCGGCATGACGACCAGGGCCGTTGCCCTTCATGAAAAGGCCGGTCCGGTTCAGGCGATGGAGATGTCTGGCATCCCGAAGACCGAGGTGATGCGGTGACCGGCGCCTCAGTCGGCACGGACGATCGGAACTCCACGCCGTTCATAAGGTTCCAGGACATCCGCCGGGCAGCTTTTCTCCACGACGAGCCCATCGACCTCGCCCAGGCCGATGACGTCGCAGGCGGAGACGGCGCCGAGCTTCTCCCGCGAGGCGAGGATGATGGTCTCGGCGGACCGGCGGCTGATCGCCCGCTTGATCGCCGCCTCTTCCCGGTCCCCGGTCGTCAGTCCATGTTCCGGATGGATGCCGGCGACGCCCATGAAATAGACGTCGGCGCGGATGTGGGAGATCCCTTCGATCGCCACCGCCCCCACCGCGACGTTCGAGTGCTTGTAGATACGGCCGCCGATGAGTTCCAGCTCGACGCCGGGATGGTCGAGGAGCGCGACCGCGACGTCCGGGCTGTGGGTGGCGACCGTCGCCCGCAGGTCCAGAGGCAGGGCGCGGGCCAGCGCCACGGCGCTGGTGCCGCCATCGAGAAAGAGGATCTGGCCGTTCCTGACCATGCCGGCCGCGGCCCTGGCGATCGCCGCCTTGTCGTCGACGGAGATCTTCCGGCGGGTCGGCAGGTCCGCCAGCGCCTTCGACGCAGGCAGCGCCCCGCCGTGGACGCGCTGGAGCAGCCCCTCCGCCGCCAGTTCGCGCAGATCGCGCCGGATCGTGTCCTCCGACAACCCGAGCTTCCGACTGAAGTCCTTCGCCACCACGCGGCCTTCGCGGGCGAGGGTGTCCAGGATGAGGGCTTTCCGTTCCGTCGTCAGCATGGGGATCCCCGTTCCGATCTCTGCGTCATATTGCATGATTTATCCATATCGTGCAATATCGTGTAATACTGTGCATCGGGAGGCGGGCATGACGGTATCCCACCGCGTTCGGGTCGAGGAAGTGACCACGCTGTCCGACGACTGGTACGTCCTGAAAAAGACGACCTTCAGCTTTCTGCGAGGGGACGGCGCCTGGCAGCGGCAAAGCCGGGAAACCTACGACCGCGGCAACGGCGCCACCATTCTTCTGTACGACCCGGCCCGGCGCACGGTGCTGCTGACGAGACAGTTCCGGTATCCGGCCTTCGTCAACGGCCACGACGATGTCGCTTTCTCCTGAGATTTTTCATTGACAAATTTGAGCGTCAAATAACCCAGATCACATAGCGTAAGAGGGGCCAGGCACTCTGCTAAAGTGAATGAAAACAGCTGATCATCTCCTGGGAGAGTTTTAAATTGCAAAGCTCGCCTATCCAGGTTCACTACACGAAATTGCACGGATTGATTGGGGTGTGAGTGGCTGTTCGCAGACTTCATGCGGGGGGTGCCTGGGTGACGAGCCGCTTCAGGCGGCGTGAGAGGGTCGAGATGAAGGCGATCTCGATAAAAGCGACGAGGTGCTCCTTCATCCGCTCGACAATGGCGTTCAATCTCCGGTAGCGGCTCAGCCATCCAAACGAACGCTCCACGACCCAGGCCATTCCGGTGGGAATGAACACGCAGTCGTGCCCTCGGGCGATCGGCTGAATGGTGATGCCAAGCGCCTCCCCGGCTTTGGCCAGGCGCTGGCCGCGATAGCCGAGGTCACCAATGGCCGTGCCCTGGAAACCGCGGCCGGCGATCTTCCGCAGGACCGGAACGATGCCCTTGGTGTCATGCACGTTGGTCGGCGCTGCATCGATCGCCAGCGGAATGCCGTACTTCTCCACGGCAATATGGACCTTCACGCCGCGGATCTTCTTGCCGCCGTCCACGCCACGCACGAAACAGCTCGGGGCCGAAGGGCAGGTGCGGCTGTCGATCACCACCGTGTGCTCGGCTCGGCCGTATCGCCGCAGGCCAGCCGCCCCGTGCGGCGTAGGCGGTCGAGCAAACGGCGCCACAGTCCCAGTCGGGTCCAGCCCGCATCACGGTGACGCGGAGGTTTGGCGCGCGCAGAACCTTTCGACCTGCGCGCGCCAATCACACCTGGCATTCACTTCTTCTGAGCGTTGAGCGCGGCCACAAGGGCGTCGCCGAAGGCTGGAGCCGACATCGGCTGCTGGCCGGTAATGAGCTCGCGATCGACGACCACGTTGGGATGCCAGTTGGCGATGCTCTCAACCCGTGCACCGGCTTCGGCCAGGGCGTTGACCGGATAGAACTGGACGTTGCCGCCGAGCCCGTTCGGGCCTTCAAGGACCTGCTCCTCGCCCGTCGAGAACACCGTCACGCGATAGCCGGCATAGGGCCAGCCGGCGGCCAGCGAGCTCGCCTTGCCATCGTTCGCGATCATCGAGGCCTTGAAGGCATCGGCGTTAGGCAGCGCGGAGAGCAACACGACCGGGCCGTGGCAGATAATGCCGGTCGTGCGGCCGGTGCCGTGGAAGCTCGTCAGGATCTTCCCGAGGTTCTTGTCGGTAATGAGATCCGCCATCGGCGCGTGGCCGCCCGGGATGAACAGGCCGACATATCCCTGCGTGCCTTCGGCGATCACGGACGCCAGGGTCTTCGGATGCTTGAGCTGCTCGAGGCCCTGAGCGTAGGCCAGCGCATCGACCCGGGCCGCATCGTCGCCGCCGAAGAACATGGCGTTGTTCGAGTTGGCGTCCATTACCGGCAGGTCGCCCTTCGGACTGGCGATCACCGGCTCATAGCCGGCGGCGATGAGCTTGCGGTAGGGCACGACGAACTCGTTCAGGTAATAACCGGTTGAGTAGGTCTTGCCACCCTTCAGGTCGAGTTCATGAGCGCTCGACATAACGACCAGGACTTTTCCCTTGGATTGCGCGAACGCGTCGGACATCGGGGCGGCAATTGCGATGACGACTGCCAGAATTGCGCCGCCGATGTTACGAATGGACATGATTTTTCCTTTGGTTATGACGGGAACAACCCGTTTATATCGGAGGATTTGATTATGAGAACTTTCCGTCTTCAGGAGACGGCGTAACGCGGCGCCGGCTTTGCGTTGCCGAAGTTGGCTCCGAACGCGCGGCGGTCGGCTTCCCAGCGCAGCCACTGATCGCCGTCGTGCAGCGGCGGGATCGTCACCAGCTCGCCCTGGTCGAGGCCGCTAAGGGCCGCATCGACGAGATCTTCGGCCGACATGGTGGTGGGCTTGGTCTTCTGGGGCGCGTAGCCGGCGACGTCCCAGAAATCGGTGGCGGTCGCGGCCGGAAGGACCGTCTGCACCCGGACGCCCTTGTCGGCCAGATCGCGCTGCAGCACATGGCCGAAGCTCAGAACGTAGGACTTGGACGCGCTGTAGACGCCGTTCAGGGCTTCGACGGCGATGCCGACGGCAGAGCTGATGTTGATGATGGTGCCGTTGGCGCGCGCCACGAAGGCCGGAGCGGCCGCGTAGGTCAGACGGGTGAGAGCGGTGATGTTCAGGTCGATCATCGCCTCCATGGCGTCGACGTCCGCCTGCAGAATGGACGCGACCGAGCCGACGCCGGCGTTGTTGACCAGCATGGTGATGTTCGGACCGTCACGCAGGACCGCTTCGACCTTCGCCAGATCGCCCTTGTCGTTCAGGTCGGCCGGAAGCAGGGTCACCTGGCGGCCGATCTCGCCGCGCACGCGGTCGGCGACGGTCGCGAGCCGCTCGGCATTGCGGGCCACGAGAATGAGATCGTAGCCGCGCTTGGCGAGGCGGTCGGCATAGACCGCGCCGATGCCGGACGAAGCACCGGTGATCAGGGCCACGCCCTTCTCAGAAGTATTGCTCATGATGTTCTCCATCGGTTGCCGCTCGGAATTGAGCGGTGTCGATAGAGATACCGTTGCAATACGAAGTCTCAAATGTCATATACGCATAGATTTAGGACATGGAGAGACTGGCCATGCGTGACGTCGCCTTCATCGTTTACCCCGGTTATTCCGTGATGGCATTGGCCGTCGTCACGGCGTTCGAGGTCGCCAACAGCATGTTCGGCGACCCGCCCTACGAGTTGCACTTCGTTTCTGAAAAGGGCGGCCCGATTAGGACATCGGCCGGCATGATGCTCGACACCGAGGTGTTCACGAACATGCCTTTCGACACGCTTGTGATCGGTGGCGCAACCGTTCCCGAGCCGTCAACTCCAGGGATGATCGCCTTTATGAAGGACGCGCCGAATCGGCATCGCCGCATTGCTGCGGTCTGCACCGGCGCTTTCGTGTTGGCGGAAGCGGGATTGCTCGACGGTCGCCGTGCCTCGACCCATTGGATGCATGCGCGCGACCTGCAGCGACAGTTTCCGAAGGTAAAAATGGAGGAAGACCGGATCTTCGTGAATGACGGGCCGATCTGGACCTCAGCCGGTATGACCGCCGGCCTCGACCTCTGCCTGGCGCTAATCGAAAACGACCTCGGACCTGAACTGGCAAAAGCTGTCGCCCGCAAGCTCGTCATCTATCACCGCCGCGGCGGGGGCCAGACCCAGTTCTCGACGCTTCTCGAGCTGTCGCCGAAATCCGATCGAATCCAAGCGGCCCTCACCTATGCACGCGACAATCTTCACAAGCCGCTTAGCGTACCGGACCTCGCCGAGGCCGCGCACCTAAGCCCCCGGCAGTTCAGCAGGGCATTCCACCAAGAGACAGGTCAATCACCGGCGAAGGCCATCGAGAACTTGCGCGTGGAGGCCGCGCGCAACCTCATGGAGCAAAGCCGGCATCCCATCGATGTCGTCGCGCGGCAAACCGGTTTCAGCGATCGGGACCACATGCGCCGTGCCTTCTTGCGGGCCTTCGGCCAGCCGCCACAGGTGCTCCGCCGCAACGCCCGCCTGGAGTCCGTCGACTATCAGGACTCCCCGGAAACTCACGATGAGGGGTGACGCCATAGAACGGGCAGGAATATACGCCGCCATTATCAACCAAACACAGTAAAGCGTAGCTTCTCCAGCGTTTACGTGCCACTCTCAGCCATCAAGCACGGAGGGGAGGATGGGATCGGTGCTCGAAGAGCTGACGGCCATTCGGACCGTGGCGGAGATGACCGAGGCCTTCCGCGACGAGGCGCGGTGCCGCTGGCTGGTTGAGGCGATGGTGTGGCCTAATGGACGGCTCTGCCCCGCCTGCGGCTCGCGGCGCTCGATCACCCTGGCGGGGCGCGACACGCGACGACGGTGCCGGCCGGGACTTTATCAGTGCTGCAATCCGGACTGCCGCTTCCAGTTCACCGTGACGACGCGAACCCCGCTGCATGGAACGAAGCTGCCGTTGCGGACCTGGCTCATGGGGCTGTGGTTCATCCTGCAATCGGACAAGGGCATTTCGTCCATCCGCTTGGCCGAAGCACTCGGCGTCAGCCAGCCGACGGCATGGCGGATGGGCCATGTTCTGCGGCTCCTGGTGTTGCGCGACCATCCGCTGGGCGGAACGGTGGAGATCGACGAGTTCCATTTCGGCGCCAAGCCGCGCCGGGATCACAACCCTCCCAAGTTGGGGCGTGGACGCAAGGGCCAGCCCCGCACGACGAAGACGCCAGCACTTGCGGTCGTTCAGCGGCCAAGCGGTCGGGAGCCGGGGACACCGGCGGGCGAAGCCCGTGCCGCCGTGGTTGCTGATCTGTCGCTCGACGAGGCTGAGCGGGTGCTGGAAGCCGCTGTCGATCCCGACGCGCACCTGATGAGCGACGAATGGAAGGCGTTCGTCGCCATCGGCAGCGCGTTTGCTGCGCACGATACGGTCCGCCATTCCCAGCGCGAGTATGTTCGCGGCGGCGTGCATGCCAATTCGGCCGAGGGCTTCAACGATCGTGTCCGGCGCACGATCGCTGGCGTCTTCCATCACATCAGCCCCGACCATGCTGACCTGTATTTCGGCGAGATCGGCTTCCGCTGGTCCCAGCGCACGGTGGCAGGTCAGGCCCAACGCCGAACCCGCAAAGGGCGGACGGTGATCCAAACCCTGTGGTCCCGTGTTCCCCCAGCGCTCCAGCTTCCCGCCGTCTTCCGTTATGCTGTTGGGCGCCAACTCCGGCGAACCAAGGACGGCGGGATCAGCATTCGCTCCGCCGTAGCTGTCTTTGGTTGATAATGGCGATATACGCTAAGCGGACAAAGCACGAACATCGAAGGTATTTGGCGGGCTAGGCCTTATCCTGAGCGGTCGGAAATCAGACAATTCTGGTGCGTCTTCTGGCTGCCAGATATAGTCGCCGGTGAGATTGATGTGCTGCCAGCCCAGCGGCGCCAAGTGGGCCAGCAGGTCGTTCGGAACGTTTTCTCCTTGGTTGCGCAGCGCTTCAACGGCGCGGCTCAAATAGACGGTGTTCCAGAGGATGATGGCCGCGACGACAAGGTTGAGGCCGCTGACACGATGCTGTTGGCTTTCATAGGTGTGGTCTCTGATTCGACCGAGCCGATGAAACCAGACGGCGCGAGCGAGCGCGTTGCGGGACTCCCCTTTGTTGAGTTCGGCTGTTGCCTGTCGGCGGAGCACGGGATCATCCAGCCAATCGAGCGTGAACAGGGTCCGCTCGATGCGTCCGATTTCACGAAGGGCCAGGGCAAGGCCATTCTGACGTGGATAAGACCCCAGCCGCCGCAGCATCCGCGAAGCAGGAACGGTTCCGGTTCTGACAGAAGTCGCCAACCGCAACACGTCGTTCCAATGGGAACGGATCAGCGGTTCATCAATCCGACCTGCGATGAACGGCTCCAGGACCGGCCATTGTGCGGCCGGGGCAAAGGTGTAGAGCCGACGATCGTGGAGATTGGGGATGCGCGGCGCGAAGCGGAATCCCAGCACATGGCACAGTGCAAAGATGTGATCCGAAACGCCGCCGCCATCGACATGATGAACGGCGATATCGAGGTCGGCCCCATGGTAAAGCAGGCCATCGATGACATGAGGGGCCTCGCCTTCCACCACGGAAATCACCTTTGTGTGGTAGGGGGCGTAGCGACCGGAAATATGGGTGTAGAAGGAGATCGCCGGTTCGGTCCCCTTGTGCGGATTGACGGCGCCGGTGGATTCACCGCGGCCCCCCAGTGGGAAGTGCTGGCCATCCGAACTGGACGCCGTAGCCGCGCCAAACCGGGCGGCGAGCGGTTGCGCCTGCTGCGCCTCGACGATTGCCGCCAAGGCCCGTCCGTAGGTTTCTTCCCGCAGATGCCACCCGGCTGTCCAGACGAGTTGCTTGTAGCTGGCGAGGGCGCAAGCGTCCGCCATGCGGGTGAGACCAAGATTGGTGGCGTCCGCCAACACGGCGGTGAGCACCACCCGGCGGTCGGTGGTCGGCAGGTCTGTGCGCAAATGCGTGAACTCGTCGCTGAACCCCGTCCAACCGGCTACCTCGTCAAGAAGCTCGGTGATGCGGATTTTTGGGAGAAGACCGTAGAGCCGGTCCGCCAAGGCTTCCGCCGCTTCGGGCGTCACCGCTTGAAGCGGTGTGATCTTGAGTGTCGTACCGCTGAGGCGCACATCCTCCAGCCGATCCCGCTCGGCCTTGTCAGCGATCACCGCCAGCCGCTCATTGAGAAGCGCCCGGCGCTGATCCAGATAGGCGTCGCACTCCATCGGCACCGCAACCGGCAGCGGGCCAGCCTCCTTCATGGCGGCGAACAGCGGGTGTGGGATGAGTTGGTCCTCGACCGCCCGGTACTGCCGACTGTCGGCAACCCAGACGTCTCCGGCTCGAATCCGATCACGAAGCTCGGCGAACAGACAGAGTTCATAAGCCTGGCCATCGATCTTTCCCTCCTTCATCACCGCAGGCCGCCAACCCCGACGAATGAAACTGGTCGGCAGGTCCGGCGGCAGAGTGCGCCGATTGCCGACGTAGAAGGCCCGGATCGCGTCCACCGCCCGCAGAAGACCACCCGATGGCGCCACGCCTTGGAAGTTGAAGGCATCCAAGAACACAGGGCCGATCCGGCGGAGGAATCGATGGTTTCGTTCGGCGAGAGCCAGATAATCCGGCCCGTCAGGCCGGATCAGCCCCTTCACCTCCGCGATGGTTTCGGCAAACCTGTCCCAGGGGATGATCTTGTCCATGGCGGCGAAGGCGTCTTCACCCGCTTGCCGCGCAGCCAGCAACGCGTCCCCGATCCGGGAGAACAGCCTCACCTTGTCATTGATCGCCCGGGCGTCGCTCTGAAGCGTTGCGTTGGCCCGCCGTTCGGCACGACGAAACAACTGGCCAATCAGCCGGTCGAAAACGCTGATCGCGTCGTCGGTCAGGCGCGGTATGGTTTCGAGCACCGTGACCAGCAGAACAGCGCGCCGCCGGGTGGGGGAAAGGGTTTTGAGATGCTGGGCGGTGAGCCGCGTTCCTTCTCGGGCAAGCTGTTTCACGCGGTCGGGGTGGATGGGAAGCGTCGCATCGGCGTCAAGTCCCACGCTGCGCAGACGCCGCAACTGCTCGATCAGGCGGACCAAGGACCGGTGTCCGAGCAGGTTGGGTGATTGCCGCGCCCAGGCCAGGACGCTGAGGTGATTGTCAGGGTGGTTCTCAAGGAGCGTGTCAAGAGCGATACGCTGCGTTTCAGACAAGGTTCGGACCAGCAGGTTTGCGACGTGACGTTCGGCTTGCAGCAATGCCGTGGACACCATCCTTTCGACGACGGTTGCGCCTGGCGCGGCGATTCCGCGACGCCGCAATTCGGCCATCAAGGCTTCGGCGATGGCTTTGCCGCTGACCGTCGTCAACGCGATCGGCACCAGCCATTGCGACAGATCCTGGTGGTGAGGGCGGGTGAAGCTGTCAAAGCCGTATACGGCGCGCAAGGTGTCGAGCTGCTCGTACCGGGTCGGCGCTCGCGCCGCGTAATCGGCAAGCGCTTCGGGAGCGATGTCGAGTTGCTCGCCAATAAACCGAACCACCTCCAGGGGAACCAGTTCGCCGGGCCGGATCAAGCGCCCAGGATAGCGCAGGGCGCAGAGTTGCAGCGCAAACCCGAGCCGGTTGTGCGACCGCCGCCTCCGGGCGATCACCACCACATCGTCGGGACCGAGGGTGTAATGGCGGATGAGATCGGCTTCGGCGGTCGGCAAGGCGAACAGGGCGGCAAGCTGGGCATCGGTCAGAGCGCGGCGGCGCGGCATGGCTGGTCTGGTCCATGTGAGGAAAGGCTGCCCTGGATAGCCGAAACCCACGTCCGACCCATCATCCGTCTGAGAAGGATTGCGTCGCATCGGGAGGGATGACGGCGGCTGTCGGCGCTGAAGTCGACATGTCCGGGGTCCGCTTGCCAGACGACAAACCCAAGCATGGCTGCAAACGGATGATCGTGCGGACCAGAAATCCGCCCGGAATGTTGGAGACGCCGGAGTAAAATCGGGCGGTCAGGGGGAACCTTCGCCGCCGCGCGACGCCATTGACAGGCTGGAGGCCAACCCCTATCAGTGAGTCCATCGTCAGCAGTTCCCCCTGGTGCAAGCCGGGGGATTAAAAGGGAACGACGGAAGGATCGGGCGTTCGCGTCCATGTCCAAGCCGTGGCTGTCCCCGCAACTGTGAGCGGCGAGTCGGCGCCAAACAAGCCACTGGCCTGTGGTCTTCGGACCCGGTCGGGAAGGCGGCGCCAGATGACGACCCGCGAGCCAGGAGACCTGCCGTTGACGGCGTCACTTTGCCTTCGATCGGGGTGTGTCGAGGGTGCGGAAACCCGTTGTGGTGACGCGTCCATTGGCGTTGCCGCGACCGGAGTCCGAAGTGGGCCGACCCCCTTCAAAAACCCGTCGTCAACGAATGATCCCGCACGGGCGCGTCGCGTCTGATCGCTGGCGTTCGGGCAACGTCCGTTCAACGGCCCTCTTTGGGGGCTGGGTGTGGATGCGCGTCTGGAGCGCGGGCCTGACTCGCAACACGAGGCTCCGAGCCGTTCAGTCCGCCCTGCCTCTGGCCGCTGGGCGGGCGACGAGCAGGGCGCAGGTCAGGCTGCCGATGCCGGCCAGGGCGATGACCCAGCCCATCGGCCAAGGCGTTCCATCGGCAAAGGCGCCGACGAGACCCGACCCGGCGATGCCCGTGCCGTATTGAAGGGCGCCGACCAAGGCCGACACCGCGCCGGCCTGCTCCGGGAAATCCGCCATGGCTCCGGCGATGGAGTTCGCAACGATGAATCCGGTGCAGGACACGAACAGCAGAAGCGGCGCGAACAGGCCCCACAGGCCACCCCAATCACGGAAGGCGGTGACGGCCAGCAGGATCCCGGCGAACGCCGCCGCCGCCGTTCCGCCCAGCAGGAGCCTGTCCATGCCCCAGCGACGCACCAGGCGTGTGTTGAGGAGGTTGGTTCCGACGATGCCGAGAATGCCGGCGCCGAACAGCAGGCCGTAGAAGGCGGCTGGCACGTGGTGATAGGTGATGAAGGCGAACGGCGTGCCGGCGATGTAGGCGTACATGCCGCCGTAAAAAAAGGCGCCGGCCCCGGCGTAACCGAGGATTTTGCGATTCCCGAGAAGCCTGCCGTAACGACCGAACGCCCCCATCAAAGGCGCGGTCTGCCGCCGCGCCATGGGTAGGGTCTCGGGCATCGTGAACAGCGTTGCGAGCGTTGCGAGACCGACGCCGACCAAGGTCCAAAAGATGGCCCGCCAACCGGCGGCGGCGTCGATCTGCCCGCCGAGGATCGGGCCGAGCAGCGGCGCTATGGCCATGATCGCGATCAGGGTCGAGAGCATCTGGGCGGCGCGGGGGCCCTGGTAAAGATCCCGCACCATGGCGCGGGACAAGACGACGCCAGCACAGGCGCCCAGCGCCTGCACCACCCGCCAGACGATGATCGTCCAGACGTCCCCTGACAGCGCGCACCCGGCCGAACCGATGACGAACAGAACGAGTCCCGCCGCCACCGGAAGGCGGCGGCCATAGCGGTCGCTGATGGCCCCCCAGAACAATTGCCCGAGGCTGAAGCCGATCAGGTATCCCGAGATGGTGAATTCGACGCTGCCGGTGTCCGCCTTCAGCGCGTCCGCCATGGCGGGCATCGCCGGCAGATAAAAATCCGTCGAGATCGACGCAAACCCCATCAGCGCGCTGAGAATGGCAAGCACATGCCACCGGCTCGGCGGGTGGTCCGGCGTCGCGATTGCCTCGGTGCGGAGCGACGCGTTGCCGCCAAGCGTGTCGGCGGCGGTTCCCGGATCGGCCAAGATCAAAGCTCCTGTCGGGTCGGTCTGAACAGGATCTCGTTGATGTCAACGTCGTCCGGTTGGCTCATGGCGAAGAGCACGCAGCGGGCGAAGCTCGATGCCGGAATGGCGTTCCGCTCGTAGTAGCCCTGCGTGGCCTTGGCGACCTCCGGCGCGGTGATGCTGGCCGGCAACTCCGTATCGACCGCCCCCGGCGAGAGGATCGTCGTGCGGATGTTGTAGGGCTTGACCTCTTGCCGCAACCCTTCGGAAATCGCCCGCACGGCGTGCTTGGTGGCCGCGTAGACGGTGTTGCCGGCCCGGACCTTGTGGCCGGCGACCGAGGAGACGTTGATGACATGCCCGCTCTTCTGTTCCTTCATGTAGGGAAGCGCGGAGGCGATGCCGTGGAGCACGCCCTTGACGTTGACGTCGATGACCCGGCTCCACTCCGCGATTTGCAAGAGTTCGAGCGGCGCCAGCGGCATGATGCCGGCGTTGTTGATCATCACGTCGATCCGGCCATGGAGGGCGACCGCCCGATCGACGAGGGCCTGCACCTGGGAGGGGGCGGCGACGTCGGTCCCGACGATGGCGTCCTTGCCGAGTCCAAGCTCTTCAACCAGCGCCTCCAGCCGATCGACGCGCCGCGCGCCAAGCACGACCCTGGCGCCGTTCTTCACCAGATGGCGGGCGGTTTCCGCGCCCAACCCGCTGCTGGCGCCGGTGATGACAACGACCTTGCCCTTGATGTTCCCGGTCATGACAGTCTCCATGCGGAGGGGATCGGGCTCAAAGGCCCACGGTCTTCAGAAGCTGTTCGGGATAACGCTCGCCCTCGACCGTGATGGCGGCGGAGGCGCGCTCGATCTCGGCCAGGTCGGCCTGGGTCAGAACGACATCGGCCGACGCGATGTTTTCCTCGAGGCGATGCAGCTTCGTGGTGCCGGGGATCGGCACGATCCAGGGCTTTTGCGCCAGCAGCCAGGCCAGCGCGATCTGGGCGGGGGTCGCGCCCTTCTGATTGGCGATGCGCGTCAACAGATCGATCAGCGCCTGATTCTTTTCCATCGCCTCCGGCGTGAAGCGCGGCAAAAGCTTGCGGAAGTCGTTCTCGGCGATCTTGGTGTCCTTGCCCATGGCCCCGGTCAGGAAGCCCTTGCCGAGCGGGCTGTAAGGAACAAGGCCGATGCCGAGTTCCTCGCAGGCGGCCAGGATGCCGTTGGTCTCCGGCCCGCGCGTCCAGAGGGAATATTCGTTTTGCAGGGTGGTGACCGGCTGAATTGTGTGGGCGCGGCGCAACGTCTGCGCACTGGGCTCCGACATGCCGAAATGCAGCACCTTGCCCTCGGCGATCAGATCCTTGACCGTGCCGGCGACATCCTCGATCGGCACGTTGGGATCGACGCGGTGTTGATACAGCAGGTCGATCCGTTCGATGCCGAGCCGCTTGAGCGACCCTTCCGCTGCCGCGCGGATGCGCTCGGGCCGGCTGTTCGGACCGGCCATCTTGCCGTTCTCGATGTTGAAGCCGAACTTGGTGGCGATCACCACCCGGTCGCGGAGCGGTCGCAGAGCCTCGCCGACGATCTCCTCGTTGGTGTAGGGGCCATAAATTTCCGCCGTGTCGAAAAAGGTGACACCACGGTCCACCGCCTGACGGATCAGCGTGACGCTGTCCTGGTTGCTCAGAGCGGTGCCATAGCTGAAGTTCAGCCCCATGCAGCCGAAGCCGATGGCCGACACCTCAAGGCCGCTGTTGCCGAGTGTCCGCTTTTGCATCTGTTTTCTCCTTGGAGCCGACCGGCTCGGGCACGAGTTGGGTGAATGGTTCGGCCGCCGCCGCGGGCTCAGCCCACCGGCTGGTAATCGGCGTCGGCGACCGGCTCCATCCAATCGACGGCCTTGCCGTCCTTGGATTCGGCGATGGCGACGTGGGTCATGGCGATGGTTGGCGAGGCGCCGTGCCAATGGATTTCGCCCGGTTCGATCCAGACGATGTCGCCAGGCCTAATCTCCTCGATCGGACCGTTCTTGCGCTGCACCCGGCCAAGGCCGGCGACGACGATCAGCGTTTGCCCCAGCGGGTGGGTGTGCCACACCGTGCGGGCGCCCGGCTCGAAGGTGACGGTCGCGCCGCCGACCCGGGCCGGTGCCTCCGCCTGAAACAAGCCGTCGATGCGCACGGTGCCGGTGAAATAATCAGCCGGTCCCTGCGCGGAGGGCACCGAATCCAGTCTGGTGATCTTCATCATCGTCTCCTGTTGATGGCGTCGGACGGCCTTGAGTCCATCAACAGGAGATAGGCTGAAAGTTTTGCTCTGATTAGGTCATGTATTCCGCATGAGCTTATGATCCTGCTTCATATATCTGCCGTCCCGGATCAAGGGTGGCGGGGGGTGGCCGGGGGGTGGGCATGGTCATCGATCAGGCCGTCGGCGCCAGTTCGCCGTACCAGTAGGACGCCGTCACGCCGCCATCGATGAGGATGTCGCTGCCGGTGATGAACGCGCCGTCGGCGCCCATGAGGAGGGCGCCGAGCGTGCCGATCTCGTCCGGCGTCCCGGCTCGGCCGGTCGGGCACAGATCGATCATGCGCCGGTAGCCGGCGCCTCGCGGACCGGTCAGTTCGTCCTTGGCGAGCGGGGTGATGACGATGCCGGGGCTGATCGTGTTGACCCGCGCGCCGCGCTTGCCCCACCGCACCGCCTCGGCCATGACCCGGAGCGCGTTGCAGCGCTTGGAAATCTGATAGGCGTTCAGGGGATCGGTCACCCGATCCGGGTGCAGCATGGGAAGCGCAAGCAGCTCATCGGTGGGCGTGGTCGCCAGCGCCTTGTCCTGCTCCGCTGTCAGCGCCGGCAGCCGGTGGCCGGACATCGACGCGATGACGACGCCGGATCCTCCAGGCGCGATGACCGCGCCGAACTCCTCGAGAACGACGGCGGTGCCGTACAGATCGACCTTGAGGATGACCGCCGGCGGCGCCTGGGACGGGGAGACGCCGGCGGCGTGAATGACGCCGGTCACCTCGCCGATCGCCGTGGCGGTTTCGACCAGCGCGTGGACCGACGCGCGCGAGGAGACATCGACGGTCGCGGTGCTCACCGCGAAGCCGGCTTCGCTGAGTGTCTTTGCCGCCGCGTCGGCGTTCTCCTGACGCAGATCCGCCAGCAGCACGTGCTTGCCGGCGCTCACGCGCCGCGCGATCGCCTGACCGATGGAGCCGGCCCCGATGACGACGATGACGTTGGTCATGATTGTTTCCTTTTCTCCATGTTGGCGACGGGTTTTTTCGGTGTTCATCCCTGCAACCCATCCCTGCAACCACGGGGGCGGGCGACGCCGTCCTCCCGATCATCGCGGTAACCCGTTGTCTTCAGACCGCGTCGGCCAGCCGATGGGCGGCCATTCTTGCGAGGTCGTCGCGGACACGCCGCGGTTCATCCTCAAGCGGCATGTTCGGCAAATCGTGCACGCCATCCAGGGCACCGTGGGGGTCTGCGTCGAGCGACGCGAACAGCGCGTCGAAACGCTCCGGTTCGGGGCCTTTTTCGGCAATCAGCTCGAAGGATGTGCGCAGCGCCTGATCCGACGACAGGCTGGCGACCAGAACCTGGGCGATCTGGCGGCGCGCGATCACCCCATCGCTCGGGTCGCCCGCGTGCCGCCGGTCGCCCTGGAGAAGAACGATGCGGTGCTGGTCGCGGGCGTTGTGGTCGAACCAGCCGGGGCGCACGATGGTGTAGGGCTGGCCGCTGGCGCGGAGAAGCCGCTCGGACCGGCGTTTCCAGTCGTGGGCCTCCGTGCTTTCGTTGTACCAGCCGTACCGATTGGTGATGCCGATGGCGGTCATCAGGACGATGCGGGCGCGGCGCGGCCCAAGAGCCGCCAGCACATTGCGCACGCCGCCGTAGCTGACCTGCTCGGCGCCGGTCTTGCCCTGCCCGTCGGCGCCCAGCGTCAGCACGACGGCATCGACACCATCGACGGCGGCGTCAAGCGTTTCCGGTCTGGTGACGTCACCGACCACCACCTGCGTCCGCGCGGGCAGTTGGCGGGCCTTTGCGGCGTTGCGGACCAGCGCGCGCACGGCATGGCCTTGCGCCAGCGCGTCTTCCACGACAAAGCGTCCGATGCTGCCGGTTGCGCCAACAACCAGAACGGTCAAAGGGGCAATGCTCATGATCTCTCCAATCGTCTCCCGCCGCGACGGTTTGGGTCCGGGGCTATTGCGCGGTTCGCAACAGGCGGAAGCCGATGCTGATTCCGCGATAATCGGGGTCGTAGTCGCGACGGAAAGCCGAGCGCCAGCTTGTGGCCGTCGCATGCCAGCTTCCGCCGCGCACCACACGATGCCGGCCGCTCTCCGGCCCTTGGGGGTCGATCGAGGGGCTGCTTGCGTAGGCGTTCGGATCGTACCAATCCTGCACCCATTCCCAGGCGTTGCCATGAATGTCGAAAAGACCCCAAGGGTTGGGTTCCTTCCGACCGACGGGGTGCGTGCCGCCGGTGTTGAAGTCTTCGCCGAACCAGGCATGGCGACCAAGATCGGCGTCGTCGTCGCCGAAGGAATAGCGGGATTGGGTTCCGGCGCGCGCGGCGTACTCCCATTCGGCTTCGGTCGGAAGCCGATAGCGGTCGCCGCCCTCCCTGCGGTTCAGCGCCGCGATGAACTCCTGCGCGTCGTTCCACGACACGGTTGCGGGATGGTCGGGGCGGGTGATCCGTTCCCGCATCCCCGGCAGGGTGTAGTAGGGGTTGGAGCGGTCGCGATCATAGGGGTTCTCGCCCAGCACCGCCTCCCATTGCGACTGGGTGACTTCAAAGCGGCCGAAATGGAACGGCTTGCTGATGGTGACCTCATGCTGCGGCTTCTCGAAAGCGCGCGCCTCCCGGTCGCTGTCGGGCGATCCCATCAGGAATCGGCCCGCCGGGATCGGCACGAACGCCATGCCGACGCTGTTGATGAACGTCAGTCCAACAGCCGGCGTGGTGGCCTGGGCGACGGCGGCTTTCGGACCGCCGAGCATTCCCTGGGCTCCAGCCGCGATGCCCAGCGCGGCGGCGCCGAGCATCGCGCGGCGGGACAGGGTCGGACGTCGGAGTGTCTTGTCCATCGGAATGGTCAGCCGACCTGCAGGGATGCCATGTCGATGACGAAGCGATAGCGGACGTCCGATTTCTCCATCCGCTCAAAGGCCTCGTTGATTTCGTCCATGCGAATCATCTCGCAGTCGGGCAGGATGTTCTTCTCGGCGCAGAAATCGAGCATTTCCTGTGTCTCCCGAATGCCGCCGATCGGCGATCCCGCGATCCGGCGGCGCCCCAGAATGAGGGGAACGGTGCTCAACTCGGCGACCGGGCCGATTTGCCCGACGATCACCAGCGTGCCGTCGACGTCGAGCAACGGCATGTAGGGGTTGAGGTCGTGCTTGACCGGCACGGTGTCGATGATGAGGTCGAAGCCGTTGGCGGCCTTCGCCATCGCATCGTCGTCGGTTGAAACCAGCAGCGCGGCGGCGCCGAGCGCGCGGGCGTCCTCAGCCTTGTCGGGGGAGCGGCTGAGGACCGTGACATGGGCGCCCATACCGGCGGCGAGCTTCACGGCCATATGACCAAGCCCGCCCAGGCCGATCACGCCGACGCGGCTGCCGGGGCCGGCCTTCCAGGTCTTCAGCGGCGAATAGGTGGTGATGCCGGCGCAGAGCAGCGGGGCGGCTTTCGCCAGGTCGAGGCCGTCCGGCATCCGCAGCACAAACTCCTCGCGCACGACCAGGTGCTTGGAATAGCCGCCGAGCGTGTGTTCCTTGGTGAAGCGGTCGAACCCGCCATAGGTTCCGGTGTTCCCCTCGCGGCAGAGCTGCTCCTCGTCCTTCCGGCACTGGTCGCAATGCTGGCAGCTGTCGACCATGCAGCCGACGGCGACATAATCGCCGATCTTGTATTTGGCAACATCCGGGCCGATTTCGATGACGCGACCGACGATCTCATGGCCGGGGATGGCCGGGAAAACGGTCCAACCCCAGTCGTTGCGCGCCCAATGAAGATCCGAGTGGCAGACGCCGCAGTAGAGAATCTCCATGACGATGTCGTTTGCGCGCGGCGCACGGCGTTCGAACGAGAAAGGGGCCAGCGGAGCGTGCGCGGATGTGCAGGCATAGCCGAGCGTTTTCATGATTCAACCACTTCCTGTTTGGAATTGTGATGGCCTCGACCCCGTCTCGGCCGGAGGGCTGCGAAAACCAAGATACCATTGGAAGACTGTGCGGATTGGATGGTATATTCGGTATAAGCCTATATTGTGGATTCATGAATGAAGCGGGATGAACTCGGTGACCTGATCGGCTTCCTGACGGTGGCCGAGGAGCGCAGCTTCACCCGCGCGGCGGCGCGGCTTGGCACGTCGCAATCGTCGCTGAGCCACACCATCCGGCGTCTGGAAGAGCGCATGGGGGTCAGGCTGCTGACGCGGACGACGCGCAACGTCGCGCCCACGGAAGCCGGTGAGCAGCTCGCCGAGACGCTGCGTCCGGCCTTCAACGACATCCAGACACGGCTTGATTCGATCACCGCGCTGCGCCAGAAGCCCGCCGGCAACATCCGCATCACATCGAGCCGTCATGCGACCGAGACGATCCTGATGCCCGTGGTCACGCGGCTGATGACCGCCCACCCCGACGTCAAGGTGGAGATTTCGGTCGAGCAGAAACTGACCGATCTCGTGGCCGAGCGTTACGACGCCGGCGTGCGCCTCGGCGAGCAGGTCGAAAAGGACATGATCGCCGTCAAGATCGGCCCGGAACTGCGGATGGCGGTCGCGGGGTCGCCGGCCTATTTCGCGCGGCACCCGAAGCCGGCGACCCCCCACGACCTGACGCAGCATGTCTGCATCAATCTGCGGCTGCCGACGCTGGGCGGTCTCTACGCTTGGGAGTTTGAAAAGAACGCCCGCCCCCTGAACGTGCGCGTCGATGGTCAGTTCACCTGCAACGACGTGCCGATGATCGTTCACGCCGCCGTCAACGGTCTGGGTCTTGCCTGCCTTCCCGACGATCAGTTCCGCAACCTGATTGAAGAAGGGCGGCTCGTCCGGGTTCTCGAAGACTGGTGCCCGCCGTTTTCAGGGTATCATCTTTACTACCCAAGCCGCCGCCAAGCCTCGCCCGCCTTCCAATTGCTGGTCGAAGCCTTGCGCTACCGTGAGTGATCGAAGCCCCTTGAATGGGTCAGCCCATGCGTTCCTCCCCGGACGGACGGCGCTCTTGCGCCGTGCCCCGCCTCCTCTCGAAGCGCAATGGAATCCCGGAGCCGTATCCGCTGCCCACCAGCAGAAGCACGTACACCGAGGCGGTGACGACACCGATACCGATGCAAACCATGATTTGAGTCTCCTGCCGCATGACGCGGCTTTTCCTGGTCCTCCGCACGGCGGAGGCCGGGTGTGAAACGGACGTGTCGGACGACATCCAGGTTCCGCCCGCGTCGCTCCCGGCCTCGGATGGCTGGGCCGGTCCCGCGGTGCTCAACCTGTCGGTAGAAACGAGAGATACGTCGTTTCAACCGCGTCGATTAGACGCCATGATCGGCATGAGCCTATGATTGCATGGCATGAATGCGTGGCGGCGGTCGGACCGGATGGTGGCGTTGCCGGTGTCACTTGCGCCTTTCGACCGGGCGGCCCCACGTCACCATCGGTCGTGTCAACGCACGCCTGTCCGGCCGTCCATTGCCGGGATGCATCGCCGGAAGCGTAAGGACCGCGCGCAAGCCCCCTTCCAGCCGGTTTTCCAGCCGGATGTCGCCACCATGCCCACGGACGATGGAGCGGGCGATGGACAGGCCCAGGCCAACGCCGCCGGTGCGGCGGTTGCGGGACTCCTCAAGCCGGACGAACGGCTCGAACACCCGATCGATGTCGGCCGCCGCGATGCCCGGCCCCTGGTCCTCGACCGTCACCCGGTTCTCGCCGCCGCCGGCAATCACGGCCACCCTGGCCGTGCCACCATAGGCGACGGCGTTTTCCACGAGGTTTCGGATGACCCGGCGCATCGCCGCCGGGCGACACGCCACCGGAAGCTTCGGCACCCCGTCGAAGGTCACCGGCGCGCCGAGATCGGCCATGTCCTCGCACACGCTCTCCACCAGCGAGACGAGGTCGATCATCCGTGTTTCCTCGCTTCCCTCCTCGCGCGCGAAGGACAGCATGGCCTCCGCCGTGAGCCGGAGTTCCTCGACATTGTCCAGCATGCGCTGCCTGGTTTCCCCCTCCTCCAGCAGTTCGACCCTCAGGCGCAGGTTGGTGATGGGGGTGCGCAGATCATGGCTGACCGCCGCCAGCATCCGCGTGCGATCATCGACGAAGCGCCGCAGCCGCGCGCCCATGGCGTTGAAGGCGGTCGCGGCGCGGCGGACCTCGGTCGGTCCCTTCGTCTCGTCGAGTGCCATCGTCTCCCCCCGCCCGAGCCGTTCCGCCGCCTCCCCGATCTGCCGGAGCGGACGGGAGATGCGGCGGGAGATGAAGAAGGCGACCAGCGCCACCATCGCCACGGAGGTCAGGATAGAAAAAGACAGCGAGCCGTTGGACACCGCCGGACGCGAGGGCTGGACCGTCGCGGCGTTCAGCCAACGGCCGTCGGGGAAGCGGGCGGAGACCATGAACGTCACCTGTTCCGACCCATCGGGAGCCGCGAGGGCGTTGCCGTCGGGCCGCTTGATGAGCACCATCACATCCGTGACGCTCTCCCCCACCAGCGCCTTCAGCCGGTCGCGCGCGGCCAGCGCCTCCACCGTCGGCGGCGCGGCGGCGCCGAGTTGCACGCGGTCCCACCAGAAGCTGAACTCGCGGCTGCTCACCGCCTCCAGCGCGTCCTTGTGCAGCGGGTCCGGCGCCGCCGCGATCAGCCGGATGGCCGAAGCCGTTCGGGTGATCGTGTCGTCCACGCGCAGTTGCTGCATGGCGAAGGCGCGCTCGTCCATGTAGGCGTACCAACTGCCGAGCTTCGCCACGACGACGGCGGCGGCCAGGAGCAGGACCATCTGCGTGAACAGGGTGCGCGGCACGAGATGGCGGAGCGCGGGGTGGCGGAGCAGGCCGGTCATGACAGCTCCCTCACGCCGGCGGCAAAGCAATAGCCGCCACCCCAGACGGTCTTGATCAGGCAGGGGTTGCGTGGGTCGGCCTCCACCTTGCGGCGCAGCCGGCTGACCTGGTTGTCGATGCTGCGGTCGAAGGCGTCGGCTGTGCGGCCCTTTGTCAGGTCGAGCAGTTGGTCGCGCGACAGCACGAGGCCGGGATGGCGCACGAAGGCCTCCAGCATCAGATATTCCGAGGTGCTGAGCGAGACGGCGACCCCGTCGCTGCCCGTCAGTTCCCGCCGTCCCAGATCGAGCACCCAGCCGTCGAATGCCACACGCGGGCTTGCGCCGCGCCGTCGGGCCGGGTCCACCGGCAGGCTGCGGCTGCGGCGCATCACCGCCTTGATGCGGGCCAGCAGTTCGCGCGGCTCGAAGGGCTTTGGCACGTAATCGTCGGCCCCCATCTCCAGCCCGATGATCCGGTCGGTGAACTCACCGAGGGCGGTCAGGAAGATGATCGGCACCTCGGTGGTTTCCCGCAGATGCCGGCACAGGCTGAGGCCATCCTCCCCCGGCATCATGATGTCCAGCACGACGAGGTCCGGCGCCGAACCGCGCAGCACGCGCCTTGCGGTGGCGGCGTCCTCCGCCGTGGTGACGCGCAGGCCATGGCGGTCGAGATAACGGGCGAGCGTCTCCCGGATGTCGCGGTGATCATCGACCAGCAGAAGATGAATGGAGGCGTCGTCGGTTGGAAGCGGCATGGAACACCGTGGGAACTGGAAAGGCCGGCAGCCGAAACTGTGATGCCGAAACAGTGGCACGACCGATCGGAGCGCCAAAGCGCGAATGTGTACAAATCTGTATCAGTTCCGGGGCTTTGCCACAGACCGATACACAAAGCCGGTGCGGCTGACACAGTCTTGCGACATACGCCCCCTAGACATGGATTCGTCGGCGGAAGCCCCTCCGCCGGTACCCGGTCGGCGGCGGGATCTCCATGCGTCCAACCGCCCGGCCGGGACCCCGTTTCGCCATTGGAAAGAACGACCATGAACTGTCTTGCCGTGACGGTCGTGTCGCTTTCGACGGTCCTGTCGCTGTGGCTGTTCACCGCCATGTTCATTCAGGCGCACCGCGCGCAAGCCGCTTCGGAAGCGGGTTCCTTGCCTTCCGGTTCAAGCGCGGACGCACCGTCGCTGACGATCACGCGAATCGGCTCGCCGTGGGTGTTGCCCTTGGGACGCTCTCAAGCAGAACTTTCAGGACGGCGGAGGCTTTGGCCGGCGCATTGATGAACCGGCTTCATAGGGTCATGCCACCCCCACGGCCTAATGGCCTGAGCGTCCACATGGTAACCAACAATATGCCGCGCACCGGTCCTCCGGCCTTTGGCATCGAAAAGCCGATCCACCACCACGGCCTCATCCTCAACGCTGGGAGCGCAAGATGGCGACACTCAACATCAACGGGAAACAGGTGGAACTCGACGTCGAGGAGGACACGCCGCTTCTCTGGGTTCTGCGCGAGCACGCCGGTCTGACCGGCACCAAATACGGCTGCGGCGTCGCCCAATGCGGCGCCTGCACGGTGCATGTCGATGGCGTCGCCGTGCGGTCCTGCGCGCTGCCGGTCGGCGCCGTCACCAGCGACCAGATGATCGTCACGATCGAGGGGCTGGGGTCCGAAAAGCCCCACCCGGTCCAGTTGGCCTGGGCGGAGCTGGATGTCGCGCAGTGCGGTTATTGCCAGCCCGGCATGATCATGGCCGCCTCGTCCCTGCTCGCGCAGAATCCACACCCGACCGACGCCGAGATCCGGGAACAGATCTCCAACATCTGCCGATGCGGAACCTACACCCGCGTGCTGGCCGGCGTGAAGCTCGCCGCCGAACGCATGGCGACCAACCGTGGCTGAGGGAAAAACCGAGATGACGTCACAGGCTCATCGTCCGACACCGGCTTCCGCGCCTCGCGTCTCCCGCCGTGGCTTCCTGGCTGGTGCTGGGGCGGCGGCGGGTGCCTTCACGCTTGGCTTCTCCTTCCCCCTGCCGACGCGCGCGGTGGCCCAGACGGCAACGCCGCCGACCGCGCCGGAGGTCAACGCCTGGGTGGTGATCCAACCCGACGAGTCCATCATCATCCGCATCGCCCGTGCCGAGATGGGACAGGGGTCGCTGACCGGCCTCGCCCAACTCGTCGTGGAGGAGTTGGACGGCGACTGGGACAGGGTGCGCTTCGAGCTGGTGAAGCCGGGCGAGAACCGGCGCCGCGAACGCGTCTGGCGCGACCAATCGACCGGCGGTTCGCGGGCCATTCGCGGGTCGCAGGAGTATGTGCGCATGGGCGGCGCCGCGGCCCGCGCGATGCTGGTGCAGGCGGCGGCCCAGGGCTGGAACGTGAAGCCCGAGGAGTGCAGCGTCGCCAAGGGCGTCATCACCCACAAGCCGAGCGGGCGCTCCACCACCTACGGCGCCGTCGCCGTGGCCGCGAACCGCATCGCCCCGCCCGCCACGGTCGCGCTGAAGGACCCCAAGGACTGGATCATCGCCGGCAAGCCTCTCAAGCGGCTCGACACCGCCGACAAGCTGAACGGGTCGCTGGTCTACGGCATGGATCTGTCGCTGCCCGGCATGCTGGTCGCGGTGCCCAAGGCCTGCCCGGTGCATGGCGGCAAGCTCGCGAGCTTCGACGCGACGGCGGTCAGCGCCATGCGCGGCGTGAAGCATGTGCTGCGCGTCGATGACGAGACGGTGGCGGTGGTCGCCGACACCTTCTGGCGCGCCAAGACCGCGCTCGACGCCCTGCCCATCACGTGGAACGAGGGACCGAGCGCGGCCGTCTCCAGCGCGACCATCGCCGAGACGCTGCGCGCCGGGTTGTCCGCCGACACCCCTTACATCGGCAACAAGGCGGGCGACGCCAAGGGCGTGCTGACGAAGGCCGGCCGCGTCGTCGAGGCCGACTACAGCTTCCCCTACCAGAACCACGCGCCGATGGAGGTGCTGAGCGCCACCGTACGCTGGACGCCGGAGCGTTGCGACGCCTGGGCGCCGACCCAGGTGGCCGAGGCGGCGCTGGACGCCGTGGCGGCCGCGGCGGGCCTGCCGGTGGAGGCGTGCGAAGTGCACACGATGCGCATCGGCGGCAGCTTCGGTCGGCGGCTCGTCACCGATTATGTGCGGATGGCCGTGCTGATCGCCAAGCAGGTGCCCGGCACGCCGGTCAAGATGATGTGGACCCGTGAGGAGGACATGGCGCAGGGCCGGTTCCACCCGGTCACCCAGTGCCGGCTGCGCGCTTCCCTGGACGGGTCGGGCAACGTCGAGGCGCTGCACATGCGCATTTCCGGCCAGTCGATCATGGCCTACGCCCGGCCATCGCTGATCACGGCCAACGGCGATCCCTTCATCTTCCAGGGGCTTGTCCCCGATGGGGCGGAGATGGCGATCGGCTACACGGTGCCGAACCTGCTGATCGACCACGCGATGCGCAACCCGCACGTCCGGCCCGGTGCCTGGCGCGGCGTGAACCTCAACCAGAACGCCGTCTATCTGGAATGCTTCATCGATGAACTCGCCCACGCGGCGGGGAGCGATCCCCTGGCGTTCCGCCGCAAGCTGATGGCCAACCATCCCAAACACCTCGCGGTGCTTGAGGCGGCGGCCAAGGGCATCGGCTGGGGAACCAAACCGGCGGAAGGCATCCACCGGGGCCTCGCCCAGATCATGGGCTTTGGCAGCTATGTCGCCGCCGCCGCCGAAGTGTCGGTGTCCGATGGCAAGGTGAACATCCACCGCATCGTCGCCGCCACCGACCCCGGCCACGTCGTCAACCCGCAGCAGGTCGAGGCGCAGATCGCCGGTTCCTTCGCCTACGGGCTTTCGGCCATGCTGTACGGCGAATGCACGGTGAAGGATGGGCGCATCGAGCAGCAGAATTTCGACAGCTACACGGTGCTGCGCCTGGACGAGATGCCGGCGGTCGAGGTCATCCTCATGCCGTCGGGCGGCTTCTGGGGCGGCGTCGGCGAGCCGACCATCGCCGTGGCAGCGCCGGCGGTGCTGAACGCCGTCTTCGCCGCCACCGGCAGGCGCGTGCGGAACCTGCCGCTGAAGAACGTAGATTTGCGGGTAAGCTGAGGACCCGCCGCTGGAGGATCACACCTGAGAGGGGGGTGGTGCACCCAGGCCGGGAGGAGCGGGCTTCATGCCCGCACGCCGCCCTGTCAGCAGACCGAAGCGGCGCCGGGTGTCACCATCCTCAACCGAATGATCGATCAAGCACGTCAAAACGCCGTCCGCTGCGCCTGATCAAGAGACATCTCCGGGATCAGTGCGCCCGGGCCGACCTCGATGCACCAGCGCCTCGCTCATGGGCCTTCCTCTCCTTTCTTCGCTTTTCCTTTCATGTGCTGTTCCCAGAACCGGACGGCGTCGCTGATCCAGCCAGCGGCGCTGGTGCCGGCGCCCGTCCCGAAACCATGGCCGACATTCCGGTAACGGTGGAACTCGACGGGGGTGCCGGCCCGGCGAAGGACCGCGATGCGGCTTTCCATGGACGAAGGCGGCGCGATGCCATCCTGCTCGCCGACGACCGCGAAGGTGGGCGGTTCGTCGGATGACGTGTCGGAGTGCGCGGTGTAGGCCGTCACCACGGTCGATGGCTTGGGCAGGGAATCGCCGCCGAAGGCCGCAACGCCGTGCGAACCGATGAAGGCGGCCATGCGGGCGCCGGCCGAACTGCCCCAGAGTGAATAGTTCTCGATGCCGACCTCCAGCGTTGCCGCATGCCGAAAGATGAAGGAGATGGCGACCGCCAAGTCCTCGGTTGCCGTCCTGCCGCCGTGCCCAGCGCGATATTTGAGAACGAAGGCGTTGTAGCCCCGGTTGCTGATGTCGAGCGCGTAGGGAAAGCCTTCGTGGACCGACCCGACATAGGCGAACCCACCGCCGGGTGCGATGACCGCGAAGGGGGCGCCGGGTCGCCCGCGAAAGAAGAACAGGCCGGTGTGCTCCTTGGCCGGCTGGGCCCGCTTCTGCGCCTCCGTGTGGAGGTCGTAGAACACCGTTCCGCCGCTTGCCACGTCGGCGATCAGCCGATTCAGGCCGTTGATCGCCGCGGCCACATCCACATGGCTGTGATAGGGCAGCAGCGAGCCCAGAGCGCCGAGCGGCAAGCCTTCATCGTAGGAACGGTCGTCCCAGGGCAGGACCCGCCTGGCAAATCCGGCGAAGGCCGGGTGAGTCAGGATGTCGCCGATGGTGTTGGCCGGGCCGAGCGCCGTTCCCCGCGGGTTCCCGTCACCGCGAACTCCAGGAGAGCCGTATGGCCGTTCAGCGATCCTGTCGTCGTTGCGCATGTCCTCCTCCTTCCGAGCGTCCGCCGACGCAGGTGTCAGGAGCAGCAACAGGGCCGTGCAGGCCGATTGACGTGTGAGGGGCGGCATGAGCGTCCTTGTCTCGAAGCTGATGTCGAGCGCGTCCTCCTGTATCGTCAATGCCCGGTCATCTTCAGAACGGCCTCGGGCAGCCGCTCCCCCTGGACCTCGATCTTCGATGTCTCGGCGTCGATCTCCGCGAGATCGCTCGCCGTCAGTTCCAGACTGGCCGCGCCGAGATTTTCCTCGAGGCGATGGAGCTTGGTGGTGCCGGGGATCGGCACGATCCAGGGCTTCCGGGCGAGCAGCCACGCGAGCGCGACCTGCGCGGTCGTGGCACCCTTGCGGTCCGCAACGCCTTTGATCACATCGACCAGGGCGAGGTTGGCCTTGCGGGCGTCCGGGGAGAAGCGCGGCACGAGATTGCGGAAGTCGCCGTCCTCGAATGTCGTGTCCTGGGTGATCCGGCCGGTGAGGAAGCCGGCGCCCAGCGGGCTGAACGGGACGAAGCCGATGCCGAGTTCCTCCAGAGCCGGCAGCAGATCCGCTTCCGGCCCGCGCCAGAACAGCGAATATTCGCTCTGGACCGCCGTGACGGGCTGCACCGCGTGGGCGCGCCGGATGGTCTGGACGCCGGCTTCCGAGAGACCGAAATGCTTGACCTTGCCCTCGGCGATCAGGTCCTTGACGGCACCGGCGACGTCTTCGATCGGCACGGCGCGATCGACGCGATGCTGGTAGAACAGGTCGATGCGGTCGGTCTTCAGGCGCTTGAGCGCAGCCTCCGCCACCGCCTTGATGCGCTCGGGACGGCTGTCGGTGCCGCCCCGGCGCGCGCCCGTCTCCAGGTCGATGTCGAAGCCGAACTTGGTGGCGATGACGACCTGATCGCGGATCGGTTGGAGGGCTTCGCCGACCAGTTCCTCGTTCGTGAACGGACCGTAGGCCTCGGCGGTGTCGAAGAATGTGACGCCGCGATCATGCGCGTCGTGGATGAGCTTGATCATCTGGGCCTTGTCCGTCGCCGCACCATAGACGCCCGTCATGCCCATGCAGCCCAGGCCAAGGGGTGAGACCTCAAGGCCGTTTCCAAGTGTTCTCGTGTTCATCGTTCTTTTCCAGTCAGTTCGTATCGGGTGGTGCGGCAGGTCATCCTGTTCCGGCGTCACGCACCGGGCGGGAAGCGTCGCCTCATGGGCGAGCGTGATCAGCGCCTGCGCCGCCCGTGTCGGGTCGCCCGGCTGGATGCCGTGCGTCTTGTCGTTTTCCTTGCGGCGAGGTCCGGCGGTCGGCGCGCAATCGGCGATGGCCGATTGCGCGTGTGTCGCGATGCTCATGGATGAATGTTCCTCGGCGCCCCGGTTGGGCGCGGAACCGCGCCTTCCTGTTGCCGGTGATCATTAGCGCGTGCTGGACATGGCGATTAGACGCTATAATACGCATGAGGCGATAAGATGGACTAATGAATGGCTCACGAGAACTTCAACGACCTTGCGGCCTTTGCCATCGTCGCGCAGGAGCGCAGCTTCACCCGGGCCGCGGCAAAGCTCGGCGTTTCGCAATCGGCGCTCAGCCAGACGATACGCGCGCTTGAGGAGAGGATCGGGTTGCGCCTGCTGACCCGCACGACGCGAAGCGTGGCGCCGACGGAAGCCGGCGCGCGCCTGTTGCAGACCGTCGCGCCGAGGTTCGAGGAGATCCAGGCGCAGCTCGCCGCCTTGAGCGAGCTGCGCGAAAAGCCCGCTGGCACGGTCCGCATCACGGCCGGCGAGCACCCGGCGACCTCCATCCTCCAGCCTGCCTTGAAGCGGTTCCTGCCCGATCATCCCGACATCACCGTTGAGATCATCGTCGATTACGGCCTTACCGACATCGTGTCGGAGGGGTATGACGCCGGTGTCCGCATGGGCGAGCAGGTCGCCAAGGACATGATCGCCGTGCCCATCGGGCCGGAGATGCGCATGGCCGTGGTCGCATCGCCAGCCTATTTCAAAAAGCATCCGATCCCGCTGGTGCCGCAGGATATGACCGCGCACACCTGCATCAACATGCGCCTGCCGACTTATGGCGGGCTGTTCCCCTGGGGCCTCGAGAAGGACGGGCGCGAGGTCAAGGTGCGGGGCGAGGGGCAGCTCGTCTTCAACAGTCTCGGCCTTCGCCTGAGCTCGGCGCTGGACGGACTCGGGGTCGCCTACATGCCGGAAGACCAGGTTCTCCCCCATATCGCCGAAGGGCGGCTGATCCGCGTGCTGGAAGACTGGTGTCCCTATTTTCCGGGATACCATCTCTATTACCCGAACCGGCGGCATTCTTCGCCGGCGCTGAGCTTGCTGGTGGACACGCTGCGTTACCGCGCGCCGTGATCCTCTCGATCAGGCCGTCCTGGCTGTCCGTTCGCGGCGTTGCAGCCATTTCAAGGCGTAGTGGGTCACGGCCATGCAGAGACCGGCGACCGCGACGCAGTGGATGAAGAATCCGGCGACCGATGTCTCGAAGTTCCACCAGTCGAGCGACACCTGCATGGCGAGCTTTCCGCCGAGGCCCAGCTCAAACGCACTCCAGACACCGTGGATCGCGATGGCGAGCGCGGCCAACCGCAACGCCCAGCTCCGCCCCGGGTTTGGAGCGGAGAGCCCCAGCAGACTGCGCGTCACGCCCATGATCAGCGGCCAGCGCAGACCAAGATGGACGGCGACGATGACGAGCGCCCAATAGGCCGCCAGCGTGTGGATCCGTCGCACGGTGAAGCCGCCGAACGACGACAGGATGTCGGGCAGGGCATTGGAGATCAGAACGCTGGTGACGAGCAGCATCGCCATCGCCACGAGCAAGGCCAGGATCACGGCGAGGTTGAACAGGTCCCGCGCCTCCCGTCGGGTCTTCGCGATCCTGCCGTAGAAGCGGCGGTTGAAGACGGTGTGGACGACAAGCAGCAGGAACATCGCGGTCCCGGCCAGCTCGTGGGCGGCGTTCCCGAGCCACCAGTAAGAGAGACCGAAGAGCAGAAGGGCGGCTGCGGTCAGGTCGAAGGCAAGGCGCAGAAGAAAGACGGAATTCACGGCGCGTTCCTCCGACCTATTGCACCGGCGTGCCGTTGAACCGGGGAATCCGGTCGGCGGTGTAGAGGAAGTCACTGTCCGCCTGGCTGCGATGACACGACTGGCAGCGGGCGGTGTTCTCGTCCAGGTTGACGGACTTGTCCGGCCAGAACCATTGGAATTGCCAATCGGTGGTGCGGCGGCGCTCGTCATAGTCGGCCCCGAAGCCTTCGCCCTTTTCCATGACGAAATAGCGATAGAGGGTGCCGTCGCGGTAATCCGCGAGCACAAAATGGGTGCCGGCGGGGATTGGGCCTCCGCTCTTGACCGCATCCATCGCGTCTCGCGTTGTCAGGATGTGCTCCGTCACATTGCCGCGCCGCACGGTTGTGTAATGGACAAGCTGGTCGAGGTTTTCTGGAAACCTGACCCGGTTGGTCTCGGCGTGCACCTGCCAGCCGGCGACGAAGACCGTGCCGGCGACGACGCTCGCGACGGCGAACGGCTTGGCGAATTTCAACATGAACAACCTCGCTCGGGGTTCGTGGACGGGCGATGGGCCGTGCCGTCCGGTGCAGTCGCGCGGGTCGCGGCAACGTTTGACGGAGTGCGGCTATCGCCGATACTGGTCGTCCGTCACCGTCTCCATCCACGCGACCGACCTGCCGTCGAGCGACTCCGAGAACGCGATGTGCGCCATGCCGTTGGTCGTGGTCGCGCCATGCCAGTGCTTGACGTTCGGCGGAATCCAGACGATGTCCCCCGGCCTGATCTCCTGAACGGGGCCATCCCAGGCCTGCACGAGGCCGACGCCCGCCGTGACGATCAGCGTCTGGCCGAGCGGGTGGGTGTGCCAGGCGGTGCGGGCGCCGGGCTCGAAGGTCACGATGCCGCCGCCGATGCGGGCGGGCGCGGTGCCTTGGAAGCGGGAATCGACCCGCACTGAGCCGGTGAAATTCTCGGCTGGCCCCACGGCGGACGGCTGGGCACCGGGGTGCGTGACGGTGATTGGCGGATTGCTTTGGGCCAAGGCGGCCGGGGCGCACAAGGCGATGAGAAGCGATGCTGCAACGAGGGACTTCATCTCACTCCGTCCGTTTTCCATGGCTGGGCGTGGCGCCCGCGATCAGTTCTTCTTGAAGACGTCCTTGGCGATCGCCACGGCGGACACCGCGCTCGGCCAGCCGGAGTAGAAGGCCATGTGGGTGATGGTCTCGATCAGTTCCTCCTCGGTCACACCGTTCTGGCGTGCGAGAGCGAGATGGGAGCGAAGCTGGTCGGGACGATTGAGCACGATGAGCGCCGTGACGGTCACCAGACTGCGGTCGCGCTTGGAGAGGCCCGGACGCTCCCAGACATCGCCGTAGAGAACGCCATCGGTCAGTTCGGCGAGCTTCGGCGCCGTGGCGCCCATCAGCTGCTGCGCGCGCGACGGCTGTTGGGCTGGTGCCGCGCCGGACGTGGCGGGGGGCTGGGTCTGGGCGGTCGCCATGGTGGACAATCCTGTGGGCAGAAGCAGGCCGGCTGCGACGAACAGATTTCTGGTGAGCGTCTTCACTGTGCGACTCCTCGGGGGGTGGAGGACGGCGCCCGGAAACGGAACCCGGGCGTCCTGGTGCCGAAGCCTTTTGAACGGGCGGTCGGGAAAGACGGTGCAGCCGGCGTCATGAGCGACCGGAAGCGAGGGTTCGGGCGAAGAACGGCGTCAGCTTGCCCATCGCGGCGTTCACGTACTGGGGAACCCAGTAGGTTTCGATGTGCGTCGCGCCGTCGATCCTGAACAATTCCTTGTCAGTCGTGCCGGTGGCCTTGGCGAAGGCGTCCTCGGTCATGTACAGGCTGTCGGCCTTGCTGCCGGCGATCATCAGCAGCGGCTTGTCGATGAGCTCGATCTGGTCGGTGGCATCCCAACGCATCAGGTCCAGCAGACTGCTCGTGGTGTACTTGAAGGTCGATCCGGGGTGCGCGTGCGTCTTCCAGTAATACTCGTAACCCTGCCGGTACAGATCGAACGGCAGGGCGGCGATCTGCGCATCGCTCAGATTGGCATCCCCCGAGTAGAGAACATCTCCGCTGGCCACTTCCTGGGCGCGGGCGTTTGAAGCCTGCCGCAGGCGGTCCTGGATGGTCGCGCGCTGCGAATCCGCATAACCGTTGCGGCGAACCCGTCCAGAGTTGAACATGCTCAGCGTCGCGATCGACTTGAAACGTTTGTCGGTCTTCGCCACCGCCAGCGAGTAGCCACCGCCACCGCAAATGCCGAACAGCCCCAGACGCGCGGCATCGACACCCGGATAGCGGGTGATGAAATCCGCCATGCCGTGGATGTCCTCGATGCGGAACATGGGTTTGTCCACGTTGCGCGGCGCGCCGCCGCTTCCGCCCTGGTACGCGGCATCGGCGGTGATCGTGATGTAGCCCTGTTCGGCCAGGTGCTGGGCATACAAGCCGGCGACCTGTTCCTTGACCCCGCCGTTCGGGTGGGCCAGGACGATCGCAGGGTATGTCCGGCTCGGATCGTAGTTCGCCGGGGTGTAGACGTTGGCGACGATGTCCAGGCCGTTGAGCGTGTAGGTGACCGGATGGATGTTCACCTTGCCCGGTTCGTTCTTGGTGATCGCGCCGTCATAGACCAGCGTGAACGGATTCTGCTTGTGGTCGGCGGCGACGACGGCGTTGGTCATGGCCAAAACTCCTGAGATTGCACCGGAGAGAACGAGCGCGGAGGTTCCAAGGAACACGCGTCTGCTTGTGTTGATGGCTTGGTCGGCCATTTCAGGTTCCAGTCCTTTCAAGGGGAGCGTGCGACACCCCGCGCAGCGGCGAGCGCCGTTGCAGGCGGATCAATCCAGCCTTTTCTCGGTGAGGAACCGCGAGACCTGATCCGCGATCTGGACATTGTTCAGGTCGGACATCAGGAAATGCGTGTTGCCACGAATGCCGATCTCTGGCAGCCGCACCAGCCGGGCGTCGCCGCCATGCGTGTTGATGGCATCGACCCAGAGCCGGGCCATGGCGAACCGCACACGCCAGTTGTCCTGTCCGCGCTCCGTCGTCGGCTCGACCGGGAAGTTGTCGCCGTAATAGACGATAATCGGGATGCGGGTGAGTGTCTCAAAGTCCGCGAGCGGCACCGCCTCGGGCGCCAGGGTGCCGGCTGCGCTCGGCATCGCCGGCGGCAGTTCGCCTTCGGGAAAGAGGAAGCCGCTGCCCGGCTCGAACGCGACGATCGCTTTGACGTTGGGGGTCTTGATCGCGGTCAGCCAGCCCGGACCGCCGCCCTGCGAATGGGTGAAGAGGATGGCCGGGCCGATCTTCGCAAACAGTGCCGACATCGCATCCGAGATCACGCGGGCATCGTAAGGCCCGATGTTTGGCGTGACGGAACGGAAGAACTGGTCCAGCGTCTCGGGCTTGCGGTCGAACTGGGCGTTGTCGAAGTAATTCGGCCATTTGCCGAGTCGAAACTGGTCGAAGAAGAGTTGGTCGTAGGGCGTCGGCTCGATCGTCATGGCGACGGTGCCGTTGCCCGCCCGTCCACGGCGCGGCTGATCGACCAGATAGACTGGGAAATGCCGCCGCAAGAAAATGGTCTGGAACCCGTCGCGCCCATCTGACGTGGTTTCCCAACTGCGAGCCGATTGGTAGGCACCGTGCAGCATGACGATGGGCAAAGCCTTCGGGGCCTGGGGAACCTGGTAGAAGGCGTAGAGATGGTCGCCATGGAGACTCTGTCCTTCGGCGGTCGGCGCGTTGTTGTTGTAGGTTCCGGGCGTACGCGACACCGTGCCGCCGACGGCGAAACTGCCTTGCTCTTGGATGACCAGGGGTTCGGTCCTGTTCGCCTGCTGGGCGATCGCAGCAGGGCTTGCCGCGATGCCCGCCGCGACCAACAAAGGCGCGAGACGATGCTTCCAAGAGTCCAAGGTCGTTTCCCCAATTCCTGCTGTTTCGGGCCGACCTGAATCTAACAGCTATGGGATTTCTCGATTAGATCGCTAGATGTGCATGTCGCTATAAGAAGGGCTAATAAATCGAGCGCGTGCGCAAATTCTGTCGGATCGGACATTGCTGAACGCTGTGTTGAGTTTGCCACTGCCGGGGCATCGTCAACTTGAACCGCGCCATGTCTGCCGGAGGCTGGGGGCGGTGGGACAAACGACAATGTTGGTCTTCCCAACAGCCCACCGCTCAAACGGCTGAACAACCGCTACGCGGTCTCCGCTTCCCGCACCAGCCCTTGCTCCTTGGCGCGGTCCAACAGGTTCTTCACCGACGACCGGCTCCAGCGCAGGCCGCCGCGTGGGGTACGCTGCCCCATGCCCTGAAGGCGGCGTGCGATGCCGTCCAGCGTGATGCCGGGTTCGGCACGCGTCAGCCCCGCCACCATGAACACGAGGTCGTCGCTGTCGATCCGCTTGGGAGCCGGATCGAGGACATCCGAACGGACCAAGTCCGCCACGACCAGCCGGCGCACGGCGCGGATCAGGCTGGGTGTCCACGGCTTGCGGTCCCAGGGCCGGGTCCGGCCTTGCCCTTTCAGTGCCCGCACCACTTGGTCCCAGGGCACCGTTGGGCGCAAGGCCTCGACGGTTGGCAGGAATTCCTGGGCCTGCGCGATGACCAGATCGTCGCGGGAGAGGTGGCCCCAGAAAACTGGTTCTCCCGCACTTTTCGTGGATCAGGCTGCGAGCAGGACGCGACGGCGCAGCAGATTGAAGCTGGCGCGTCCATACATCTGCCGCTTGATGAGCTTCAGCTTGTTGACTTGTCCCTCCGCCTGTCCGCTGCTCCAGGGCATGGTGAGCGCCGCCTTGACGGCTGCCTCGTCCTGCCTCACGCCGGCGGCGAAAGTTTCGACGGCTGGGATGCCGCAGGACAGCGCGTCAGTAAGCCAATTGTCCAAAATGGCGGAGGGGTTGGCAGGACGCGCATCCGATCGCACTCCACAGCGTCCGATCAGTTCAGCGAAGCGGCGAACCAAGTCGCGCCCCTTGGCGACCTCCGGGTCCTGCGAAATCCGGGCGAGGGCCTCAGTTGTGGCGGTGTCGATGCCCTGCGGCGCCTGCACCAGCCGCCATGCCAGTTGCCGGGGCGAGATCAGGGCGGGGAATGGACCGGTAGCGGAGGTTGATGCGGTTTCGGTGGGGCCGGGGCGCCACTTGTGCGGCGTGAACTTGGCAGGAGTGGTCCGCCGCTGGTTCAGCCAGCGGCGGACCTGCTTGGCCGATCCGGCAAAGCCGCGGTCTTGGAGTTCCCGCCACAGCGCCGCGGCATTCTCGTTGCCCTCGGCCAGACGGGCTTCAAGGTACTCACGATGCAGGGCGAGGATACCAAGCCCGGACTCCCGCACGGCCCGCTCAGGAAACTGCTGCGCGTGGGCGTAGCTGCGCACAGTACCGCGGGCGAGCCCCATCGTCCGGCTGATCGTCAGCAGCTTCTCGCCAGCCGCGACACGCCGCCGAACCTCCTCATACAAGGCATGTCGCCGGGCACGACTGTCCGCCGTCGCGGCGGCTTCGGCCCGACTGCGCGGATAGCCCCCAACGCGCCGTGCCACGGCTCCGCCCGAAACCGGCGGCAGGCGGCGCAAACGGCCGTAAACGCCGGCTAGCCAGCGTTCAACCATCTGCCGCAGGTTTTGGAGCAGGTGCCACCGATCAGCCACCTGAACCGCCCGGGGAGCGCCCAGGGCACTGCCGCGGGCATACTCGGTGGAACGGTCGCGGGCGATCACCGTGACCGTGCCACGGTCGTTGAGCCACTCCGTCAGCGTCTGGGCTGTGCGGTCGGGCAGCAGATCAACCACGCGGTGTGTCTCCAAATCAACCAGGATAGTGCCGTAGCTCCGCCCTTTCCTCAGCGCCCAATCATCCACGCCCAGCACGCTGGGCAGCGCGTACTCCGGCAGGGGAAGTGCGCGTACCAACCGCAGCACAGTGTCGGCGCTGCTCGGCATGCCGAGACAATGCAGCAGTCTTGCGCCGGCTTCCCCGCCACAGGTGGCGCCGACCCGCGCTTGCGCGCCGGCGAGCCGCCGGGTGCGGCGTGCTCTCGGCGACAGAAGCTCCGGCACCGGTTCAGCGAAGGTCCGGCGTGGGCAGATCGGGTTGCGGCAATAGAAACGACGAACGAGAAGGTCGATGTGGACGGCGCTCCCCAGGCTCGGAAGGTCAGCTGGATGCCGATGGTACCGGCTGTGAACGGATTGGCTCGGCTGTTGACAGGATGGACAGCATGCATGGGAGTACTTGACCTGGGCAGCCACATGAAGACCAGCCGCACCAACAGGTTCAACTGTTACGACACGGCAGTCCGGGATCACAAAAAGCTCTTGCATGCTTCATTACATGGGATCTCCGGATGGCGCCGGCTCCAACGTCATCAGCCTGATCCACGAAAAGTGCGGGAGAACCGGGAAACAGGGACCACCTCACTTCGTGACCACCGACGCCTTCCGCAACCAGTTCGGTTTGGAGAGCTTGGGCGATCTGCCCGACCTGGACAACCTGCGGGCGATGGGGCTGGCGGACACCGGTGGCTCGACGGCACCCCTGCCGGGGCGCCGGACCCATCAGAGCCTGCGGCGCGTGCGTCGCTCCCTCTGGCCCATCGACACTCCTAACCCAGCCTGCCAACTATCGACCTCACCGGGCTCTCGCCACGGTGGCCGCCACGTCGGCCCGGGTGACGGTGCGGCTCCAGGAGTTCAGGACCGAGGACGATAAGGCTCCAGGTTCCGATACACCTCAGTGATGTAGGCTGGTCACCATTGGAGTGGGCTACGGAATGGCCGCTACCCGCGGAGTAGCGGCTGTCTGCCCGGCCGTCGTGCTAGGACGGCAACATGACGCCGGAGGTTTCGGCGCAGAGGGCGATCAGCCGATTCTGAAGATCGGGATCCAGCGCCTGCGGGTTGGGGGACATGCGTTTCATGTGATAGAAATATTCGCCTGTCACATCCGCCTTGGGATCGTCGCCTGCGGCAAGCCATGCTTGGGTCAGATGCGCCTGATCCATGTCGTCGGGCGCGCCGGGGCCGCCCATCCTGGTCGGAACCCAGCCTGGCTCAAGGGAATTGCTGAAAACCTCCGGCCAGCGGCGGGCGATGGCGAAGGCCAGCATCGCGTCGTGCAGCTTGCTCTCGGCGTAAGCTTCCGAGCCGTTCCAGCGGCGCTTCTTCCACAGGATGTCGTCGAGATTGGCGTCGACACGATGGTGCATGCCCGACGACAGATAGACGAGCCGCTTCGGACGGTCGATCAGCGCCGTCAGGATGTAGGCCGACAGCGTGTTGATCGCGAAGACGTGCGGCAGACCGTCGGCCGTCAATCGATGCGCCTCGCGATAGCCGACGGCGGCATTGTGGATGACGGCATCGAACCTGCCGAGCGCATTGACCTGAGCGGCGACCTCCTTGGTGCCGGCGATGGTCGAAATGTCACCGATCACGACCGCCTCGGCCTGTGGCAAGGTTTTGCGGGCTTGCCCGGCCCGGTCGGCATTGCGGGCATGCAGGACGACCTGATGGCCTTTTTCGGTGAGCAACCCGGCTGCCATGAGGCCAAGTCCGGTCGATGAGCCGGAAATGAAGATGCGGGACATGGAAGAGCCTCCTTCAGATGGGGAGTAATCAGGATTGTGAGCCACGCGAGGCAGCGGCCAGGGCCGCGCCGGCCAATGCGCAGGCCGCACCGAACAGATACACGGCGGCATAGCCGACCTGCCCGGCGATCAGGCCCGCCACCGGCCCCGAAACACCATAGGCGATGTCGAGGAACGCGACGAAGGCGCCCATGGCGCTGCCACGATTGGCGGGCGGCACCCGTTTCAAGGCTTCCACACCGAGCGCCGGAAAGACCAGGGCGCAGCCGAGGCCGGTCACCAGAGCGCCGGCGAGCGCCATGATCTCGGTCGGCGCCGACCAGATCATCGTCTGCCCGACGGCCTCGATCACGAGCGACCACAGCGCGACGCGATAGCCGCCCGTCCGGTCTGGCAGGCTGCCGAGAATGACGCGCACCGCGATGAAACCGACGCCGAAGGCGGTCATGACCAGACCGGCGCTGTTCCAATGACGCGCCGCGAAATAGAGCGAGGCGAAGGCCGTCAGTCCCGAGAGGCCGACCCCCTGCAGCATCAGGCCGACCCCTTCGCGCCAGATCTGGCCGACCACCTTGTGGAAGGGCAGCCGCGGACCTGCGGGCGTGGCATAGGAGGTCCCGCGCAGGGCGATGGCGACGGCGGTGAGCGGCGCGACGATGCAGGCGACCATCGCCACCTCGAGACCATAGCCCTGGTAAAGCAGCATGCCGACCGGTGCACCGATGGCGAGCGCGGCGAACATGGCGATGCCGGTCCAGGACATCGACATGCCGGCGCGCTGCGGTCCGACCGAGGCGATCGACCAGGAGACGCAGCCGGTGACGAACTGGCTTTCGCCAAGACCGGCCGCCAGTCGGCCCCCCACCAGGAGCGCCAGGCTTAGCCCGGGTGACAGCCCCGGCAGGGATGCGACGAGATAGAGCAGGCCGGCGAATGCGCTGATCGCGGCACCCTGCAATGCCGAGCGCTTGCCGCCATGCTGGTCGGTGACACGGCCGGCATAGCCGCGCGTCAGCACGGTCGCCAGGAACTGGATGCCGATCACCAGTCCGACGATCAAGGTGCTGAAGCCCAGCTTGTCGTGGATGAAGAGCGGGAGCACCGGCAGCGGCAGCCCGACGGCGAGATAGCCGCAGAATAGCGCCGCGATGATGCCTGGTGCGGGGCGTGAAAGGAATTGCGGCGCGGCACCGGGCCGGCCCACATCCTTGACGGCAAGTGCCGGCATGGCAGCCTCCGTGTAGGTTCTCTGATGTGGAGGAAGACGCCGCCCGCAAGGAGGCGACGTCACCTTCGCTTGGGCCCCGTTCGCTCAGGCCGCCTTCGTGCCCGCACCGGAGCGCGCCGGCCGGTAACCGCTGACCTGGAGCAGGTGGTCGAGCGAGCCGTTCACTTCCGCCTGCAGCTTCGGCAGATCGACGCCGACGAGCGCGCCGCCGCGCTTGCGGATGCCGCCCGCCACCATGACCGTGTCGACGTTGGAGCGTTCGACCGCCTGGACGATGGTCCCGACCGCGTCGGTGACGGGGAAGACGGCAACGTCGTCGGTGCGCACCATGACGATGTCAGCCTGACAGCCGACCGCCAGCCTGCCGATCCGATCCTCAAGGCCGACGGCACGCGCGCCGTTGACAGTGGCGGACTGGAGCACGGCCTCGACGGAGATCGGTGCGGGCGCAGTCTCCTCGCCACGGAACCGGCGATAGCGCATGGCCGAGCGCTGCTGGCCGAACAGCGCATGCATCTCGCCGAACAGGTCGCTGCCGAAGGCGGTGTCGAGATCGATGCCGAGGGCAGGCGCCAGTCCGTGGTCGACCGCCTGCTGCCAGGCGAAGCCCTCGTCGTCGAAGCCGAAGAGAGCGTCGGACCGCGGATTGATGGTCACGTTGACGCTTGCGGCGGCAAGGCGCTTCCAGGTTTCCTCCGGCAGACGCGTGCAGTGATTGAAGATATTGTGGCTGCCCAGCAGGCCGGGCTCGTCGAACGCCGGTCCCAGCGTCGCCAGATCGCCGATGAATTCGGTGAGGATGCGCATGTCGAGCGCGCGGGCGGCCCGCCACCAGTCGATGTTGAACTGGCCGAACAGCCCCACCCGTACCAGCCCGTCGCCCTGGTTCCATTTGGCGGCCAGACGCTCGAGATCGGCCGGGATGTGCGCGGCCGACGCACCCTTGTCCATCGCGGCTCCGACCATATGGAGGGCGCGGATGCCGCTGCCGTCCAGCGCGTCGAGTGCGGCGTCGGTATGTTCGGGGCTGCGCGCGCTGTGGCAGGCATCGATGACCGTGGTGATGCCGGCATCGAGGCAGGCAAGTGCCGTCAGCCTCGTGCTCAGATGCATGTCGAGCGGGCGGTAATGCGCGCCCAGCCTCTCGGCGACGACATCGATATAGGCGAAGAGGTCGTCGACATCCGGCATCATCCGCCGCATTACTCCGAGCCACATGTGGTGGTGGGCGTCGATCAGACCGGGCATGACGATGCTGCCGGCGGCGTCGATGACCTGGGCGTCCGCGGCGGACAGGTTCGCCCCGATGGCGGCGATCCGGTCTCCCTCGACCAGCACGTCGCCCACCGTCGGCACAGCCGTCGCCCTGTCCATGGTGACGATCGTGCCGCCTTTGAAAAGCGTGCGGGAATTGCTCTGCGTCATGATCCGGTCCTTTCGTCGCTTGGGGCCTTGATGCCTCGCAAGCGATATCGCTCGGAACCACTCTTGAATTAAGTGAGATTGTGTCAGATCATTCCTGACAGAAAATCAGATAAGGTTAAGATGAGGCGTCGCATGCCCTTTGATGGACGGATCCTGTCCGGGGTCAGCGTGCTGACAGCTGTGGTCGAAGCGGGTAGCTTCGTCAAAGCCGCTGAACTGATCGGGCTCACCGACTCCGGGGTCAGCCGGTCGATCAGCCGGCTCGAAGCACGGCTGGGCGTTCGCCTGCTCGATCGCACGACACGGTCGGTCACGCTGACCGACGAAGGCCGCCGCTTCTACGAGGAGGCGAAACCTCATCTCGATGCCATTGAGGACGCCGCAGCATCGGCCTCCGGTGCCTCCTCGGCGGTGCGGGGGAGGCTGCGGGTCGATATCGACCCCTTCTTCCTGCCGCTGGTGCTTGCCGGACGGCTCGGCCCGTTCTGCGAGCGCCACCCTGAGCTGAGCGTTGAGTTCGTGACGCGCGACCATTTCGGCGATCTTGTGGCGGATGGCATTGACCTCGCCATCCGGTTCGGCCAGCCGCGCGGGGCAAGCTTGATTTCGCGCCTGCTGGTCGAGGCGCCGATCCTCACCGTGGCGTCACCCGCCTATCTCAGCCGGTACGGCAAGCCCGCGCATCCATCGGAACTCACCGGGCATCGCTGCCTGCAGTTCATCGATCCCTCCTCGGGACGCCCCTTCGGTTGGGAGTTCATCCGCAGCACCGAAGCGATCGAGGTGCCGACGACAGGACCGCTGACCTTCACCGATCCCAAATCGCTGTTGGAGGAGTGTCTGGCAGGCACCGGCATCGCGCAGGTGATCGGATGGGGTGTCGGTGCGCGGCTGACGTCGGGCGCGCTGATCGATCTGTTCCCCGATTGGCATGGCGAGCGCTTCCCGCTTTTCGTTTACCATCCCTCGCGCCAGCATCCGCCGGCCAAGGTCCGGGCATTCATCGACTATTGCGACGGGATCGTTCGAAGCCTCTAGAATTCATCGGAATTCCGGCTCGCCGCTTCCACGAGCGGCACGATCCCGAGCGACGAACCGGCTGGTCATCCCATCGATGGAGACACGAACGCGAGGCGAAAGCTGCGGTCTGTGCGGATGACGCAGTGACACCGGCTCCGGAAGCGGCAGCATGTCCTTGGGCGGTTCGACCAGTAGCGGGCAGGTTCCGGAACCGCTCACGGAAATCTCCGCCGTTCCGACCGTCGAACGGGCTAGACCTGGGTTTGCCGAGTGTTGACCGCAGGGCTATGAAAGCGTTCGACTGCATGAAATTTTTGAGCCGCAAGAATTTCGCTCGAGCCGTTGATTCGTCAGCATGACGTGCGTCAAACCAAGGGAGGTTTTCAGCAGAAAGCGACAGCCCCTGCCGGGTTGGGGGCACTGCGCAGGATCGCCACGCTGGCAGGCAGGAACACGCTGTCGGCCGGATAGGCGAAGCGCAGGCCGCCCGGTGCCGCCCCTTGCCCGGCCCCATGACCCAGGAAGTCGATGGCCAGCCCGATGCCGAAGCGGCCCTTGGCGACCCCCTCCACCACGCCATAGCTGCGCGCCGTCACCGTGGCGAGGTTGCCGGCGATTTCCAGCCATGTCGCCCAGCCACGCCCCCAGCCATGGAGCTTCAGCACCGTCTCCACCATCAGATGCATGGTGCCGGACCGCGACGGCGCCGTGATGCCCAGATGGCGGGCATAGACGGGCCGGCGCAGATCCTCCCAGCCGCGCGGGGCGGCCAGCCCGTGGCGGTCGAGATAGGGCTGATCCCAGACCAGCCCGTAGCCGGACAGCGCGAAGCCGAGATGGGTGCCGTCCGGATCGTCGACCGGCTGGTTGCCGACGGTCGCCGGAGCGCCGGTCGGCCGGGATGCGACGGGCGCCAGCAGCCCTGCCGCCTTCAGCACCTCGAAGACATCCGGGGCGGACGCCCAGAAGAGGTTGACCTCCTCCCCCGCACGGTCCTGCAGCTGGGTGATGGCCGCGGTGGTCTTGGTGTTGACGACGCGGAGGCGCCGGCCGGGATGCGCCTGCTCGAACGCCTCCCGCACCAGCTCAAAGAAGCTGGCCGGAAAGGAGGTGGGACGGTGACGGCCGCGGGCGTTTCCTGGTCGGCGGCCGCCGGCGCGGACGGCAGCAGCACCGCCGCAACGGCCATCGCCGCAAGCAGCCATCCGCCGCTTCGCCGGATGCCCGGGCCCAAGCGGCTCAAGCCCGCAACAACGCCCCGCCCCGCCCGTCCAGTCGCCCGCCCCGTTGCCCGCCCCGTTGCCCGCCCCGTTGCCCGCCCATGCCATCCCGCCGACAGCGATTCCCGAGCGGACAAACTCCCCACACTTGGCGCCGCTGTCCAGAGACTATGGACGGACGGATGACGAAGCCCGCTTCGAACCTGCGGACTCCCTGCTCAGAGACGCACGGCGGGGCTGGAGAACCGCTCGGCGGTCGAATGGCGGACGGCGTTCAGCGCCACGGCCGTGCCGAGCGCGATCACCGCCGCGGCGGCGAAACCCAGAATCATCGCCTTCATCCTGTCCCTCCCGAACCTTATCCGACCGAAGTGCCGGTCGTAATCCCAGTCGATGGCCCATAAGAGCAAAGCGGCGGCGCCGGCGCAATCCGCGCTTTCCCGCAGCCGGAATGCCACGGGTCAGATCGCGTCCGGGTCGACCACCGTCAGGGAGATGACGTCGGAATCGATCAGCACCTTGCCCGCATGCTCGAAATTCACGGTGATGCGGTTGCGGATCGCCGACTGCACCTGACCCAGGCCCCAGTCGGGCCGGGTCGGATGGCGCACCCAGGCGCCCGGCACCAGCGAATCGTCCATGCGGCAGCCCCATCCGTCACGCCGTTGTACATAGGAAACGCGACCGCCTGTGCGGCGGCGCCCGGACAGTATAGAATCGCCGGCACCGCGCCGTCGCCGTTCCTTTTTCCCCCGGAGACCGTCTCGTGACCGATAAGCCCGCCCATCCCGTCAGCGTCGACATCCGCGTCCTGGAACTGCTGGCGTCCAAGCTCTGCCACGATCTGGTCAGCCCGGTCGGCGCCATCCGCAACGGCCTGGAGCTGATCGAGGAGATGCAGGAGGACGAGGACGGTGATGGCGGCGCCGCGGCCATCGGCGGTTTCCTGGGCGAGGCGGTCAAGCTGATCGACCATTCCTCCGGCCAGGCCGACCGCCGGCTGCGGGTGTTCCGGCTGGCCTACGGACTTGGCGGACGCGACCAGAAGGGGTTCGGCGACGCCCGCGCCGCCGCCGCCGGCTATGTCGAGGGCAGCCGCACCCGGCTCGACTGGCCGGAGCGCGTGCCGCACGACATGACCGCCCAGCGCCGCGGCGTGGTGAAGCTGCTGCTGAACCTGATCCTGCTGGCCGACGAGGCGCTGACCCATGGCGGCCTCGTCTCCGTCGCCGCCGAGGGCGGGGAGGATCGGGGCCGCGTGACGGTGACCGCCGCCGGCCGCCCCGGCACGCTGAACCCGGAGGCCGCGGCGGCGCTGGCCGGCACGGCAGGGCCCGAGGCGCTCGGCCCCCGCACCATCCACGCCTATCTCACCGGCCGGCTGGCCGAAAGCGACGGCTTCCGCATCGCCGTCGCCACCGAGAGCAGCGAACGGCTGGTCCTCACCGCGGAATGGTGAGCCGCCCTTGCGGCTGCTTCCCTACAGCTGCTTGTAGATCCGCGTCTCCACCACGACCTGCTCCACCCCGCCGGTGGTCTGGTGGGCGGTCGTGCGCAGGGTCACCGCCAGATTCCGCCTTGCGGCCTCCGCCAGCACCGTGTTGAGGCGCTCCACCGCGTCGCGCACGGTCCGGGCGAGTTCGTCGTCGGTCATCGGTCCTCCTGTGACAATGGGTCTTTCCACCTTCCGGCGGCCTGTCCGCGCATTATCCCTATCGGAAGAGGTAAGGTTCTCTTAATCAGTGTTTGACAGGCTCCCGCTCTACCTGGACTGGAGCGCAACCGGCGGCCTTCGAAGCCGCCCGTTCGAGCCGCAGGCCGGTGCGGACCATAAACATTGGGCCTGGGGAATGCGACATGGATGATCTGCTGTCCGAATTTCTGACGGAGACCAACGAAAACCTCTCGGTGCTCGACGTCGAGTTGGTGCGGTTGGAGCAGAATCCCAACAATCCGGAGCTGCTGTCGAACATCTTCCGGCTCGTCCACACCATCAAGGGAACCTGCGGCTTCCTCGGCCTGCCCCGCCTGGAAAAGGTGGCGCACGCGTCGGAGAACGTGCTGGGCAAGTTCCGCGACGGTGAGTTGACGATCAACCCGGAAGCGGTTTCGCTGATCCTGCAGGCTCTGGACACCATCAAGAGCCTGCTGGCGGTGCTGGAAGCGACCGAGGCGGAACCGCCGGGCGACGACCTGCCGCTGATCGAGCGGCTGAACCTGTGCGCCGAAGGCAAGCTGGGCGCCCCCGCTCCGGCCGCCGCGGCCCCGCCGCCGCCGCCGCCGACCGCCCCCGCGGTCGCCGCCGCGTCGGACTCCCGTCCGGTGACCCTGGACGAGCTGGAAGCGCTGTGGAACTCCACGCCCGGCCCGAACGACGCCCCGGCCGCCCCGGCCGCGACTCCGGCGTCCGGCACGGCCGTCGCCACCCGCGCGCCCGAGCCGGCGGGCGAGCCGGCCCCGTCGCCCGCCCCGTCGCAGGATCTGGTCGTTCCCGACGCCGAACCGGCCGCCGCCAAGGTGCCGGCCCCGGTCGCCCCGATGGCAAGCGGCCAGGCCGGCGGCAATGCCGGCGGCGCCGATGCCGGGGCCGAGGCCGCGACCAAGGAATCGGCGGTCGCCGCCCAGACCATCCGCGTCAACGTCGACCTGCTCGAAAACCTGATGACCATGGTCTCGGAGCTGGTGCTGACCCGCAACCAGCTGCTGCAGATCCTGCGGTCGCAGAAGGAAAGCGAATTCGCGGCGCCGCTGCAGCGCCTGAACCATGTGACGTCGGAGCTGCAGGAAGGCGTCATGAAGACGCGCATGCAGCCGATCGGCAACGCCTGGGCCAAGCTGCCGCGCCTGGTGCGCGATCTGGCGCACGAGCTGAACAAGAAGATCGACCTCCAGATGCTCGGCGCCGATACCGAGCTGGACCGCCAGGTTCTGGAGCTGATCAAGGACCCGCTGACCCACATGGTGCGCAACAGCGCCGACCATGGGTTGGAAATCCCGGCCGAACGCCTGAAGGCGGGCAAGTCGGAGACGGGCCGCGTCACCCTGAACGCCTATCACGAAGGCGGTCACATCATCATCGAGATCCAGGACGACGGCAAAGGCCTGGCGATCGACCGGATCAAGCAGAAGGCGATCCAGAACGGGATGGCGTCGGAGATCGAGCTGGCCTCGATGACCGACCAGCAGATCATCCAGTTCATCATGAAGCCGGGCTTCTCGACCGCCGCCAAGGTCACCAACGTGTCGGGCCGCGGCGTCGGCATGGACGTGGTGAAGACCAACATCGAGAAGATCGGCGGCACGATCGAGATCAAGTCGGTCCAGGGCAAGGGCTCGACCTTCGTCATCAAGATCCCGCTGACGCTGGCCATCGTCTCCGCCCTGATCGTCGAATGCGCCGGCGAACGCTTCGCCATCCCGCAGATCAGCGTGGTCGAGCTGGTGCGCGCCGCCGCCGACAGCGAGCACACCATCGAGCGGCTGAAGGGCACCCCGGTGCTCCGCCTGCGCAACCGCCTGCTGCCGCTGGTGTCGCTGCAGGAGCTGCTGCGGCTGGACGACAGCGAAACCAGCAAGAAGACCGAGGACGAGACCTTCATCGTCGTCACCCAGGTCGGCACCTACACCTTCGGCATCATGGTCGACCGCGTGTTCGACACCGAGGAAATCGTGGTGAAGCCGGTGGCGCCGATCCTGCGCCACATCGAGATGTTCTCGGGCAACACCATCCTGGGCGACGGCTCGGTCATCATGATCCTCGACCCCAACGGCATCGCGTCGGCCACCGGCGAGATGGCGATGGGCGAGGCCGCCGGCAAGGAGGCCACCGCGGTCCAGACCCAGCGCCAGGAGGACAAGATGGCGCTGCTGCTGTTCCGCGCCGGCGAGGGGGCGCCCAAGGCGGTCCCGCTGTCGCTGGTCGCCCGCCTGGAGGACGTCGATCTGGCGACGGTCGAGCTGTCCAACGGCCTGCCGGTGGTCCAGTACCGCGGCAAGCTGATGCCGCTGGTCCCCATCGACCCGAACTTCATGCTGGGCCGCGAAGGCCGCCAGCCGGTGCTGGTGTTCGCCGACGGCGACCGCTCGATGGGCCTGATCGTCGACGAGATCGTCGACATCGTTGAAGAGAAGCTGAACGTCCAGCTGGCGGCGGAGCGTCCGGGCCTGATGGGTTCGGCCATCATCGCCGGCAAGGCGACCGAGGTCATCGACGCCGGCTTCTTCCTGACCCAGGCCTACAAGGACTGGTTCGGCTCCTCCACCCAGGACGGGTTCGAGGAGGAGAAGCTGCAGCGCGTGCTGCTGGTCGACGACAGCCCCTTCTTCCGCAACCTCCTGACGCCGCTGCTGTCGGTCGCCGGCTACGACGTGACGGCGGTGGAGAATGCCGGCGACGCGCTGGCGCTCTGCGAGGCGGGCGAGGACTTCGACGTCATCGTCTCCGACATCGAGATGCCGGGCATGAGCGGCTTCGACTTCGCCGAGGCGGTGCGCCACGGCAGCCGCTGGCAGCGCGTGCCGATGGTGGCGCTGTCCAGCCACGCCAGCGCCCGCGACCTCGACCGCGGCCGCATCGCCGGCTTCAACGACTATGTCGCCAAGTTCGACCGTGACGCGCTGCTCTTCGCGCTGCAGCAGACGCTGACCGAACAGAAAGGTGCCGCATGAGCAACGCCAAGCTGCCGTCCACCGTCCGCAAGTCGAAGGGCGACGACCTCGCCGTCTCCGGCAACCAGGACTTTGTGACCATGACGATCGCCGACCAGATGTTCGGCATCCCGGTCCTTCAGGTGCAGGACGTGCTGGGCCATCAGCGGATCACCCGCATCCCGCTGGCCCCGCCCGAGGTCGCCGGATCGCTGAACCTGCGCGGCCGCATCGTCACCGCCATCGACGTCCGCCTGCGGCTCGGCCTGACCGGTCGGCCCAAGGACAAGCCGGGCATGTCGATCGTCGTCGACCTGCGCGGCGAGCTGTACAGCCTGATGGTCGATTCCGTCGGCGAGGTGCTGAGCCTCACCAAGGAGGACTTCGAGCGGAACCCGGCGACGCTGGATCCGCGCTGGCGCGAGGTTTCCACCGGAATTTACCGGCTGAACGGCCAGTTGATGGTTGTGCTGGACGTGCCACGTCTGCTCAACTTCACGACCATCGAGACGGCCTGACGGCTCGTGGCGCCTTCGGGCGCCCCGTGCCCCGGCCGGCTTTGCCGACGAATTGATGACCTGAGGCCCTGCCGCAATGAAATCCTGTCTGGTGGTCGACGACAGCCGCGTGGTCCGCAAGGTCGCGCGCAAGATCCTGGAAGAGCTGAACTTCGCCTGCAGCGAGGCGGAGGACGGCAAACAGGCGATGGAGGCCTGCGCGGCGCAGATGCCCGACGCGATCCTGCTGGACTGGAACATGCCGGTGATGACGGGGATCGAGTTCCTGCGCCGGCTGCGGAAGATGAGCGGGGGCGAACAGCCCAAGGTCGTCTTCTGCACGACCGAGAACGACCTCGCCCATATTCAGGAAGCGCTGTCCGCCGGGGCGAACGAATACATCATGAAGCCCTTCGACAGCGACATCATCCAGACCAAGTTCGCGCAGGTCGGCCTGCTGTGACGATGGTACGGCCGCAAGGCCGGGGACCGGCCCGGGTAACGCAGCCCGGCCGGGACGATGGAGAAACAGCGTTGAACCTGTCGCGTTGAAAGGCAAACAGCCGTTATGTCGGACAGTCTTGGCAGAGGCCCCCTCACCCCCGCACGGCCGGCCAATCCGGATCCCGTCCGGGTCATGGTGGTGGACGACTCCGCCGTCATCCGCGGCCTGCTGACCCGTGCGCTGGAAGGGGACCCGGACATCCGCGTCGTCACCTCCGTCGGCGACGGCCAGATGGCGGTCAATTCGCTGCAGCGCAACTCGATCGACGTCATCGTGCTGGACATCGAGATGCCGGTGATGGACGGGCTGACCGCCATCCCGAAGCTGCTGGCGGTGGCGCCACAGGTGAAGATCATCATGGCGTCGACCCTGACGCTGCGCGGGGCCGATGTCTCCATCCGCTGCCTGTCCGCCGGGGCCGCCGACTATATCCCCAAGCCGACCTCGACCCGCGAGATCGGCGGGGCGGAGGATTTCAAGCGCGAGCTGGTCGCAAAGGTCAAGGCGCTGGGCGCCGCGGCCAAGCGCGCCGGGTCGCGCTCGCGCGGCGAGATCCGCCCGCTGACCCCGGCCCTCCCGCTTGGGCTGAAGCGCGAGGTCGGGCCGATCGTCACCCGTCCGGCCCCGGCCGGCGCCCTGGCGGCAAAGCCCGACGTGATTGCCATCGGCAGTTCCACCGGCGGCCCGCAGGCGCTGTTCGAGGTGCTGTCGCACCTGAAGGCCGGCGTCAGCCAGCCGATCCTGATCACGCAGCACATGCCGGCGACCTTCACCACCATCCTGGCCGAGCACATCTCCCGCCAATGCGGGATCGATGCCCGCGAGGCCAAGGACGGCGAGCCGATCGTCCAGAACCGCTGCTACATCGCGCCCGGCGACTTCCATATGCTGGTGGTGCAGCGTGGCGGGGCGAACGTCATCGCCCTCAGCAAGGATCCTCCGGAGAATTTCTGCCGCCCGGCGGTCGATCCGATGATGCGCTCCATCCTCAAGGCGTTCGGCGGCCGCAAGATCCTGGCCTGCATCCTGACCGGCATGGGCCAGGACGGGCTGAAAGGTTGTACCGACGTGGTGAATGGCGGCGGCACGCTGATCGCCCAGGACGAGGCGTCCAGCGTCGTCTGGGGCATGCCGGGCGCGGTGGCCCAGGCCGGCATCTGCAATGCCATTCTGCCGCTCAAGGAAATCGGTCCCCACATCCGCAAGCTAGCGTCGAGGGCAGCATGAGAGTCGAAGATTTCGACATGTTCTCCACGCTGCTCAAGCAGCGTTCCGGCCTGGTCCTGACCCGGGACAAGGCGTACCTGCTCGAATCCCGGCTGATGCCGGTGGCGCGCAAGTGGAACATGAAAGGGCTGGAAGAGCTGGCGACCACCGTCCGCACCCGCAAGGACGAGGCGCTGCTGCGCGATATCACGGAGGCGATGACGACCAACGAGTCGTCCTTCTTCCGCGACCAGAAGCCCTTCGACCAGTTCAAGCAGCTGGTCCTGCCGCGCCTGATGGAAGCGCGGGCGGCAAAGCGCTCGCTCCGCATCTGGTCGGCCGCCTGCTCGTCCGGGCAGGAGGCCTATTCGCTGTCGATGATCCTGAACGACGAGGCGGCGAAACTGGCCGGCTGGCGCATCGAGATCGTCGGCACCGACATCTCGGCGGAAATGGTGGAGCGGGCGAAGTCCGGCATCTACACCCAGTTCGAGGTGCAGCGCGGCCTGCCGATCACCCATCTGGTGAAGCATTTCAAGCAGAACGGCGACAAGTGGCAGATCAGCCAGCAGCTGCGCCAGATGGCGTCGTTCCGCGAATGGAACCTGCTGGGCGACCTGTCGGCGCTGGGACAGTTCGACATCGTCTTCTGCCGCAACGTGCTGATCTATTTCGACCAGCCGACCAAGGCCAAGGTGCTGGAGTCCATCTCCCGCCAGATGCCGCAGGACGGCGTGCTCTATCTGGGCGGCGCCGAGACGGTGCTGGGCATCACCGACAAGTTCAAGCCGGTGGAGGGCCAGCGCGGCCTCTACAGCCTGGGCGGCTTCTCCGCCGCCGGCGCCAAGGTGGCGTGACGGGCTGGGCGGCCGGGCTGGACGACCGGGTGGGGCCGGAAACGGCACTTCCGGGTGGGGGTACAGGCCGGACATCGACGGGGGCGGTCCGGCCGCCCCCTTCGGACAGGAAAGAGCTTACGGAAAAGGCGCTTATGCCGACGGCGTGATCGACTTGATCGGTCCACGCGGGTTGCCGGACATCTCGGCGATCTTGCGGTCCTGCGCCTCGAGGAAGGTGCGGATCGAAGTCTCGCGGTCGAACTGGTCGATGTCCGATGTCGGAACCTTGCGGTTCGACGTGCGGGCACCATCCTGATAGAGGACGTCGAACAGCAGGAAGCCATTGTCGACGGGTTGTTTCTTTTGACGGGCCATGGCCTGTCCTCCGTTGGTTCGCGGTCAGCCCGCGATCATCCATTGTCGGTTTCTGTACTGGTGGGATGGGCGTCATCCTGCGCATCCACCGTCTCCGCATCGGTCTGATCATCGACACGGCGGGCGGCGACCCCTTCCTCGCGGCGCTGCAGTTTTTCCTGCTTCCGCTGTTCCTTGGCCCGGTTACGCTCGGCCCGCTGCTGATTGTAGTTCGGCTTGAAAGCCATGGCGGTTCTCCTTGGGGCAGGTTCCGGCAAAGCGCGGGCCCGTCGTCCAGGGCCCCGTCATTGAGCAACACGGAAAAAGGGCACCGGTTTCCCGATGCCCCTTTTCCCGCATTTCGGCGGATAGACGGCTCAGACCGCCTTCAGATTTTCCGCAGAGGTCTTGCCGCGCTTGGGATCGCGCTGCTCCTCATAGGAAATCTTCTGGCCATCGACCAGGCTGCGCAAGCCGGCGCGCTCGACAGCGGAGATGTGAACGAACACATCCGGGCCGCCGTTGTCCGGCTGAATGAAACCAAAGCCCTTGGTGCTGTTGAACCATTTGACGGTGCCGACGGGCATCTCTGTCTCCCATAACGCGAAGGGCGCCACACCACCGGTGTAGCGCATCAGACTGGATGTGGGATTCGCCGCCTCCGGGTGCGCACAAGGCGAAAGAGGAGGGCATTGCAAGGGGGCGTTGGGGGCCCCGCAGTCCGAAGCAGAATGACAAGCTCTACATGGGAACGCCCGGCCCCGCTTTCAAGGCGAAAGTGGCCGGGCGTCGAAGACGGTCGAAAAGATCAGCCGGCCGCCTGCTGCTGCAGGCGCGGCGGCGGCGGCGGAGCGCTCTCGACGATCTCCTCCTGCGGGTCGCGCAGGACATAGCCGCGGCCCCACACCGTCTCGATGTAGTTGTCGCCCTGGGTGGCCGCGGCCAGCTTCTTGCGCAGCTTGCAGACGAAGACGTCGATGATCTTCAGTTCCGGCTCGTCCATCCCGCCATAGAGATGGTTCAGGAACATCTCCTTGGTCAGCGTCGTGCCCTTGCGCAGGCTCAGCAACTCCAGGATGCCGTATTCCTTGCCGGTCAGGTGCAGCGGCGACTGGTCGACCTCCACCGTGCGGGTGTCGAGGTTGACGGTCAGGCGGCCGGTGCGGATGATGCTGTCGGAATGGCCCTTGGACCGGCGGACGATCGCCTGGATGCGGGCGATCAGCTCGCGCTTGTCGAACGGCTTGGTCAGGTAGTCGTCGGCGCCGAACCCCAGCCCCTTGATCTTGTTGTCCATCTCGGTCAGGCCGGACAGGATCAGGATCGGCGTGGTCACGCGCGCGGCGCGCAGGCGGCGAAGGACCTCGTATCCGTCGATGTCGGGCAACATCAGGTCGAGAATGATGATGTCGTAATCGTAGAGCTTGCCGATCTCGAGCCCGTCCTCACCAAGGTCGGTAGAGTCGACGATGAATCCTTCCGTGTTCAGCATCAGCTCGATGCTTTTGGCGACGGAGGAATCGTCTTCAACCAGCAGAACCCTCATGGCGATATCCCGACGTTTGATGGCGCGCTTTCGCTACCCGACCCCGGAATGGCCCCCGATCTTTTGACCGATTTCAACCATCCCGTTTACACAAGTTAACAGACGATTCAGCTTAACGCCAGCGCCAAGCGCTTACACAACGTTAATCCTTCCATCGCAAAATGAGATCATGGTGGTTAACGGCGCCCCCGTCCACTGGACTACCACTCAATAGGAGCGCGTTCCGTCTTGGGAGCGCCGACATCCGATCCATGCCGTTCGATATCGATCAGCTGATCCGCGACATCGACCAGATTCCCGATCGCAGCCGCTACGGCCGCGTCACCGCCGTGTCCGGCCTGATGGTCGAGGTCGGCGGGATCGAGAAGGAGCTGTCGGTCGGCGGCCGCTGCATCGTGGAGACGCGCGACCGCCGCGCCGTCCCCTGCGAGGTCGTGGGATTCCGCCAGGGCCGGGCGCTCGCCATGCCCTTCGGCGCGCTGGACGGGGTCGGGCTGGGTTGCCGCGCCCTGGTGGCGGGCGACCAGCCCTCGATCTTCCCGACCGACGCCTGGCTGGGCCGCGTCGTCAACGCGCTGGGCGAGCCCGTGGACGGCAAGGGGCCGCTGGCCAAGGGTCCGCGCGGCACGCCGATCCGCAACACGCCGCCCAACGCCCACGCCCGCGCCCGGGTGGGGCAGAAGCTGGACCTCGGCATCCGCGCCATCAACGCCTTCCTGACCTGCTGCCTGGGCCAGCGCATGGGCATCTTCGCCGGCTCCGGCGTCGGCAAATCCTCGGTCATGTCGATGCTGGCCCGTTTTTCGGGCGCAGAGATCGCGGTGATCGGGCTGATCGGCGAGCGTGGTCGCGAGCTTCAGGAGTTCATCACCGAGGATTTGGGCGAACAGGGCCTCGCCCGCAGCATCGTCGTCTGCGCCACGTCCGACGAGGCGCCGCTGATGCGCCGGCAGGCCGCCTACCTGACGCTGGCGGTGGCCGAGCATTTCCGCGACGAGGGCCGCAACGTCCTGTGCATGATGGACAGCGTCACCCGCTTTGCCATGGCCCAGCGCGAGATCGGCCTGTCGGCCGGCGAACCGCCGACGACCAAGGGCTACCCGCCGACCGTCTTCGCCGAGCTGCCGCGCCTGCTGGAGCGCGCCGGGCCGGGGCTGGTCGGGTCGGGATCGATCACCGGGCTGTTCACCGTGCTGGTCGACGGCGACGACCACAACGAGCCCATCGCCGACGCGGTGCGCGGCATCCTGGACGGCCATATCGTGCTGGAGCGCCAGATCGGCGAGCGCGGGCGCTACCCGGCGATCAACATCCTGCGCAGCGTGTCGCGCACCATGCCCGGCTGCAATTCCGCCAACGAGAACGAACTGGTCGGCCATGCCCGCCGCCTGCTGTCGTCCTACGACAACATGGCGGAGATGATCCGGCTGGGCGCCTACCGCCGCGGCTCCGACCCGCAGGTCGACGAGGCGATCCATTACCAGCCGGCGCTGGAAGCCTTCCTGAAGCAGGGCAAGCGCGAGTCCACCGATCTGGAGACCAGCTACGCCATGCTGGCTGAAATCTTTGGGGTGCAGTGGCCGCAATGAGCCTGAAGACGATCATCCGCCTGCAGAAGCTGCAACTGGACGAGAAGCGTCGCGTCCTGGCGGAGCTCCACACGCTGGCCGACCGGCTGCGGGCGGAGATCGAAAGGGTCAAGCAGGAGATCGTGCACGAGCAGGAAACGGTGCGCGACGACTTCTCCGTCTCCTTCACCTATTCCAACTTCGCCCAGGCGGCGATGGAGCGCGGCCGCAAGCTGGGGGAATCGCTGGGTCAGGTGGAGATGCAGATCAACATCGCCACCGACGAGATGGCCGAAGCCTTCCAGGAGCTGAAACGCTTCGAGCTGGCGGAGGAGGAGCGGTTGAAGCGCGAGCGCGACAAGCAGAAGCGCAAGGAGGCCGCCATGCTGGACGAAACCGCCCTGGTCGGCTTCCGGCGGCGTCAGGCTGAAGAGGAAGCGGCCGGGAACTGAGGAGGCCCCAGGACGGCCTGCCCGGCCACCAGCCCGGCGGTCAGACCGTCACCGACACCAGTCCGCCCGGCGACCCGCCGAAGCTGCCGCCGGCTGCTGCGGAAGGAGCGCCGCTGCCGGTCGACGGGGTTCCGGCAGATGGCGTGCCGGCCGGTGCCGAGCCGCCCGCAACGCCGCCGGTACCGGCGAAGGACAGGCCCGTCGAACCGGAGCCGCCGGCCGCAGGGACAGCGGCCGCGCCGGCACCATTCGTCCTGATGGCGGATCCGTTGGCCGCAGCGGCGGCGCCCGTCTGCGGAGCGGACGCGATCCTGCGCTCATCCTCCTGCGACGGACGTCCGGCGGCGCGGCGATATTCCTCGACCACGCGGCGGGAAGGGATTTGGTCCTGGGTTTCGCCGGTGTCGAAATCGCGGAAATAGAGCACCGCGACCCGTGCGCCCTGGTCATAGCGCAGGAAGGGGCTGATATAGCCGGCACCGGACGCCTTTTCCGCGGCGTCCGCGGAGGCGCTGTCGTCTGCCGATGGCAATGCCGAACCGGCCGCGCCGGCCTCCGTCGGCTGAAGGGCCGTCGGGCGGACTGCCGTCGTGCTGGAAACGCCACGGATCTCCATCGGTGCCTCCCGCCTCTGTTGCCTGCCCGTCAGCCCTCCCCGCCCATCCTGCCGATCCCGAGCCTCCCGCCCGGATCAGACCGTGATGTTCAGGTTCTGCCCGCGGGTCGGGGTGGTGTTGCCGCCCGAACCGGACTGCGCGCTCTGCGCCTCCTGCTGGCGGCGGGTTCGCTCGGCCTCGTCCTCCTGGGCGGACTCGACTGGCGAGGTGGAGCGCTGTGCGGCTGCCGGACCGCTGCTGAGCGGGGTGACGTAGGGCTGCTGATAGCCGCCGACTCCGCCGATGCTGCTGACGCCCATGGTGGTTCCTCCGGTCGCTGGTGCGACGCTTCTTCGACAAGCCGGGGGAACGATTCATCCTGCGGTCTTCCGACCGTATTGCCGGGGTCCGGCTCACCCCCCGACTAGGCAAATTTTGCCCGATCGAAGGGGGTAGCGCCAGTGAAATCGACGCCCTGGAACGCGCCTTGCGCAAATGTCAACGATCAAAACGACTTAGGGCGCGATGTTCACACTTCTTTTTCCATGGACGGCTCCGCTTCGGCAACCGTGGCGGCAACCGTGGCCGCGGACTCCGGCGCCGAGTCCGCGTTGCGCCACAACGCGGCCTCCACCGCCAGCGTCCAGAAACTCTCGGCGGCCTTGCTCTGGCGCGTGCGCGGACGGACCAGCCGGATTTGGACCGGCACGGCCCAGCGCCCGTCGCCGGCGGGGACCAGGACTCCGCGCGCCAGATCCTCGGCGACCAGGCTTTCCGGCAGCCAGGCGATGCCGCGGCCGTCGCGTGCCAGCGTGCGCAGCACCGCGGCGAGATGCGAGGTGAAGACGGTGTCGAGCGCCACCGGCGCCGGCTGTGCCGCCCGCACCGCCTCCAGGATGCGGCCCATGCCGGATTCGCGGCTGTAGGACAAGTGCGGCAGCGGCCGGCCTTCGGCATCCGACAGGGCATGGCGCGGCCGGCCGGCCGCATCCGGCGCGGCGACCGCCAGCAGCCGGTCGCCGCCGACCACGACGGACCGGAAGGACTCCGCATCCAGCCGGCCGGCGGCGGCGGGATGGGCATGGCACAGCAGGAACTGCGCCTGCCCGGACAGCATCAGCCGCTCGCACGCCTCCATGCTGTCGGACGACAGGGTGATGGCGCCGAGCCGCGCCCGCGATTCAAGCGCCCGCAGCCAGGACGGGAAGAAGGTCAGCGACAGCGCATGGGTGGCGGCGAACCGCAGGGTCGCGGCCTCCGACTGGGCGGCCAGCCGCGCCTCCTCCCGCCCCTGCAGCAGGCGACGCACGGTTTCGTCGGCGAAGGGACGGAATCGGCGCCCGGCCTCGGTCAGGGTCACAGGCTGGCCGCTGCGGTCGAACAGCGGCGTGCCGGCCCAATCCTCCAGCGCGCGGATGCGGCGGCTGAAGGCAGGCTGGGTCAGGTGGCGGACGTCGGCGGCACGGGAAAAGTTGCCGCAATCCACCAGCGCCAGGAAATCGTCGAGCCAGGAAAGTTCCATCGCCCAATCTTACACCGTCAAGCAGGCCCGCCCATGCGTCAATCGCCATGCCCCAATCCCCATGCCGAACCCGCATGATGCGTTCCGACCTTGGCATTGGCCCGGCGGCCCGAACCATCCCTACAGTGCGGCCACGAAACGCGCCACCACGCAGCAAGGGGTTCCGCCATGCGCATCGTCGAAATCCGCGAGCAGACGGCCGGCATCAAGTCGGACATCGCCAACGCCTTCATCGATTTCAGCCAGATGACCTGCAGCGTCGTCGCGGTCGTCACCGACGTGGTGCGAGACGGCAAGCCGGTGATCGGCTACGGCTTCAACTCGAACGGCCGCTATGCCGCCGGCGGGCTGCTGCGCGAACGCTTCATTCCCCGGCTGATGTCCGCGGCCCCCGACAGCCTGCTGGACGACACGGGCGACAATCTGGACCCGTTCCGCATCTGGACCCGGCTGATGACCAACGAGAAGCCGGGCGGCCACGGCGAACGGTCGGTTGCGGTCGGCACCATCGACATGGCGGTGTGGGACGCGGTGGCGAAGATCGCCGGCGTGCCGCTCTACCGGCTGCTGGCCGACCGCTTCCGCGGCGGCGTCGCCGACGACAGCGTGTGGGTCTATGCCGCGGGCGGCTATTACTATCCGGGCAAGGACCTGAAGGCCCTGCAGGACGAGATGCGCAGCTACCGCGACCGCGGTTACCGGGTCGTGAAGATGAAGATAGGCGGCGCGCCTCTGGAGGAGGATCTGCGCCGCATCGACGCGGTGCTGGAAATCGTGGGCTCGGCCGGAAACCTGTGCGTCGACGCCAACGGCCGCTTCGACCTCGGCACCGCCATCGCCTATGCCGAGGCGCTGAAGCCCTACGGCCTGTTCTGGTACGAGGAGGCCGGCGACCCGCTCGACTATGCGCTGCAGGCGGAACTCGCCAGGCATTACGACCGTCCGATGGCGACCGGCGAGAACCTGTTCTCCCACCAGGATGCCCGCAACCTGATCCGCCATGGCGGCATGCGCCCCGACCGCGACTGGCTGCAGTTCGATTGCGCGCTGAGCTACGGCCTCGTCGAGTATATGCGGACGCTCGACATGTTGAAGGAGAATGGCTGGTCGAGCCGCCGGGTGGTGCCGCATGGCGGGCACCAGATGTCGCTGAACATCGCGGCCGGCCTGCATCTGGGCGGCAACGAATCCTATCCGGACGTCTTCAAGCCCTTCTGCGGCTTCGCAGACGGCATCGCGGTGGAGGATGGCCGGGTGCGCCTGCCCACCCTGCCCGGCGTCGGCTTCGAGGCGAAATCGGAGTTGTTCACGACGATGACCACCCTGCTGGAAACCCGATAGGCCGCATCGGGTTTCGGAACCCGACCTGTTCCTTTGGGAGAGCGTGTCGCCAGCCATTGACCCAGCGCAGTACTGTGGCATTCTGGAAAAGGTCGCAACGTTTCAGAAAGGAGGTGATCCAATGTCTCATGGAGCCAGTCCGGTCGTCGCCGCGGTGTTCGGTTTCGCCGTTCTCCTGACGGCGGGGATCGCCAACGCGGAGTGTTCGTCGAGCCACAGCGCGAGCGCATCGCCGCCTCCGGCCTCCGGCACCGTCGGATCGCTTGGAACTCCGGCCCCCGGCAGCACGCGCGGCGGGTGACGCCTGAACGCTGACGACTGGAAACGCCCATGCCTTCGGAGCGGGCCGCCCTTCCCTGGGGCGGCCCGTTTCCCTATGCCGGCATGCCACGGCAGGAGCGCGGCGCTTTTACGCGCTCCTGCACGGGAAAAGTCCGGCCGGAGCGCCTTCTTGAAAAAAATGTGCTTTCGGTGAAAAAAGCGCTTCACAGCCCGGCGTGGCATCGCTATAAACCCGCCCACACCACGGGGCACGGCAAACGGCCCGCCCCGGTGACGGTCTGGGGGATCGTCTAGCGGTAGGACAGCGGACTCTGACTCCGCCAGCCTAGGTTCGAATCCTAGTCCCCCAACCAATTTCCCGGATTTCCTCAAGTATTTGCTGATGACTTTGGCGATGTGGGCAACATAGCCCAAATCGCTGCCACACTTTCGAGTGGAGCGGTCATGCAGCATGTTTGTCGGCGGGCCGGTACTTACCATTTTCGCCGCCGAATTCCTCTTCGCCACCAGCCTGTGTTGGGCGGCAAGGCGGAGATTTACAGGTCGCTCGAGACATCGAGCCCGCGCGATGCCGCGATCAGGTCCCGTCTGCTTTACGTTGAAAGCGAACGCCTCTTCGCTGCCCTTGACCGGGAACCCGGACTGCCGGTCGACGCCGCCAGACAGCTGATGCGGGACTTGGTCGGCCCCGCCGCCTGGGCTCACATGAACCCGATGCTCCGGCGGTCGTTGGACCCGACTCCGCCGCCGGGCATCTCTCCGGTACCGTGCGAAGCTGGCGGGGCGGCGATGGAAATGGCAGCCGCCGTCCGTGTCGGCGTTCTCGATCCTCCAAAGCCACCGGCGGACGCCGCGCGGCAATTGGTAGCCGTGGCGGTCGAGAACCCGTCAGCGCCCGCCAATCCTCCTCCGGCCGCGCAATCCGTTGGGCCGCCCTTCGACGGCGCGCCGTCTTCGAACGCCACCCTGGCCTCTCCGCTCTTCGGCGCGCTGGCCGAAACCCACGTCGAGCACATGCTGGACACCGGTGCCTGGAGCGCCCAGCAGACCGCGCTGCAAACCCGCGCCACCTTCCGTCTGTGGATCGAGTTCCACGGCGACCGGCCCGTTGACGCCTACAGCCGACGCGATGCCTCAGCCTTCATGGAAGCCCTGCGGAAGCTGCCCCGGATGCACGGCCGGTCGCCCCTGTTCAAGGGCACGATGCGCCAGAACATCGAGGCGGCCGAGCGGATAGCGGCGAAGGGCAAGGGGCAGCCCCTGCTGACGATGAAGACGATCAGGCGTCACATGAGCGCGCTGCACGGCTACTGGGACTGGCTCCGGCAGCATGGGCATCATGAGTTCGCCTCCAATCCCTTCGCTGGCTTCGATTTCCCAAGCAGCAAACCCGCGTCCGAGCAGCGCTCGATGTGGGATGACGCCGACCTGAAGCGGCTGTTCACGTCGAGAATCTGGGTCGGCCCCAACGTGGACAGGCGGAGCGCCGCCTACTGGCTGCCGCTGATCGGCCTGCTGACCGGGATGCGGCTCGAGGAGATCGCGCAGCTGCACACCGCCGACGTCAGGCAGCGGGACGGCATCGACTTCTTCCTGGTCCATGCCGAGGATGAACGGCGGACCAAGAACGCGAACTCGGTGCGTGAGGTGCCGATCCCTGGCGCCCTCGTCGCCCTCGGCTTCATGACGCTGGTCGCTGAGAGGCGCCGCGCGAACAGCAAGCGGCTCTGGCCGGACCTGAGCGGTCAGGGGCCGGATCGGCGGCTGGGCGCTTACTACACGCGGCGCTTCACCGAGTACCGCCGCGAGATTGGGATCTACAAACCCGGCGTCGACTTCCACAGCCTGCGCGGCACCTTCGAGACGCTGGTGCTCAACGCGGGCGCCAGCCCGGTCTTCGTAAAGGCGATCATGGGCCACAGCACCTCGGACCTCCTGGGCGAGGGAAGCCGGTACCTGAAGCACGTCACGCTGAAGAACAAGCTGGAGGCGATGAACATGCTCAGGCTGGGCGTCGATCTCGGGCACCTGCTGCCATCGACGAGATGAGCGGAGCGGCGACTGCCGGGAAACGATGCCCGCACCGTACCGGCACCGCGGATTACCGGCAAAATACCGTACGGTGCCGGGCCTTTACCGGCATCATACGGTGCTCCCGCGGCCGCAGGAGCTTCTGGATGGCCTGTTTCACGGCGGGCAGAACCTGTTGCACGGCTTCGGAAAAGTGTTACACGGCCCTGTATAGGCGATTCACGTGGCGGCCAATCCGTTGTTCCGGCATCAGGATCTCATACAGCGGCTATCCAGGGCCTGGGTGAGGTCCCCAGGCGGCTCCGTGGACGGTCGATCTCGGCATCGCGTCTGCCGGGCTCTTTGAGCGGCTGATTCCGTTGACCTGGGCGTCCACATTCTATGGCGAAATTCGTGGACAGCGTGGCCGCGGCCGTCCCGGCTTGGTGGGCCGCCCGGGCGACGGCGTGGTTCACTTCGACTCCGGAGATCCCCGGGGTCGAGCGTAACGCCGCGATCCAGCCCGAGGATCCCCGGAACCGGCCCAGTGAATCACTTTTCCCCAGCCGCTGTAGCCCATTTCCTGGGCGCCGGGTGCCGATCTGGAAACTTGGAAAAAGTGATTCACGGACGGGTGTAACGTAATTCTGGATCTAGGAGTAACGGGGGGACGACGTCGCCCCGGCCCGTCGGCTATCTGGAGCCTCTCGCCATCCGGAGCAGTTCCGGCCGTGAACCGCATCCTCGGCATCGAGTTGGGAGCCTGATGGCAGCCGAGAGGAGGAATGCCGCCGGTGCATCCCTGGCCACCTGAGCGCCCCTCCCGGGCACCGGAGGCCGTTCGTCAGCCGCCCTCGGTCTGCCGATCGTGAGCGTCGACAGGAAACCCACGGCCCGGCGGCAGGATTCCGTTCTCCCGGTCATGGGAGTCGGCGAGATGGTCCTCCATGGCCGAGGCAACCATGACGGCGGCCTCAGCCACCCCCGCGCTCGCGCCCTTACTCGCCGTCGTTCAGCAGGCCCGGCCGACGATGCCGGAAGAAGGCATTCAGAGGCGATTGGCCCTGACGGCCAGGATTCGAACCGTCTCCGCCAGGCGCGCCGCGTCGTCGCCTGCGCGGTGCTGCCTCCGCCATCGGACGCTCGCCTTCACCATTGCCCGCTCGACCTCGGCGGCCCTCTCCTTATCATTGCCCGCTGTGACCTCTCGTAGGAGGTCGTCGAGCGGTTCGAGCCACGGATAGCTGTGCCCGATGACAGCCATCAGGCTGGCGAGCCACGCATCGTCGGCGCCGACCGCGTCGCTGTGCGGCAGTTGGCCGGACAGGGCGGCCATGCCCCCCTCGGCCACCTCGGCGGCCGGGCGTCCCTCGGCTGCCATCTGCTCCAGCGAGATGCCGTGCAGCGCCTCGGCGGCCGGATCCCACACCCCGCGCTCGAGCCACTCGGCGGTCGGCCGGATAAGCCAGGACATCACGCGCCCGTCGAGCCAGGCCACACCGACCTCGATGGGGTAGCTGCCGCGGCCCAGGGCGCTGGCCTCGACGTCGACCACGCAGGCGCAGGCGAGGTCGATTGGCTCGGGCTCGAAGATGCTACGCACGGCTGCCCGCTTTCCGACGATCGCCTTCGATGGCCGTATGGACGGCATGGACCACGGCACGCCGACTGCGGTCCCTGGAAACGAAGACCACCAGGGTGGTCCCTTCCATGCGCGCGAACTCGACGTGCCACCGGGATCCCGGACGATCGAAGCGCAGTGTGTAAGTCGCGCCGTGGTGCCTGATCGAACGAATGCCCATACGCTCTCCGTTCCCAACCTGCGGCCGTTGGGGCAATCTAACGGGTACAGGATGACGTGCAAGGCGCGCGGCCTGAGAAGGAGGAACGGCGGTGACCAGGGATCAGGTGATCGACATCGTCGCGCGGGCGACCGCCCAAGCCACATGGCAGCAGACCGGCGCCGTCGGCGTGCTCGTCGCGCCGGTAGCGGCCTGGGATGATCCCGATGTCAGGTCGCCGGTTGTCGTGATCGTCGGGGCCGAGGCCGCGCTCGACGGAACGCTTGCACAGCGACTGCTTGACGACGCTGCCGGTGAGGCCCGGTCCGAATGGGGCGGGACCGCGTGGCTGGCCCGAACCGTCCACCGGCTTCTGGGAAAAGGGTGGGCATGGGCTTGGGAGGCGCCGCTTGACAGCCCCGCCTACCTGCCATGGCGTGCGGGGAATCTGGCGTCGGTCAACGCCCGCCGACATCAGCCCCCGGCGGAGTGAGTGGCAGAGGCGCCGAAGCTGGAGGAGGGTGTCATGCCTCCGGCAGGGTCACGGGCCCACCTCTGTCCCCGGCGCAGGCGACAGGCAGCGGCCGAAGCCCCAGTCGACCATGGCATGCCTCATGTGGGCGACGGCCTCTTTAGACGGCTCGCCATCGGCCCGGCGGCCGAGGCCGTACAGGCCGCCGGTGCAGGTCAGCACGAGGGCAGCGTCGAGGTCGATGCCGACGATGTCGCTCGACACGAAGGGGGCATGCGGTGCCCCGCGCGTGTACCGGCCGAGCAGGCGGAGGCTTTGAGCCGAAGCCCGATCGCTGTGGACCGTCAGCCGAACGATGTGCCAGTCCTCGACCACGTCATCCGGCTCACCGAAGAGCCTGGCGCCGAGGGTTTCGATGTCCTCCTCGGTGGCGAGGGTGAGCGACATTCGGCCGCGCCACCCCAGCGCAATGATGTCGCCGAGCCGTTCATGCATCTTTGGCCGCCCTTGGGGTAGCTGACCCAGCACTACGCGCATCGTGTCGCATAAGAAGGAGGCAGTGCAGGGACAAACCTGCTTACCAGCGTCCAATCAGGTGAGCAGCATGAACCGCTCGAATGTCATTCTCGGTGGCTTGGGCAAGCGTCTCGGCGATCATGAGAGAGCGCTGGGAACATCGGAGGGCCCAACTTCCAAGGCTGTCAGGGCCATCAAGGCCATCGAGCTCCTCCTGTCGGCACCAGCCTTCGGCAGTCGAGACGTCGCGCCGCACCAGGAACGCAGCACGGGACACGGCGACCCTAAGCTCCGGGAGCGGCGTGGCGCGAAGCTGAGCCAGGGCGGCCGCCCTTCCCTTGCTGTCCTGGCCCTCGATCGAGGCACCCAGTTCACTGAAGATCACATGGAGTCTCCGGGCGGCCCGCTCCAGACCGCGATCCTTCTCGGGAGGGCTCTGGCTCTGTCGGTTCTGATCCTCGATCATCTCACGTTCCTCTGTTGCTCAGAGATGTGTCCAAACGACAAGGTCGGCGGCGATAGGGCAACATCGCGACCGCCCGGCGTCGCATGGGCCGCGAGCCATTCCTCGATGTCGACAGTGTGCGGGCAGCGGCTCTGCGCCAGACGGCCGGGATGCCGTCGGGAGCCATTTCGTGCGCTGGCTGTCTCGGTGCTGCGGGCGGCGGCCGAGGCTTCCTGTCGTCCAAATCGTGGCCTTGGCGCCCCATCAATGCGCATTTCGGTCTCGCCAGCTTATCCTGATCCCTCATGATTCTAGGCACCGTTTCCCAGAGAAATCAAGCCACTAACAACATTTTTCTCGATGCTGATCACTAATCGTATCGCGCCGACTCGCGTTCTTTTGGGAAAATTTCGATCCTCTATCTGGCGCCTGCTCCTGAGCCCACACGGTCGCAGCCATTTCCTGAGCGCAATTACCGAACCATACTTCCTCCAGCACCGTCATGACTTGCTGCGGAAGCGGGCGGTACCCGGCAAGCGAGCTTTCCCGCCTGCAAGGAACCGCTGCCGCTCTCGCATTGACCCTCACCGGATGGCGGAGATCGGCACGCTGATACCCATGATTTGCTCATCGGATGCCGAACGCCACTCCTCGACGGCATCGTTGAGCATGTGGAACGCCTCGGGGACGTCGATCTCCAGTTCCCGGTCCGGCAACGAGTCCGGCATCACTTGGAGGACGTTCCGTTGCGGCATGCATCGCTCGGCCCGCAACCGCCGACCGTCTGGGTTCACCGTAGCCCCCTGGTCGACGTGTGGGGCCGACATCCGGCATGCTACGGCAAGCGCCGCGGCCTTGAGCAGCATTCTGGTCGCCCTTTCCGGGCGGATGTCCGCACCGTCTTCCAGTTGCGGCAACGACAGGTTCAGCGTCAGCTTCGACTTGAGGTAGGCGCACCTCAAGAGGTCGGGCCGCCCCGGCAGTCGCTCGGCTCCGTCGCCCTCGCGGATCAGCAGCTGCGCGCTGATCATCCCGGCGACGACCGACGCGACCTCCCGTTCCTCGCCGCCGACGTTCACGAGCGGCAGCTTGCGGCGGTCAAGGGTTTCGTGGCACGTGCGGGATACCCATTCGGCCCGCTCCGCCGACGTGCAGACCTCGACGACGCCCGGCAGTTGCCCATGTACGTCACGGACTACAATGGGATTGGCGTCGGCGGCCTGAACGGGATACCAGACCTCGATCGCCGGGTGCGCGTTCGTTGTGATCCGCGACAGGCTGTCGAGGTCGAACGCTGGGACCGGGTCGGCGACTGGGTCGGCTTCGATGATGCACGCGGGCGGGAGGGCCAGCCGGATGATCATTTCCAGCGGCCAGGCGTCGAGGATCTCTTTTTCGAGATCCATGCGGACGCCGTGGGTCGCGAGGTGGCTCAGGAAGGCGCCTTGGTTGACCGGGCAGACGGACACTCCGCGATCCGCCATGGCGGCGACGAGCCCCGCATGGGTTCTCGCCCCGAGACCACGGGCGAGCGCCTCGGTCAGGGTCTGGCTCTTGGCGTGCCGTGCGAGCGTGTACTGCTCGAGGATGGCGCACTTGATGGAACGGAACGAATCCCGGGTGATGGCGACCTGCATCGCAGCCTCCGTATGATGAGACCGATGGCGCCCTTTCACATCGGCCCAACGCGAGGATGCGCGGGTCGGAAGAGACGAGTGACCGGGTGCTTCGCCCCGGTAGCGTATTCGACGGGCGGTCGGGCTGCGCCAAGCCCACGGGCTCGATGTCCCGCTTGGATATGATGCTTTTCTCGGCGGCAGTACGCAAGAGCATTCTGATCGACACCTAGTAAATTTTGAAAACCTCTATCCCATCCCAGATGTCCATTCGACGCTGTAGCGGTCATAAGACAAGGTCTCTTGGTGACATCAACATACCGTCTACTCTGGAAGCCCATACATTTGCCATGCACAAATCTCATTTTTCATGACGACTGCTCGGATAGAGAAGATTTTAACATGCCGTCTAAAGTCGACACGCCGACCCGGTGACCTCAACATGTCGGCGGACGCCGGAGCGCCGAATTCAACAGGTGCAAGGCTCGAACAGTGAAAAAATGCAACGACTTAGCAACCTCTCCAGCGCGCCGTCGGACGCTGAGGTGTACATACGACGGTCCGGTGACCTCAACATGTCGTCGTACCGGCGCATCGGCGTGTCGGCGTGTCGGCGTGTCGGCGCACCGACGACCTTTGAGCAGGCGATGTCTCGGCCGTCCCGCGGTCGAAGGGCGAACGTCGGCGGCACCACAGCGACCGGCGCTTGTGCGATGCCCTCACCCGGGGCATGCCCGGAAGATGGCTTGCCGAAGGGGAGGATGCACTTGGCGACCGGCATGGCGAGACAGGTCGATATCGTCCGTCGGGCCGAGGCGCTCCGCCAAATCGCAAAATGGCGCGCCATCGGAGTGGCAATCCCGGTGCCGCTGCTCGAGCGCCTCGGAGACGAGGATCTGGCCGTCTTCCTGAGGTGTCTGAACACGCGACAGGCAGCCACGCTCGCCGAGACACCAATCCAGCATGTCGTCGCCTTCCTGCTGACCGGGAGGCCGCTGGCGGGTGTGCCCGGCCTGAACGGCCGCATAGGTCGGAAGGCGTCCCGTGATGGCCTGCGCCGCCGCGGATGACAGGGTCCACCCCGACGGCATGAGTCCCTTGCATCCCTCATGGCGACACTTCCATTGAGGTTGCTGGGGAGCGCGATGATGGGACAGCAGAAGAGCGAATTTCACTGGCAAGTGGCGATGGAGGTCCGGTTGGCCTTCGAAGATGCCTTTCCGGATCACCAAGTGCACGGCGAGGCTCTCGAACGGATTTGCCATGCACTGCTGAAGCTGTCCCCGACCCCCGCCAACGCAGGCCCCTTCTCCAGGCTCGAGAAAGCGCGGACGGTAGCCGGTCATGCCCTGGACCTGATCTCGCCGAGGTTCGTCGACATCTCCGCCGCCATCCGCGACCAGATCGTAGCCTCAACTATGATCGCGGCGCTCCGTGGAACGGATCCCGGCCCCTCGGCCATCGCCAGTGCGGCTATGCGGGCGCGGCAGCGGGGCTGGCACGACGATGACCACCCGCACCTGCTCGTCAACGCGCTGCTCGATAGTCGGGTTGAATTCGCCATCCACCTGCTGAGGGCGGATGGCGGCGCATCCTATGAGCAGATCAGCCAGGCGCTTTGGTACGACTGGAGCGATTCCCTCCAGCCGGTGCTGCATTCGGCCGGAATTCGGCCGCAGCTGTGCGGCCCCCTTGGCGCCCTGATGAAAGAAGCCGCCAGGGTGCCGGTCTATGACGAACTGACGCGCTCCGACCGCCGGGCGGAACTCTCCGAGGTCCTGGCCCGGTGGGCATCCCGCGTCGATGATCCCTGGAGTTTGTCGGTCCTCCATGCCTGGGTCCCAAACCACATCGACGCGGAAGGCATCGTCGCACCGGTCGTGAACGAGAACCCGGTGTGGGAAGAATTCCTCCAACGGCGGGCCGGGCGGTGACCGGCAGCAGCAACGGGGCGGCTGCGAACTTCAGCTATTGTCACGTGCACCTGAGCCATTTTCCTGTTGCATTTCGAACAAAGCACGAACAAAATTTCGCCTGACTCGACATTCCTACCGGCAGGCGGACGACCACTATGATCAATGACGACGATCCGACCCAGACACCGGCGACGCTCCCCACGTCGCCGTTCCCGCGCGTGCAGCTTGATCGGCCGACCGATGCCGAACTCGCGTCCTTGACCGGTAGGGCGGCCGCAGATCGGGAACCGGTGGCCCGACTGGACGACTGGCACCCAGTCGTCCAGCGTTTTGCTTTCGGCGGCTCCGATGCCTTCGACATCGTCCTTGTCGGCAGGTCGGAGCAGGGCGGGATGCAGGTCACCATGCCCGTCAGCCTGCTGGACCTGGAGTGCGGCCGTGCGATCACCTTCGATGGCGTCTACGCTCTGGGCAAGCAGGGCACCGGCAGCCTACCGGAAGGGTATCTAATGCAGGTCATCTGGGGCCTCGAAATTTGCGGCTGGGACGCCGGGCGGAAAGCCGCCTGAAGCTCGCCGCCGGGAGCTTCACCGGCCACCCGGCGCCGGGCGCCGGGCCTCGATGCTTCGTTCGCGGGTTTCGCCGACCTTCCGGGCCAAGTCGAAAGCATCGATCGGGTTCCCGATGTCGATGACCACGCGATCACGGCCGAGGCGTCGCAACGCGATGGCACTCGTCTCGATGCTCCGAAGAGCCTGAACGAGATCGTCTTCTTCGCGCTGCGGCAGCCGCAGGTCAATGACGGCCTCGGCCAAGCGACGGGATTCCCAGATCATCGTGTCCACCGCGACCTCACGCCGGTCGCCCTCGCGGGCTTGGCTGGGCCGCCGGTAGGACGCCAGGATCGCCTCGGCCGCTTGGTTGGGGCGGAACTGCCGCATATCGGGCGTGGTCAGGCCGGAGCGAACCACGCGACGAGCATCGACCCAACCCGCCCCGACCACCTTGCCATCGGTGTCCAACCGAATAGCGGCCGGGCCGCCGTCCTGGCCAGCGAGGCGCCCGCCCAGGTAGCGCGACACCAACGCATCCTGGGGCCGAAGGCTGACCTGCGTCAGGTTCGGGCTGGTGGCGCGAAGTTCCTGCGCCCGCTGCGGAGAAACCGGCCGCGCCCCGACAGCTGAAAACTCGTAGTAGGCAGTAGCCCCGGGGGTCCGGCTCCAGATGCCGCTTCCAAGGTCCAACTTCGCGCGCTCTGCGATCAGTTCTCCGGCGCGGCCGAGCAGGCGGCTGAGACGCTCGCGAAGAGTGGGCATGGGGCGCCGAAGACCGCTCGAGACTTCGAGATCGCGCCTGACGCGATTCTCCCGGCGCTGCTCCAGCGCGTCCTTAACCTCATCGCCGATTGCCAGTGTCGGAAAGAGCAGCAGCCCGGCCGCCACGGGTCCCAGCGGGCCACCGAGGAGAGCGACGCCGCCGAGGACAGCCGCGGTCCCCCCGAGCAGTCCGAGTTCAGGCTTCCAGCCGCGCTGGCGCCGGTACATCTCGATCTGGCTCTCCACATCGGCGTGGGCGCGTTCGGCGTCGTGCATGGGTTCCTCCTGGGAAGCTCTCGCTCTCAAGAGGAGGGCAGAGCGCCGCAAGCCACCAGAGGGGGGCGGAACCTATCAGGGCGCCGAAGCCGAACCCGCTGCCCTTGCCTAATCCGCTGCCGGACCTCGGCGCAGGAGACGTGGCGGCAGCCGACCGGCAAGGATCAGGACGTCGACAGGATCGGCGACGTCAACCGTCAGGGTTTCGATCCCTGCTCGGCCCAGCACCATGCCGTCTTCCTCGACCGACCGCAGAGCGGCGGAAGCGCGATCCCGGTCAGCCTGCGGCAAGCTCAGGCTCCCAAGCGCCCCATGGATTCTCCGAGCCCCCTGGACCAGCGCGGTCACCTCGATCTCGCGGCAGTGGACCCGTCCGGGCTGATGCAGACCCTGGATGGATGCAGCGATAGCCGCTACGGCGACAACCGGCCGCAGAGCGCCACCGGCCAGCCAGCTGTTCAGATCTTCGCGGAACGCTTCCTTTCCGCCAAACCGACCGATGCGTCGCCCACCGACATAGCGTTCGATGATCGCACCCTCAGGGCGCAGGCCAACCTGCGTAATGGCCCGGCTGGCGCTACGGAGTTGCGCGGCCCGTATGGCGGAGATCGGCCGTGGTTTGAGGCCACGCAGGTCATAGTAGGCGGTCGGCGCCTTGCCCCAGGCATTGCTTTCCAAGTCCGCCTTGGCTCGGTCCGCGATCGCCCTCCCGGCCTCGCCAAGCACTGCATCGAGGTGCTCCCGCAGCCCGGCAGCGGTACTGGAAACACCCACATTGATGCTCGCAGCAGCAGTCCCGGCCCGCTCGTCGAAGCGGTCACCGAGCGCGCGGGTCGAGAGGACCAGAAGATCAGGGTCGAGCCGTGAGGAGGTGCCGACATTGAGCATCGCGATGGCACCAAGCATCACCTCGCCGGGGCCGAAGAACGCTGTCCCGGCGGTGACTTCGCGCTCCTGCTGAGGTCCCGATACCCCTTGGTGGGTCATGTTCCCTTCCTTCCCGGTCACCGGGGTCATGCCGGTGGCTGCGACGTGCAAGAAGGCGGGCCATAAGCCAAGCCAGGCCTTGGAACGCCTCCAGTGTCCGTTTGTCAGCCTGGCGCTTTCGACCTCGACGGCGCGCGCCGGACGCCCTCCCCGCCTTCGGCTCCCGGCGCGAGGAACAGGACGCCCTCGGCCTCGAGCACACGGCCCAGGACTTCCAGCGTCGCGGCGCGCGGGCTGCTTTGGCCGTCCTCCAGTTGCTGGACGGTCTTCTGGTTGAAGTTGGCCTTGGCCGCGAGTTCGGCTCTCGTCAGTCCGACGAGAGCACGCCCCGCTCGGATTTGGGCAGCGGATGGAATCATGCCGCAAGGATTCCCAGCCGCCTCACGGGTGCCAAGGAAATGTTGACAAGGAAAATCATAACTCTCGTCAGAGAGCTAAAACTCTTATAGGAGAGTTTTGGCTCTTGCTGACGCATCTAAAGCTCTCTAAGGTTCGGTCACCCGATGCGACTCGGGGATGCAGGTATGGCCGGTAATGAGGAGATCCGGGCGTGGAACATCATGGGAGTGAAGCCAGTCCGGCAGGCCGGAGCGGACGGTGACGACGAGGCGCCGCAAACCTCCGACAGAAGACGGTGACCTCCTCTCCATCTGGAGGACCAAGTCACCCGCCGAAGCCGCCGAGTCCCTGGACCGGCTCTCGGCAGCCCTGCTTTCACGGGCCCAGACACTGCCCGAGGGCTTGGCCCTGCCTGCCGCCGTCGTCTTACGCGCCGAGGCCCGTGATCCAATGGCGTGGATCATGCTCGCGGCCCGGCTGCCCCGTCTGCTCGAATATGCTCACCGGCCTGGGTCGGTCGGTACCAGAAACATGGACTCGATCGACATCGAAGGCTCATGTCTTTGGGTTGCCGCATCCTACCGGCTGCCTTGGGCCTGGACCGTGATGACGTTCCGTCTGCTGCGACTGGCAAAGCAAGAGGGGGGAAAAGCCGGACTCGCCTATCAGGCGCTGGCAATCCGGTGTGCCCATGTCGGTGACATCGCATCCCCCATGCCTGTCGACGCCGCCAGTGATCTCGAGATCCTGGCCGAGATCACATCACCACCGCCGAAGGCTGAAGCCAAAGCGCCTGCAATACCGGTCGCCGAGGCCGAAACCGCTTCCCCCGAGGACCGCCGCCCTACCCTGCGCGTGCTGGCGTCTGTGCCGCCCCCATCGGCGAGCAGGGAGGACAAGGCACTTATCGACCGCTACGCGGAACTCGCACGGCCGGTGGAGATGGTGCCAATGCCGGACCCAGACAGGTTGGCGGAAAGTCTGCTTGCCGAATTTCCGTGGATGCCGGAGATCGTGGACGCCATCCGCTCGGACCTCGTGCTTGCGCAGCGTCTGGGATGCGATGCGTTCCGGCTTCCGCCGCTCCTGCTGACCGGCGCGTCGGGTGTCGGCAAGAGCCGGTGCGCACGGCGGCTGGCCGCGCTGGCTGGAGTACCCGCAGGCCAGTTGATGGCCTCGGGCGCGTCCGACAACAAGGCGCTGGCGGGCACCGCCCGCGGGTGGTCATCGACGCAGCCCTGCCTGCCGGTGTTGACCATGCAGGCTCATCGACGGGCGAACCCGATCATCTTGGTCGACGGGATCGACGATGCGGGCGGTTCAGCGCGCAACGGCGCCATCGACAGGACCTTGGTTGGCATGCTTGATCCGGCGACGGCACGCGCTTGGCAGGACGATTGCTTGCTCGTGCCCGCTGACCTGTCGTGGGTGACGTGGATCCTGATTGCTCGGCGGGCGGATCGCGTTCCGGCCGACCTCCGGTCCCGTTGCCGGGTGCTCCAAACGCCATGGCCACGGCCAGAGGACTTCGAGGTCATCTTAAGCGGGGCGCTGGCCGATATCACCGCGGAGTACGGACGTGAAGTTCGAGACCTGCCGGAACTCGAACCCGAGATCGTCGATGCCCTTCGGAACGGATTCGTCAACGGCCGCCTTCAGGCCCGGCAGTTGGGGGTAGTCGTTCGACGGACCCTCGCGGCCGCTGCGGAACTGGAACGGGCAGCGCTGAGACATTGAGGGGAGTGGCCGCGGGCCACAGGTTAGCGGGTATCAAGGCCGAATCCCTGTACTTCGGCACCACGTCCCTTCGGGGATTTGCGGGGAACAGACGCGCCGCTCAAGAGGAGCTCATCCACTCAAAACACCACCCTGGCTACGGCCGTGGATCCACCACCTCTCATTCTATTCGGACCGCGAAGAGATAACGGATGTGCAACAGCGGACCCGTAATCTTCACGACCGCTACAATGATGGCGATCACTTTCGGGCCGACCCTGCCCTCAACCACCATCATCGCAATAGCAGCGGCGGCCACCCTGGGTATGCTCGCGTTCGGGATCGGATCCCTTGGTTGGCTTGGCCTGTGTTTCTGGAGGCTGTATTGGCGACGCGCTGGTCGACGGGGAACTCGCGATCCCCGCCGTTAAGCCGCCTTCGAGTGATCGTGTTGCATGACCAAGTAGCGGCGGCGTGAAATACCATTGGCCTCCGACCCCCGCCAGTGTGGCCGAACGAACTCCAGCTTGCCCATCCGGTACCTCCAGAACGCCCTGACTTGGTGGCGAGGCATCGTTCCGCTCTGAACCACTCCACCTCCCGTGCGGTGGCCCGATCCGCTGGACGCAGGTTCGTCGATGAGCAATCGAATCTCCCGAACGGTTCCGAGGGGAGCGAGGCGGCGTTCCGCGCGCACCCGGTTCGAGCGCACGCACTCCGGATGCTCCCTGATGCGCGTTTCCGTCATCCGCGGCTGGGTCAAAAACGTAAGGACCGCCACGATGAACCTGCCGAACAGCCCCTGGTCGATGGATGCGGGATCCACGCCAGCCGGAAGGTAAGCCTCTGAGAAGCTGACGATCGGTTCATCCGAATTCGAGATCCGAAGGTGAAACGGGAACCCCTGCTGCCTAGTGACGTCTTCCCACTCAAGATGTTCTCGCAGGCGCGCTGGGAAGATCATGCCTTGTGCATCGCCCCGGACGTCCTCATCAAGGGCCTCAATGAACATTCCCCAGCGCTGGCCCGGGAGGCCGCACTCGACACCCTGCCACTCCAACCAGGCTCTCGGGAAGGGTAGGGCAAGCTGTCGGCGCGCCTCCTCCATCCCGGTGCGCTCCTTAGCCGCGACGATGGCGGCACTCTCTGCCACCGAGGCTCCGAGGACGAAGGGCTCTGCGGCCTTCAGCATATCCCGACGCCCGGCGGTGACCTTCAACTTGCGGAGGCGTTCTTCAGCGCTGTTGAACCAGCTGCGGCCAGACCAGATCAGCCCCTCGTTCAGATCGAACGAATCCATGAGCTCGTCGTAGAGGAGCCCCGACCGCACGGCTCGCGGCAATACCGGTACGCCATCGCGATCAAGATCGGTCCACGGTGAGGCCATCCTGACTATCTGCATAAGCGGAGGGCCATGACGCTTTGCCGCCTTCTCGGTCACGATTTCCGTCAGCTTCGGTGCGGCGAGGATGGACAGGAGCGACAGAAGCGCGGCGGCGACCTCCAGGGCCACCGCCTTCTCCTCGTGAGACAAGCCAGCCAGGGACAGCACTTCGTCGACAGTGACCTGGTATCCGCCACCCAGACGCCGGGTAAAGCGCCAGATGAACTGTTCAACCTCGAAGGCTGTTTTAAGCTCGCCAAAACGACGCGCGGTGAAGCTGGTGCCCGGACCGGAGCCGCCCCCTTTCGTGACTAGCCAACCAACTCGCAGGAGCGACCCGCCTGAGCGACGGGCGACCTGACCGGCCTCGACGCCGACAGAATCGTGCCTCATGTCGTATTCGATCCACAGGTGGCGGCCGATCAGCTTCTCGAGGTCGACGGCGTCGAAGACGATCTGGCGAGGCTGCTCGCCCAGCCGGAGAATGAAGTTTGCAGCGGTGAAGACGGACGGCGCCACAGAGAGCGCCTTGAGCGATGCAGAGTGAACGGCATCAGAGAGCGCCATGAGGCTACGGTCATAGGAACCAGGTGCCAGTGGATCGACACCGTTGACGAGTAGCTCGACGAGGAGGGGCAGATTAGGGCGATGGGCCATCTCAATCCTCCTTCGGCGTCAGTTCGGCTGGCGCTCCCGCCGGAGCAGGAGTTGCCGCTTGCTGAGCGACGCCAGCCTGCGACACGCGGGCGACGAACTTCTCGCGCTGCTGATCGGTCATGATGTCCAACGCCTCGTGCAGCAGGTCATTGAGGCGGTTCACCATCGTATTGAGGGTCATCACCTGCTGGCGTGTAGCGGCGAGTTCACTTTCGCCCTCTTTCAGTCGTTCGCTGACCTCTTCGAACGCTGCCTTGCGGCGCGCGTTTTCTGCCCTCCAGCGATCTTGATCGCTCGCATAGATCCGGGGCCGTCCACGACCTCTCGGAGGCTTTCCGTCCTTCTGATCCATAGAGGCACCCTGTTGGCTTAATTATGCGGTACCGTGAAAATACGGCAGAGTAGTCTGGGTGTCAACAGGGCCGCTCGTCTTGATCGTATTACCGCTTACCCCTGCATCCTCCGCGATCAGCAAGCGCGGCCCCGGGAAAGCATGGCCGAAGGGCAGGAGCGCCCGCTTCCAGGCATCCGATCACTGGGTCTACGTACGATCACAAATCGGCTTTCGCATCCTCGTGTCGGTCGTGCCATGGACGAGGAAATCCGCGAGCAGCCGGTTCACCGTCTCGGCCTCCTCATGCTGCACCCAGTGGCTGGCCTGCTTGAGATGAACCACTCGGGCATCGTCGCACAGCGCGGCCGCCTCATCCGCCAGACTGCGGTCGAGGAAGGCATCCTGGTCTCCCCAGACGATCAAGGTCGGGCAGCGGATGCGGCCGGTCGGTGGCACAGGATTGCGGCGCAACGCCCGGTACCAGTTGAGCATACCGGTCAGTGCGCCCGGCCGCGCCCATGCCTCGCGGTACCGGGCGAGTTCTTCAGGCCCGAAGGTTCCCGGGCGGCTGGTGCTCGTGAGCGCGCGTTCGGCCATGCGAAACCCGCCATCGCGCATCAGACGCTCGGGCAGGCCAGGCAACTGGAAGAAGCCGACGTACCAGCTTTTCAGCAGCTGACCAGGGCGTGCGGCCATGTGCCCTCGGAGGGTCGCCGGATGCGGGGCGTTGAGGATGGCCAGCCGCTCGACCTGATCTGGATGGCTCATGGCCAACCACCATGCGACTATCCCACCCCAGTCATGGCCGACGACCGAGAACCGCCGATGCCCGACCTCGTCAGCCAGCCGGAGCACGTCGTCGACGAGGCGGTCGATACGGCAGTCCTCAATCGCGGGCGGCTTGTCGCTGAGGCCGTAGCCACGCTGGTCAGGCGCCAGGACGCGGAACCCGGCCTCGGCCAGCGGACCGATCTGATGGCGCCACCCGAAACTGAAATCCGGAAAGCCATGCAGCAAGATGACCAGCGGACCATCAGCCGGACCGGCCTCGATCGTGTGCAGCCGAACCGGCGCCATGAGATCTCCATCCCGGTGGTCATAAGCGACGACATGGCGCCCCGAGACCGTCGGGCAAGGTATCCGGTGGTGCCGCCTGCGGTTTCCGAAAGTATGGGGTTCTGCGCGCTGTTCTCCCTGCCCTCAGGAAAATCCAGCGATTTTGACGCACAAAAGGGTTTGCACCGTTCCCTGCATTCAAGATACTCGCCCTTCTATAGCAGACAGAGAGAAACCGATCATTGGACGTCATCACGATCGCACTCGTACTTTTGCTCGCCGTCGTCTTGAGCGGATTTATCTCACGTGCGCTGCCATGGTCAATTCCCCGCCCCCTTGTACAGATTTTCCTTGGTGGCGTGATAGGACTTGCGGCGGATCTCCGCGTCGAGCTTGACCCCGACATCTTTTTCCTGCTCTTCCTGCCGCCGCTGCTCTTCCTTGATGGCTGGCGGATCCCGAAGGAAAAACTGCTGAAGGACGCCAAGACGGTCCTCGAACTCGCTCTCGGGCTGGTCCTGTTCACGGTCATCGGCGTCGGCCTCTTCATCAACTGGATGATCCCGGCCATGCCGCTGCCCGTCGCCTTCGCGCTGGCCGCCGTGCTGTCGCCAACGGACCCCATCGCGGTGTCGGCCATCGCCGCCAGGGTGCCTATCCCGAAGCGGCTGATGCACATCCTCGAAGGCGAATCCCTCCTCAACGACGCCTCCGGCCTCGTCTGCCTCCGCTTCGCCATCGCAGCCACCCTCACGGGCGCCTTCTCGCTCTATGACGCCACCCTGAATTTCCTGTGGGTGGCGCTGGGCGGTATCGCCGTCGGCGTTCTCGTCACCTGGTCCATCACCCGGGCCAAGGAATGGATCGCCCGGCGATACGGCGAGGAGAGCGGCTCGCAGATCCTGATCAGCCTGCTCATTCCCTTTGCCTCATATCTTGTCGCCGAACATCTGCATTGCTCGGGCATCCTCGCAGCCGTTTCGGCAGGCGTGACGATGAGCATCGCCGAGGTGACCGGACAGACCCTGGCGGCGACCCGCATTCGCCGGAACACCGTATGGGACATGATCCAGTTCGCGCTGAACGGCATCATCTTCGTGCTGCTGGGCGAGCAGTTGCCCACCATCCTGGCGGGCGCGGTCGAAACGGTCCGGGTCACCGGCCACCACGATCCGGGGTGGCTGATCATTTACGTGCTCGCCATCAACGTCGCGCTGGCGGCGCTTCGCTTCGCCTGGGTGTGGGTATCCCTCAGCCTCACGCTGTTCCGCGCCAACCTGCGGGGCCGCACCATGAACAGACCAAGTTGGCGTCTTGTCGCCGCCACGTCGTTGGCAGGCGCACGTGGGCGATCACGCTGGCCGGTATCCTGACGCTGCCGGTCGCGCTCGACAGTGGCGCACCCTTCCCCGCCAGGGACTTGGCCATCCTGCTGGCTATGGGCGTGATCATCGTTTCCCTCATCGCCGCCAGCATCGGCTTGCCCATGCTGCTGAAAGGTCTGGAGATGCCGCCGGAGCCCTCTCACCAAGCGACGGAGGATCGGGCGCGCATCGTGGCAGCCAAGGCGGCCATCGCCGAGATCGAGCGCGTTGAGCACGACATGGCTGCGGGTCGGGACGACGCCGATCTCTATGTCGCCGCGGCCGCCCAAGTCATGGACGTCTACCGTACCCGCATCGAGGCTCTGTCCCAGGAGGGCGCTGCGGCCGACACCACGCGGCACACCGACGCCATCGGGCGGACGATCCATGTCGCCGCCCTCAAGGCCGAACGCAAGGCCCTGTTCCAATTGGTCCGGCAGCGCGAGCTCAGCGGCGAGATGGCTCGGAAGATCATCCGCGACCTCGACCTGCTGGAGGCGCGGTACGACAATTAGTAGTCTCCGCAGCAAGCATGACAACGGTGTCCTTGGCGCAACTGTCGTTCGCCAAGGTATGTCTGACTCTCGAGAGGAGTCCGAGCGTTGCCGTTTTCCATCGACCAACTGTCTAGGAACTGAGCCATCTGGCTGGACAGGGTCGTTCTGGAATTGATGGCTTACCCGAGCGCGGCGGGGACACGCGCCCTCCCCTGCTGCCTGAAGTAGACCTTTCCGGAGTGAACGCCCTCCAGTGGACAAGAAAAGGACGTTCCCGTAGCGGTCAGGCTGCTTTTGCCAATAACCATTCCTTCAGCTTTGACCACCGACGCCCCTCCTGCCGTGCCCGCACCGCCATCCCGAGCGCCTTCCGCTGGCCCACGACGACGACCAGCCTCTTCCCGCGGGTGACGCCGGTGTAGACGAGATTGCGCCTGAGCATGCTCCAGTGCTGCATCGCCAGCGGGATGACGACGGCCGGGTATTCCGAGCCTTGGCTCTTGTGGATCGTCGTCGCGTAGGCCAGCGATACCCTGTCCAGTTCGCCGAAGTCGTAGGCGACCTCCCGGCCCTCGTAGTCGATCAGCAGTTCGCTGGCTTCGGGATCGATGGCGGTGATGACGCCGAGGTCGCCGTTGTAGACCTCCTTCTCGTAGTCGTTCTCGGTCTGCATTACCTTGTCGCCGACGCAATAGGTCCAGCCGAAGCGCTCGACCCGGACATCGCCCGGCGGATTCAGGACCGCCTGAAGTTCCACGTTCAGCGACCGGGCGCCGAGGCCCCCGCGGTTCATCGGACAGAGCACCTGGATGTCGCGGACTGGGTCTAGGCCGAAGCGCTTCGGGATTCGGTTCCGAACGACCTCGATGAGCTTGCGGACACCGTCCTCGGGCTCCGCCGCCTCGACGAAGTAGAAGTCCGAGCCTTCTACGGGTGTCAGGTCCGGCATCTGGCCCTGGTTGATGCGGTGGGCATTGACGATGATTCGGCTGGTCGCCGCCTGCCGGAACACCTCGGTCAGGCGCACCACGGGCACGGCGCCGGATGCAATCACGTCGGCCAGCACCTGCCCCGGCCCCACCGAAGGCAACTGGTCAACATCGCCGACCAGGATCAGAGCCGACCTGTCGGGAACCGCCTTCAGCAGCGCATTCATCAATGGCACGTCCACCATGGACGTCTCGTCGACGACGAGCAGATCGCATTCCAGCCGGTTCTCGTCGCTGTGCTTGAAGCCTCCGGCAGCCGGATCGAAGGCGAGCATCCGGTGGATGGTCCTGGCCTCCAGCCCGGTACTCTCCGAGAGCCGCTTGGCCGCCCGGCCGGTCGGGGCGCACAGCAGGATGCGAATGTGCTTGGCAGCCAGGATCTTCAGGATGGAGTTTACCAGGGTCGTCTTACCGACGCCCGGGCCGCCGGTGATGACCATCACCTTGGATGCCAGGGCAAGCCGGACAGCCCCCCGCTGGCTCGGCGCCAGCGTCAGTCCCGTCCTTCCTTCCACCCACTCCAGCGCCTTCTCCATGTCGATGGCGGGCCAGGGCAGCGTCCCGGCCGCAAGCCCCCGCAACCGGGCGGCGATGGCCTGCTCGGCCCGGTACAGCCCGGCCAGGAAGACGCAGTCCCCGCCCTCCAGCTGGTCGGCGATCACTGCGCCATCACGAAGCTCGTCCGCTAGCGCCTCGGTCACCAAATTGGTGCCGACCTCCAGGAGTTCGCTGGCCAGCTTCTCCAGGTCCTCCACCGGCAAGCCGCAGTGCCCCTCGTCCATCGCCTCGGCCAGGGCATAGCCGATGCCCGCCCGGACGCGGACCATGGCCGTCTTCTCGATGCCCAGCTTGGCCGCGATCTGGTCGGCCGTCTTGAAGCCGATGCCGCGGATGTCCCCGGCCAACCGGTATGGGTTCTCGGTGATGAGTTGGATCGCCTCCTGCCCATAGGTCTTGTAGATGCGGACCGCCCTGGATGTCCCGACACCGTTGGCGTGCAGGAACAGCATGATCTCCCTGATCGCCCGCTGGTCGGCCCATCCTTTGACGATGCGGTCGGCCCGCCTGGGCCCGATGCCCGTGACCTCTCGCAGGCGACCGGGTTCGGCCTCGATGACGTCGAACACGGCCTCGCCGAACGCCTTAACCAGCTTCTTGGCGTAGACCGGGCCGATGCCCTTGATCATGCCGGAGCCCAGGTACTTCTCGATGCCCTCGAGCGTCGTCGGCTGGGTTGCCTTCAGGAAGGTGGCCTTGAATTGGAGGCCGTGGGTGCGATCGTTGACCCAGCCGCCGCTCGCCTGGATCCATTCCCCGGCCGAGATCATCGCCGCATGGCCGACGACGACAACCAAGTCCCGGTGACCGCGGACCTTTACCCGAAGCACGCAAAAGCCGGTCTCGGCGCTGTGAAAGGTCACGCGCTCCACCAGCCCAGCCAGGGACTCCGTCGATGACGCGATGGCTTGCCCGCTCATGCCGGGATTGTGCTGGATTCCCGGCCGCCGGGCTAGCTGCACTTGCGAAAACGATCATGCTGCCGAAGTGAGCGCCACGGCATCCGCACCGGCTGCAAGACGCATTGGACAGGATGGATCGTTCGCCACGCGCCACACAGCTTCCGCGACGTCGAGTGCCCGAGTGACCGTGGTGGACTGTTGCCACGTTGCGAAGACGCTCTGCGCCAAAGGCGCATACGGCTCGGGGATGTGGATGCGGGAACGGGCGCTTTCGCCGAACGATGTCTCCGGCGCCCGCCCCGGAAGCACCAGGTGCGCACGCACGCCGAAAGGCTCCAACTCCAACGCCAAGGACTCGGTGAAGGCGTTCACCGCGGCCTTGCTGGCGGTGTAGACCGACAGCAGGTGCAGTGGCTTGAGGGTCACGCTGGACGTGACGTTGATTATCACGCCGGACCTCCGCTCGCGGAACTGCGGCACCACCGCCTGCGTCATCGCCACCGTGCCGAAGGTGTTCGTCTCGAAGACCTTGCGTGCCGCCTCCATCGGGACGCCCTCCAGGGCACCTAGCAGGCCAATCCCCGCATTGTTGACCAGAACGTCGATCGGCCCGGCCTCGTCCACGGCACGGCGGATGCTGTCGGGATCCGTGACATCCAGGGAGACGATGCGCAGGCGCTCGGAACGGGGCAGAAGATCCTCGCGCGGCGTGCGCATGGTCGCGATGACCGTCCAGTCGCGCTCAAGGAAGTAACGTGCCGTTTCCAGGCCGAACCCGGACGAGCATCCGGTGATGAGAATGGTCTTCATGAACATGTTCCCGTCGATGAACTGATCAACCGACCATAGACGGTCACGCCCGGACTCCCTACCATCACAAGTCCAAGATTAGTTTTCAGGAGTCCGGAATTGAGCGATCCACTGGCACAGGTGGTCGGCCTGCTACAGCCACGGGCCTCCTTCTCGAAGATCGTTCAAGCGGCGGGTCCGTGGCGGGTCAGCCGCTCGGAAGCCGGGCGTCCCTTCTATTGCATGGTCCTGGACGGCTCATGCCGCCTGACGGTCCACGGAGGCGACCCCATCACCCTGGAGAAGGACGACTTCGTCCTGATCCCCGCTGCGTACGAGTTCTCCATGTCGAGCCTGGAGCCGATGGCCCCGGACGCCGACGACACCGTGCCGATCGAATTGGCCCCGGGCGAGTTCCTGCTCGGTCATGGAGACCGCCAGCCGGATGTCCGCAACCTCGTCGGATACTGCGCATTCGGTTCGACCGACGCCGCCCTTCTGGTCTCGCTTCTTCCGCAACTCATCCACATCCGCGGGGAAAAAAGGCTGACCGCGCTGGTGCAGCTGGTGAATGAGGAATCGCGTACGCACCGGCCTGCTCGGGACGTCGTTCTGGCGCGGCTGCTTGAGGTTCTGCTCATTGAGGCACTCCGCTCCTCGACGGGGGCGGGAGGGTCGCCAGGCCTGCTGCGGGGCCTCGGCGACGAGCGTGTCGCCGTTGCCCTGAGGCGGATCCACGAGCGTCCAACCTGGCCTTGGACGGTCGCGCAGTTGGCGAAGGAAGCGGCGCTCTCCCGGTCGGCGTTCTTCGACAGGTTCAGACGGACCGTGGGCATGACGCCAATGGACTATCTGCTCGACTGGCGCATGGCCTTGGCAAAGGACCTGCTGCGGCGACGGGAAGGAGGCATCGTGGACATCGCCGAGCGCGTGGGCTATGGTTCGGCGAGCGCCTTCAGCGTGGCCTTCGCCCGCCATGTCGGCGTATCGCCCACGGCGTATGCGCGCGGATTGAGCTCAGCATGAAGACCCCGTCGCTACGCGATGATGCCCCGGTCCTTCGGCGCCCTCGTCATTCAGCTTGGCAGACGCATTCGATGTTATTGCCGTCAGGATCGAGGATATAGGCAGCGTAATAGCTGGGATGATAGCGGGTCCGGATACCAGGTGCGCCGTTATCACGTCCGCCCGCAGCCAACGCAGCCACATGAAAGGCATCGACAACCGCACGATCGGCTGCGGTGAAAGCGATGTGAATGCCACCCGGTGTCGGCTCACCCCCACGGAGCCACAGGCACGGGTAGCCGTCGCGCCCGAGGCCGTGTCTGGGCGTACCGGCAGCGGACCGAGCGGCCGGGATGCTGATAACGCAGGCCACGCCCAGCGGCGCCAGGGCCGTTTCGTAGAACTGGCGCGACCGTTCCGGATCGGCCGCCGGGATCTCGATGTGATCGATCAACAAGCTCTCGTCCTCCAGGGCAAGGGCAGGGAGTTCACCGGCATCTCGGAGCAGGCAAGCCTGCGAGAGATAATGCGATGCGGGGTCGGAAAGACTGACCTCAAAGGATGATGCGGGTGCCGGGGATGAATTCGGCAAATCCTGGACCGAAGACCTGCGACGGCGTGGCGAAGCCCGGCGCCCGTGCGCCATTGAGCACGCGGAGGGCGGCCGCCGAGGCGGATAGCGGCGTGAAATCGTATCCGTTCACCGTCTCGATCCTGCCGGTGTGGACGCGGCCTTCGGCATCCGTCACCTCGACGACGGCTCGGGCTGGATGGGCGCGACGCTCCTCCTCCGAAGGCCCGTCGGGCAATGCCGACAGATCGCCAGTGGGAAAGGCGCCGTCCGGCACGTGTACGTACATCTTGATGTTGGGCGCCCCGGTCAGGTGCCAGGCCGTGACCAGGTCGCCGAAGGAGAGCGGCAGGCAGGACACCGCACCTTCACCGAAGTCGAAGGCGCGCGGAGCCGCGTCCGCTTTGTTGATCAGCCTTCCGTCCCGGCGCTCCAGCAGACCCTCAGCTGCGATCTCCCCCGCGCTGAAAGCCGAGCCGCGCGACATGCCACCCGCCACCTCCAGCGCGATACGGATATGGAGCGGCTTGCCCGAACGTGCCGCCAACCGGGCGACCAGCGCATCGGTCGGCACCACGTCCCATCCGACGCCGGGCATCAGCATGACGCCCGCCTGCGCGGCCGCCGGTGCCAGGCTGTCCGCCAACCGGTAGGTGCCGATCTCGGCGCTGATGTCGAGATAGTCCAGACCACAGGCGATCGCGGCCTGCATAAGGGGCTCAGCCGTCCTGATGAAGGGACCGGCACAGTTCAGAAGGACGGCAACCCCCGACAGGCTCTGCCGCAGATCATCGTCAGGCTGAAAAATGCGGGTCTCCAGGCCCAGTTCCCCGGCAAGTGCGTCGAGCCGGGTAAGGTCGCGACCGGCCAGAACGGGGTGTAGCCCGCGCATCACTGCGGCACGCGCCACCATGCGGCCGGTGTATCCCGATGCGCCGTAGATCATCACACGGCCGCGCAACGTTGGATTAGACTGGGTCATTCGGGGTCTCCTTGGTTCCCCGCCCAATCTATGGCCAACCGGCCGCCCCCGCCCCGCCATTGCTACCGGTTTCTTGCCCGATCCTGCTTTCCGTTGGACAAGGCATCTTGCGAGCCCGACACTCGCACAATGAGATACGAGATGGACGAACTGCTGCGCCTGACGCGGGGCGCCGAGAACCGGAAGACCGAAACCGGCATCCCGCGGGTGGCGATGGTTCAGGGGCCGGTCCCCGAGCACCAGCTGGCCGCCGTCTACGACCCGATGATCAACCTGATCCTGCAAGGGTCGAAGACCATGACCGTGGGCGATCGGGCCTTCCGCTACGACCCGGCAACCTACTTCGTGATGTCCATCGACCTTCCGGCCGTCGGCGCGGTGCATCCGGCGGCGGACGGCAGTCCCTACCGTGCCGTCTCGCTTCTTCTCGAGCCGCAGAGGATCGCCGCCCTGCTGGCCGACCTCCCATCGCCTCCGATGTCGAGTTCGTCCAGCGGGATGGCTGTGGGCGAGGTCACACCGGAGCTTCTGGACGCCTGGACACGGCTCCTTCGGCTGATGGAGTCCCCGCAGGACATTCCCGCCCTGGCCCCGGCCTACGAGCGCGAGATCCTCTACCGCGTCCTGACCGGCCGGATGGGATGGATGCTGCGCGACATCGCCACGCCCGACACGACGCTGGCGCGGGTCAACCAAGCGATCCAGTGGCTGCGGGCGCATTACCGTGAACCCGTTTCCATCCAGGAACTGGCCGACCGGGCCGCGATGTCGGTTTCGGCCTTCCATCGCCGCTTCAAGGCGGTGACCGCCCTCAGCCCGCTGCAATTCCAAAAGCGCATCCGCCTGCTCCAGGCACGGATGCTGCTGGTCTCCGGCGCGGGCAACGCCACCTCCGTCGCCTTCGAGGTCGGGTACGAAAGCGCCACCCAATTCAGCCGTGAATACACTCGCTTTTTCGGCGCTCCGCCCGCACGCGACGCGGCGCGCGTGCTGAACGAGCTTCGGGCACGCGAGGCTGCCTGACCTGGTGCAGGCAGAATTGGGCAACAATCGGGGAGGAATGCCCCAAGCCTTCGGCGACTGCGACCGCTATTCCAAGGGCATCGAGATGCTCATGGGAGACGACGGATGCAGATAACCATCATCACCGGCGGGAGCCGGGGAATCGGCCGGGCGACAGCGCGGGCCATGGCGGAGCAGGGTAACGGGATCATCCTGACCTACAATGCGAACGCGGAGGCCGCCGAGGCGGCCGTAGCCGAGATCGCCGCGGTTGGCGGGCAGGCGGTGGCGCTGCCGCTGGACGTCTCCCGGACGCAGACCTTTGGAGCGTTCCGGCAGACCGTCGAGGCCGCGCTGGAAGGCACCTTCGAGCAAGACGGTTTCGACATTCTGGTCAACAATGCCGGATACGGGCTCTTCGCCCCGATCGAAACGGTGAACGAAGCTCAGTTCGACGGGCTGTTCGGCGTCCACCTCAAGGGACCGTTCTTCCTGACGCAGGCGCTGTTGCCGCTTATGAGGACGGGTGGGCAGATCCTGAACATCTGCTCCGCCACTTCGCGGGTGGCTACGGCGGGAGTGGCGCCCTATGCCGCGTTCAAGGGCGGCCTCGAGGTGCTGACGCGCTACATGGCGAAGGAGTTCGGGCCGCGCGGGCTGCGCGCCAATGCGGTGGCGCCCGGCGCGATCCGAACGGAACTCGGCGGCGGCATCGGGCCGGAGTTCGAGGCGCTGCTCGCTGGACAGACCGCGCTTGGCCGGATCGGCGAAGCGGATGAGGTCGGTCGCATGATCGCCTCCCTGGCCTCGCCTGCGATGGGCTGGGTCAACGCCCAGACCATCGAGGTCGGTGGCGGCTACTGCATCTGAGGCATCGGCATGCTCGACCACATCTTCCTGACCGTCGGCGACCTGGACCGCTCCGTCGCCTTCTACGAGGCGGTGCTGCCCCACCTCGGCATCGGGGTCCGGCACGACTACGACGGGAAGGACGGCCCACCGGGCCATCCCGACCTGAAGGGATTCGGCGCGGGCGGCCGGGTCTTCTTCTGGCTGCGGCAGGGTATGCCTGCGCCCGGCGCCCTCCATATGGGCTTCGTCGCCCATTCCGAAGCCGAGGTGAATGCGGCTCATGCGGCCGCGCTGGCCGCCGGAGCGAAGGAGATCCATCAGCCGGGAGCCCAGCCTCATTACGACCCGCGCTATTACGCCGCGCAGGTTCGCGATCCCGACGGCTACAGCCTGGAGTTCGTGTTCAAGGATTGGCAGCACGCCGGTTAGCGTTAGACACGAGAAGCTGCGTGCTGATGCCGAACACAAGAACCTCTACACCGCCCCGAACACCTCGGGATGAACTGAGACCACCTCAACCTGCCGGGTCGACACACCGATCCTGAGGTCCTTGAGCAGATCGCATAGCCCTTCGCCATCGATGAGTTCGACCGGCGGAGCGCCATCCCGGGTGGCCTCACGGCGGGCGTCGCTGGTGAACCGGCCCGTGGTGATGAACAGCCCTTTATCAGTGCGGCCAACCATGGCGCCTCGGAAATCCCGGATCTCCCCGGCTGTGACAGAGCCCTGATAGCGTTTGCACTGGAACAGAACCTGGAAGCTGATCAGGGTGAGGCGGAGGACTCCGATGCCATCAATACCACCGTCCCCCGACTTACCTTTGACCTCGACCTTCACGAAGCCGGATTCCCGAAGGATCCGCTGAGCCAAGCGCTCAAAGGCGGCCGGGCTCATGGTGAGCAGAACACCCAAAAGCTGCGTCTTCCAATCGGCGTTAACCTCAGCCTCGACTTCCTGAACAATGGCCGCGGGAACGTCCGCAACTGGGTTTGCGATGTCGTCCTGCTCGCTCGACGCGACCAGAGCCTTGGCCTTCTTCGCCGCCTGCATGGCGCGCACCTTGGAAGGGATCTGCTTCACCTGCTCAGGCGTGAGCCCGCGGCCGATCGGCGTCAGCGCCCACACCCCATGGGAAGTCCTCTCGATCGCTCCGTACATCCTCAGGTACGTCCGAGCCCATGCCGACCGGTATGGGACCTCGTTGGTCGAGGAGGTTGGCCTGCGGTAGTTCAGGACCTCGTCCGACAGGTCCATGAGCTTCGCGATCTCCGCGTTGAGCTCGTCCGCCCTAGCCGACCCGCCCAGATTTTCGAGCGCCTGGAGCGTTGGCATGATGATCTCGTGGAAGATTGGCAGCCTCTCGGGTGTGTTCGCCGGAGAGGAGGCAGGTGCGCTGGTTTCAGACATGCGGACCGGATCGTTGGTCATTTACGAGGTGATGCTCACACAGCCGTATAGGCGCGTCTACGAGGCCCATATGGAGACCCGCAACGACGCGACGGCCGAGGCTATCGCGACCAACATCTTCCAGGAACGTGATGAAGTCGATGCCGTTCATGAACGCCAGCCTGGCCATATCGAGGCTGGAGTTCCTTGTGGTTCCAACGCGGCCGTGTATGCCCCCCCTCGGGAGCGTCGTCCAAGATGAGCTTCAGCTTCGATAGGACCAGCTTCATTTTTGTCTTATGCTTCCTCACTATCGCCGTCATCCGGTTCCGCCCCCGTCCCGTCCCATGGCATCTGCAACGCCAGGAAGAACCCGGCCACGCGCTCCGGCTCCAGCGCTCCCTTCGCCCGGTTGGCTGCCCAGGTGATCATCTGAGGGTTTTCCCACCGCACAGCGCAGGTCCACTAGTGTACGGTGGGCTGCATTGCACTAGACCAGATGCGGCGCGATCACCCCAGACAGCAGTTGCGGTCAGCCAGTCAACACGTGTTGAGGAGCCTTATTAGCCATTCGCGGATTCTGTTGCTGACCCCTGGGGCTGGGGAGTAGGAACCTCCGGGAGCCGCAGGAACTCCCGGCACATAGCCCTGGCGTAATGCACCCCAAAGCGGTGCATTCGAGATAGGGCCAGCCCGAACAGCACCAGAGCAACAAGGGTGACCCGCCAAGACGTGGGCGCCAGCACGAGATTGGTGACCGCCACCACCAGCAACCCAGCTGCGATGCCGCGGTTCAACCCGTAGTTGGCGTTGAATATCTCCGCTCGGCCATCGGCTTTGGAGGCGCGGACGTCCGCTGTCATCTGCATGAAGACCTGATGCCATTCCCCTGGAGCCATCCCGCAGATCGTGGGGATGGGAAGACCGAGACGGGAGCCGATCAGCCGCTCCAGCTTCTCGGCCTGCGAAGGCGCGATGACCGTCTGCCCGGCCTTGGCGATCCACACCGACGGCATCCCGCCGAACGGCTTCCAATAGAGCGTCTCCAGGGCGTTGCCGACGGCCGCCACCAAATGACCGGCGACATAGGACACCGTCACGAACAGACCGAAGTCCCCGAGGCCGAAGCCGTCGCGCAGGAACATCGCCTTGAGCTCCGGGGAGACGAAGAACAGTCCGAACAGGACGGTGGTGCCGGGGATGACGATCCCGACCTGCTCGTACAGGGAGAGCGTGGATGGCTTCATTTCGTTCAGCAGCCTTTGGTTGTTCCTTCGTGGCGCGGCGCCTCCGCCTCGCGGGACTCCTCAGCCTCCGGGGACGACGAGCGCGGAGTAGCCGCCCGGACGTCTGATCAGCACCACCATGGCTCTGTGCCCCCGGCCTTCGAGCGACCGCGCGGTCTTCCGGTCCGTCGGCGAAGGCCCCTGGTCGGCGAGGTGGCTGTGCCATGTCCCGAGGCACCACAGCGCTCCGGCGGCACCGGCCTCGTAGTCGGCCAGGAGCCCGTCGCGCCCCTCCACCCCCAGGACGAATTGAGCCGCTGACCTGATGCTGTCAGGCGGCGCCTCCAACACGTCGGTGACATGCACGACGCGGCGCACCGGGGACACCCGGCCAACGATGAGTCCGCCGGTCTCGACATGCGGATAGCGCGCGACGTCGTCCATGATCTTCCGGTGGGCGCGGTCGAGCACCCGGACCGTCCAGGTCGGGTCGTCCGCGACCGCGACGACGTGGGTGGGCCCTGCCTCCGTCCGCGACCACCCGACCGACATCCCGTCCTCGCCGGTCCTGCCGATGAGGAGTTCGCCGCACCCCGGTAGGTCTCCGGCGAGCAACCCGAGCGTCTTCTCCGCCACAGCCGCCGCGTGCATCGACAGCCTGCCGTCCGTCATCGTCACGGTGACGGACGAGCATCCCTGTCCGATCGGGACGGTCCGCGCGGTATGGGCAGCCCCTATGGCCCCCTTCAGCGTGCCATCACCCCTCATCTCCTCGTAGGTCAGGGCCATGAGGTCGAGCGTGTTCGGGTTCCGGTCCGGTCCTTCCAGCGAGAAGAACCCGACTCGTCCCTCGTCCAGCAAGGCCGCCTCGGCCACACGCGGCACAATCCCTGGGGCGACGGCCAAGTAATCACGCACGACGTAAGACGCCGTGGCGTTGATCACCAACTTTGTGCCGTCGGGAAACAAAGTCCCGAAATCCTTCTGGCGAGGCGATAGCGTCGTGATGTCGGCGGACACTGTGTCCGGCTTGGCACCGAACGGGGCGAGCTCCTTCGCAAGGGCGACGTCCTTGAACGGCGCGATGAACTCCTTCCCATGCGGTCCGGTCGGCAGCAGGCCGTGTCGCGCCATATGGTGGGGGTCGAGCACGCCCTTGTCGACCAGCGCCGACGGAACGAACGAGGCCCTGGATAGGTGGACGGCGATCTTCGACCCGAGGCTTCCACACCCGACCATAGTGTATCTTGGCCGCGGGATATCCGTCGGCAAACCCGACATGGAGCGCAGGAGAGGCTCTGTGATCGCGTGACGCTGCGAGACGGTGAAGACCTTTGTGGCGTCGCCGTCCGGATAGAAGCCCGGCGTGACGATGTTGAACCGGTAGGCGATGATCTCGATGTTGGACCCCGTTCCGATCACGGGATACGGCCTGCGCACGCACAGGATCACGAAGAGCGGGTAGTCGAACCTCCGAGTGTTCTCTTTCGCCCGTGCGCATTCCGCGATCCAGCGGAGGGCGCTCCGCAGGTAATCCCCGCAGCCGTACGAGTCCGCCCGGGCGAGCAGGTCGCCGACGGTGGTCACCGAATCCGGCATGTAGACGTTGCACACGCGCGGCTCGCCGGATGGCATCTTGTCCGCCCAGCAGACCACGGACAAGGTCGTCCCCGACAGGAAGACATCGTCCGAGCGAGCGTCGAAGATCCGGGTGAAATTCTTCCTGGTCGGGGTGATTGTCGTGCGCCCGACGGATCCCCACGCCATGTCGTACTGGACTTCTGAGCCGATGTACCGAATGAAGCCAGTCGGGAGCCGCTCGAACCCGCCCTTGGCGCGGACAAGCCCTGCGATGTGCGGGATGTCGAAGGCCAGCGAATCTTCGGCGGACTCCCGCCGGATCGGTTCCCAACCCTGGGCCGGGTTGATGAGTTCGTCCCGCCCGGCCTTCCGTATCCAGTCGGCCGTTTGGTCGAGGATGGCGACGAACCCGCGGCTGTGGAACACCTCGGCCAAGCTGCCGTACACGACGCACGGCGGCACGGGGGCTCCGGGGATGTGCGGGTTAACGTGAGGGAGGGCGCTGTTGAAATCCGGGCGCAACGTCACGACCGGGGCGGCGTGCGGGAATCCGGGAGGGAGATCGAAGAATGCAGTTTCGACGGGGCGAACCCCGGACGGGCTTGCACCCGCACCCATGAAGCGCGACGGAAGCTCGGCGTCGAAGTCCGCCTCGATGACGTACGAGGAACCCCGGAGGGTCAACCGAGCCTCAACGACGGACCGGTGTCCGAGCGCCGCAGCGAGCGCATCGGCAACCGGCGGCGGCACTGGATCGCCACCGGTCACCTGGGTTACAGACGCCGTCATTCTCGCCCGTGGAACAGCGGCTGGGAGCCAATGGATAACGCGCCTTCCGACGCTGGGATGGCCGACTTCTTGGAGACGGCCCGGAGTGCGGGGCCGTTCGCGGTCACGCCGAACTCCATCGGTACAGGGCCGTTCTTGTCCTTATGGTCGGCGGTATTGACGAACTTCCCTCCGACACCCTTAAGGATGGACTCGTACTCGGTCTTAGCGCGAATGCACGGCGGATCGCTGTTGTCGTCGCTGATCTCCTTGCTGCTGGCGACGATGTAGGCACCGCTGCGCGTCTGTCCGAGAGCTTTGCGGGCGTCCTTGGAAACCTCCGCGTCCTTGCCCTTCTTGCTCCAGCTGTCCCAGGACAAGGAATGCCAGGAGCAATGATGGGGCGTCTGGAGTAGGTCGTACTGGAGGTTTCCAACCGCTTTCTTGTTGTCTCGCCACAGCCGTTCCCAGATCGCGACCTCCGCGTCGCCGCCCGTCAGGAAGAGGCAGGCGTCCTTCGTCTCCTCGTGTGCAATGGAGAACCGCGTGATCACGCTCGAATGGTTCTTGACCTTCTTGTCCTCCTCCTCCGCGTCTTCAGACTTCGGCATCGGGGCAAGCACTAGGGCGCTGACGGTGCTATCGGTGCTGCCGTTCACCGTCGGGATTGTCTCACCTGGCTTGACCAGGATTGAGGTCAGGTCGTCGGTCTTCCCGTCCTCGTCCTCGCCCATGATCAGGATGCGACAGCCATCGCCGATTTCCTTGCCGTCGCGGACCAGCTGGACGCGACGCTTGGCCTCCTTGTTCCAGGCTTTGGCGTCTTCGCACAGGGTGTGGTTCTTCGACGCGCGTCGGAAGACCATCGGTGACGACCACATCTCACGGATGACGATCTTCTTCGCCTGGCCGTCTTGGGGTTTCTTGTAGTCGGCGAGTGGGCCGAGATGGAAATGCTCCACCAGCCCACGGCAGTGGTCCTGATCAGGGTGGCTGAGCAGCATGACGTCGACGTAGGGATATCCCTTCGCGTCGGTGTCCAAACGGTCGCGCAGATCCTTGGCGACATCACGAACGCCGTCCGTCACTGCGCGAATGTTGATGTCGATAAGGATCGTCCGGCCGCTCTCCAGTTGGATGAGCGTCATGTCACCGCAATCGACTGGGAAGAAAGTGATGGTGGCGGCCAAAGCGTCCTCCGGGGATTGTAGATTCGGATTCCTTGCTAGCCCACCCATGAGGGTGTGGAATACCGACGCACGCTATAGAAGATAAATAATAATACATAGACAAGAAAAATGATTAGCGAAAATTCATTGTTGTACGAATGATAGAACCGAGTGCTGACATACCAACACTGGGTGCATAATGTCTTTGCATGATCCGTGGCACCCATGACTTGTCGCCAAGCCAGACTCCACATGCACTGGGTTTGGCCTTCACGGTCCAGCGTCCGATGGGCCGCTGGTAATCGGCGATCTGCGGCATCCACTTCCGAACCGGGGAACCTTCATGAAGACGCTGATCTCGCTCGACGATGTCGAGTCCATCAAGCGCGAACTCTTCCAGATCCTGCCGGACGTCAAGTCGTCCCACCGTGTCGAGGCCATGGCGCGCGGCCTCGGTTGGGGCAGCCGCCGCCTTGCGTGCCGAGTTGGCGGCCGGTCCGCTGACGCGGTCGCCCGATAACCGGGCGTTCTCGGAATACCTGAAGGAACACGGCTTCCCGACCGCTAGGTACGACGCCCTTGAGGAGCCCGTGGTGCGGTGCAAGTTCGCCGAGGCGCGCTCAGCGGTCGAGGCCATCATGACCGCCGAGCCGAACCTGTCGATGAACGGCTACTGCACGGACGAATTCGGGAAGAGCCGACAGGAGAGACAAGGAGTTTCGGGGCCTACCTCGACATGGTCGGCGACATGGGACTCCATCCCCAGCATGGCTCTGATGCGCCCCCGGGCTTCGTCCTGGGCACGGCGCCCGGGAGCAAGGAGGTCCGCGTCCAGCCTGTACTCACGGTCGATCATGTAGTCGAAGTCGCTTGCTGGCATGGTGGAGACCGGCAGTACGCGGGTCGGCAGGTGGGACGACAGATCGCCCTCGATTTCCCGCGAGCCCGGAATATCATGCTCGCTCACAGACCAGCATCATCGAGGTAATGGTCGGCATGGCGGAGATCGGAAACGGCTACGGCAGCGAATGCCACCTTCTGCGCTTCATGGGCCGTCACCGCAGCCTGCTGAACGCTTCCGTCCTGGATGTCACGGGAGGCAGCGAGATCGAGTGGCTCGACGCGCCCTTCGACGGGAGCCGGACCTGGTTGGATGGCGAATGGAAGGGCGTGGACTTCCTGCCCGACGATGACCCGGCCCGTCCGGCTTGGGCGAGGGTCTGGCCTCGGCGGGGCAACCCACCCAACTGGGATGCCGTTGGCCGGGTGACGGTGGAAGGCCGCCGTGAATGGCTGCTGGTAGAGGCAAAAGCCAACATCGAGGAGATGCGCAGTTCCTGCAAGGCGAGCCCGCAGGGCGGTCGCCCACTCATCGAGCGGACCCTGAACCGGACCAAGGAAGCGCTGGGAGTGGCGCCGGAGCGCGATTGGCTCAACGGGCATTACCAGTTCTGCAACCGCATCGCCGTGCTGCACTTCCTGATGGAGTACGGGCACCCTGCCCGGCTGCTCTTCCTGTACTTCACCGGCGACCGCTCCGGACCAAGCCGGACCTGCCCGGCGAACGCCGACGAGTGGGCCGGGGCGCTGGCAGCGCTGGCGGCCCATGTCGGCCTGCCCGAACATCATCCCCTGGAAGGTCGCGTGCACAAGCTGATGCTCGACGTCACCGGGGAAGTCGCCGCATCCAAGGCTGGTGTCACTGCTTGAATGGAGCATCCGGCAAGAGCTCGGACGAACAACTCCAACCTCGCCTGCCAGGATGGCCGGGCTCGCCGTCCCGGCCTTAGGCATTCCTGGACCTCACGCGCCGCGCTTGCTGATGGCCGCGGGCGGAACGATGTCCCTGGCCATCGGCTCATCGCCTGCCTCCTGCCCGAGGAAGCTGGCTGCCGACCAGCGGTTGCTGGCGACCCAGTACCGCAGGGCCAGGTCACCCACCGCGATCATCGATGCGTCGTTGAGCTTTCTCACCCGCTCCACGGTTCGGGCGACGTCATTCAGCCCGCTGGCGGCACCCTCCTCGAGCAAGGCGTCGACCAGGGCCTGCCTCGCGACAGTCGGCGAGAACTCCTGATCCTGGGAGGACAGGTCTGTGGCCCGCTTGGTGGCCGACGAATCCTCATAAACCTCGGTGAGGCTCACAGGGAGCAGTCCTTGAAGGTGGAACAGCACGAACTCCCACTCATTGAGCGACAGGCGCGGCAAGGCCATGTCGAGCAGGGCCGTCGCCTGGCTCAGGACATGGCGGAGAGCGCCGCTGCGGCCCTGGGGGTACATCGCGACCCGGCTCTCCAGGGCGGCTTCCATCTCCGACGTCAGGTAGAAGGTGGCCGTTTTGGACTGGCTGCGCTTCGCCGGGTCGAGCCTCGGGCGTCCACGTCGACGGGACTGCTGCTCGGTGATCTCTGCCATGGTCTTGCCCTCTCGTTGACGCCTGAACTCACCATATATCTCTGTCAGAAGAAAATCAATATTCTCTGTCAGAGAAAATTGCGACAGGGCACCTGGAGCCTGCTTCAACCGCCAAGAGGGCAATCCCGGGCGGAGGTCGGCGGCGTCATCGACTCACTGGTTCACCAAACAAGTGGGACTCAGGCCGGTTGGGAGCGCCGTTGAGCGCGGCCGATGCCGGTGAGGCTGCTGCCAGCAGGTCCAGCCGCATGACCTGTCGGCCGTCCGGGCGCTGGCGCTATGGCCGCCCGGTCGTCCTGACGACGACGGTCGGCGACACACGAGACGTCATCGTCCTTCGCCGCACGCTCCGGACAACGATCCCGGGCCGACCGCCGCCACGGCCCTCCGGAGATGCTGTGACAGGCTCGGAGGCGCTGCCGTCGCCGACGTGTCCAAGCCGGGCTCGCGTTCCTGTGCCATTTCCATCCTCGGTGAACCATGCGTCCTGATGACGGCCCTGCTGGAGCCGTCCCTTGCCGTCCACATGTTTGGCTCCGGCACCCCGACCGTCGCCCGCTGGGAGCGGGAGATCCGGTTCGCACGTTCCGATCACCAGCTGGATCGGCGCGATCGCCATCTGCTCAGCGTCGTCGGCTGCTCCCGGCCGCTCGCCTGCGGCATTTTCCTGGCCGTCCGCAGGGATGACCTTTTTATCTAAAGGAGCGATTGTCATGCCCTCGACAGCAGGCTCCGCGTTGGCCAGAGGGACCGCCCGCATGACCTCGTCCCACCGGCGTTCGGCCGTCCGCACGCACAAGCCCGCCTCCCCGGCCACGGCCGCACGCGAAGGCTCCCTGCCGACCGCCGCCAGGCGACGGTACGCTGCCACCAGTTTCTCCACCGACGCCTCGCGCCGCCGCGCGGCCGCGTATCGGCCACCGACCGCCTTTGCCTCGGCCTCTGTCAGCCCCTTGGTCTGCGCCGCGCAGACGCCCCAATTCTGCTTCATCTTCCACCGTCCTCCATCGAAATGTCCCCAGGCGTACGTGGCCACCTTCATGGCTGTCGCCCTGGCTTGCCGTTCCGAGGCACAGCATGCGTCCGCGATCTCGTAGCCATGGGTCACGACTTCCTGCTCGAACTCTCCACGGCTCCCCGCCCCTTCACCGTCGGGATGGTGGCGGCCGACGTTGTCGAAGGCGAAGGCCCGAAGCCGCCGGAACAAGCTGTTCGATCCCTCCACCTCCGCCGCATTATCCTTCCCGGCCACCTCGGCGACAGTCACGTCTCTGGCCTCCGGCAGCCCGGCGCAGACGGCGGCCAGCGACTGATAGGGTTCCTCGGCCCAAACCGTCCGGCTCCATCTTGGTGACAGCGGATTCTTCATCTTCAGGGCGTTGGACCGTCCACCCTGGTCGGCACCGGCGGCCGCCAGCGCCACGGTCAACCGCTGCAAGGCCGACCGGAAGGCCAACTGCGGCGCTGCCCTCCCGCGGCCGGTGAAGCAGACGCTGTGCTCCAGGAGCCAGATAAGGTGCGGCGCCTGGACGGCACCGGTGACCTCGTGAACATGGGCGACCGCGATGTTCGGCATCGGCACGCCGCAGGCCAGGACGGCTTGGCGCAGTTGGTCCCAGGATGCGAAGTCGCGATCGAGTTCGACCCGGATCACCCCACGCATGTCCGCGTTGGCATGCACATAAGCATCGTCCAACGCCAACACCTTCGGCCCGCCCGCCGTCACCGCGCCCTTGTCGTTGCCCGTCAGCAGGCGCCGGGCCCGGTGCAATTTGGTGACGAACAGCCGCAGGATTGGATGCTCGGTGCTGACCAGGCCGTCATACCTGAAGGCCGACCGCCAGTAGCCCCGGCCGCCCCGGCCGGGATTACCGCTGACATAGCCGCCAAACCAGCGAAAGCCGATCCGGAAGCGAGCATCGACGCGAGCAGTGGTGTCTCGGGCGCGCTCGACGAATTGCCGCCGCTCCTCGGCCGCGGCCGGGTCCTCCTGCGGGATGAGCCGGTCGCCCCGGCCTGTCCTGCCCCGGCGCCCTGCCCGCTCGGCCGCATTGAGCTCCCGGTGGATCTCGTAGCGTTCGACAAAGCGCTCGGCCCAAGATGCGTCCGCTGGAGCGGAGAGCAGCAGGGCATCTGCCGCCGCGCGCCGCGCGAAGAAAGCCGCCCGGCGTGAAGCTGTTTGCGGAGACGAGGCAAATTTGTTGACAGGGTTGGCTGCGAGTGGCCTGCGGCTGGATCGGGGATCCGGCCGCCGGGCCATCGGCTACCGCCTACCCAGGCGGCAGCCCTTGCATTTGTCGCGTTCGCGAAACATGCGGGGCTACCTGTCGGGGAGGCCGCCTGAGCACCATCGCCCAGGCCAGCCCCCACCCTTCCATGATGCGCACGGGCTTCCATCCACCGTCAAGCGCATCACCGGTTCGCACCGCCGGTTGTTCTCAGGTGATGGCTGCCGCGCCCCTTGGCGCCCCTTGGCCGCCGATCGTCCGGAGCGCGGCGCCTTTCCAGGTCCGCCCGTCTCGACAAGCCCAGGTCGAGGCGACGGGAAGCCGCAGCGCTTCAGCGAGATGCGACGAAGCGTTCCAGTTTGCCCAGAGTTTGCTGCCCCAGTTCCTCAGCACCGAAACCCTTCGCGTCCTGGAACTCGGCAGCTGTGGTGAACACCATACCCAGCGTTACCTTCGTTGCTCCACCCAGATCCTCGAACAAGGCCCAGGCGTCGGCATGCTTCGGCCCATTCTCGCCCCAGAGAAGCGTGTAGCCGAATCTCTCCTCGGGTCGGACCTCGCCATAACGATGGTGGTTCGGGAAGACCGTTCCATCCGGCGCAATCATGTCAAACACCCATTCGCCGCCCGCTCGCAGATCAATCCGCGTCGTCCGGCAGGAGAAGCCGTCCGGCCCCCACCACTGCGGCAGAGTCTCGGGATTCATCCACGCACCCCAGACCAGGGTCCGAGGTGCCTGTATCACGCGCTCGAGCACCATGGTCCGCTCGGCCACGCCCGCGAGATTGTCCAGTCCCGCACCAAAGCCTTGCCGGTATCCAGCCTCCATGTTCTCGGCCAGCGAGGAAAGCTGCACCGTCACGGCCAACCGGCTGCGCTTGTCCGTGCCGGAGAAGTCCGCCGTCACCAGCGCGGCCGACTGCGTCACGCCCTCGGACGAAACCACCTCGTAATTCACGCTGCGCAGCGCAGGCTGCAATTCCAGCCAGCCAACCTCGCATCGGATATCCGACTGCCCCGCCACCTTGCAGAGCGAGACTTCACGTCCTCCCACCCTGCTGTCGGCCTCGAGAAACTCGACGGTGACCGAAGGCGTGGGGGCGGCCCATGCCATTCGCGCGGCCGGGGCCGTCCACGCATGCCACAGCACCGATAGCGGCGCGGTCACGTCCCGCTCGAAAGTCAGCGTCGCAAAGCGATCCTTCCTGTTTTCCGGCGCCGTGCTGGTCGTTTCCCCGTTCGACATCATTCTTTGCGCTCCTTTATGGCGTTCATCACAAATGCATCCAGCCGGTCGAGGCGGGCTTCCCATATCGCCCGGTGTTCGTCCAGCCATGTCCGCACCGGATCCAGGGCCTCCGGCACGATGGCGCAGGTCCGCGTCCGCCCATCCTTGGAGGTGGAAATCAACCCGGCCTCCTCCAGAACCGAAAGGTGCCGCATCACCGTGGGCAGACGCAGCCCGCTGGGACCAGCCAAGTCTGTCACCCGCGCGGGTTCTCCGGCGAGCCGGGTCAGGATCGACCGGCGGGTCGGATCAGCGAGCGCGTGGAAGAGCAGCGAGAGATCAGGTTCATGCTTAGCCATATAGCTAACTATCGTTGGAACTCCGCTCGTGCAAGCGGAAACTTAGTCAAGCAGCTAAGTTTTCCAACCGAGCCAAACTTCTTGAGAGGTGGCTTCCGTTGCGGGGCGGATCAGGGTCCATCGTCCCGTCCACGCGCCATGACACGGATGCTGTGGTCAATGATCGGCTGACGTGCAGTACCGGTACTGGGTTGGTGATCTTGTCCGGCCCTACGGCAGCATTCGGCGAGTGCATTCGCGTCCAACGATGCGTGGGTTCACGTGATCAGTTCAGGCCCAAGAATTGGATCGGATTCCACGCACCGCCCCCAGGAATGTCCGGGTTTGGCGTGCACATGGCTGCCGCAGATCACTGCCACAGAGCCTTCATAAAGGATTTCTGTATGTTGACAAAGATATCCTGTACATTCGGCTTGATCGTCAGAGCGTCTCGATCTAGGGTTGCGCCCAAGTGCCAAGGCATAACCTCAACGATCAAGGGGAGGGAGGGATGAGCTTCAACCTGGGTGTCGCGATCGGCCAGAGCGGGACCATCGCCGATCTCGATCGCAAGGTAGCCTCCCTGCGGCGTGCTTTGGCTGAGCGCGATGCCGAGATCCAGCGACTTACCGACTTGCTGGAGGAGAACTCCGACCAGTTGGCCCTCCACCGCGCACATGCTGCCGCGCTTGAGGTGGTCATCCAGGAGTACCAGCGCCAGCATTCCGACAGCCCGCTGCTCCGAGCGAGCGGCCAGCACTACCGCGACGCGGGTGCTCGTGGCGAGGCCAAGACGGTCGGTCGGCTGTTCTACGAGCGCGCCTTCGACGCCAAAGCTGCCGGGCTCGGAATCGAGAACCCTGCAAGCCGCCGCACGGACTGATCAGCTGCCCGTCGGCGACCTACAGGTGAAAGCGGCCTTGGCAAACGCCTCAGGCCACTTTCCTATTGCACCCCTCCGCCGATCTTACTGATTCCGCTTTTCGCGTTTGCGGGGCGCGGCTGACTGTCCTGACGCCTTTGACCTCCAGAAGGCCCAGCGCTGGTTTCCTCATCCTGGCCTCCGGAAGACGACCGGCGCGCCAACGCGGCTCCGATGGCCGTCTCGGCCACTCCGGCCCCGCGCTGCTCGAGGTTGGCGATCAGGAAGCCCGCGGTCTTCCGAGAGTCCTCGGCTTCGCCCAGCTGTTCGCCACCCTGGCCGAACCATCGGCTCACGCGGTCGGGAACCTGCGTGATCAGCCCGAAGGAGCGGATCGCGGCCTGGTAATGCAGGTAGGCGACCATGACCATCAGCGTCATCAGGCCGATGATGCCGTAGCCCTGGGTCGAGGTGACAGCCACGGCAGCGGCAATGAAGGTCTGGTGGATGAACCAAGCCAGGGCATCGAACACCAGATACGAGAAGAACAGGCCGAACATCGCGAGCGGGATGCGGAGCAGCAGGTTGAACATGATCATGTAGCCCGGCCGCTGCACCTGGTCGACGAAGTCCTGGCCGTCCATGCGGATGTGGAAGAAGGCCCAGAGCGGCGCCGCGATGACGGCCTCGACGGTCAGGATGAGCATCCCGGCGACGAAGAAGAAGTGCATGACATACGGAATCAGCGGCAGGACGAACGCATGCACCGCGCCGACGATGAGCAGGACGATGAGCGCGCTGGTCAGAAACCCTGAGATGCCCGAGATCACCTTGCTCGCGGCGCCCGCCAGGGCTGCCCCCAGCAGGCCACCCGTAGCGTTACCGGCCCCCGGCACGGCCGAGCCGCCGAGGAAACCGGCGGCCGCCCCCAGAACAGTGGCGATACCGATGCCCGCGTTCGCGGCCGCCAGGATGCCAAGGCCGATCCAGAAGGCCGTTAGCAGGGCGTGCCCGAAGGCGATGATGTGGCTGAGCGCGTTGCCTTTGGAGAGGTCCGGGCTCAGCATCTCGATCGCCGATTTGATTGCGTCGCCGCCGAGCGCGTAGTTGAGGACCTCGTCCACCGTCGAGCCCGACGGGGTGATCTTTCCGGCCGCTGCGGCCGCGCGCGAGACGCCCGGCCCTTCAAGGCCAAGGCTCCACCATTGGGCCAGCATCGGGAACACGCCCGTCGTGCCGTCCACCAGAAGACGCCGGACTTCCGTCGGCACGGCGGTCCAGTCGGCGTCGCTGCCGATCTTCACGTTGGGGCGCTCGCCTGCCGTCCGGGCGATCATCTCGTGCACGCGGGAGATCGTCACGTAATAGGTCCCCGCCGATGCCCATCCGCCCGCCTTGAGGTCTGCCCTGATCTGTTCGAGGCCGATGCCGTTGACGGCCGCCAGATAGGTCTCCGCGGCGGCCGCCATCTTGCGGTCGTAGGCGTCTCGTACCGCCAGCAGTTCCGAGAATCGCGGCATCGGCAAAACCGTTTTGACACCGGGAGGAATCCCGCTCGCCATTCTGGCGGCAAGCTCACGCAGGGCAACCCGCGCAACCTGGATGGCCTCCAGCCGAACCTCGTCGAAGGCAGCCTTCGCCGTCAGAGCGGCGTCGCCGGTGACTGCCTCGCGTTCAACCGCTGTAAGCGTGATCGAACCGCAACGGCCGTAGCTGAGACGGTGGTCACGCTCGCGCAGGACCGGCCGGGCGCCGAAGAGCCCGGCCGCACCGTTCACGGTCGACTTGAAGAGGCTGTCCTCGTCCGGCACCCAGCGCTCCGGCCAAGGGCCCACAAGTTCAGAGACACTTGGCGGCTTGGTCGTCGCGGCGGACACCACGAGCTTGGAATGGAGTTCGGCGGACAAGGTGATCGTGGCGTGGCAAGCCTCCAGCGCGATGAGATCGCGAAACAGCGGCAGGGTTTCGGGCAACCGGGGCGCCGCGATATCGTTGGTCGTGACGGCGTCGACGTAGCCGCCCCAGATGACATTGCCAAGCTGGCCCCCGGCGACCGAGATGAACAGCGCGAGCAGCTGCGCCGTGCAGTAGCCCTTGAACACCGGCGCCAGCATGCCGATGCCGATGGAGACCCGGATGGGCGCCCAGATCTGGTGCCAGCGCTGGCCGAGCACCTTGCCCTCGTGGGCGGTGTTCACCATGCCGAGCAGGACGTGCCAGGACATGAGCCCGGCGGCGATGGCCATCAGTACAGCCAGGAAGGCGCCGAACGCACCCTGGATCCCGGCGGCCGCCGTCAGGGAACCGCCAGTGGCCGGGCCGTTTCCGATAGGCCCGATGCCGGGGAAGACGTACTCGAGCAACCTGACCCACAAATCCGTCGTGGGTAGGGCAGGAAGCCCGCTGAAGCCGCTGGTACCTGCGGCGGTCGCATCTTGCGCGCCGGGGATCCCGAAGGCCAGCAGGCCGGTGGCCACGGCGCCCAGGAAGGCCGCGAGCCCGGTGCCCGCGCCCGGCGGGAACCAGTCGCCGGAGCGCAACCATTCGCGAACGGAACCCAGCCGTCGGGTTCGCATCTGCCAGCTGTAGAAGGAGACGCGGGCTGTCACTGCGAAGGCCATCAACGGCACCATGAACCGGCAGGCGATGTCGACGGCGCGGGGCAGCGAGGGGATGGCATGCGGCAGGCTGGCGATGAACGCTGCCAGCACGAGGACGGCCATGACGAAGTAGAGAGTAAAGCGCCTCGCCAGCCCCTTGATGTCAGCATCCAGGTCGGCCGCGCTGCGCCCATAGACGCGCGCCGCGATCTGGAACCGGTGGTCTGGATCGCTGTCGTACGTCGGCAGCGGCATGACCCTGTCCCGCCGCAGGATCGCCAGCTGCGCCAGATTAGCGGTCCTCCGCCAGGAACTCCCGAACCCGTGAACGATGCCGCCGAGCAATTGCCCAGGCACGTCGGCGCCGATCAGCCAGCCCAACTTGGAGCGACGCCAACCCTGGACGCCGACGAGATCCTCAGCCATTCCCCTGGTTTCGGATTCGGCGCGTTCGCGAAGCGACTTGGTCAGGTTCGCCGTCATGGCGCCCTCCTGATTGTCTGGTTGGTTGATGCTGGTGAGCCGCGGGGATGGTCGGCCTGCCCGCCTTCAAGGCAGACCGCATCCATGGCCCCTCGAACGGAGAGCGCGCAGGCAATGCGGCTGGAGCCGGAAAACCGGGCATGGGCACCTGCCTCGGGCGCGCGGCGGCCGCGTGCCGGAAGGCGACTTCCCAGGATGGTGAATTCGTTGACGGCGGTGGCTGCGTTCGACCGGCGGCTGGATTTGCTATCCGACCGCCGGGCCACCTGCTACCGCCTCTCTCGGCGGCAGCCCTTGCAAATGTCGCGTTCGCGAATCATGCTGGGACTACCTTTGGTTCGGAAAACGGCGCGGTTGCAGGGCAGCAACCCTCACGCGCCGTTTTCCTTTTCCATGATGCGCAGGCGATCTGGTTCGCCGTCAAGACAGACGGTGCCTGGGTTCCTCCGGTCATGACGATGACGCCAGCCGTCGATGAGCATCGTCCGGATTGGCCTAACCCGACATCGTTGACGCCGAGGCCCCTGCGCTGCGCACAATGAAAAATCCCCGGATCAACGCCGCGCCAACGGCTCCCCGGGGATCTTCATCGGTAGGACGACAGCATGACCCGGGACAAACCCGAGCGCAAGCCACGCAAACACGAGATGTCGGCACGCGGCCGTGCCATGATCGAAGAGCGAGCCGTCAAGGCCCGCCCTCGACAACTCGCTGAGTTGCAGGTGATTGCATGCAGCCGCGGGCGCATCACGGACCAGGAGCTCACAGCGGTCGCCGTCCTGCTGGCCCACCTTCACGATCACGATGCGTTCCCCGGGATGCTGGCCGAGTGGCTGGTTGGTGCCGGGGAGCTGCCTGCCAGGGCTGCCGCTTGGCTGGCGTCGACTGCGGGTCGGAACTGCATGGCCGAGGCGGAAGCCGAACATGAAGGCCGTCTTGTGGGGAGGCGCCGGTCGGTTGGCGTGAAGGCCCTGCTCCTGGCATGGTCCATCACCGACGAGGAGGCGGAGCGACTGGGTTTGGTGGAGCTCGTCGGCAACGCGCGCCGAATGCAACTGCGTCGGCGCGCCGAGGGAATTCGAACGACCGACGAAGTCCAGGCCGAACGGAAGGCCGCAGCCTCCGCGCCCAAGCCGTGGGAGGCTGCCGGGATTTCCAAGTCGGCCTACTACAAGAGGCTCAAGCGGGTTGCGGCCACGGCTGTAAGGGCCGCAACGGGCGAGCCGAACGAGGAACCGGAGCCATGGGTAGCCGCTGGCCTCAGCCGCGCGACCTATTTCCGCCGGATGCGGGCGGACCGTGAGACTGAAAGGGAGACTCGGCGCGACCATATAGCGGTTGAAGAGAATAGGACCGAGGGAGAGATCCCTCAGGAACCAGCCCAACCCGGGCTGCCTGCGCTGGCTCAGCCTACTTATTTTTCTTTAGGTAATATGGTCGCGCCGAGTCTCCCTCGGAGTCTCACGCAGGAGGTCCCTCCGGCCTCTGCGTTCCCAACGGCCGAAGCGCGCCGGTTCCGGGCGCTGGCGTTGCGGCTCAACCTGCCTTGGATGGGTGGGGACGATCACACCATATGGTTCGGAAACCGTCCGCGCGCCCTTTCCGCGGCGGAGCAGGAGGAAGTCGATGCGGCCGTGCGGGCCACGCTTGCGTCTCTGACGAGACGCGATGCGATCGAAATAGCCAGAGCCAGGGAAGCCGATGCCGCGGATACCCGAACTCCGGCCCAGCGCGAGGCCGACTTCCACGCGAGGCTCGCCGACAGGGAAAGGCAGCGCCGTGCCGTGAACGAGCAAGGGGAGCGCCCTGCCCGGGTTTCCAAGCACGTGTGGGACGAGGTTCCCATGGAACTCAGAACCCGCGTGACGGGGTGGGCCGGGCGGTTCTTCCTGACCGGCATCAAGCCGGACGACGCCGTGCCGCTTGCCGTCGACGCCGCCCGGCGCGAGGCGCTGATCGTTGACCAAGTGCTTGCGGCCGATCCTTCGGCAAATGTCAAAACCATTCAGCAGCTGATCGTGACCGGCCTACGAAACGGATGGTGGCAGCTTGCGACAGCGGAGGCGGTCAGCCTCGTCCTGGCCAAATTTGCCGAAGACCGGGCTGCCCTCGACGCCGCCGCGATGGCCGCGTCCGAGGTCATCGAACGCGAGCACCCTTCCCTTCCAGACGGTGAACGGCAGGCGGTGGTCGAGCAGGCAGCGCGCCTGCTGATCGGCTTTCCCGGCACATCTCCTGCCCACGCCGTCAACCAGGCCCGGGATGCAATACGTGGGGCGATTGAAGAGGACGATTGAATACCTCACCCTCGGACCTCTAACTCGATGGCGCCTGCTCCTTCAGAACGTCGATGAACGCCCTCAAGGCGGCTCCGACATGCCTGTGGCCGGGATAGTAGAGCGCGAGCCCAGGGATTGGTGGGCACCAGTCTTCAAGGACCGTCACCAGGCGACAGTCGTCGAGAAGCCCCCGTTCCGTCTCGTGCTCGGCAGCACGGCCTACACATCCATCAGCAAGGCGCTGGCCGAGCAACTGCGCGAGCTCGAAACGCAGCACGCGGTCGCATTTTCGGCGGATACCGACACTTGAGGGCGGGAGAAGGTCGTCCGACGTTGGTCGCAGTACTATTCGGTGGCCGAACTGGCGGCCTGCCGCGTCCCGGCTTATCGGGGCAACAGCCGACCGCCTTCCACGCATGCCAACTGCACCGCGGCCTGCTCGACGGCGCCACCGACCTCGACTTCCAGGTGGACACGCGAGCAGCCCTGCCCGCCCTCGGCGTGGGCAAGCACGCGGCCACCGCGCTTGCCGTCAGCGCTGCGCCAAGCCTGCTCCCGACCCGCTTCGGTGGCCGCACGGTCGGCCGCGGTCTGGAGGCGCTGGAGGTCGTCCGCGGTCAGGTTGCCTCGGGCAAGGTTCGAGAGCGGACCTGCGAGGGTACTGTCGGCAGGCAGCTTCAGCCGGTACTCGCCGTTGAGCGCGCCCTCGATGATGGTAGCGGCGCTCGCCTCCTTGTAGCGGGCCATCGCGGACGAGCTTGCGGGTGGCGCGGTCCGGAGCATCGCGTCAAGGGCCGCGCGGTCGGCCGCCGCCCACCTCCGGCCATCGATCCGCCCTTTGAAAAAGCCCAACTGCGCCAGGGCCGACCTGGCGCGGTAGGCGTCGGCCTCGGCCGTGTTGGCCGGGAGATCCGCCGGACCTGGAAGCCTGGGTTCGAGCCGCGGCTTGTCGGACGGTGGGAGACCCGAGCCCGAAAGGCCGAACAGCGCCTCAGGCGCGATCCGGATCAACTCGCCGACAATGGGAATCTCGGTCAGCGTCGGCAAGCTGGTGCCCCTGGCCGCCCTGGCCAGATCCTCGGCCGCGCGGGTGATGGCCGGGAGATTGGCCACGGCGAGATGGAGCCCGACGGCAGCGAGCGTGACGATCCAAGGCAGGCGCCCCTGACTCGGCGCCCGTCGCGCATCGGCGCCGACCACCCCGCGCACCGCCCGGCGCCCGGTCGTGGCCGCCAGCCGCCAGGCGGCGATGAGCGGCAACGCCGCGATCAGCGCTCCGGCAGCGGGACCTGCCTCGGGCGGCAGCACTCCGATCTCAAGTAGCGCCGTTGCCTCCCGGACCGCGGCGTCTCCGATGCCGAAATGCGGGACTGCCGCGGCCCAGGCGGCCGCCAGTGGGCCGCCGACGATCCATACCCGGCGTACCGGAGAGCGGCCGATAAGGTCGTAGGCTGCCCGGAGCCCATCGTAAGCGCCCGCCACCGCCCAGTCGGACACAGCGCCCTGATGGATGCGCACGACCCCGCCGACATCGACCGGCCGCCCGCTTGTGCTGACCGCTTCGAGCAAGGAACGGGTCAGCCTGGCCATCTTGGCGGCAGCAATGGCCCGCGCAGGCGCTTGATCGGCCCGCCCGACGTTCAGCAGAACCTCGGACAGCAGGTCGTCGAGGAAAGTCGGCATCTCGACGACGCGGCCGGTCTTACCGACGGCGTCGACTTCGATGTCCACATGCCCTGCCCGCATCTCCGCGCGGACGTGGGGAATCGTGCTGTCGTACTCGGCCACCACCGTCCCCAATCCGGGCTCGATCTTCACCAGCCCCGTGTCCGCGTGGAGGCCGGGCAGTTCGGTTATGGCGATCTTCTCGACGGCGCTGCGGAATTCCTGCGGAGCATCCTGGGGAAGCAGACAGCGGCGCACAGGCTTGCCGATGAGCGAGGTGGAGAACAGGCGGGTGAACCAGCCGGTTGCACCGCAGGGGGAGCAGGGAAGCCGGTCGGTACCGCCGCAGCGCATGCAGGTAACCTGACGGCTCCCGCCGCAGCCCAAGGTGCAGACGCCCCAGCGCCCTGATCCGGCGCAGGTACCACAAGTCACCATCCTGCTGTCACGGACATGCTGGTGGCCGTTCCACCAGGTGTAAGGCTCCTGGACCTGGCCGCTCCCGAAGCAGCGGAAGCATCGGGACCTCCCATCCCCGCACGAGCAAGGAACCTCGCCCCCATAGCAACTGCCGCACTTCGTCTGACCGTCGCCACCGCATTTGCCGCAGCGGTCGTGATAGTGGTAGCGGAGCGGCAGTGCCTGGACATTGAAGCCATCCGCGAGAGTCCTGAGCTTGCCGATCGGATCCTTCCGGATGACCTCGGCCAGTGCACCGGAGGCATCGGGGGACACCGCTCTCGCCCCGCACTCCTTCTCCATCCGGGCCACCATGGCGGCATGGTCCCGGCAGTGGTTGGACCCTTCCGGGTTGCGCGCGCCCGTGCTGTCCTGGCGCTCGCTGGTCCAGCGGATGCCCACCTCGAGCCGCAGCCCGATCACGCGGTCAACCCGCGTCGCCGACACCACCTCCAGATCCCGTGCCTCGGCACCGTTGCCGTCGATCAGCCCACGGATGTTGGCGATCACCCTCGTCGTCAGGGCGTCGGTAGCGATCGCCTGCTTCGGGTCCAGGACGGTGGCAATAGACATTCGTGACCCTGGCTTTTTGGGGTGGGACCATGGGGAACGGGAGCGTTGAGACGCCTACTCAGGCCGCTTCTTGCCGATGTCGGTGACGTCGGTCACCGTGATGGTGTTGTTGTTGACGTCCACTTCGGAGATCTCGAGGTAGGCGGCCGCGTAGGTCCAGGTGGTGCCGTTCTTGGAGCAGAACACCCCGTCGACGCTCGTCCTGGTCCTCAGGGGATTCTTGAGCACCATCGAGGCCACGATGCAACCCGGCATGCTCCTGATCGGCTTGTCGTCGATGCCGACCGAAATCGTCGCGCCCTTGATGCCGTCCACGACCATCTCCTGCCCGTCGGTGCTCCGGCGAAGAGACAGGTACATCGCATACCGCGCCAACGTCTTGTTGATGACCTCGTCGCTCCACTTGTGGAGGCGCATCATCTTCGTCAGGTCCGCCTGCGCTCCCTTGTCCCACTCCGCGGCGAACCTCCGCTCCCCGGCGGCGGCGGGCTGCATGAAGGCAAGAAATCCCAGCATCGCGCACGCCAGGGCGTAGCGCGTCGTCGCGCTTCCCATTCCGAACTCCCAGGAGTTGTTAAGGTTAGATCCAGGTGGGCTTCAGCCCACTGACCCTGCCGTCACGGCTAGGGCTCGCTCCCGCACCGAGAGAGATCAGCAGGCAAGCACCACAATGAGGCGAGCTCCCTGGGAGCCAAGAACTACAAGGATTTCTGTTTTTGTATCAAGGATTTCTTGTTATTGCGGGACCGATTGGCCGCCTGCGCCCAGATGGCATCTCAGCGGAAGCCGAAACTTTTCACTTTTATATCAACATGATAACGGATAAAGAGCGGTAAATCACTCCCGCTGATGAAGGAGCGATGACCGTCAGACCCGCCCACGGCCTTCATGCACCGCAGGCTGCCCCCGGCCCCCCCGCAACGATGGCGGGCGGGCCTGGCTAAACCAGCAAGACACAGGCCGTCAGCCACAACCTCTTCTCCGACACGGCTCAGGCTTGCGCGCTGTCCGAAGTTGATCGGATGATGGACGTGGCCCTCGAAGAACTCGGCAACGAAGCAGCCGGTACGTCGGAAGGCCGACTCGAACGACACCATCAGCTTGCGGAGCGCTGAACCATGACGACGTCCCCTCTCCTCCGCTGCATTGCCTGGACCGGCGGCACGTCGGCGGCCATGCTCACCGCAGCCTGGGGCACCATGCTCGTCCTCGGCTCGATGATCGCGCCGATCTTCATGCCGACCGGCCTGCCGCCCTCGCACAACGACGTCCTGTTGCTCTGCGTGATCGGGTTGGCCGGATTCCTGCTGACCCTCATCTGCGTGGGTAGGATCGCCGTCGGCGCTACGGGTTATTGGCGGTCTTGGGCCTGCCCGAAACATCCGCGGCTCGCTTGGCCAGCCGTTACTTTGGCGGCCGCGCTTGCCGTGACGGCAGCTGCTCTTCTGTAGCGGGTCGAACGGTGTTCCTGCGCTGGAGAGCGCCAGTGCCTTCAAACGGCTCCGTCGCCCTACAGGATTCCTTGTTCCCATAGCCGACACGGTCATCGAAGCCGACGGAATGTTGACAAGAACTCGTCGCAGCGCCTCGCAGAAGGGACACCCGCGTTAGCTGGGGCCGGGGTCAACCCGACGGTGCTGAACTGCCAACTCGATCTGACCGACTGCAATCTTCAGATCAGCAAGGTCCAAGGCGCGTGAGGCGGAAATCAGTCGTGTTTCCAGCGAGGCGCGCACCGGATCCAATCCTTGTTCTGCTTGGCTGCCGAGGAGAAGACTGTCGAGCGTTGCCCCCAGGGTCCTGGCAATGGTGACAAGCGTCTCCAGGTCGGGTTCGTGAGCGTCACGGACATAGTTGCCATAGCGCTGCTCGCTGAGCCCGCTTCGGCGTGCCACCTCGGCGTCGCTCAGCCCCAGCGCCTGGGCACGCGCCCGCAATCTTTGACCGAATCCTTGCATGGGACCGGTTTGCCGCGCCCCAGGCCCCTTGGTCCATACAGGTGTCCTTACGTTTCATAAAGGATTCCTGTGGTAGCAAGCTCGGGCTTGAGATCAGCCAGGAGTTAGGCGTGCGTAGGATCGTTCTTTGCGCGGCGTTGAGCGTGGTGTCCGCGCCCGTCTTCGCCTTCGACTGCCCCATCGGCAGGGGCGCCGAGATCTACGACGGGGCCCAGGGCGCGAAGCTGTATGCCGAGCCCCGGGACGGCGCGCCGGTCGTCACCAAGATCGATCCGGTCGCCGCCGTTGCCGTGCTGGAAACCAAGAAGGACTGCCGCCTGCCCAAGGGCTGGCTCCGCGCGGACCACAAGGACAAGAGCGGCTACGTCAGGGAAGCCGACCTGAGGCCGCGTGTGCGCTTCGGGATGCCCGAGTAATTTTCCATTCTCTGTTTACTAGCGATAGCTTCGAAGAGACGCACGATGCTGAAGATTAAGAAGATTTACGGTATTGTTGACAGCGTCGGAAATAGTATTATCAAAGGTAACATGACAAAATTCTATCATATATCTTTTCGAAAAGAAGACGGATCCATTGAGACTATAAATAATATCGAGGCATGCGGGCCTCCTCTTTCTTTTATCCAGCCGGGCGTCTGGGGAACATGGTACCTCTGGCGTGGAACAGTGATTGGCATGCGCTCAGAGGACGGAACCCTGCGAGACGCCGTCGGGGACGCCGTAGCCACCTACTGGCTCTGGTTCACTCTCGCATTTCTGGTTACGTCCCTGACGTTGGTGATCCCGGCCATCATGCTTGTCTGCGCACTCATAGATCGGCCGACGCCGAGCAGGGTGCGGGCGCTAATGACGGTTTAGAAGCGGCATTCTGGCTTCCCCTCACCGCTCAGGAGCCACGTTGAGGGCTGCGCATTTTCAACTTTCCATGCTGGTACTCCGCAATCGGGTAGAGGTCATTCGTGAAAAGAATTTCCGGAACTCTCGAGGGTTACGGCCCATCGGTCTCCCATCGCGGTGGGATGAAGTACAACTACATCACGCTCAGGCAGGACAACGGCAAGATAGTCAACGTCCCAGCCATCACAGCCTACCGGAACGTCGAGGCGGCGTTGTGCCGCCTCCTCCAGCGCCCGGAGGAAGGGCGCCGGGTGACGCTCCACCTCAAGGGATACCTCCTCATCTACGCGCTCGAAGAGCAGGGCGGTCCCATCCACTCGGACATCGATCTGATCCGCAGCAGTTGGCACGTCTCGCTCGGCCTCACCTTCGGCTTGCTGATTGTCGCCGCCGCGCTGATCGCGTTCTCCGTCGCCACTGGCGACAACGGATCCGCACAGGCTGGGTTCATCCTCTTCCTCGTCGGCCTCTTCCCGTTCTTCAAGTTCGGCGGCAGCGTGGCCCACTTCTGGCCGGGGCCCGGCACGGCGGCCCTCCACCGCAGGTCTCTGTAGCCCCGGCCTGCGGCAATCATCTGGTGGAAGGCGACCGTTCCACCTCGGCGCGGTCGCCCCTCCTGGCCTCTCGGCTGCCCTGTTCTGCGCCCTGCGAAATCAGCCCGTACCGTCGTCAGGCTAGACGCGCATTTGTGATTAGCTCAGATTTTCTCGTGCTTCTTCAGTCACTTAGTCAGAGAAAACCGGTAGAATCATTGACTCTAAAGGACTTCCGGGCGCCCTCGGCCCCGTGCCGGAGCGCAATACCAGCTTGCCGATGACATGATTCCCGGTCTGCCACGACCGCTCGGGGAGCACCCCCCAGGAAGCTGGCAATAATCCCATTCGACGGCTGGCGCGCGAATGCCCCGCCTGCCTTTCCTCTATGCCAAGGCATGTCCGACGGGACGCGGCCGACGGAGGGCCATGCAGCCTTGCCGTACTGGTTGAGGGGAGCACGATTTCGCAGGCTCCGGACCGAATGACGTGAACCGTTGACTGGGGCTACATCTGAGATAGGTGACGCATAGCCCCCCTACGGGACGGTATGTAGAGGTGTTCTGGGACGGCTTGCTCGGCATAATTCCAACCTATATTGTCCCGGGAAATATTCGCTTCCGCATCGGCAAATAACCTCTTGCGCTTCTCTGCGGGCTGACCGACCATAGTTACATAGACGGTCTATTGGGGTGGCCGGTGAGCGTAATCCACTGAACCCCTCGTAGCCGTCCATACTAGGCGCAAACTCTCAGTACGGGATATCGATCATGGACCAGATCAACGAGAACACGCCAGCGCCGGGCGATCTTCTGGAGATGACGTCGGCGATCGTCACCGCCTACGTCGGCAGCAACCACGTGCAGGTGCAGGAACTCCCGGACCTGGTGAAGGCCGTTCACGCCGCCCTTGCGGGGGTCGGCAAGCCGGAGCACCGCGAACCCGAAGCGCCGCTGACCCCGGCCGTCCCGGTTAGGCGATCCATCACGCCCGACTACATCGTCTGCCTCGAGGACGGCAAGAAGCTGAAGATGCTGAAGCGTCACCTGCGGTCGACCTACGGCATGTCACCCGACGAGTACCGGGCCAAATGGGGCCTGCCGTCGGATTACCCGATGGTGGCGCCGAACTACGCGGAGAGCCGCAGCAAGCTGGCACTCCAGATCGGCCTGGGACGCACGAACGGCCGGAGGCGTGGACGGGGTGTGGACGGTCAGCTGGATCAGGAAGCCGCCTGAATCATGGGAGGCCAGCCGTCGAAAAGGCGGCTGGCCTCCGGCACACGCAGGCCAAGGCCCGATCAACGCAGCCCGTCTACCCCGGTGCAATGCCCGAGTCGCTCGATACCCGGCAACCCGTCAGCGATGTTCCGCGCGCCCTCTTCGCCTTGCATCCCCGCGTCAGCTGGCTCCCCCGCATCCACCGTGGACGCCCGTTCACCGGCTTCCTGCTCGAGATCTGGCGGTTCGCGCCGGGATTCTGCTCCTGAAGCTGCCTCCATGTTCATCCCAGTGATACGGGGAAGCCTGACGCCGTTGCCTGAAATATGGACGACACAGGCTTGGCCTTGACTCATGTCCGTCTTATGAGGAACAAAAAGGGAACATAATCCTCCCCGGCCTGTCCTAAGAGACATGTATCCTGATCAGCCCCCTCGACCTGCCCTTCAGGACCTGCGTAACCGCATCCGCCAGTTGGAGCGCGGCGGGCAGCGCGTCAAGCGCGTGCTGCCGTTCGGGTTCGCTGAGGTCGACGATCGGCTGCCAAGCGGCGGGCTGGCGTTGGGGGCCATGCACGAGGTGGCCGAGGGCGGAGACCTGGGCGTGATCCACGCTGCGGCGGCCACCCTGTTCGTCGCAGGCATCCTGTCCAGGATGACGGGACCGGTGCTCTGGTGCCTGCGGGCATCGGACCTGTTCGCCCCGGCGCTCTCCCAGGTCGGCCTTAACCCAAACCGGGTCATTTACGCCGAAGCTCCGGACGAGAGGATGCTGCCTCTGCTGGTCGAGGAAGGCCTGCACCACCGCGGGCTGGCAGCCGTGGTCGGCGAGCTCGCCAAGCTGCCCATGGTGGCGTCCAGACGCATGCAGATCGCGGCGGAGCACTCTGGGGTCACAGCCATCATCCTGCGCCGGTGGCGCAGCCCAGCCGCGGCAGCAGCCGAGGTGGGCCAGCCTACGGCCGCCGTCACCCGTTGGCGGATCTCGGCCCTGCCATCCAGCCCGCTGCCAGCGCCGGGTATCGGCCGAAGGCGATGGCGGGTGGAACTGGTGAGGTGTCGTGGCGGTGGGACCGGTGAGTGGGACATGGAGGGCTGTGATGAGGAGGGTCGTCTCGGTCTACTTGCCAACCTGGCCGACGGATCGGCTTCGCGCCAGGGCACGCTCGTCGAAGAACCGCCGCGGCAGGCTGGGCTCCGGATCGGCGCCTGACGCCGACGAGCCGCCCGACAAGCCCTTCGTCATCGCGTCGACCGGCGCCCAGCGCGTCATCACGGCCGTGGACATGGCCGCCCACAGGCTCGGCCTGCGCCGGGGTATCCCGCTCGCCCATGCGCGGGCAATGGTGCCGGACCTAACGGTTGCCGATGCGGCGGATCCCGAGGCCGACGCCGAAGGACTGCACCAGCTGGCTCTGTGGGCGCTACGTTACAGCCCGATGGTTGCCGTGGACCCGCCGGACGGCCTGTGGATCGACATCACCGGCGCCAGCCATCTGGTCGGCGGCGAGCGCCCGCTGCTCGATGACCTGGTCGGCCGCCTCGCCGGAATGGGCGTCGCCTCACGGGCCGCGGTCGCCGGTACGCCGGGCGCCGCCAATGCCATCGCGCGCTTCGGCCACTGCCCGGTGTGTATAGTCGACGATGCGCTGGAGGTCGTGTCCACCCTGCCGCTGGCCGCCCTGCGGCTGCCGCCAGAGATGGCCATGGAACTACGACGCCTGGGCTTCGAGACCATCGGTGACCTGGAGGCAACACCTCGCGCGCCGCTGGCCCATCGGTTCGGCTCGCTGCCTGGCCGACGGCTGGACCAAGTCTTCGGCCGCATCGCTGAGCCGATTGTGCCTGTCGTCGCAACCGAAGCCGTCCAGGCGCGCCGCAGCCTGGTCGAACCCATCAGCACGGCTGAGGCACTCCAGGCCGTCATCGTGGCGCTGGTGACGGACCTCAGCGAGCAGCTGGAGCAACGGGGGCTGGGCGCCAGAACGCTGGACCTGCTCTGGCATCGGGTTGACGGCACGATGCAGGCCATCCGGGTCGGAACGGCCAAGCCGGTCCGCAGCGCGGCGCACCTCATCCGTCTGTTGGCCGAGCGTGTCGATAAGGTCGACCCTGGGTTCGGCATTGAGGCTGCCATCTTGACGGCCACGCTTGCCGAGCCCCTGACGGCCGAGGAGGTCGGCCGCCTGCTCGCCGCCGGAGCCGATCTCGTGCCGACCGATGACACGGCCTCCATTGCCGGGCTGGTGGATGTCCTAGGCAACCGAATCGGCCATAACCGGCTTTATCGGTGCGCACCGGTGGAGAGCGATGTCCCCGAGCGGTCGGTTATACGCATCCCGGCCCTGGCACCGCCGGTGCCGACTGGCTGGCCGACGCAATGGCCACGGCCGGGACGGCTTTTGTCGCCGCCGGAGCCCATCGAGACGCTGGCCCTGATGCCTGATCACCCGCCGATGGCCTTCACCTGGCGGGGCGTGCGACGGCTCATCAAGCGAGCCGACGGCCCAGAGCGCATCCATGGCGAATGGTGGCGACGAGATCGCGAGACGGCGGCCGCGCGCGACTACTACGCCGTCGAGGACCATGCAGGCGAGCGCTTCTGGCTCTACAGGTCCTGGGAAGGATCCCCGGACATCGGTCCGATGCGGTGGTTCATCCATGGGCTGTTCGGATGACCGGGGCGGATTGTCGTCCTGGCTCCTCGAGCGCTGCATACGCGGAGCTCCAGGTGACCACCCACTTCAGCTTCCTGCGCGGCGCCTCATCCCCGGAGGAGTTGTTCGCGCAGGCCTCGGCTTTGGGCATCCCGGCACTCGGCATCGTCGACCGGCACTCGCTGGCGGGCATCGTGCGCGCCTATGAAGCGTCCCGGCAGACCGGCGTGCGGCTGGTGGTCGGCTGCCGGGTCGATCTGACCGACGGCACGGCCCTGCTGCTGTTCCCAATGAACAGGGCTGGCTATGGACGTCTCTGCCGCCTGTTGACCGTCGGCAAGGCCCGGGCTGGCAAAGGAGCCTGCGAACTCACCTGGGAGGATCTCCCCGGATGGGCTGAGGGATTGCTTGCTATCCTGGTGCCGGACAATGCGGATGAGCACTGCGCCCGGCAGCTGGAGCGCCTGCGCCGGATCTATCCCGGCCGCTGCTACATGGCGCTGACGCTCCGACGGCGGCCGGGAGATGCCATGCGCCTGCATCTTCTGACGGCAATGGCGGCCGCGCAGCGCGTGCCGACGGTGGCGACCAACGACGTCCTGTATCACGCGCCGGAGCGCCGGATCATGCAGGACGTCGTCACCTGCATCCGCGAGGGATGCACCATCGACGATGCCGGGTTCAAGAAGGAGCGCTTCGCCGACCGCCACCTCAAGCCACCAGCCGAGATGGCGCGCCTGTTCGCCAAATACCCGGAGGCGGTGGCTCGCACGCTGGAGATCGTCGACCGCTGCCGCCTCTGCCTGTCCGAACTCCAGTACCAATATCCCGAGGAGGTCTGTTCGCCCGGCCTGACGGCGCAGCAGTCGTTGGAGCAGCTGACCTGGTCGGCCGTTGCCGACCGCTATCCCGATGGCGTGCCGGAGAAGGTCCAGGCGGTGCTCCGGCATGAGTTGCGGCTCATCGGCCAGCTGGGATACTCGCCCTACTTCCTGACCGTCCACAGCATCGTCCGGTTCGCCCGGTCGCGCAGCATCCTGTGCCAGGGGCGGGGCTCGGCGGCGAACTCGGCCGTCTGCTATGTTCTGGGCATCACCAGCATCGATCCCGAGCGCCACAACCTCCTCTTCGAACGCTTCGTATCGGCCGAACGCAGAGAGCCGCCCGACATCGACGTCGACTTCGAGCACGATCGCCGCGAGATCGTGATCCAATGGATCTACGAGACCTACGGAAGGCACCGTGCCGCCCTGACCGCCGTGGTCAGCCGGTACCGGGCTCGTGGCGCCATCCGCGACGTCGGCAAGGTCATCGGGCTCACCGAGGACGTCACGGCCGCGCTGGCCGGACAGATATGGGCCTGGTCCGATGAAGGCGTCGACGAGCAGCACGCGGCCGAACTGAAGCTGAACCTGGAGGACCGGCGTCTCAGGCTGACCCTGGAGCTTGCCCGGCAGCTGATGGGCACACCACGGCACCTGTCGCAGCACCCGGGCGGTTTCGTGTTGACCCAAGACAGGCTCGACGAACTCGTTCCTATCGAGCCCGCCGCCATGGAGGACCGGCAGGTTATCGAATGGGACAAGGACGACATCGACGTCCTCCGCATCATGAAGGTCGACGTTCTCGGGCTCGGCATGCTTGGCTGCATGCGCAGGGCCTTCGAACTCCTGGAGGAGCACAAGGGCATCCGCATGGACTTGGCAGGAATCCCGGCCGAGGACCCGGCGACCTACGCGATGATCCGGCGGGCCGACACATTGGGCGTCTTCCAGATCGAATCCCGGGCTCAGATGGCCATGCTGCCGCGGATTAAGCCGGAGACCTTCTATGACTTGGTCATCGAGGTAGCCATCGTCCGACCTGGCCCGAACCAGGGCGACATGGTGCATCCGTACCTGCGCCGTCGCGAGGGACTGGAGCCGGTGGAATACCCGAAGCCCGAACTCGAGGCCGTGCTGGGGCCGACGCTGGGGGTGCCGCTTTTCCAGGAGCAGGCGATGCGGGTTGCCATCGAATGCGCGGGCTTCACCCCCGGCGAAGCCGACAAGTTGCGCAAGTCGATGGCCACCTTCAAGTTCACTGGCGGCGTCTCGGCCTTCCGCGACAAGCTGGTCAACGGCATGGTGGCGCGCGGGTACACCCAGGAGTTCGCGGAGGGTACCTTCAAGCAGCTGGAGGGCTTCGGCAGCTACGGCTTCCCGGAAAGCCACGCGGCCTCCTTCGCCCTGATCGCCTACGCCAGCAGCTGGATGAAATGCCACCATCCCGAGGTGTTCGCCTGCGCCCTGCTGAACGCGCAGCCCATGGGATTTTACGCGCCTGCCCAGATTGTCCGGGATGCGCGCGAGCATGGTGTTGAGATCCGGCCGGTCGACATCAACGCCTCACGCTGGGACTGCATCTTGGAGCCGATGGTGGACGGCAGACTAGCTGTCCGGCTCGGCTTCAGGATGGTCAAGGGGCTGGCCAACGCCGCCGCGGCCGGGATCGTCGCCGCCCGCGAGGATCGGCCTTATGGCAGCGTCGAGGACCTGTGGCGCCGGGCAGGTGTGCCGGTGGCGGCTCTTCGCCAGTTGGCGGCCGCCGATGCCTTCGCAGGCCTTGGCCTGAGGCGCCGGGAAGCGGTTTGGGCCATCCGGGCGCTCCGGGATGAAGCCCTGCCGCTCTTCGCGGCCGCCGGGGCCGAGCGGGAGGCCGATGAGCCGGAGGTCGCCCTCAGGCCCATGAGCGCGGGCAGCGAGGTGGTAGAGGACTACTCGACGACGGGCTTGAGCCTGCGCAGCCATCCGCTGTCGTTCCTGCGCCAGGATCTCCGCCGCCAGGGCATCATTCCCTGCACCGACCTCGCTCGCACGCGCGACGGACGCCGGGTCACGGTGTCCGGCTTGGTGCTGGTCAGGCAGCGGCCGGGAAGCGCCAATGGGGTTCTGTTCGTGACGATCGAGGACGAGACGGGCGTCGCCAACGTCATCATCTGGCGACAGCTGTTCGAGCAACAGCGCCGTGTCGTCCTGGGCGCCAGCATGATGGCGGTGAAGGGCCGCGTGCAGGTCGAGGGCGAGGTCATCCACCTGATTGCTGAACGGTTGACCGACCAGACGGACCTGCTGCGGTCCATCGGCAACCGAGGGGAACCGATGCCGCTGAAACAGTGCCGGACTGATGAGGTTGGAATGGTCGCGGCTAAGCCGCAGATGCCGCAGGCAAAGGAAATGTACGACCCCAACCTGCGGCTCGGGTCCGGTATCAAGCCACAGACGAGGGATTTTCGATAGGAGCCTCTCCTGACCCTTCATCGTTTAAGGCATCCACTCCATGAACCACATGGCAGCTTAGACGGGCATCGGTTTGGACCGGGCGAGATTCTAAGCACTTTTAGATACTCCCACCATGGAATTTCAACTTTATAGAATGCGCAATCCGGATTACTCGGTATAATTTTGAGAGGGAGACAGGGATCGAGGCGAAAAATGTCATATAGAAAGGCTAGCGATCTCGTAGAAATTGCTTCCCTGGCTGCTTCCAGCCGCGGCGTTAGCCTCCTTGATATTCAGAACAGATTGGGACGCCATCGACGCACGGCTCAAAGACTAATAGTAAAGCTAGAGGAAAAATTCCCTGAACTTGAGAAGATAGAAGATGACGACGGCCGCGCGCGATGGAAATTGCCACGCCGCTCTGTGATTCAGTTGCTGGAGCCCACTGCTGACGAACTGGCCGCACTCACGCTGGCTGTCGAACAACTCCGTCGTGACGGCGCGACGAGGGAAGCTCAGGCGATCCGGTCGTTGCAAGCCAAGATCCTGGCGCGGATCCCTGACGAACTTGGGCGGCGGCTTGAACCAGATGAGGAGGCTCTGCTTGTGGCAATGGGCCATGCTGCTCGCCCAGGTCCACGGCCGGTGAGCAACGATGCGGTCGATGCAGCAATCGCGACCGCTCTGAAAGGCCCCCAACATCTGCGGATCAAATATCGTTCGTGGTCTGACAACCAAGCGCGGGAACGAATTGTCGCACCCCATGGCCTCCTTCTTGGAGTGAGACGCTATTTGGTTGCCATTGATACTGCCAAATCAGATGAAGGCATAAAGCACTTTCGGGTTGAAGACATCGAAGAGGCCAGCGTCCTTCAGACTTCATTTTCAACGCAAAAAGGCTTCGTTCTCGACGAACACGCCAGTCTAGGTTTTGGATCCTATCAGAACAATGCCGAATTCTACGATGTAATTTGGCGGTTCCCACCTCGTTCTGCGAGTCGTGCTGCAAGATTCATTTTTCACCCACGACAAAAGACGAAGAAGGAAGAGGATGGATCTCTTCTTGTTACCTTCAGCGCATCAGGTCTCTTAGAAATGTGTTGGCATCTATACATGTGGGGCGATGCTGTTGAAGTAGTTTCTCCACTCGAACTTGCCAGAATGGTGGAAGGACATCGCCGAAATGACTTTGCCTCCTTGCCCTGAGTTTGCTTTGCCAACAGGCCGAGGCGTGTCGGCGCCTCGGCCGGGTTCAGCAATCAGGAAGGTCGTCGAGGTTATTCCGCGAGGTCGCGTCGCGGTCGGTGCGTAGGTATTTGCCGTTCTGCCCGTTGACGACGTGGATCTTCGTATCCGGTTGGTACGGCCACTGAACCCAATATTCGTGAAGTCCGTACTCGATGTCAGAAATCGCGTCCGACTTGCTGCGCGGCGACCAGATCTCTCCGCTGTTGCACAGCTTGGTGATATCGCCATTCCGGTCCTTACCGGTGGCCTTGACGTAGCGTTTCGCCATCTCACTTCTCCTTGACTGTAGTGCGAGGATGCGCTTGTCCATGGGCGGTCGTTACGTACTGCCCGGTGATGGCGCTTCGATAGTGCTCGCCTGAACTCCCGCTCGAACCTCTGGTCTCGTGCACCGTTGTATGTGGGCTTGCTTTGCCGTGCTTGGCAGTAACGAAGCGCCCGCTGATCGCGCTACGGTAGCTGCCACTGCCGCTTTTTCCTTTTCCCAAAGCCATCTCCATCGCTTACTGCCGTTGAATGACATTGGCTGGAGTGTGAAGCATGGGGGCGACAAAAGCTGTCGCATGGTCGTATGAAGTTTCCGACGGGACATCGCCTTCATCCCAGCCGTCGTCGACACCGACGCACGCAGCGGGCTGATGAAGTGCGCCAGGGACACGTTTTTGCTGCCGTGCCGGAGAAAGAAGGCTTCGCTACGGCCCCACAGGTCGGGATGCCTGCTGAGGGGCCATAGTCGGAACATGCGCTCGCCGTGGCTTCGGCCCAACCAGTAGGACGTGGCGCCTCCCAGGACGGCGACGCCCGCGATCGCCAGATAGACGGACCAAAAATCGAGAGCACCTGCGGCGACAAGCGCGCCGCTCGCGGTCAGCATGACGACGCCGGGAATGAGAAGGCCGACGAGTGTCAGCCCCTCCGCAAACACCATCAGGAAGATGATGACTTCAGCCCAGTCCGCATGCGTTTCGATAAGGCCGCGAGCGCGGCTCAGTGGGCCGTGAAATCTCGAATCCCCGTCAGCACGGTGCCTGTGCCCACGTCGTCTTGCACCTCAATGGGTGCTGGCAGCCGGGGCGGGGCCGGTGCAGGTCGATCATGACGAGGGCTGGGTTCTTTCAGGGTTCAATCACTTCACGCCCGGGCCCGACGTCATGGCCGCACTGTCCGGTTTATGGCGCGGGGACGAAAAGGATGGCGGTCAATGCCAAAGCCCGGACGCACGCCAGCGCGGTCGATGGGTGGGCGGCGCAAGGTGACCAGGGAGCGTGATCGACCGTGCCTCATAAGCCGGTCGCAGGGATGCAACCTGTCGAAGCGAGAGAAGGCGCTCGATACGCTCTTCGGTAGCCGGATGGGTGCGCAGCACGGACGGGTGGGGATTCCGCCTCCCGGGAAACAGCATGCGCTCCCAGAAACCGGGATCGTACCGCTGGAGCTTGGCCAGTGCGGAGGCCAAGCCCGCAGGGTCCCCGGTGATCGCAGCCGCGTCCAGGTCGGCGTCGAACTCCCGCGTTCGGGACAGGGTGAGTTGGATGAGCGTGTTGACGGTGGGTGCCCCAAGGAGCAGGGCAATCAACAGCCAGGGGAACTCGACCTGCTCCGCCAGCATCAACGGCAGGCTGAAGAACAGCAGGATAATGCCGCTGGTCGCCATAGCTCCCGTGACCCGGCTGATGATGTCGGCCAGCCCCATGATGAACAGGTCATGGTTCCGGACATGGCTCACCTCATGGGCCAGGACGCCGACGAGTTCGCGCAGGTTCATGACCCTCAAGAGGCCGTCCGTTAGGACGATGGCGCTGCTGCTCGCGGAGCCCACGGCGAACGCATTCGGCACCGGCGTCGCGAGATAATGCAGTTCGGGGATGGTGGGCAGCCCGGCCTGCCGGGCTAATACCGCGAGGCTCTCCTGGACCTCCGGGATCTCGGATCGACGAAGGCGGCGGGCGCCGTATAGCCTCAGGATGACCTGGGGCGAGATCGATGGGGTGAATGCCAGCGCCGTTCCTATGAAGATGATGACCCACAGGATCCCTACCGGTCCGAAGAGCAACCAGCCGATGGCTGCGGCGAGAAGAGTCAGGCCTCCAACCAGCAGGATGGACTGCACCACGTTTCGGAGCTTGTGTCGACGAAGCTCCTGTTCATTGAGGTGGAGCGCGTACATGGTTGCCCGTCTTCCGGGTTTGCTATGCATGCAGATTTCGGGAAAGGCCCGCCATCCGATCAAGACAGCATGGCATCGTTTCGGCCTGTTCAACGAACGAGGCCTCGGCCCAAGTTACCCCTGGAGTCGTCACGTCGCTGCAAAATTGCAGGACATCGGCAGGAGGATGTCTGCGCGGCCGGGCGCATCACAGAGAGCGTGGATTATGGTCATCCGGCCACCGCGAGACGGACTGATCGGCTACGCGCGCACCTTTTCGCCGCCCTGCGCTGAGCGAGGCACCATGGTGGCAAGCGGCGGCCGCGCATCAGCACAGCCGCCGCCGAGCCGTCACGCCGCCTTGAAGGCGCGCTGATTGACCTCGCCCTCGGCAAGCTGGGTCAGCTTTTCATCTGTTGCCTTCTCCTCGCTGAGTGTCTCATCGAGCAGCTTGGCGATGTCCGACATCCCACATGTCTCCGCCAGCGTCCTAAGGGATCCATAGCTGGCAATCTCGTAATGCTCGACCTTCTGGGCGGCCATGATCAGGGCGACATCGAGAACCTCCGGCGAGAGGCCCTGGGCCATGATCTCCTCGGCCTCCTCGATCAGCCCCTGGGTTGCCTCGCAGGTGTTGCCCGCGGGGTCGGCCTGGAGGATCTGGAAAATCTGCTCCAAGCGCTTCACCTGCCCATCCGTCTCCTGGAGGTGGGTCTGAAATGCCTGCTTCAGCTGAGGAGATGACGCCGCGTCCGCCATCGCGGGCAGTGCCTCGAGGATCTGGGTTTCGGAACTGTATGCGTCCTGAAGCTCCTCGATGAGGAGATCCTTCAATGCTTCTTTGGACATGGGGGTGCTCCTGACGACTGTTTTCGGTAAAGGCGGTTGGCGAGGGCGCCCCAACCTCAACAGGGATGCAGCGCGTTCCTTGCGGGCAGAACCTCGGATTGGCCGTCCGTACAGCACGCACCAGTTGATCGCCATGACTGGACTGCGGGCTTCGGTGACCATCGGTGCGCTGCTGTTGGCGGCCGGAGAGCATCCGCACTGGATGTGCATCGCGGGGTCTGTGCTTGTCGGCACCGTTCCGACGGAAGACGCCGCCAGGAGCATCCCAATACCTTAGACGGGCATCGGATTGAGCCGGGCGAACCCCTCCTGCGTGCGGTACGGGTAATAGGGATAGGCAGGCATCACGTCGCTGGCCGCGTCGAGACGCGCGATCTGACCGGGTTCGAGTTTCCAGCCAACGGCACCCAGGTTGTCCCGCAACTGCGCCTCGTTGCGGGCGCCGATGATCACCGAGGAGACGGTCGGCCGCGTGAGCAGCCAAGCGATGGCCACTTGGGGAACGCTGCGCCCGGTCTCGGCCGCCACGGCGTCCAGCGCGTCAACGATGCGGTAGAGGCGCTCCTCTTCGACAGGTGGCCCCCACTGTGCAGTGTCGTGGAGGCGGCTACCCTGGGGGATTGGCTGACCACGGCGGATCTTGCCGGTCAGCCTGCCCCAGCCGAGCGGACTCCAGACGAGCGCTCCGACCTTCTGGTCGAGGCCAAGGGGCATCAACTCCCATTCGTAGTCACGCCCGGTCAGCGAATAGTAGACCTGATGCACGACATGGCGCGGCCAGCCATGGCGGTCGGCGATGGCGAGCGACTTCATCAGCTGCCAGCCCGCGAAGTTCGAGGCGCCGACATGGCGCACCTTCCCGGCATGGACGAGCGTGTCCAGCGTGTGCAGCACCTCCTCCACCGGGGTGAAGGCGTCGAAGGCGTGCAGCTGGAGCAAGTCGATGTAATCCGTCCCGAGCCGCCGGAGCGCCGCCTCCACGGCGCCGATCAGCCGGTGACGGGAGACGCCTGCATCGTTCGGCCCGTCGCCCATGGGCAACCCGGTCTTGGTCGAGATCAGCACCTTGTCGCGCCGCCCACGGATGGCGGCGCCGAGCACCTCTTCCGAGCCGCCGTCCGAATAGACGTCGGCGGTGTCGAAGAGCGTGACCCCGGCGTCGAGGCAGATGTCGACCAGCCGCCGGGCATCCTCGACGTCGCTGGTCCCCCAAGCCGAGAACAGCGGCCCCTTGCCGCCGAAGGTGCCGGTCCCAAAGCTGAGCGCGGGCACCTTGAGGCCCGAGGCGCCGAGTGTCCGGTACTCCATGTCTTGTCCTTTCGTGATCGAGGCTGTGGCGGTAGGCGATGGGGGCAGCCGCCTGCCAAGGATATAGCCGACGGAGCATCTGTGAATTAGGCTGCCGCCAGTCTCAGGACTTGTGACGCGGGGTCATCATTGTGACGCGGATGGATGTCAACCGGGCGGCCGAGATGGAGGTCTTCGCGCGGATCGTCGATCTCGGCGGATTCACCGCGGCGGCCCGTGCCTGCGGCCTTACGCCATCGGGCGTCAGCAAGCTGATCACGCGGTTGGAAACACGGCTGGGCACGCGGCTGATCCACCGGTCGACGCGACGTCTCAGCCTGACGCCGGAAGGTCAGGCCTTCCATGCCCGCGCAGTGCGGATCCTGGGAGAGATGGAGGAGGCCGAGCGGGAGGCCTCGGCCGGTGCGGTGCCGCGTGGACACCTGCGCGTCAACAGCAACGTCCCGTTCGGCATGAGCTACCTGATACCGCTGGTGTCCGAGTTCCTGGCCACCCATCCCGGCGTCACCATCGACCTCGTGCTGTCGGATGCGGTGGTCGACCTGATGGAGGAGCGGGCCGACGTCGCGATCCGTACTGGGCCGCTGCGAAATTCCAGCTTGATGATCCGCAAGCTGGGCAGCACCCGCATGGTCGTGGTCGCCTCTCCCGCCTACCTGGAGCAGCATGGAACACCGAGACACCTTGGTGACCTTGCCAGCCACAGGGGAATCGGCTGGACCTTCCCGCGGACCATCGGCGGCTGGCCCTTCCGGACCGACAACGGGATCGAGGAGCAAATGCCGCCTATCATCGCACGAGCGAGCGACGGGGAGGCCGCGCGCCTGCTCGCGCTGGGTGGCGTCGGGTTGGCGCGACTGGCACATTTCCAGGTGGACGCCGACATCGCTTCTGGTGCGCTGATGCCGGTGCTGGAGGATGTGCATCCCGGCGGCAGCGAGGACATCCATGCCGTCTATCTGGGAGGTCCAAGCCCCCTGCCTGCCCGCGTACGAGCATTCTTAGATTTTATTGGTAGCCGATGCCATCGTCCCAGCGCCTAGGATACATCCTGCCGCTGTTCTTGCCCGCCACCGGTACTCTTGCTTGCCGCTTGACCGGAAACATAGCGCCGGGAATCGTCTGTGGATTGGCACCCGACGCTCAGCCCGCGGAGCCAGGGCGGCGCAGCTTGGTCCAGCTGAGGATGATGCGTCCCGAGCACTGCCCCTTGACCCGCTTGCCGTTCCGCATCACCACCTCGGCACCAAGTCGCGCCTTCACACGGGCGCCAACCCGCTTGTTGATTCGGCCCTTGTGGGAGTTGTGCGATCCGTGGGGATCGCCGCCAACCGCCCGCGTGTAGAGCGGCAGATAGTTGTTCTCGACCTCCTCGAACACGTCGGAAGTGACGTCCTCGCCCCACGTATCTTCGGCTTCAACGCGGTCGATTATGGCCTCGATCTGGTCGAGCAGGTCGAGTTCGGCCAGGGCCCGCTCGCGCTCCTCCCCCGTCAGGCGCTTCGCGATGAACTCGGTGACGATCCGACTGGCCGCCTCCGGCGGTGCCATCTTCAAATCGGCGGCGAACAGCGTCAGTCCGGCCATGATGTCGGACGACAGTGTCGTGATGACTTGTTGGACTTCAGTCATGTCAGTCTCCTACATTGCCTGACTAATTCAGCCTAGTAATTTATTTGGCTGAGGGCAAACCCTTTTTTGACGGCACGTAGACCCGCCAAGCTGCGGAGTCTACGGCACTGTGCTATTCGTTCGGGTAACGACCGAGGGGTGGGGCGATGGACATTAGAATGGCGACCGAGGTCGATCTGGCTGAAGCCGAGCGGTGGCTGAAGGCGGAGTACGAGGACGCCGGGGAAGGCTTCTGGTGTAACTGGCGCATAATCGCGAAGGGGCAGAACGAGGGAAACCTGTACGTCGCGGTCGACGACAGCACGGACCTCCCGATCGCCCTGCTCCTAAACGGCCGCATCGGTCCCGATATTCTATCGGTGCGCGTCGACCATCGCGGCCGCGGCGCTGGGCGCAGGTTGGCCGAGTTCGCGATCGCCCTGCTCCGCGAGCAGGACGCATGCGTGGTCGAGATCGAATGCGCTCCACGCACGTCGATCCCGTTCTGGCGCCGAATGGGGTTCACACCGTACGCCGGGAACCGCGCGTACATGCTCCTCGGCAAGAGCTCCCGGTTGCCGCAAGGCGCACCCGCGGCGGACGTGCGGATTGCCTTTTACCCGGAGTCCGCCAAATGGCAGAAGGACGTGGAGCCGCTTATGGTCGCCACGCCACAGGCAGTGCGAGAGTCTGTCGTCTCTCTCGGCTTGGCCGAGCGTGTGGTCCTCTTCACCGGGGAACGTCCGGACGCAGTGGATCTCGTCGTATCCATCACGGTGGATGGGACCGAGTTGTACCGGGGCAAGGCCAAGTATCCCGAAGCGGGTGCTCTCGGGGTCATTCGTGACAGCTACGTCTTTTACATCGACGAGATTGTTGTTACCGAGGAAGAGATTGCGGCCGCACGTGCCAGGGCGGCCTGATGCGCTAGTGCACTGACTCATTCAGAAGGTGCAGGCAAACGGCTGATTTTATCGAGGATGTCCTCGGCTGGCTTGGTCCAGACGAAGGGCTTGGATGCCCTGTTATGCTCGCGGATGTAGCGGGTGATGGCGTCCTGGAGATCGGCCACGGACTTGAACACGCCGCGCCGGATGCTCCGGCGGGTGATGATGGAGAAGAAGCCCTCGACGGCGTTGATCCAGGATGCCGAGGTCGGCGTGAAGTGGAAGACCCATCGTGGATGATTGGCCAACCATTCCAGCACCTTGGGATGCTTGTGGGTGGCGTAGTTGTCGACGATGGCGTGGATCACCTTGCCGACCGGCACCACGCGCTCGACGGCGTTGAGGAACTTGATGAACTCCTTGTGGGTGTGCTTGGGCAGGCAGCGCCCGACCACAGTGCCGTCCAGGGTATTCAGCGCGGCGAACAGCGTGGTGGTGCCGTTGCGCTTGTAATCGTGCGTCATCGTCCCGCACTTGCCGGGCTTCAGCGGTAAACCCGGCTGGGTGCGGTCAAGTGCCTGGATCTGGCTCTTCTCGTCGATGGACAGCACCACCGCATGGCACGGCGGGTCCATGTAGAGGCCGACGATGTCCTCCACCTTGGCCGCAAACGCCGGATCGTCGGAGCGCTTGAAGGTGCGCAGCCGATGGGGCTGGAGGCGGTTGGCCTCCCAGATGCGCTGAACGGCACGCAGGCTGATGCCGATGATCTTGGCCACAGCTCGACCGGTCCAGTGGGTGACGGCGCCGGGCGGTTCCGAACACGTCAGCGCCAGCACCTTGGCCACGGTTGTGGTCGGCAGAGGCGCTCGGCCGGGCTTGCGTGTCTTGTCGCGCAGCAGGCCATCGACGCCTTGTTCAGCATAGCGCACCTGCCACCGCCAAACCGCCGGGCGGCTGACGTCGGCCCGACGGGCCACCTCCAGCACGGGCAGCCGCTCGCCCGAAAGCAGGACGATGTTCGCCCGTTGCGCATGTTTCTGCGGGCGATTGCGGTCGGCGAGGATCGCGGCCAAACGCGCACGATCCTCCGCTCCAATGATGACGCTGACGGTCTGGGCCATGCCGACAGAATCGCACGTCAGAAGCCCGCTGTGAATCTTATGTCTGTGTCAGTGCACTAGGATCCGGACCCATAAAGAGCCTTTCTGCCAGTGAGCCGTTGTGATTCAACGCCCTGGAAAGGGGCTATGCGATGAGCGACGGTCAGTTCTGGTTGACGGTGGAGCAGTTCGGACGGTTTGAGCCGCACCTTCCGCGCAACACCCGCGGCAAGCCGCGCGTGGATGATCGTCGTGTGATCAGCGGAATCGTCCATGTGCTGAAGTCGGGTGGGCGCTGGGCGGATGCTCCACCGGTCTACGACCCCCGCAAGACGCTCTACAACCGCTTCGTCCGCTGGGCGGCCAAGGGCATGTGGGAAGACATCTTCCATGCGTTGGCAGCGGCAGGTGGCCCACCGGCCCAGGTGATGATCGGCGCCACGGCGGTCCGCGCCCATCGGTCGGCGAGCGGCGCCAAAGGGGGGAGCGCGCCCAGGCCATCGGACAGTCCCGTGGCGGACGAACCACCAAAATCCATGCCCTGAGCGATCCGCGTGGGCGGCCACTCGCCTTCCTGCTGAAGGGAGGACAGGTCGCCGATTGCACCGCCGCCGACCGTCTGCTCGACCGGATGCCTGCCACCCATCTCCTGCACGGTGACAAGGGCTACGACAGCGCCGCCATCCGCCGCAAGATCAAGGAGGCGGGCGCTGCGCCCAACATCCCGCCGCGCGCCAACAAGCGCTGGAAAAACTGTTTCTCCCCCTACCTCTACCGGAACCGAAACGTCATCGAGCGCATGTTCGGACGCCTCAAGGATTTCCGGCGCATCGCCACACGCTATGACCGATCCGCAACCAACTTCATGGCCGCCGTCCACATCGCTGCAACCGTCGCATACTGGTTATGAGTCCGGACCCTAGCGCATCCAATCCCATTATCAATTATCGCCCACCCCATCCATAGCAAACGCTTATAGACTACTGCGGGCCTGTGAGGAACATTCTGTAATCTTCATTCAAGCGTCGTTCGTGTCGATGATATAGACCACTGGAGAATAACGGCATTGCCTCCACTGCGGAATTGTATTCTGAAAACAATAACATAAGATGATTAATTGAAGGTTCCGACTTTTTCTGAACCTGGATTTTATCTATAACTCTCTGTGTGGCAATACGAGCTTCCTGGTAACCGATAGCCGATCCAAGAAAATCGGCGGACAGTAGGCTTGCCAACACCACCATCAATATCCGCGCACCAAGCTGCAAATCAGATGATGATAGGATCACTATTGCAAAAAACAACGCCGCGATCATTAAGATAATCGCGCCAAAAAATAACAACCAAGACTCTCTTGCTGCATATTTCGCAAGATTCGTAGTCCATATTGCACTTTCTTCCATCATTTCGATAAATCTATGCGTCCCAGGCAATTTATTACTAGAAAAGTATTCTGGGTCGATCAGACGCTTTGCTTCATCTCGAGATGCAGTGCCTTCTCGAGCGAGTTCCAGTAGTTCAGCCCCTGAAATCTGAAGCCCGAGCCCGATAACCAGCATAGTTGTACGACGAAGCCGTTCCGCATGAGATCGAGAGCTCGACAATTCGCGCGATAAGTAGAACCAAAACGCCGAAAGAATGAGTGCTATAATAGTAATGGTAAAGAGCAAAACATCAGAAGACATGGGAATTGTTATAGCGCCAAGAAATGCCATTATAAGCTGCGTCACAATAATTCTTGCCCTGAGCCGGGAAGCATGATTGAATTCAGCCTTCTGACATCCAACCAAATTTACAATACCGTCATTTTGTTCCATCAGTAGCGCCCCGGAAAATTTCCAAAATAGAACTTATCCCACCATTCGAATGCCTCACTTATACGACCTTCTCTATCCGCCTCAATTGCTTTTTCTGCCCGAGAGATAGCCGTATTTATTTTTGACAGAGCCGATAGCTTTAGAGCTTCACTGCAAGGCGCTATATCGTCGCCCAATTTGAGCGGATCACTCATCGGCGAGAGGCCTGTTTCTTGGATGTATCGAAGAGATCTCAACACATCATGAGGGTACAGCACATGTGTCTCAGAAGACAGATACTCGGACACTCTCATGTCAATGTAAACACTTCGTATCTTAGCATCAGAGTAACGATTCCAGAGCTTCACCAGCCGGATAACCTGCTTAGCCTTCTTTGACAATCTATCATTCTGTGTATTGGTATAGCTTTTCAACCCTTCTGGGCTAGATCGCATCCAGCCTCCCAGCCGATTAGGCATATCATATACACGATATCCAAGGGTTTGATTTTGATAAAGAAAGTCTACCGGGGTAATTTCGTGTCGCTCCCACTTTTCAGTCCCAAAAGCCACCGACACAGCTGGGCTGTCAACATAGACAGATGTGTTTGGAAATCTCTTTGCAAGAGCCTGACACAACTCTCTCAAAGTTGCAGAGGAGTCATTTTTTAATTTTTCACGCGGTATTACTGCAAAATAATCAACATCGCTGTAACCGCGCAGGCTCGTTCCGTGACCGAAGGAACCTGTGCGGAAGAAATTATTCATTCCAAAATTAGACTTTAAGCATAACTCGATGCTCGCCCTATGTGAGGCAGCCTTTGTTGTTTCAGTTTCACTTGGTACAACCCATTTGATAAGAAGATCGAATGCTTCGTCAATCGTCATTGGCATGCCAACCTCACCTATAGAATTGCACTAAACATCACAATACTCTTATCATCACAACGCGCGGCGCTTTACTGATTTTTCTTTAAACATCTTTATCTCTACCCTGAAATTCCTAATCTCGACAACGTCACATTATCCATCACCCCCGTGACTGCCAGTCCTTCAGCCCGCTGGAAGGCCCGCAGCGCCTCCTTTGTCCCCGGTCCCATCCTCCCGTCTATCTTGCCCTTGCCCTTGTAGTAACCGAGCCTCATGAGCTCGACCTGCACCCGCATTGTCATCGCGATGGCGTCCTGCTGGCTCGCCCGAGGCGCCGCTGTTGTTCCAGACGAGTTCGAGCCAGCGGCCGGTGTGGACGGCTGGTAAGGAGCAGTCGTTTTCGACGGGCTGGACCAGGACGGTGTCGTCACCGTCGAGGGCGCGTTGTAGACCGGCGCCGGTGGTGGAGGAGGCGGGGGCGAATAGACGGGCGCCGAATAGGATGGTGATGTGTACCCGCCCGCGCTCGAATAATGCGACCGATGGCTGCTGTGGCTCCGATGGCTGGAATGGCTGCGATGACCGATGTAGATCTCCGGACCTTCCATCCGGTTCGGCATCACGAACGTCAGCGGCTGAAGCCGGGTGTTCGACGGGTGCGCCTCGGGCAACAGGACCGGCAGCGGCCCTGCCTGCGCAGGCGACCAGATGCTCGACAGGGTGGCCGCCGTCGGGGCTGTCCAGCCCAGCACCTGCTTCAGGTAGTCGGTCCAGTTCTTCTTCATTCCGCTGCCTCTTCGAACCTGAATGCCTTGATGCCTCGGCTTCGCCATGCCGGGCCATGCGACGCGAAGAACCCGCAGCAGCGCGGCCGCATCGAGCACCCATCGCAAGCCGGGTCGTAGATGTTCTTCCAATCGGAGATGCTCTGACGCGCCAACGGCCAAGCGGCCTCGGGCAGGACGCAGAGCGGGACGTTGTAGATCGACGTCGTGATGCCGCGGTCCTGGAGGTGCCAAGCCGCATCGGCCAGCGCCGGGCCATAGTCCACCGGGTCGACCCACAACAGGTCCCGGTTCACCTTGGCGAAGCCGATCGGCTCCAGCCCCATGAAGGCGACATGGCTGACGAACGGCATGTTCCGCCAGATGAACTCCGCGAAGCGCTGCATGCGCGGCAGGGTCTGCGCGTGCACGACGAAGCGGATCTCGATCGCGTGCCCGCGTTCAGCCAGATTGTAGATGCCGTTGATCGTCGCGTCAAAGGCGCCCACCGCCTGGACGACATGGTCATGGCGAGACGGCACATCAGCGTAAAGCGGGATTGCCCAGGTCGCGCACCCGGCTGCCTCATGGACGCTGTCGGCCAGGACCGGGTCGGCGAAGTTGCGCCCGTTGGTCAGGATGTGCAGGCCGGTTCGCGGCAGCGCCACCTTACAGACGCGGATGAGCTCCGGCAGCAGCGGGCCGAGCAGCGTCGGCTCGCCGCCGGTGAAACCCAGTTGCGGCAGATCGCGGTCGATGAGTGGGATGAGTTCCAGGAGCTCCCCCACGCGCCAGAGGTCGTCCTCGTCGCGCGGCGGCTGGCTGCACATCAGGCAGCGGCTGTTGCATTGCTCGGTCAGGAACAGGGAATTCGCATTCGCCCCGCGCCGGTAGAGCACGCTCAGCTGCCCGCTGTCCGGCCGCACCCGAATGACGTCGCCGGGATTCACGACGTCGGTATTGCTCAGGCCGCAGATGACCGGCAGGACATCGTCTGGGCACCTTTCGGTGGCACCCGGCCGCATCACCGCGGCGAAGCCCAGGTCGCGCAGCACGCCGGTGTCAACGTCGATACCGTCATCCAGGTGCACGGCGACCTGCTCATGAGGCACGTCTCCCCGCAACGCCTCGGCGAGGTCCAGGACCTTCAGCAGCGGCCGGGACAGGTCGCCCGAGATCACCGCCCGTGTGTGCAGCGGAAGCATCAGGCGGCCTCCGCGTCCGGCAGGCGCCAAACCGGCCGCTGGGTCACCCAGGACGTGAAGGTCCTCATGACGTGCGGGTCGGCATCGGCCAGGTAGCGGAACAGAATCCGGAACAGGCCAGTGTGCTTGACGCAGTGGGCGTTCGTTGGCCGATGGCCGACGGGGTCACCCTCGCGCGCCAAGTTGAAGACCGGGTCAGCGCCGCAGTAAGGCAGGAAGGCGCAATCGGAGCAGCCGGGCAGCGCCTCGGCGACGCCGGTGGCGAGCAGCAGCTGCATGCCCTCGGACCGCATCAGGTCGGCATGGCTGTCGTTGACGGTGCCGAGCCGCAGGCTATGGTCGCCCATCTCCGCCAGCATCCGACCTTCATCGGAGGCGTAGACGCCGCCGTCGTAATTGTAGACCCGGGCACCCAGACCGGCACCTGTCGGCGACCGTAGGTCGACGTAGCCGGTCGGAAACGGCGTCAGGATATGGCTGAGGAGGAAGCCCGTGTACGCTTCCTGGATCGCAACGCCCTTGCGGTTGAGCTCGAGGATATAGGCCAGCGCCCGTTCGTAGAAGGGCAGGAACTCCTCCATCCCGTAGCCGATCCGCTGCGCCGCCTTGGCGGCGAAACCGAACGGGCTGAGGGGCCGCAGGAAGATGGACGGAAACCCAAGGCGGACATATTCGTCCACGATGGCCTCGGGGTACTTCAGGCTCTCACGGGTGAGCGTCGTCAGGGCCGAGAGGCTGCGCTCGCCCAGAGCCTCCCGGACGCGGCCGATACCGTCCAGGGTGCGCCGGTGGGACTCCCGGCCGGGCCGGGGCCGGTTGGCATCGTGCAAGGTCTCGGGACCGTCCAGCGAGGTGGAAAGCTGGAAATCGTGGCGCCGGAGGAACTCCAGCACCTCGCCGTCGGCTTGGTGCAGGGTCGACGTCATCGAGTAGGTGATGGAGCGACCCTCGACCCGATTGCGCTCCTCGATCGCTTCCACGATCTGCCGGATGCGCGGGAACGCAAGAAGGGGTTCGCCACCCTGGAACTCGACCGTCAGGGACGGCGATGGCGTCTGGAACATCAGGTCGATGGCCGCGGCAGCCGTCTCGGCCGACATGTCGAAGCGTGCTTGGTCGGCCGTTTGCCTGGAGACTTGGCAATATCGGCAGCTGTGGTCGCATCTGAGCGTCACCACGAACACGTGAAGGGCCGGTCCACCTTTCAGAAAGGACTTCCGGGTCCGGTACTTCGCGGCGATCATCCTGAGGGTGGTCGAGGGATCGCCCTCGACCAGGAAGTGCTTCCCCTGAAGGTCCGCAAAGGCATCGGTGGCAGGGTTCAACGTCCCGGCCGCGAAAGCCCTGAAGTCTGCCTCTTCCAGGAACTCGAACTCGCCGACCTCGGACGTAACCAGCACCTTTCCGCCGACGCCAGGGATGCGCGCGAACCGGAAGGGCATCAGTTGGTAGCCCGGTTCCTTCGGACGAAAGTCAGCCAGCGGTGCAAAGGGGAGACGCCCTGCCAACCCGGCCCCCTACCGCTTCGCCGGTGCGGGTGCGCTGGCCTCGGCCAGGGCCGCGGAGACGATGGCTTCGCGGACGGCTCGTGTCTTCTCCTCGATGCTGGCGCGCAGACCGAAGTCGATCAGCGCGTTTCCGAACTCGCCCCTGATGGCATCCGGGTCAGCCGATGGGGCCTTGAGCCTGAAGCCGACCAAGATACGCGCGCCCTCCTCTGACTCGAGCCAGCAGTGGCACCGGTCGGTGAAGGCGTAGCAGGTGCGGAGGACAACTTCCCTGGGGAAGATCGCCGTGTCTACCGACACCGTGAAATCGAACGGGAACGCCGCGCCCTGCGGGACATCCGATGGTTGGGTGACGACGGAGGCTGGCATGGCTGAGAACCGTAGCTGGCGCACTATCCATTAGAGGTAGTCCAGCCTGTCAAAGCACAGACCCAGTTTCAACCTATTTTTGAGAGATTATTCGTGCCTATGTAACTTATGAGAGCATACCAGGGTATGTGCAAAGCTCAGCCTTCAGTTGGTCGGAGGAAAGAGCACCCCGGCCAGAAGCTCGTCGAAGAACTCGGCATGTGGCTCCGGCAAGGTGCCCACGACCCAGTAGGCGAAGGCATCGCAGTACCACTCCTCGGCGATGGCGTTGTGGTTGGACAGGAGCTTTCGCGATACCGGATCGGCGAGCCACCCGAGGTGGTTCATCCGGCGCAGAAAATCAGCGTGCCCGGCCTCGATACGATGGCGCGTCGCGCCGGGGCTGGATTCCCGGGCTTCCAGAAGTTCGAGGACGAAATGGGCGTATTCATGCAGGATGACGAAGGCGACTTCCCACTCGGGGGCGGTCTCTTGCTGCGCCAGTTCGGCAAGCCAAGCCAGGTTCAGCCGGACGTTGGCCGTGCCCTTGCTGTGCAGTCCGATCGCAGCGCCCGGCCGATGAAGCTCCTCAATGAAATAGCTGACGCCGCACGGCGGCAGGCCGCCCAGGCCCTTGGCATCCAACAGGCGGTTGGCCAGCGCTGCCGCGGGCGCGACGAATTCGTCAGCCACCTGCGACTGCTCGATGAACTGCGCCGACGGCAAGAACCGCATATCATGTCTCCATTCCCCGTCGAAGACAGATGGGGACGAGCAGGAGCCCACTCTATGGGGTTGCCCATCCATACGCTTCTTTGCAGGCGGCCCTCGGGGTCACCCATGGACCTGAGGCATTTTGGTTGCATGGCTTCTGCACACGGCGTGCATGACTGTGGCGCGGATCTTAGAGAGCCCTTTAACTTCGAGGTCGCCAAAAGGAACCGATGCTCTAGCGATGCCCAGGTCGGTTGCAGTATATTTCCGGCGCATGGCTTAGGGGGGATGTTTCTTGTTCCCTAATACTCGGATTCAATTGAGAGTGTTTTCACGGAAGACGGTAGGAAACAATAAGGGCTAACGGAAAACATATGCCGCTTCTCTATTATTGGCGTGGCGACAACTACGCTCGCGATCTCGACTTTGGCACCGCCTATCACTTGAACCAAGCAAACCCACTGCTCCACGAGATTGATCTCGGCGACAGTCTTTGGGCCTTCACCCGGCGACGGGACGGCGTCTACGTGCTGGTAGCCGAACTGGTCGCGTCCGCGAAGACGCTGAACCCCAAGGGCTACCGGTATGGTCCCTACCGGTTCTGGGGCGACCTGCGGCAATCCCGGTATTTCCGGGCCGACGGCCAGCCGGATGTCACGATGCTGATCCGCAGCCTGTCCATCCGGGCCGGTGGCGACGTGCTTGGCCGGGCTTTCCAGGGACATGCCGCCGTTCGCCGGATTTCGGAAGCCGATCACCAGCTGCTGACTGCCTATGCAACCAAGCTCCCACGCGAGCCGCGTGCGCGGCTGGTCCCCGAGGAACGACTTGAAGCCCTTCTGCTCGCCGGGGATGAGGAAGCCGTGGCTGTGCTCATGCGCGACGAGGAACCGGGCTTGGCCGAGGAGCGGCGACGCTACCTGACGACAGAGGCCGTCCGGCGCGATCGGCAGCATGTGGAGGCCCTGCGCGACCTGTACGATGGCAGGTGCCAGATCTGCGAATGGGCGCCCCGGGCGCGGTACGGTGCCGACATCTGCGAGGGGCACCATGTGCGCTGGCTCAGCCGCGGGGGCGATGATGCGCTGGCCAACATGGTGCTGATCTGCCCAAACCATCACAGGGCCATCCACAGGGTTGACGCTCCTTTCGATTTCGCGGCCGGTGGTTTCCTCCTAGGCGAAGGAATCGAGTGGCTGTCGCTGAACCGGCACGAGATCGCCGCGTAAGTCATTCACTCCGATGCCAAACCAATTTCGCTTCCGCCCTGCCCTCCCAACAGCGGGAAAGGCGCGTCGTCGGCTGTCCGCATCGACGTCGGATTTATCTCTCGAGACACTTGCGATCCGGAGTCCGAGCCCCGTACGCTATGTAAGCTGCTTACATACTGTGTAGGAACCTCTGATGCACCATTTCACCGAAGCTGCCGATCCAACCGTCGCCCTCGCCGACCGGAAGAACATGGTCAATGGTCTGCCCAAGACCATGCGGGAAGCCTTTGATGCCGCGCATGAGCATTCCGAGAGCGAGTTCGCCATCCGCTTTCGACGCGATCCGGATCATGGCGATCCGCTCGACGTGGACACCTGCTGGAGGCTTTTCATCGTTGAACTCGAGATGATCGAGGACAATGCCGCCGAGAACTTCGGTGAGCCTGGTGGGGAGTACGAGCACCGCATGATGGAAGCCCTCCTCGATCATTACCGCGAGATGCACGAGGAGGCGCGCCGCGAGTACATCACCGCCTTCCTGGATGAGGCGGGACTGACGCAGAAGGCTTTCGCGAGGATCCTGGGCTACACCGAGCACACGGTGATGGCCTGGAAGAAGGGCGCCTTCTCGAACAGGGACGCGGAGGTCCCAGATTGGCTGGTGGTCTGGTGCGGGATGTGGCTGGAGACGCCGGAGGAACTCCGCCGCCGGATCACCGAGCAGGCGACGAACGACCGGTGGGAACCGGAGCATAATAAGGTCTCACGAAGCTGGCTCGGGCGGTGGAGCGAGCTACTCGTGTCCCTCCCGACCGACATCCAGAAAGAAATGATGAAGCACATCCGGATGATCGTCGACTGACCGGCCCGGTCGCTTGCCTGCGGCCGAGCAACGCTTTCCCATCTGCTGAGGATGGAGATGGCGATGAACGGCCTGAACGAGATCATGGAGTGGGTGGCGAGCCGGTCGAGAGGGCATGCGACAGGCGCCTTGGCCTTCAGCGCCATCGAGGCCATCGGTGAGGTTGGCCTGCTCTCGCTGCATCCCCGACACGCCGACCCGCTCGTGCAAGACACCGTCTACCATCTGGCCGCAAGCGGCCATCTCCCTGACGAGCGGAGGGCATCCAGGGTCGTGGCAGCGGTCGTGAGGTGGATGGAAGGCAGCAGGCGATTTCCCTGGGGCGACGATCCGACCCGATACCTTGATGACTGGAAGGCTTCCTCTGCGCTCCGGGCGCTGGCCGCGGAGTTGCCAGGCACAGGGCTGATGGCCGAGGAGGTGTACGGCGTCTTGGAAAGTGGGACCTGCTGGCTGGCCTATCAGGCAGTGAGGTCGGATACGACGCTCTGGTCCGTCCTGTCCCAGGATGCGACAGACGCAATCTCCTTCGACGCCGCTCGCCATCTCGCCTCCGCCGGGAGCGGCATGTCCCCGAAGCAGCGCATGAACGCCTTGATGCTGCTTTCGAGCCTCAATCCGAAGATTCTCCCCCTAGCGGACTCCGTCAGGCAGGAAACGACGCTGGCGGTTCCTCGACGCCCTGCCGAGGAGTCAGCTGGCCATTCCACTCCGGCAGCTGCTGTGTCGCCCTGAGCATCAACCGCTTCGCGGCTACGGCCTCCAGGACTGGCCCCGAGCGAACCACGCCATCAAGTACCGCTTCTACCGGCAACGACGCGGCCGCTTCCCGACCGAACCGGCGCGCCAGGACATCGCCGTCCCGAAGATATGCCCGCTCCCACCAGTCCGTAATCCGGTCGCCGCACCGGTCCAGCAGATCGGCCGTGATGAGACGATCCGCCTTTCGGTGTCTGTTCACGCGGGCGTCGGCAGGCATCAGATTCCACAGGTCGGCATTGGGCCATGCGGAGAACGGCAGGCAATGGTCGATGTCCAGACCCTCCTGGCGCAGCTTCCGGCCGGTCCACACGCAGTAGACCGGCTGCCCGGCATCGAACATGGCGGCGGTGAGGCGCCGGACCTCGGCCGTGCCGCGCTGGGGATCGAGCCAAGCGAGAGCCTCGGCGATATGGCCTTCAGCCACGGAGCGACCTTGACGGGCAAGGTACTGCTGCATCAGCCGAGTCCACTCCATGGTGAGCGCAGGCTCGATCCAAGTGTTCAGGCGCGTCAAGGCGAACCAGACGTTCAGCGGAATCCGGAAGTCGCCAACCGACCACAGATAGGGCGCGTCCAGCACCAGCCGTTCACCGATACGCGGGCCGCGCCGGGTCACGGCTCCGAACACTTGGCGGTCGCTGCCTGGGAAAGTGATGTAATGCGCGGGCATCTCGGCAATCGTTCTCGCCGCATCCCTGATGGCTCCGGCCAGCGCCTGGCCAGCGTCGCCCAGGAACTCTGCGCCGACCCGGAGTTCGGGCGGTGCGGTGCCAGCGAGCCGTCGGAAGGGTTCCTTGACGAAGCCCAGCCCGCCCCCGCTCCGGCTGGTCGGCGTCTGCGGCAGGTCAGCCGCGACCAGCGGCAGGAACATCCTGATCCAATAGAGGGCGATAAGCCCAAGCGGGAGAACCACACCATCATCGCCATCGGCCATGGCAAGGCCGGGGGAGGCATCCGCGGCCCGTGCGACGACGCGCAGCAGGGCCAGCTTGTAGCTGCTGGATTTCGCATCATTGAGGACGATGTGCCGAATCAACGGCAATGCCCCGGTGCCGTCATCCGCCAACTGGACAACGACGGTTTCCCAGCTGACGTCCGACCGGCCGAGGCGGTCTGGCGTCTTGATGACCTGGCTGACCATTGCGCCATGCTCGGCCGCGAGACGCTCGATCTCGGCGCGGCTGACGGGGAGCATCGGGCGCTCCGGATCGCTCGGCCCATGCCGCAAGCTGACGATCATGCGGCCGCCTGGTTTCAACAGCGTCACCAGCTTCCGGAAGGCACGCCGCCGGTCGGCCGGGGGAATGTGCATCCACACGGCGGCCAGCAGGATGAGATCGAACACCATGCCGGTGCGGTGGACCCGCTCCAGGCCGGGCAACCGATCATCCATCCACTGGATCCCGGTTGCCGTGTGCCTGCGGGCGGCCTCCTCACGCATGCCCGCGGCGGGCTCGACGGCGACGACGGAATGACCACGACCTGCCAGCCAAGCAGCGTCTCGGCCCGATCCGGCACCGACGTCCAGCACGGCCGAGGGCTCGGACGGCATCAGGTCGAGGACGTCGGCGTAGAGTTCCTCGAAGGCAATGGTCTCGTACTGGGCGACGAACTCCTGGGCGCGGCGGTCGTAGGTCGCCACGGTGCCTGCGGTGGACGAGGCGGAACCTGTGTTTGGCTGCGTGTCTGGGACCATCGGGTGTGACCTCAGGCGGCCTTCTTGAACCGCTCGAACCGGACTGCGAGCCGGTCAGGATCGGGCTTCATCAGGTCCTCGCGCGGCATCCGGATCAGCTGTCCCTTCAACGCCTTCAAACCGAGCTCCAGCATCGGCCCGTCATGCTGCTCGAGCAGGCGTTCGGAGATGTGGATGCGGTGGTCGGGGTCGATGCCAATCAGATCCGCATCGTAGGCGGCATGGTGCAGCTTGCTCATGCAGATGCCATTGCGGATGTCCGGCTGCCCACGCTCGACGTCGCCGTCAGGAATGATGTGGGCGGCGTCCACCAACCGTACCTCGGGCAAGCCGGTCAGCGCACACCGACCGCCATAGGCCGCGACTACGCGCTCGCGGAACGCCGACTGATGCAGCCGCTGTTTGACCTGCCTCAGCGCGTACCGGCGTTCGTCCGGATTTGGCGGCGTCCAGAGGGTGGCGGTGTCCGCGAGAGGCTTGGGGGCGAGCTTCACGGACAGCGATCGAGGATCCCACTCCACGACGTAAGACGGAAAGATCGGCTCGTATATCGCTGGGGCGACGCCAAAGAAGTAGATGATCGGCAGTTGCCTGTCCCTGGCGTCGCGAAGAAGCCTGTTTTGCCTGCTGTCGGGATCGGTGCCGTTGAAGGCATAAGACAACCCGTCCGCCGCCATCGCCAACTTAGCTTCGGATTCAAGCTGGTCATGGTACCAGGCCCGCCGCCCGGCGCGCGGGACCACAGTTGTAACGCTCAGCACGCCTGTCATCGAAGCCGGTTTGAAGATTCCCTCGGCCTTCGTAGCGAAATGAATTCGCGCACCCTCGTGGACGAAGCCCTCGTTGACCACACTCCATGGCAACGAACCGCCATGCAGCTGCACCAACAGCCTCAGGCGCTCGAAGGCTGCAAGCCGGAAAGAGGCGTCGGGATCGTTCATCGGTCCATGGGCGTCAGTTCAGACGTCGAAGGGTAGCAGCTTCCTCGCCGCCGTACAGGCGGATTGTACTCTCTCGAGAGGGCTCCCGCGTCGGATGTGAACCGCTCCCACATCAGCGATGTATCGCAGCCCATGGCTGACCGTATGACCGAACGCTTGGCTGGCCTTTTCAACGGAACGTGCGCTGCTGTAAGGAGCCCATCAGCCTCGAACAGCGCTCTTGAAGGCTGCCGACAGGGCAGCGAGCGCGGCACGCGGTTGTCCATCTCTGACCCTGGTGTGCAGGATCACGGGCAGGCGCGGCAAGGCCGGAAGCCCCAGCCGCGGGCCGACATTGACGGCGCCGAACGGTACCATGCGCGGCGACAATGCCGCGATGCCGAGTCCGGCCATGACGGCTGCCGCCACTGCGGTCACGCCGCCACCGACGAAAATCTCCGTCCACGGCATGCCTGCGGCGTCGAGGAGTTGTCCCGCCAACGCCCGCACTCCACAAGGTTCGGCCATCGTGGCAATCGGCAACGGTTCGTCCGCCCGGTGCTGCCAGCTTGGCGCCGCGAACCAGCCGAACTGCTCCTCGGTAATGAGCTCCCCGTCGTTGCGCTCCGCATGCAAGCGGACGATCACCGTGTCGAGTTCCCGACGGTCGAAACTCTGGAGCAGGTCACCCGATGACCCAATCCGGATCTCGATCACCAACTGCGGATCCTGTGCGTTCATCCGGGCGATCAGCGCGGGGAGCTCCGGTCCCGCCACATGGTCACTGATGCCGATGGCGATGCGCTGGCGTTCCCGCGTCAGCGAGGCAAGCGCACGATCATGCGCCTCCAGCAAGTCGCGGGCATGATCAAGGAAGGCGGCGCCGCGTGCCGACAACTGCACATAGCGAGGCGTCCGCTCGAACAGGCGGCAGCCGAGCCGCTCTTCGAGGCGCTTCAGCTTCAAGCTAACCGCGGCCTGCGTCGTCCCGGTGGCCTCGGCCGCGCGCGTGAAGCTCTCCAGTTCGGCGATGCGTACGAAAGCCCGCACCGCATCAAGGTCGAGAGGCGGCCCAATCATTTCGGAACGTTATCTCAGATATTGAAACTCATAGCATATGAAAATGACTGACCCATGGCTATTGTCAAGGCGGACATAACGGAAAGAACTTACAATGCCGCTCGTTCACATCTCGCTGCGCGCTGGAAAACCGGAAGCGTATCGGCAGGCAATCTTCGATGGTCTGTACCGCGCAATGCACGAGACCTTCAACGTACCCGAAGACGATCAGTTCATGACCATCACCGATCATGACGCCGCAAACTTCCGCTATAGCGCATCTTATCTTGGGGTCGACCGAGGCGAAGACCTCGTTTACATCCAGATCACCGCGAACAACACTCGGACCGTGGAGCAGAAGAAGGCGCTGTTCCAGCGGATTATGGAACTGCTCGGCGAGGACCCCGGCATCCGGCCACAGGATGTGTTCGTGAACATCGTCGAAGTGGCAAAGGAGAATTGGTCGCTCGGGAACGGCGTCGCGCAATATGCTTGAAGCAGCGAACCTGTTCCCATCACAAGGCTGATAAAATCGAGCGCTTCGAAGACGGCCGCATCCCTGCCGGTAGCGGCGGCTAATCCTGCCCGAGGTGGCCAAATGTCGGGCGGCTGCCGTAGGCGATGCGAAGTGCCATCGGTCGAGGCCATCAAGCCCGGGTTGGCCTCCACACTCGATCCCTGGACAGTGGTCGCTCCCCTCAGACGACGAACGGCTTCAGCACGGATGATGGACCACAACCGGGCGGGCTCTTACCCCTTATCTGCGGCTAGAGTGTGCGCGACCACCGCATTCGCGTGGCCATGCCCCATCCCATGGTCATTCTTCAACATGGCAACCAGTTCCATGTGCTTTGCCGGAAGGTGCTTTCGGACAATGTCCTGCCACTCGGCAATGGGCCGACCATACTTTTTCTCGATGGATGGAAAGTAAGACGCAGGTCCTTTTATCGGTTCGTCCGCCACCGCATCACATCCTTGAAGCCCCGGAGTCCCATAACATCTTGGCTGCCCACCCCCTGATCCGCAAGAGCGGTCTGAAAGCTCCTGGTTAGCTGGAGATCGATTGCGGCTGCGCTTGGCCGCTCACTGATAAGCCGCTGGGCCGAGGAAAATAGACCGGGACGGATCGCCCTCGCCCTCCTCTCGGCCATAGACATCCTGTTCACCGCAAACCACTCACCGGGTTTCGAGGAACCTGTCCACCTGGACGTATTGGCTGCTCGCTAGTCAGTCCCAAACCGGAACGGGCCAGCTTGGTGCTTGTTCTGGGAAACAGCATCCTTTGACCCCCACGCTGTTTGCCATCGGAGACGTCGATGTTCGAAGGCTTCCGTCTCGAGATGGTGGATCTGCCGGAGGCGACCTTACGGGTGCGCCATGGTGGGAACGGCCCGCCTGTGCTGCTTCTCCATGGACATCCCCGCACCCATGCCACATGGCACCGCGTCGCCCCTCTGCTTGCGGCGAATCACACCGTCGTCTGCCCGGATCTTCGTGGCTTCGGCCAGTCGTCGAAGCCCGCCGATACGCCGGATCATGAAGGATCATCCAAGCGTGCCAAGGCCCGTGACTGCGTCGCGCTGATGCGTCATCTCGGCTTCGACCGCTTCGCCATCGTCGGGCATGACCGGGGTTCCTACACGGCCTTCCGCACGGCGATGGACCGTCCCCAGGCGATCACGCATCTGGCGGTGCTGGATGGCGTGCCCATCGCCGAGGCACTGGGACGTTGCGATGCCCGCTTCGCCCAGGCCTGGTGGCACTGGTTCTTCTACGGCCAGCCAGACAAGCCGGAGCGGGCGATCCTTGCCGATCCGGACACTTGGTACGGCGGCTCGCCTGACGTGATGGGGGCCGAAGCCTATGCCGACTACCGGGCGGCCATCCACGACCCGGAAACGATCCACGGCATGATGGAGGACTACCGCGCAGGCCTCGGCATCGACCGGGAGCATGACGAAGCGGATCGGCAGGCGGGGCGGACCCTCGCCTGCCCGACGCTCGCCTTATGGTCGCTGCGCGATGACCTCGAAGCGCTCTATGGCGATGTCCTCTCGGTCTGGCGGCCGTGGGCGCCAGATCTGCGTGGTCGAGGCCTGGACTGCGGGCACCATATGGCCGAGGAGGCGCCGGAGGACCTTGCCCGGGAACTCCTGGCATTCCTGGCTACGGAAAGTGGACCATGAGTTGACAGGTTCGACCGAGGACGACGCAACCCACCTTGTCAGGCCCAAGCAGCTGATGAGTTGCGCCTCGATAGACCGCCAACAAGGCACTCAGGCAGTTTGGCGTCGGATAAAGCGCCTGGGAGTCCAATGGAACACAACGAAGCGGTCGGAACCCGGTGGCCTTGGCGCAAACTCCCAGGGAAAACGGCGAAAATCTGCGTTTTTGAGCGCATTTAGGTCGAATGCATACAGGCATACTCACACAATCCATCACCCAGCCCCCGTCGTTTTGCATGCCGAGGGGGCTTTGACACGATAGATGGTTCACGTATCTGCCTAGCCGTCCTTCGCCTCATGGTGCCGCGCCGGTGAATCGGCGGGAAGGGTGCGCCAAGAGGCGATGGCCCTGACCGCCTGCAAGGCGCTGGCGTTGTCAGCGATGTGGACGTGGCGGCGCAGTTCCGCTACGGCGGGCCATTCACCCTGCTCATGGAAGGCCCGCTGCACGGCTTCCGCCATCTCCTTGCTCACGACGAACACCAGCAGACCCCGCGAAAATGCACGTCTGGACAATGAACAGGCCCCGGCAGCCAAGCAAGCGACCTTTCGTCGGGCGCTTGGCGGGAAGGGGAAATTCCTGCATGACGAAGACGTGGCTGTTCGGTAGCATTAAGCATCAGCCGTTCCCTCATGAGTAGGCGCATGAACCTGCCATCCGCAGCGCTCCGCGGATTTCACCGGATGGCCCTGGTGGCCCTGCTGATGCCCTTGGGCGGTCATGGAGCCATGGCCGCGGAGGTCTCCGTAGTCGCCGGAGACCGGATCGAAGTGCAAGGAAGGGAAATCCATCTCTGGGGTGTCCGGGCACCGGAGGCCGATGCCCTGTGCAATGGGAATGGCCAAGGGGAGCCGTGCGCCAGGGTGTCCCACCGCCTGCTCGAGACATTGATCGGCAAGGACGAGGTCATCTGCATCGTGAAGGATGGCAGGCCGGACAAGCCGGTCAGCGCCCAATGCTCGGTCGATGGCGCCGACCTCGGCCACCTGATGATCACCTCGGGATGGGCGACGGACGACCGGGCCGAGAGCGCCGGGTTCTACGAACTCCAGGAACAGGCCGCGCGGGCCGAACGGGTAGGGATGTGGAAGTACCGGTGAGGCCAGCACTCGGTCAGCCGTCGATTGGGATCCTGGTCTCGTACTTGACCCGGCTGATCACCGTCAGGGTGATGAACCGCTTGACCAACGGGCTGGCATAGAGCGTTGCCCGGGCGAATTTCTCGAACTCACTCATGTTCCTGACGCAGACCACCAGCACATAGTCGGTAGACCCGGTGACCAGATAGCACTGCATCACGCACTCCTGGGCGTGGATGGTCTTCTCGAAGGCATCCATCAGCACCCGGTCGTCGCCCTTGAGCTCGACGGTCACGATCAGCTGGATGTGGCTGCCGAGCTTGCTGGGATCGACGATCGCGACATCCTTGGCGATCACCCCGGCCTCGCGCAACCGGCGGACCCGGCGCAGACAGGTCGGCGGCGACACCGCAACCGCGTCGGCGAGCTCCAGATTGGTGATCTGGCTGTTCCCCTGAAGCAGGTTGATGATCTTCCGGTCGATTTGGTCGATTTCGATGTCAGGCATGGGGCGACTGCTCGTTTAAGGCGATTTCACACTTATGAGTGTCGCGCCCTGCGCCGTCAATTTTTCCATCGTGACAAACCGGGTGGCAGAATTAGAAATTTCATACCGTCCAGATGGCGCTACAGTCTGCTCATCACGACGCAATGAACTGCGCCGCGGCGCAAACAGCTTCCCAATAATAAACGATTATCCCCGTTAGGCCGGGGACACCCACCTAAACACTAACAATAGAAACTGACTCATTCAGCGAAGAGGATTCGAATGCCCGGAGATGTGATCTCTCGGTTTGCCTCCGTGCGCCTTGGCACCAGGGGAAATCAGCGAAAAGAGCACGGTTTCGGCCACGTCAACGGCCATCACGGCGAGATCCTCCAGGGGGTCTTCCCGGACGATGCAGGCCGCCTGCACCGCGGTCTCGTCACGCTCCCGTGCAACATCGTTTCATCCACCGCCGTCTTCCGCCCGGCACCGGGAAATCTGGTCACCGTCCCGGACGACAAGCTCAAGGCGGCCGAGGCCGCGCGGCTGACGCTGGACAGCCTGGGCCTGCATGACCAGGGCGGTCACCTGACGGTGGAGAGCACCATCCCCGTCGGCCTCGGCATGGGATCCTCGACCGCCGACGTGGTGGCCGCCATCCGCGCCGTCGCCGACGCCCACGGCGCGGCCCTCGGCGCCGACAAGGTAGCCCGGCTGGCGGTTCGAGCGGAGACGGCCAGCGACAGCATCATGCATGGAGACCTCGCCGTGCTCTTCGCCCAGCGCGAGGGCATTGTGCTGGAGCATCTCGGCCCTGCCCTGCCGCCGCTGGAGGTCCTCAGCGTCAACACGGCTCCCGGCGCCCTTGTGGACACCGTGAAGGAGCCTCCGGCCGACTACGACGAGTGGGAGGTCCAGGCCTTCCGGCCACTGCGCGGCATGCTGCGGCGGGCAATCCGCACCGGCGACGCGGCTCTGCTCGGCCGGGTTGCCACGGCCAGCGCTCGCATCTCCCAGCGCCATCTGCCAAAGCCCGCCTTCGAGGAGATCAACGCCATCGCGGCCTCCGCCGGGGCGCTCGGCATCCAGGTCGCCCACAGCGGCACCGTCGTCGGCCTGCTCTTCGACCCCCGCAACCCGGCCACGGTCCGCCGGGTCGCCGAAGCGGCCACCCGCCTCGACACCCTTGGTCTGCCCCCCGCTCTCCATTTCCGCACCGATGTCGCCGAGGTCCGCCATGTCGCTTGAGATGACGATGTCCCAGCCCCTGTCCCGCGAGTCCCGCGGCTTTCCCGACTATGAACTCCCCCGCTTGGTGCGGCTGACGGACAACCTGCACGGCGCCGCCTTCTTCCTGATGAAGCTGCTTCCGGCCCGGCACATGCTGGACCGTGCGGCGGCCGACGGCCGCCTGAAACCCGGCGGCACCATCTGCGAGACGACGTCGGGGACCTTCGGGCTGGCACTCGCCATGCTGGCAGCGGTGCGCGGCTACCGCCTGATCCTGGTCAGCGACCCGGCCATTGACGAGCACCTGCACAAGCGCCTGCTGGAACTGGGCGTTACGCTGGAGATCGTCGAGAAGCCTTATGAGATCGGCGGCTTCCAGACCGCCCGCCTCGACCGGCTGCGCGCCGCGCTGGAGGCCAACCCGGGCAGCTTCTGCCCCTCGCAGTACGGCAACGCCGACAACCCGCGCGCTTATGCCGAAGTCGCCGAGCAGATCGCCGAGCGCCTCGGACACGTCGACTGCCTGGTTGGCACCGTCGGGTCCGGCGGCTCGATGTCGGGCATTGCCCGCTTCCTGCGTCACCTCAACCCGGATCTCCACGTCATCGGCGTCGACACTCCCAACAGCGTCGTCTTCGGCCAGCCCGACGGCAAGCGGCTGTTGCGCGGCCTCGGCAACAGCCTGGTGCCGCCAAACGTCGACCACCGCCAGTTCGACGAGGTCCACTGGGTGGGGGCAGCCGAGGCGTTCCTGGCCACCCGCCGCCTGCACCAGCACCATGCGCTCTATCAGGGTGGCACCAGCGGAGCAGCATACCTGGTGGCCGACTGGTGGGCGCGCACCCATCCCGACCGCAAGGTGGTGACGCTGTTCCCCGACGAAGGCCACCGCTACGTCACCACCATCTACAATGACGACTGGCTCACCACGCTGCCGGGCTGGACCGGCATGCTGCCCGAGGCCCCACAGCCGGTGGCGCATCCCAGCGACGTCCGGCCTAGCTGGAGCAGCTACCACTGGGACCGCCGGACGCTGGACGAGGTGCTGGCGGCGTCCGACCCGGCGGCGCGCGAGCTCGCGGAGGCCGCGTGATGCCGCGTCTCCTGCTATTCATCGAGAGCAATACGTCCGGCACCGGCCGCTTGTTCGTCCAAACTGCCCGTGCCCTCGGCTTCGAGCCGGTGCTGATCAGCCGCCAGCCCGGCCGCTATCCTTATGTCGCCGAGGACGCCGTCCGCAGCATCGAGGCCAATACCGCCGACTTGAACGTCATGCGCTCGCTTGTGCGGCAACTGGCGCACAGCGAGGGGGTGGCCGGGATCACCTCCAGTTCGGAGTATTTCATCGCCACCGCCGCTCGCCTGGCCGCCGAACTCAGCCTGCCGGGGCCGGATGCTGACGCAGTGGCCGCCTGCCGCAACAAGGCGACCCAGCGCCGCCGCCTGGACGAAGCCGGTATCGACCGCGTGCGCCATGCCGAGGTCACTGAGGCCGCCGATGCCGTCCAGGTCGCCATCGGCATCGGATTGCCCGTTGTCCTGAAACCGGTGGCCGGATCGGGCAGTGTCGGCGTCCGGCTCTGCGCCACGATGGCCGAGGTGGCGGCCCACGCCAGAGTGCTGCTCACCGACCCGACCTGTGGCGCACTGCTGGTCGAGGAGGTCGTCCGGGGTGACGAGTATTCGGTGGAGCTCTTCCACGACACCGTCATCGGCGTGACCCGCAAGCACCTGGGCGCCCTGCCACACTTCGTCGAGATGGGCCACGATTTCCCGGCGCCTCTCGCCTCGACAGAGGCAGATCGGATCGCGGGCTTCGCGCTGGCCGCGACGCGGGCGCTCGGCCTCACCTGGGGGCCACTGCATGTCGAGCTTCGCCTCGCCGAGGACGGCCCCCACCTGATGGAGGTCAACCCTCGGCTGGCCGGGGGATTTATCCCCGAGCTTGTCCGCCAAGCCACCGGCATCGACCTCATTCGGGCAACCGTCGAACTGGCCGTCGCCCGGACGCCGGTGGTGACGCCGACCCGGCAGGACCATGCGGCGATCCGCTTCCTCACGCCCCCCGACGACGGGCTGTGGTTCGCCACCGAGGGTCTGGAGGCCGCGCGTGGTGCGCCCTTCCTGCGCGACCTGCGGCTCTACCGTTCATCCCCGCTGCTGATCGCCCGCCGCGGCGATTTCCAGGACCGCCTCGGCCACGCGCTCACCAGCGCCCCCACCCTGGAGGGCGCAGTAGCCGCCGCCGAACTGGCGCGCCGCGCCATCCGCTTCCGTGTCGCGACGGACGGCACCGGATCCCTTGCCACCGTCGCCTGACCGGAACAGCAGCAGGAGCCCCCTTCCATGTCCTCAACCTCCATTGCGGCTGCCGGACCGTCGCGCGCCGGGGCGAACCCGGCGCTGCTCTCCCTGCTGGCGGGCGCGCTCGCCATCGCGCTCGCCCCCATCCTGGTCAGGGTCAGCGAACTGGAGCCGATCGCCACCGCCTTCTACCGGCTGGTCATCGCGCTGCCCTTCTTCTGGCTCGGCATGCTCGCCGAACGGAAGGCCCCCCGGTCCGCCAGCGCGCGTGTCACCGCCGCCGACATGGCGCTGATGGGGGTGGCAGGACTGATGCTGGCGGGGGACCTTGCACTCTGGCATCTCAGCATCACCATGACCTCGGTGGCCAAGGCGACGCTGTTCAACAACTGCGCCCCAGTCTTCGTCGCCCTGCTCGGCTGGTTGCTGTTCGGCGAGCGGATCGGCCTCGGCCTGATCGTCGCCCTGGCGGTCTCGCTGTCGGGCATGGCGCTGCTGATTGGCGACGGGCTGTTCGCGTCGGTGGGAAGCACGGCAGAGGGGCAATGGCAGGGTGACGCCATCGCTGTCAGCACAGCTGCCTTCTACGCGGTCTATTTGATGGCGGTGAAGCGTCTGCGGGCCCGCCATTCGACCAGCGTCATCATGGCGGGATCGAGCGCTGCCGCCGCCCTGGTGCTGGCGGTGGCCGCCTGGATTGAGGGCGGCCCGCTGCTGCCCGCAACCGCCTGGGGCTGGGCCGTGGTGCTGGCGCTGGGCGTTGCCTGCCATGTCATCGGCCAGGGCCTCATCACCCATGCGTTGGCTCACCTGCCCGTCACCTTCTCGTCCATCGGCCTGCTCATCCAGCCGGTCGCGGCGGCGGCACTGGCCTGGATGCTGTTCGGCGAGGCCCTGGGCCCGCTTCAGTGGCTCGGCGGCGCGCTGGCGCTGGTAGGCATCACGCTGGCCCGCCGGACCTCCAGCCGCTGACCCGGCGACCAGCCACGCTCCGACCAGCCATACACCCGAAACCCCTTCTCACCGGGAGCCACCGTCATGGTGATCAGCAACGCCCAGATCCTGGCCCACCTCGGCGACACCGGCCGGGTGGCTGGGACGCTCAACCCGACGGCCCAGTCCATCCTGTTCGGCGACGTCGCCGACGACGCCATCGACCGTGACCTGCCCTGGATCACCCAAGTGGACCGGGCGCACCTGGTGATGATGGCCGAGACCGGCCTGCTGCCGGTGGCACAGGTCTCGCCCCTGCTGCGGCGCATCGACGAGATGGAAGGATCGGGCTTCGCCGTCCTGCGCGGACGTTCGGCCCCGCGCGGCGTGTACCTGCTCTACGAGACCTATCTCATCGCCGACCTCGGCGAGGGAATCGGCGGCGTCCTCCAGACGGCACGCTCGCGCAACGATCTGGGGGCGACCGTGCTACGCCTGCGGTTGCGCAACGTCGTCGCCGACCTGCTGACCGGCCTGTCCAGGCTCCAGACCACGCTCCTGCGCCGCGCTGAGGCCTGCACGGACGCCGTGTTCCCGATCTACACCCACTACCAGCCCGCCCAGCCGGTGACCCTCGCCCACTATTACGCCGGAGTTGCCGCGGCGCTGGACCGCGACGCCGAGTCCCTGCACTCCGTGCTGACCGATCTCGATCGTTGCCCGCTCGGCGCCGGTGCGGTGGGTGGCACGGGACTTCCAATCGACACCCGACGGACGGCCGCCCTGCTCGGCTTCTCGGCGCCCTGGACGCACTCCATCGACGCCGTGGCCTCGCGCGACGCTGTCCTGCGCCTGCTGGCGGCCCTGGGCATCCTCGGCGTGACGCTCAGCCGCCTTGCCCATGACCTTCAACTGTGGACCACCGGCGAGTTCGGTTTCCTGACGGTGGCCGACGATCTGGTCGGCACCAGTTCGATGATGCCGCAGAAGCGCAATGTCTACATGCTGGAGCACGTCAAGGGCTTGGCGGCCGCGCCCATGGGCGCGCTGACGTCGGCCGCGATGGCGATGCATGCCACCCCCTTCTCCAACTCCATCGCCGTCGGCACCGAAGGCGTCAAGTCGGTGTGGTCTGCGGCCTCGGGAATGCTGGACGCGCTGACGCTGGTCCGGCTGATCGTGGCCGGGGCGGAGCCGAACCAGGGCGCCATGCGCCTCAGGGCGGTGTCCGGCCAGACCAACGCCACCGCGCTGGCCGATTGGCTTGTCCAGGCACATGGTATGCCCTTCCGCCGCGCCCACCATGAGGTCGGAGACATCATCCGCTCGATGATGGTCCAGGGAGTGGTCGATCTGGAGACCGCCGCGCGAGAAGCCCGGCCTGAGTGGTTCCGTGGCACCCGGTCGCCCTTGCTGCGGCCGGTCGACATCGCCGCTGCCCAGGAGCATGGCGGCGGCCCCGGGCGCGAATCCACCGCCAGCGAGATCGAACGGGTGCGGGACTCGCTTCGCAGCCGCCGTGGCGCGCTGGTGGAGCAGCGGCGGCGCTGGCGTCAGGCACGCCGGTCGCTGCGTGGAGCGGTCGACGGCGTCCTCGGCATCGCCGTCCTCGACCGGACGGGCCGCGGCCGCTCCGGCCAATCGTAAGCGGGAACGAGAGGTCGATCATGCCAAGCACGGCCAAGGTTGCGTCAAGGGCGAGGGCCGGGAGACCGGCGGCCGCCAACAGCCCCCGGCCGTTTCCGGTGATGAGGACCCCGAGGGTCGGCGGCAGCCTGGAGGGGATGCCGGACGAAGCCCTGCTGTCCTCATTGCTGGCGATGGCTGCGCCGGATGCCGACGGCGATCTCCTGGCCCTGCGTCTGCTGGCCGGACATGGTTCGCTGGAGACGGCGATTGCCGCGGCATCAGCGGGAAAGCTGCCTGGCGGCATGCCGTGGGACGATCATGCCGCCCTCCGCTTCCGGGCCGTCATCGAACTGGCGGCACGGTTGGTGCGCCCTACGCTGGAGCAACGCCCGCTCCTGTCCTCCCACGAGGATTTGGTGACCTATGCCCGCCTCCGTGCCGCCTGCTCGGCCGTCCAGACGCTGCGCCTGCTGTTCCTCGACCGCCAGCGCCACCTGATCGCAGATGAACTCCACAGGACCGGCTCCGTCGGCGATGTCGCCTTGTATGTTCGCGAGATCATGGGCCGCGCGCTGACCATGGACGCCAGCGGCCTGGTGATCGTCCACAGCTGCCCCGGCGATGAACCGGCGAACCCGGCCAGCGTCAGGGTGTCCTGCGCGGACATACAGAAAGCCGGGAGCTTGCTCGGGGTTGAATTGGTTGAGTACCTGCTCATCGGCAGGCGCTCTTACGTCACCCTGCTGGGCGAACCTGTCGTGAAGCGGCTGGCCCGCCTCGTCGCAGCGGAGCGGGACGGTGCCACGGCGTCGCCCGAAGGCGCCGTTGGCTAGGCATCGGAGGCGGCCAGAAAGGCGTCTGCCGGGGCGTCCGCTGCGGCAACAGCGCGGATCAGGTCCAGCAGTCGTCTGCGCAGGCCTCGGTCCTCGATGCGGTAGTAGGCTCGGACGAGCTCGAGCGTCTCCCGCCTTGCCATCGGATCCGGCTCTCCCGGTGTGCAGAGGTCGGGCTCGAGGATCACGTCCGGCAGATGGCCCTGGTCGGCAAGGCCGTCGAAGAAGAAGGACACAGGCACATCCAGCGCCGCCCCGAACTGCCACAGGCGGGATGCCGAGACCCGGTTGGCTCCCTTCTCGTATTTCTGGATCTGCTGGAACGTCAGGCCGACGGCCTGCCCCAGCACCGTCTGGGTCATGCCGAGAAGCGTACGACGCAGCCGGATGCGGCTTCCGACATACCGGTCGACCGCTGTGGTTGCTTCAATCTCGCCCTTGGCTTGGGTTTCATCCCTTACACGTGCCATGCCGCCATAACCAATCTGTTTACATGAGCGAATTCGGATCTTATACAACCGCTTCGCCCGTGCATCCAATTGTACTTTCCTGGAACCTGGATTGAATCTGCTGGGAAAGGAACGTTGCCATAGCTCATGCTGAGGACCGCACGGATGTGCCGGTGGGCTTTGCCTCCTTCTGCTCACCGATCACTGAAACGGGTTCTCGACCGTATCCGTCGGCTTCGGCGGAGGGATCTGATCGGGAAGGTCGGTCTCGTTCTCCAGGGATTTCACGACAGCAGCCAGCAGGTCACGCAGCTTGCGGGCATGCTCCAGTCCCTTCTTATCGCGCGTGAGATCGATCGACCCATAGAGCGCCACCCGATCGGTGCCGTTCTCGACCTCGATGTCCCCGATCTTCATGGCTCCGGCGTCGTCGGCATAAGGCTTGATCATCGCACCAACTCCTTCAGGAACTTCAGGACGTCGCGTTCAGAGAAACCGGGCTCATCCTTCTGCCGCCCCCGCCCCGGCGCCCGGGGTTCCGGCAGGGCCATCGCCGTCGTCCTGGCTGCGGCCGGGATACCCGGAAAGATCGAGATGCCGGTGACCTCCTCTAGCTGTGCAATGGGGATCCGCTGGTAATCGTTCCCTGGCGCGTTGGGCACGAGATAGGCGGCAGCCTCACGGCGGCGCGGATCGTAGATAGCCTTGAAGACATGGGTCGGCACGAGAACCCGGCCGCCGATGCGCTGGAGATTGGCACCCTGGAAGACGGGGCCGGTCACGACGTAGACCTCGCCGCGGGTGTTGGCGAGATGCCGGGTTGCCCCTTCAATGGCGCTCCATATCCCGCGGTTGCTCTCGCCCACCTGGGGAATCATGTTGGCCAAGCTGAAGCTCTCCTGCTGGGCATTCGGAGTTGGTTCGTTAGCTGATGGAACAAGATGGCCGCGGTCGAATCCAGAGCGCTTATAGTCCGCCAACTCGGCACGCTCGTCCGGCGGCAGCCTGGGTTCGGCATGGAATGCGCTGGCTTCCGGACGCTGGAGGCCCTTGGCGGCCGCGACGCTGTCCCGGGTCAGGTGCTCGACCGCATAGAGCGGGGTGCGCGTCACGCCAGAGTGCAGAACAGCGAACGCCGAGTAGCAAAGCTCCCGGGTCTTTGCTGCCAGCTTCGGGTTGATCAGGTCCGGCGCCATGGCCCCGGCATAGTGGGCCGGACAATCGGTCGGCGCGGCATCGACCGTAACTGGAAGGGCGAACAGAACGAGCGCCGGAAGCGCGCAGGCGACCGCCCATCGGGCAACGGCATGTGGTCCGCGAGGCATGTTTTCTCCATTCCCAAGGCAGGCCAAAGCTACGACAGCTTGCGGACGGATGTCATCATCGCCCGCACGCTGAGCGCGCGGCGGGGCGCGCTGGCTCGCGAGGCCGTCTGGATCTGATTCACCCCGAATCCCGGCCGCATGCGGCAGTCCCGCTACGCGCTGGCGGCGCAGTGCCCCGGCCACCGAGCGCGGCAACGTGCCGCTCTCCAACCTGCGCATCGCGCAGCAGGCGCAGATGGCCTTCCGGTTCAACGAGAGCATCGACGACCGCGACCTCAAGCCCGCCCTGCTGGAGCGGCTGCGCCGGGAACTCGACGATCGCGGCCACGCGGTCCCCGGCGAGCGCGACCTGCGGCGCGCGGTCGACCTGGCAATGGCCCGCCCCGATCTGCTGCACGACGCCTGCCGCGCGTGTCTGGCGCAGGTGGTGGAGATCCGGCAGGACGAGGAGATCCCCGCCTTCTACGACGGCCCCGACCTGCTCGATCGCGCCGACAAGGGACTCTACGGCGTCTTTCCGGCTGACCTGAACGAGGAGGAGCTCGCCTTCGCGCGCCTGCTCGACCAGGACCAGACCGGGACGGTGCTCTGGTGGCTGCGCAACGTGGAAAACGCCCGGTGGGCGGTCACCATCGTGCTGCCGAACGGGCGTCGGCACTTTCCCGACTTCGTCGTCGGCATCGACGCCCGGCGGAAGTCCAGGGACGGCATCGCCCTGGCCGAGGTGAAGGACGACGGCCGGACCGGGCGCCTGTTCAGCACGGTGAACACCGACAAGGTGCGCACCGAACACACGAACCGATCCCGAGAGACACGGCCGTGCGGCAGACCTGCCGTCTCTGGGGAATCCTTGGGGTGCTGTCCGCAGCACGAGCAGGTCTGGCTGGTGTAGGCCGGGTTGACCGCCACCAGCTTCCCGCCGTGCCGCTTCACCTTGTACTCGAGCATCCGCCGCACGGTTCCCGGCGCGACGTCGAGCATTGCCCTGTTCAGCCCGGCCTTGGCCTTCACGTTCACGCCGGGTTCCTCGACGGTCCCCGCAGCGGAGGCCGTCATGTTCCTCACCTTCAGATCCTCGACCACGACCAGCCGGTACGACCGGGCGATCATGGCCGTCGCCTTGTGCAGGCCGTCCTGGCGTCTCCACCGCAGCTTCGCCTCGAAGCGGGCCAGCGCCTGTCGGGCCTTGGCCCGGTTGCGGGAGCCCTTCTTCTTCCGGGCCAGGCTCTTCTGGAGGCGGGCCTTGCGGCGCATCTCCTCCGGCGTGACGCGCGGCAGGTCATGCGCGACCCCGTCGGACTGGACGATCGGTTGGGCCACGCCCAGGTCCAGGCCGACGGCGGTGCCGGTCGGCGCCTGCCGGACCCGGCGACGGAGGGAGACGCAGATCGAGGCGTACCAGCAGTCGCCGTCACGGCTGACGGTGATGTTGCGCACCTGCCCCTGGACGGGCCGATGGGCTCGCATGTCGACCTTTCCAACCTTGGGCAGGTCGACGAAGTCCGGGCCGACTTCGAACTGGTTGTAATCGGGGAAGCGGAAGGAGTCCTCGCCGCGATGCTTGGACTTGAACCTGGGGAAGCCCGCCTGGCCGGAGAAGAACCTGGCGAACGCCTTGTCCAGATCGCGCAGGGTCTGCTGGAGGCAGTGGCTGGGTGCCTCGGCCAGCCACTCCACCTCGCGGCGCAGGTCCTTCAGTTCGGCCGCCTGGGCCTTGAAAGAGATGAACCGTCCGCGGCGCCCGTAGGTCTGGCGCTGTTCCAGCGCCAGGTTCCAGACGACCCGGCAGCAGCCCGCCGTAGGCCGGAAGAATTCCTCCTGCGCCGGGGTGGGGTAGAGCCGGAAACGGTGTGCCTGGATGAGCCGCATGTCCTGAGCATGCGGTCGCCGCTTGCAAGGGACGCGCTTTGCGCGGTCTGCCTTACTCCGTCCTGAAGGACCGAGCTTGCGGCGGGCGGCATCGGATCAATTATATCCTCCCTGACTGGGCCTTGTGTTCCGCGACAATCAACCCCCAGACAAAGGATCCTTCAGCCGGAAGCGGACCATAGCACGCTGCCGGTAACAACCCTTTCCAAACGGTCTCCAGTGCCCCGAACTCGGGTTAACTTCCGCGAACGCCAAGGGAACAAATACGGCCAAGCCTGAGCCAGAAAAACAACCAATGGATATGTTGACTTGAACTCATAAGAGTGAGTCACCACCGTGTGGTGCAGCTCGTTAACCCGAGTTCGGAGCCCTGAAACGGTCTCTGAGTGTTATGGCAACACGGAATCCGACTTCTGGTCCAGGCAGATAGGTTCTCATATCGCGACTCGCCGAGCGGAGGTTCCAAGGGGAGCTGTTCCAAGAACCTCCCCGCGCGACGTGGTTCATCGTGTTATCGTCCACCGTGTGGGCAGAGCCGTCCGACGGAGCGCCGTCGTAGTTCCCCCCCTGCCAAGCGTCCTCGCACGCTTCCCTGACATTGCCGTGAACTTGGTACAAACCATAGGGGTTCGGCGAGAAGTTCCGGACCGGCACCGTCCGCTGCCGAAATTCTCCCGTCGACTCACCGTTATAGTACGCGTAGCTCCCATTGTAGTTTGCCTGCGACGACGTGATGGTCCCACCCCACCAGAAGGGTGTGTCCGTCCCGCCGCGGCACCCGTACTCCCATTCCGCTTCCGATGGCAGGCGGTATCGGTCCGAACGGCCGCTTAACCCAAGCCGACCGTTAAGCCAGTCCAGGTATTTCTTAGCGTCAGTCCAGGACACGTTGATAACGGGCCGATCTCCGCGGCCCCATCCCTCGTCATACGGTCGACGCCCGCCGTCCGCTGCGTACGCGTCCCATTCCGAGAAGCTCACTGCACACTCTCCAAGTGCCAGATCGTATCCGATCCGTACCTGGTGGCGGGGACCCTCAGTGGGATCCCGCCCCGGCTCGCGCTCCTCGGAACCCATCCAGAATCCGCCCCGTGGCAACACTACCATCCGGGGCGCAATCTCCGCGTCCTGAAACACACACCCCGGACGCATCCATTTCCCAGAATGAACCCGCCAGGGAACTGGGGAGTTTGGGGAAGACTGAACGACGGCGGCCACGGCCGCCGTTATTCCCGCTCCCGCCAAGCCCGACACCCCTGCCACGATCAGGTCACGGCGACGAAGGCCAGTCGGTGGCGTCACATGGAAAGGAGTCGCCTCTGAGGACTGAGGTTGCGCTTCCTCCGTCACCAGTCGCGCCGTCCAACGCTGCTCCGGGTCCTTCTCCAGGCATCCTCGGACGATTCGCTCGACCGCAGGGGGAAGCGGCGGCAAGGGCAGTGGCTGTGGGCCGTGCAGGGCTTTCGCTCGATCACGAGCATTGAGCCCTGCCATGGGATGCGTGCCGACGGACGCCCACGCCAGGACAATCCCAAGCGCCCACATGTCCCACGCCGGGACCGGCTCGTTCTCGTACGAGCATTCGGGAGGCACGATGTCGGGCGGTTTGATCAGAGCCTCGTAGGGCCCCGACGAGAACGGGTGGGCAATGCTGAAGTCGGACAGCTTCCACTTACCGCCCACGCGAAGAACATTGGGCGGTCGGATGTCACGATGCACGATCTTCTTCTCGTCGTGCAGGTAGGCCAGCCCCAAGGCAAGGGAACGCGCTAGGTCTATGATTTCCGCCTTCGTGATTGCCTCCTTGCCGAGCACGTCTTCGAGCGACGATTCCGCGAGTTCCATCGCGAAGAAGATCGCCTGATGGTTGTAGCCTTTCCAGGCCAGGGTTAGCTTCTCGGGAACGCCCACCATGCGGACGATGCTCTCGTGCGACACCTCGGCAATGCGCCGGACCTCCCGCATCGCGTAGCCGCCGTCATCACCCTCGACGATTAGAATCTTCACCGCCACCGAGGCACCAAAGACCTCATTGTCCATAACAGGCATCGCTCGGTATACAGAGCCGAACGATCCCGAGCCTAGGAACCCGACCAGTTGGTAGTTGCCAGCGTTCGTCCCGACGAGCGACCGCCAGAAATCACTGTCGTCCTGGATGCGGACTTCCTTCATTTCGCTCATCGATCCACTCTCCGCTTGCTGTCCGCTGCTCCGATGCCCACCGCGCAGTGGGCGTTCAAGCTCTACCCCGAGACGCCGAAATCACCGTCCCAGCAGATCCTCGGTCCCGCGCAGGACCGGGGCGGCCGCCGCGGTTTCCGCTGACACCGCCCGCAGCAGAGCGTCCACCCCGGCCTGGATTTTGGCGTAGTCGGCCAGCGCGGCGTCGGCCTCGCGCCGGGCCGCTAGGACTGGCAGGAGTGCACGCTGCGCCTCAGCCTCCGCCCGCCGCGCCCCGGCCGCCCTGAGACGGTCCGACAGATCGCCGCGCACCGCTCGGGTCTGCTCCACCCCTTCGGCCAAACTCAGCCGCTCGGCCTCCATCGCCAGCAGCCGTCCGTCCAGGACCGCCGCCAACGGGAAGGTCTCCCCCGCCACTAGGACCGGGTAGCGCGCCGCCGTCCGCGCCGCTCGCAAGGCCGCGAGCCGCACGTCATGCGCGGTCAGTCGCTGTTCGCGTTCGGCCACCGCCGCGTCCGTGCGCCGCAGCGCGCCGGACAGGCGGGCCGACAGATCGCCGAGCTCGGCCATCCGGACCGACAGGCGGTCCGCCATCGACCGCCCGCAGGCGTCGGGGAAAGCCTCGCACCCGGCTGGCGTCCAGTTGCCGGTCACGAGGTCCGGCACCCCCGGCATGGCGGCCGCCCCCGCCACCGAGGCGGCGATCACCCCGATTGCCGTCAGCACCCGCCACGAGGGCTTGCGCATGGGCGAACGGGCCTGCTCGGGCGTGGGCGAAGGCGCTGACGGCGAGGACGCGGCGGGTGCCTGGCTGTCGGCCCGCCCCGGCTCGGAAACGTTCAGGACGACGCGCCCGATGCGCAGCTCGTCGCCGTCTCGCAGGAGCCGTGGCGGCTCGGTGGGGTCGGGAAGGGCCGTCCCGTTGACCGACGAACCGTTTGCACTGCCGAGATCGCGAGCCGCGTAGCCCGAGGGTACCAGTGCTATCTCGACGTGACGGCGCGACAGGCTGGGCTTGGCGCCGATATCGGACGCAGACAGGTCGATGTCAGGGAAGATGCGGTTCATGGGGTCGGTTCGGCCGATCACGACGACGGCCTGCCGGATCGTGTACTGGGCACCCTTGGTCAGTCCCTCTGCGACCGTCAGCCGGAGCGGGGGTGGGCCATCGGTGCGCGCATCATCTTCACTGCGGGGCATCATCGCGGGCGTCCTTTCGCGCTTTGGCATCGGGTCAGGGAAAGCCGCCCGCTGGGGGCGAACGGCCGAGGGCGATCAGAGGCTAGCGGTTTTGGAAAGCCGGGTGAACGCTGCGCTGATGGCTGCGATCGCGGCCGGGTTCGCCAGGACCGCGCGCGTCGGGTTCCTGGTCGTCTCCGCCAGAGATTTCAGGGCCACTGCCCCATAGTCGCGTTCATCGCCGTCTCCTGCTCGAGGCTTCGGGCCGCTGCCTGGCCCGTCACTCCTATTCCCGTGGGGAAATCGAAAGAGGAGGCGGAGAAAAAATGGGGCGTCGTGGCGCTTGGCGTTGGACACCCCGCCGACTCGAAATCCCGAGCAGGCTTAGATTAGCCTACTGTAGTTCGTGCTGGCGCTGATGCGTGTCTCGCTGGTTAGGATGGCAGTGTTCGGGCAACACGAAATCCACACACCTCAAAGCCGCCATTGGAGCCGGTATCGGGGTGTTCCTGAAAGCGGTACGCTGAATCTACGCTGTGATCAAAGCAGTAAGCTCCTCCACGATAAACCCCAAAGCCGTCAGTGCTTTCGTCTGGAACCATCCACGCCGAACCATCAATCGGCGCTCCATAATAAAAGTCGTGCCAAACATCCTCACACCATTCGCCTATATTTCCAAGAGTCTGGTATAGACCAAAATAGTTTGGCGCATATCTGCGCACGGATACTGTCTTTCTCTCCGACATCGACCCACTAATATTCAATAAATTCGTGTCAAGTCTATTACCCCACCAATATTTAGTATTCGTGCCACTACGACTAGAATATTCCCACTCCGCCTCAGAAGGCAGGCGATAACGATAAGATGATTCCATCATTCCGAGGCGATCATTTAGCCAATCAAGGTAATGTTGCGCATCGGATTTGCTAATATTAATAACTGGCATGTCGCCGCGACCCCAGCCGCTATCATCCCGCTCTGGGCCGCCATCGCTGACAAAAGCGTCCCACTCAGCGAATGTCACTGCGCATTCACCCATCGCTATATTATAGTCGATGTTAACATAATGGTAGGGTATTGCGTCATCACCTAAATAAGATCGTTCGCTTTCAGGCATTCCCATCCAGAATCCGCCGCGTGGCAAGACAACCATCCGAGGCGCGATTTCCGCATCTTGGAAAACACAACCAGGACGCATCCAAATTCCTGCATGAACACGCCATGGCGTAACAGGAGCCTCAGCCTTCATGTGGTGCGGACTTGGCGGGCTGGCCCCCGTTTCCACGGCCCCGTTGGCATCGACCAAGCGTCGGGTCGTCCACCGCCGCCCCGGTTCCTTGTCCAGGCATCCCTGGATCGCGGCCTCCACCCCCGCCGGAAGTGACGGCAGCGGCAGCGGTTCGTCTCCGCCCAGCAGAACGTACAGCTTGCGCTCGGTCAGATTCCGCCAGGGATGCGCGCCCACAACCGCCTCCAACGCCGTCATTCCCAACGCCCATGCGTCCCAGCTCGCCTTCGGAGCCGGATCGTCCAGGCTTTCGGGCGACAGGTATAGCGTCGTGCCCTTCAGCTGCGCGTAGTACCCTTCCACCGTCCGCCTCGTCAGGCCGAGATCGCCCAGCTTCCACACCTCGCCGACCTTCAGGATGTTGCTTGGCTTCACGTCCCGGTGCACCAGATCACGTTCGTGCAACCACGCCAGCGCGGCCCCGATCTGCCGGAGCAGCGTCCGGGTCTCGGCCTCGCTCAGCGGACCCCGAGTCAGGCGGGTATGCAGCGTTTCCGTCCCCAGCTCCATCGCGAACCAATAGACGCGCCCCGATCGGCCGTCGGCATCACGCACCTCCACCTCGCCGGGGTGGCCCAGAACCTCGACCAGATGCGGATGACGCAGGGCGGCCGCGTTCTCCAGCTCCCGCACCGGCTCCTTCGTGTCCAGCTTCACCGGATCGATCACCTTCACCGCCACCGGCTTGGCGATCACCCGATCGCCCACCACCACCTCCGCCCGGTAGACCGCACCGAAGCCGCCCTGACCCAGCAAGGCGCCCAGATGGTAGCTCCCGATCTTCGACCCTGACAGCTTGCCGACATTCACCATCGCCACGAGTCCTCAGACTTATTCGCCGCCGTCGCCCACGCGAACCACCACGATCCCGATGTTGTCAGGCCCGCCGCCGTCGATCGCGGCCTGGAGCCAGCGATCGCGCGCGGCCGTGGCGTCCTCCGAGACGCCGTCATCCGGTTCATCGAGCGCCACCACGCCCCACAGGCCGTCGCTGCACAGGAGCACGGTGTCGCCGGAGGCGAGGCGGCGGAACGCGGGCTGCTCCCCGATGGGGGCGGACACCTTGCCGTCATCGTCCTCCACGGTCTCCCATTCCGGCTCGACCGTGATCTGGCCGTCCTCGCCGCCCAGCGTAGAAAACAGGGTGTTGCGCTGGCGCTGGGTCGCCTCGGCCTCGGACTTGATGCGGCCGGTCTCGAGGTAGATCTGCGCGAGGCTCTGATCGCGGGTCCGGTAGAAGCCCCCGCCAGCCTGGAGATGGTACAGGCGGCTGTCGCCGGTGTAGGCGTGGATGAAGCCGTCCGGCGCCAGCACCGCCGCCACCAGCGTGGTGGCGCCGGGGCGGTGGCCCGCGGCCTGCGCCTCCGCCCGGATGCGGTCGTCGATGGCGCCGAAAGCCGCAACCAAGGCCCGGTGCGCCGCGTCCCAGTCGGCCGGGGCGCCCCTGTCGGCCCAGGTCTCCGCCAGCTCCCGGATACCCGCCGCGGCGACGACCGAGGCAGCACCGCCGTGGCCGTCGCCGCCCAAGCCGTCGGCGACGGCAGCCACCACCGCCTCCGTCCCGTCCCACCACGGCACGATGTGGACCGCCACCGAATCCTCGTTCGCCTCGCGTACCGTCCCCTGGTCCACCACCCAGGCGAAGGACAGGGGACCGCAGGCCCCCTCGTCGATGCGTCGTCCGCTCTCCGCCATCGTCATCAACCCTTCCGTCTGGATGTTTTCCGGCTCCGGGCCGCCTGATAGACGCGGCTCAGCCGATCGTCCGCTGCGAAGCCTCTCGCCTTCAGATCCCCGCTAATCCGGGCCGCGTCCTCCGCAAGGTCCAGGCGTCCGACGCGGCGTGCCAGCTGCTCGATCTCGCTGGCCAGGACCACCGACCGCATCGGATCGTTGCTGCGGCGCAGGTCGTGGGTCATCTCGTTGAGGAGCCACTCCGTATGAGCATCATCCACCTCGCTGTCCTTCTGCTCAATCAGGCTGAACTCGCGGGTGAAGTTGACGGTCGCCGATGCCTCAAAGCGCTTTCCGCAGGCATCGACGGACACGTGGGCGACCTCCCTCGCTTCCTGCCGCCAGCTGTCGCCGGGGGCCGGTACGAACAGGCGCACCAGGAAGTCGTTGTCGCACGCCTCCAGCTCGCCGAGCAGCGCGCTCCATTCGTCGCCGCTGCCGCTGAGCGTCAGCTTCCTGTAGAGCGGCTTGATGCGGCAGGCGCTGTCGATGCGCACATTCTTGTGGACCTCCTTCCGCCCATCCTTGGCCAGGCGGAGCCGTATGGTCGCGCCCGTGTCGACGACGGCCTGCGCCGGAGCCAGGAGCTCCAGGAGCCGCCCGGCCAGCGCGTCGCCGGTCTCCGCCTGGAGGAACGCCCCGCCGCCGAGCTCGCACAGGTCGAACAGCAAGCCGGAGTGGAACGCCGAGGCCGGGCCCAGCCCGATCGCGGCCAGGGTGATGCCGCGCGCCGCCAGCGCGTCGGCTTGCCGCCACAGGCCGGAGAAGTCCGTGACCTGGCGCCGGGCGGCATCGTAAGGATAGCCGTCGGTGACGAGCACCGCCAGGCGCGCCGACGCGGCATGTCCGTCGGTTATCGCCGCCAGGCGGTCAAGGGCCAGGTCGATCCGGGTGCCGTAGCCGGTCGTGATATCGCGCAGCGCGCGGTCGAGCACCGCGGCCACCTCGCTGCCCGGCACCCGGTTCACGATCGGCAGGGTCTCGCCGTGAAAGATGCCGAGGCTCAGGCGGTCCTCCGGCCGCAGGGAGCGGGCGACGATGCCGCAGGCTTCCTTCGCCCGCTCGAACATCGTGCCGCGCATCGAGGAACTGGCGTCGAGCATTACCGCCACCTCCAGCGGCCGACGCGCGCGGGCCGACTCCGGCGTCAGCCGGATGCGCAGGACGCGGGTTTCGTCGGACAGGATGTTCTGGTGGGGGCGGTCGAAGGAGAGCTTCAGCATGGCCTGCCGTCCGTTGGTTTCCGCGGTCTCGCGTTGATTCGCCGGGCTTGCGTAGGTGGAAGGAGGGCCGCCCGCCAGGGGCGAGCGGCCATGTACCATCACAGATTACCGGTTTCGAGGAAGCGGGTGAACGCCGAGTTTTCGGTGAGGGATGCCGCCTGGTTCGCCTGGGACGAGCGCATCAGGTCCTCGGTGGTCCCCATCAAAGTCTTGAGGTCGTTGACCTGGCGCTCGCTCGACAGCAGCGTGTCGTCGATGCTGGAGATCGCCCCGGAGACGTCGGCCAGGACGCCGTTGGCGCTCACCAGGACCAGCTTCGCCGGGATAATGGCCAGGGCAGAGGTCACCTCCCCGCGGCTGATCAGCAGCTCATCAAGGCGCTTGCGCAGGTTCTCGTGCTGGCTGCGGGCCTGGCCGAGGACCGCCGTGAGCGACTCGCGCTCGCGGAACAGCAGGTTCAACTGCGTCAGCAGCGCTTCCTTGTTTGGGTACGTCCGGCCGACGAAGGGGATGGGCTTCGCCGGGTCGGTTGCCTGCTGAACCAGGTTGCGGCCCTCCTTGAGCAGCAAGTCGTTCTGGGCGACCACCACCTGGCGTTCGCTGATGATCGCCGCCACCCGCTCGGTCTGGCCGCGTACAGCCTCGACCGCCGTTCCGATGGCGCCCTTGGCCTTCTCCAGGCTGGCCGCCCGCGCCTTCAGGCAGGGCTCGGGCGAGGCGCGGCAGGCATCCTCCGTCCAGCCACCGGTGGCATCGCGCACCCACGACCCCACCGTCCCCACCACGCCACCGGCGCCGCCCGCCGGGAACACCGCCGCCATGCCCAGCACCGCCGCCGCGGCGACCAGCGCAGGCTTGGCGAAGCGGAGCAGCGCCCCACTCAGCGCGACGCCCGCGACAGCCACGGCCGCCACCAACAAAATCACGTCCATCGTCGTCATCGCCCGTCTCCGTTAGAGGCTCCGGGCCGCCGCTCGGCCCGTTACCCCCTTCCCGTGGGGAATTCGGAGGAGGGAGACGAAAAAAATTCAAAAGCCGCTACGAGCGGCGGTACCGGGTACGGGAGGTGCTTCCTGACGGCCGGTTTAGCTAAGAGATAGAACGGGTTCACGGCAGTTGAAGGCTTACGAGGAAAGTGTTCTGGCAACGCGGAGGCCGTTGACGTAGGCCCGGGGACCGGGTTCACTGGCCCGCCGGAATGCGGACCGTAGGCTCTTTGGATTGCTGTACCAGGAGCCTCCGCGCAGGACGCGGTGGCCGTGCTCGCCACCTGCGACCCAGGCCGAGCCGTCCGCCGGGGCGCCGTTGTAGTGTCCGTGCCAGACATCCTCGCACCACTCGAGGACATTCCCGTGGACCTGGTACAGCCCGTAGGGATTCGGCGAGAAGCTCCGGACCGGGACGGTCTGCTGCCGGTACCTCGCCTTCAGTCCACCGCCAGCATACAGATAGTTCCCATCGTAGTTCGCCTGGGACGGCGTGATTTCCCCACCCCACCAGAACGCTGTTTCCGTTCCGGCCCTCCCTGCATATTCCCACTCGGCCTCCGACGGCAGGCGATACCGATCTGGCCGCCCCTTCAATCCGAGTCGAAGGTTCAGCCAGTCCAGGTACTTCTGAGTGTCGGCCCAGGAAACGTTGATGACCGGCCGATCCTCGCGGCCCCAGCCCTGGTCGCCCGGGCGGTAGCCACCGTCGCGCGCGTAAGCGTCCCATTCCGAAAAACTGACTGCGCACTCGCCTAGAGCCAAGTCGTAACCAATCCGCACCCGGTGACGCGGGGCTTCGTCGGCATAGTGCGATATCTCATCTGCCTTCGACCCCATCCAGAACTCCCCCCGCGGCAGCACCACCATCCGCGGGGCAACGTCACCGTCCTGGAACACGCAGCCGGGGAGCTTCCAGGCTCCGGAGTGAACGCGCCACGGCGAACCGGGCTCTGGGCTCGCCGCCGTTGCCGCTATTGAAGCATGCGGGCCCGACACGCTGGCTCTGTCGGCTGACGTCCCCTCAGCGAGACGCTGCGCCGTCCACCGCCGTCTCGGCTCCTTGTCCAGGCATCCCCGAACCACGTCCTCCACGCCCTTTGGCAGCTTCGGCAGCGGCAGCGGCTCGTCGTCGCCCAGCAGCACGAACAGCTTGCGCTCGGTCAGATGACGCCACGGATGGCTCCCAGTAACCGCCTCCAAAGCGGTCATGCCCAACGCCCACACGTCCCAGCATGCCTTGGGCGCCGGATCGTCGAAGCTCTCCGGGGACAGATACAGCGTCGTACCCTTCAGCTGCGCGTAGTACCCGTCCACCGTGCGGCGCGTCAGACCGAGGTCGCCCAGCTTCCACACATCGCCGACCTTCAGGATGTTGCCCGGCTTCACGTCCCGGTGCACCAGATGGCGGCCGTGCAGCCAAGCCAGCGCGGCCCCTATCTGCCGGAGCAGCGTATGAGTCTCGGCGTCGCTCAGCGCTCCCCGCGCCAGGCGGGCGTGCAGCGTCTCCGTACCCAGTTCCATCGCAAACCAGTAGACATGCCCCGATTGGCCATCGGCATCCCGCACCTCCGCCTCACCGGGATGGCCGAGAACCTCTACCAAGTGTGGATGGCGCAGTTCCGCGGCGTTCTCGAGCTCTCGCAGCGGTGATTTCGAGTCGAGCTTCGCCGGATTGATTACCTTCACCGCTACCGGCTTGGCGATCGCCCGGTTACCTACGACCACGTCCGCCCGGTAGACGGCCCCGAAGCCACCCCGGCCCAGCAGGGTGCTCAGGTGGTAGCTCCCGATTCGCACGCCCGACAGCTTCTCCACATCCACCATTGCGAAATGCCACCCCATCGATCGTTGCAATTTTTTCGCGTCATGCCGCTCCGCTTCCCCACGGTATACGGATGGGTATGCCACCCGGAAGGAGGATTTTGCGATGAATAAGAGAGAGGATGAACGCTTCTGGCTGCATCACTCGCGGGGCTGGAAGACCCTCGGCAGGAAGCTGAGGCGCGCCGCAGAGGACGCGATCGACATCCTGCGCAGCTATTGCAGCCTGTCCAATGACGATACAGCGGGGAAGTGGGTGATTGCTGACCGGTACGTGAAGTCGGTGATGGCGGAAATCGACACCCGCGCGGCGCGGAGCGGGGCCGAGCGTGAACTCGACGGCAAGGCCGGGGAAGCCGCTGACCATGGTCTCGCCAACGAGACGGCCAGGGATGCGGCCGAGCGAGAGAGGTTGCGCAGGCCGTGGGTCTGGGCGCTCCGCCTGTTCGAACGGCCCGGGAAGCTCGTCGAGGCGCTGACGGAAAGCCAGCCCGCGATCTGCGGCCGCAAGGATGGGGTCAAGCCGGAGGCGGCCCTGGCAACCACGTTGCGGACGTGGTCCGAAGATGTGCGCGCGCAGCTTATCTCCCCGAATGCGCCGAACCGGCTGCGGGTATGGAAGGAAATCCTCAAGTCCGACCAACAGGTGGAGGCGCTGTACGGGCCTTCGGAGCATCCGCTCGATGACGGACACCTCTTGCTCGTCCACGATATCAATATGGTCAAGGTCAAGGCGGGCAACAACAACCTGCCGCGGACGATTGAGACGCTGAGTGATTACTACTACGAGTTCGACGAGCGCTGCCGCGCGGCATCCATGACCATGGAAGACGGAAACGGCATCGACGACCCTGAATGGTCGTTCGACGAGGTCCAGGCCACCATCCGCGCCAGCGACATCACCGTCCGGCTGCGGGAAGCGCTGATGAAGTTGCCGACGAAGGTACGCCCTGCCTTCGAGCATTGGATGTCGCTCCAGCTCCGGGACATCAGCAGCGGAGAGTGTACCGATGAAATCGATCGCTTCTGCAAGGAACACGGCTTGAAGAAGGCCGAATACCGCCGACGCGTCGACGAAGCCAAGAACCGGCTGCGCGACGCGCTCGAAGACTTGATCTGAACGGAAGGCAACAGCCATGAACACCGACAAGCAGAACCTGCTCCTCATCGCCGCCGCGTTCGACGCGCAGCCGTGGGACTCCTTCGCCTCGGTCCCGGACGTCGACCGTTACGCCCGCGCCCTGTCTGGCGAGGCCCCGCTGTCGGACGCCGAGAAGCGCCAGCTGATGCGCTCCCCGGCCGCCCGGACGAACTTCCTCGAGGCACGCCAGGAGCGGATCGACGCGACCGCCGCCCACTGGGCCGCCTCCCGCTTCACCACCGAGGGCTGGCGCCAGGCCGCCGCCTCGTCCGGCGCGACGACGGCGATGGTCCAGGCCACCGATTTCACCTTGACCGTCCAGCGCGACGATTCCGACCCCGACGAGCCGGACTGGATCCTCGTGCTCACCCTCAGCGAGCGGCTGCGGACAGCGCTGCCCGCCGGGTCGCGTGTTCGCGCCGTCGATACCGGCGGCGTGACCTGGCTCGAGGGCGAGCCGGACGCCACCCGCATCGTCTCCGGGCTCTGGTCCCACGACGGCACACCAATCGAACGCCTGAAAACGTTCGGCATCCGCATCGAACCCGCGTAATCGGAGGCAGGGCCATGGTGAAGGTGTTCTTCCCGATGACCGGGGACGAGGATCTGGCGACAGTGACTTGCGTGCCCAACGACACGCCCCAGCCGACGGACCCGGTCGCCCAGGTCATCGGACACCTGGACTGGACGAAGGGCGTGCTCACGACGTTGACGGCGGCGCGTTCGGGCACCGGCCACGACATCGGCCGCAAGGTCAAGGTCAAGTTCCGGCAGGCGGAGAACTGCGGCGGTAACAGCTACCAGCTCGCCCTGGCCGTGTCCGACCGCATGCTCCTGGAGGGCGCACCGCCGCCGGGCAATGGCCGCGTGTTCGCGACGGGAGAGATCGACCCGGCGGGCGAAGGCGCCGTCCTGGCGATCGATGGACTCGACGCCAAGATCGAGCTGCTCCTCGAACGGGCCGACCCCGGCGATGTCTTCGCCTTCCCCCTGAAGAATCTCCAGAAGCCCCAGGAGGTCACGCAGAAGACATTGGACGGCTTGGCCGCCCTGCGCGAGCGCGGCCTCATTGTCTGCCCGGTGGGGCACATCGAGGAGCTCGGTTTCCTCTGGGCGGCCGAGAAGTCCGTGGCGTCCGGCGGGTCGGTCGCCACGGGGCCGGTGTGAGCGATGGAGCCCACCGCGGGAGCAGGCGGCCTCGCGGTGGACATCCCGGATGAGAGGAGCCTCCTCGTGGATTCACGGCAAGTTTTCGACACCAGGATGGAAAGCCCGACCGGGCCGGTTCCCGAGCTCACGGCGGGTTCTCATGATGCACAAGAGGGGGCGGGGAAGATGATTGATGTGAAATGGCTCCAGGGCGTGCGGCTGGGGAGCTACGTCCTCGGCGACCGGCTGGGGCATGGGTACTTCGGTGCGGTCTACACGGCCGAAGTGGTGGTCGGCGGCGAGGTCGTCGCGAAACCGGTCGCGGTGAAGGTGCTCAATCCAGCCCTGCTCGACCCCGGCGACCCGATGCGCGAGCTGCGCAACGCCATGCATCTGCGACATCCCCACCTGATCGCGGTGGAAGGGCACCCCGGCGAGACAGTGGTGACCGTGCACGGCGTCACGGGTTCGGTGTTCTGGTTCGCGATGGAACGGGCCGAGAGCACGCTCGCCGCCCGCCTCGAGCGGGAACCGCTTACCGATATGGAGATCGATGCCCTGATCCGGCAGGTCGGCGGCGCCCTGGCGTGGCTGCATCGCGAAGGGTGGGTGCACCGGGACGTGAAACCCGGCAACATCCTGCGGGTCGGCGGCGTATGGAAGCTGGGCGACCTCGGGTTGGCGCGGATGGCGGTCGACGGTCCCTATACCCAGGCCAAGGGCACGACGGTCTACCTCGCCCCCGAGAGCTTCGAGAACCCGGCGCCGCAGCCGTCCTGGGACGTCTGGGCGTTCGGCTTGACTTTGCTCGTCGCCTTTGGCGGACAGCACCCCGCCGACGGGAAGTCGGACCGGGAATGGGTCGAGACGCTGTTCGCGGCGGCCCCGCTGCCGTCGCTCCCCCTCCCCTTCAAGCTGGAGGAAATCGTGGCGGGCTGCCTGGAGAAGGCACCCAGACGCCGATGGACGGCGCAGAGGCTAGCGGCACTGCCATACCACGCGCTGCGCCACCCAAAGCTGGCAGCCTGGGCGTACGAGCGGGGCGGCATCGATCACCCGGACTGGCACGGCAGCCACCTGGCCACCGCCGCGTCACGGTCGCCGGAAGACACCCAGGGTTTCGCCGAGTGGCAGGCGGACGTCGAAGCCCCCACGGGCGCGGCCCTCACCCGTGGCATGTGGATCAAGCAGTCCGACACCGGGCGCCTGTTCGCCGTCCGCTTCCGCCCCGATGGCACCTTCCACGAGGTCGATGTCACTTCCGATGGCCCGACCATCACCGGCCGCTGGTCACGGATCAGCGACCAGCTGCTCACCTACGTCATCTTTCAAGACGTCCACTACCATCTCCACTGGCTCGTCCGGACCTCCGGCACTGGCCATCACGGCATCGAATATCTCGACGACTCCTGCGCCCCGGCCGCTCACTTCACCATCCGCCACTATGAGGACTTCCCCGGCTGACCGGCGCGGCCTCGTTGCGCCCCAGGCAGGAGGGGAAGCGCAGGCGGATGCCGTGCACAAGGCACGCGGTCTGCGTGAGTGCCCTTGCTGGATTGTACGGCAGCGTGGCCCGCGGCGAGGACCGCCCAGACAGCGACCTGGACGTCGCCGTGGTCGCAGTGGAAGAGGGCCTGGAGAAGGCTGTCGGCGCGGTCCGCGACGCCCTCCATCCGGCCGGAGAGACACTCGGCTTCTCGCCCTCGGTCGTCGGCCTCGGAACCGGGGACGTCGAGCGGCTGGCCTGGGAGAATGACCCCTGGTGGACCGGCGTGGCCGCCGACGCCCTCGCTGTCTTCGGGCCGCGCCCCGACGAGATCGAGCGTCCCAGCGGCACCCGCGACGGGAGGGCCGCGGCATGACCATGACGGGGACAGGAAAGAACGTAGACGCCTCCTTCTCCAGCGGGCGGTTGCAGATGGGGCGTGCCTACCTGAAGTGAGGGGGCAGCGTCCCAGCCATCCCAGCCACCATTGAGATCCTGGACGGCCGTCCCAACGCCGTCGCCAAGGTCGTCCGCAACATGCGCGAGGCGTTCCGGGGCGTCCCCGGCAGCACGCCGGTGCGCCAGATGGACGAGGTGCTCGCCACCCTGTTCCCCGAGGCCGCGGAGGCCATCAGGCAGCCCTGGCCGCCGCAGGTGGCCCTGGAGCGCATGCGCGCGCAGGCGGAGGCGTCGGGCTCGGAGCGATAGGGCCGGGGGCGGGCCGACGGTCTATCGCCATCATGCAGGCCGCCAGCGACAGGGGCGTTGCCATGAACAGCGGGGCTTCCGTCGGTTCCGAACGGCGCGCCATCACCAACCGGATGACGGCCGGACTCGCGCGCCGACTGCCCTTGGCCATCAGCTGAACGGATGTCGCAGCGGATCGCCGCCCCATTGCCGCCGCTCACGGGAGTACCCGCCCGGCCGCGAGCATCCTGAGCCACTGGGACAGGTCGAACACAGGCGCCGCGGCGTCGGCCAACCCGTCTCGCAGGGCTTGAAGATGGCGGCTGTCGCGGGGGCAGGCCAGGAGCCGCCAGCAGGTGGGGATCTTATCATTCGGTGCCGTCCTGGACCACGTCTCCAGTACCAGCTGGCAACGGTCCGCCCGGAGCCGCCTCAGGGCACATTCGAGCTTGGCCGCCTCGGCGGCAGGAACCAGGACCGCCCACCATTGCCGGGTGAGCGTGTCGAGCGCCTCAGGGTCGAGGCCGTATCGGGTAATGCGAGCGGGGAGCACGGTCTGCACCAAGCCTCCATGAACATGGAGCCATGCGATCCGGCGTGCCGTCGCATCGTTCCGTGCGATCAGGCGGCCGCTCCAGCCCTCCTCCCAAAGGTCGAACCGACCGTTTCGCATGCAGCCGGAATGTTGCATCACATTATTGAGGATGACCTGATGCTGCTCCTGGAGGGACGACGTCGCCAGGGATTCCGGCGTCGTGTCGATGGTCTTCAGGAGCCTCGGCAGGTTGCCGATGAGCCGCCCCTTGGATATGGCAACCCCGGTTACCTTGCGGATGTCCACCTCCTCGTCCCGTTCACTCCCCTTCACGAGCAGGCCGCCAACGGCCTTGGAGACCGGATGGGAAAGGGTCATCCCCCACCGCAGGGAGAACAGGATGTCCATGGCCGTGGTGAAGTCGGCATCTCCGATGAAGCGGGCAGACTTAGGGTGATCCTCCCCGCCGTAAACGGCGGGGCTTCCGTCAGTTACGCGGCTTTTGGAAGGCCGCTTGGCTGACGCTTCTTTGATTCCTGCTTCATGGCCCGGCCAGTGCCGAGGGCTCCGCAGGCTGCCACCGGCGATCCACCGGCGGTGACGACCAGATCGTCAACATTGTCGTTGATGGCCAGCTTGCCCCTGGCCAGGATGTTGCGCGCCGCGTTCACGTCCGCGTCGCACGCGAAGCTGCATAGCGGGCACACGAACCGATCCCGAAATACACGGCCGTGCGGCAGGTGAGCCGTCTCCGGGGAATCCTTGGGATGCCGCCCGCAGCATGAGCAGGTCTGGCTGGTGTAGGCCGGGTTGACCGCAACCAGCTTCCCGCCGTGCCGCTTCACCTTGTACTCGAGCATCCGCCGCACGGTTCCCGGCGCAACGTCGAGCATCGCCCTGTTCAACCCGGCCTTGGCGCTGACGTTCCGGCCGGGTTCCTCGACGGTCCCCGAAGCGGAGGCCGTCATGTTCCTCACCTTCAGATCCTCGACCACGACCAGCCGGTACGACCGGGCGATCACGGCCGTCGCCTTGTGCAGGCCGTCCTGGCGGCGGCGGCGCAGCTTCGCCTCGAAACGGGCCAGCGCCTGTCGGGCCTTGGCCCGGTTGCGGGAGCCCTTCTTCTTCCGGGCCAGGCTCTTCTGGAGGCGGGCCTTGCGGCGCATCTCCTCCGGCGTGACGCGCGGCAGGTCATGCGCGACCCCGTCGGACTGGACGATCGGTTGGGCCACGCCCAGGTCCAGGCCGACGGCGGTGCCGGTCGGCGCCTGCCGGACCCGGCGACGGAGGGAGACGCAGATCGAGGCGTACCAGCAGTCGCCGTCACGGCTGACGGTGATGTTGCGCACCTGCCCCTGGACGGGCCGATGGGCTCGCATGTCGACCTTTCCAACCTTGGGCAGGTCGACGAAGTCCGGGCCGACTTCGAACTGGTTGTAATCGGGGAAGCGGAAGGAGTCCTCGCCGCGATGCTTGGACTTGAACCTGGGGAAGCCCGCCTGGCCGGAGAAGAACCTGGCGAACGCCTTGTCCAGATCGCGCAGGGTCTGCTGGAGGCAGTGGCTGGGTGCCTCGGCCAGCCACTCCACCTCGCGGCGCAGGTCCTTCAGTTCGGCCGCCTGTGCCTTGAAGGAGATGGACCGCCCGCGGCGTCCGTAGGTCTGGCGCTGTTCCAGCGCCAGGTTCCAGACGACCCGGCAGCAGCCCGCCGTGCGCCGGAAGAATTCCTCCTGCGCCGGGGTGGGGTAGAGCCGGAATCGGTGTGCCTGGATGAGCCGCATGTCATGAGCATGCGGTCGGCGTTTGCAAGGGACGCGCTTTGCGCGGTCCGCCTTACTCCGTCCTGAAGGACCGAGCTTGCGGCGGACGGCATCGGGTCAGTCGAAGCCCCATGTCGGCCTTTCCGATGCTCATCGATCCCTTCCAATCGTTGAATGGTTCGCCAAGTCTCGCGCTTGCCCGTTAGGTCACGGTGCGGCGACAACCTCTCCCAGTCGCATTCGTCCATCCCTGGGGTCCGGAAGGACCTCCACGAGCTTCGCGGGGCCGTGATAGCCGTCGAGGAGCATGAGGGCCCCGTCCGCGGTGCGATACCGCACATCCCGGAGGTCGAGGGCCGAGGGGTCGATCACCACGGCCACCGTGGCGTGCTTGCCCACGTTCCGGACCCAATCGCCCCGCGTCGGGAACCCCGCGAAGGCGTACGCCGCCTTCCTTCCCTTGAGACCGACCGCGCTGAGCCTACCCGACGACGGCCGGATAAGAACCCAGCCCGGCATGCCGCCCGCCATGCTGGAGCCGCCGCGGGCCATCTCCGCTGCCCGCTCGGGTGTCGTGAAATGGACGACCGGCCCCCGCAGCACCTCATCCCACTTCTCAGAGGTCATCCGTCTCGGCCAGTTTCCCGGAATCTGGATCGCGGTCAAAACCAGGAGCGACAGGACCGCAGGGACCATAAAGTATTCTGGAGGCAGGCCGAGCAGGAGCCACGCCAGCGTCATCGGCACGGCAACACACAGATCCCGTGCGTACGACGCACGCAAGATGGCATGCCATTTGGATACTCGCATCCTTGCTCACCTCGGCATCATCGAAGGTTGATTGCTTGCCATGCCCCGGCGGCCCCCGCTCGCGGCCGCCTACCCATCGGGGCGAGAGACGACCGCGCTCGGAAGTGATTTTCATCAGCTTTCCATTCAGAACAATGACTTATCTGACTTTCAAGCGCCAGAATAAAAGAGATAACGGAACCCCGGGGCGCCGCACGCGCAGGCTTCACCTACGCCCATCCCGGTCTGCGATGTTCCCTGCCATGGGGCGCGTCCGGGCGTTCCCCTCGTCCATGATGGCCACGTACCAGTCGGCCGGGCTGGCTACGAATGGCCCCAGCATCCCATAGGCAATGACGGATGCGGACTCGACGGCGGCTTTGCGCGGCATGACGGCGTTCTCCCAGCCGAGGTGTCCTTGGCAGAACTGGCTTTAAGGATTCCACCCCCGCGAGCAAGGGGTAAGGTGACCGCTCGGTTTAGTGCGCTTGCTTGATGATGCCAAAGCCGGTAGGGATTCCCGCCGCAGCCGACGGAGCACAGGCATGGACATTGTCGAGAAGTTCGAGCGCTACAAGCATCAAGGCTACGTACCAGACGGTAGCAAGCAGGCGTGGGAAGCCGTCCTCAAGGCAGCGGAGGCGGTCATGGCCGCGGTACAAGCCAAGCAGGCACTGGAACGGTCTGGAGCCTCTGATCCCGTGATGAACTACACGCCTTCGGGCGCCGTGGGACAGACTCGCTCAATGCCAGACGTCGATGGCGAGCGCCTCGTACATGCGAAGCTCAGCTTCGAGCTCATTCGTGATTTTCCTGCCGCCGCTGGCGAGAAGACCACGGCCGGTGCCGCCGCCAACTACATCCGTGCACGCTGGAACGACGCCAATGGAGTTGAGAAGAAACTCATGCACAACACAGCGGTCCAAGCCAGCCTCGGCGGACTTGAAGAGCTTCCCGGATGGAAGGATTAACGGGACCAGACCGAGCCGGTTCGCTCCCAGTCTGTGAACCCGCCATCCCAGGTCTCTTTATCCCACACATACTGCGGCCGGTGGAGTGAGGCCACCAGCCGCAGTTCTAGCTCGTCGAGCGCGTACGTGCTCTTTCCCGCCTGCACCAGCGCAGCGTGCAACCCCCTGATGGCGCGATCCAGGTCCCCATCAAACGAAATTTGGCATCTCTCAGACGTGTCGCCGCCCCTCCAGCCAAGGAGGGCGCCATCATCTTCGATGAAGCCTTCCGGAAGGCCCCCAGCATCTGCCGCCAAGAGCGCGGGCAGCAGGCACGACGGGTGCTGAAGCCACTCTTCAGGCACTTTGATGCCGCGTAGAAAGCACCCACCGTGCACGCGGTCCAGACCGTCAACAGTCTTGGTCAGCACGTCCGCTCTCCTCCGAAGTTGTCCTTTATAATCTTGGATCGGCCGCTTGGCTGTTGGGAAGGTTCTCATACTCCTTGTTTTTTGGGCCAAGGTTCGTTCTGGCACGCGCCAAAGGTTCGTTAAATTTCGCGCAGCCTGTCGTTGAATGCGAACCTGCTGTTCGGGCTTCCGGCTGCATGCTTCCGCCGTCGCTCGCGGTCGCCTCTGCGGGAACGGGCCGCCGGGCCCGCCTCAGGGCGCCGTAGAGAAGCTCGAAGATCGCGTCGGCCTGGGCATGCGCGTCCTCCGGCAGAAGCCTCTCGACGTGCCCGGCGAAGGCGGAGGCGTCGAACTTCGCCTTCGGCGACGAGGCCGCGTTCGCCCGGATGGCCCCGACGATCCGGTCGAGGAGCTTGCTCTCGCCGTCGTCCGACGGAACCCCATCGAAGGCCGGGTTCACGGTGATCCAGTCCCAGTCCACGCGGGCATGCTGGCGGCCGGTCGTCACGTAGACGTAGGGGATGCCTCGCCGTTGGCACTCACCGTGCCAAGCGTTGAGGGCCGGGCGGTCGCCGTCCTTGAACACCGCCCATATCCGGTCCGGGAGATCGGGCGAGCGGGCGAGATCATCGAGCGCCGGGAGCGTCGCGACCCGATGCCCGAGGTGGGCCAGCCGCGCGGCGAAGGCGGCCTGGTCGACGGCGGCGAGGGACGGCATCTCGGCGCCGTCCTCCCGCAAGCGGGTGGCGAGCGTGATGCCCGTGCGGCAGCCAAGGGCGGCGGCCAGCGCCTCGGAGAGGTGCGAGGAGCCCACGCCGGGAAGGTCCGCCCGCAAGGAGCGCTTGAAAAAGGCGAGGTTGTCGTTCGTGAGGGCAAGCAGGGCCATCTCGGATCCTAACGCTCGGTCGATGTCCGCCGATTACGCATCGACCGCGTGGGGATCGCGGCGGCTCACGAACCGTCCTCTTTAACCCGGCGGCAGGTCTGATGGGACAACCGTACGCACGGTAGCAAACAGACCCGGCCAATGCAATCGCAATGGCCGATCGCCAGCAACCGCTGCATGAATTCAATGGGCCGCATCATCCGGCGGAGCGCGGTGGACAACAGGCTTTCACGAAGGCGCCCATAGGAGACGACATGTGGAGTGCAGGCTCTGGAGCGGCCTCGCAGGCCAGCGCCACAACGGACACTCGGGCAGGTCGAGTTCCGCCTGACCACGGCTGCCGTCGTGGGCCACCGCGCGGCTCGACTCCGCCAACAAAAATCTGCTACTCAGAGGTCATGCCGCAGGAACTTACACTCGCATAGGCCATCAACACCGTGTCGCCCACAATCTCCACCTCGATGGCTGCCCGCGATGTCTCTGGTCAGGTGGTGCAAATCCGCATCAACCGGTACGATGCGGAGTATGATAGCTCCCTAGACGCCGCGATGCTCGATGCCTTGGTTGGCCAGATTGAGAAATTCTGGAAGCCGAAGCTGGATCTGGGAGCCCTGATCGAACGCGATGCAGATCTGAATTGGGACTGGCGCGGGCAGGTGCTCACCCCAGCCTTCACAGAGGTGGGAACCCTCGAACCGCGCGGCGGAACGTTGCTTGTTCTGGAAAGCGAGCGGGATCCTCACCAGCCTGAAGCCGTCGCTCGGGTCATCTACGACTGGAAGACACGCCATCTGCCCCGACAGACCAAGCAGCGCGGTCGACCGCCGGTCAAGCCACTCGCCGCCTATGTGGATACCCTTGCGGTAGCACCTTGGAATCGGGCAGAGGCACCGCCTCCCGCACGGGTTCGAGAATTGGGCAGACTGCTGCTGTTTGGCGCGATCCTGCTTTCGCACGAGAATGGACATGGCGGACGGATTGCGCTTCATGCGGCGCCACTCGCCGAAAGCTGGTACCAAGCGGCCCTGCCTGGGGCCAAGTTTGAATATGACCGCCAAGAAATCGGGGATCTCCAGGACGCATCCGGCAACCACGCTCCCTATGTAGAGGTTGATGACTCTGTAGCCTGGACGTACTGTACCAACACCCTGGCGTCCATCCAGGATGCTCGCGGTATCGCTTCTGTCGTCAATGGAAACGTGGTGAACACCTTGGCCCGGCTCGGTATGAACTTGCAGGGATTGCCTTGAGGAGCTCATCGAATGACCACCGTTGAACGGCCGCTTCGTTGCGGAAGCGATGATTCGGATATCCCGGTCGGGCTCGGTCGGGACCGGTTCCCGACGAGCAGCGCTCCCATCGAGGTTGGCGACCAGGAGGACTTTGTCCTCAGCCTGGATCAACCGCGAAACCAACGCCGCCTGCCGGGCGCCGTGGAAGTGGCCGTACGCTATCGCGGCGAGACGTTGCTCAAGGGCCAAGTGGATCCAGAGGCGTTTCTCGACGACTTGGCGAAGAAATGGCGCAACCTGCTGAAGGACCCCTCTCCAGAGGTCAAAATCGGCAGTCTCATGGGCAATCTATATGCCACGGTACTCGTCCTCCGTCGGTCCGGAGTAACGCTCACCTTGTGGGCGACCCAGAACGGTGTCTTGAAGCTCGTCTGCGTCCCGTTCGAGGCCGCTCTGGAGACACTGGAGGAGTTCGGCCATGCCATCGCCGTGCGCCTTCCGGCCGATTGCTCCGCCGTCCATGCCTGGCGCGAGCGTCTGCCACGGGACCGCAACGGGCTGGCGACCGTGGACGCCCAGTTGCTCGAGTTGCCGCTGAGTCTGGTCGGCAGGCTGAACTTCGAGCCGGTGACCGACCCTCGCGACCTGGCATTCCCAGGCGACCTGCGCATGGCCGCGCGCCTCGCCTATGTTTCCGAAATCAATGTCGAAGTCCTGCGGGTTGCGCTCGACGCGATCCGCGCCCACGCCCCGGTCGATACCCCGGCACTGGATGCCCTCGGCAACGAGGCCCTGGCGGCAAAGGCATCGGACCTCGATGAACTCCGCAAGCCGTATGAGCAGGGCCACACCGTCGCGAAGTGGGTGCGGAACAGACTGGCCCTGCCCGAAGGCCGGATAGACATCGAGGGGATGCTCAGGGGCTGGGGTGTGGCGATAGAGGACATCGACCTCGGCACGTCACTCATCGACGCCATCGCGGCCTGGGGCGACCATGGGCCGGTGGTGATCGTGAACCGTGCGGGCAAGCGGTCGGGCAGCCCCCGCGGGCGCCGCGCCACGATGGCGCACGAACTGTGCCACCTGCTGATCGATCGCACCGGGGCACTACCGGTGGCGGAGGTCCAAGGGAACAGGGTGCGAACCGATCAAACCGTCGAGGCCCGCGCGAACGCTTTCGGCGCCGAACTGCTGCTGCCCACCGAGGTCGCCGCGCGGACGCTTCGCCAGACAGGCGATATCGAGATGGCAGTCGAGGAACTCATGGATCGCTTTGACGTCAGCCGCCTGTTGGCATTGCGGCAGATGGACAACTACGACGGTGACACTGGGGGTCCGCTTCCAGAGCAGAAGATGGAGATCGCGCGCTTGATCGAGCAGTCCAAGGCGGGTGGCACCGATTTGAGCCGATCCTGGCGATGACATAGCGCGCCCCGCGTGCTTGTCATTCCCGGTTCGTAGCTCGTGGGCCTATCCGCCGCGCGCCGCGGGCGTGGAGAGGCCGGGGGCGGCGCTTCACTCCGCCCTCAGCCTCGGCCCCGGTGGAAACATGGGCGGTGACCTCCATTAGGCCATCCCAGTCGACGCCCGCCTGATCGAGAACATCTCATCAGCCCGCAACCCGCGCCTCCCCACCTGCATCTGATACTTCGACGGCGGGTGTACCATCGGCGCAGATCCGGAAGCTCGTCCACCGGGGCGAGAGACGACCGCGCTCGGAAGCGTTTTTCAACGGCTTTCCATTAAGAACAATGGCTTAGCGTACTTTCAAGCGCCAGAATAAAAGAGATATAACGGAACCCCGGAGCGCCGCACGCGCAGGCTTCGCCTACGCCCATCCCGGTCTGCGATGTTACCTGCCATGCCGAGCCAGTGGCTCACTCCTGTTCCAGGCCGATCGCCCTCCAGATTGCGGAAGCTGGAGTCCCTTGTCGGCGCGGGAGGCAGGCACTGCCGAATAGTCTTTTATTCTGGCGCTCGTTTTTCCTGTAAGCCTTTGATAAACATGAATTCACAAAAAAAATCTACTCTCTGGCCCGGCCTGAGAGCGACGGCCTGCCGACCTGCACCAGCAGGCTGCCGGACGCCTCAGGGCGGCCGACCGTATCGCACGCGGCTTGGCTTCGCGCCTGCCACGGCGGAGACACCGATCCACCGGCCGAGCCGGAGCCCAGCCTGCGGGGGCGCCGACGCGCGAGCATTTCCCCGGCCGAACCGGTTGCGCTTCATGCCGCCGTTCACACCCGCCGCGCGCCTGGAAACCGCGTAGCCGCCGGTTACCGTTCACTCCCGACCCGCCCCTGGCGCAGGTGGGCGTCCTTCTCGACGACGCGCAGCTTCGCCCTGGCGCGGTGGTACGCCTGCCAATCCGCTGCCAGTGCGGCGTCCACCAGCTTCGGCACGAACTGGTTGTCCGCCGGTGCCGTCACGTGGCTGCCGTCTGGGGAGATCCTGCGCTCGGCCAGGAAGGCCGTCGCCAGTGCCACGAAGGTGTGCGGCGGCGCATGGTCGACATGGCATTCGGAAGGCGACACCGGCACGCCGGTGAGCGCGCACGGCACCCGGCCATCGGTGTCGGCGTGCTCCTCGAAGAAGCGCCTCCTGAACGCCATGGCGTCCCCGTTGATCGCCTCCCTCATCGCCTGCCGCATCTCCATAAGCCTGCTCGGCCCCTTGCCGTCGATGGCCCACCTGAACGAGAAGTCGGTGGCCGACCCGTCCACGCGATCGATCCAGAAGCAGGGGTGCTTCCCCTTAGGTGGCTTGTCGACACGGAACCGGGCAACGCCAGCCCCACGCTTATCCGCGGCTTCGGGATGTCGGTCGAGCAGCCAGAGCAGCTGGCTGGCGTGCGGTTCCGGGATAACGGCGCCCACCGGATACGCATGCAGGATGGCGCGGTAGTGATCCTTCGCTGCCGCATTCGAGCGGAACGCGAGCGGGCCGATGTCGATGGCGGGCATATTCGTTACTCCTCCACGGTTTCGCTTTGCAGGGGAATGTCGACGTCGTCGAAGCAGCCGGTCCTCATCCGATCCGGCGCATCGCGGAAATCCTGGATTGCCTGCTGAGCGCGGTCGTCGGCCAACTCCATCTGGCGCGCCATGAACGCCTTGAAGGTGGCGAGGTGGTGGACGGCGCTGTCCTCGAGCGCACCTCGGACTGTGAACGCCTTCTCCGGTGGATGCGCGTACCCGAACACCAGGCCCGCTTCGACATGCGCGGCGGCCGTGCCCGGCGGGGCTTCGGTGAAACCCGGCTCCGGGCGGTCGGCCCGATCACCCCATGCCCCCATGACATGGAAGACCGAGCCGCCCAACGCGCGCTCGATGCCACTCAGGGACAGCCTCTCGACGAACCCGGCGTCCTCGAAGCCGAAGGGGTCGTCCTCGGGAAAGCGGCCGTAGGGGCCTGTCGGCAGCGACTTCCCCGCCGGGACGCGAACGGTCACGCGAACCCATGGTCCGCCCTCACTGGTCTGAAAGTCGTCCATGATCTCGTCGTCCCGCACTGACGGGATGCCGTAACGGAGCAGGCATCTGGCGTCGTCGAGCGACCGGCCGCGCTCGACGACGCCGTACCAAGGCGCGAGCATGAAGTAGCCGGTCGGCACCTGGTCACCCTTCAGTTTGGCGATGCCGAAATGGACGCGCTCCAGCATCACCAGATCCACCTCGCGCCAGCCTCCGCTCTCGTCCCTGGCCTCACAGGCCATGCGGTCGATCTCGTTGAACAGCAGCGGCACCGAGGGAGCGTTGTCCAGCTGGTCGGCGGACGGATGCCCGAGGCACCAGCCATCGTCCTCCGGCCCACCGCCGCTCCGGTATGCTTCCCGCCGCCGGGTCTCGTCCAGGTACCAGTCGAGCTTTGCCCGCGCCGAGATGGCAGCGACGACCCCCCGCAACTGCTCCAGGAGGCGATGGTAGCCACCGGTCGTGTTCTCGTCGAACGACGGCACTCCCGTTTGGGACGGGCTCCAAGGCGTGTTCACGACCAGATCCAGGACAGCTCGGTCAACGTCGAGGTCAGCCATCTCGGCGGCGGTCTCGGCCAGTGCCAGATACTGCTTCGGATCCCGGGCCAGCCGCTTCATCGCCGCCTCATTGCCGTCCTTCGGCGGGCGGAACCGGCTCAGCCGCTTCTCATCCCCGTCCGCGCTCACCCCGGCCCTTCTGGTGAGGTCCTGGAGCGGCTTGAGATGGCGCGGCCGCGCTTTCTTCAACGCCCCGATCAACGGCTTCAGGTTTCTGGCCAGCTGCATCGCGGCCTTCGGCGCAATCGGTGTCGGGGCGCTCCTAAGCGCAGCCCTCGCCCTTTCCGCCTTCGAAGCCAGCTTTCTTGCCATGCGCTCCGGATCGGAACGGTCGCTTCGCGCTTTCCCGGCTGGATCATGGTCGGTAACGGGCCGCCCGGTCCTCAAGGCGTCTTCTTCGTCGATGCCTTCCGCCATCTCGTCCTCCGTCATGCCGCCACCGTCGGCGACATCGGAGATGCTGCCCGAACATGGACGAGCATACCTGTTGGATGGACAGATTATCGGCATAAAATTGAACAGGTTATTTGGCTATAGTTGAACAGGTTTAAGGGGCAGGTTCCTTGCTGGCCGCCGCCAGGCAGTGGAAGGGACGTCCCGCAAGGCCAAGCGGCCATCCTGGCCGGGAAGAAGAAGGGCTCCCGCAACCGGGCCAAGGCCCGGCAGGCGCTGGCCCGCTTCGAGGCGAGGCTGCGCCGCCGCCAGGACGGCCTGCACAAGGCGACGGCCGCGATTGCCCGGTCGTACCGGCTGGTCGTGGTCGAGGATCTGAAGGTGAGGAACATGACGGCCTCCGCCGTGGGGACCGTCGAGGACTCCGGCCGGAACGTCAGCGCCAAGGCCGGGCTGAACAGGGCGATGCTCGATGTCGCGCCGGGAACCGTGCGGCGGATGCTCGAGTACAAGGTGAAGCGGCACGGCGGGAAGCTGGTTGCGGTCAACCCGGCCTACACCAGCCAGACCTGCTCATGCTGCGGACGGCATCCCAAGGATGCCCCGGAGACGGCTCACCTGCCGCACGGCCGTGTCTCCCAGGATCGGTTCGTGTGCCCGCTGTGCAGCTTCGCATGCGACGCGGACGTGAACGCGGCACGCAACATCCTGGCCAGGGGCAAGCTGGCCATCAACGACAACGTCGACGACCTGGTCGTCACCGCCGGTGGATCGCCGGTGGCAGCCTGCGGAGCCCTCGGCATAGGCCGGGCCATGAGGCAGGAATCAAAGAAACGTCAGCCAAGCGGCCTTCCAAAAGCCACGTAACCGACGGAAGCCCCGCCGTTCTCGGCTGGGAGGATCACGTAGTCGCGGACGATGGCCTTGGCCGTCTCGAAGTCATTGTTAAGAAGGCACTCACATGCCTCCTCCACCAGTGCCTTGCGGAATTCCGGATCACGATCGGCACGCGCCTTGATCGTTTCCTTGAAGTCACGGGTTTGTGCCATCGTATCCTTTTCGTCTTCTCTCAAGCCGCCTCGGTGAGTTCGACCTTATGCCCTTCAGGATCCTGGACCACAGCCCTCCTGCCCCATGAGGTCATCTTCGGGGGACTCAGCAGAATCCCATCCGCCGACACGGCCGCCTGAACGGCATCGCTGAGCGATTCCACAACGAACCCAAGACGGGTGTCGCGGGTTCCACCGGCACCCTGCTGGAGCGGGTAGATCTCGAAGACCGATCCACCGACTTCGCAGGCATGATGCTCCGGCCCACTACCGTGCCGCTCCTTGTGAAAGCGCATGCCCAGGGATCCATAGAACCGAGCGAGCCTATCCGGTTCGCTGGCCCGGAGAACGACGAGGTTGATGCTGATCATGCGCTCTCCGCCTCTTCGGGAAGGGCCATGTTGACGGCGAAATCGTCGAAGACGGCGCGAAGCTCGACCCTGCCCCCCAATGCCTCGACGTAGGATGTGACGGTGCTCAGCTTCATGTCGCGACGCGACTCCAGCTTCGAAACCGCTGCTTGGTTGACGCGCATGCGATCAGCCACTACGGCCTGTTGCGTGCCGACCAGAGCCCGGACATCCCGAAGGTGAAGGGGATGTATCCCCGTGTCGCGGGTGTGGGATTCCACCAGCTGGCTGAAGCGCCGGAATAGTCGTTCGTGGTTTCGGTAACACTCATCAGGACGGTCGCCGTACCCCGGTTCCGAGGTGAACACGCCGAAGCCATGGTCCATGGTCCAGAGCAGCGTCGTTCGGAAGCCGTCGGCGGATACATCTATCCACCATTCGCCGGTCTCGGTGCCGGGGGCGTCTAAGTCCACCGTGACATCATGGTAGGTGCCACGTACCAACTCCACGAAACCGAGGACGTCGGACGGGGTCGTTACAGCTGCTACGGCTTCTGTCCGCCGGGTTTGCTGAGTAAGCATTTTCCACCTACCTCCGATATTTCGATGCTTCCATCGGTTCCAACGACAGTGTTGTGTGCGCGGTTCCGGTAGCGAACAAGATCGGGCCGTCCGGGAACCGGCCGCGCGCTGTCCGGCTGCGGAGGATACATCCGCCCGTCCGTCATCCACTTCGCCGGTACATAAGGAATAGTGGTAAACTCGTCCTCCACACCGTTGAGCGTCGAAGCCAGCAACTCAATGGCTTCCTCTGCTGACGTGGCGGCAGGTGCCGCGGCCAACCTCCTCAGGAACTCCTCCACCCTCTCAGCTTTGGACGTCAAGCTCAACATTCCTTCTGGGTTATATTCCTTTGAGGGAAAGCGGTCAACGGTGACGCAAGACCGAAGCACTTCGGTTCATATCGGATCCAGAGCATCACGTCCGGCATGACATGCATCCCATCGTTGCAAGTGATACTCCCAGGTCACCATTGATCACCAGCCCATTCGCCGCTGGTGGATCGACCGTGGTGGGATGACTCAAATCTCGGGTTCCTTTGGGCAAGTTTCGCGGCCGGTGCCATCCTAACGGGTTATCCCATGATGTGTGCGCCCGAGCGCCCCTTGACGATGCGGTCGCCCTGCGAATACCGTTCACGCCAGCGGCCATTCCGGGGCCGCGCCGCCCGCGCTGGCGAAGCCTTCGGGTTCGGGTATCAAGAGCATAGGTCGAGTTTCCGGTCGGGGTGCGTCGCGCCACCGAACCGGGCGAGCGGGCAGTTCGGTTCACCAGGCGACGCAGCGTTCCCAACCCGGAGATCTGCATCATGCCCAAGCCCATCGAAGCCCCCCATGTCGCCCGCGCCAAGCGCGTGGCGAAGAAGCTCCAGCGCGCCCTGGAGGAGATCGGAGAGCAAGCTGCGTTGTCCGACTGCCAGGAGGCCGCCGCCCGCATGATGGGATACGGCAACTGGCATGACCTGTCCAAGGCGGGCGGCTTCGCGCTCGTGCCACCCGATGAGGAACTGGCGCCCGACGACCTCGCGCAGCGCCGAGGGCGGCAATTCGACGCCCTGGTCGATGCGCTTCCGATTCTCCAGTCGCTGGGCGACGATGCGGTCATGGGCATCGTCGTGGCGGTGAAGCCCTCGGCGGCCGCCCCGCCGCGCTCCGTGCTCGAGGCGGCCGAGCGGCGCGAGCTTGCCGCCGACGCGATCATGGAGGGGTTCGAGAGCCTGGGTCCTGAAGGCCCCGCATGCGCGTTCGCCGACCTCGCCCACGAGGCTCTTGGACGCGATCCAGCCGATGCGTGGAGGCTGGCTCGCCTCGCCCTGGCCATCGACCCTGAGTGCATCGACGCCCACGAGGTTCTGGGCCTGGTCGTCGATGACCCCGTCGACGCGGTCGCGAGCCATCGGCGTTCTTCCGGGCGCGCCAAGGTCGTCTACGCCGAGGCCCATCGCACGTGGTGCGCCCGGAACCCCTCGGACGACCCGAAGCTCTTCTGGGAGTTCATCGGGGCGCGGCCCTACATCCGCGCCCACATGAACCTGGGCCGGGCTCTGGTCCGGGCTGCGGATTGCGGGGCGTTGGAGCGCGGGGCGGCGCTGAAGGAGGCCGAGGCCGTGTTCGGGCATCTCCTGAAGGTGCTGCCGCCGAGGATGTCTCAGGACGCCCTCAACCGCCGCATGATGGTGCGCATGCAGCGCGGGAACGCGCCGGGCGCCGCCAGGGATGCCGACGCGCAGAAGCGCAGCTGCCAGCGCCATGATGCCGAGGTGGATTGCTGGACGGCCTGGACGCTCGCCTGGGCGGCACTCGCCGAGCGCAAGCCGGTGACGGCCGTCATCGCCGAGGCGATCGAGGCGTGCCCCTTCGCCCTCCCGCTGCTGCTCGACGGGGGCGAGGAGGTCGACATGCTCGGCCACGACAGGACGGGTCCGAAGGCCGCAGCCAGCTATGTCGCGGAGGCCAGGGCGGCTTGGCAGCGCACGCCGGGAGCGCTGGCTGCGCTCGAACCGTTCCGCGCGGTCGCCATGAGCGCGATCATCGAAGCCAAGCGCCGGTTCGCCGCGAACTGGGGAGCCGCCCTTGCGCCGGACCGTCGGCGGCCGATTCCCCAGGAGTGGCGGATGTAGCCGGGGGTGGTGCAAAGCGGGTGAGAGCGGCCTTCAATGCCATTGATGGCGAGGGGGCACCGTGTCGTTCAGGCACGCCCACGCGCAGACCCGCCAATGCGCCGTTGTGAACATATAGATTGACAAATTGGTCGATTTGTGCATTTATATGTTCATGAGCAAGCCTGCAACCGCGACCAAGACCTTGCCGACCAACGCTGCCCTGGCCCTCAAGTCGCTGGGGGAGCGGCTGCGGATTGCCCGTGAGCGCCGTGGGGAAAGCCTGCGGGCCTGGGCGGTCCGCCTCGATGTGTCGGTCCCGACGCTTCAGAGAATGGAGGGCGGCGATCCGACGGTCGGCATGGGGGTGTATGCGACGGCCATCTGGCTGTGCGGGCGACATGAGGCGCTTGCCAATGTCATGGAACCGGCTGCCGACGCCGAGGCTCAGGAAATCGAGGTCATGCGAGCGTCCCGGAGGCGGAAATGAGCGTGCGCGATCCTGGCGGAACACCGGTTTCTCTCTGTCGCCGGACATGCCTCCTCCGATGGAAATGTAACCGATAGGGCGCTTGCCGAGAAGGCACCTATAAGGTACATGTGCTCATGTCACCTATAGGCGCCATGTCGATATGTAACCCATAGGTGACAAACCTTAACGTAACCCATGGGTTACAAAGCAGGGCGAGCATGCAGCTGATCAGGTCACCCATCGAAATCGGTCAGCTGATCCGGAGCCGCCGCGAGGCCCGCGGGCTGTCGCAAGCCGACCTCGCGGAGAAGCTGGGGTCCAGCCGGAAGTGGGTAATCGAGGCGGAGGGCGGGAAACCGACCGCCGAGATCGGGCGCATCCTCAGGGCGCTGAAGGTTCTTGATGTCGAACTTTCCGTCACCGAGGAAACGAAGGACAAACCCGTGGCCAGCGGCGATGCCATCCCGGACATCCACGACGTACTGGCTGCTTACGGGAGAAAGAAATGAGGCTGTTCGTTGTTGCCGACGGTCGAACGATGGGGACATTGGAGGCCAAATCCGACGGCCGGGTCTCATTCATCTACGACGAGGATTGGCGCACGGATCGGTCCACCTATCCCTTGTCCCTTTCCATGCCGAAGACCGCCAACCGCTACGGCGGGGGCACGGTTTCCAACTGGCTTTGGAACCTGTTGCCCGAGAACGGCTTGGCCCTGAAGAGCATCGCCGACGATACCAGCCATGGCTGGCCGCGTGTCTCCGCCAGAAATCCCCTCGCACTGCTCGCCAAAATCGGCGAGGACTGCGCGGGAGCGATCCAACTGGTTCGCCCGGAACGCCTCGAAAACGCTGCCGATGGCGGGATTGCCTGGTTGGACGAGGCGGAAATAGCCTCGCGGCTGAGGGAACTGCGCGAGAACCGAGGCGCAACGGGGCGCCAAGCAGGCGACAACGGGCAATTCAGCCTTGCAGGAGCCCAGGCCAAGACAGCGCTTCACCTTGCTCCCGACGGACGGTGGGGGTTGCCCTGGGGCCGCGTGCCGACCACCCACATCTTGAAGCCGCCCATTCCAGGTCTGCAAGGACAGGTCGAGAACGAGCACTTCTGCTTGCGTCTCGCAAAGGCGCTCGATGTACCGACGGTGAATTCGGAAGTCGTGACCTTTGCCGATGAGCGGGCCATTGCGGTGGAGCGATACGATCGCCTGCGCTTCGAAGACGGAGCCGTCAGACGGGTGCATCAGGAGGACATGTGCCAGGCCTTGAAGATCCCGCCAAATCGCAAGTATCAGTCGGAGCAAGGCCCTGGCATCCATGCCGTCATCACAAAGGTCCTCGCCTCATCCGCGAAGCCAGAGGCGGACTGCCAGGCGTTCGTGCGTGCCGTCGCGTTGAACTATGTCATCGCGGGAACGGACGCGCACGCCAAGAACTTCTCGATCGTCTTCGGTCGCGGCGGTGCATACGGATTGGCACCCATCTACGATATCAACAGTTTTCTTCCATACGCAGAACGGCTTGATCGCTGCCAGCTTTCAATGTCCGTGGATGGACGCGCCTCTCTCGGAGAAATCCTTCCCCGTCACTGGCGAGCGCAAGCCAAGTCATGCGGGATGCCAGATGAGCCTTGGATTGCAGCGGTCCAAGACATTCTGTCTCAAGCCCCGGATCTGGCGCAGGATACTCTGCGCGAATGTCGTGCCAACGGCCTTGAGAACCCGGTGTTGCTTGGGCTAAGTGATGCAATCGCAGATCGGTGTCGTAAGCTCGCACCGATCTACAAAGCCTCGAATTAGGTGAGCACCAAGGCAACGGCCCTATCGGTCCTTGAACTCGGTGGAAGGGAGGACAAGCCCGGCTCCCGTGACCATCGGGCGTTATTGAGGGGACAACTCAGATGTGGCCACCGCGCTTCCAAGACTTGAATTCCCGCTGGGGCTTCCTGTTTGCCCTCCTCATGCTCCCTGTGATTTTTGGCATGGCACGCCTCCTCGCTCAGCAGGGGGAAGGTTCCCAGACGGCCGCGGCCATCGCCTCCCTGTCCATCTCGGCAGCTTGGCTCGCGGGATGGAAGTCCCGATCAATGGCGTTCGTCGCCGGGGAGCATGGCGGCCTCTGGCGCTGGTTTGCGAGCTTGGTCCGACGCTGGCTGGTGGCCTCCGGAGTCCTGTTCGCCCTGTTCATGCTCACCGCAGGGGCGTGGCAGGCGTATCTCCTGGCCTACGAGGGAGAGTCGTTCACGCACTTGGCGATCACGACGGTAACCGGTCTGTTCCTTGCGGGTGGCTGCGGAACGCTGGTGACCGGGACGCGGATCGCGGACAGTCATCATTTGCGGACCCTGGCGGCCAGCCGCAAGGAGTCGGTCGCCGCGATGCCATGGCCCGGCAAGCTGCTGGCACCGTTGTTCAGCGTGAGCGCCGGGATGCTCGACTGGTACCTTTGGCACATCGACATGGCCAAGCCGTTCCTGGGCCGTCGGTGGGCACATGCTGGCGCGACAATCACCTTTGCGGTCCTGCTTGGAACGCCTGCCGTCATCCTGATTCCGTCTCTCGTGACAGCAATCGCGAGCCGGTTCTGAACGCATTCATCCGGCACTCTAGCTTCCCGGGGGAGCGTCTGTCTGGCGATCGCAGGCCAGCGTGATCCATGCTTGAGGACGGCGGCCAGAAGCTGCCCGGTTCCAGCAGAATGGAGACCATGATGGCAGAAGGCGCTTCGCCCATACCAAACGCAGAGATGACGGACGAGGAGTGGGCTGCCCTTCCGCCCGTCCACGAAGTCCCGCAAACGGTCGAACGGGCGTTGAACTCGTTGCGCCACTCAAGGCACGAAACCCGCAACTGCCGGACACTGTCGCGGACGCTGGAAGTCTTTGGGGAACTCGTCGAAAGGGACGGCACCGCTGAGCAGGTCGCCGAGATGGGCGAAATGAGGCAATGGCTTGCGGAAGCCGTCGCCTACGAGGAACTGAATGGACCTTTCAGCCTCCTCAATTGGGACCACCCCACCGAGACCTGGGTCGAGAAGGCGCTTGCCTATCGCGGGGAGGCAACTCGCAGAGAGGAGCTAGCCGCTTGGCGGACGGCGCATGGTCTTGCTTGAGGCCGCCTGTCGAGCGGGAAGAAAGCGCCTCGACACGCCCCCCGTATTCCTCGGGAGCAGATACATCTCTGCTGAGGAGATTCGGGTTCGCCAAGAGGGCGGGGCAAGCCGCGATTGAGCACCGCATATCCTGCCCGTTGGCCCTCAGACGCGGCCTTGACGGGAGCGGGATGGCGGCTTGATATGGCATGACAACGATCGTGCAGGGGTTGCCAAGGGTTCCTTCCCCACGGGAAAGGAACAAGCGCTTACACTGGATAATGGAGCAGTTGCCTGCCATTACCCCTTGCTGAACATAGTGAAAGCAGGCACCATCGCCGCCCCTTCACCGGAGACAGTGATGAGCGTCGGCATTGGAAACTTCGTGCATGAAGGGAATCCCTACTTCTTTGCCGTGGTCGAAGGAGTTGTGAGCAGGGCATGCGCGAGCGAGCAAGAGGCGCAGGGCCTCCGCATTGCCTTGGAAATCGCTTTCAGAAACGTCGCCGTTTATGACGGCGATGATGTGTCCGACGTGGTCGATGTCGAGGGCATGCCAGATGGCTGGAAGGTTTGGGATGTCCGCGACCAGGAAGGCATGCTGGCTGTCCAGCGCCCAGACGGCTCGCTGCTGGATCGTTGTTTCAAACCTGATGAACTCATTGAACAACTTGCGCGCATCGTTCCAGGTTTCCACGCCTCTAGTGGATTTCGTCGGGGCTGAGGTAATCCTCGATGGTACTGGCGAACGGACCATCAAGGATTACCTCAGATCGTGAAAGGCGAATATTCATAGGATGATCCGGCTTCATCAAACTTCCGATACCGTGTAGTCGCTCGAAAGCTCTGGCATCGGCTAGACAGGAACGTAGCCTTTGGATCTCTGAAAGGCTCTCTGTATCGCCTTTGTCCTTACAAAGAATTTCCAGCTTGGGGCCGCTGACGCGGAGAATGTTGAAGACAATGCCCCAGTTGCCAGCCTCTTCAGCTTCCAACAGGGTCGCCATGAACATCGCAAGCCCGTCCAGCTTGCGCACCGGTCGGACACACCCGCCCGCTTCTCGACTGATCGGCTCGGTCTGCATCACCCTCTCCAGCAACACCCCGGCCGCAGCGGCAAGGTCTCTCTTTCCATCATGGATCGGCTGACCTGCCGCGGAGAAGATCTTTGGCTTCGCCATTCTTTGCCCAGGCTGGATGCTCATCCGGCCGCATGCTTCCGACTTCATCATCCACGACGGATAGAGCGATGTCTGGAACCGTGCGGCGGATGCTCGACTACGCGATAGCAGTCCTCTTGGTCCACCTCCCGCTGCTACATGCCCCTCGAGGCCGCCCGGCGCAGCGGCGCCTCCTCGGTGAAGATGTTGTGGTGCCTGAACTCCGCCGGAGACGACACTGCGAGGTATTCCCTCATTCCCGGTGTATCGACACCCGTCGTGAACCAGGGTTCGTCCAGGATCCGTTCCATGTTGCCGACCCAGGACGGCACGCACGCCAAGCGATGCTGCTTCGCAAGGTACTCGGCAACAGCCCCGAGCAGGGCATCGATCCTGGCGCTGCCGGTCGGCGGCGGATCGACGGCGATCATGGCCAAGCGCAATTCCCGCGACCCCGCAGCGAGGAATTCGTCCACGAACTCCGGGATGGCGACGCTCGCCTTGGTGCCTGAGCGGATGCGCTCAGCGACCGAGGACAGGGTACTCGGGCGCGTCATCTGATGACTCCTCGGGCCAGATGTGGCGGAGCAGGAAGCGCTGCTTGGCAGCGTCCGCCCCCGATTTGGGGAAGAATTTCGCCAGCACGGCGACCGCTTCTTCCACGTCGCCAATGCCAGCGGCCCGGATGAGGTTCTGGATGTCCAGCGTCTCCTGCGGCCCCTTGGCAGGATCGTTGATCCGGCTCGCCTTGAGCTTCAGGGCCAGCATGTACTCTGCGGTCGGCACGAACACGCGCAGTCCCGGCCTGCCACCGGCCGGGAAACTGGAGAACTCCATGTGATCCACCGCATGGTCGGCGATCTGGCTCAGGTGGAACTGCACGTCCTCGTTCAGCCAATCGGACGACCAATCGTTTTCCCGCGCGATGTCGCCGATGACCCCTGTGAGCCAATCCGGCCAAGGCGACGGGAGTTCCCCGATGTCGGCGTCCTCCGTCGCAAAACGGAAGCGGCTGGCAAGCATCAGGGCGGCCCCGCCGTAAACGGCGAATTCCAGAACGGTTTCATTGGCCAAAGCTGCCTCGCCAATCCGATCGAAGGCCGCCAGCAGCTGGTCGCGGTCGAATGCTCGTCCCGAACTCATGTCCCTATCCCATAAGCCGACTTTGCAGAGGATATGGGGAAGCCCGGCCTTGGACAAGGCGCCCCTCTGATCCGATGCTGCCCGCCGCAAACTCGGTCCTTCAGGACGGAGTAAGGCGGACCGCGCAAAGCGCGTCCCTTGCAAGCGCCGACCGCATGCTCGGGACATGCGGGTCATCGAGGCACACCGTTTCCGGCTCTACCCAACCCCGGTGCAGGAAGAGTTCTTCCGGCGCACGGCGGGCTGCTGCCGGGTCGTCTGGAACCTGGCGCTGGAACAGCGCCAGACCTACGGACGCCGCGGGCGGTCCATCTCCTTCAAGGCACAGGCGGCCGAACTGAAGGACCTGCGCCGCGAGGTGGAGTGGTTGGCCGAGGCGCCCAGCCACTGCCTCCAGCAGACGCTGCGCGATCTGGACAAGGCGTTCGCCAGGTTCTTCTCCGGCCAAGCGGGCTACCCCCGCTTCAAGTCCAAGCACCGAGGCGAGGACTCCTTCCGTTTCCCCGATCGCAACAAGTTCGAGGTCGGCCCGGACTTCGTCGACCTGCCCAAGATTGGGAAGGTCCGCATGCGGGCGCACCGCCCCGTCCAGGGGCAGGTGCGCAACGTCACCGTCAGCCGTGACGGCGACTGCTGGTACGCCTCGATCTGTGTCTCGCTCCGCCGCCGTGTCCGGCAGGCGCCGATCGGCACCGCCGTCGGCCTGGACCTGGGCGTGGCCCAGCCGATCGTCCAGTCCGACGGGGGCGCGCATGACCTGCCGCGGGTCACGCCGGAGGAGATGCGACGCAAGGCCCGCCTCCAGAAGAGCCTGGTCAGGAAGAAGAAGGGCTCCCGCAACCGGGCCAAGGCCCGGCAGGCGCTGGCCCGCTTCGAGGCGAGGCTGCGCCGCCGCCGCCAGGACGGCCTGCACAAGGCGACGGCCGCGATCGCCCGGTCGTATCGGCTGGTCGTGGTCGAGGATCTGAAGGTGAGGAACATGACGGCCTCCGCTGCGGGGACCGTCGACCAGCCCGGCGTGAACGTCAGCGCCAAGGCCGGACTGAACAGGGCGATGCTCGATGTCGCGCCGGGAACCGTGCGGCGGATGCTCGAGTACAAGGTGAAGCGGCACGGTGGGAAGCTGGTGGCGGTCGACCCGCGTTACACCAGCCAGACCTGCTCATGCTGCGGACGGCACCCCAAGGATGCCCCGGAGACGGCTCACCTGCCGCACGGCCGTGTCTCTCGGGATCGGTTCGTATGCCCGCTGTGCAGCTTCGCATGCGACGCGGACGTGAACGCTGCGCGCAACATCCTGGCCAGGGGCAAGCTGGCCATCAACGACAACGTCGACGACCTGGTCGTCACCGCCGGTGGATCGCCGGTGGCAGCCTGCGGAGCCCTCGGCATAGGCCGGGCCATGAGGCAGGAATCAAAGAAACGTCAGCCAAGCGGCCTTCCAAAAGCTGCGTAACCGACGGAAGCCCCGCCGTTCTCGGCGGGGAGGATCACGGCACCATGAGCGATCAGGCAGGCTACGACCGGGATAGCCTTGCACGCATCCGCCAGTTATCTGACGATAACGCCAGATAACTGTCATTCCCTTCGATGTCCGAACCGTGCCGGGGTAGATTGGCCGGGTCCGTGGTGGAGGATGCCAATGGCCCGATCGGCAACCCAGAGCGCTCAACGCTATCCCCTTACGCTGATCCTGGGGACCGACACGAATGTGAGGCTCCTGCGCGAGTTGTCCCGGCATGGCGGGTTCTTGTCCGGCCCGGGCTTGGTCTCGCGTACCGGCTTGGCGCGTGCCGGGGTCATGAACGGATTGTCGTCGCTCGAGCGGCTCGGCGTAATCACCACCATGGGAAGCGGTCGTGCCCGTCTCTACGCCCTTCGGGACGATCATCCCCTGCGCGCTGTCCTGGACGCTCTGTTCGAAGCCGAGGAGCGCCGTTTCGACGCCATCCTTGACGCCGTCAGAACCGCCGCGCGAGCCGCCGGGCCGGACGTGGTCGCCGTGTGGCTGTACGGCAGCGTGGCCCGCGGCGAGGACCGCCCCGACAGCGACCTGGACGTCGCCGTGGTCGCAATGGAAGAGGGCTTGGAGAAGGCTGTCGGCGCGGTCCGCGACGCCCTCCATCCGGCTGGAGAGACAGTCGGCTTCTCGCCCTCGGTCGTCGGCCTCGGAACCGGGGACATCGAGCGTCTGGCCCGGGAGAATGACCCCTGGTGGACCGTCGTCGCCGCCGACGCCCTTGCTGTCTTCGGGCCGCGCCCCGACGAGATCGAGCGTCCCAGCGGAGCCCGAGGCGGGAGGGCCGCGGCATGACCAGGACGGGGGCAGGAAAGAACGTGGACGCCTCCTTCTCCAGCGGGCGGTTGCAGATGGGGCGCGCCTACTTGAAGTGAAGGGGCAGCATCCCAGCCATCATTGAGACCCCGGACGGCCGCCCCAACGTCGTTGCCAAGGCCCGCCGCAACATGCGGGAAGCGTTCCGGGGCGTCCCGGAGAGCACGCCGGTGCGCCTGCTGGACGAGGTGCTCACCACCCTGTTCCCCGGCGGCGGAGGCAATCAGTCAGCCCTGGCCTCCGCAGGTGCCGTTGGAGCAGCTGCGCATGCAGGCGGAGGCGTCGGGCTCGAAGCGATAGGGCCGGGAGCTCTGAATCAAAAGGCTCGCCACACATCTAAGGTAAAATATTTTATCTTAGATGCTATTGCGCTCTAAATCACTGTTTTTAAACAATAATATCTATTATCTCCGCATTCCTGCGAACAACGAATGCAGTCGTCGTAAATGCAGATCGCCCGCGATGAGGGGTGCTATTCGCTAGCGGGTAGACGCTAGGACAGGCCCCTTGCTCCTCACTGTCAGCGGGGCAGGAGAGCTTGGCAAGCGGTTCGGTGCCACCATGTCCAACTTCATCGAGACCATCGTCGCCGAATGGTATGAGTTCTCCGGCTACTTGGTCCGCCGGAAAGTGCTCGTGGGGGCAACCGAACGGCGGCCACGACTGCGAGTTCGCCTTCCTCGCGTACCACCCCGGCGAGCGGAGGCTCGTCCACATCGAGCCGTCCATGGAAACCGACAACTGGGCCAGTCCCATCCAGCGTGACCTCTGGCGGCACGCCTCCTTGGATCCCAAACAGACTTGAACCCCGCGCGCCCGTTCGACACCCTGGCGCTCCTCCATCCAGTGCACGCGAGAATTGCAGGCTTCTGGAAAATCCGATAGGGGTGACTCGGCCTGATCAAGCTCGTGGAAACTGCGCCACCGCCCCGATTCTGGGTGCGTCGGACCGCACACCGAGCGACAACCAGATTAAGGTTACCCCGGAAGGGTCTCGCACATTTATGTGCGATTTTTGTTGTGCAACACGCCTGGATGAGATTATATGACTGGAGCGGATTTCATCGCCAAGATCGAGCAGCTTGGCAAGTTACGCGGGATAGATGTTCGATTTGACTCTCGCGAAGGCAAAGGCAGCCACGGACGGCTTTACTACGGCACAGCCTTCACGACCGTGAAGGACCGCAAGAAAGAGACGGGTCCGGGGCTGCTGATTTCCATGCTTGACGATCTTGGCCTGACGAAGGCGGACATAAGGGGGCTGTGAAATGCGGTTTGAATATCCCTATACCCTGACGAAGGACGAAGAGGGATTCTGGCTGGCAAAGTGCCCGGATATTCGCGGCGCGGCAACAGACGACAAGGATCCTGCCGTAGCGGTGGTCGAACTGAGGGACGCGCTGGTGGCTGCGCTCGGTGCGTACATTGAGGATGACCTTGATCTGCCATCGCCGTCCACCCCCAGCATTCCCGGTCAGACTATCGCTCTGGAACCGCTACACGCGGCAAAACTGGCGCTCTATATGGCTAAGCGTCGACATGGCATCACGAACACAGAGATGTCACGCCGCTTGGGGAACATTGGGGAAAATTCAGTTCGTCGCATGCTCGACTTGGACCACAAGTCCCATATCGGGGCAATCCAAAACGCTCTGAAGACGCTGGGGCGACGGCTCGTGATTGAGGAAGTTCCTGACGAGCAACGAGTTTACGCCTGATCGGCATGAACCATCATCTGTTGTGATGGCATAATTCGGGTCGGTATCTTGCCCCTCCCCGCTGCTCACCGCGGGGAGGATCGCCTCGATGTAGCTGTGGTCACAGTGGAAGAGGGGTTGGAGAAGGCTATCGACGCGGTCTATCCGATCAGAGAGAAGCTCGGTTGCTCGCCCTCAATCGTTATCCTCGAAAGCAGAGACGTCGAGCGCTTGCCCCGGGAGAATGACCCCTGGTGAACTGGCGCGGCCGCCGAGGCCCTCGCTGTCTTCGGGCTACGGCATGAGCAGGACTGAGACAGGAAGCAAACACCTCCTTCTCCAGCGGGCGGTTGCAGATGGGGCGCGCCTACTTGAAGGCGGTCCGGGTCGAAGCAACGATGGCCGATGACAGCGACATCGGGCAAGCGTGACCTCCGGCGGCACGCCTCCTCGGATCCCAGGCGGGTGTGAAGCCCGCGCGCCCGTCCGACACCCTGGCGCTCCTCCATCCGGTGCACGCGAGAATTGCAGGCTTCTAAAAAATCCGATAGGGGTATCCGGACCGCAATCCGAGAGTGAGTATCGGTTTTGGCTGCTTCCCGTGACGTCGCTTCCGCCCAGGCCACGCTGAATTACTGGATGGACGTCGAGGCGCTCACGCCACCGCTGATCGAGAAGGAGGACGGCCAGGACCGCAACGTCCGGACGCACGGCGTTTCCGACAGGTCGGCCCCGGTCGACTGGACCATGGGGCACCAGGATCCCCGCAAGCTCCAAAGGATCTCCAACGTGGCGCGGGTCTGCCTGTTCAACACGGGCTCGACCGCCGCTGCCATCGCGGAAGCCATGGGCGTCGAGCCGGACGCGATCGTCGACGGCAACGGCCAGGGCCGCGACGCCTTCCTCGCCGCCTTCTCCGTCGGGACGGACGGTAGGCCGCTCAAGGGCAGCCTGAACGTCACGCACTTCGCCATGCGCTTCGAGGCGCTGGACAGCGGTCCGCAGCCGCAGAGCCACTACAGCCAACGGCAGGACGAGCTCGGCGAGGCTTTCGACGCCGCCTGGGCCGCGGAAGGAAGCGCGCCGTTGGACAACGCCGGGCTGCGCGCGGTCGGCGAGTGGGTCGCCGGGATGCTGAAGCGGACACCGCCGCTCTCCATGGCCAGGGCGGCGGCGACCCACGCCTCGGTGACCCAGCGCCTGCGCCGCGACGGCGACGATTCCGGCGGCGTCATCGACAGCTTCGTCTACCCCGACCTGCACCGCGTCTCCGAGGCCGTGCGGGACGGGCGCTGGTCCGCCGCGCTGGCCGAGTACCTCGACCCCCGCGACCTCGACGAGGCCGACCGGCGCGACGCCGACCGCCACGAGACCATCGCCGCCGTCACCGGCGTCGACGCCCTGCCCATCGGCAAGTGGCCGTCGCGCGGCCACGGCGGCCATCCGCTGGTGCTGCGCCAGCAGATGGCCGTGAACGGCGCGCTCGCCATGGCCGACGGCGGCCTGTTCAGCGTGAACGGCCCGCCGGGGACCGGCAAGAGCACCCTGTTGCGCGACGTCATCGGCGCCGTCTTCGTCGACCGCGCAGCCGCCATGTGCGGCTTCGCCAAGCCCACCGACGCCTTCCGCAAGATGCAGCCCATCGTCGTCGGGCGCCGGGCCGCGCCGGTCTGGGAGCTCGACGCCAAGCTGTCCGACCACGGCATCCTGGTTTGCTCCAGCAACAACACGGCGGTGGAAAACATCACCAAGGAACTCCCCGACGTCGCCTCGATAGCCGAATCCCATCGGAGCGACCCGCAGGCGCTGGCCCGCCTCGCGTTCTTCAAGGAGGTGGCGCAGGACCTTGCCCCAAAGGGACAGGAAGTCTGGGGCCTTGCCTCGGCGGCGCTGGGCAACGCCACCAACCGCTCCGCCTTCGTCGGCCGGTACTGGCCCTCCGACGACACCTCGCGCACCGAGACCATGAAGGACGCCCGCATCACCTGGATGTCCGAGCCGAAGCCGATGAAGAACGGCGGCAGGTGGGTGTTCGCCTACGCGATGGCCGAGGGCGAGAAGCACTCCGTGAAGGCGTTCGGCAAGACCGCCGAGGAGCTCGCCGCCCTGTGGGCCGAGCGCGGAGAAAGCCGCAGCATCACCGTGACGCTGGTCGGGACGCGCGAGGAGTCCGAGTTCATCCGCAAGGGCTCCGACGAGGTGGAGACCGAGCGCTTCCTCCAGGTGGTCGCCGTCAACCCGCCGCCCGAGGTGCGGGCCAACGTGCGCGACACCATCCAGGGGCCGTGCGCCCGCATGGACTGGGACCGCACGGTCGCGGCCTTCCGGGCGGCGGAGGAACGGGTCGCCCGCCTGGTGGAGGCGACCCGCGACCTGGCCGAGGCACCCGCCTGGATCGAGCGCGCCACCCGCGACGGCGAGGCGGCCGCGGCCGATCTGGAGCGCGCCGGGGCGGCCGCGGCGGCGGCCGGGAGCGTGGCGGAGGAGTCGGGCCAGCGGCGGGAGCGGGCGGACCGGGACCGGCAGGCGGCCCTACAGCGCTCCACGCTCGCCCTGGCCGACAAGCCCGGCTTCCTTGCCCGCCTGTTCGGCACCTCGGCGGCCAAGGAATGGAAGGCGCGGATCGCGGCGCTGCGCCTCGAGGTCGAGGCGACCGAGCGGACCTGCCGGGAGGCCGAGGCCGAGTTCCGGCGGCTGTCCGACGAGGGCAAGGCGGCCGAGGCCGCGCGGGCGCGGGCCGGGAGCAGGCGCAACGAGGCGGCGGCCGCCCTGACGGTGGCGCGGGAGCGGCTGCGCGCCGCCAAGGCACGCTTCGCCCGCGAGCCGCTGTCGCTCGCCGCCGCGTTCGAGATGGAGCGCCAGGACCGCGAGCAGGCGGCGGTGTGGGTGAGCGAGGAGCTCGACCTCGCCCGCGAGGAGCTCTTCGCGGCCGCGGTGCAGGTCCACCTCGCCTTCCTCGGCGGGGCCAGCGGCCGGGTGGTGGACAATCTGCGGCTCTTCGCCGACCTGCTGCGCGCTGACCGCGACGTGGCCGCCGCGCGCCCCCGCATAGCCCGGCACCTGTGGAACACCTTCTTCGTGACGGTGCCGGTCATCTCCAGCACCTTCGCCTCGGTCGGCCGCATGTTCGCCGACGACTTCGGCCCCGGCGAGCTCGGGTGGCTGCTCATCGACGAGGCGGGCCAGGCGACGCCCCAGGCCGCCGTCGGCGCCATCTGGCGGGCGAAGCGGGCCGTCGTGGTCGGCGACCCGAAGCAGGTCGAGCCCGTCGTCACCCTGCCCGGCAACGTGTCGGCGCTCCTGTACCGGCAGCACGCGGTGCCCAACGTCGGCTTCGACGTGCGGGTCGGCTCGGTGCAGACCGTCTCGGACCGCCGCAACCCGCTCGGCGCCTACATCGGCGGCCCGGACGGCACCTGGGTCGGCTGCCCGCTGCGGGTCCACCGGCGCTGCCACGACCCGATGTTCGAGATCAGCAACGCGATCTCCTACGCGGGCACCATGGTGCTGGGCAAGCCGCCGCTGGACACCCGCGGGTGGCGCGGCGACATCCCCGACTTCGGCCCCGGCGGCCATCCGAGCGCCTGGTTCGACCTGCGGCTTCCCAACCCATCGGACGGCAACTGGGTGCCCGGCCAGGGCGAGTACGCGATGCGCATGCTGGAGCGCATGGTCGAACAGCGGGCGCTTGCCGGGAAGCTCGTCGACGCGAAGGGCAAGTTCCTGCGCGGGCGCTACCTGCGCGACGGCGGCATGCCCGAGGCGTTCGTCATCACGCCGTTCCGCACGGTCGCCAACGCGATGCGCGCGATGGTCCTGTCGCGTGCCGAGGCGTTCCGTCGGCTCGACCCTTCCATCGACGCCGAGGCGGTGAAGGCGTGGGCGAAGAGGCATGTCGGCACCGTCCACACCTTCCAGGGCAAGGAATCGGAGACGGTCATCCTGCTGCTCGGCGGGAGCGCCGCTCGCCAGGGAGCGGTGGCGTGGGCGGGGAAGACGCCGAACATTCTGAACGTGGCCGCGACCCGGGCGAAGTCCTCGCTGTACGTGGTGGGCGACCTCAGCCTGTGGGGCGGCGGCGGGGTGTTCCGCGAGGCGGCCCAGCGCCTGGAGGTCGTCCCCATCCCGGACTTCGTCGCCCTGGCGCCGGACCCTGATCGCGTGGAGCGGGTGGACACCCTGGACGGCCACCTGAAACTGCTGGCCGACGCCTTCGGCCGGGCCAGGCGCCGGGTGGCGATCTCGTCGCCCTACCTTACCGAGCGGGCCATCCAGGACGGCCGGTGCGACGTCCCGGCCCTGATCCGGCAGGCGGTCGGGCGCGGCGTCCAGGTCACCGTCTACGTCGACCCGGAGCAGAACAAGGAGGACGGCCAGGACAGGAACCGCCGCCTGAAGGCGACCTACCTGCGCGCGGCCGACATGCTGGCCGCCGCCGGGGCCGAGGTGGCCCCCGTGAAGCGGGTGCACGCGAAGACGCTGTGCGTTGACGACGCCGATATCGTCGAGGGGTCGTTCAACTGGCTGAGCGCCGCCCGCGACGAGGCCAGCGTCTTCCAGCGCCTCGAGGCGTCCTTCCGCTACACCGGGCGTGACGCGGGGCGGTTCGTCGGCAAGGCCGTGGAGAGGCTGGAGGCCGCGCGAATGCCGAAGGCTGCGTAGAGCGGCAACATAGATGCCTCGTCCGATCCGACGAAAGGCAAGTCGCGCGTCATAATCCTTGATTTGCGCATGATGAACGCATCGATCGCACAAATATATTCCTGCATAAACTGGAGTTACCAATGGCTGATATTTTGACCGGTGAAGCACTTTCCAAGGCAATATCAGGTATAATGGAGGAACGCCCCGTACGGTGCGCCGTCGCGTTCTGGGGGCAAGGCGCGGACAAGCTCTTCGCGCCCATGCAGTTATGCAACCAAATCAAAATTGTCTGCAATCTACTGGCTGGTGGCACAAATCCAAATGTAATTGAGAAATTACAGCGGGCCGGGGTCCGTATTCGTCAAGCAGACAGGCTGCATGCCAAGGTATATATAGGAAATAAGCAAGCTATTATAACATCAGCCAACGCATCAGCCAATGGGCTTGGTCTTGAAGGCGCTGAACAGAGCTACTGGACTGAAGCCGGAGTTGCCGTCGATGTGGATAGAAGCATTGATACATGGTTCGAAATTCTTTGGAACGAATCTCGTGAGATCGGTGAGGACGATATAAAGAAGGCCAAATCAAAATGGAATGATCGCCAACGCACGAAGCCGACAATCGGATCTTTTCGATTCTTTGACCCAGAGAATGATTCTCTCCCTTTGTTGAATTGGTGGTCAGATTACAATCCAGAATTACAAGAAAATAATATTATTAAGCAAGTCGGCCCTGATTATCTGAGCATTATGGATGGGGCAATTGATATCGAAGGAAAAGAAGATGAGAGTATTATAGTTAATTCTTGCATGCTCGCATGGAGAAGAAACCGAAACGGTCTACCTAGCCGTAATCACCCGCTTGAATGGTGGTTCCTTAGCAATAGGGTTGTTCGTAATGCACACAGGGCTCCGTGGGAAAGCCACCTTCGGGATGTCGTTATCAGAGACACCACCGAACGATCAGGACCCTTTGATTTAAACGATGGCATATTCAAAGAAGTTCTGAGAGATGTATTAAAACGTGATGATTTTAAGACGTTCCGCACTGATAAATACGAGGGAAGCTGGTTTCATCCAAGAATTACAGAAATGAAGAATCTGTGGCGCGCATTGCATAAAGAATATTGCAAGAGAGTATAGAGTCGATTTTGGCCAACCCTATGGTGATTCTTTCTCATATCGTGGCGGCTGGCTCTCCGATCAGCAAGGCCGCCAGTCGATGGAAGGTCGCCAAGACCGTTGCAGCAGCCTCGTCGATGCCAACGCCCCAGCAGGATACCAGTGCGTCACGAGCATTAGTAATCTCGGCCGGGCCGAGTGGCCTGCTGCTGATCGCGGCGAGCAGCCCGTCCGGTGCCAAGCCATTTTGGCCACCCGCCACGCGGGGCAAGCCCGCGCCGGGGGGGGGGGCGACTACTTGGCCTCGAAGATGACGAGCGCGATCAGATCGTAGCCAGCAAGCCTGAGGAAGAAGAAATCGCCGAGTTCGAGGCCAGAGCCTGATACTTTGCCGGTGTGCTATCAGTGGAGGCCGGAGCAGCGCCATGACCGAAGCCAGAAAGATCCGGCTGGCCTTGATGTCCGACCTCCACAACGAGTTCGAGGCACCGCCGGGTCCTGCAAGGCCGACGGCGGCGTGGATGGAGTTGCATGAAAGCCGAACCAGCATTCCCGGACATCCGGAGGTTGGTCCTTTGCTCGACAGCCTTCTTGGAGAAGGCATCGATCTTGTTGTCCTGGCCGGGGATATTGACATCGGTGCACGGAGCATCGAGTACGCCAAGAGGGTATCCCTGTTTCTTGGCGCGAAGGTCATCTGCGTGGCCGGAAATCATGAAGGGTACGATGGCCGTGATTTTGACCTCCTGATCCCGGAGATGCGGGCCGCCGCGCGAGCGACCAATGGCTGGGTGACCTTCCTGGAGAACGAAACAGCCGCTTTCGGCTTCGACGGTCGCCGCCTGCATGTCCTCGGGTGCACCCTATGGACGGATTACGAAGCCAACGGAGATTCGACAGGGGAAATCTCGCAGGCGATGAGGCGCGCGGCCGACTGCTTGAACGACCATCGCCGCATTTTCCTCCGCGGCCGCCTGCTGACGCCAGCGATCGCCAGAGAGATGAACCTGGAAAGCCGTTCCTGGCTCGCGACCGAGGTTGAACGCATCCGTGGCGAAGAAGGTAACGACGCCGAAATCCTGATCGTCACCCACCACGCGCCAGTCTTGGAGGCCAGCGGACCGCAACACATCGGGGGTCGGCTCACCCCGGCCTTCGTGAGCGACATGACCGAGGAAATCACCGCTTGGCAGCCGATGGCATGGATTTTCGGCCACACACATCACAGCCTCAATATTCAGATTGGCTCCACCCGAGTCATGTCGGCACAACGTGGCTATGTGTGTATCGAGCCGGAAGCCGAGGGCTTCACGCCCAAGATCATCGAGATTTAAGGACGATCCGCCCTCCAGATCACGGGCATCCATCGGCCAGGGCGAGCCGCGCCATTGCCAGCGCTCCCTCGCGCGAGCGGGCGGCCGCGATGAAGCGGTTCAGGTGGCAGAACACGGCGTCCGGCACGCCGGACACGCGGGCGAGTTCGGCGTCGCGCAAGCCCGCCCATACCTCGGGCAGCGGCAGCTTCTGGGCAAAGCTGCCCGGCTCCGGCGGCATGCACCCGACCATCCAGGCGTCGCCGCCCTTGTCCGGGTAAACGGCGAACAGCACCGGCAGGTCTGCGTCATGCGCCGGTCCCTGCCAGGGCATGCCGCGGTCGAGCTCCAACACGCGCGGGTCGGCCGAGCGGGCATGAGCCTCCAGCACGATGTCGCGGGCGGTGATCCGGGCGCGGATCTGTTCGATGCGGCCGTCGAGGAAGGCTCCCGCGATCTCGGCGGCCCGGGCGAAGCGCTCGTCCTCGACCAGAGCCCGGTCGATCACGTCGGCATCCCAGGGCAGGTTCAGGACCTCGATCAAGGACGGCAGAGCCATCCCGTCGGCGATCCGGGCCGCCCGGTCGAGGCCTTCGTCGCCGAAGTCAGGGACGGGGCGCTGGCCGTTGTCGGCGAGGTCGACGAGGCGGACTACCTGCTCGTCCATCTCCGTCCAGATCTTCCCGACGACGTTCTCGTCGCCACGTCCGGCCAGGATGATGGCGCGCACCGCGTCATGGCCGAAGGCGGCCCACAACAGGCCCGCCGAGGAGTAGGGCGAGCCGTCGGGACGCACCGGGGCACCGCGCTGGTGGTGGTCGAAGCGCCCCCGCGCGGGGTCGAAGACGCCGCCAACGTCCCAGACGATGTCGGCGGCCTCGATAACGCTCTGGTCGCGGGTGCGCATCAGACTGGAGGCAGCCAGCGCCTCGGGCGGCAGGGCGCGGCGCAAGATGGCGTAGCCCAGCACCTCATCGCAGTGGAACGAGCCGCTGTGGGTGACAAGCCGAAGGCTCTTCGTCATGGTTTTCCTCCAGATGGATTCCAGGACAGCCCTCGGAAATCCGCGTCTTACAGCCCTCTTTTAGGAGATGACCCATGGCCCGCACCATCGCAGAAAAGCGTGAGGCTTTCCGTGCGCTTCATGAGGAGGGCTGCTTCATCCTGCCGAACCCCTGGGATGTCGGCAGTGCCAGGATGATGGAGCACATGGGCTTCAGCGCGCTGGCGTCGACGAGTTCAGGCTATTCCTGGTCGCAGGGCCGCCCCGAAAATGGGGTCGAACTCGACGATGTCCTGGAGCATGTTGGGGACCTCGTCCTCGCCACGGACCTCCCGGTGAACGCCGATTTCGAATCCGGCTTCGCCCATGATCTTGAGGAACTGGCTGCGAACATTCGCCTCGCGGTCGACGTTGGTGTCGCGGGCCTGTCGATCGAGGACATCCGAGCCGATGGCGGACCTGGCTTCTACGATACCGCCACATCCGTCGAACGCATCCGGACCGCGCGTGCCGCCATCGATCAGACCGGCGAGGATGTCATCCTGGTGGCTCGCACCGAAATCCTGCTGACCGATCCCACGCGGGTATCCGAGGCGATCAACAAGCTGGTGGCCTTCGCCGATGCAGGCGCCGATTGCCTCTACGCGCCCGGCGTGATCGAGAAAGCCGACATTGCGAGCATGGTCCGCGCCGTGGCACCGAAGCCAGTCAACCTGCTTGTGATGCGCCCGGACGCCACCCAGGCTGAGATCGCCGATCTCGGTGTGCGGCGGATCAGCATCGGCGGCGGACTGGCGCGGGCGGCTTGGGGCGCGGTCATGCGCATGGCGGAGGCGATGAAGGCCGGATCGTTCGAGGGACTCGCATCCGGCACATCGAACAAGCAACTCAACGACATCTTCGGTCGCACCGTTTGAGCATCTCGCTCTGGAACAGGTACTGCAATCCTGACCGGGCCGTCACCCTCGAAGGGCACGTTCGCCTTCATCATTCCCTTCGTGCGATCAAGACTGACCTAAGTTATCCCGCTCACCAGCATCTTCACTGAGCAGCGGACGAATTCACTTTGAAGGCAACATGGTAAGCCATAAACGCGGCCGATCAGCATCAGCGAATTCAGGATTCGCTTACGCTCCTGATCGGCCGCGCTGCGTCAGTGCTCTGGAACTACCTGATCGAGACCAGTTAAGGCCTGAGACTTCGAGCTCAAATGGCCGCAAGTGTGCGACGAGCAGCCCACATCATTTCAGCCGAACCGAGAATGGACAGTGGTCGGACGTCCTTCCAGCGTCATCCTTCTTGGTGAGTTTTTTGGAAGTGACCGGATCAACCATATCTGCGTACCGCAGCTTGGTATATGACGCCCCCCAGTCTGCTGGCCGAAACTGCGCGTCGAATATGAAATAGTCGATCGCGTTCACGAAGACGCTCTTGTCGTCCTCTGGCCAACATGCCTTCTTCGATTTTTCGCCTTCCGGGACTCGCGCCAGAGGCTGATCATCGTCCGCCCTGGGAGTGGCCGCTCCTGTCAGGACCGGCCAGAAGTCTGGGGTCTGCTCATCCGCGGCTTCAATGTCGATCCGGCGGTTCATATCACCGGCAATCACGAAAGGCACCGCGTCGGCTCGCGCCCTTGCCAACCATGACCTCAACGGCGCCATTTGCCGAGCCAGCGTCATGCAAGCGTGATCGTTCCGGCCGTTCGGCGACCATGTCGTCGGGTTGTTCCAGTTCACCTCTCGGAGTTCACCGGTGTTGCAGCCCGACTTCAGATGAACGGCAAGCAGGCGGAAGCGCTTCCTATCCCCAGCCAGTGTAGCCTCGAGCCCCCAGCGTACGGACCGAATCTCCATCTGTTTCGTGTCCCGGTTCTCCTCCTCCACCGTCAACCCGAGTTCCGGGACATCGCGGACACTCTCCACCACCATCCCGGACGCGCGCCGGACCACTACGGCTACATACTGCTTTCGAGGGGCGCCCGCAGTGGGGTCCGGGAAAGGCGCATTGGCGTCTCCGTAACAGGTGGGCTTAATGCCACCCAGTTTCTCTGGCGGGTACCAAGGCGCCAATCCAGCCTCGTCAGCGTCGTATTGGCCACTGAAGCAGATGACGTAGTCGGAAGCCGGAAACACCTTTGCGACGGCGTGTGGGCTGGTGACCTCCTGAAGGGCGATCACATCGGCGCCCAACCGATCTCTGGCCGTACGGAGAAGCGCAAAGTCGGCATCGGTACGCGGAACGTCGTCCGGGAACACGGTTCCGTTGGTCGCAAGCGTACGGATGTTCCATGAACCCAACACCACATCCGCGCGGGTTGGACCAAAGCCCCCCAATGCAATCATCAAAACGAGGAGGGAAAAGCTAAAGGTTCTGAGCATGAATTCCTCCCACATTCCAGTCGGAATCGCTAGTCGCCTAAGGGCAAACGGAGAGAAATGATTAAGCCTGAAACCTCGTGCGTCTTTTGCTCCGACAATTCTATGGAAGTCGGCGGCAGGCGTTGCGAGTTTTCCCATACTGCCACCGTTGCGCTCTACAAGGGTGGCACTGAGCCCGCCACCTTACCATCTGCCGCAGAACAACGACAAAACACCACGGCTACATCTATTATGAACCGGCTGACCAGAGGCGTGGACCACGGTCAGCATTGACCTCCCCACAACTGCGTTACCCAGCCGGGGTTGTCGACGAATGGGTTCCGGTTCCCTTGGATTTCGTATATCCGGCCATTCCGCCCACGCTCCCAGTTCGTCACTCCAAAACGCTGGTGCCAGCCGAGCAGGACACATAGGTGACCAATGGAGGGAGTGCCTCCGGCTGTTTGCCCCCGGCTCAGTTCCAGGTTCCCGTTGGCTCCATCGCCCTCATACCTGATGGCCATGTAAAACATCATGCGGGCGACGGCGCCTTTGTCGGCGTCGGGTGGCTCAAAGGAGTCAGAGTCCCTCCTGGCACCCCGAGTCTCCGGAACCAAGTTGCCGCCGACATCGAAATCCAAGTTGCCGCGCCGCGAATTGACATCCTTATCTGACGGACGGAGATGGTGAATGTCCGTATGGGCGGCTTGTCCACGTTCTGGAAAGCCATGCGACTTCGGCCAGACATGTTCCCGATTCCAAGCCGTCGGAAGTCGGTTGTTCCCGGGATCACGCTCCCAGTTGGTAACCGGCACCGACGTTTCACTGTAGATAAGCCGGACATGGTCGGGCCTGTCCGGCTCGGCGTCGGTCTTGGCAAGGGCATCCCAGACCTCTCCGTAGCTTAACCTCCGGGAGTTGGCGATCACATCGTGTAGTGTCCGGCGCAACCGGTCTGGAGTCGAAGTGTCGACGGAAGCGTAATACGAGTCCACAGACGGAAGCGTGCGGCCCAGCATCGAAACGGCGCCGATAGCAGAAAATCGCGATGATCCTGGCACCGGTCCATCCATCGTGGTCCACACCGCGAGGTGGTCGGAGCCGAAGGTCTCGTCGGACTTCCGGGCGTCGGCGAAACGCCGCTGCGGCTCGAGAACGTAGATGTTGTCGATGGGACTGCCTGGGAATCTCGGAAACGTGCTGGTTCGGATGCCAGCGACTAGGTTCCGCATCCTAAGCCCATCGACCAAGCCAGCACTCAGGATGGCGTGCGTGTCATCGTAGAGATCCTTGGAGCCGCAGCGACTAAAACAATCCTGGGTGAGGTCGCGCCCGTTCTTCGCCCGGTCCGAATGCCCAACGTTGAAATCGCCCGCCACAAGGATCGCGTCGCCCGGACGGCGCCCACTCGCGGCAACAACCTGCTTGGCCACCGCCGAGATGACCATCTCACGCTCTCGAGCATTGGTAGCATCCTGCTGACCAGCCCGACCGCGCGCGGATTTCAGATGCACCACTGCAACAGACAGGTTCACCTCGGGAACCCGTGCCCACAAGAAACCTCGATGGGTCGGCACTGCCTCCACCCCGTCCGATGGAAGCAACTGGACCTCGGTGACGCCCGGTAGGCTGGTATCCGGAGTTGGATCAAATTCGGTGACGTCGGCGAGTGCGAACCGGCTGATGATGGCAACCTCAAATGAGTTGTGCCTGTCGCCGTCTGCTGAGAAATCAGTGCAGGCGACATGATAGCCTTGAAGGCGCATCACATTGCGGATGGCTTCTGCCGCTTCGCAGGACGCGATCTCCTGAACCATCAGGATGTCAGGCTGAAGCATGTCGGCGGCTGCATCGAAATCTGCGGCGCGGGCCGCAACCTCGGCAGCGGTGAACGCCTCGCGCACGTTCCAAGTGGCTAAACGAACCTCAGCAATGGCAGGGGATGCCATTTGCGCTGACACCATCAGCGCGGCCATCCCAAACAGCAGGGCCTTCATGTTTCCCCCTTTCGCCTGCGCTCTTGGACTGTTGTCTATGAGCTCGCCGCTGACCCTCGCTGGAATGACTCTGCACCCGGCAGACACTTCCCCCGAGTCAACTCATGAATTGCCTTCTGAACCAGTCTCGAAGAGATCGGCCGCGACCTTCGAACCATCGATCCGCTGCTTGGCCGGGCTGTCGTAGACGACCAGCAGTCGCTCCTCCCCGTCCACCGCGATCAAGGTCAGCCCCTCGGGATGGTCGGATTTCCACCTGGTGGGCACCTGAAGTATGCGTTCGACCTCCTTGATCGACCCCGTTCTTTCGCGGCGCCAACGATAGATGAAGCATGGGCCGTCGAGCAGCATCGTCGGCCCAGCCAGGATGAATAGATCCTTTCCGCGAAGGACCAGATCCCTGATCCCAAGACCGTCGAGATCCAGGATGTGCTTCCGGAAAGAGCACCCGCTTCCGTCGTCGACGAGTTCGAGGCCACCTTCGGCGCCAAACCCGATCGTGAGTTCCAACAGTATGGCCTTACCGGCCACGACCGGCCCTCTCAGGCCGACATAGACCTTCGTCCCATCGACGGCGAGGCCTTCGAGGTCCAGCCCGTTCTCCTTGGCTGGTAACGCAAGGAAGGGGCTGAACAATGGGTCATCGGCCAACGCATCGGTAAGCGCGTCGCCTGCCGCCGTGAACGCCAAGGAAGAGGCGGCACCGGGTTCGCCCGGATCCGCAAGCCCACGACGGCCGTCGGCGTCGGCATTGCCGAGCGCCAAGCGTGCGAGAAGGTGTCTGTTGGGACGCGCCTCAATCGGCCCAGGGGCACCATCCTGTACACCGTCCTTCGCGCGAGCGCGACAATGCGAGCCAAGCACCCACAGCGCATCACCGAAGATGCTCAGCCCCTCAATATCAACCTCCCGATCCGGACCTTCCGGGAGTTGCGGAAAGTAGTCCCACAGCCGGTACGAACTGGCTTTGGCATACCGGTGTCGCCCCTTGCGGACGACGCGATGGATGGCGGCATCCTCGTCGGCTGCGAACCACAGGCAGTCACCATCGACCTCAAGGGCCGATAGGTTACGGATGACGTCGCCTGTGGGATCAACTCGTTTCAAGCCGAGCCAGATCCGTCCGGATGGCTTCCGGGGAGAGAGCGGTTCGTTAGACATGCCACCGCCAGCCCGTCGAAATGGTAGGCTTGGCGTTATCGGCCCCAATTGAAGGGCTTCGCTCTTCTGCCTGCGAACTGCTTACATGTTTGGAGCGCAAGGGGGCGGCCCTCCAACGGTTCATGCAACGGGAACTGATGAAATTGATGAACAGGGGAATAGCTCATCCTCAATGACGGGAGACGCGAGGGATACACTGGCGGGATACAGGGTAAGCAGCCCGGCCATGGTCGGCAGTTGATTGGCCCCCCGGAGTTCACGTCCTCCGTCCAACTCGGTGTCGTCAGCATGGGAGCCACCGTTCCGGCGTGTCCCGGAAGCCGCCTCCAAACCTCGGCATGGCTTGCTCCCTGATCACCTGATGGCAATACAATTGATTAGATAATCGAGACGATGAAACAGAAATTCTCCGACTCCTTAGCCTTACCCAATCCGTAGATTCAAAATTCGTATGCAAACCATTAGTATTGCTGTTGCTTAGGGAAGCATTACGCACGTATGCAGCGCCGTCGAATTCTCCTTCTTGCAGGAGATCGGATGCGCCCGCAAAAAGAAAGCGGTTAACTTCCGCATTGCTTTTTATGCCCGCTTCCAGTAAGCGTTGCCCATCGCCAGTCGCACTGGCCGTAAGCGTTTAACGTCAACCAACGCGCTCAACGATCCTCGTCGATCGGAGCGCGTTCGCGTTGTCGGACGGCCCGTCGATCGAGGACCAGCGTGGAGAACCACCATGGGTCCCCAACCGGCGCGCGATGCGGCTCAAGGCCGCCTCATCATCCTCGCCGTCGTTCTTTTCATCTCCTATCTCTGCGTCGCCATCTCCCTGCCGGTGATCCCGCTCTTCGTGGCCGGGGATCTCGGCCTCGGCAACGTCTGGGCCGGGCTGGGCGTTGGCAGCGCTTTCCTCGCCACCATCCTCACCCGCGGGTTCGCCGGTACCCTCTCCGACCGCCGGGGTGCCAAGCTCGCCGTCAGTCGGGGATTGGTCTTCTACGTAGCGGGCGGGCTGGTCTCGATGACCGCCGGACTGCTGTCCCACCTGCCGTGGCAGGCATTCTGCCTACTCGTCCTGGGACGCCTGCTCATCGGCCTCGGCGAGAGCTTGGCCGGTGTCGGCGTTGTGGCCTGGGGTATCGGCATCGTCGGCCCGCAGCGGGCGGGCAAGGTGCTGGCGCTGATCGGCGCCGCGCTCTACGGCGCCTTCGCAGCGGGCGGCCCGGTGGGCTTGGCGCTCCTCGACCGGCTCGGCTTCTCCGGCGCCATGGCGGTCAGCGCCCTGTTGCCCGCCCTCGGGCTGCTGGCCGTCAGCAGGATGGAAGGGGTCGCCGCCCATCCGAATGCCGAACGCCCGCCATTCCGGAGCGTGCTCGGCCGGATATGGATGCAAGGCTCCGTCGTCTGCCTCCAGGGCATCGGCTTCGCCGCGATCGGCGCTTTCCTCTCCCTCCATTTCGTCCGCGAGGGCTGGCCTTTCGCCGGGCTCGGCCTGACCGCCTTCGGCACCGGATTCGTCCTCGTCCGCTTTACCCTCGGCCATCTCCCGGACCGCATCGGCGGCCTGCCGGTGGCGATCGGATCGCTCGCGGTCGAAGCCGTCGGCCAGCTGCTGGTCTGGAGCGCGAACGATCCGTTGCTGGCGCTGGCCGGGGCCTTCCTGACGGGCCTTGGCTGTTCGCTGGTCTTCCCCTCCATGGGCCGGGAGGTCGTCCATATCGTGGAGCCGCACCTTCGCGGAACCGCCCTCGGCGCGTTCGCGGCGTTTCAGGACGTGGCCTACGGCCTGACCGGCCCCGTGGCCGGGCTGCTCGCCGACCGGGCTGGCTATGGCAGCATCTTCCTGATGGGCAGTGCCGCGGCCTCGGTCGGCCTCCTGACCGCACTCCATCTGCGCCGGACACGGCCAGCGACCGTCAAGCGACCGGCGTAGAAACCCCTCCGGTACACGCGGCCACGGCGGCCAGGGGGTGGTAACTCAGCCCCCCGCCTGCTGCCGTCCCTCGGCCGCGTCCCATGCGGCGGCCCAAATCGCCGGTGCCGCCTGGAGGACCAGCAGGGCAGCCGCCACGTCGTCGAGCGCGTGCTCCAGTGATTCCGGCAAGCAGGGCGGCGTCGTGCAGATGACAAGCGCTTCGGCCGTCTCAAGCCAACGCTGGCGGAACAGTTTGAGGTCCAAGACGCCCCTGCCTTGAGCCTGCTCCCGCAGCCGGGTGGCTGCGGTGCGGAGCGCCGTGTCGATCCTGTCCGGCGTCATCCTCAGGGTGTTCGTGAGGATGGTCAGGCGACGACGGCCCCAGAGTTCCAAGTCTACCTCGTGTCCGTTCCCCGCGGGCCGCGTCCCCGCGCAGCGGAGGCCGCCATGCTCGAGTTGCGCCAGGAAGGCCGCGACATCCGCGCAGGTTGGTCCCTTCGGCAACGCACTCTGGGGAGCCGTGAGCTTCCGCCTCGCCGCGAACTTGATGACCTCTCCCATGGCTCCACCTCCAAGCCGAATGTCGAGGTCCACATCGTGCCCCGGGCATCACACCGTTTCCATTGAAAACTCCTCAGCATCGGCAATCTTTGCGATTACTGGATGGGCAGAGGATCGGATACCGCGTGCCGTCTGCCTGCGAGCGCTCATTGCACCCTTCAGCACGGTTCCATCCCTCTACGGACCGGTCTAGCCGGAAGGAACTGGATTATCCAGACGTGGCTTGCCCCACGGTAAACGCAGGGCACCATCAACACCTTCACCATCAGGAGCCCATCTCGAAGCAGCCTGCTATCGGCGCCGTCGTAGGGTGATGCCTACCAGGGCCAGAAACACGGAAATCTCAGCACATTTTCTTATAAATCAGATGTTTACCAGGAAGATGAGTGCCAGAATGAAAAGAGATTGCAGCAGCCCTTGATCGGGCTTGCACTCATCCGAAGACCACGGTGCGCGGCACAGGGCCGACGTATTCCCCTACCATCAGAGATATGCTGACAGCCTCGCCGACGGCCGTGCCGCAGACCGTCGAGCCGATGGAGGGTATGGGTATAGCCAATGCGGCTTTTTCAGACACAATCGTTATATATCAGTGGTTTATTACAGATATGAGTCCCAGAATAAAAAGAGATCCTGTAGCCCGCTTCCGGGATGCGCAGGCCAAGGCTGCGAGACAATGGTCCGCCTGCCCAACCGGCCTCCGGGATGGACGCAAGACAGAGGCTGCCCTGGGCTTCTGGCTCAGGCACTTCCCTTCCCGGCCGATCTTGCCCAGGTGTGCGGCGACGAACCTGTCGGCTAGCTCGCACGCAGTTCAGCGCGGGAGGCAGGCACTGCCGACTGAATTATTTTCATTCTGGCGCTCAATTTTCCAGCAACCCACTGATATAGCTACATTCTGACGAAAAACGGCGCCCCCATCCCCTCTGGACCGGCACAGTGGCTGAGGGCTTGGCTACATCGGCGGCCAGAAGGCTGTGCCCGGCCAAGCTGATGCACGATGTCGCTCGGACTTCCGGCCCCAGAGTCTGCCGAGCGGGCTTTTCTGTATGTATCGTTGTAAATCAACGAATTAACGGTTTTATGAGTGCCAGAATGAAAGAGATCCTGTAGTCCGGCTTCGGCTTGCGGAGCCTCAGCCTGCTCCCCTACACAGTGTTCGTGATACCGTCGGCCGGGTGAGCCGAAGCGGGTCTGCATGGGACGGGTACGCGGGGAGGATCTGCCCCTTCCCGGACCGAGGCGCCGATGGTCTACCAGCCTGACCCGGAGGGGAGATGCCGTCGGTAAGCGGCTTCGGCGCGGAGGCAGGCACTGCCGACTAAATTTCTTTTATTCTGGGACTCATTCTACTCACAACCTACTGATTGTAATACATTCATGCCGCTATTCCGTCCGTCGGCGCATCGGTCGGCAGAACGGGTCGCTCGTTGTGGCCGCCCCATGGCACGAGATCTCAGGTGGACGGACCGACAGTCTTGCGGATTGGACTCCGTCCACCGGACAATGGGATTGTCAGTCCAGCCCAGAGTCCCCCATGGCACGTCGGCACAGCATTGCCCCTCCCCGGAAGAACACCGATCACCGCGGCCTGGTGGCCACCGCGCGCGGACGGGCCGAGGATTGGGATCTCGGTGTCGGCGTCGTCGTCCCCCTCGACGTGGAGTCTTGCCTCGGCAGGCCAATCATGGATCTCGAGGCATGGGCCGTGTACGCGACGATCGCCGCCTACCGGTCGGCCGGGTATCGGGAGATCCGGTTGAGCGCTCTCGCGCGGTCGGCCGGTTTGCCGAAGAAAGCCATCGAGGGCGCCTTGCGCCGGGCCGGTGGCCAGCCGTTGGCCGACGGACCGGATCTCTCGGCGAAGCGTCTGCCGAAGCGGGTGGCGTTCATCTACGATTTGGATGACGGCCTCCTCCGGCTGCACCGCACGCTCGAGGCATGGTGCAGCCAGAAGCTCTACGTGCTTCTGCCAGTGGCTGTCGTCCGGGTGGCGCCGTCCGCTGCGGCGCTGAGGCTGCTCATCGCGGTGAGGGGCGTGGCCGTCCGGAGGGGCGACAACGCGATTCGGTCATGGTCCAGGGCGAAGCTACGCAAGATCCTCGGCCTGCCTCCCGCAGCCGACGTGGACACCGTCCTGGCTGACGCGCTGCCATGGGTGCGCGAACATCTTGGTCCAGATCACCACGTAGCCATCGAGCGCGACGACGGCTGGCTCAGGGTTGCGGCCGGACCGGCCGAGCACAAATCTGCCAGACTGCTGGCCGACGGGTTCGATCCGCTTGCCTACCAAGCTCGCTATGCCGCGAGGGACAGGCTGCGCAAGCTCACCGTCTTCGATGGCCCCGCCGACGGCAAGCGCATGGCCCTCCCCGGCTTGTGGGTTCACCGTGCGGCGGACTATCTGGCCCAGGTCGGCGCGCCCATCGCGGCCGAGCAGCTGAGGGACCAGTGGCTCGTCCACGCTCATGCGGCCCGCCAGCGCGTCAGCACGCCGTTCGCCATTGAGGCCGACTTCTCGGGGGGGATCCGCACGGCCTTCTCCGCCTTCGTCTGCGCGATCGCTCGGTTGGCGGCCGAGGGGAAGGCATGGAGCCTGGACTCAGCGGAGTTGGAGCTTGTGGAGGCTGCACGCCTCAGGCGCTGGCTGCTTCGGGACGGCTCGACCGGCCGCGTTCACGCCTGGAACGCCGACGGCCGGGTGATGACGTCGGCGATGTGGCGGAAGCACTTCGAGACCTTCTCCTCGGCACGTCTGCGTTCAGAGGAAACCGCGCTTTGGCATGTCGGCCAGCCGCTGCCGCCCGATCTCCCAATGCCTGCCGTCGGCACGGGGATGCTGGTCGAAGCCGACCTTTTCGTCCCGGCCTCCCCGATGCCGCGGCGGACGAGGTTCGAGCGGGTAGACGCGGCCGACATACGGCGGGCACTCGCCAGCATGGTGAACGAGGAATCCGGCGACATGGACCGTACGTTCGTTCGGCTCTCGGCCGCGTATGCGCGCGACCTTGCCGACGCGCCATCCCGCCTACTCAAGGAGGCGCTCCGCTCCGGACATCAGCCGCACCAGGGTTTGGCTCAGCTGGTTTTGGAAGGCAGCAGCCGCTTCACCGAGAACGTCAGCGAGCTCTGGCAGGACGCGGCCAACGCAATGGCCTACGAGGGGCACGGTGAAGATCACCAGGATGTGCTGCGCCGTGCTTCGAGCCTGCTGGGAGAGGCTCTGCGGCTGGCCCAAGAAGCCGTCATGGATGAGAAGGCCGAGCGATCGACGCTTCGGGAGGAGATGTTGTCGCGGCATTTGGCGCAGGTGACGCCTCCCCCGGCCACCGCAGCCGTCGAAGAGACGCCTGCCGAGAAACCTGCCCACGTCAGCGAAGCGCCCCGACCTCTACTGCCCATCCGGCGGCCCTTCGCTGCTTCCCCGACCAGAAAGACCTCCGCCCCCGTCCCGGCGGTGGAAGCCGTCGCCACTGAAGCCAAGGTCGAAACCGTGGGCAGCCCTGCCAAGGGTTCCCTGGCGGCCGGGGAGACGCTCATCCGACTGCGCGAGGCGCTGGCGTCGCTGCCGCAGGGGCGCATCTACGAAGACCCCGGCCGTGACTTGGCCAGCTGCTATCTGCCCGCCCTCGCTGCCGAGTTAGAGACGGATGGCCACATCGCCGAGAACCTGCGCTTCCGTCTGCTGATCGGCCTTGACGAACTGGTGGATGACCTGCGCCGCCCGGACGGCGTCGAGCGGGCCGACTTCGAGGCTGCCGTCACGGCGACGACCGAGGTGCTCCAGGATATCGGTTACAGTCCCGATAGGCTTCGCAGCCCCCTCGCCTTCATCGTGGCGCGCCAGCTGACGAGTGCTCTGGAAGCCTTCGCCCACCGGTTGGCTCTCGGCGATGCCGCAACGGCGAACGGGCGCGCGTGCCCCCCTCCCCCGGCTTCTTCGGGCCGTCTTCGCAGATAACGCACTGACCCCGGCCTGCCTGCGCTTTCTTCGGGCGCCTCCGCGCCCGACGACATGTTGGGGTGGTCGCCAATCGAGCGGCTTTCGATATTGCATGATCCCGGCATGGTAAGACCTCGGCAGACGCCGGGCCGCCGACATGTTGAGGTCACCGGACTGGCGCTTCTGGTGCTCTGCTCAGAGAGACGCGCCGGTAAAAATCCGCTGGGCTCCGGCTGCCGGGCTTGGCAATATACGGGGAGCGCATACCGGCGAGCAGGCCGGGCAAGGGGGCGAGATGAATCGAATAGACGACATATGCGAGGCGCGACACGCGCCCTGAGGTCGCCCGACCCGTACCGGGGCGGCGGCCTAAAGCCGTGCTCACCGACCCGGAATTCCAATATGCCGCAGACCTATTTTACGGCCGATACTCATTTCGGTCACTCGAACGTCATTCGCTTCTGCAACCGTCCATTCACCGATGCCGAGGAGATGGACGAAACGCTAATCGCGAACTGGAACGCGGTCGTCGGCCCGAAGGATGATGTCTACCATCTCGGTGATTTCGCGGTTCGCTGTGATCCCAAGCGGATGGCCAACATCTTTCGGCGCCTGAATGGCCGCAAGCACCTGATCATCGGCAATCATGACAGCGGCGCGACCATTGCACTTCCCTGGTCGTCGCAGCCCGCCCACTACCGCGAGATCTCCGTGGAAAAACAGCGGATCATTCTGCTCCACTACGGGATGCGTGTGTGGAACGGGATGAGGTACGGGGCCCTGCAATTTTTCGGTCACTCGCACGGCCGTTTGCCTGGCTGTCGAGCAAGCCTGGATGTTGGTGTCGACAGCTAGGGCTACACGCCGGTGACCCTGGCGGCAATCCGGGAGCGGCTCGCGCTGTTCGAATCGGCCAACCCCGAGGTCGATCCGGCCGGGCCGGGCGGCGCCCTTGGCGTGCCGCTGCCCTGGCCTCCGGTGGAGCACCCGAGCGAGGAATGGCTTCTCGAACTCCACGAGGCGTGGAACGGCCTAGCCTCTGGCCAACTCGGGGCCGACGAGGCGGTCCGGCAGGCCGGGGTCACCTCCGTCGAGGAACTCACGGCGGCGGCCAAGCGGGCTGGGCTGCTGCCCCGGGATCGGTTCGACAGCATCCTCGACAAGAACAGAGGGCGGTAGGGGGGAGTGCTGGCCAGTTCCCTCAGAGGGTGCGAGCATCAACGCCGTTCAGGGCTACGGTTGCCCTGAACGGCGTTGACCTAGGCTCCTACCGGCTGGCTGTTCGCAGAGGGGTAGAGGGCGTCTCTTGAGACGCGGAAGCCATGAGGCGCGCCTGCTCCGCCACTCGCTCGGCGACGTTGGGTCCGATCGCGAGACGCCCGAATTCGTTCACGACCAGTGTCCGTCCCGCCTCGTCGACCAGGAGGACGTCGGAGGCATCCGGGAGACCTTCCAGCCATCCTTCCAGGCGCTCTCCTTGTCGGCGTCGTTCGAAGCGCCAGTAGCCATCGTGTGTCCGGCCGTGGAGGATATCGATCATCTCCAGTTCCTGAAGCGCCTTGAGAACGTCGTGAACCGACCGGCGTTCACGGTGGAGCATGGTTCGCAGACCGTCGATCACCACCGATGCGTCCCACGTGAACTGATCGAGCCTGTAGGCTTCCCAGGCCAGGGTCAGATGGTTCTCGACCACGCGCAGGAGGCGGACCTCGGCTGGCTGCGAGGCGAGCTCCTCAGCATCGTCTCCCAGGTCATCAGGATCGAATGTCAGATCGAGCTCGAACGTGGTTTCCAGAGCCCTGGCGATGTCCCTTTTGCCGCCGGTCGTGCGCACGTTCTTCAGATCGACCGAGACACGGACACGCAGGCAGCAGTCCACCCGCCCTTCGATGTCGTAGTCGCGGATGACGGTGGCCACCGCCGCCGCGCAGATCTGGCGGTGCAGCGCGAAGCGTGAGAGATGACCCTGCTCGTGCTCGCGGGGCTTCTCCATGTCGACCCTGACCACGATGGTGTCGCGTAGGCCGGTAGAGGGCTTTCGCGAACCGTCTGGGTAGTAGAGCATTCGTTCATTTTCCAGGTGCTGGGGTGGTGCTGTTCGACCATTGGAAACCAAGTGACCGGTGGCTTTTGATGCAGCCACCAGCGGTGGCGGCGGCCTCAACCGGGCAGTCGGGACGGCTCGAAGGGAGGTTGATCATCAGGGTGCTGTGCTGAACCCGTTCCCGCCATGAGGACGGCGCCATCGCAACGGCCGCGCGGACCTCTGACACCTCATCGGCCGTAAGCTCGGACGGAACGGCGTGAGTAAGTTCCAGGAAGAGCACGCGGCATCTCAGCACATTGTTCGCGTCCCGCTCCTCTAGCGAGACGGACAGGATCAGTTCACCCCGAGCCCATCCCCGACCGGCAGCGAATGCGAAGGCCCGTGCGAGACCAAGGGCGCCGAGTTCCTTGTATCCGCTGTGCCAGAGTTCCCAGGCGGCGTACGACGATTGAACGCTCATGGCGCATCTCCATCGGATACCGAAATCAGCGTGCCTTTGGAGACATCAATGGCTGCTCGACAAACGAAAACGCCAACCGTCGACGTCCCGTGGAGTTCGCCGACATCGTTAGCCGTTACAGGGGCGGAGCGGCGGCACGTCATTTCATGCCTCCTGCCGCGTTGGCTGCGGCCTCCAGATCCTTCTCCGTGAGGACCAGCGTACCAGATGGTGTGATGACCTCCTGGGCAAGCTCATCCGCCTTGCGCTTCAGACGCTCGACCATGCCGCGATACTCCCATCCCACCGAGCGGGACCGCACATCGTGGTAGCTGATGTCCTTGAAGATGCGGACGACGTTGCGCCCGTTGGTCTGGTAGTAGGGCGTCCCGTCGGTCTCTGCGAGCACCAGCCGCCGGGCTTCGTACCAGCGGCAACCCAGCTTCGGGGCATACTCGACGACGACGTAGTTGCGGCCATCGCAAGCTGAGGCGGTGTGGACGATCACCATTGTTCAGCCCTCGTCTCGGAGACTGGCCGCAGCAAGGCGGCGACCAACCTCAAGGATGGAAGGCAGGCGGTTGGCATCGGCAGAGAGTTCCGGGAACCGGCGGACGGCTCGGCGCGCTGCGGCTCGGATGTCGGTCGCGTGCAGGGCCCCAATCGTCAGGGCGGCTCGTGCGGTCAGCCCAGCATTCCCGGCGCCATACTCGCGTTCCGCAGCCACAAGCACGGCGGCGAGTGCGGCAAACACGCTTGCGTCGGCGTCCGCGCCGATAGCGGCGGGAAATTTAGAGACGGGTAGCGATGACGGTCTCGAGGCGCACTCCTGATCCTAGCGTTGATCGCTAGGTCAAGCCTCTTGACCGCGCTAGCTACGCAATCGATGCCAGTTCATCCGGACCACGATGTGCGTGCTGAAAAGACCATATCGCATACCTTGGCAGCATTCAAGCTACTTTGGCTCGTGAATTGAACGGAAAATTGGATTGTCCTTTGACAAAGATGACGCATGACTTGGGTGTCGCGCTCCCGATAGGGAACATCCTGACAGCGGATGCCTTTCTGAGCGGTCCGTTACTTCTTGGCGGCTGGGGCTGCCTCCGGCGCCAGTCCCGCTTCCTTGGCGGCATAGCCAGCGCAAGCCCGCCGCAGACGCCTTCGGTCCCGAACAGCTGCACATCGAAATCCGAGGCTTGACGCCGCTGCCCAAACGCGCCAAAACCCTGCCCCACATCAGCAACGATGCGGTTATCTGGAAAGTGCACGAAGCCGGGCCAGGTCGGTTCAAGCCGCCTGATTTTCCCGGTGACGGTCTGGGGGATCGTCTAGCGGTAGGACAGCGGACTCTGACTCCGCCAGCCTAGGTTCGAATCCTAGTCCCCCAACCAACCTTTCCCTAAGCAGTTCAGTAGCTTACCGGATTTCGGCCCAAACGGGCGGAAAATCGGGCACGTAGCAGGCGACGGTTTACCGCCTTAGGCACTACCGCTGTGGACATGACGAAAGGTTGTGTGTCCATGGCCGCGAACGCCGAGAACCGCTTTCTTCGCGCCCACGGTGGGCGGCATGATTTCGTCCGTCACATCCCTTCCGACCTTCGGCCCCGGTTCGGTGGCCGCGCCTACATCGTGCGATCCGTCGGCGCGGTGCCCTATCCCGAAGCCTTGGAACGGGCGCGACGCCTCGCAGCTGTCACCGACCGCTTGTTCCGAATGGTTGCCCGTAAGCCCGATCTGACCGCTGATCAAATCGCCGAACTGGTCGAGGACTGGTTTGCCCGCCGAGTAGTGTCGCAGGACACTTGGCGCAAACAGCACAGCTTTAACGACGCAGACAGTCGAGAGCGGGCGGAACATATCGCCGAGCAAAGGGCCGATGGCGCTATGGAACTGATACCGCCACGCCCAATTATTGACACATGAGAGCCATGGGTAGCTGGTGAGGGAGCGTAGGTGCCCCGGTGTGTCGGCGAGGGCATTCCAGGCATCACAGCAGGCTTGGACCACGGCGTCGGCGTCGTCCAAAAGCCGGTGGTGAGACAGAAAGCGCTCTCGTAGATACAGCCAGACGCGCTCGACCGGGTTCAACTCGGGACTGTAGGGCGGCAGCGGCACCAGCGTGATGTTGTCCGGCACGACCAGCGCCCGCGATCCATGCCAGCCGGATCGGTCGAGCGGCAGCACCGCCTGGATGTCCGGTTCCAGGCTCCGGGAGACGCCGTCCAGGAACGGGCTCATGACGGTAGTGGAGACGGTTGGCATCACCAGCGCGGAGTCGGCGCCGCTGGCTGGGCAGATGGCGGCGTAGAGGTAGGCGGAGGTGAAGCGCTTGTCGCACAGCCCAGGCAGAGGGGCAGGTCAACAGGCTGAAGCTGATCAAGCGTCGGACACACGGACACGTCAGCGTCGATCTGCTGCCCCGTCGCGTCCTCCCCGCAGCCCGATCCACGCAAACTGCGGGAGAACCGCCGAACCGGGGCAAGATCGAGTTGTCATGCACAAGAAAGCCGCTGTGTCAGCAGGGACCAGGGTCCGGAAATCCGCAACCACACCGATTTCCGGACCCTCCCTTGCCCCCCCTCCGTTTTCGCGCCCCCCATGCGCCGGACGCCGGGGCGGACGGATCGAAGGTCCACAGAAAGCGGAGGGAGGGTGAGTCCATCAGCTCAGAAATTGTACGAAGGCCACAGCCCTTCACTCACGAGAACGCCTGGATCCCCGTCTGCGCCCGGCCCAGGATCAGGGCATGGACATCGTGGGTACCTTCGTAGGTGTTCACCGTCTCCAGGTTCACCATGTGGCGGATGACCTGGAACTCGTCGGAGATGCCGTTGCCGCCATGCATGTCACGGGCGACGCGGGCGATGTCGAGCGCCTTGCCGCAGTTGTTGCGCTTGATCAGCGACACCGCCTCCGGCGACCAGCTGCCGTCGTCCATCATGCGGCCGACCCGGATGCAGCCCTGCAGGCCCAGCGCGATCTCGGTCATCATGTCGGCCAGCTTCTTCTGGACCAGCTGGGTCGCGGCCAGCGGACGGCCGAACTGCTTGCGGTCCAGCGTGTACTGGCGCGCGGCGTGCCAGCAGAATTCCGCCGCCCCCATCACGCCCCAGGCGATGCCGTAGCGCGCCTTGTTCAGGCAGCCGAACGGCCCGCCCAGGCCCGACGCGTTGGGCAGCAGGTTCTCGTCCGGCACGAAGGCCCCGTCCAGCACGATCTCGCCGGTGACCGACGAGCGCAGCGACAGCTTGCCCTCGATCTTCGGCGTCGAGAAGCCCTTGGTCCCGCGCTCCACCACAAAGCCCTTGATCTTGTTGTCATGGGCGTCCGACTTCGCCCAGACGACGGCAAGGTCGGCGATGGGGGAATTGGTGATCCACATCTTGGAACCGGTCAGCAGATAGCCGCCGTCGACCTTGGTGGCGCGGGTCTTCATGCCGCCGGGGTCGGAGCCATGGTCCGGCTCGGTCAGGCCGAAGCAGCCGACCAGCTCGCCGGTGGCCAGCCGCGGCAGCCACTTCTTCTTCTGCTCCTCGCTGCCGTAGGAGAAGATCGGGTGCATGACCAGCGAGGACTGCACCGACATGGCAGAGCGGTAGCCGCTGTCCACCCGCTCCACCTCGCGGGCGACCAGCCCGTAGGCGACGTGGCTGACGCCCGGACAGCCATACTCCTCGGGGATGGTGGACCCCAGCAGGCCCAGCTCGCCCATCTCGCTCATGATCTCGCGGTCGAACCGCTCCTCGCGGAAGGCAGAGATGACACGGGGCTGCAGCCGGTCCTGGCAGTAGGCGCGGGCGCTGTCGCGGACCAGCTTCTCGTCCTCGGTCAGCTGGGCTTCAAGAAGGAAGGCGTCGTCCCACTGGATGCTCTGCACGGTGCGTCTCCTGCTCGTGTCATGTGGCGGTTGGGCCGCCGGTCATCGGCCGGCAGCCATCGCCTGACAGCCATTGGCCGCCGATTGATTGAAGCGCACTGTGCCGTGTCGGCGCCATACCTGCAAACACATATTTACGATCATTCCCATATGTTTTCAATATGGCTACAAACAAACCGTCACCATGCCGCACGGTTTTACAAAAGTTTTAACGTGAAGCTTACCATTTCCTATGCAATTTTGCCGAAGGCTCACCAGCCGCCAAACTTCCAACGGACATCCCGCCCGTGTTTGCTGCATTGCAACCAATAACCGCCTTCGCCGGATTCCCCCTCTTGCTGGGCCTTGCTTTGCTGACACTGCTGCACGAAGACGTTGCAATTGCGGCGGGGGCCAGCCTGGTCAGCGTCGGTACGGTCAGCATCGGCGTGACCGCTTTCACGCTGCTGTGTGGGATTGTTATCGGCGACTTGTTCATTTATGTCCTCGGACTATCGTCTCTGCGCATCACCTGGATCCGGCGGCGGACCGAAGGGCCGATGCTTGAGCGCTGCCGCAATGCCTTGCAGCACAACTTGCTGCCGACGCTGGTGACTTGCCGTCTGGTCCCCGGGGTCTTGTTCCCGACCTACTTCGCCTGCGGAGCCATGCGGGTGCCGTTCCTGCGCTTCACCGTCATCACCCTGGTGACGGCGGGCGTGCATGTCGGGCTGTTGCTGACGCTGATGACGTCGTCGCTGGAATCGGCGGCCTTGCAGGTGCAGGTCATCGGCATCGGCGGGGCGGCATTGCTGATCGCCCTGCGTACCCGGCGCGCCCGATCCATCGTAAAGGCCCTGTTCGCCCGCATCCGCGAATTGGCGGAGCCGCAGCTGCCCCCTGCCCTGCGCGCCGCGCTGCACGGCAACCCGACCCGGCGCGCCATCGCCCTGCCCGGCCTGCCGGTCGTCCCCGCCGGCGCCCCTACCATCGGCTGGGCCGAGCGCATCCCGCCGCTGCTGTTCTACATCCCGCTGGTGGTCCAATGGTTCGCGCTCGGCATCCGCTACCGCAGCCTGACCCTGCCGACCGCCGCCAACCCGTCGATCGAGGCGGGCGGGCTGCTGGGGGAATCGAAGATCGCCTGCATGGAGCTGATCGGTCCGGCGGCGCGGCGCTGGGCCGCCCGGTCCATGGTGCTGGACAACCGACCGTCGCTGACGCCTTCGGGGCTGGAACTGCTGGCCTCGGGTGCCGGCCTGTCCTTCCCGCTGGTGGCCAAGCCCGACATCGGCTGGCGCGGCATCGGCGTGCGGCTGGTGCAGGACGCAGCCGATCTGCACGCCTATCTCCAGGGCTTCCCGGCCGAGGGGCGGGTGATCCTGCAGGAGCATGTGCCCCATGCCGGGGAGGCCGGGATCTTCTACGTCCGCAAGCCGGGGGAACGGCACGGGCGCATCTTCTCCATGACCTTCCGCTATTATCCCCACGTGGTGGGCGACGGCCGGTCCAGCCTGCGCGCGCTGATCGCCGACGATCCGCGAGCCTCCTGGAAGGCCGGGCTGCATCGCGAGGCGCTGGCCGCCCGGCTGGACGAGGTGCCGGCGGCAGGCGAGACGGTGCGGCTGTCACTGGTCGGCAGCAGCCGGGTCGGCGGGCTCTACAAGGATGCCTGCGGCCATGTCACGGCGACGCTGACCGCCCGCTTCGACGAGATCGCCGATGCGATGCCGGGCTTCCATTTCGGCCGTTTCGACGTGCGCTTCGCGTCGGTGGAGCGGCTGGCGGTGGGCGAGGATTTCCGCATCATCGAGGTGAACGGCGCCGGGGCCGAGGCCATCCACATGTGGGATCCGGAGTTCCGGCTGGGCGACGCCTACGCCACCCTGTTCCACCAGCAGGCGCTGATGTTCGAGGTCGCCGACGCCTGCCGGGCGGCGGGCGCCATGCCGCTGACCGCGTGGGAGCTGGTGCGCTACCAGCGCCGGCAGCAGGGCTTGCTTCCGCTCTATCCAGCCTCCAACTGAACTGGCGGTCCCAGATCGGCCGGAGGCCAGATGCGCGGCAGCCTGACCCATCTCCGCAACCGCCCCTCCCTGAGCGGCGCGCTGGCGGTCGCGCTGGCCGCCGGGGGTGCGGCGGCCCTGTGGCTGCGCCCGTCGACCGCCCTGCTGATCGGCTGGGACCTGGGGGTCGCCGTCTATATCCTGCTGGCCGGCATCCTGATGAGGCGGGCGACGGTGGCGTCGATGCGCCGCCGGGCCCGGCTGCTCGACCCCGGCAAATGGGGCGTGCTGGCCGGGGCGGTGCTGGCCTCCCTCGTCGCGATGGCCGCCATCGGGGTGGAGCTGGTTTCGGCCAAGGGCTCCCCCCATGAAGGGATGGCGGCCGTGCTGGCGGCGGCGACGGTGCTGCTGTCCTGGAGCTTCCTGCACGTCTTCTTCGCCCAGCATTACGCCCACGACTATTGGCTGGACGGCCGAACCACGGGGGACCGCTGCCTGGATTTTCCCGGCAACGACGCCCCCGACTACCTGGAGTTCCTGTATTTCAGCTTCACCGTCGGCATGACGGCGCAGGTCTCCGACGTCACCACCCGCGGCGCCGGCATGCGCCGGCTGGTGCTGATGCACGGCGCCCTGTCCTTCCTGTTCAATACGGCGGTGCTGGCGCTGGGCGTCAATCTGGCCGCCGGGCTGGTCGGCTGAGCGCCCGGCCCCGATTGCCCGGCCGGATCAGACCGCGACGGTCTCCAACAGCCGGCCACGGTCGACGGACGATGCCGCCTCGCCATGGAGCGTGATGCGGCCCCGCTCCACCGCGTAGAAACGGTCGGCGACCTCCAGCGCGCGATGGATGTTCTGCTCCACCAGCAGGATGGTCAGCCCGGCCCGCTTCAGCTCGGTGATGATCGAGAAGATCTCGTCGACGATCATCGGCGCCAGTCCCTCCGTCGGCTCGTCGATCAGCAGCAGCCTGGCGGTGCCGACCATCACGCGGGCCATCGCCAGCATCTGCTGCTCGCCGCCGGACAGGGTGGTCCCCAGCTGCCGCCGCCGCTCGGCCAGCCGCGGAAAGCGGGTGAAGGCGCTGCCGATCGCCCGCTCGTTCTCCTGGCGGGCGCGGCCGGGGCATTGGCGCAGCCCCAGCCGCAGATTCTCCTCGACGCTGAGGCCGGGGAAGATGCGGCGGTCCTCCGGCACCAGCCCGAGCCCGAGACGGGCGATCTCGTCGGGGGTCCGTCCGGCCAGGTCGGCGCCGTCGAAGCGGATCGTGCCGGAGCTGGCCGGCACCCAGCCGGCGATGGATTTCAGGATGGTGGTCTTGCCGACTCCGTTGCGGCCGAACAGCCCGACCACCTCGCCCGGCCCGGCCTGCAGGGATATCCCCTGCAGGACATGGCTGAGGCCGTAATGCGCGTGCAGGTTCTCGATGGAAAGCATGGCGTCACCCGTGTCCGAAATAGGCGGCCTGGACGGCCGGATCGGCGCGCACCGCCATGGGCGGCCCCTCGGCGATCTTGCGGCCCTGCGCCATCACGACGACATGGTCCGACAGGCTCATCACCAGACCGATGTCATGTTCGATCAGCAGCACGGTCAGGTCGCCGGCCAGCGAGCGGATCAGCGCGCCGGTGTCCGCCGTGTCGCCGTGGCTCATGCCCTGGGTCGGCTCATCCAGCAGCAGCACCCGCGGCTCGGCGGCCAGCGCCACCGCGATCTCCAGCCGCCGCTGCTCGCCGTGCGACAGGTTGCCGGCAAGCTCGCGCGCCTTGGCCGACAGGCCGAACCGCTCCAGCAGCGCGTCGGCCTTGGCCAGCGCCCGGCGGCTGTGGCCGACCGGACGCAGCGCGTGCCAGGGCCGCTCCAGCACCTGCGCCGCGATCCGCAGGTTTTCCAGGACCGGCAGCTCGAAGAACAGGTTGGTGATCTGGAAGGACCGCGCCAGCCCGGCGGCGAGCAGCCGGTCGGGCGACCGGCCGGTGACGTCGGCGCCGTCCAGCGTCACCCGGCCGCCGGTCGGGCGGATGGCGCCGCTGATCAGGTTGAACAGCGTGCTCTTGCCCGCCCCGTTGGGGCCGATGACCGAGGTGATCCGGCCGGCGGCGGCCTCGAAGCCGACGCCCGCCACCGCCTGGAGCCCGCCGAAATTCACCGACAGGTCACGCACGCCCAGTGCACAGGCGCAACCCGCGCCCGTCGCCGCCGTCCTGAGGGAGGATGCCGTCATCGGGCCGCCCTCCCCCGGTCGCCGTGGCGGGTCAGCCGGGCCAGCAGGGCGCCGACCAGTCCCTTGCGCAGGAAGATGACGGACAGCATGAAGATGACCCCCACGACGATCAGGTGATGCTCGGTCCAGGATCCGACGACCGAGCGCAGGGCGGTCAGCAGCAGGCTGCCCACCACCGGCCCGATCAGCGTGCCGACCCCGCCGACGATGACGGTGATGACGGCGTTGCCGGAGGTCTCGAAGAACATCAGCTCGGGCGAGACGAAGCCGCGCAGCATCGGGTAGAGCGCCCCCGCCGTTGCTGCGACGCAGGCCGCCAGCACATAGACCGCCAGCTTGTAGCGCCAGGCGTCGAAGCCCAGGAACGGCACGCGCTTCTCGTTGGCGCGGATGGCGGCCAGCGTCCGGCCGAACGGCGCGTCCATCAGATAGGCGAGCCCGGCATAGGCGACCACGGTCAGGGCCAGCACCAGCAGGAAGAAGGACAGCGGGTCGGCGGTGTCGAGGCTGAACGGGCCGAAGCCGACCCGGATCTGCGGGATGCCGATCAGCCCGTCCGACGCGCCGAGCGCGCGGGTGTTGTAGACGGTCTTGGCGGCGACCTGGGCCAGCCCGAAGGTGATCAGCGCGAAATAGACGCCCTTCACCCGGTTGGCGATGACGCCGCCGATCAGCCCGGCCAGCCCGCCCGCCAGCAGGGCCGCCGCCATCGCCAGCCAGAAGCTGGCCGCGACGTCGCGCAGGACCAACGCCGAGACATAGGCGCCGAGCCCGAAATACAGCGCCTGTCCCAGCGACAGGAGGCCGGTGTAGCCCAGCAGCAGGTCGACGCTCATCGCCAGCCCGGCGAAGATCAGCGCCTCGGTCGCCAGCCGCAGGTAGAAGCCGTTGCCGGTCGCCCAGGCGACGGCGGCGAAGCCCAGCGCCGCGGCGAGGAAGGCCAGCGCCAGCCAATGGACCGGCGCCAGACGGGAAAGCCGGGAAACCGGCCCGGCGCGGCCGGGGTCGGACAGGGTGCGCAAACTGGTGGCCTCAGGCATGTCCGAGCCTCCCGAACAGGCCCTGCGGCCGGACCATCAGCACCAGCACCATGATCCCGAACACCAGCGGGTCGGACCAGACCGGCGAGATGTAGAGGCTGGACAGCGCCTGCACCTGGGTCAGCAGCAGGCCGGCGACGACCGCCCCCTGGATCGAGCCCATGCCGCCGACGATCACCACGGTGAAGGCCATCAGGATGAAATCGCGGCCCATGGTCGGGAACACCGAGTAGATCGGCGCCAGCAGCACGCCGGACAGGCCGGCCAGCGCCACCCCGAAGGCGAAGGTGCCGGCATAGACCCGGCGCACCGGCACCCCCAGCGACGAGGCCATGTCCTTGTCGAAGGCGGCGGCCCGCACCATGGCGCCGAGCCCGGTGCGGAAGACCACCAGCCAGACCGCGGCGATCAGCGCGAGGCCGAAGCCGATCAGGAACAGCCGGTAGTTCGGCAGGAACATGCCAAGGATCTCGGTGCCGCCCTCGATCGGGTTCTCGGGCCGCAGGGTGTTGGGGCCGTAGACCAGCTTCAGCAGGTCCTCCAGGATCATCCCCAGCCCGAAGGTCAGCAGCAGGGTCAGGATGTGGCGGTCGCGGCTGTGGAAGACCCGCGCGATCAGCCAGCGCTCGGCCAGCCAGCCGATGGGGAGCATCAGCAGCGGCACCAGCACCAGCAGCGCCCAGAAGCCGACCCCCAGCCCGGCCAGGGTCAGCGCCAGGAAGGCGCCCATGGCGTAGAACTCGCCATGGGCCATGTTGATGACGTCCAGCAGCCCGAAGATGATGGTCAGGCCCAGCGCCATCAGGACGACGGCAACGCCGAGCGACAGGCCGTTCAGCGCCTGCGGCGCCAGGACGAATTGCAGATAGTCGATGAGATCGGCCATGGCCGTCGGCTCCTTGAATGCGTCCTCAGAACCGGGTGCATTGGTCCGGCCCGATGGCTGCGTCGCCCGGAACGGTGCCGACGACGTCGAAGCGGGTGCTGCTGCCGTCCGCCGCGATGCGCACGGCGTACATGTCCTGCACCGCCTGATGGTCGCCGGCCCGCATGGTCTTGGTGCCCTGCGGCGTCGCCCAGCTCAGCCCCTCCATCGCCTTGCGCAGCGCGTCGGTGTCGGTGCCGCCGGCCTTCTCGACCGCCGCCTTGAAGAAGCCGATCAGGCCGTAGCTGTCGGCGCCGTAAAGGTCGGGGGCGGTGTCGTAGGCCTTGCGGAAGGCGGCGACGAAGGCCTGGTTCTCCGGCGTCGGCAGTTCCGCCGAATAGCCGACGCCGGTGACGAAGCCGTCGGCCGCCTTGCCGATGGCGCCGATGTTCTGGGCGGTGACGGTGCCCGACGCGCCGACAATGGTCAGGTTGCGCAGCAGCCCATACTCGCCCATCTGCGTCAGCAGCCGGACGGTGTCGTTGCCGGCGGTGGAAGTGTAGAGCACGCTGGGCCGCGCGGCGCGGAGTTGGCCGAAATACTGCGAATAGTCCTTGCTGCCGAGCGGCGCGAACACCTCGCCGGTCGATTGCGCCCCGGTCTTCTCCGCCGCCGCCTTGAAGGCCGCGACGGTGGAACGGCCCATCTCGTAGTCGGGGCCGAGATAATAGACCTTGGCCTTCGGCTTGTCCTTGGCCAGCCATTCCGCCAGCGCCGCCGACTGCTGTCCCGCCCGCGCGTTCACCCGGAAGACGTTGGGCGAGCATTTGTCGGTGGTGATGGCGTCGGAGAAGGAGACGGTGGTGGCGATCAGCCGGCCGTTGCGCTCGGCCAGCTGCCCGACCGCCAGGGTCGAGCCGGAATTGACGGTTCCGGTCAGGAAATCGACCTTGTTGACCTGGAACAGCTTCTCCGCCTTCTGGGTCGCGACGGCGGGATTGGCCTCCTCGTCCTCGAACAGCAGCTCGATCTGGCGCCCCATGACGCCGCCGGCGGCGTTGACCTCCTTCGTCGCCAGCTCCAGCCCCCAGCGGACCTGCTGGCCGATCGGCGCATAGGTGCCCGACAACGGGGTCACCACCCCGATGCGGATGGGTTCGGCGGCGGACGCGCCGCCGGCTTGTCCGAGCAGGACGAGCGCGGCGGTGCCGAGAAGCGTGGTCTTGGTCATGATTTTTGGTTCCTCCCTGTGGGGTCCGTGCTTCGTTGCCCGTGCCTGGAAGCGTCGGTCAGACGCCCTTGAAGACCGGCTTGCGCTTCTCGGTGAAGGAGGCGACGCCCTCCTTGAAGTCCTCCGAGCCGCGCAGGCGGCCATAGGCCTGCCCCTCGATCTCGATGGCGCCGTCGACCGACACGTTGTTGCCGCTGTTCAGCACCCCCTTGATGGTGCGCTGGGCCAGCGGCGAGAAGCCGCGCAGCTCGTCGACCAGGGCGGCGACCGCCGTCTCCAGCTCGGCGTCGGCGACGCAGTCGGTGACGAAACCCCAGTCGGCGGCCTGGCGGCCGGGGATGCGCCTGGCCCGCATCACCATGTCCTTGGTCCGGCAGATGCCGATCATGTGCAGCAGGCGGGCCGACCCGCCGGAACCGGGGATCATGCCGATGCGCATCTCCGGCAGGGCGAACTGCGCGGTTTCCGACGCGATGCGGAAATCGCAGGCCAGCGACAGCTCGAACCCGACGCCGAAGCAATAGCCGCGGACCTGGGCGATCACCGGCTTGCGGCAGCGTTCCGGGGCGGCGATGTTGACGGCCAGCTCCGACACATGCTCGGCCGACATCTCCATGAAGCCGGCGATCCTGCCGCCGGACGAGAAATTCTCGCCCTCGGCGCGCAGGACGATCACCCGCACCCTGGGATCGCGGTCGAGTGCCGCGAACACGGCGCCGAACTGGTCGCGCTGGAGCATGCTGACGATGTTGAAGGGCGGGCGGTCCAGCACGATGTCGGCGCGCTCCTGGGCCTCGTCGATCTCCACGCGGAAGCCGTCGAGGTCGGCGAGCAGGCGGTCGGTGCTGTCGAAGCGATAGGGGGTCACGGTGCGGAACTCCTGATGAGGACTTGACTGGATGGGGTGGGATCAGGGGGCGGCCGGGCCGATTTCGGGCGCGAACTCGCCGGCCTGCAGCTTGCGGCGCAGGATCTTGCCGACCGGCGATTTCGGGATTTCGTCGAGGAAGACGTACTCGCGCGGGCGCTTGAAGTTGGCGAGGCCGGAGCTGCGGCAATGCTCGTCGAGATCCTTGGCCTCGACGCCGCGGGCGCGCTTGACGAAGGCGACGACCCGCTGGCCCCAGCGCTCGTCGGGCAGGCCGGCGACCGCGACCTCCAGCACGCCGTCATGCAGCGACAGCACGCTTTCGATCTCGACCGGCGAGACGTTCTCGCCGCCGGTGATGATCATGTCGTCGACCCGGCCGGTGACGAACAGGTCGCCGTCGCCGTCGAGGAAGCCGATGTCGCCGGTGAAGTACCAGCCGGCATGCAGCGCCTTGGCGTCGGCGTCCGGCCGCTTCCAATAGCCCTCGAAGGACTCGTCCCCCGACAGGTCGGCGACGATCTGCCCCTCCTCCCCGGCCGCCGCCCGCTCCTCCGGATCGAAGCTGCCGAGGCGGACGATGCGGATGCGCTGGTTCAGCGCCGCCTTGCCGGCCGATCCCGGCTTGGCCGGCGCGTTCTGGTCGATGGTGAAGGTGTAGATCTCCGACGAGCCGTAATGGTTGACGAACAGCTCGGGCCGGAAGGCGGCGTCCAGCCGCTTCAGCAGACCGTCGGTCATCGACGCCCCGGCGAAGCCAAGCTTGCGCACCGACGACAGGTCGGTCGCGGCGAATCCCGGATCGGCCAGCAGGTCGTGATAGAGCGTCGGCACCAGATAGAGGCAGGTCAGCCGCTCCGCCGCGATCAGCGCCAGGGCGCGGGCGGTGTCGAAGCGCGGCAGGCAGACGAAGCAGCCGTCGACCAGCGCCATCGCCAGCAGCGAGCGCACCCCCATCGTGTGGTAGAGCGGCATGACCCCCAGCGTCCGCTCGCCCCGACGGTAGCAGTTCTGGGCGACATGGGCGACGGCGGCGGCCCGCTCGGTCCGGTGGCGGCGCGGCACGCCCTTGGGCTTGCCGGTGGTGCCGGAGGTGTAGAGGAACAGCGAGACATGCTCCGCCGTGGCACGGGGCAGCGCCGGGGCCGGGGCGCTGTCCAGCAGGTCGGCGAAGCGGTGCCCGGAGTGGCCGCCACCGGTATCGCCGACCGCGATGCGGGGCAGCGCCCGCGCCGCGGCGGAGTCACCGACGGCCTCGGCCGACACGTCCTGATGGAACAGGGCGCGCACCTCGGCGTTGGGCAGGCAGTAATCCAGCTCGTCGGCCTTCACCCGCCAGTTCAGCGGCACGATGGCGATGCCGGCCAGCTGGCAGGCCCAATGGATGGTCGCCATCTCCCATGTGTTCTGCAGCGCGGTGGCGATGCGGTCGCCGGGACGCAGGCCGAGCCGGTCGAAGGCCCCGACCAGCCGGCGGATGCGGTCCAGCCATTGCGCGTAGGTCAGCCGCAGGTCGCCGTCGACGATGGCGACCGTGTCGGGGCTGCGCTCCGCGCTGGCCAGGATGCTGCGGCCGAGGTCAAACATGGCCACCCTCCTTCATCGTCTGGCCTGTGACCTCCATCACCGCGCGGACGATGCCGGCATAGCCGGTGCAGCGGCAAAGATGGCCGCTCAGCATGTCGCGTAGCTCCTCTTCGGTGGGTTTGGGGGTGCGGTCCAGGTAATCGGCCAGCGACATCAGGATGCCGGCCGTGCAGAAGCCGCATTGCAGGGCGTGGTGCCGGCGGAACGCCTCCTGGAGCGCGGTCATCCGCCCCCCGTTGGCCGCCGCCAGTCCCTCGACGGTGTCGATGCGCCGGCCGTCGGCCTGGACCGCCAGGGTCAGGCAGGCACGGACCGCCACCCCGTCGATGCGGACGGTGCAGGCGCCGCAGACGCCATGCTCGCAGCCGACGCGGGTGCCGTGGGCGCCCAGCTCGTGGCGCAGGAAATCGCTCAGCAGCAGGCGCGGATGGGCATGGCCGCTGCGCGGCGTGCCGTTCAGGACGATGGAGACGGCGTGGCGCGTCTCCGCCGCCAGAACCGGCGGGGAGACTTGGGACGTCAGCGGCGGCATGACAGGGCTTCCTCAAGGACGGTGCGGCCGATCCGGCGGACGAGGTCGCGGCGGTAGCGCGCGGTGGCGTGCTGGTCGTCGTCGCCGCCGAGATCCCAGGCGAAGGCGTTCAGCGCCTCGTCGAGGTCCGGCGGCAGCCCGCCCGAAACGAGCGGCCAGGACCTCAGTGTCGGCCGGTCGGCGACCCCGCCGACGGCAAGGCTGGCGGAGTGGCCGTCCACCGTGGCGGCGCAGGCGGTGATGGCGAAGTCGCCATGGCGCATCGACATCTCGCGGAAGGCATGGCCGCTGCCCGGCTTCGCCAGCGGGAAGCGCACGCATTCGACGATCTCGTCCGCCGCCTTCACCGTGGTCAGCGGCCCCAGGAAGAAGTCGGCGGCGGCGACGGTGCGGCGGCGCTTCGCGTTGCGCAGCACCACCTCGCCGCCGCTGGCGACCAGGCAGAGCGGTGTCTCGGCGCTGGGGTCGGCATGGGCGACCGAGCCGCAGAGCGTGCCGCGGTTGCGGGTCTGGACATGGCCGACCCACGGCAGGGCGGCGGCCAGCAGCGGCACCTCGCGCGCCAGGGTCGGGCGGGCCAGCACCTCGGCCTGGGTGACGGCGGCACCGACGACCAGCCAGCCGGCTTCGGCGCGCAGGCTGCGCAGCTCCTCCAGCCGGCCGAGGTCGATCAGCAGGCGCGGCTGGACCAGCCGCATGTTCAGCATCGGCATCAGCGACTGGCCGCCGGCGATCACGCGGGCGTCGTCGCCCCCGGCCGCCAGCGCCGCCAGCGCGTCGGCGACCGTCGCCGGCCGCAGATAGTCGAAGGATGCGGGCTTCATCGGGCGATCCCCAGAAGGCGCAGCAGCCGCGCCAGCAGCGATGGAGGCTTGGCGGGTGCCGCGGGGCCGCCGGCGCGGGCCACCAGCTTCTCGAAGAACTGGCCGATCAGCAGGCGGGACGCGCTGTCGAGCATCCGGCCGCCGACCGCCGCGACCTTGCCACCGACCGACGCGCCGTAGCGGTAGGTGACGCGCGTGCCGGTGGCGGTACGCTCCAGCGTGACATACCCGGTGCCGCTGCCGGAGCCGAGCGCGCTGCTGCCGCTGCCGGTCAGGGTCAGCGCATTGGGCGGGTCGAGGTCGGACAGCGCCACCTCCGCGGTGTAGCGGCCGCGCACCGGGCCGATGCCGACCACCACCTCGGCCCGGTAGGCGTTCGGACCGGCGAGATCCAACGCCTCGCAGCCGGGCAGCAGCGCCGCCAGCTCCCTGGGATCGAGCAGGATGGCCCAAACCTGTTCGGGGGTGGCCGGCACCTCGCGGCTGCCCTCCCCGGTCAGGCCCCGCCCGCCCTTCACCGCGGCCGGCGGCGGGGCGGCAGAGCCGGCTGCGGATGCCGGGCGCGGCGGTTCCGGCGGATGGATCAGCGCCGCAAGCTTGGCCGGGGTCAGCGGCAGGGACGGCACCTCGCCCGCCGCCACACCGGACAGTGCGTCCGCCACCGCGTTGGCGAGACAGACCGGGGTGCTCATGCAGTTCCCCTCCCCCACCCCCTTGGCGCCGAGCGGCGTCACCGGCGACGGGCTTTCGCGGTGGAGGATGACGGGCACCGGCACCTCGCAGGCGGTCGGCACCAGATAGTCGGCGAAGGTGCCGGACAGGAACCGGCCATCGTCGCCATAGGCGTATTCCTCGTACAGCGCAGTGCCGACGGCGTGGGCGAAGCCGCCCAGGATCTGGCCCTCCACCAGCAGCGGGTTCAGCAGCCGGCCGGCATCGTGCATGGTGACGTAGCGGTCGATCCGCAGCGCCCCCGTGGTCCGGTCGATCTCCACCCCGCAGAAGTCGAAGATGAAGCCGTAGCAGGCGGAGCTGTTGATGTGGTCGGCGTCGGTCGGCGCCTTCAGCGGCTCCGGCGTCCAGAAGGCGGTCTCGCGCAGCGCCGCTTCTTCCCCATCAGGCAGCGTGCCGGGCGACCAGTGGCCGGCGGCGGCGACGCGGGAGAAGGACAGCCCGTTGTCCGGGTTAGCCTCTGAAAACACCCTGCCGCCGGCAAAGCGCACATCCTCAGCCCGGCAGTTCAATTGCCCGGCGACCAGCTCCGCCATCCGGCCGCGCAGCCGGGTCGCCGCCACCTGCGCCGCCCCCGCCACCGCCCCGGCGAAGCGGCTGGAATAGTTGCCCGACGCGATCGACCAGGCGTCCTTGCCGGTGTCGAGGTCGGTGTTGACGCGGATGTCCTCGAAGCGCAGGCCGAAGACGTCGGCCACCACCTGGGCCAGCACGGTGCGATGCCCCTGCCCCTGCGGCGCCGATGCCACCGCCACCGACACGCCGCCGGTGGGATCGACCGCGACGCTGGCGGTCGCCTGCGCGCCGTTCTTCGGCCCGGCCTTGCGCCGCTCCTCGGCGGTCAGGACGGTGGTGATGTAGCCCATGTTGGAGATCGACGGCTCGACCACCGCGGCGTAGCCGATGCCGTAGAGCCGCCCCTCGGCCCGCAGCGCCGCGCGCCGGGCCTTCAGCGCGTCGAGCGCGCCGTCCCGCACCGCCTGCTCCAGCGTCGCGCAGTAGTCGCCGCTGTCGAGCGTCCCGCCCGAGGCGGTGCGGTAGGGCATGGCGTCGGCCGCCACCAGGTTGCGGCGGATGACGTCGAGCGGGTCCAGCCCGAGCTCCGCCGCCACCCGGTTCATCAGCCGCTCCAGCCCGTAATAGAGCTGGCCGCCGCCGAAGCCGCGGTTGAGGCCGGTCGGCGTCTTGTTGGTGACGACGATGCGGTTGGTCACCGCCAGGTTCGGGATGTCGTAGGCACCGGTCAGGTTGCCGTGGTTGCGGTAGAGCGAGGCCGGTTCCGGCGCTCGCAGATAGGCGCCGCAATCCTCGGTCTGCTCCATCCGCAGCGCCAGAACCCGGCCGTCCGGCTCGACCGCCGCCTCGATGCGCATGCGGCGCGCGGTGGCCGAGGTGGCAGCCATCAGATGCTCCAGCCGGTCCTCCACCCACTTCACCGGCCGCCCGGCGACACGGGCGCACAGACCCATCAGCACGACATAGGGGAACACCGCCTGCTTGTTGCCGAAGCTGCCGCCGGAATGGGGCGGCGTCTTCAGCCGCAGCCGCGACCCCGGCACGTTCAGCGCGCGGGCCATCACCGGATGGACGGCGAAGGGGCCGGAGAAATTCGACAGCACCTCGTACGCATCCTCGGCCGCGTCGTAGTCAGCCAGGACGACGAAGCATTCCATCGGCGTGCAGGAGTTGCGGGGATACTCGACCTCGACCGCCACGCTGCGGGCGGCACGGGCGAAGGCAGCCTCGGGATCGCCGTAGCGGAAGCTGCGGCTGTTGACGAGGTTGGAGCCGACCGCCGGGTGCAGCGGCTCCGATCCGTCATCCAGTGCCTGGGCAATGGAGGTCACCGGCGGCAGCGGGCGGTAGCGCACCGCGATGCGGTCGAGCGCGTCCTCGGCCAGATAGCGGCTGTCGGCCAGCACCACCGCCACCGGCTCGCCGACATGGCGCACGCGGTCGGTGGCAAGGCACCAATGCTCCATCGGCGCGCGCACGCCGACCAGGAACGGGCTGGCAAGGCGCCTGGCGTCGGCCCCGGTCACCACCGCGGCGACGCCGGGCACCGCCAGGGCGGCGGCGGTGTCGATGCCCAGCAGCTCGGCATGGGCGTGCGGCGAGCGCAGGACCGCGGCATGCAGGGTGCCGGGCCTCACCGGCAAGTCGTCGGCGTAGCGGGCGACCCCGGTCAGCAGCGCGGCGTCCTCCACCCGCGGCATGGCGCGGCCGACGAGCGGTGCCGCATCGCCTTTGCGGTCGGCGGTCGGCGTCGCGGTTTTCGTCGCGGACAGCGTGGCCGTCATCGTCATCCTCCGGTTACCCGGGGAGACTAGTCCGTTCGCCACGCAAAGCTTTTACCGTGGAGTGTCGCGATTTACCCTAGCGTCTCATTTTCGTGCAGGTGGTGGCGGGTCAGGCGTGTCCCGCCCCATGCCGCCCCACGCCTTGCAGCCCCACCCCTTGCTGGTCCACCAGATTGACGACGCGCCGGTACTCGGTGGGCGTCACGCCCTGGTGGTTGCGGAAGAAGCGGCTGAAATGGCTGGGCGCCGAAAAACCGAGCCGGCCCGACACCTCGGTCGCGCTCTCCCGTCCGGAGGCCATGGCGTCGATGGCCGCCTCCATCCGCAGCACGTTGAAATAGAGCGCCGGGGTGATCGCCATCGTCTGCTGGAACAGCCGGAACATGTGGGCGCGCGACAGGCCGGCGGCGGCGGCGACCCGGCCGGCGTCGAACTCCTCGCCCAGCGTCCCGCTCATGAAGCGGATGGCCTGGCGGATGCGGAAGTCGCGGGCCGCCGGGGCGGCATAGCGCCTCCCGCCCAGCGTCCGCCATTCGGAAAAGCGGTCGATGATGGCGATCATCAGGTCGAACAGCGCCTCCTCCATCCGCTCGCCCGACGGGTCGTCGTACAGCAGCTCCGCCGCCATGCGGTCGGCGAGCCGGCGGATGTAGGGCGTCAGCTCGCCGCAGGACTGGGCGAAGAATCCGGGATTGCCGCTGGCGTTGAGTTCCCGCTGCATGGCGCCGAGCCAGCGCGGCTCGATGTAGAGCGCCAGGATCACGGTGCGCGGGGCGCCCGGCTGGTGGGCGTAGGAATGGGCCTCCCAGCTGTTGACCAGCACCGCGGTGTCGTCACGCAGCGGATAGAGCTGCTCCCCCACCGCGAAGCGGGTGTCGGCGCCGGACGCCTTGATCAGCACATGGCAATGGGGATGGGCGTGATGGATCAGGGCGTTGTCCATGTCCAGCAGGGCGACGCGGCCGAAGCTCCCCTGGTGGATGCGCATCGCTTTCGACATGGCTTCCGATCCCTTCCGCTCCGCCCGCGGCCGATACCGGCCGGGGCGACGCCCTATAGTTTGCTTTTCAAGCTAATCATCATGGGGCGTCATTGCCAGTTCCATATGAACGGGAGCGGATGGCCGTCGCCGGCACCGTGGCGGCAGGGAAGCGTGCTAGGCCTGCTCGATGTGCATCCTGGTCAGGCGGCGCAGTTCGGCAGGATCCCCGGCCTCGATGGCATCGATCATCCGGACATGTTCGCTGGCCGACAGGTCGATGCGGGCGCGGGTCTTCCATTGGGTGACGGGGGCCGACGGGCCGCGCCCGCGCAGTTCCCAGACGATGTTCGCCAGCTCGCGGTTCGAATTGAGCGCCAGCAGCTTGGTGTGGAACGCGATGTTGGCCTCGTACAGGTCGATCAGCGTGCCGTCGACCGTGAGGTCGATGAAGCGTTGCGCAAGCATGCGCAGCGTCGCGATGTCGGCGGCGGTCGCGTTGGCGACGATGCTGTCGGCCGCAGCCGTCTCCAGGATCAGCCGGACCTGCCGCGCCTCGTCGGTCTGCCGGTTGTCGGGCGAATGGACATGGTAGCCGCGGTTGGGGACATGCTGCACCAGCCGCTTCAGCGCCAGCTGGTCCAGGGCCCGCCGGACCTCCATCCGCTTGGCGTTGTAGCGGGTCTCCAGGTCGATCTGCTTCAGCCACATTCCCGGCGCGAAGACACCGGCCTGGATGTCGCGGGCCACGCGATCCACGAGGTTGCCCAGGGTGTGCTCCGCTTTGTCGGTCATCGGGCCTCGGTGATCCTCGTCGTCTGTCCCGGCCGCGCCGCCATCAAGGGGCGGGGGGCCGGGGGCGGCCGCATAGTAGAGCCGCCATCGGCGACCGACAATGGCAGCGGTTGCGCGCCGCGCCCCTTGACGGCGGCGCGGTGACGGCTTCGCCGGCCAATCGTCCGGGTGCTGAACTGCATGCTTGCGTGCGGCCCGGCATTGTGTAACCATTTTTGGCGCCAATTTCTACGCCAATCGGAACCGCAATGACCCTCATGGACGCAGCGCCGGACGGACCCGGCGACGCACCGCAAGATCGCGGACGGCAACTCTACGACCACGGCCAGACGACGGTGTTCGCCAGCCGGCGGGATCCCCGCTTCAGCTACTGCCTCTACGTGCCGCCCCGGGTCGAGGGCCGGGCGCCCGATCTGGTGGTCGCGATGCACGGCACCGGCCGGGCCTTCATGGCCTACCGCGACGCGTTTTCCGCCTTCGGCCAGTGGAACAACTGCATCATCCTGTGTCCGCTGTTCCCGGTCGGGGTGCGCGGCGACGGCAACCGCGACGGCTTCAAATACATGCAGGAAGCCGACATCCGGTACGACGAGGTGCTGCTGTCGATCGTGGAGGAGATCGGCGAGCGCTACGGCCTCGATGTCTCCCGCTTCGCCCTGTTCGGCTATTCGGGCGGCGGGCATTTCGCCAACCGTTTCTTCCTGCTGCGGCCGCAGCGGCTGTGGGCGGTGTCGATCGGCGCTCCCGGCTCCGTCACCCTGCTCGACCCGACGCGCGACTGGTGGGTCGGTGTCCGCGACATGGAGGAGCGGTTCGGCATCGCGGCGGACCCCGCGGCCATGCGGGCGGTTCCGGTCCATATGGTGGTCGGGGCCGCCGACCTGGAGACCTGGGAGATCAACCACCGCGAAGGCGGGCGCCACTGGATGCCGGGCGCCAACGACGCCGGCCGCACCCGGCCGGAGCGGCTGGAAACGCTGCGCCGATCCTTCGAGGCGGCGGGGATCGGCGTGCGGCTCGACGTCGTGCCGAACGTCCCGCATGACGGCGGCAAGGTGATCGGCCATGTCGAGAGCTTCCTCGCCGACGTGCTGCGGCGCCGGCGCGCCGGGGAGGGGTGACGCCATGGATGCGATGATCGTCGCGCCGCAGCCCGAAGCGGCGGAAGCCGGCGCCGCCGTTCTCGAACGCGGCGGCAACGCCGTCGACGCGGCCATCGCCTGCGCCTTCGTCCAGGGCGTCGTCGATCCCCAGATGTGCGGCATCGGCGGCTTCGGCTCCATGCAGGTCTACATGCCGGGGCGCGGCATCCACGAGATCCTGGAATTCTATGCCCGGGCGCCGCTCGCCGCCCGGCCGGACATGTGGACCGACCTGCTGGTCGGGCAGACGCGGGACGGGTTCGGCTTTCTTCTCAAGGACAACATCAGCGAGATCGGCCATCTGGCCGTCTGCACCCCGGGAAGCCTGAAAGGCTACGCCGAGGCGCTGTCCCGCTACGGCAGCTTCGATTGGGCCGACGCCATGGCGCCGGCCATCGACCAGGCGCGGCGCGGCTTCATGGTGCGCCCGCACGTCCATTGGTACTGGTCGCTCGACCAGAGCGGCAGCGGCGAGATCGACACCGTCCAAAAGCTGCGCCACAGCCGGACCGGCCGGCAGATCTATTTCCATCCCGACGGCAGCGTGAAGCGGCCGGGCGACATCGTTCGGAATCCCGACCTGGAACGGACGCTGCGGCGGATCGCGCGGGACGGCGCCGACCTGTTCTACCATGGCGAGATCGCCGGGGAGATCGCCGCCGACATGGCCGCCCATGGCGGGCTGATCGGCCGCGAGGATCTGGCCGCCTACCGGGTGTCGGTCGCCGCGCCGATCTGGGGCGACTACCGGGGGCACCGCATCTCCACCAGCCCGCCGCCGGCCAGCGGATTCCCGATGCTGCAGCTCCTGCACATCCTGGAGAATTTCGACATCGCCGCGCTGGAGCACGGTTCGGCCGGGCATGTCCGCCTGCTGGCGGAGGCGATGAAGCGCATGACGGTGGACAAGGACCGGCATATGGGCGACCCGGCCTATGTCGAGGTTCCGGTCGACCGGCTGCTCGACAAGGAGTATTGCCGCGCCCTGGCCGGGGAGATCCGGGACGGCAAGCGGGCCGAGGTGAGCCGGCTCGACCGCTCCAGCCGCGACACGACGCACATCTCGGTGGTGGATTCCCAAGGCAACGCCGTGGCGCTCACCCACACGCTGGGCAGCCCGTCGGGCGCCATCACCGACGGGCTGGGCTTCATGTACAACGGCACCATGGCCCGCTTCGACCCGCGGCCCGGCCGCGCCGGCTCCATCGCGCCCGGCAAGCGGCGGGCCAGTTCGGCGGCGCCGACCATCGTCTTCAAGGACGACCGTCCCTTCGTGGTGATGGGGGCGCCGGGCGGCAGCTACATCGCCCCGTCGATGGCCCAGGGGGTGATGAACGTGATCGATTACGGCATGTCGATGCTGGAGGCGGTGAGCGCGCCGCGGGTGATGGCGGTGTCGAACACCATCGACGTGTCGAACCGCATCCGGCATTCCGTCACCGACGCGCTGGCCGCGCAGGGCTACGCGGTCAAGCGGTCCTGGCAGAGCTATGCCTTCGCCGCCCTGCACGGCATCCGGATCGACGACGGCACCTGCAGCGGCGGCGCCGACCCGCAGCGCGACGGCATGGCGATCCGGGTGAGGGGCCCGGCGGCAACGGCACGGCCATAAGGCCGCCGGCCGGCAAACGACGAGCCGGCAAACAACGACAAAGCAACGAACAGAAGGGCAGATCGATGACGAAACTCCTGACGTCCCTGCTGGGCATGTCCCTGCTCGGCCCGGCCCTGGCGGTCGCGGCAGCGGCTCCCGCCCAGGCGCAGGGCACCGCCCAGGCCATCAAGGTGGCGCTCAACGCGGACATCCGCAGCACCAATCCCGGCGTCAACCGGGACGACAACACCGATTCGGTGGTGCTGCACATGGTCGAGGGGCTGGTGGGCTACCGCGAGAACGGGTCGGTGGCGCCGCTCCTCGCCGCTTCGGTCGATCTGTCCCCCGACGGCAAGGCCTACACCTTCCACCTGCGCAAGGGCGTGACCTTCCACAACGGCGCCCCCTTCACCGCACAGGACGTGCTGTGGAACTGGAACCGTTACATGGACCCGAAGACGGACTGGCGCTGCCGGTCCGAATTCGACGGGCGCAACGGGCTGAAGGTCGAAAGCGTCGCCGCCCCCGACGCCGATACCGTCACCATGACCCTCGACCGTCCGAGCGCGCTGTTCCTCGGCACGCTGGCCCGCACCGACTGCGGCGGGACGGCGATCCTCAGCAGGGACTCCGTGAAGGCGGACGGAAGCTGGGACAAGCCCGTCGGCACCGGCCCCTTCCGGTTCGTCGAGTGGCGGCAGGGCGAATATGTCGATGTCGCCCGCTTCGACGGCTACCGTTCGCCGCCGGGCGACCGGATGGACGGCATGGTCGGCGCCAAGACCCCGCAGGTCCAGTCGGTGCGGTTCCTGATCGTTCCCGACGCCGCGACGGCCAAGACCGCGCTGGAGGCCGGGGCCGTCGACGTCGCCCAGCTGCTCGACACCGACGTGCCCGAGATGGCCAAGAGCAGAACCGCGGAGGCCGCCTTCTACCCCGCGACCACCAAGCACGTCTTCCTGTTCCAGACGCTCGACCCCTTGTTGGGCAACGTGAAGCTGCGGCAGGCGATCGCCGCCTCCCTCGACATCCCGCAGCTCGTCGCGGCGGTGACCAACGGCGTCGGAACGCCGAACAATTCCGCCATTCCGCCCATGTCGGACTATTACGACGACATCCAGAAGCAGGGCTACCGCTACGACCCCGCCAAGGCCGCGACCCTGCTGAAGGAGGCCGGCTACAAGGGCGAGCCGGTCACCATCATCGCCAACAAGCGCGTCCATGTTCCCAGCTACAACGCCGCGGTCATCGCCCAGGCGATGATGCAGGCCGCCGGGATCAACGCGCAGATCCAGGTGATGGAATGGGCGACCCAGCTCGACCGCTACAACACCGGCAAGTATCAGATGATGTCCTTCTCCTATTCGAGCCGGCTCGATCCGGCGCTCAGCTACGAGCAGTTCGCCGGTCCCAAGGCGACCCAGCCGCGCAAGGTGTGGGACGATCCCGAGGCGCAGGCGCTGCTGGAAAAAGCATCCACCATCTCTGACAAGGAGCAGAGGCAGTCGCTGTTCGACGAGATGCACAAGCGCCAGATGGCGGCGACGCCGCTGATCGTCTTCACCAACGGGCAGGAGGCCTGGGGCCACACCAAGCGCGTCCAGAACGCCATCCCGTGGGAGGGCAAGGCCCGCGTTTGGGGAGCCCGCGTCGCCGGGAACTGACCGCAGGCCGCCGTGCCGGGACGAGAGTGCCCAGAAGAGGAGAGGGGCGTGCTTCATTTCGCGTTCAAAAGGATCCTGATGGCGTTGCCGACGCTGCTGATCATGGCGGTGGCGGTCTTCATCCTGATCCGCATGATCCCGGGGGATCCGGCGTCCCTCATGCTGGGCGACCTCGCCACGCCGGCCAGCCTCGCCGACCTGCGGCAGCGGCTTGGATTGGACAGGAGCCTGCCGGTCCAGTTCGCCATCTGGTCCGGCAACGTGCTGCACGGCGATTTCGGCACGTCGATCACCACCTCCCAGCCGGTCCTTCCCCTGGTCCTCGACCGCTTCTGGATCAGCGCCCGGATCGTCCTTCTCGGCGTGCTGATCGCCAGCGTCATCGCGGTTCCCGCCGGGATGATCGCGGCCTGGCGGCAGAACAGCACCGTCGATCTGGCCCTGGTCGGGCTGGCGACCCTGCTCTACTCGATCCCGACCTTCTGGATGGGGCTGCTCCTGCTGCTGCTGTTCGGGCTGAAGCTCGGCTGGCTGCCGGTGGTCGGCTATGTCTCCTTCACCGACTCCCCCTGGGCGGCGGCGCTCTACATCGTCATGCCGGTGCTGACGCTGGTGCTGCACGAGATGGGCGTGCTGATCCGGATGGCGCGCTCCAGCACGCTGGAGGTGCTGCGCCTCGACTACATCACCCATGCCCGCGCCAAGGGGCTGTCGGAGGCGGCGGTGCTGTGGCGGCACACATTCCGGAACGCCTTCGGGCCGACCTGGACGCTGATCGGCCTCGTGCTCGGCAACCTGCTCGGCGGGATCGCCGTGGTGGAGACGGTCTTCACCATCCCCGGTCTCGGGCGGCTGCTGGTGGATGCCATCTTCGCCCGCGACTATCCGGTGATCCAGGGCTGCCTGCTGTTCGTCGCCTTCGTCTATGTGATGGTCAATCTGGTGGTTGACCTGCTGTACCCCGCCTTCGATCCCAGGGTGACCGCGGAATGAAACGGCCTGCCTACAACATCGTCATCGGCGGCGCGATCGTCGGGACCGTCGTCGCCGCCGCCCTGCTCGGGGTGGTCTGGACGCCCTACGACCCGCTCAGGATCAACTTCGTCGCCCGGCTGGCGGCACCGGAGGCCGCCCATCTGCTCGGCACCGACGAGTTCGGGCGCGACGTGCTGAGCCGCCTGATGGCGGCGGCGGGCACCAGCGTCATGATCAGCCTGACCACGGTCGCGGCGGCCGGGCTGGCCGGCACCGCGGTCGGGCTGGTCTCCGGCTACCTGCGCGGCTGGACCGACCGGATCCTGATGGCCTTCAACGACTCGTTGCTGGCCTTCCCGGCGATCCTGCTGGCGCTCGGCCTGCTGGCGGTGACCGGAGCCAATGTCTACGGCATCATCGGCGCGCTCGGCCTCGCCTATACCCCGTCGGTCGCCCGCATCGTGCGCGGAACCGTGCTGTCGCTGCGCGAGCGCGAGTTCGTGGAGGCCTCCCGCGTCATGGGCAATTCGGAGGTCTATACGGTCCTGCGCCACATCCTGCCGAACTGCCTCGCGCCGCTGACCGTGCTGGCCACCTCGATGTTCGGCTGGGTGCTGCTGGCGGAAAGCGCGCTGAGCTTCCTCGGCCTCGGCGTGCCGCCGCCGGCGCCGACCTGGGGCAACATGCTCGCGGCGAGCCGCCCCTTCATCGGTCAGGCGGTCTGGCTCGGCATCTTTCCGGGCCTCTGCATCTCGCTGACCCTGCTCGGCATCAACCTGCTGGGCGACGCCCTGCGCGACAAGCTGGACCCGCGAATGAGGGGAGTCTGAGATGACCGCCACCGACCTTCTCCGCGTCGAGGGGCTGAGCCTCGCCGTGTCCGCCACCGGCACCGAGGTCGTCCGCAATGTCGGCTTCACCGTGGCGCCCGGCGAAATCGTCGGCATCGTCGGGGAGTCCGGCAGCGGCAAGACGCTGGCGGCCCGCACGATCATGGCGCTCCAGCCGCCGGCCATCCGCCGCACCGCCGGCAGCATCCTGTTCGAGGGGCGGGACATCGCCGACCTGTCGCCGAAGGAGTTGAGGGACCTGCGCGGCGGCAAGGTCGGCATGGTGTTCCAGGAGCCGATGACCTCCCTCAACCCGTCCATGGTCATCGGCCGGCAACTGGAGGAGGGGCTGGAGGTCCACGGCCGCGGCCGGTCCGCGGCGGAGCGCCGGACCCTGGTCCTCGACATGCTGCGGCGGGTCGGCATCACGGATCCGGAGGGGGCGCTTGGCGCCTATCCGCACCAGTTCTCCGGCGGGATGCGGCAACGGATCATGCTGGCCTCGGTCATGCTGCTGCGCCCGGCCCTGCTGATCGCGGACGAGCCGACGACGGCGCTCGACGCCGTGGTCCAGCGCGACGTCCTCGAACTGATGGTCGAGCTGACGCGGGCGCGGGGCACCGCCGTCCTGATGATCAGCCATGACCTGTCGATGGTCGCGCGCTACACCGACCGCATCATCGTCATGTGCCGGGGCGAGGTGGTGGAGCAGGGGCGCACCGAGGAGCTGCTGCGCGCTCCGGGCCATCCCTACACCCGCACCCTGCTGGCCGCCATGCCGCGGCGCGCGCCGGCCCGGCCGCTGCCCGCGGCGACGACGCCGATCGTCGAGGTGCGCGGCCTGACGGTCGACTATGGCGGCCGGCGCGGCCTGCTGCGGCGGGAGGCGGGAAAGCGCGCCCTGCATGGCCTGTCGCTGTCGATCATGCCGCGCGAGGTGGTGGCGCTGGTCGGCGGGTCGGGCTCGGGCAAGACCACGCTGGGGCGGGCCATCGCCGGGCTGGTGCAGCCGAGCGGCGGCGGGATCCTCTATGACGGCCGGCCGATCGCGCCGGGCGGCGCCGGCTGGGCCAGCTACCGCCGCAACTGCCAGATGGTCTTCCAGGATCCCTATTCGTCGCTCGACCCGCGCATGACCATCGGCGCCCTCGTGGGAGAGGCGTTGCGCGGCATGCCGGAGATGGGCCGGCGCGAAAAGGCCGCGCGGGTCGTCGAGGCGCTGGCGGAGGTCGGGCTGGGCCGCGACCATGCCGGCCGCTATCCCCACGAGCTGTCGGGCGGCCAGCGCCAGCGCGTCGCCATCGCCCGGGCTGTGGTCCGGCGCCCGGCCTTCGTGATCGCCGACGAGCCGGTATCGGCGCTCGACGTCACCGTGCGCGCCCAGGTGCTCGACCTGTTCGCCGACCTGCAGGCGCGGCACGGCTTCTCCTGCCTGTTCATCAGCCACGATCTGGGCGTGGTGGAACAGCTGGCCGACCGCGTGGTGGTGATGCAGGACGGCCATATCGTCGAGCAGGGGGATCGCGACTCGGTTTTCGACCGTCCGGCCCATCCCTACACCCGGCGGCTGCTGTCGGCGATTCCGGCCCTGGAACCGATGGAAACGGGGGGCGTGCGCCTCAAATGGCGCTTCGACGATGCGGCGGACGGGATGGCGGTGGGTATCGCATCGCCCGCTCCCTGAGGGGCTCCGGGCTTCCGATTTTCCGTGTGACCGGTTCAGGCGCGATGCTCTAGCCGACGCGCCGCACCTCCGCACAGACGCCTTCCGCCCCGGCCGGCACCTCCACCAGGGCGGCGGTGGCGCGCAGCAGCAGGCTGTGGCCTTCCGGCACCGGCATCGCCTCTCCCCCGTCGGGCGTGACCGTCAGCGTCCCGGCCAGGGCATGGACCAGCAGCGCGTCGCCCGCCGCCCGATGGCTTCCGCCCGCCAGCAGGGTCAGGCTGCCGGTGGCGGAGGCGCGGTCGAGCATCAGGTTCACGTCGCGGATCGGACCGCCGGTCGGTTCGCACCACACCGGCGCCTCGCCGGGAAAGGCAAAGGCCGGCTCCATCCGGCGGCGCTCCACCGGCGGGGCGCCGTCGACGGACAGGCGCATGCCCTCGCCCTCGACGACCGCGATCAGGCGGTCATAGCCGGCAAAGGCGGAGAAGGGTCCGGGCTCGACGACATCGGCGATGCTGACTCGCCACAGGAAACGGCCTTGCCCATCTCCCTTTTTCCCATCTCCCTGATGCCCGTCAGGCGGCCCTTCGATCGGTTCGACCGCCAGTTCGGTGGTGACGCCGCCGCCGTTCTTCCAGGGAACGCGGCGGTGGTCGGCAGGGCTCAGACGCGTGATCGACGGCAAGGGACTGCTCCGGAACGGATCGGCTCCGCTCCGTCATAGCACAGGCAAGGGCGCAAGGTCAGGGCACTGGACAGTGCCCGCCGCGTCACACGAACAGGCTGAAGCTTCCCATCAGCTTCTGCGTGCCGGTCTGGCCGGTGGGGATGGAGTTCATGGTGCCGATGGCGCTGTTCAGCCCGTCCAGCGTGGCCTGCTGGCCGGTGGTGAGCGTCAGGCCGGTGTCGCCCTTGGCCGGCTGCTTGGCCACCGTATCGTAATCCTTGCTGTAATTGCCCATCACCACCTGCATGGCGTAGTTCTTCGGATCCTTGTCCGACTGGCCCTTGTCCCGGGTCACGCGCAGGGTGTAGTCGCCCTTGTCGACGGTCAGGTTGCCGGCCTGCAGCTTCTTGAAGGAGTCATACTCGTCGCCGGCCTTCGGGTCGCTGTCGGCCATCACACGGCCCAGCCGGTTCATCAGCTGGACCCGGACGCCGTCGTCGCCGACCTGGCCCAGGGTCATCTCGCCCTTGGTGGTGACCTTGAACTTGTAGAAATCGACCTTGTCGTTCGCTGCCAGGGTGCTGGCGACGTTCAGGCGGGTGGCGTTCTTGGCGAGCACGCCGATGTCGGTGGCGCCGCCCGTGGTGGTCAGCGCCGACTTGTTGACCGACTTCTCGAAGGTCTGGACCTCGCCGATGGCCTGGTTGCTCTGCGACTTCCTGATCGCCTCGACCGCGTTGTTGATCGACGCGTTGAGGTTGGACACCATAGAGCTGACGCTTGAGAGGGCATCATCCGCCATGATCCATCATCCTTCTCCCGATCAGACCGTCACGCCTGCCATGGCGGTGCGCCCGCCGACGGCCGAGAAACCGACGAGGGGTGCCGCCGGCCGAGCCGTCACCCGGGCATGACTGCCCACGGACAGTATACGACATCGGCCGGCGAAACATAGGCGGGATTCGTGATTCTTTTGGTCGAATCGTCGAAAACGGAACCGGAGCGCCACGGTGGGGACCGATCCGGGGGTCAGGATGGCCGCTTCGCCGCCGACGCCGGATGCGACTCGGGCTGGGACCGGGGGGCCGAAACCGCCGTGACGGCCAGCGGCGCAGAGGCCGCAGCCGGTGCCGCCGGCTCCTCGGCAGGCTGGACATGGGGCGGCTGGGTCGGACCGGTGACGACATCGAAATCGAACATGACAACCTCTCTTGCGGATGGTGAGGCCGCCCGGATCGCCCATGTTCGGATTTTCAGGATGTGCAGCCCATCGAGGGCCGGAGGTCACAAACACGAAAGCCGCCGCGGGTCGGTCCGGGCGGCTTCGGGAGTGAGCGACAGATGCGCGTTCCTAGGCCGCCGAACGAAACCAGCGGCCGAAATATCGGGAACGTCCGGAGGACGTGATGGAAAGCGTCTGTTGCATGGCCATGACCATAGCGCGCCGCCGCCGCCCTGCCAAGGGGCGATTTCCAAAGCGCCCCCTCACTCGGCCGCCCGGCGCTCGCCCACCGTGTCGGCGACATAGGCGTCGCGCCGCCCCATCGGCCGGCCGGGCTGCCCGTCGCGGCGCGTCGTGGTGTCGCGGGTGGTCTGATGCTCGATCTCCGCGTTCAGCTCCGCCCCCAGCAGCACGACGTAGGAGGTCAGGTTGAACCACAGGAGCAGGACGACGACGGCGCCGACCGACCCGTAGGTTTCGTTGTAGCTGCCGAAATTCGACACATAGACCGAAAAGCCCAGCGAGCCCAGCAACCAGACCGCGGTCGCCGTCGCCGACCCCCAGCTGACCCAGCGCCATTGCGGCTCGCGCCGGTCGGGGGCGTAGCGGTAGAGGACGGCGAGCGCCAGCACGATCGCCAGCGCCAGGATCGGCCAGCGGACGAGGCTGGCGGCCCAGCCGACCGGCGTGTCCTTCAGCCCGACGATGGCGATGGCGGCGGGTACGGCGACGATCATCGCCATGGCGACGAGGACGAACAGCAGCCCGGCCACCGTCAGCCCCATCGACAGGGCGGCCAGCTTGAGGAAGCCGCGCCTTTCGGTCTCGCCATAGGCGATGTTCAGCGCCGACACCAGCGAGTTGGTCCCGCGCGACGCGCTCCACAGCGTCAGCAGCAGGCCGAAGATCAGGCCGAATCCCAGCCCCTGCGACGGGGCGGTCGCCACCTTGCGCGCCTGGTCGCTGACGATCGAAAGCGCTTCGGGCGGCAGCAGGCCGCGCATCTGGCTCAGCTGGGTTTCGATCATCGCCGGATCGGCGACCAGGCCGTAGATCGACACCAGCGCCGCCACCGCCGGGAAGATGGCGAGCAGGGCGTAATAGGCGACGCCGGCCGCCAGCATCGACACATTGTCCTTGCCCTGTTCGTCCCACACCCGCAGCAGGATGTCCTTCCAGCCGCGCGCGGGGATTTCGGAGGGGGTTTCCGCCGTCCGGCCGCGCCCGTCCCGGTGCCCGCCGCCGCGTCCGTCCACAATGGCCTGCCTGTCCTCCGGATGGCGATCCGCACGGCCCCGATGCGCATAATAATGGCGGCGGCTCAGCCCCAGCATGCCGGTATCCCCTCAGGCCACGGCTTCGCGCAGCGCGCCGACGCGGTGGCGCGCCGTCTCGATGGCATGGAACTGGGCACCGATGGCGACCTGCAGATGCTCATCCGGCGCGTCGGCCAGGGCGTCGCGGAACAGGGCCAGCGTGTCGTCCAGCCCGCTTTCGAGCCGGAGAAGCAGGTCGCCCCGCCCGCCCTGCCCACCGGCCCCGGCAACCACCCGGCCCGCGCCGGTCTCGGCCAGCCCGTGCAGCGGCGACCAGGCCCGTCGGCCATCTCCCACCCCAGCCCCTTCCCTGGCCCCGGCTTCGCCGGTCTCGACCCAGCCGCCGCCGTTGCGCAGATCCTCGTCCAGCGCCGCGGCGCTGCGGTCGAGCTGGTCGGCCAGGTCTTCCAGGCGCGGCGACAGGCCCGGGTCGGCCATGGTCATGTCGGCGCGGCGGAACGCCGCCGATCCGTCGCGGCAGGCGGCGATCAGGCTGCTCAGCAGTTGCCGGCTGCGCGGGTCGAGCCGGCGGCCATGCGCGTCGTAATCGTCGAATTCGGTGGTCATCTCCGGCGTGCGGGCGACCGCCCAGCCGAGCCAGAGCGCGCCGATCCCGATCAGCGCCACCGGGATCGGGTTGGCGCGGACGGCGCGGGCGATGCGCCCGGACATGCCCTCGCCGCCGCCCTGGATGACGTCGCGCACCACCTGGACCACCCCGCCAGACATCTGGCCGGGCGACAGGCGGAACTCGATCTCGTCGATCACCGAGTCCATCCGGGCGCGGATCGACTCGATCTCGTGCTCGATATCCTCGGGCCGCCGGCTTTGCTGATCGGGCCCGGGCCCGGTCGAGGCGGACGGAATGGCGTCGTTGTTGTTGGGCATGCCGGACGTCTCCTGTGGAGGCTGCCGGCTTGCAACACCGCGAGGCATCGATTGTTCCGCCCGCCTCTCCGGCGATCAGGCCAGCGCCGCCAGGGCGCCGACATGGCTTGCGCCCCGCCACGTCCACCTATTTTGATGCAGGTCAATGAGTTGCATCCCCGATGCGTCAGGATGGCGCAGTGGATGGGGAGGCGCCCGCCTTCATCCCGATGATCATTGTCCGACTGCCAGTGTCCGATTGCCGTCATCCGATTGCAGCGAGGTGTCCGCGCGCATGCCCCTGGGCGTTCCCATGCAGTGCCCCGACCGGGGTGGCCCGGCCGGCGGCGCTCCCCCCGCCGGCCTTCCGGACGGCTTTTCCAGCCGGCTCGACGCGCTGCTCGCCGCATACCGCATGGCCGGCCGCGGCGTGGGACGGGCCGCCAGGCGCGGGGCGGCGGGCAACCCGGCACTGGCGGTGGAGGCGGTGGGCTTCCACCCCTGCGGTCCCGGCCGCCTGGGCTGCATGGTGACGCCCTGGTTCCTGGAGGCGGTGCTGCTGCCCGACGACCCGTTCCTGTGGGCGGAGGCCCGTGACGGCGACCCGCTGCCGCTCGAATTGCCGTCCGGCCGCCATCGCTTCACCGCGGCGCGGATGGGGCTGCTCGGCACCCTGGCTGCGATTCCGCTCGCTTCCGACATGGCGCTGTTCCTGGACGCGGAGGATGCCCGCCACGCGGCGCGCCTGGCGCTCGACACCCTGTCGGGGAGGCCGGCGCAGGCGCCGTCCGGGTGCCCCGTCCTTGCCGGGCCATGGCCATGACCGCCACGCCGGGCGCCGGGCCGGGCGCCGGAATTCCGGGAGAGGGATCGGTCGCCGTCCGCCTGCAGCTTGCCGATGGACGGATCGGGCGGGCGACGGTCGCGACCCGCCGCCCCCGCGCCGTCGCCGCCCTGGTCGGGCGCACGGCGGACGAGGCGGTCCGGCTGGCCCCTTTGCTGTTCAGCCTGTGCGGCACCGCGCAGGGGCTGGCGGTCGCCCGTGCCTGCGAGTCGGCGCTGGGGATCGATGCCACCGCGCACGAGGCGGCGCGCGCCCTGCTGACCGACGCGGAGGCGCTGGACAGCCATGGCTGGCAGGCGGCCGTCGAATGGCCGGCCCGGCTCGGCGCCCCGCCGCGGCCGGCGGCCCTGCGCGGCCTGCGCCCGGCGGTGACGGCGGTCGCGGCGGCGCTCTATCCCGCCGGGGACGGGCTGCGGCTGGGCGGCGGCGCCCTGCGGCCGGACGCGGCGGCGCTGCGCGACGCGCTGGCCCGCCTGTCCGGCTGGCTGGAGGCGGAGATCTTCGCCGGACCGCCGCCGCGGGATGCCGACGGCCTCGCCGCCTGGGCCGCAAGGGGCGGCAGCGACGCGGCGCGGCTGGCGGCGCGGCTGATCGAGCCCGATCTGGCAGGCTGGGGCGCCTGCGGCGAACCGCTGCTGGGCGAACGGTCGCCGGAGCGGTTCGCCGCGGCGCTGGCCGCCGACTCGTCCTTCGCCGCCCGGCCGCCGCATCCAGCCCTGACCGGCCCGCTGGAGCGGCAGGCCGGGCATCCGCTGGTCCTGTCGGTGGCGGAACGGTTCGGCGACGGGCTCGCCCGGCTGTTCGCGGCGCGGCTGGCCGACCTTGCCGAGCTGCCGCGCCGGATGGAGGCCGCCGCCGAGACGCTGCGCCCCGCCACCCCGGCTACTCCCCGGTCGCCGTCCTCCGGCACCGGTCCGGGCACCGGCTGCGGCGTGGCGGAGACGGCGCGCGGGCGGCTGGCGCATTGGCTGCGGCTGGACGAATCGGGGCGGCTGGCCGACGCCCGGATGGTGGCGCCGACCGACTGGAATTTCGCCGCGGACGGCCCGCTGGCGCGCGGTCTGACCGGCGCCGCGGTGCGCGACGGCGCCGATGCGGTGGAGCGGGCGCGGCTGCTGGTGGCGATGCTCGACCCCTGCGTCGCCTGCGGCATAGAGGTACACGAATGACGACCGCTTGCCCGAAGCGGGGCAGCCGTCCGATGATGGCCGCAGACGGCTTGCGGCTTCTGGAGTGGGAGAGCGCGTGATGTGCACGGTTTGCGGATGCGGCGAAGGCGAGACCAGGATCGACGGCGCCGCGATGGATGGGGACGGGCACGAGCACGTCGGCCCGGACGGCAAGATCTACCGCCATCGCCACGGCGAGGGGCACGCCCATCCCCACACCCACGGGCATGACCATGGGCATGGCCATGGCGACACCCACGAGCATGTCGGCCCCGACGGCACGGTGTTCCGCCACAGCCACGACGGCCACGGGCACCATGAGCATGACCATGACCATACCCACGGCCATACGCATGGGCACGATCATGACCACACCCACGCGCACGACCATCGCCACCGTCCCGACCGGCCGGACGCCATCGACGGCGGCGCCGCGCTGAACCGGCCGCGGCTGGTGACGATCGAACGCGACATCCTCGCCAAGAACGACGCGCTGGCCGACGTCAACCGCCGCCGCTTCGCTGGGCGCGGGGTGTTCGTGCTGAACCTGATGTCCAGCCCCGGCTCGGGCAAGACGACGCTGCTGACCCGCAGCCTGACCGACCTGAAGGGCCGCTTCCCCGTCGCGGTGATCGAGGGCGACCAGCAGACCAGCTTCGACGCCGACCGCATCCGCGCCACCGGCACCCCGGCGGTGCAGGTCAACACCGGCAAGGGCTGCCATCTCGACGCCGGCATGGTGGCGCAGGCCGCCGACCGGCTGGAGGCCGGGGGGCAGTTCGCCGGCGACGGCGTGCTGTTCGTGGAGAATGTCGGCAATCTGGTCTGCCCGGCCGGCTTCGACCTGGGCGAGACCCACCGCGTCGTCGTGCTGTCGGTGACGGAGGGCGAGGACAAGCCGCTGAAATATCCGGACATGTTCGTCCGCGCCGACCTGCTGGTCGTCAACAAGATCGACCTGCTGCCCCATCTGACATTCGACGTGGAGCGGATGATCGGCTATGCCCAGCGCCTGAACCCGTCGCTGGCGGTGATCCAGCTGTCGGCCACCGGCGGCCAGGGGCTGGAGGAGTGGTACGACTGGATCGCCGACGGGCTGGCAGAAGCCCGCGCGGCCCGCGCCGCCACGCCCGAAGCCGCTTCAGCCGCCTCCCCCGTCGCCGTCTGACCGAAGGACCGTTGCCATGTGCCTCGCCGTTCCAGCCCTGGTCACCGCCCTGCTGCCCGACGACCGCGCCACCGTCAGCCTGGGCGGCGTGACCTCCAGCTGCTCGCTGGAGCTGGTCGAGGACGTGGCCGTCGGCGACTATGTGATCGTCCATGTCGGCTACGCACTGTCCCGCCTCGACGCCGGGGAGGCGGAACGCACGCTGGCCCTGCTGGCCGAGGTCGCGGACGCCGGCGCCGAAGCCGCCGCCTGACCGCCATCCCGCACGCCCCCACCCGACCATCCCGGACCCCCGCCATGACCGACCGCCGCCTCTTCACCCGCAAGCTCGACATCGCCCGCGGGACGGTCGACATGACCCACGGCTCGGGCGGCAAGGCGATGGCGCAGCTGGTGCGCGAGCTGTTCGCCGCCGCCTTCGCCAACCCCTGGCTAGACCAGGGCAACGACCAGGCGGCCTTCGACGTGCCGGGCGGGCGGATGGTGATGACGACCGACGGCTTCGTCGTCTCGCCGCTGTTCTTCCCCGGCGGCGACATCGGCTCGCTGGCCGTCCACGGCACGGTGAACGACGTCGCCATGGCCGGCGCGGTGCCGCTGCACCTGACTGCCGGCTTCATCATCGAGGAGGGCTTCCCGCTGGCCGACCTGAAGCGGGTGGTCGACAGCATGGCGGCGGCGGCGCGCGAGGCCGGGGTCGCCATCGTGTCGGGCGACACCAAGGTGGTGGAGCGCGGCAAGGGCGACGGCCTCTTCATCACCACCACCGGCATCGGCATGGTCCCGCCGGGGGTGGCGCCCTCGGGCGACCGGGCGCGGCCGGGCGACGCCATCCTGGTCAGCGGCACCATGGGCGACCATGGCGTCGCCATCATGTCGACCCGCGACAATCTGGGCTTCGAGACGGCGATCCTGTCGGACAGCGCGGCGCTCAACGGGCTGGTCGCGGCGATGGTGGGGGCGGTGCCCGGCGTCCATGTGCTGCGCGACCCCACCCGCGGCGGGCTGGCGACGACGCTGAACGAGATCGCCCACCAGTCGGGCGTCGGCATGCGGCTGCGCGAATCCGACATCCCGGTGCGCGCCGAGGTCACGGCGGCCTGCGAATTGTTGGGCCTGGATCCGCTCTATGCCGCCAACGAGGGTAAGCTGATCGCGATCTGCGCCGAGGAGGAGAGCGGCCGGATGCTCGCCGCCATGCGCGCCCACCCGCTGGGGCGGGATGCCGCCTGCATCGGCCGTGTGGTCGAGGACCCCCATCGATTCGTCCAGATGGAGACCCGCTTCGGCGGCCGCCGCATCGTGGATTGGCTGACCGGAGAACAGCTCCCCCGGATCTGCTGACCCGTACCGCCGGGCTAACCCGCCGTTTCCAAGGATCCGGCCCCTTTGGCGGGACCCCTTTCGCGCGCTGGCCGTTGCCTCTCCCGGATGGTCCTATGCTCTGACCAGAGACGATCAGCGACGAGAAATTCCAATGGCGTTGTCCAACATCGCTCTTTTGGGCGCTCCCCGTCTGGACCCCGGCCGGATGGCCGGAGCCCGGTCGGCGATGCAGGCGATGGACCGGCTGCCCGGCTGCCCGCCCCTGCACCGGCACCGGGTGAAGCGTGCCTTCGACATCGTCGGCGCGCTCGGGCTGCTCGCGCTGTTCGGGCCGCTGATGCTGGCGGTCGCCTGGATGGTGGCGCGCGACGGCGGGCCGGCGGTGTTCGGCCACCGGCGCATCGGCGCCGACGGGCGCTCCTTCACCTGCCTGAAATTCCGCTCCATGGTTGTCAATTCCGCCGAGGTGCTGGACCGGCTGCTCGCCACCGACGAGACGGCGCGCGGCGAATGGCTGGCGACGCGCAAGCTGCGCCGGGATCCCCGCATCACCCCGGTCGGCCGTTTCCTGCGCAAGTCGAGCCTGGACGAGCTGCCGCAGCTGCTCAACGTCCTGCGCGGCGACATGAGCCTGGTCGGGCCGCGCCCGATCATCGACGACGAGGTGCCCTATTACCGCGCCTGCTTCTCGTTCTACACCCGCTGCCGCCCCGGCCTGACCGGGCTGTGGCAGGTCAGCGGCCGCAGCGACGTCGATTACGTCCGCCGCGTCCAGCTCGACACCGCCTATGTCGTCGGCTGGAGCTTCTGGACCGACATCGGCATCATGCTGCGCACGGTGCGCGTCGTCGTGAAGGGCAGCGGCGCCTATTAGTCACCCCCCTCGAAAGCAGCCATCCGTTCACGCCGTCGCGCGCTCCATCGGGGCGCGCGACGCCGTCGTTGCCGCCCACCATCTCCCAGCTTGCCGGAACCGGGCTGGACTTTGAGAATGGGCGAACGACGTGTTAGGGTCGCACCAACCGGCGAAACCCCTGGTAAAGTGAACGATGCGTGTGAGACCGCCGGCCGGACCGGCCAGTCAAGAGGGGCCTAGGATGGCGAAGCTGCTGGCTGCCTTGCTGCTGATGATGGTGGCGATCGGGCCGGCCTGCGCCGTGGCCCCCACCAGCCGCGCCGACACCGTCGCGGCGCTGGACCGTTACCGCAGCGATTTCGCGAAGATCCGTGGCTACGGATCGCTCTCCACCGCCGACCGCAACTACGTCCTCTTTTCCGACGCCATGCGCCGGGTGCTGACGGAGCATGTGAAGCCCTTCGATCCGCAGGTGCTGATCGACAAGGCCGAAGACGGGCTGAAGAAGAAGAAGGCGGAGAACCCGCGCGCCAGCGACCGCATGCTGACCGAGGCGGCGCTGGACGGCATGCTGGGCTCGCTCGACCCCTATTCCAGCTTCCTCGATTCCGAGCGCTACCGCTACCTGCGCGAACAGACGCAAGGGGAGTTCGGCGGGCTCGGCATCGAGGTGACGATGGACGAGGACAGCGGGCTGATCAAGGTGGTCTCGCCGATCGACGGCTCGCCCGCCGCCCGCGCCGGCCTGCGCAGCGGCGACCTGATCGCCCGCATCGACGACATGGCGGTCAAGGGCCTGAACCTGCACGACGCCGTCGCCCGCATGCGCGGGCCGGTCGGCAGTTCGGTCGCCCTGTCGATCCGCCGGCCGCCGGCGACCGATGCCAACACGCGGGTGTCGCTGACCCGCGCCATCGTCAAGATCCAGCCCGTCCGCTACCGGCTGGAGGGCAACGTCGCCTATGTCCGCATCGCCACCTTCAACCAGTCGACCTCCACGGCGCTGGACGCCGCGGTCGAGGACATGCGCCGCCAGTCCAGGGGCCGGCTGATCGGCGCGGTGATCGACCTGCGCAACAACCCCGGCGGCCTGCTGGAACAGGCGGTGCAGGTGGCCGACCGTTTCCTGGAGACGGTGGACATCGTCTCGGTCCGCGGCCGCGACCCGGAGGAATCCCGCTCCTACCGCGGCACCTCGGGCGACCTGCTGGCCGGGCTGCCGGTGGTGGTGCTGATCAACAGCGGCTCGGCCTCGGCGTCCGAGATCGTGGCCGGCGCCCTGCAGGACCATCACCGGGCGCTGCTGTTCGGCTCGCGCTCCTATGGCAAGGGGTCGGTGCAGACCATCTCCTCGCTCAGCGCCGACACCGGCATCCGCCTGACCACCGCCCGCTACTACCGTCCGTCGGGGGCGCTGGTCGACTGCTTCGGCGTGTCGCCGAACCTGGAGGTCAAGCCGACCCACGGCAGCACCGAGGAAACCCACCCCGACCCCGCCACCTGCGACCCGAACGCCCCCGTCCCGCCCAAGCCGCAGGTCTGGCTGGCCGCGGACATGTGCCCGGACGTGATGGACAAGGCGCCCAAGCCAGACGACGACCGTCCGCTGGAATGCGCGGTGTCGGCCATCCGCAACCGCCTGACCGGGACGCTGGCCGGAGGGGAGTAAGGGAGCCCCCTCTCCCGCCCCGGGAGAGGGGGTTTTCCTACCCCACGAACCCCGGCCCCATCACCCGCGTCTCCACCGTCCAGCCCGTCCCGTGCGCGGCGACGGCGGCGACGGTGCCCGGCAGGACGCGGCGGTCGAACAGGCTCCAGTCGGCCGGAACGCCGACATCGGCCCGCAGGTCGGCCCCGATCTCCAGCAAGGCCGGTGCCGCGCCCGGCGTCACCTCCACCGCGAACCGGTCGAGCGGCATCGACAGCCCGACGCCGGCCGCCTTGATGAAGGCCTCCTTCCGCGTCCAGGCCAGCAGGAAGCCCTCGTCCCCCTGGCCGGCGGGCAGCGCCCGCAGGGCGGCGCGCTCGACGGCATGGAAGAAGCGGTCGGCGATCCCCTCGGCGCTCTCGATGGGGCGCAGCCTCTCGATGTCGATGCCGATCCGGCCCTCCGCCGCCACGGCGATGGCGAGGCTGTCCTCGCTGTCGCTGAGGTTGAAGGCCGGGCCGCCGGCCAGCGACGGCTTGCCATGCGCGCCGTAATCGAAGCGGAGCCCCGCCGGGTCGCGCCCGGTGCAGCGCCCCAGCAGCAGCCGCAGCAGCCCCCGGCGCAGCACGAAGCGGTCGGTCAGCCGCTCCATCAGGAAACGGTCGGCCCGCTCGATCTCGTCGGCGGACAGCAGCGCCCGCAGGGCGCCCCGGTGCGCCGACAGGCCGGTGAGGTCGGCGAACCAGACGCGGACCACGCCTGGGCCGAGGACGTAATCCTCGGCGGTCGGGTCATGCCCGGCGGTACCGCCGGGCTCTTGTGCGACAGCGCCGTCATGCATCGGACAGCGATCCTCCCTCGGAAATTAGCGCCCTGGCTCCGGCAGGGGTTTGGGGTATCATGCGCCCCTCTTGCATTCGCCCCCGCATCCGGACCAGGACCCCATGGTTGACACCGCCCTGCTCGCCCCGCACCTGACCAACGTTCTTCGCGACGCCTTCATCCCGGAGCTGCCCAATCATTACCGCGGCAAGGTGCGTGAAAACTACGACCTTCCGGACGAGGGCGGCGGGGCGCGGCGCATCCTGATCACCACCGACCGCCTGTCGGCCTTCGACCGCATCCTGACGGCGATCCCCTTCAAGGGGCAGGTGCTGACCCAGACCGCCCGCTTCTGGTTCGAGGCGACCAAGGACATCTGCGCCAACCATGTCCTGGAATATCCCGACCCCAACGTGGTGGTGGCGAAGCGGCTGACCATCATGCCGGTCGAGATCGTGGTCCGCGATTACATGGCGGGCACCACCGGGACCTCGATCTGGTCGATGTACAAGCAGGGCCGGCGCGAGATGTACGGCCACATCTTCCCCGACGGGCTGCGCCAGAACCAGAAGCTCGGCACCCCGATCATCACGCCGACCACCAAGGCCTTCGACGCCGGCCATGACGAGGAGCTGACCGCGGCCGAGATCGTCGGCCGCAACCTGCTGACCCGCGCCCAGTGGGACGAGGTGTCGGACAAGGCGCTGGCCCTGTTCGCCCGCGGCCAGAAGATGGCGGCGGACCGCGGCCTGATCCTGGTCGACACCAAGTACGAGTTCGGCTTCGACGAGGACGGCACCATCCTGCTGGCCGACGAGATCCACACCCCCGACAGCTCGCGCTACTGGTTCGCCGGCAGCTACCAGGAGCGCTTCGAGACCGGCGGCAAGCCGGAGAGCTTCGACAAGGATTTCGTCCGCAACTGGGTGGTCGCCCGCTGCGATCCCTACAGCCAGGACATCCCGGAGATCCCCGGCGACGTGGTTCTGGAAGCCGCCCGCGTCTATATCGAGGCCGGCGAAACCATCACCGGCCGCCCGTTCGAGGTGCCGGCCACGCCGGTCCCGGTGCTGGACCGCATCCGCGCCAACCTCGCCCCCTACTTCCCCAAGTGAGACTCTCCAAGTGAGACTTGCCAAGTGAGCGGAGCGGGCTCCATGCGCATCGCCATCCTCGACGATTACCAGCAGGTCGCCCGCGGCCTTGCCGACTGGTCGCAATTGCCGGGCGGCGCCGGCCTGACGGTGTTCGACCGGCCGCTCGGCGACGAGGACGCGGTGGCGGCGGCGCTGGAGCCCTTCGACGTGCTGGTGATCATGCGCGAGCGGACCCCGTTCCCCGCGGCGCTGATCGGCCGGCTGCCGAACCTGAAGCTGCTGGTCACCACCGGCGCCCGCAACAACGCCATCGACCTTGCGGCCTGCGCCGCCCGCGGCATCACGGTCAGCGGCACCCGGATGGTCGGCACGCCGACCGCCGAGCTGACCTGGGGCCTGATCCTGGCGCTGGCCAAGCGCATCCCGGCGGAGGAGCGTGCCCTGCGGGACGGCCGCTGGCAGACCGGCCTGACCGACGACCTGGAAGGCAAGCGGCTGGGGCTGGTCGGGCTCGGCAAGCTCGGAACCAAGGTGGCGAGGATCGGCCAGGCCTTCGGCATGGAGGTGGTGGCCTGGAGCCAGAACCTGACCGACGAACGCGCGGCCGAGGCCGGCGTCGCCCGTGTCGGCAAGCGGGAGCTGTTCGCCACGTCCGACGTGGTCAGCGTCCATCTGGTGCTCGGCGACCGCAGCCGCGGCGTGGTCGGCGCGGAGGAGATCGGCGCGATGAAGCCGACGGCGCTGTTCGTCAACACCTCGCGCGCCGGACTGGTCGACGAGGCGGCGCTGATCCACGCCCTGCGGCACGGCAAGATCGGCGGGGCCGGCATCGACGTTTTCCCAATCGAGCCTCTTCCGGCCGACAGCCCTTGGCCCGGCCTTCCCAACACCGTCCTGACTCCCCACCTGGGCTATGTGACGCGGGAGAATTACGCGGTGTTCTACCGCGACGCCCTGGAGGACATCCTGGCCTGGACGGCCGGATCGCCGGTGCGGCTGCTCTCCCCCGTCTAGATCGGATCGCGTAAAATCGGCATCGATTTGAAGCGTGAATCCGATCGCCAAACATAAGGCTAGAGTTTCGTGCGTTTCATATTAAACGCACGAAACTCTAGACGGGCAACGGAAACGGAGGGTGCCGGTGGGGGTGCGGACAGGGATCGGGGACGGCATCAGGAACGGCTTCTGGGCAAGGGTGGGCCGGCATCAGCTCGGCCTGCTCGTCGGGCTCTCGATCATCGCCGGGCTGCTGTTCGGCTTCGTCGAGCTGGCCGGCGAGGTGATGGAGGGGGAGACCAGCGCCTTCGACAAGCGCCTGCTGCTGGCGCTCCGCGATCCGCTGAACCCCGACCAGCCCGGCGGCCCCTGGTGGCTGGCCCGGGTGGCGCGCGACATCACCTCGCTCGGCAGCACCACCATCCTGACGCTGGTCACCGTCGCGACGCTGGGTTTCCTGCTGCTGCTGCACAAGCGGGCGGCGGCACTGCTGGTGCTGGTGTCGATCGGCGGCGGCGGGGCGCTCAGCGCCGGGCTGAAGATGCTGTTCGACCGCGCCCGCCCCGATCTGGTGCCGCACGGCGACCAGGTGATTTCCGCCAGCTTCCCCAGCGGCCACGCCATGCAGTCGGCCGTGGTCTACCTGACGCTGGGCGCCCTGCTGGCCCAGTTCGTGGAAGGGCGGCGGACCAAGGCCTATCTGCTGGCCTGGGCGATGGTGCTGACGCTGGTCATCGGATCGAGCCGCGTCTATCTGGGCGTCCATTGGCCGACCGACGTGCTGGCGGGCTGGAGCGTCGGTGCCGCCTGGGCGGCGCTGTGCTGGATCCTCGCCGAATGGCTGCAGCGCCGGGGCGCCGTCGAGCAGGACCGGCCGGAGGCGACGGCAGGGCGGTAAGGCGTGCGGGCCGACTGCGGTCTTGCCGGACCGTTTGTGAACAAGCGGGTTGAATACCGAAGCGTGCCCGCCGATAGTGTCGGCCCTACCCCTTTCGGATCAGGCCACCCATGCCTCACGGCACTCTCGACCGCGAAACCCTGGAAGCCGTGGGCGTCCTCGCCCGCGCGGTGGACGGCGAGCGGGTGCCCGGCGTCCTGGAATGCCGGCTGCTGGCGAATGCGCTCCGCCGCACCCTGGACTCCGGCGGGGAACTCGAGCTGGCCGAAGCCTCCCGCGTCTTCCGCACCCTGGACGCCGACCTGCGCGACCGCATCGTCGCCCGTGCCCGTCAGGAGGCCCGGCAGGCCCGCGCCCAGGGGACGGATGCCGCAAGGCAGGCAGTCACCCAGGAGGGCACCCGCGAGGGACCGGCGGCCGAGAAGCCGGCAGCGGCCGAACCGAAGGCGCGTGCCGGCACCAATTTCCTTGCCGCCCTCAACGGCCTGCGCCCGGCCGCCAGCAGCCGCAACGCCGCCCGCGACCGCCTGCGCGCCGCGGTTGACACCCAGCGCCGCGTCGGCCAGCGGACGGAGCCGACGCTGGACTGACGTCATGCCAACGGCTTTCGATGGTGACCCATCGAAAGCCGTTGATCTTATTTCAGGAAGAACTGGACCGGAACGACCAGCTCGATGCGCTCCTGCGCCATCTCCTCCGGCGGAGCCGGCAGGGGCGAGGCGCGGCGGACCATCTCCACCGTCTCCTCGTCCAGGACGCTGTGGCCGGAACTGCGGTCGATCTGGACCGACAGCACGCGCCCCTCGCGGTCGATGGTGAAGCGAACCTGCGCGACGCCCTCCTGCCGGCGGGCCTGGGCGGAGCGCGGGTAGCGCTTGTGGCGCTCCAGATGGCCCAGAACCCGGCCCTGCCAGCTCGGCACCGCCCGGCTGGGTGCCGTCGACGGTGCCGGCGCCGCCGGCGCCGGGGCGGCGACGGGAGCGGGCGGAGCGGCAGCCGGGGCCGGCTGCGCCTGCTGGACCACCGGACGGGGCGGCTTCGGCTTCTCCGGCTTGGGCTTCGGCGCTTCCTTCTTCACCTCGGGCTTGGGCTTCGGCGGATCGGGCGGCGGCTTGGGCAGCACCACCTCCGGCTCGACCACGGGCGGCGGCTCCGGCGGCGGGGGCGGTTCCTCGACCACGGGCTCGGGTTCGGGCGGCGGCGGTTCGGGAAGCGGCTCGATGACCGGCTCAGGCATCTGTTCCGGCAGCGGGATGTCGATGGCGGGGGCCGGTTCGGGCGGGGCCACCGGCAAAGGCGCCAGTTCCAGCAGCACCGCCGGCTGTTCCGCTTCGGAGGGGGTGATCGGCACATGCCAGGCGACCATGGCGACGCCGGCCGCGGCATGGACGCCCAGCGCGACCATCAGGCTGCCGCCCCAGCGGGCAAAGCCCCGCGCCGGCCTTTCCCCTCCGTCCGAGGTCCAGTCAGCCGCGCCGAAATCGGAGGCCGCGCTCATGGGGAGGGGGCCGTTTCCAGGCCGACGAGGCCGATCTTCAGATATCCCGCGCCGCGCAGGCTGTTCATCACCTCGGTCAGCGCACCGTAATCGACCGTCTTGTCGGCCCGCAGGAAGACACGCTGGCTCTTGTCGCCATGGGTGGCGGCGTCCAGCGCGGCGCCCAGCGCCTCCTTGGTGGTCGAGGTCTCGCCCAGCGACAGGGTCTTGTCGGCCTGGATGGTCAGGAACAGCGGCTTGTCGGGCCGTGGCGTCGGCATCGCGGTGGAGGCCGGCAGGTCGACCGGCACATCCACCGTCGCCAGCGGGGCCGCCACCATGAAGATGATCAGAAGGACGAGGACGACGTCGATGAAGGGCGTGACGTTGATCTCATGGGTTTCGGTCAGATCGTCGTCGTTGCCGCCGGAGCCGAGGCGCGCACCCATTCCCGTTACTCCGCCGCCTGGGATTTGCCATGGGCCTGCGCGGCCCGGGGCAAGGCATGGCGGTCGATGTCACGGCTCAGCAGCCGCAGCACCGCGGCAGACGCATCGGTCAGCTGGGCCTTGTGCCCGCCGATCGCCCGGCTGCAGGCGTTGTAGACCACCACCGCCGGGATGGCGGCGACCAGCCCGATGGCGGTCGCCAGCAGCGCCTCGGCGATGCCCGGTGCCACGACGGCGAGGTTGGTGGTCTGCGCCTTGGAGATGCCGATGAAGCTGGTCATGATGCCCCACACCGTGCCGAACAGGCCGATGAAGGGACCGGTGGACCCGATGGTGGCAAGGATACCGGTGCCGCGCGCCATGCGCCTGCCGGCAGCCGCCTCGATCCGCTCCAGCCGCGAGGCCGCACGGTCCATCAGGCCGTCGCGCGAGGGGGCGTCGGCCGACAGGTGCGTCTCCGCGATCACCGCGCGCACCAGCGTTGCCGCGGTGCCCTGGCTGAAACCGACCCGCTCCGCCGCCTGCGACAGCGAACGCGCCTCCTCCAGCATGGCCAGCGCGGCACGGGCCTTGCGCTTGGCCGCGGACAGCTCGAAGCTCTTCGCGATGGCGATGGTCCAGGTCACGACCGAGGCGAGCGCGAGCCCAACCATCACCGCCTGCACCACCGGGCTTGCGGTGACGAACATGCCCCAGGGCGACAGGTCGTGCGGCAGCGATGCCAGGGCCGTCGCGGCATCGGCCGCGCCCTGGCCCACTCCCTGCCCGACTCCAGTGCCGATCCCCTGACCAGCCGGAACCGTCGCCTGAACCGCCGTATGCACCGCAGTCGCCGCGGCCGCCGGGTCGGCGGCGGGCGGCGGCGATCCGGCGGCGGGGGCGGCTGCCTCCTGCGCATGGGCGGCGGCGCCGGCCATCAGCACCCCGACCGCGGCAAGAGCGGCGGTCAGGACAGGACGGTGGCGAAACGATGTCGGCATGGCGGTCCAACTCCCCTCGACGCGTGTCCACCACGCGCCGTGCAAAAACCCGATGACACTCCAGAGCAAAGCCCCCACCGGGGTTATAGTGCGAATAAGTCTCAATCGCACTGAAAATCGACCGGCCCTTGCCGGGATTCCGCCGTTTCCTGTGGGGTTTTCAAACGGCTTGGCCCGCATTTCGTTTGCCTGACGAACCATTTCACGCATGGAAGCAGAACAGACCGCAAATGTGAGAACGACTCTCAATACCACAAAAACCGCGGTGTCGCGAGAAATCTGGTCGCCGCAGCGACCGAATCCAACCGAATCCGCGCAACCTTCCGACCCTTCCAGCGGTTGAACAGCCGAACAGCGCATGTCCGATCCGACTTGAAGGAGGGGCCCGATGAACCGCGTGTCGGTTGTGGATGAGAATGGCAGCTTCCGGCTGGTCGCCTGCGACGGCCGCTTCGCCGTGGTGGAAACGCGGGCCGGCAAGGTCTTCGGCGTGCCGCAAGACCGTGACGGCGGCCGCGACGGCGCCGCCGACAGCCCCGACGGCATCGAATCCGTGGCCCGCTGGACCGGCGAGGGCGAGGCGCGGAATCTCATGCGCGACCTGTCCCGGCGCGGCGACGAACTGGCCCGAAGGATGCTGTAGCCTTCGGGCCGTGCGCCGCGAGCCGCGAGCAGCCCTACCGCCCAGTCACGCCACGGAGGCCAGCGGCGTCAGTCCGCGCGTCAGATTCACCATGTCGCGGTCGAGTTGCCGCTGGTCGGCCTCGGTCAGGTCGAACTTCAGATGCAGGCGGCCGTTCCCGCTGGACTTGATCCGCGCGGCCAGCGGTCCGGCCAGCCCGTCGATGCGCAGGACCAGCGGCGCACCGGCCAGCCCGCCTGGAGCCCCGCTCAGCATCGCGCCGCCGGCCGACAGGTTGCAGACCGTGGCACGGGCCGGCGAGGCACCGGGCACTTCGACCGAACAGCCGACAGAAACCGCGAAACGGGGCCGTTTGCGGCGGTCGACATCGGTGGTGGCGGTGCGGACGACACGGATCAGGACGTTGCGCAGGGAGTCGATGCCGCCCGCCACGTCGGCGGCCACCGTCCGCACCTCGCCGGCACGGCTCTGGGTGGCATCCGCCTCGGCCGAGACGCGGGCGATCCGCAGCGACACTTCCTTGGCCGCCTCGCTCGTCTGACCGACGGAGCGGGCGATCTCCTGCGTCGCCGCCGCCTGTTCCTCCACCGCCGTGGCGATGGAGGTGGAGATGGCGGCGACCTCGTGGATGGTTTCCGACACCTCGCCGACGGCACCGACGGCAGACACCGTCACCGCCTCCACCTCGGCGATCAGCGATCCGATCTCCTCGGTCGAGCGCGCGGTCTGGCTGGCAAGGGTCTTGACCTCGTTCGCGACCACGGCGAACCCCCGCCCGGCTTCACCGGCCCGCGCCGCCTCGATGGTGGCGTTCAGCGCCAGCAGGTTGGTCTGGCTGGCGATGTCGGAGATCAGCCGGGCGACCGCGCGGATGCGCTCCATCGAGATGGAAAGCCGTTCGATGGTGGAACGGGCGTTGCCGGACCGTTCCACCGCGCGGCCGGTGATCTGGCTGGCCGTGGACACCTGCAGCCCGATGTCGCCGATGGCCGCCGACAGTTCCTCCGTCGCGGCGGCGACGGTTTCGGCGTTGCTCAGCGCCTGCTGGGCGGCGGCGGCGACGGTCTGGGCATTGTCGCTGACCTGCACCGCCGACAGGGTCATCTCTCCGGCATTGGCGCTCATGCGGGTGGTCCGCTCGGCCACATGGTCGACGGCGACCCTGGTTTCCTGCTCCACCTTCTCCGCCATGGCCTCGAGCGCCCGGCGCCGCTCGTCCTCGCCATGGCGCCGGGTTTCCTCCTGCGCTGTGCGCAGACGGGCATTCTCCTGCGCCGCCTGCCGGAAGACACGGACCGTGTCGGCCATGCTGCCGATTTCGTCACGGCGCTCCTCCAGCCCGATCTCCACGTCGAGGGCGCCATCGGCCAGCGCCACCATGGCACGGCGCAGCCGCTCGATCGGGCGGATCATCGCAGATTCCAGGAAGACGACGCAGGCGGACGCCATCAGAAGGATGACCAGCCCGGCACAGATCAGGGTCCAACGCAGGTCATCCGCCGTCTCCCGCATCCCCTGGATGCCATCGGTCAGCCCCGCCAGCCGGTCCGCACTGACCGCGACCACGCTGGCGCCCAGCGCCTCCAGGCTGTCGCCCATGGCGTCGGCGACACTGTCGAACTGTCCCATGACGGGATTGCCGGCCGCGGGCCCGCCTTCGACATAGGCCTGGGCCATGCGCCGGCCCATCTCATAGTAGGGATCGAAGGCCTTGCGCGTCCTTTCGATCTCCGCGACCACCTGCTCCAGCTTCAACGCGCGCGCCAGGTCGGTTGCCTTGGCGGTGTGCTCCCCAAAGCGGCGGGCATAGTCGGCCGCCTTCTCCGGGCCGTCGTTCATGCCATCCAGCCCGCGGGTTGCCGACACGTCGGTCAGCCACTGCTGCGTCTGCACCACGTCATAGCGGATTTCCGCCACCAACGAGACCAGGGGGATGACCCGGCCGACCACGTCGCCGGTGTCGCGCTGGACATCGGACAGATGGACGGTCTGCCGGTCCATGTCGCGCATGGTGAGGATCGAGGACAGGCCGACCGCGGAAAAAACGAACACCGCGACGGCCACAATTTTTGCCCGGATCGAGATGGCGTGAAGAGCCCTGCTGGCAGAGATCATGATGAGAGGCTTCAAAAGTTAAGAGTACAAACGATTCTTGCCGAATCAATTTCGTACACACTTTAGAGAGCCCCAATCGATCCGTCACCAGAAACACATCTATTCATAGCCTCCTGTGACCGATCGCCGCTATTTTTTTAGAAATACTGCAAAAGTATTCAAGAAACAAATGAACATCCACCCGTCACTTCCGTTGCGTCATACCGGTGCCCGTTCATTCCCGCTCGTGGGCTCGACCGCAGCCGCATGCGGGATCCGCGAAGACAGCGCGTCGATGGTCGAGGCGGCGACGGCTTCGAGCGCATCGCACAGCGCAGCCTGGAGAGGACTTCCGGCGGACGTCTGCCCCTGCTGTTCCACCTGCGCCGCCAGCCGGCTCAGCCGCACCGCGCCGATGTTGGCCGCCGTTCCCTTCAGCGTGTGGGCCATGCGGACGAGCGGCGAGGGCCCTCCCCCCGGTGCAGGGGAGGAGGCCGACAGGGCGGCCTCGCGAATGGCGGCGATGACGTCGTTCACCGTATGCCGGAACGCCTCCACCGTCCGTTCCCATGCTTCGTCACCGATCACGTCGCGCAGGGAATTGGCCTGCCCCTCGTCGAGGAGGGGTGCGGTCCTCCAGAATTCCTCATCGGATACGGCCGGAGCCGGCGGCGTGACGGTGGCCGCATCGCCTGCCCCGTCCGGCCATGCGGCGTCAGGACCGGGGCGGGAAACCGCCGCCAGCGCCTTGAACAGGTCGGCGGAGACGATGGGCTTGGTCAGGTAGGCGCTCATGCCGGCGGCGAGATATTCGGCGCGATGGCCGGGCATGACATTGCCGGTCAGTGCCACGATCGGCAGCCGGGCGCACTCGTTCGCCATGGCGCGGATGTGACGGGTGGCGGTGACGCCGTCCATCACCGGCATCTGCACGTCCATCAGCACAAGGTCGAAGCCGCCGTCCTCGACCAGGCGGACAGCCTGCAACCCGTCCGCCACCGCGGTCACCTGATGCCCGGCGCGGCGCAGCATGGTGACGACGATGTCGCGATTGATCTCGTTGTCCTCGGCCACCAGGACATGCAGGCTGCCGGCCGCCTTCTTCCCCTGCGGAACGGCCGAAGCGGGCTCCGGGGCCGAGGACGCCCCCGGCGCCGGTGCCGCCTCGCACGGGTCGGCGGCGGGTTGGCAGTGCACGGTGAACCAGAAGACGCTTCCCTTGCCTTCGGCGCTGGACACGCCGATCCGTCCCCCCATCAGCATGACCAGCTCGCGGCTGATCGCCAGCCCCAGCCCGGTGCCGCCGAAGCGCCGCGTGGTGGAGCTGTCGCCCTGGGTGAACCGGTGGAACAGGGTCGGCTGCACCTCCTCCGGGATGCCGATCCCGGTGTCGGCCACCTCGAACCGCAGGCGGAAGGCACCGCCCGGCTCCGGCCTTCCCTCCAGCCCGATCCGCACGGCGACACCGCCGCGGTGGGTGAATTTCAGCGCGTTGCCGACGAGATTGACCAGCACCTGACGGATGCGGCGCAGGTCGGCGCGCACGCGGGCGGGCACGGCCGGCGCCACCTCCGTCGTCAGGATCAGGCCCCGCCCGCCGGCGGTCGGCTCGAGCAGGTCGATGCAGTCGCGCATCACGGCGCGCAGGTCGAAATCCACCGGCTCGACCTCCGCCTTGCCGGCCTCCAGCTTGGAGAGATCGAGAATGTCGTCGATGATCTGCAAAAGCGCGTTGCCCGACCGGTTGGCAACGTCCAGCAGCTGGCGCTGCTCCTCGTCCAGGTTCGGCCCCTCCACCAGGGCCAGCGCGCCGAGCACCCCGTTCATCGGCGTCCGGATCTCGTGGCTCATCGTCGCCAGGAACTCGCCCTTGGCGCGGTTGGCCTGATCGGCCGCCTCCTTGGCCCGGCGCAGGCTGGCTTCGATCTCGCGCTGGGCGGTGACGTCGCGCAGGGCGCCGGTGACGTAACGGCGGTCGCCCGCGCGCCAGCCGGCCAGCGTCGCCTCCAGCGGAAAATCGCTGCCGTCCTTGCGGCGGCCGGTCAGTTCCCGCACCTCCGACCGCTGGGCGCCGCCATTGCCGCTGCCCTCGCGGCCGGCCGCCCGCAACCCATCGTGAAGCGGGCCGATGGCAGCCGGCATCAGCCGGGTCAACGGCCCGCCGACCACCTCGGCTGCGCGGTAGCCGAACAGCCGCTCCGCCGCCTGGTTGAAGGCGTCGATCGTCCCCTTCTCGTCGACGGTGACGATCGGCTGGCCGACCGCCTCGAACATGGCGCGGTAACGCGCCTCGCTCGACGCCAGTCGGTTGGCGGCCAGCTCGCGTTCGGTGATGTCGGTAGCGGAGCCGCGATAGCCGCGGAAGATTCCGCGCTCGTCGAGGATCGGACGGCCGCTGACGCTGAAATACCGCAGGCCCGACGCGGTCATCACCCGATAACGGAAGTTCCGGAACGGCTCCCGCCGCTCCATGACGCTGCGGTGCTCCTCCCATTTGACGGCGTCACCCGGCTCGCGCAGGGCGACCTCGTCGCGCCGCAGGCCGATGGGCAGCGCCCCGCTGGCGATGTGCGGAACCAACGGCCCGGCCAGATGGGAAAAACGCAAGTCCGCATCCATCTCCCAGAACCAGTCCGAAGCCGTCTCCGCCTGGTCGCGGAGCCGCCCCTCGCTCAGGGCCATCCGCCGGGCCAGCGTCGCGAGCCGGGCCGTCTGGCGCGTCGCCAGCAGGGCCAGCCCGACCAGGCCGATGCTGCAGGCCAACGCCCCCAGCAGATAAATCCGCTGCCGACGCCGGGTATCGGACAGGAAGACCGCCTCGTCGAAGGCGGCGGTGACGACGAGCGGATAGTCGGGCAACCGCCGGAAGGATTGCAGGCGCAGGATACCGTCGATCACGCTGACGCTTCGCAGGAACCCGGTCGGCTGCCGGCGCGCCATCTGCAGCGTCGGCGATTCGCCGACGTCGCGGCCGACGATCCGGTCGCTCATCAGCGAGCGGGCGCGCAGGATGCCGTCGGTTCCGATGATCGCCACCGCGCCGTTGGTGCCGACATCCAGTTCCTCCAGCGAGCGGCTGAAATAGAACGGGTCCATCGATGCGACCAGCACCCCGGCGAAGCTGCCGTCGCTGCGGTCGATGCGGCGCGTGAGCTGGATCGACCATTTGCCCGACGCGCGGCCGAACACCGGCTTCCCGATGAACAGTCCAGCCTTCGGCTGGTTGACATGGACACGGAAATGCTCTCGGTCGGCCAGTTGGACGCGCTGGGGGGCATCCTCCACGCTGGTGTGGATCAGATCGCCATGCTCGTCGATCACTGCCAACTGGAGCAGAATGGCCGACCGCTCCACCGTCTGGCGCAGGAGCCACGGGACACCGGGGGTCCAGGCGTTGCCGTGCTCCTGGAAGTCGTTGATCAGGAAAACCATGATCTGGTCGGCCTCGGCGATGGTCCGGGTCGCCTGTTCGGCGACCACGCGGGCAAGGTTGCCCCCGTCGCGTTCGGCCCGCGTCATGGCCTCGGCATGGTCGTAATGGGCGAGCATCAGCGCAGCCGCCCACAGACCGGCAGCGATCACCAGGGTTCCTGCCCACACGGCGACCATGAAGCCGTGCTGCTGAAGCGTCCGCCCCATCACCGCTGCTCCCCGCGGCCGGCGGCGAGCGCCGCCACCCCCCGCCCCAGCCGCGGCAGGTCCAGCGGCAGCGGCAGCTCCAGGTCCGCCGGCCCGCCGCTGCCGGCGGCGGCGGCGGCGGCGAAGGTCACGCAGGGCAGGTCGGGCCGCAGCGACTTCAGGCGCACCACCAGCGCCGCGCCGGCCGTCAGCGTGCTCAGCCCGGGGCCGATGACCACCACGTCGAAGAAGCCGGGCTCGTCGGCGACGACGTCCAGCGCGTCGCGGGGATCGTCGCAGACCGAGACCTCGCAGCCCTGCTGCTCCAGCCCGGTCTGCATCCGGTCGCCGGTCGCCGGATCGGCTTCGATCACCAGCACCTGGACGACGGGTGCGACCGGATGCTTCGGAGGAACGGGCGCCGGCCGAGGCTGTGCGGGCGGAACGGCGGGGATGCGGAGCCGAACCGCCGTGCCCTCCCCGGGATGGGTCAGCAGACTGAGGCCGCCGTCGTGCCGGCGGGCGGTCAGCAGGGCCGCGGGCGGGGCGTCGGCCTCGTCATGGCCCTCATTGCCCCGGCGGTTGCGGGCACGGGTGGACAGCAGCGGGTCGACGATGGCGAACAGGACGTCGTCGGCCAGCGGCCGACCGTCGATGCGCAGTTCGAACAGGGTGTGCAAGCCCGCTTGCGGCGTCAGCAGGGTCCGGACACGCCAACCGGCCCGAACGGCGTCGCCGTCGCCGCTCCCATCCTCGCCATCCCCGCCCTTGCCGTCCCCGCCATCGACCTCCCGTTCATGGGCATTCCCGCCCGGCGCCGAACCGTCCACGGCTTGGGCGCCGCTCGGAGCGACGCTCAGGCACAGCCGCAAATCGGCACCGCGGCCGGCAGCCTCGATAAGCTCTTCCGCCAGTCCTGCAAGGGTCCGCGTCAGCAGCATGGCGTCGCACCGGGGGTTGGGCGCATCGGGGCGGCTGAGAACCGTGAAGCCGGACGGCACCGACGGCGCAGCGCGCAGAAGGGCCGCCGCCTCGTTCAGCACACGGACCACCGGTTCGGTGCGCAACTGCGCCGGCTCCGCGCGGGAGGCCATCGCCAGACGGCGCAGCCCCTTCCTCCCGCGGTCGACAGCGGCAAGGATCCGGCCGGCGTAATCGGCCTGGGGCGAGCCGGCGGGAAGGTCGGCGGTCAGGAAATCGGCATAGCCGGCGACCGCTCCCAGCGTGTTGTTCATGTCGTGGACGATGGCGCCGGCCAGCTCCGCCCGCGCATCCATCGCAGCGATCTGCTGGTCGCGCATGCTCCGGGCCGCTTGCCGGGCCGCCGCCCGAAGTTCGGCAATCCGTGCGGCATCGGCGACACCGGTCCCCGCTTCGCACGGCACCATACCGGGCGCCATACCGGGCACCGCGGCGGGAGCCGGCAGCGGAGCTTCGGGCCGGCCCGACCGGCGGTACGCGGCCCAGGCCAGCAGCAGGGCCAAACCGCCTGCCGCGCCGGTGCACGCCGCGGCCAGGGAAAGCACCCAGGGAGCGATCTCGCGCACGGGGGCCAGCGAGCCCGACAGAAGCAGGGCGCCTCCGGCCAGCGCGGCAAGCGCCGGAGCGATGCCGCCGGTTCTTCCTGCACGGAAAGTGCGGGAACCGGCTGCTGAAGCCGGCGCGACGGGTGGCCGGGACGGGAGATGGTCGGACGGGCTCATCAGCGACTCGGGAGTTCGGCCGGTTGCGCTCCGGCTCCGCTGAGCAAGAGCGGACGGTCGCGACCCGATAGCCTGGGACTTTAACATACGGACCGGGATCGCGCTGCTGGGAGCAGCCCTATGCGGCTCCGCATTCCAGCCCGCAGCCCCGAACGACAGCCCCCCTGCCGGCCGTTCAGGATGGCGCTTCGTCGAGGTTGCGGAACAGCAGCCCGGCCTGCTGGGCGCGGCGCACGGCGTCGGTACGGTTCCGGGCGCCCAGCTTGCGCAGGATACGGCGGGTGTGCAGCTTCACCGTCACTTCCTGAAGGCTTAGATGCCGCCCGATCTCCTTGTTGGTCGCGCCGGTGGCGAGCATCGACAGAACCTGCTGCTCCCGTTCGGTCAAGGGGGCGGAAAGCGCCCCTTCCCCGTCCAGCGCCGGCCCCTCGCACTCCTCCGCCTCGTCGATGTCGAGCGACAGGTCGGTCATGTGCATCAGGTCGAGCGCCACGTCCTTCGGCACGAAGCTGCCGCCTTCGGCCACCAGCCTCAGCGCCTGGGCCAGGACGCGGCGTGGCGTGGTCTTGGGCAGGAAGGCCTCGGCGCCGCACCGCAATGCCTCCAGCGCGGTCAACGGCTCTTCCGCCCCCGTCACCACGGCGACCGGCCCATGGATACCGGCCTGGCGAAGCACGCTGACCGGATTGCTGCCCTCCGCTCCCGGCATGCGCCAATCCAGCACGATCAGGTCATAGCGGACGATTCCGGCCGGAGACCCATCGGCCTCCTCCCGCAAGGCAGGCAGCTCCATCAGCGAACCGATGCATCCAACCTCGGCGTCCGGCCACGCCTGGCGGACCGACAGCTCAAGCGCATCCCGAAACAAGGGATGGTCGTCTGCCACCAAGATTCTCATCCACCGCCTCCGCCGCCCTCGGCAACCGATCTTTCCATTATATCGACATTTCCCTATATGCCCGCCAAAATCTTAAGTTTTTGTGGCCGTGACATATTTCACGTCCGTCATACAATGGGCCAGCCCCACCGTCGGCCGGCCATATACCGGGCCGGTTCGTACCGCATGCGGGATAGTATCCCCGCTATCCCATTTCCCGGCCGGGCTATCCCAGGCACCGGGGGCGCGGACGACGGCGACCGGCTAAGCTGAATTCCATCGAAATCCATCTTGCACAGCCTGCCGCGTTGCGGCGGACGACGGAAGCGGCGACCATGGAATCCACTCTGTACGAGTTGCGGGCACGCCCCACCTCTCCGCAATCCGCATCCGCGGCGCCCGAGACATCCGCGACCTCCGCCGGCGCGGCGGGTCCGGCCGGCACCGTCCTGCTGGTCGACGACGATCCGGACTTCCGCGGCATGGTCGGCACCGCCTTCACCCGCGCCGGCTACATCGTGCTCGAGGCGGAGAACGGCAACGCCGCGCTGGCCATGCTCGCCGACCGGCGGGTCGACCTCGTGGTGACCGACATCATCATGCCGGAGGCCGACGGCTATGAGATCATCCTGCGGCTGAAGCAGCTGCCGTCACGCCCGCCATTGATCGCGGTGACCGGCGGCAGCCTGCGGTTGCGCATGGAACTGCCGGGGATGGCCCGCCTGCTCGGCGCCGAGGCGGCCTTCGAGAAGCCGCTCGACCTCTCGGCACTGCTGGCGGAGGCCGGACGGCTGATCGGGTCCGGCAGGACGGAGACTGCGACGTGAAGATCCTCATCGTCGACGACGACCGGACCAACCTGCTCATCATGTCCGCCATCGTCCGCCGCCTGGACGACGCCGATCCGGTCACCATGGAAAACCCGCTCGATGCCGCCGGCTGGCTGGACGACAACGAGCCCGACCTGATCCTGCTGGACCAGATGATGCCGGACATGGACGGCATCGACCTGCTGCGCCGCATACGCGACGACATGCGGCTCGACAATGTGCCCGTGGTGATGATCACCGCCAACACCGCCGTGGATATCCGCGTGCGGGCGCTCGACCAGGGCTGCAACGATTTCCTGACCAAGCCGATCATCGTGCCGGAGGTCCAGGCCCGGCTGCGCAACCTGCTGGCCCTGCGCCAGAGCCGCGCCCTGCTGCGCGACCGCGCCGCCCTGCTCGCCGCCGAGGTGGAGCGAGTGACCGCCGCCCTGCAACGCCAGGGGGAGGAACTGGTCAACCGCCTGTCGCGCGCCGCCGAGTACCGCGACCCGGAAACCGGCGCCCACATCGAGCGGATGGCGCTCTATTCGCGCCTCATCGCCGAGGCGTCGGGCTGCGGCAGCGCCTTTGCCCAGGAATTGCTGAAGGCGGCGCCGATGCACGACATCGGCAAGATCGGCATCGCCGACATGATCCTGCTCAAGCCGGCCCGGCTGACTCCGGAGGAGATGGCGCTGATGCGCCAGCACACCGTGATCGGCCACCGCATCCTGGCGGACAGCGACATCCCGCTGCTGCGGCTGGCGGCGGAAATCGCCCTGAGCCACCACGAGAAATATGACGGCAGCGGTTATCCCAACGGTTTGGCCGGGAAGGAGATCCCGCTGTCCGGCCGCATCGTCGCCATCGCCGACGTGTTCGACGCGCTGACCTCGCTCCGCCCCTACAAGCGACCCTGGACGACGGAAGAGGCGCGGACCTACATGATCGGCAACCGCGGCAGCCACTTCGACCCCGCCCTGCTCGACGCCTTCCTGTTCCGCTGGGACGAGGTCTGCGCCATCCACGAAAGCCATGCCGAGACGGTGACGGAACTCCACCGGGAACACGCGACGGGTGGTTTCAGTTGACGATCCGCCAGGTCCCGTCGGATTGCAGGCAGGCGGTGCCGTAGACCGGCTGGGACCGGCCGCCGACGACGGCGCTGCTCTGATATTCGCGGCATTGCTGACCATTGCGCGAATAATAGGCCGGCCCAGCCGGATCGACGGCCATCGGGGCCGGAGCCGGGGCGTACACCACCGGCGGCGGCGCATAGACGACCGGCGGCGGGGCGTAATACTGCACCACCGGCGGCGGCGCGTAGTATCGGTAGGGCGGCGCGTAGTAACGGTGGGGATGATAATAGCCATAGGCCGGGAAAATCGGCCCGACCCCGATTCCGACCGATACCGACGTGCGCGCCTGCGCCGGCCCCGCCACGACCGTGGCGGCGGACACGGCTGCAATCATCACAGCACCCAGGGCAACCGCCCTCCGCACCGACATCATCATGCATCTCCCGATCGGCACGCCCGGCGGCTGTCCGGCCGGCGCGCGCACGATGGCCATCATACACCGGACCCGCCGCACTTCACAGGGGCTGCGCGGCGGGGCTGCGTCGACGGAATGGATGCCGAACCTCGGGACCGCGCCCTCCGTTCGCCATGGCCCGGCTCCGGCGTCAGATGTCGAGCGGCAGGTTGTCGGGATCGAAGCCCAGCTGCTCGACGATGGCGCGGGCGAGCGGGATGCTGGTCTCGAAGCGCCATTCGGCCATGCCGGGGCGGTATTCCGACACGTTGGGCCGGCCATTGGCAAAGCGTCGCGGGTGCAGCTCGTACCAATAGATGTCGCTCAGCCCGACGCCCTGCTCCTGCGCATAGGCCTCGGCGATGCGGGGCCAGTCGTTCACGGCAGGCGGGGGCGTCCCGGCCGACTTGGCGATGTCGGTCTGCTCCAGGAAGGCGACGATGCGCTTTCCCTCACGTTCGAAATCGGCGACACGGATGGTGACGGCCGGCTTCCCCTCACGCTGATAGGTCCACTCGCGGTTCTTTTCGACCAAGGCCTTGTCCACGGCAAATGCTCCGGTTCACTCCTGCAAAGGCTAACCGACCGGCCCGCCTTGCGCCAACTGTTCCGTTGCCTCATCCGCAAGGGCGCGAGGCACATGGCTCCCGCGCCGTCCGGAAAGACGCGTCCGGCTACCAAAGCACGCCGTTTTTTCTTTGTATACGGGAATTGTAACGCCCGGCGGCGGCCGGGCGCCCTCCCCTTCCATCGCGTCGTCCGGTCCGGCGGAGCCGGCCTCAATAGCCCAGCGTCATGCCGTCCGGGTTGCGCGGGTCGGAATAGCCGTACAGCCCGTCGGGGCGCAGCTGGATGGTCTGGGTTCGGCCCATCGTCGGCTTGACCGCCACCTTGTGGCCCATCTGCTCCAGCAGGCGGATCGTGTCGGGGCTGAGGCCCTTCTCCACCCGCAGCTCGTCGGGGGTCCATTGGTGATGGACGCGCGGCAGCGCCGCGGCCTCCGCCGGGTTCATGTCGAAGTCGATGTGGTCGATCACCGTTTCCATGGTGGTGGTGATGATGCGGCTGCCGCCGGGGCTGCCGGTCACCAGCCAGGGCTTGCCATCCTTGAGCACGATGGTCGGCGACATCGAGCTGAGCGGCCGCTTGTAGGGCTGGATGGCGTTGGCGTCGCCGCCGATCAGGCCGAAGGCGTTGGGAACGCCCGGCTTGGCCGAGAAATCGTCCATCTCGTTGTTCAGCAGGATGCCGGTGCCCTCCGCGACGATGCCGCTGCCGAAATTGAGGTTGAGCGTGTAGGTGGTGCTGACCACGTTGCCCCGGCTGTCGGCGACCGAGTAATGCGTGGTCTGGTCGCTCTCGTGGGGCGCCGGCTTGCCGGGCTTGACGGTGCCGGCCGGGGTCGCCTTCTCGGGATCGATCTTCGCCGCCAGCTCGTCGGCGTATGTGCGCGAGGTCAGGCCCTTGACCGGCACCTTGGCGAAGTCCGGATCGCCCAGATATTCGGAGCGGTCGGCGTAGGCCAGCTTCATCGCCTCCGCCATCAGGTGGATCCCCCTGGCGCTGGCGGGGCCGTATTCCTTCAGCGGCCAGCGCTCCAGGATGTTCAGCATCTGGATGATGTGCGTCCCGCCGGAGCTGGGCGGCGGCATCGACTTCACCGTATAGCCGCGGTAGCTGCCGCTGACCGGCTCGCGCTCCACCACCTTGTAGGCCTTCAGATCCTCCCTGGTGATGGAGCCGCCATGCCGGGCCATCTCCGCCGCGATCTTCTCGGCGATGGCGCCTTCGTAGAAGGCCTTCGGACCCTGCTGCGCGATGGCTTCCAACGACGTGGCAAGGTCGGCGTTGACCAGCGTCTCGCCGGCGGTCAGCGGGCGGTCGCCCTTGAAGAAGATGGCGCGGGTCGCGTCCCACCTGGCGAGATGGTCGCGCTCGACCTCCAGCAGGCCGGCAAGCTGCGGGGTGACGGTATGCCCCTCGCGCGCCAGCCGGATCGCCGGGGCCATCACGTCGGCCAGCGTCATCGTGCCGTATTTTTCCAGCGCATGGGCAAGGCCGGCGACGGTGCCGGGGATGCCGACCGCCAGATGGGTGTAGAGCGAGCGGTCGGGCACCACCTTGCCCTGGCCGTCGAGATACATGTCGCGGAAGGCCTTGGCCGGGGCCATCTCGCGGAAGTCGATGGCGACGTCCTTCCCGGTCTTGGCGTCATGCACGATCATGAAGCCGCCGCCGCCGACATTGCCGGCGTTCGGCAGCACCACCGCCAGCGCGAAACCGACGGCGACCGCCGCGTCGACCGCGTTGCCGCCGCGCTTGAGGATGTCGACGCCGATCTCGGTCGCCAGCCGGTGTTCTGAGGCAACCATCCCGTTCTGCGAGCGGACGGGATAGAAGATGGTGTAGCCGATGTCGTAGCGGACCGATGCCGGTGCCGAGGTCGAGGCGGCGGGGGCCTGCTGGGCAAGGGCCGGTACCGGCAGTGCCATCGGCAGGCCGAGGCACAGCGCCACCACGGCGGCGACGGACGGACGGAACCGGAGAGCGGGGAACCGCATACGGTGAATCTCCTGAGCGGGACGGCAGGTCGGGGGCTCCGGCCCGAGCTGCGCAGGATGTCACACCCGCGCTTCCCGGTCTTCACCCCGTCGCTGGCCTGCCCAATAATTCACCATCGGGGTTAATGGTATCGCTCATCCAGATGAATGGAATGCGACAGCCGGTGAACGGCCGTTCAATAGGTCTCCGCCATCCGGGACCGGTCGATGCCATGGGACATGCGGGAGGAGCCGTCATGGCCGAGCGCGTCGCCGTCATGGCCGGACAGGCGGTCCTTGAGCGGGCAATGGCCGCTCATGCCGCGGGCGACCAGGGCGGCGCCGACCAGCCCCATGATGGCGCCGGGTACGCTGGCACCCTTGCGCAGGCCGCCGGCCGCGACGGCAAGGCCGAGGCCGGTCGATAGGATGCGTTCACCCATGCCGAGGTTGGCGTGGCCGTCGAACACGCTGTCATAGGCGTGGCGGATCGTGGATTGGGCGCTCATGGCGGCTCCGATGCTGGAATTGGACAGGATCACCCTGCAAACGCCGCAACGCCCCCGTCTGTTCCCCGCCCTCCGCCCCCGTCCTCCGCGCGACGCGCGGCCTGGACGACGTCAGCCGGCGACCGCCGCCATGCTGCGGATCGAGCGCGCCAGCCGGGACGGCTCCACCGGCTTGGACAGCACGGTCATCGCCACCTCCTGCGCCGCGGCGGCGGAGGTCAGATCCTCGGCATAGCCGGTGACCATCAGGATCGGGGTCGCATCGCTGCGGGCACGCAGGGCGCGGGCCATCTCCAGCCCGGTCATTCCCGGCATCATATGGTCGGTGACGATGACGTCCGGCCGGTACCCGCGGTCGAGCAAGTCGAGCGCCGCTCCGGCATCGGCAGCCTCGCGCACCGAAAAGCCGGCTTGTTCCAGAAACTCGGCGGTGGCGATGCGCACCAGTTCCTCGTCGTCGACCAGCAGGACGGTGCAGCCGTCGATGCCGGCGCCCGCCGCGGAGATGCCGGCGGCCACCCCTGCGGTGCCTCCCGCGCCACCCTTTGCCTGCCCCCCCTCCTCCGGGGCCGTCGATGACGATGCCGGCGCCTGGCCCGGAACCGGCTCCGCAAGCCGGGCGCGCGGCAGGTAGAGGCTCACCGTCGTGCCCTCCCCCGGCCGGCTGGTCAGTTCGATGCCGCCGCCGGACTGGGTGGCCAGCCCATGCACCATGCTGAGGCCGAGACCGGTTCCGCGCCCGACCTCCTTGGTGGTGAAGAAGGGCTCGAAGGCGCGGGCGGCGACCTCGTCCGGCATGCCGGTGCCGGTATCGCGCACCCGCAACACGACATAGTCGCCGGCCGTCAGGCTCGGTGCCGTCACGTCCACTGCCGTCGGGGCAGGGGCCGTCAGGTCATGCCCCGCATCGGTTCCGACCGTCCGGTTGCCGGCCATGATCCGCAACGTCCCGCCGCCGGGCATGGCATCGCGGGCGTTCAGCGCCAGATTCAGCAGCGCCATCTCCAACTGGGTCGGGTCGATCATCGCCGCCCACAGCCCGGGGGCCGTCTCGACCTCGATCCGCACGGACTGGCCGAGCGTGCGGCCGAGCAGTTGCCCGACCTGCTCCACCAGACCGGCCACGTCGACCGGAACCGGCCGCAACTGCTGCCGGCGCGAGAAGGCCAGCAGGTGCTGCGTCAGGGTGGCGCCCCGTTCAACCGCCTGCAAGGCCAGCCGGGCGGGGCCGGCGATCCGCTCGTCCTTGCTGCGGCTCTCGATGACGTGCAGGTTGATGCCGATGGCCTGCAGCAGATTGTTGAAGTCGTGGGCGACGCCGCCGGTCAATTGGCCGATCGCCTCCATCTTCTGGCTCTGGCGCAACGCATGTTCGGCCTGCTCGCGCGCCTCCACCGCAAGGCGGGCGGAGTCCATCGCCTGGGTCGCCACCTCGTAGGCGCGGAATTGCCGCGCCAGCGCCCATATGGCGAGCAGCAGCGCCGCGATCCCGATGGTGCCGACGCCACCGATCGACCATGCCTGGATCCGCCAGTCCGCCAGAACCGCGTCCTGCGTCCGGGTGACGTTGACGATCAGCGGATAATCGGACAACGCCCGCGTGGAAACCAGGCGCGCCTCCTTGTCCAGCCCGCCCTGTGCCAGGAAAACCCCGGATCCCGCCTTCGACAACACCTCCAGGAAGCGGCGCGGCCCCACCGCACTGCCGATACCGATGCCGGGCAGCGTCGGGTAACGGGCCAGCAGGATGCCGTCGCGCCGCCACAGGCTGATGCTGCCGTTGCCGTCGGGCTGCAGCGCCTTGTACAGCCCCTCGAAATAGCCCAGCTCGATGGCGCCCAGCACCAGCCCGACGAAGCTGCCGTCCGGGCCGCTGATGCGGCGTGCCAGATAGATGGTCCAGGTGCCGCTGCCGCGGTTGCGCACCGGCTCGCTGATGAAGGGCTCGGCGGTGTCGTGGTCGCGCAGATAGGCGAAATAATCGCGGTCGGACACGTTGACCGACGGGATGGGGTAATAGCGTGAGAAATTGATCAGCTGCCCGTCGGCGGCGATCATCGTCACCGCATCGAGCTGCGGCAGACCCGAGGTTCTCGCCTGCAGCATCCGGTGGGTGTCGCGGCCCCCCATCCGGCGGACATAGTCGGCGGAGGTGGCGATCCCGTCGGACTTCACCTGTTCGACGATCGTGGTCAGGACCAGATCGACGCCCTGCATCGCACGCGCCGTCTGCTCGGCAAGCGACAGGTTCAGGATGGACAGCTCGCGCTCCGCCCCCTCCAGTTCCTTGCCGCGCATGCTGTCGATGTAATGGACGGTCGCCGTCAGCAGCAGGGTGACGAGCAGCCCGCCGATGAACAGCAGGACACGCAAGGGCCGGCTGGCCCGCAGATGCGCCAGCCAATGCCCGATCGGCGGGGTCGGCGGCCCGCCGTCCGGTCGTACGCTCCTGTCGGAAGAGTTCAAGGTCGACCCTGGCTGTGGTGGCTGTTCCGCTGCGTCGCGATGATCCGGAGGCCATGCCGCTGCGTCAAGACGGCCAAGGTCAATAGGCCTTTGACGCCGGGAGCCGTTCCATCGGCGCCGCTCAGGCCCGCGCCCGCGCCGCGGCCGGCAGCTTCAGCACCGACAGGGCCAGACCGGCGAAGACCAGCAGCCCGCCCGCCAGCTTGGCCGTGGTGAAGGTCTCCCCCAGCAGCAGCGCGCTGGAGCTCATGCCGAAGATCGGAACCAGCAGCGAGAAGGGGGCGACCAGGCTGGCCGGGTAATGCCGCATCAGGAAGCCCCAGGCACCGAAACCGAACAGGGTAGCCGCCACCGCGATGTAGACCAGCGAGGTCACCCCGACGACCGTCAGCGTGGTGAAGGCATGGAGGATGCGGTCCGGTCCCTCCAGGGCAAGCGACATCGCCAGCACCGGCAGCGGCGGGACCAGGCTGACCCAGACCATCAGGCTGAACAGGTCGGGAGCCTTGGCCCGCTTCATCACGATGTTCGACACGCCCCAGGCCGCCGCCGCCGCCAGGGTGAGGCCGAGGCCGAGCAGCGAGTCGCCCGCCGGCATCTCCATCGCGATCAACCCGACGCCGGCGAAGGCGACGATCATGCCGCCGATCTGCCGCGGCCCCGGCCGGTCGCCCAGCATGAAGGCGGCGAAGATGGCGGTGAAGAAGGCTTGGGACTGCAGGACCAGCGAGGCCAGCCCGGCCGGCATGCCGGCATCGATGCCGAAATAGAGCAGCGGGAACTTCACCACCCCGAGCATCGCCCCGATGCCGATCACGAAGCGCCAGGGCACCGGCGGTCCCTTGCGCCAGCCCAGCACCAGCACCGGCAGCGCCGCCAGCGCGAACCGCAGGCAGGAGAACAGCAGGGGCGGAAAATCGCGCAATCCGACCTTGATCGCGACGAAGTTGAATCCCCAGACGGCAGCGACCGCCACGGCGAGCAGGATGTGGGAAGCGCGCATGGTGGGGAGGCTAAACGGCCATCGCCGGACCGGTCAATCCGCCCCGGCCGCCCGGTCCCCGCGGCAGCCGCAGGGCTGGCCTGCGCGCCGGGGTTGCGGTCACGGATCGGCGTGCAGGATGCGGCATTCGTCCGACGCGTTGATCGCCCAGGAGGATCCTGCCAGCAGCATCGTGCCGATGTCCCCCAGGCCGCTGCTGCGGAAGCTGACGCGGCGGCCGCGGGCGAGCGGTTCGAGCTCGTCCAGATAGCTCTTGGTCGGCAAGGCGACATAGAGGCTGCCGTCCGGCAGGCCGCGGGCGCCCAAGGTCAGGCGCGAGCCCTGGTCGAGGCTGGCCGTCAGGTCGTAGCGCTCGCCGGGCTTCACCGTCGCCCCGCTGTCCGACGGGGTGAAGCCGGACAGGATGAAGCCCGATTCGACGGACGCGGTGCGGAAGGCCAGGCGCGGCGCCGCGTTCTGGCCGACCGGAATGCCGCGTTCGGCGACGCAGAAGGCCTTGCCGCCGGGTGGGGTGTGGATGGTGACGGTCCAGCCCTTGCCGGCACTGAAGGGCTTGGCCGGCCCATCCTCCAGCCCGGCGGCGGAGGGGGGCTTGACTGGTGGCGGCGGCACGGTTTCGCAGGCGGAAAGCGCCAGCGCGAGGCCGGCAAGCAGGGCCAAAGGCGTCGCCGCCCGGACGGCGCGGCGGTCCCGAAGGACCGGCAGCGGTCGGGCGACGGGTGCAAGGTGCAGCCGATCCATCGCGGCGTCCTCCCCATCCCAAGTTCCGTTACGGGGTCTTGTTGCGGCGACCTGCATACCACGTTCGCATGCATCCGCGCGACGGTCGCGGGAGCCGCACCGGCTGTGCTAGAACCGTGGGCCATTCCGCAGCAAGCCGCCGGTCGCCATGCCCCACGCCGACTTCATCCATCTGCGCGTCCATTCCGCCTATTCGCTGTCGGAAGGTGCGATCAAGGTGAAGGAGCTGGTCAAGCTCTGCCTCAAGCAGCAGATGCCGGCCGTCGCCGTCACCGACACCGGCAACCTGTTCGGCGCGCTGGAATTCGCGCTGGCGGCGTCGGATGCCGGCGTGCAGCCGATCGTCGGCACCGTGCTCGGCATCACCCGTGCCGGTCCGGCCCAGACGAAGCCCGGCCTGCCGGGCAAGGCGGCGGCCACCCCCGACCAGCTCGTCCTGCTCTGCCAGAACGAGGAGGGCTACCGCAACCTGATGGCCCTGGTGTCCAAGGCCTTCCTGGAATCGGACCCGCTGGCCGGCCCGCAGGTGGCGCTGGATGCGCTGGAGGGACGGTCCGGCGGGCTGATCGCGCTGACAGGCGGCCCCGGCGGCTCGGTCGGCCGGCTGCTGCACGAGGGCCAGAAGGATTTGGCGCTTGAGGTGCTGGAGCGGCTGAAACGGCTGTTCCCCGGCCGGCTCTATGTCGAGCTGCAGCGGCACGAGGGCGGGCGCGGCCATTTCGCCACCGTCGAGAACGCCATCGAGCCGGCGCTGATCGACCTCGCCTATGCCCACGGCCTGCCGCTGGTCGCAACCAACGACTGCCATTTCGCCACCGCCGACATGTACGAGGCGCACGACGCGCTGCTCTGCATCGCCGAGGGCGCCTATCTGAGCCAGGAGGAACGCCGCCGCCTGACCCCCGACCACCGTTTCAAGTCGGCCGAGGAGATGCGGCAGCTGTTCGCCGACCTGCCGGAGGCGGTGGACAACACGGTGGCCATCGCCCGGCGCTGCTCCTTCCTGCTGAAGCCGATCAAGCCGATCCTGCCGCCGTTTGCCTGCGAAGGCGGCCGGACCGAGGACGACGAGCTGCGCGCCCAGTCGCGCGCCGGCCTGGAGATGCGGCTGGAAAAGGCCGTCTACACCCCCGACATGACGCCGGACCAGCGCGAGGCGACGCGCAAGACCTATTTCGAGCGGCTGGAGTTCGAGCTGGACGTCATCGTCTCGATGAAGTTCCCCGGCTATTTCCTGATCGTGTCGGACTTCATCAAATGGGCGAAGAACAACGACATCCCGGTCGGCCCTGGCCGCGGGTCGGGCGCCGGTTCCGTCGTCGCCTGGGCGCTGACCATCACCGACCTCGACCCGCTGCGCTTCGGCCTGCTGTTCGAGCGCTTCCTGAACCCCGAACGCGTGTCGATGCCCGACTTCGACATCGATTTCTGCCAGGACCGCCGCGAAGAGGTCATCCGCTACGTCCAGAACAAGTACGGCTACGACCGCGTCGCCCAGATCATCACCTTCGGTAAGCTCCAGGCGCGCGCCGTGCTGCGCGACGTCGGCCGCGTGCTGCAGATGCCCTACGGGCAGGTCGACAAGATCTGCAAGATGGTGCCGAACAACCCGGCCAACCCGGTGACGCTGCAACAGGCGCTGGACAGCGAGGAGATGCTGCGCCAGGCCCGCGACGGCGACGACACCGTGCGCCACCTGATCGACATCGCGCTGAAGCTGGAGGGGCTCTACCGCCACGCCTCGACCCACGCGGCGGGCGTGGTGATCTCCGACCGGCCGCTGCACGATCTGGTGCCGCTCTACCGCGACCCGCGCTCCGACATGCCGGTCACCCAGTTCAACATGAAATATGTCGAACAGGCCGGCCTGGTGAAGTTCGACTTCCTGGGATTGAAGACGCTGACCGTGCTGAAGACGGCGGTGGACCTGATCGACGGGAAGCCCGACCTGACCACCGTCCCGCTCGACGACGAGAAGAGCTACCAGCTGCTCAGCCGGGCGGAGGCGACCGGCGTGTTCCAGCTGGAAAGCTCCGGCATGCGCGACGTGCTGCGCCGGCTGAAGCCGAACCGGCTGGAGGACATCATCGCGCTGGTGTCGCTCTACCGCCCCGGCCCGATGGACAACATCCCGAAATACATCCGGGTCAAGAACGGCGAGGAAAAAGCCGACTACATGCATGACAGCCTGGAAGGCATCCTGAAGGAAACCTTCGGGATCATGATCTACCAGGAACAGGTCATGCAGATCGCCCAGGTGCTGTCCGGCTATTCGCTGGGCGGTGCCGATCTTCTGCGCCGCGCCATGGGCAAGAAGATCAAGGAGGAGATGGACAACCAGCGCAAGATCTTCTGCGACGGCGCCGAGGCGCGCGGCGTCAAGGCCGATCTGGCCAGCCTGATCTTCGACCAGGTGATGAAGTTCGCCGGCTACGGCTTCAACAAGTCCCACGCCGCCGCCTATGCGCTGGTCGCCTACCACACGGCCTACCTCAAGGCGAACCATCCGGTGGAGTTCATGGCGGCGTCGATGACGCTCGACCTCGGCAACACCGACAAGCTGAACGTCTTCCGGCAGGAGCTGGCGCGGCTGCGCGTGCGGCTGCTGACGCCGGACATCAACCGCTCCGATTCCATCTTCGGGGTGGAGCAGCTGGCCGACGGGACCAAGGCGGTGCGCTACGCGCTGGCCGCGGTCAAGGGCGTCGGCCTGCCCGCCATGAAGGCGGTGGTGGAGGAGCGGCGGAAGAACGGCCCGTTCAAGAGCCTGTTCGACTTCGCCCGCCGGCTGGACCTGAAGACCATCAACAAGCGCCAGCTCGAGAATCTCGCCTGCGCCGGCGCCTTCGACGGGCTGAACCCCAACCGCGCCCAGGTCCATGCCGCGCTGGAGACCATCATCCGCTACGCCCAGGCCGAGGCGGCGGAGCGCGACAGCGGCATCGGCAACCTCTTTGGCGGCGGTGGCGGCGGCCTGCCGGAACCCGACATGCCCAAGGTCAAGGACTGGGAGCCGCTGGAGAAGCTGAAGCACGAGTTCGGCTCGATCGGCTTCTACCTGTCGGCCCACCCGCTGGACGCCTATTCCGGCCCGCTGGGGCGGATGAAGGTGGTGCGCTCCGCCGAATTGCAGACCGCCATCGCGAAGGGCGGTTCCACCCGCTACAAGATGGCCGGCATCATCGTGTCGAAGAAGGAGAAGACCGCCAAGTCCGGCAACCGCTTCGCCTTCGTCGAGCTGTCGGACGCCACCGGCGGCTACGAGGTGACGCTGTTCTCGGAGGTGCTGGCCGTCAACCGCGACCTGCTGGAGCCCGGCCGGCCGGTGCTGATGACGGTCGACGCCCAGTTGAACGGCGAGGAGGTCCGCCTGACCTGCCAGGAGATCAAGCCGCTGGAGGAGGCCGTCGCCTCGGTCAGCGCCGGTCTGCGCGTGGTGCTGCGCGACCCCTCTCCCATCGACACGCTGCGCGCCACCCTGGAGCGGCTGTCGCGCGGCAGGAGCCGCATCAACGTCCTGGTCGAGATCGACCCGCTGAAGGAGGTCGAGATCGAGCTGCCCGGCAGCTACACCATCACCGCGCAGAGCCGCTCCGCCCTGAAGGCTGTCCCCGGCGTGATCGAGGTGGCGGAACTGTGAACGGGGCGGCGCCCGCCTTCGGCCGCTTCATCGCCATCGACTGGTCGGGTGCCCGCGGCAGGCGGTACGCCGGCATCGCGGTGGCGGAGTGCGCGGCGGGCGATGCGGCACCGAAGCCGCTCGATGGGCCCGGCGGCTGGTGGTCGCGGACGGCTGTTTACGACTGGCTGCGGACGGAACTGGCGCGGGAGCCGGCGCTGGTCGGCATCGACTGCGCCTTCTCCCTGCCCTTCGCCGTGGCGGCGCGCGGCTTGCCCGGCTCCGCGGCGACCGTCTTCGACCTGTGGGACGCGGTGGAGGAGGTCTGCGCCGGCGAACCGGATTTCGGCGGCGGCCCCTTCGCCGTCCACGCCCTGCACGGAGCCGGGTTCTGGCACCGCGGACCGCAGCCGGATTGGTACGACGACCCGCACCGGGCGACCGAATGGGCCTGCCGTGCCGACGGGCTGGGCCATCCGCAAAGCCCCTACAAGCTGATCGGCTCCAAACAGGTCGGCAAGGGCGCGCTCGCCGGAATGCGGGTGTTGCGCGCCCTGCGCGCAGCTCTGCCCGGACGGCTTGCGGTCTGGCCCTTCGATCGGCCGGCGCCGGGCATCGGCGCGATGGTGGAGATCTATCCCCGCCTGTTCCTGAAGCAGACCGGTTTCGGGCAGCGCAAGATCCGCGACGGCGCAGAGCTGGACGTGGCGCTGGCCGGATTGGGATCGCAACCGCTGGGATTGGCCGGCACGGTCAGCGACCATGACAGCGATGCGCTGGTGTCGGCCGCCGGCCTGCGCTGGCTCGCCGCCAAGCCGCAGGCATGGGCTCCGCCGGGGCTGGACGATACGGCGCGGCGTCGGGAAGGATGGATTTTCGGAGTGGGGACGAGCGGATCATGAGCGACACCGGTTCCGCCCCCCTGGGGCCCCTCCTGGACAAGCACCGCCGCCCGGCGATCGACGTCGCCCGCGGGCTGGCGCTGGTCGCGATGGCCGCCTATCACGCCAGTTGGGACGCCACCTATTTCGGACTGGCCGGCTTCGACCTGCTGGGCGACCCGCTGTGGCTGGCCGCGCGTACGGCGATCCTGTCGAGCTTCCTGCTGCTGGCCGGGATCGGGCTGGTGCTGGCGACACGGGGCGGGCTCGACCGCGGACGCTTCCTGCGCCGGCTGGGCCGGGTGGCGGCGGGAGCCGCGGCGGTCTCGGCGGCGTCCCATGTCCTGTTCCCCGACAGCCCGATCTTCTTCGGCGTGCTGCATCACATCGCGGTGGCGAGCGTGATCGGCCTCGCCTTCATCCCCCTGCCGGCCCCGCTGACGCTGACGGCGGCGGCGGCGGCGGTGTTGGCCGGAACGACGCTGTCCTTCCCGCCGTTCGACGACCCGTGGCTGCGCTGGATCGGGCTGACCACGGTCGCGCCGGACTCCAACGATTTCGTGCCGCTGCTGCCCTGGATCGGCGGCGTGCTGGCTGGAATCGGACTCGCCCGGCTATGGCCGGGGATGGGCGACGGCGTGGCGGTGACCGGCCGCGCCGGGCGGGCGCTGGCCTGGAGCGGCCGGCACAGCCTGGCCTTCTATCTGCTGCATCAGCCGCTGCTGTTCGGCCTGGCCTGGACCGCTGCGCAGGTCATCCCGGTGGAACTGCCCGCGGTGCGCGATTTTCAGGCGGCCTGCGTGGCGAGTTGCGAACGGGCAGGCGTAGCGTCGGCGACCTGCGCGGCCAACTGCCGCTGCGTGCAGTCCGAACTGGCGCGAAACGGGCTGTGGGAGGGGTTCGTCGCCAACCGGCTGAGCGAACGCGAGCGTCGTGGTCTTGAGGACGCGGCGGCAGCCTGCCGCAAGCCCTGACGGGCCTTGTCAGAACAGGCGGAGTCAGACCGACTGCCGCTTCTCCAGCAACCCGCGCAACAGGCTGGTCAGGGTTTCGGCCAGACGATACTGGTCGTCGGCCGGCAGGTCGGCGATGACGCCGGCGAAATCGTTCAGCGGGTCGTGGCGCAACAGCTCGAGCGCCTTGGGGGTCGGGTGCAGCTGGGTGACGCGGCGGTCCTCCGGAACCGGCACGCGGACCAGCAACTCCTTGCCGACCAGCACCTCGACCATCTGCGAGGCGGCGCCGCGGGTGGTGGCGTGGAAGTCGGCGAAGGCCGAGACCGTGCGCTGGCTGTTGTTGGCGCCGGCGAAGAAGCGGAGCGCCGTCCATTGCGACGGCTTCAGGCCGTGGGTATAGCCCAGGCTGTCGGCGATGTGGGTGATCTGAAGCATCACGTCGGCAATGGCCTGCGGCGATGCGCCGCCCATATGGTCGCTGTCGGCATGTTCGGAGTCGACGATGTCCATTCCAGCTCCAATGGACCCGGCTCCAATGGGACCAGTTCCAATGGTCGATCCGATCGAAGCGCGATCCGACGCGCTGTTGTTCCGCACCGAAAGCCGGCCCGCAGCAACGCCGCGCAATTTTGCGAAGTCCATTTTGTTCCACTCTATAAGGTATAGTGGCTATACGATGGGCGTACAAAAAAGCAGGCGGCTATCGCTAGCAAGGCGGCAGCCACATCGCTCATAAGGTCATTGGACACTGTACCGCGACCGAACTGAAAACGGAACCGCGAACACTTCATCCTTTTGTTGCAAATTGTCGCATCGCCGTCATGGACGAATCGGCTCCGGCGCACCGGGATCCCATGCCAAGCATAAGCGAAATCGGCATGTCCGCCATGCCGATTCGAGTCTTTTCCATGTTTCACTGGCGCAACCCGCGATTCGCAGGTATACGCGCGCGATGACCACATCCCCCGTTCCGAAGTCCGCATCGCCGGCCCCCGTCCAGAGCATGGGCGCCCCGAAGGTCGGCATCGTCAGCCTCGGCTGCCCGAAGGCTCTCGTCGATTCAGAGCGCATCCTGACGCGCCTGCGCGCGGAAGGGTACGAGATCTCTCCCAGCTACGACGGCGCCGACGTCGTGCTGGTCAACACCTGCGGATTCCTCGACAGCGCCAAGAAGGAATCGCTGGACGCCATCGGCGAGGCGATCAAGGAGAACGGGCGGGTCATCGTCACCGGCTGCATGGGCGTGGAATCGGACATGATCCGGCAAATCCACCCCGACGTGCTCGCCGTCACCGGGCCGCACCAATACGAGCAGGTGGTGAACGCGGTGCACGACGCCGTGCCGCCGACGCACAACCCCTTCACCGACCTGGTGCCGCCGGAAGGGCTGCGGCTGACCCCGCGCCATTACGCCTACCTGAAGATTTCGGAAGGCTGCAACAACCGCTGCAGCTTCTGCATCATCCCGTCCCTGCGCGGCGATCTGGTCAGCCGGCCGATCCATTCCGTCCTGCGCGAGGCGGAAAAGCTGGCGGTGGCCGGCGTCAAGGAACTGCTGGTCATCTCGCAGGACACCAGCGCCTACGGCGTCGACGTGAAGTACAAGGCGGAGAAATGGTACGACCGCGAGGTCCGCACCCGCTTCTTCGACCTGTGCAACGAGCTGGCGAACTTCGACCTGTGGGTCCGCCTGCATTACGTCTACCCCTACCCGCATGTCGACGAGGTCATCCCGCTGATGGCGGAGGGGAAGATCCTTCCCTATCTCGACATCCCGTTCCAGCATGCCTCGCCCACCGTGCTGAAGGCGATGCGCCGCCCGGCCGCCCAGGAAAAGCAGCTGGACCGCATCCGCAAATGGCGGCAGGACTGCCCGCATCTCGTCCTGCGCTCCACCTTCATCACCGGCTTCCCCGGCGAGACGGAGGAGGACTTCCAGTTCATGCTGGACTGGCTGAAGGAGGCCCAGCTCGACCGCGTCGGCTGCTTCAAGTACGAGCCGGTCGAGGGCGCCACCGCCAACAGCCTGCCCGGCGCCGTGCCGGAAGAGGTCAAGCAGGAGCGCTGGGAACGCTTCATGGAGACGCAGAAGGCGATCAGCGCCGAGCGGCTGCAGCAGAAGGTGGGCTGGACGCTGGGCGTGCTGATCGACGAGGTCGACGAGGACGGGGCCATCGGCCGCTCCTACGCCGACGCGCCGGAGATCGACGGCAACGTCTTCCTGAACGGCGAAACCGGGTTGAAGCCGGGCGACATGGTCGACGTCACCATCGAGAATGCCGACGAATACGACCTGTGGGGCAGCGTCGAGCGCGACCTGTAACAACAATCACGATCGGAGCGCGCCCATGCCCGTCACGCCGGACGATGCCAGGCTGATGGATGTCCAGCAGGGCGGGCGCTGCTTCTATTGCGACGGGCCGATCGGGGCCGGCGCCACCTTCGACCATCTGGTCCCCCGGGCCTATGGCGGGGTCGACGATCCGGCCAACGTCGTGCTGGCGCACCGCCGCTGCAACCAGCGCAAGGGCGACCGGCTGCCAGACCGGGGCGAGCTCGACCGTTTCTTCACGCTGCGCCGGTCCAGCCGCCTCGGCGTATGGGGGCCGCTGCGTGCATTGCGCGACGCGGAAGAGGGCGACGAATGGATCGCCGTGGCGCGAGCCATCTCGCAGGACAAACGAGCCGCAATCCAAGTCTCCCGGCCGGCCGCGGCTGGAAACCACCCGCTGCCGGAAACCAATCCGACCCGATCCGGTTGAAGGAGGACATCCATATAATATGGGAGAGTCCCCGATGACCGGTTCCGAGACCGAACGCCAGAACAAGCAGCCCCACACCGAAGAGACGGTCCGCCACACTGGCGGCGAGCAGAACACCGGCAACCACAAGAAGCCGGACGCCCCCGACGCCAAGGGCGCCGACCGTTTCGGCGGAACCCGCGCCGGGGCGGAGAATGTGGAGCCGCGAAAATAGGACCGGGGAAAATAGGACCCGGGCAAACAAGACCGGGGGCATGATGGACAGGAGGCTGGCGTCCGCCCGGCCGCCTGTGCCAGATCCGGGGGACGCATCCAAAGGACGTCTCCCGCATGGCACCTTCGATCTTCAAACGCTACAAGCTGCACTTCACCCGCCCGCTGCCCGGCCTGCGTCCGGGCCGGCCGGAGCGCGACGCGATGGTGGAGCGGGTGCGACGGCTGGCCAGCGAGAACGGCATGGCCGGCGATCTCCACACCATCGCCCCCAACGCCGGCTTCGGCATCCTGGAGGTGCGCTGCACCGAACGGCTGGCCCGCCGCCTGTCCGACCTGTCGGAAATCGAGACCGTTCAGGAGGCGTGAGCCCTGGACGGAGAAGCCGGCGGCCTACCGCAGACGGGGTATGCGGCTGGCGGCCGGACTTTCCGGCCCTAGGTCAGGCTCGACCGGTGCGCGCGATGCGGCCGGCCGGACCCGAACCGACCGAAGGGGAGATACCTGACATGACGATGCGGCAATCGGATGCCGAATGGCGCGGCGACCTGAAATCGGGCAGCGGCACCATGCGGCTGGGCAGCGGCGCCTTCGAAGGCGCCTATTCCTTTCCATCGCGCTTCGAGAATGGCCAGGGCACCAACCCGGAGGAGCTGATCGCCGCCGCGCATGCCGGCTGCTTCTCCATGGCGCTGTCGGCTGCGCTGAGCCAGGCCGGCCATCCGCCGACCCGCGTCCACACCACCGCCAAGGTGCATCTGGAGAAGGCCGGCGCCGGCTTCGCCATCGGCCGGATCGAGCTGGATTGCGAGGCCGAGATCCCCGGCATCGACGATGCCGCCTTCCAGGAACAGGCGGCCGGCGCCAAGGCCAACTGCCCGGTGTCGAAGGCGCTGACCGGCACCCAGATCAGCCTGACCGCCCGGCTGCTCTGAACCGGGCACGCTCCGAACCCTTTTCCCCCTATGCCCGACCGATGATAGGATGCGCCGTCCGGAACCGGGCGGCGCTTCCCGTCAACCGCGCTCCGGATGAAATGGGCCGGATGAAACGGGCCGGACGTATCGAAGATGGGATGGAGCGGGACGGTGGAGCATCCGGCGTGGGGCGGCTTCGTGGACGTGGGCGGCGCCCGGCTGGAATACCGGCGCATCCCGTCCAGCCGCCCCGGCGCGCCGACCCTGGTGTTCCTGCATGAGGGGCTGGGCTGCATCGCCATCTGGAGGGATTTCCCCGACCGGCTGGCGGCGGCGACCGGCTGCGGCGCCCTCGTCTATTCGCGTCAGGGCTATGGCGGCTCCAGCCCCTGCCGGCTGCCCCGGCCGCTGCATTATCATGACGACGAGGCCGACGGCGTGTTGCCGGCGCTGCTCGACCGGCTGGGCGTGACCGGCGACCTCGTGCCGGTGGGGCACAGCGACGGTGCGACCATCGCCCTGCTGGCGGCGGCGGGCCGGCTCGGCCCCCGCATCCTCCTTGCCATCGCCGAGGCGCCGCACGTCTTCGTGGAGGACGTCACCATCGCCGGGATCGAGGCCGCATGCACCGCCTGGCGCAGCGGCGCCCTGCGCCGCGGGCTGGAGCGGCTGCACGGCGACAACACCGAGGCCGCCTTCCGCGGCTGGAGCGAGACCTGGCTGGAGCCGCGCTTCCGCGCCTGGAACATCGAGGACCGGCTGCCGGCGATCGCCAAGCCGCTGCTGGTCATCCAGGGCGTGGACGACGAGTACGCCACCGCGGCCCAGTACGACGCCATCGCCGCGAAGGCCGGCGGGCCGGTGAGCGTGCTGGTGCTGGAGGATTGCGGCCACACCCCCCACCGCGACCGGCCCGGCCGCGTGCTCGCCGCGATGGCCGAGGCGATAGCGGCAGCGGAGATGGCGGCAGCGGAGATGGCGGCAACGGAGACGGCGGCAGCGGGCCGGGCCCTCCCGCCGGAACGGCACAAGCCGTCCGTCCTACCGCTCGGCCAAAGGGCAGATTGACCCCACCGCTTCCGCCCTACCATAGTGCCGCCTTCCGCGCGCGGAAGCCCGTCTTCCGTCCGCCGCTTCATCGAACGACGGACAATGACTGCCGCAGCCTTCCGCCTTCTGTCGCCGATCCTCCTCCTGCTCGCGCTCGCGTGGGCGGCGCCGGCGACTGCGACCTCCCCTGACGGCCGGGAGCCGGTGATCCTGGCACTGGACGGGGAATTCGGGCTGTCCAACAGCACCTCGGCCGAAGCCATCGAACGCGGCATCCTGACCGCCATCGACGAGATCAACCGCGAGGGCGGCGTGCTGGGCGGCCGGCCGCTGGCCCTGGTCACGCGCGAACACCGGTCGATCTCCGCCCGCGGCATCAAGAACATCCGGGAACTCGCCACCATCCCCGATCTGGTCGCGGTGTTCGGCGGCCGGTTCAGCCCGGTGGTGATCGAGGAGCTGCCGGTGCTGGAACAGACCCGCACCCTGTTCCTGGCGCCCTGGTCGTCGGCGGACGCCATCGTCGACAACGGGATGCGGCCCAACTACATCTTCCGCCTGTCGCTGCGCGACAGTCTGGCGATGCCCTTCCTGCTGGCGCGCGCAGCCGACCGCGGCGTGACCCGCGTCGGCCTTCTGCTGACCAACACCGCCTGGGGCCGGTCCAACCTGGAGGCGGCCAACCGCCATCTCGTCGCCCACCGCGTGCCGGACGTGGTCGGCACCGCCTGGTACAACTGGCGGGACCGCTCGCTGATCGACAAGTACGAGGCGCTGGCCGCCGCCGGCGCCCAGGCCATCGTTCTGGTCGCCAACGACGACGAGGCCGCGGTGCTCGTGCGCGAGATGGCGGCCCTTCCACCGGAACGCCGGCTGCCGATCCTCAGCCATTGGGGGGTCACCGGCGGCGATTTCGTCGGCCAGGCCGGGCCGGCGCTCAAATCGGTGGATTTCAGCGTGATCCAGACGGTCAGCCCCTTCAACATCCCGCGCGACCGGCTGGCCCCGGTGCTGCAGACCGCCGGGCGGCTGTTCGGCATCCATCGGCCGGAGGACATCGTGTCGCCGGTGGGATTCCTGCACGCCTACGACCTGACCCGCATCGTGGCGCTGGCGATCGACCGCGCCGGCACCACCGACCGTGCCGCCGTTCGCGACGCGCTGGAACAGGTCGGTCCCTACCGCGGGGTGATCCGCGACTTCGACCGCCCCTTCGCCCCCGGCCGCCACGAGGCGCTGGGTGCGGACGACCTGCTGATGGCCCGTTTCCGCGCCGATGGCGTGCTGGTCCCGGCGGAGTGACGGCGCGGATGTCCGATCCCGACTCTCTCCCGGCCCCCCTGCCCGATCCGGAACCGGGCAGCGCCGGCCATCGCCGCCGCGGCGCTTTTCCCGGCGCCTCCGCCGACACGCCCCGGCGGATGCTGACGTCCGGCCGGCTGGCCCGCCGTTTCGCGCTGGTGTCACTGATGCTTGGGGTGCTGATCGCGGTCCTGATCGGCGCCAGCCTCTATGCGGTGTCGAGCCGCCATCTGGCACGCCAGCACCATGCCAATGTGGAGGCGAACGCCACGCTCGCCGCGCGCCAGACCGAAGGTGTGGTCAACACGATCGCGACGACGGTGCGCGAGTTGGCCGACAACAGCGTGCTGGCCACCGCGCTGGTCGATTCCGCGGGCAAGGAAACCTACCTGGCCCCCTTCCTGCGCAGCTTCAACCACATCGCCAGCGTGCCGGTGGCGATGGTCTTCACCGATTTCGAAGGCGAGCCGATCGCCGACAACGGCCGCCATTCGGGCGCGCTGGCCGTCGGCCAGGCCGACATGGCCTGGCTGCGCAAGGCCATCGCCGCCGGACGCCCCGCGGCCACCGTGGTGCTTCAGGACGGAACCCACTTCCTGCTGGCGGCGGAGATGCTGATCTATTCCCGCACCGCCTCGCCGGAAGGTGCGCTGATCTACAAGGTGCCGCTCGATGCGATGGTGCTGCATCCCGAAGCGGTGCTTCTCCATGCCAACGAAACGCCGCCGCCCGTTCCGGAAGGCATGGTGGCGGTGACGGTCCCGCTGAAGGTGCCCGACCGGCTGGCCGGGCTGGACCTGCGGCTGCGGCTGGAGGCTCCCGGTGTGCCGACCGCCGCCTTCCTGTCATGGATGCTGCCGGCCTACGGGCTGGCGGCGGCCGCCGCACTGCTGGCGATCTATGTCGGCAGCCGCGCCGTCGGCAACCATCTGACCCGCTCCCTGCGCGAGTTGGAGCGGCTGGCCGGCGCCATCGCCACCGACGGCTTCACCGGGCAGCGCGCGACGGTGCGCGGCAATGACGAGGTATCGGCGCTGGCCAAGGGCTTCAACGCCATGCTGGACCACATCGCGGCGATCCAGCGCGAGCGGGAGATGCGTGCGGCGGAGGAGATCACCATCCAGCGGACGCTGGCCGAGCGCGCGGAACAGGCGCGTGCCGAAGCCGAGGGCTCCCGCAACGAGGCGGAGCGGTCGCGCCAGGAGGCGGTGATGGCGCTGATGGTGGCGGAGCGGGCCAACGCCGCCAAGACCCATTTCCTGGCGGCGGCCAGCCACGACCTGCGCCAGCCGGTGCAGTCGCTGGTGCTGCTGACCTCGGCGCTGGGGATCCGGCTGGGCGACCACCCCGCCGCGTCGCTGGTCGGCAGCATCGAGGCGTCGATGGACGCGCTGTGCCGCCTGCTCGACGCCATCCTGGACATCTCCAAGCTGGATGCCGGCACCGTGTCGCCCAATGTGCAGGCGGTGTCGCTGGGCGCCATCTTCGCACGGCTGGAGGGCGAATACCGGCTGCGCGCGGCGGAAAAGGGCGTCGCCTTCCACAGCGTTCCCACGACCGTGACGCTGAACGCCGACCCGGCGCTGCTGGAACGGATCATCCGCAATCTGGTCGAGAACGCCCTGCGCTACACCGACCATGGCCGTATCCTGCTGGGCTGCCGCCGGGCGCGCGGCAGCCTGCGCATCCAGATCCACGACACCGGCATCGGCATTTCGCCGGAACATCTGGAACGCATCTTCCACGAGTTCTACCAGGTCTCCAATCCGACCCGCAACCGGGGCAAGGGGCTGGGGCTGGGGCTGGCCATCGTCGACCGGCTGGCGCGGCTGCTGGGATACCGCGTGCATGTCGCCTCCCGCCCGGACAAGGGTTCCTGCTTCACCCTGGACATACCGACCCCGGCCCTGCGCGCCGCCGCCGCGGCCATAACGGCGCAGACGGCGGAACGGCAGCCGGAACCGGGCCGCGGCATGGCGCTGGTGATCGACGACGACCCGCTGGTGCGCGAAGGGCTGACCCTGCTGATCGAGGATTTCGGCTGGCGCGTGCTTGCCGCCGACAGCGCGGCGGACGCGCTGCGCCTGCTGCGCAAAGGCTCGAAGACGCCCGATCTGGTGATCGCCGATTACCGGCTGGAGGCGGGCGCCACCGGGCTGGAGGCCATCCGGGCGGTGGAAACCGCGCTTCAGGCGCAAGGCCGCCCGTCGCCGCTCAGCGTCGTGCTGACCGGCGACACCGCCCCCCAGCGCATCGCCGACGCCGAGGCCAGCGGCTACCGCATCCTGCACAAACCGATCGCCGCAAAGGACGTGGCCCAGCTGCTGAGCGAGGCCGCAAGGCCGCAAGGGGCTGCCGGCCGCAATCCCGGCGCCGCCATGCCGCAAGACTGACGACGCCGCAGCCCGGAGGCGGAACCGGGGCGGATCGCGCCGAACCGGCATCGATCCGACGCGATCCGAGGCGATCCGAGGCGATCCGCCCGTCAAACGATGGCATGACGCTCCCGTGCGTTTCCCGGACAAACGCACCGCACCCTAACCGCGTCGCAGCGGGCCGGCCGCATCCACCTGAATGACGAGCCGCTCGATGAGGCGTACCGCCATTTCATGGTGCAGAAGCAACGGCTCCTGCATCTCCGGGCGCTGCTGGTCCTGGCACAGATACGGCGCTGCCGCATCCTCGAGAACGCCCCGCACCTCTTCCACGGTGAAGAAGCCTTTCTCGACCATGGCGATCACCAGCGATTCACAAATCGAGAGCGCGGCCATGCCTGCCGCCTCCTCCTCCGCCATCATCACGCCCCCCGTCTTGTCGTTCGATCCAGTGTCGCGGCCTACCGCCTGGACTGCCTTAAGGGCATAGGAACAACAAACGGGTCGGCGGCGCGTCGCACCACGTTCGAGAAAAATCTCAGCGCCTTTAACCTATGTTGTGGCCGCCTTTGTCGAAAGCCTTAATCGTTCGAGACCGCGCGGAACCGGCTCAACGGCGCATCCGTTCATTAAGGCGCCAGTGCTAGGACAAAGAAGGCAAAGAGACGACCATGACTCGCGCCCCGGCGAGCCGCGTACAAGAGTCCACTCCATTGTGGCTCAAATTAAGCAGCTACCTCGTCCTGTCGGACGAGGAAAAAATGTATCTTTCCGAATTGGAAAGGACAATCGCACGGCATCCTCCCCGGACCGATCTTCTACAGCAGGGCGAACGCTACCGTGACGTCCGCATCATGCGGGACGGGTGGGCGATCCGTCACAAGGCATTGCCGGACGGGCGGCGGCAGGTCGTGAACTTCGTTCTTCCCGGCGACATCATCGGCATGTACTGCACCTTGTTCGAATCCGCGGACCACAGCGTGACCACCCTGACCCCGGTCGAGGTGGCGAGCTTCCCGCCCGAGCGGATCGGCGAGCTGTTCCGCTCCTTCCCACGCCTCGCGGCGGCGCTCGCCTGGTCCGGCGCGCGGGAGGAGGCCATCGTCGCCGAACGGCTGCTCAGCCTCGGCCGGCGCACCGCGCTGGAACGGACGGCACATCTGATCGTGGAGCTGCTGCGCCGCCTCAGCATCGTGAACATGGCCACCGACGGACATTTCGTGCTGCCGGTGACGCAGGAGATCCTGGCCGACGCGCTGGGGCTCAGCATCGTCCACATCAACCGGACCCTGCGCCGGTTGCGCGACAGCGGGCTGATCGAGCTGAACGGCCAGCGCATCACCGTGAACGACGTGCGCCAACTCGCGTCCGTCGGCCAGTTCGACGAACTGTACCTGCACCTCATCCGTGCCCCGCGCCGGCTGGAACGTGCCTTTTCCGAAAACGGTCGCCCTCATGCCAACGCCAATGGAGCCGAACGGCCCAAGGCATGAGCAAAGGTTGGAGTGCCTCCCTCTCCCGTCAACGATGGCGGAGGAGGCATCCGCCAACGGTCTTCACCACAAAACACCGAACGGAAACAGGCTGCCGGAAGGCGGGCCGGTTGTCGGTCATATATTCGACAACCCAAAACAAATGGTTGTGCGGCCAAGTGGCTCCACAGCATCCGTGGAAATTTGCGGCGACTTTTGGACAATCTCTCCAATGCCGGCGGATCTTCTGGAATTCTATCGATAATTGATACGTATGGATGCGTTCGGGTGGCGTCCTGCCTGCTCGATACATCCGCAACGTAAGGCGGCACCGCTGCCGAGGACCGGCAAAAGCCGAGCAATTTTCTCAGCGGTGTCTTGCGCTGCCATTCCCTCTCGATGCCATCGCTGCCGCGCCGCACAAGACAGGCGTAAAGACACACCCCATGTATCGCCGATTGGCCTGATGCCAAGCAAACCTGCCGTACAAAGCCGCCGGACTTTCGGCGGAGATTCCATTTAACTAATTGATATTATTCAATATATACCGGGAAAGCCCAGCCCGTCCGAAAGCGACACACAAATCTTCTTTACAGGCTTTGATCTGTATCATATTTTCCCAGGACGCATTGTTCGCTGGACGTGCAATCCATCTCGGGGATGCCGATGTACACGCAAGCTTTGGACACCAAGACCGAGCAGGGCGCTCAGCCGTCTCCCCGGCTGGTGACGGAAGAGGAGTCCGCTCTCCAGGGCCGCTTCCAGGACCGCATCGACGCCGAAGAGAAGATCGAGCCGCGCGACTGGATGCCCGACGGCTACCGCCGCACCCTGGTCCGCCAGATCTCGCAGCACGCCCATTCGGAAATCGTCGGCATGCTGCCGGAAGGGAACTGGATCACCCGCGCGCCGACGCTGCGCCGCAAGGTGGCCCTGCTGGCCAAGGTGCAGGACGAGGGCGGGCACGGCCTCTACCTCTACAGCGCGGCGGAGACGCTGGGCGTGTCGCGCGACGAGCTGGTCGGCCAGCTGCTGTCGGGGAAGGCCAAGTATTCCAGCATCTTCAACTACCCGACCCCGACCTGGGCCGACATCGGCGCCATCGGCTGGCTGGTGGACGGGGCGGCGATCATGAATCAGGTGCCGCTCTGCCGCTGCTCCTACGGCCCCTATGCCCGCGCCATGGTCCGCATCTGCCGGGAGGAGAGCTTCCACCAGCGCCAGGGCTACGAGCTGATGCTGGCGCTGGCCCAGGGCACGGCCGACCAGAAGCGGATGGCGCAGGACGCGCTGAACCGCTGGTGGTGGCCGGCGCTGATGATGTTCGGCCCGTCCGACGAGCAGTCGGCCCACTCGTCGCAGAACATGGCGTGGAAGATCAAGCGCTTCTCCAACGACGAGCTGCGCCGGCGCTTCGTCGACGCCACCGTGCCGCAGGCGGAGTTCCTGGGACTGACGATTCCCGACCCGGAGCTGCGCTTCGATGCCGAGACCGGCCATTACGAGTTCGGCGCCATCGACTGGACCGAGTTCAACGAGATCCTGAAGGGCAACGGCCCCTGCAACCGCGAGCGCATCGAGGCCCGCCGGACGGCGTGGGACGACGGCGCCTGGGTCCGCGAAGCCGCCACCGCCCACGCCGCCAAACGCAGGCAGCGCGCCCTCAAGAAGGCCGGCTGACCCAAGAATTCCGAGGGAAGAGACGATGGATCGCCCCACCACCGACCGCAAGGACTGGCCGCTGTTCGAGATCTTCATCCGGCCGAAGAACGGGTTGTCGCACAAGCATGTCGGCAGCCTGCACGCCGCCGACGCCCATATGGCGCTGGACAATGCCCGCGACGTCTACACCCGCCGCGGCGAAGGCGTCAGCATCTGGGCGGTGCCGGCCGCGGCCATCGCGGCGTCCGACCCGTCGGAGAAGGCCAGCCTGTTCGATCCGGCCGACGACAAGGTCTACCGCCACCCGACCTTCTACGACATCCCCGCCGACGTCAAAAACATCTAGCCGGAAGACCATCCGATGAGCACGGAACTGCAACAGGCCCTGTTCGGCACCGCGCTGCGGCTCGGCGACACGTCGCTGGTGCTGGGGCACCGGCTGTCGGAATGGTGCGGCCACGCGCCGGAGCTGGAGGAGGACATCGCGCTGACCAACGTCGCGCTCGACCTCGTCGGCCATGCCCGGATGCTGCTGACCTATGCCGGCGAGCTGGAGGGCAAGGGCCGCGACGAGGACCGCCTCGCCTACCGCCGCGACGTCTTCGACTACCGCAACCATTTGCTGGCCGAACAGCCCAACCGCGATTTCGGCCATACCATCGTCCGCCAGTTCCTGCACGATGCCTGGGCCGTGGAGTTGTACGACCGGCTCTGCGCCTCGACCGACGCCACGCTGGCCGGCATCGCCGCCAAGGCGGTGAAGGAGGTGCGCTACCATGTCCGCCACAGCGGCGACTGGCTGGTGCGGCTGGGCGACGGCACCGACGTCAGCCACGCCAAGGTCGCCGACGCGCTCGGCCGGCTATGGCCCTACACCGGCGAGATGTTCGAGCGGGACGAGGCCGAACAGGCGCTGGTCGCCGCCGGCATCCTTCCCGACCCGGCCGAGCTGAAGGCCGCCTGGAGCGCCCGCGTCGAGGCGGTGCTGGAGGAGGCCACCCTCGACCGCCCGGCCGACGGCTGGATGCAGAAGGGCGGCCGCCGCGGCGAGCACAGCGAGCATCTGGGCTTCCTGCTGGCGGAGATGCAGTTCCTGCCGCGCTCCTATCCCGACGCGACGTGGTGAGGGCGGGATGCCGGATGCAGCAGGCTGCTGGGGACCGGAACCGGGTGCCGACGCGGGCGTGAAGGCCGCCTGGGATGCCCTGGCCGGGGTGATGGATCCGGAGATCCCGGTGCTGAGCATCGTCGATCTCGGCATCGTCCGCGCGGTGTCGCGGGAGGGCGGCGGTCCGCTGTCGGTGGCATTGACGCCCACATATTCGGGCTGCCCGGCGACCGGCGTGATCGTGCTGGAGGCGGAAGCCGCGCTGGCCCGCGCCGGCCTGGACGCGGCCGTTTCGGTGGTGATCGCCCCGCCCTGGACGACCGACTGGATCAGCGACGCCGGGCGCGAAAAGCTGGCCGAGGTCGGCATCGTCCCGCCGCCGCACTCCGGCAAGCGCGCCCTGACCGCGCCGGACGAGGTGATCGCCTGCCCGCGCTGCGGCTCGGAGGACACCCGCCAGATCAGCCGCTTCGGCTCCACCGCCTGCAAGGCGCTGCACGCCTGCAACGCCTGCCTCGAACCGTTCGACGTGTTCAAATGCCATTGATGCGTGGTTGCTGCGGATGCCCCCACCTAACCTCCCCCGCTGGGCGGGGGAGGGTCGGGGTGGGGGCAACCGCCGCGACCACTCAACCGGCCCGACCGAGGACCACCCCATGACCACCCCCAGCTTCCACCCGCTGACCATCCGCGAGTGCCGCCGGGAGACCGCGGACACCGTGTCGATCGCCTTCGACGTGCCGGCCGATCTCGCCGACCGCTTCCGCTTCGTCCAGGGCCAGTACCTCACCCTCAAGACCGCAATCGGCGGCGAGGAGGTGCGGCGCTCCTACTCCATCTGCTCGGGCGTGGGCGAGGACGAGTTGCGCGTGGCGGTGAAGACAGTGGAGGGCGGCCTGTTCTCCACCCACGCCAACCGGTCGCTGGCGCCGGGCGCCGTGCTGGAGGTGATGACGCCGATGGGGCGCTTCCACACCCCCGTCGATCCGGCAGCCTCCCGCACCTACGTCGCCTTCGCCGCCGGCAGCGGCATCACCCCGGTGATGTCGATCCTCAAGACCGTGCTGGCGCGGGAGCCGAAGAGCCGCTTCGTCCTGGTCTACGGCAACCGCACCGTCTCCTCCATCATCTTCCGGGAGGAGTTGGAGGATCTGAAGAACCGCCACATGGGCCGGCTGGTGATCCACCATGTGCTGAGCCGCGAGCCGGAGGAGGCCGGGCTGCTGGGCGGGCGGATCGGCGCCGGTCTGGTGCGCGAGCTGTGCGCCGGTCCCTTGAAGGCTGAAGACATCGACGCCGCCTTCCTCTGCGGTCCCCAGCCGATGGTCGAGGAGGTGCGCGACGCGCTGGCCGCCTGCGGCACGCCAGCCGGCAACATCCATGTCGAGCTGTTCGGCACGACCGCCCCGGCGCGCCCCGCCACGAGGAAAATCGCCGCGGACACGCCCACCGATGCCGCGACCATCGCCATCCTGCAGGACGGCAAGCGCAAGGAATTCACGCTGCCCTATGACGGCGAGAGCATCCTGGAGGCCGCCCACCGGCATGGCGCCGACCTGCCCTATTCCTGCAAGTCCGGCGTCTGCTGCACCTGCCGCGCCAGGGTCCGCGAGGGCAAGGTGGAGATGGCCGAGAACTACTCCCTGGAACCGTGGGAGGTCGAGGCCGGCTATGTCCTGACCTGCCAGTCGCGCCCGCTGACCGAACGGGTCGTCATCGACTTCGACGCCGCCTGACGCAACCACAGCCGACAACGACAACAAGGAAACGCCCCGCCATGACCACCACCCCGCAAGCGCTGTTCGAGACGCACGAGGCGACGCTGCAGAAGGCCGTGGAGGCCTGCCGCAGCCGAACCTACTGGTCGGCCTTCCCGGAGATGCCGAGCCCGCGCGCCTATGGCGAGACGGCGGCGGCCGATGGCGAGGCGGCCTTCGCGGCCTACCGTGACAAGCCGTTCGAGCTCGGCCAGCCGAGCGCCGCCGGCACGGTCGGCGGCGAACGCTCGCCCTTCGGCTTCGACCTCGGCATCGGCTACCCGGTGTCGGACGTCGATGCGCTGGTGAAGGCGGCCAGGGCGGCGATGCCGGGCTGGCGCAAGGCGGGGCCGAACGGCCGGGCCGGGGTCTGCCTGGAGATCCTGAAGCGGCTGAACGCGCGGTCTTTCGAGATCGCCAACGCGGTGATGCACACCACCGGGCAGGCCTTCATGATGGCCTTCCAGGCCGGCGGCCCGCACGCCCAGGACCGCGGGCTGGAGGCGGTGGCCTATGGCTGGAAGGCGATGACCGACCAGGCGCCGGCGGCGCGCTGGGAGAAGCCGCAGGGCAAGAACCCGCCGCTGGTGATGGACAAGCGCTTCGAGGTGGTCGGCCGCGGTGTCGGGCTGGTGATCGGCTGCGCCACCTTCCCGACCTGGAACGGCTATCCCGGCCTGTTCGCAAGCCTCGTCACCGGCAACGCGGTGATCGTGAAGCCCGGCCCGACCGCCATCCTGCCGCTCGCCATCACGGTCAGGATCGCGCGCGAGGTGCTGGCCGAGTGCGGGCTCGATCCCAACCTCGTCACGCTCGCCATCGGCGACACTGTCGCCAGGGATCTGGCGCTCAGGCCGGAGGTGGCGATCATCGACTACACCGGCTCGACCGGCTTCGGCGACTGGCTGGAGCAGAACGCCCGCCAGGCCCAGGTCTATACCGAGAAGGCCGGGGTCAACAGCGTGGCGATCGACGGCACCGACGACCCCAAGGGCATGGTGCGCAACCTCGCCTTCACGCTCAGCCTCTATTCCGGGCAGATGTGCACGACGACCCAGGTCATCTTCGTGCCCAGGGACGGCATCCAGGCGGGTGCGGAGCGCATGGGCTTCGATCAGGTCGTCTCGGCGCTCGCCGGCGGCGTCGAGAAGTTCCTGTCCGATCCGGAGCGCGCGGTGGAGGTGCTGGGCGCCATCCAGTCCGACGCCACGCTGGCCCGCATCGACGAGGCGGCCAAGCTCGGCACCGTCGTCCTGCCGTCGCGCGCCATCGCCCATCCGAAATTCCCCGACGCCCGCATCCGCACGCCGCTGATCCTGACCATGGACGCAGCCGACGAGGACAAGTACGGCCATGAGCTGTTCGGCCCGATCGCCATCGTCGTGAAGACCGACAGCACCGCCGACAGCCTGGAGCGCGCCGCCCGCCTGACCCGCACCAAGGGCGCGCTGACCGCCGGCCTCTACAGCACCGACCCGCAGCTGATCGAGCAGGCGACCGACCTGTTCGTGGAAGCCGGCGTCGCCCTGTCGGTCAACCTGACCGGCGGCGTCTTCGTCAACCAGTCGGCGGCCTTCAGCGACTTCCACGGCACCGGCGCCAACCCGGCGGCCAACGCCGCGCTGTGCGACCTCGCCTTCGTCGCCAACCGCTTCCGCGTGGTGCAGAGCCGCGTTCCGGTGCTGGAGGCTGTGCAATGAGCGGGACCAAGGGGAGCGACAAAACGATCCTGCTGACCATCGCCGACGGCGTCGCCACCGTCACGCTGAACCGGCCGGACCGGCTGAACAGCTTCACGGCGGCGATGCATGAGGAGCTGCGCGAGGCCATCGCCGAGCTGCGCGACGACAAGGCGGTGCGCTGCCTGCTGCTGACCGGGGCCGGGCGCGGCTTCTGCGCCGGGCAGGATTTGTCCGACCGCGCCGTCGCGCCGGGTGCCCAGGGGCCGGATCTCGGTGCCTCGATCGAGACCAACTACAACCCGCTGGTCCGCAGCCTGCGCAGCCTGCCGATGCCGGTGGTCTGCGCGGTGAACGGCGTCGCCGCCGGCGCCGGGGCCAACATCGCGCTGGCCTGCGACATCGTGCTGGCGGCGCGCTCGGCCAGCTTCATCCAGGCCTTCTGCAAGATCGGGCTGATCCCCGACAGCGGCGGCACCTGGACCTTGCCGCGGCTGGTCGGCCATGCCCGTGCCATGGGCCTCGCCATGCTGGGCGACAAGGTCTCCGCCGAGCAGGCGGAAGCCTGGGGCATGATCTGGAAGGCGGTGGACGACGACAAGCTGATGGAGGAGGCGGGGACGCTCGCCCGCCATCTCGCCAGCCAGCCGACCCACGGCCTGGCGCTGATCAAGCAGGCGCTCAACGCGTCGTCGGCCAACGACCTCGACACCCAGCTCGACCTGGAACGCGACCTCCAGCGCGAGGCCGGACGCACCCGGGACTACCGCGAGGGCGTGGCGGCCTTCGTCGAGAAGCGCGCGCCCAAGTTCGAGGGGCGGTGATGGCGGCGCTCGCCCCCTCCGTCACCGTCGCGGTGGTTGGGGCCGGTGCCATGGGCCAGGGCATCGCCCAGGTCGCGGCCCAGGCCGGCCACCCGGTCCTGCTGGTCGACAGCCGCCCCGGTGCCGCCGAGGCCGCCGTCGACTCCATCGCCAAAGCCCTGACCGCGCTGGTCGGGAAGGGCAAGCGCACGGCGGCGGAGCGCGACGCCATCGTCGGCCGGCTGCGCGCCGTGAACGGCCTGCCCGACCTCGCCCCCGCCGGGCTGGTGGTGGAGGCCATCGTCGAGGATCTGGACGTCAAGCGCCGCCTGTTCGCCGAGATCGAGGCCGTCGTCGGCGAGGACGCCATCCTCGCCACCAACACCTCGTCGCTGTCGGTGACCGCCATCGGCGCCGGGGTGCGGAGGCCGGAACGGCTGGCGGGCCTGCATTTCTTCAACCCCGCTCCCTTGATGGCGCTGGTGGAGATCGTCAGCGGCCTCGCCACCGACGCCACGGTGCTCGACACGCTGTTCGATACCGCGCGGGCCTGGGGCAAGAGTCCGGTTCGCTGCCGCTCCACCCCCGGCTTCATCGTGAACCGCGTCGCCCGCCCCTTCTACGCCGAAGGGCTGCGGCTGGTGCAGGAACAGGCGGCCGACCCGGCCACCATCGACGCCGTGGCGCGGGAGGCCGGCGGCTTCCGCATGGGGCCGTTCGAGCTGATGGACCTGATCGGCCATGACGTGAACTTCGCCGTCACCCGCTCGGTCCACGCAGCCTATTTCGGCGACCCGCGCTTCCAGCCCTCGCTGATCCAGCAGGAGCTGGTGGAGGCCGGGCGGCTCGGCCGCAAGACCGGCCGCGGCTTCTACGACCACGGCCCCGGCGCGCCCAAGCCGGTGCCGCACAGCGCCGAACCGGCGCCCAGGCCGGAAAGCGTGATCGTGCAGGGCGATCTCGGCCCCGCCGCATCCCTGGCCGGGCTGCTGCGCGAGGCCGGCATCGCGGTGGAGGAAACGCCGGGCATTGGCGTCCTGCTGGTCGATGGCGTCACGCTGGCCCTGACCGACGGCCGCACCGCCACCGCCCGCGCCGCCGGGGACGGCCTCGCCCCGCTGGTGCTGTTCGACCTTGCGCTGGACTACGCCAAGGCGACCCGCGTGGCGCTGGCCCCCGCCGACGGCACGCCGTCCGACGCGGTCGCCGTCGCGGCCGGACTGTTCCAGGCGCTGGGCAAGGCGGTGTCGGTGATCGACGACGTCCCCGGCCTGGTGGTGATGCGCACCGTCGCCATGCTCGCCAGCGAGGCGGCGGACGCGGCGATGCAGGGTGTCGCCAGCGCCGCCGACATCGACACCGCGATGACCAAGGGCGTGAACTACCCGCTGGGTCCGCTGGCCTGGGCCGAGCGCATCGGCCTGCCCCATGTGCTGGGCGTGCTCGACGCGCTGGCCCGCACGTATGGCGAGGACCGCTACCGCGCCTCGGCCCTGCTGCGCCGCCGGATCGCCGCCGCCCAAATCCCCTCTCCCGCCCCGGGAGAGGGAAGGGGCCCAAGCGGAGCTTGGGAAGGGTGAGGGGTGATCCAAGACGAACGCACCTGATCCTCGGGTCACCCCTCACCCGGCGCCTGCGGCGCCCCCCTCTCCCGGGACGGGAGAGGGCTTCAAGAAGCAAGGACCAGCCCGCATGAGCACGAATCCCCAAGATCCCCAAGCCCTCGCCGAAGCGGTCGGCCGCGGCATGTACGAGCGCGACCATTGCGCCCAGGCCCACGGCATCGAGTTGCTGGAGATCGCCCCCGGCTATGCCCGCATGGCGATGACCGTGCGCAAGGACATGGTGAACGGACACGACATCGGCCATGGCGGCATGACCTTCACCCTGGCCGACACCGCCTTCGCCTATGCCTGCAACGCGGCGAACGAGGTGACGGTGGCGGCCGGCTGCTCCATCACCTTCCCGGCCCCGGCGAAGCTGGGCGACGTGCTGACCGCCGAATGCCGGGAGGTGCACAAGCGCGGCCGGTCCGGCGTCTACGACGTCACCGTCACCAACCAGGATGGCACGGTGGTCGGCCTGTTCCGCGGCCAGTCGGCGCGCATCGCGGGGACCGTGATCCCGGTGGACTGACTCCACCGAAGGCGTCGCCCCTGGCAGTCACGCCGACGATCCCCATCTGTTTGTTTCTGGAGCGAACCATGCGTGAAGCCTACATCTGCGACGCCGTCCGCACCCCCTTCGGCCGTTACGGCGGCGGGCTGGCCCCGGTGCGCCCGGACGACCTCGCCGCGGTGCCGCTGAGGGCGCTGATGGAGCGCAACCCCGGCATCGAATGGTCCGCCGTCGACGACGTGATCCTCGGCTGCGCCAACCAGGCCGGCGAGGACAACCGCAACGTCGCCCGCATGGCGGCGCTGCTGGCGGGATTGCCCGACGCGGTGCCCGGCACCACGGTCAACCGCCTCTGCGGCTCCGGCATGGACAGCATCGGCATGGCCGCCCGCGCCATCAAGGCGGGCGAGGCCGAGCTGATCGTCGCCGGCGGGGTGGAAAGCATGACCCGCGCCCCCTTCGTCATGGGCAAGTCCGACAGCGCCTTCTCCCGGCAGGCCGAGATCTTCGACACCACCATCGGCTGGCGCTTCGTCAATCCGCTGATGAAGGCGACGTTCGGCATCGACAGCATGCCGGAGACGGCGGAGAACGTCGCCGCCGACCACGGCATCTCCCGCGCCGACCAGGATGCCTTCGCCGTCCGCAGCCAGCAGCGCGCCGGCCGCGCCCAGGACTCCGGCCGCCTCGCCCGCGAGATCGTCCCGGTCTCCATCCCCCGCCGCAAGGGCGAGCCGACCATCGTCGCCGCCGACGAGCATCTGCGCCCCGACACCACGCTGGAGGCGCTGGCCAAGCTCTCCACCCCCTTCCGCAAGGAGGGCGGCAGCGTCACCGCCGGCAACGCGTCGGGCGTCAATGACGGCGCCGCCGCGGTGATCGTGGCCTCGGAGGATGCGGTGAAGCGCTATGGCCTGACCCCGCGCGCCCGCGTCGCCGGCACCGCGGTGGCCGGCGTCGCCCCGCGGGTGATGGGCATCGGCCCGGCCCCGGCGACGCGGAAGCTGCTGGCCCGCCTCGGCCTCTCCATCGGCGACGTCGACGTGATCGAGCTGAACGAGGCCTTCGCCGCGCAGGGCCTCGCCGTGCTGCGCATGCTGGGGCTGCCGGACGATGCCGAGCATGTGAACCCCAACGGCGGCGCCATCGCGCTCGGCCATCCGCTGGGCGCCAGCGGCACCCGCCTCGTCGCCACCGCCGTCATGGAGCTGGAGGACCGCAAGGCGAAACGCGCGCTCTGCACCATGTGCATCGGCGTCGGCCAGGGCATCGCCATGATGGTCGAACGGGTCTGAACTATACCGGCAACACCGGCCGCCAAGCGCCGGGCATCCGAATCGAGGGGAGGAGCGTACCATGTCCATCATGACCGAGACCGGCGTGAACCAGACCAAGGCCGGCATGGACCGCTACGAGTTCGCCAGCCGCGACGAGATCGTGGGCATGCAGACGGAGCGGCTGGCATGGTCGCTCCGCCACGCTCACGCCAACGTCGCCTCCTTCCGCGCCAAGTGCGAGGCGAAGGGCGTCCATCCCGACGACTTCAAGGAGCTCAAGGATCTGGCGCGCTTCCCCTTCACCGTGAAGGACGACCTGCGCCAGGCCTACCCCTTCGGCATGTTCGCGGTGCCGATGGAGGACATCGTGCGCGTCCATGCCTCCAGCGGCACCACCGGGCGGCCGACGGTGGTCGGCTACACCAAGGGCGACATCGACGTGTGGGCGGAGGTGGTCGCCCGCTCCATCCGCGCGGCCGGCGGCACGCGCGGCGACCGGGTGCACATCGCCTACGGCTACGGCCTGTTCACCGGGGGCTTGGGCGCCCATTACGGGGCGGAGCGGCTGGGCTGCACCGTCATCCCGATGTCGGGCGGCCAGACCGAGAAGCAGGTCCAGCTGATCCAGGACTTCAAGCCGACCATCATCATGGTCACGCCGTCCTACATGCTGAACATCGCCGACGAGATGCGCCGCCAGGGCATCGACCCGCGCAGCACCAGCCTGCGCGTCGGCATCTTCGGCGCCGAGCCCTGGACCGGCGCGCTGCGCGAGGAGATCGAGCGCACCTTCGACATCCACGCCGTCGACATCTACGGCCTGTCGGAGGTGATGGGTCCGGGCGTGGCGTCGGAATGCGTCGAGACCAAGGATGGCCCGGTGGTCTGGGAGGACCATTTCTATCCCGAGATCATCGATCCCGAGTCAGGCGAGGTGCTGCCCGACGGCTCCTACGGCGAGCTGGTCTTCACCACGCTGACCAAGCAGGGCATGCCGGTCATCCGCTACCGCACCCGCGACCTGACCCGGCTGCTGCCGCCGACGGCGCGCGGCATGCGGCGGATGGACAAGATCACCGGCCGCTCCGACGACATGCTCATCATCCGCGGCGTCAACGTCTTCCCGACCCAGGTCGAGGAGCTGATCTGCAAGATCCCGGCGCTGGCCCCGCATTACGAGCTGGTGGTGACGCGCGACGGCCACATGGACAACCTCGCCGTCCGGGTCGAGATGCATGACGGCGTCCACCCCTCGGAATGGGACGGCCATGCCAAGCATCTCCAGCACTCGATCAAGTCGCTGATCGGCATCAGCACCCGTATCGAGGTCGCCGAACCCGGCGGCATCGCCCGGTCGATCGGCAAGGCCAAGCGGGTGCAGGACCTGCGGCCGAAGGCCTGAGGCTCAGCCCTTCTGCGACAGCGGCGGGAAGGCGTCCAGGACACCGGTCAGCAGGATCTGGACGCCGACGCAGAACAGCAGGAAGGCGAACAGCCGGGTCAGCACCCGCACCCGCGTCGGACCCAGGAAGGCGACGATGCGGTCGGCGGAGCGGTAGGACAGCCAGATCAGCCCCGCGATGGCCAGCGCCGCGCCCGACATGCCGATGAAGAACTCCATCAGCCCGCCGGCCCCGCGCGTCGGCCGGGTGGATCCCAGCGCGATGGCGACCGAGATGGTGCCCGGCCCGGTGGTGAAGGGGATCGTCATCGGGAAGAAGGCCGATTCGGCCAGCCGGTCGCCGTCGCCGGTCGGGGCGGCCTGCTCCTGCTTGCGCGCCTCGTGGCGTTCCGGCGCGGTCAGCAGCGCCCAGGCCCGTTCGGCGACCACGAAGCCGCCGGCGATCCGCAGCGCCGCCATCGACACGCCGAAGAAGTTCAGCACATAGGCACCCGCCCACAGCGCGGTCAGCATGACGATCGCCGAATAGAGGCTGACCAGCCCGGCCAGCCGCGCCCGGTCGCGCGGGCTGCTGTCCGCCGTCACCTGACTGAAGATCAGCGCCATCGCCAGCGGATTGACGATGGAGAAGAGGGCCGTGAAGGCGAGCAGGAAGCTGTCGATCATGGGATCCGGATGTCCGTCTGCTGTCCGGACAGTTAGCTGGGACGCCGGGGCGCTGGCAAGGGGATGGTTGCGCTCCCCCACGCCTGGAGTGGCCCTGCCCGCCTGCCCTGAAAGTGACCAGCAGGACGGTTTCGGCGTAAAATTGTGCGTTTCCCGGACAGGCACACCGTCACACATGCTGTCCGCACCGTCGGTTTCCGTCCGTTCGGACAGGTTTTTCAAGAGCGGAAACAACCGCCTGCCGCAAAACTCCGATCTCGCCGGATACTCTGGCTCGCTTCTTGCTGCTGCCGTTGCGGGAGATCAAGAACGCGAAGGACCGAAGGCCGTGCCGATACCCCGCCCTGCGTGGTCCTCCCATCGGCTGCGGCGCCGACCGACCCACGCCACGCCGTCAATGCTGCGGCGTCCCTCCGCCTTGCCCTTTTCGTTCGACGGCCTGAATATCGACCTCACCTTGGTCCCGTTCGCGGCCATCGTCCCCCGGGTTCTTCGGCACGCCGGTGGTGGGCATTCTTCCGCATACGCCAATCGACACGCCAATCCTTCAAGCCAAAAAAGCCCTTTCGCTCCAGCCAGAAGAGGATCGCACGCGATGAAGACCCTTGCCTCCGCCGTCCTGCTCGCCGCCACCGCGCTCACCGGCCTCGCCGGCTGGGGCACGCCGGCCGCCGCCGCCGAGCCGCTGACGCTCCAGCTGAAATGGGTCACCCAGGCCCAGTTCGCCGGCTATTACGTCGCGGCGGCCAAGGGCTTCTACAAGGACGCCGGGCTGGACGTGACGATCAAGGCCGGCGGTCCCGACATCAACCCGACCCAGGTGATCGCGGCCGGCGGCGCCGACGTGATCGTCGACTGGATGCCCTCGGCGCTCGCCAGCCGGGAAAAGGGCGTGCCGCTGGTCAACATCGCCCAGATCTTCCAGACGTCGGGCATGATGCTGACCTGCCGCAAGGACGCCAACATCAAGGATCCGAAGGACTTCAAGGGCAACACGCTGGGCGTCTGGTTCTCCGGCAACGAATATCCGTTCCTGTCCTGGATGAGCAAGCTGGGCTATTCGACCTCGGGCTCCAGCCCGGACGTGAAGGTCCTGAAGCAGGGCTTCAACGTCGACCCGCTGCTGCAGAAGCAGGCGGCCTGCATTTCCACCATGACCTACAATGAATATTGGCAGCTGATCGAAGCCGGCATGAAGGCCGACGAGCTGACAATCTTCAAGTACCAGGACCAGGGCGTGGCGACGCTGGAAGACGGCCTCTACGCCACGGAAAAGGGGCTGTCCGACCCCAAGGTGGTGGAGAAGCTGGCGAAGTTCGTGAAGGCCTCGGCCAAGGGCTGGGACTATGCCGCCAAGAACCAGGCGGAGGCGGTGAAGATCGTGCTGGAGAACGACACCACCGGCGCCCAGACCGAAGAGCACCAGACCACCATGATGCAGGAGGTCGCCAAGCTGATCGAGGGCGGCGCCAAGGGCACCGGCTATCTCGACCCTGCCGATTTCGACCGCACGGTCGGCATCCTGATGTCGGGCGCCTCCACCCCGGTGATCTCCAAGAAGCCGGAAGGCGCCTACAGCCACGCGGTGTTCGACGCGGCGGCCAAGCTGTAAGCCGCGTTTCCGCATGATACCGGGGTCGGAAGCCAAAGCTTCCCGCCCTGGTATCCCGGACGCCGGGCCGGGCAAGGCGTTACCGGTAAATCATCCCACCAGCCCCGACATCACCGCGCGCAGCTGCGCCGGCTTGACCGGCTTGTTCAGCACCAGGCATCCGGCCGCCTTGGCCTCGTCGGCCAGTTCGGGCGTGCGGTTGGCGGTGACGATGACGGCGGGCAGGATGCGGCCGCAGGCGGCGCGCAGCCGCGCCACCTCGTTGACCCCCAGCGCGCCGTCGTCCAGGTGATAGTCGGCGATCAGCAGGTCGGGCGGCTGCGGCATGCCCGACAGCAGGGCCAGCGCCTCGTCGCCGCTGGTCGCCGACACCACCTTGCAGGCCCAGCCGCGCAGCAGCGCCTCCATCCCCGCCACCACCGCCGGCTCGTTGTCCAGCACCAGCACCGACCTGCCGGCCAGCCGGTCGGCCATCGGCCGGGCGGCGACGCTGGCCGGGCGCGCGGCACGGCGCTCGGTGCCGCGCGGCACGGTGACGGCGAAGACCGAGCCGCGCCCCGGTTCCGACCGCACGGTGATCGGGTGGCCCAGCATGCGGGCGACCCGGTCGACGATGGCGAGCCCCAAGCCCATGCCGCGGTCGCGCCCCTTGGTGACCGGGGTGTCGAGACGGCGGAACTCCTGGAAGATCTCCTCGATCTTGTCGCGCGGGATGCCGGGTCCGTTGTCCCACACCTCGATCCGGATGCTGCCGTCCCCGGTCCGGCGGCAGCCGACCACCACCCGGCCGCCCTGGACATAGCGCAGCGCGTTGGACAGGAAATTCTGCACGATCCGCCGCAACAGCCGCATGTCGCTGCGCACCACCGCCCCCGACCCGACCATCTTCAGGTCGATGCCGCGCTCCGCCGCCACCGCCGCGTATTCGGTGGCGAGCGGCGCCAGGATGCCGCGCAGCGGGAAGTCGGTCACCTCCGGCGTCACCGCCCCGGCATCGAGCTTGGAGATGTCCAGCAGCGCCGACAGCAGATCCTCGACCGAGGCCAAGGCCACGTCGATGTTCTCCACCAGCTCGCCGTTCGCGTCCGGCTGCTCCAGGTCGCCCAGGGCGGACACGAACAGGCGGGCGGCGTTCAGCGGCTGCAGCAGATCGTGGCTGGCGGCGGCGATGAAGCGGGTCTTGGACAGGTTGGCGCGGTCGGCCTCCGCCTTGGCCAGCTGCAGCTGGTCGTTCAGCAGCATCAGGGCGGATTTCTCCGCCTGCTCGGATTCGCGCCGCCGCTCCTCCTCGTGCTTGATGACGGTGATGTCGGTGTAGACGCCGACGATGCCGCCGTCGCGGGTGCGCCGCTCGTTCACCTGGATCCAGCGTCCGTCGGACAGCCGGTTCAGGAAGACGCCCTTCAGGTCGTGGCGATGCTCCATCCGCTCGCGCAGCCAGATGTCGGGCGGCGGCTCGCTGACCGCCCCGGCGGCGGCGACCATCGCCACCAGATCGTTGAAGCGGATGCCGGCCTGGATGCGGTCCGCCACCGTCGGCCAGTAGGACAGGTATTTGCGGTTGCACAGCACCAGCCGGTCGGCGGAGTCGAACAGGGCGAAGCCCTCGTTCACCGACTCGATCGCCTCGAACAGGCGGGTCCGCATCGTCTCCGCCAGCTCCTTGGCGCGGGCATGGTCGCGGTTGCTGTCCTCCAGCTTGTGCAGGGCGCGTTCCAGCTCCAGCGTGCGCTCGCGAATCTTCTGCTCCAGCACGATGGCGGTCTGGAACAGCGAGAAGGCGCCGCCCTGGAAGTCCATCGACCGCTCGACGCGGTCCATCAGCACCTTGTTGATGCGCTGGAGCTTGGCGTTCTCACGCTCCAGCTCGGCGATGCGGTCGGCGGGATCGAGCGTCCAGCTGCGGGTTTGGATGCCGGCCATGGCTTAGCGCCCTCCGATGGCGACGCCCGTGAAGGTCTGGTTGACGTGCATGCCGTTCACCTGTTCGCCATAGGCGCAGAATCCGACGACCCGGTGGCGGGCCAGCCGGTCGGACATCACCGCGTTCAATTGCCGCTGCTCCATCTCCAGCCGGCGCAGGATGCAGTCGCAGCCGAGGATCAGGTCGGGGGCGCCGACCTCCGCTTCGATGCCCTCGATCAGACCGTCGAAGTTGGCGACCGGATCCACGCCTTCCGCCACCGTGAGCACGATGCCCTCGTCGATGGCGCAGAAGAAGGTCAGGCTCTCGTCGTCGTTCACCTTCTGGATCGAGCGGACATGGTACTGGCCGCCGACCCGCACCACGACGGGGTGCGCGGCGAAGATCATCGGGGTCAGCGGCTCGCCCTCCAGCCCGACCAGCCGGGCATATTCGCGCCCCGCCGGCTCGGCGTTGATCTCATGGACGATGCGGCGCTGCGGGTCGGCGCCGGTGACCACCATCTTGCGCTCGGAGCTGACGAAATGCTGGGTGCGGAAGACGGTGAAGGGCCGGGAGGTGGTGAACAGCGCGACCACCGCGGCGTTCGGGTGGAAGGCACCCTCATGCAGGACGAAGGTGCGTTCGAAATGCAGGTCGTCGCCGGCCGACGCGCCGAACAGCGGGATATCGATCAGCGCGTTGTGCAGCGCGCTGACCACCGTCTCCTCGCTCATCGACAGCCCGTCGATCAGCAGCATGGCGAAGCTGCGGGCGTCCTCGCCCAGCGGCACCGGCCGGGCCGCCATGGCGCGGTCACGGCGCGACAGCAATGAGCGGGCGATGACCGCGCTGTCGGCGATCTCGAAGCGGTCGACATGGTCGACCAGCGCGGTGACGATGGAGAAATCCTCGCTCGGAAAACCCACCGCCACCAGCGCGTTGGTGGTGTAGCCGCCGGGGCCGATCTCGCCCGCCGTGGTGCAGCCGATCACCGGCACCGTGCCGAATTCCGCCGCCAGCGCGTCGGCCAGCGCCGAACGGTCATAGCAGGGGGCGCAGAAGACGACCACGAGCTCCAGGCCCACGGCGCCAGCCCCCATACCCAACCCGGCGCCCAGCCCGGCACGCAGCTCGCGCGCGGCCTCCTCCGGCCGTTCGGCATGGGTGACGGCGCGCGGCATGCCGTCGCCACCCGCGGTTTTCGCCGGCCCCTTTGCCGACATCCCCCATGCGGACGTCTCTTGTGCGGACATGGCAGCCCCCGGCGCCTCCCCTTCCGTCCGCGGAGGCGATCCGGCAAGGGTACTCCAGGGATGGCGGCGGGCAAGGCCAATCCGCGGACCGGTGAAGGGGGGCATCGTCGGAACAGTCTCCCTACGGCATCTCTTGCATGGCGGTCGCCGGGGTGGGGTCCGGCAGGTCGGTCAGTTCCCCGTCGGTGAACAGACGGGCCTTGGCGGTGAAGCGCACGCCGTCGGGCGCCTCCAGGGAAAAACCGCCGCCGCGCGCTTGTATCACATCCAGGATGACCTGGCTGTTGCGCCACCATTCGAACGTATCGTCGGCCATGCAGAAGGGCGCGCCGCCTACCCGCCCGATGCAGAGATCCCGCCCGCCCATGCGGAACTCCCCCAGCGGCAGGCAGAGCGGTGCCGACCCGTCGCAGCAGCCGCCCGACAGGTGCAGCAGCAGCGGCCCGTGCTTGGCCGACAGGCGGTCGAGCAATGACAACGCTTCCGGTGTGGCGGTGACGCGGTCGGCCATGATGCGGTTCCCGATGAGCGGTTCCGTTGAAAGAAAAAAGGCCGGGGGACGTACCCCCGGCCCAGGTTTGCCCGATAGGGAGGAGCGGGGCTCAGAAGAAGCCGAGCGCTTTCGGGCTGTAGCTGACCAGCAGGTTCTTGGTCTGCTGGTAGTGGTCGAGCATCATCTTGTGCGTCTCGCGGCCGATGCCGGACTTCTTGTAACCACCGAAGGCGGCGTGCGCCGGATACAGGTGGTAGCAGTTGGTCCACACGCGGCCGGCCTGGATGCCGCGGCCCATGCGGAAAGCGCGGTTGCCGTCACGGCTCCACACGCCGGCGCCCAGGCCGAACTCGCTGTCGTTGGCGATGGCCAGCGCCTCTTCCTCGGTCTCGAAGGTGGTCACGGCGACGACCGGGCCGAAGATCTCCTCCTGGAAGATGCGCATCTTGTTGTGGCCTTCCAGGATGGTCGGCTGGACATAGTAGCCGCCCTCCAGCTCGCCGCCCAGATGGGCACGCTCGCCGCCGGTCAGCACCTTGGCGCCCTCGGCCTTGCCGATCTCGATGTAGGAGAGGATCTTCTCCAGCTGCTCCTGCGAGGCCTGGGCGCCGATCATCGTGCCGCCGTCCAGCGGGTGGCCCTGGGCGATCTTGGCGACGCGCTCGACCGCCAGCTTGATGAAGCGGTCGTAGATCGACTTCTGGATGAGGACGCGGCTCGGGCAGGTGCAGACCTCGCCCTGGTTCAACGCGAACATCGCGAAGCCTTCCAGCGCCTTGTCGAGGAACTCGTCGTCGGCGGCCATCACGTCTTCGAAGAAGATGTTCGGCGACTTGCCGCCCAGCTCGACCGTCGACGGGATGATGTTCTCGGACGCGTATTGCAGGATCAGGCGGCCGGTCGAGGTTTCGCCGGTGAAGGCGATCTTGGAGATGCGCTTGTTGGTGGCGAGCGGCTTGCCCGCCTCGATGCCGAAGCCGTTGACGATGTTGAGCACGCCGGGCGGCAGCAGGTCGCCGACGATGTCGGCCAGCACCATGATCGCCATCGGGGTCTGCTCGGCCGGCTTCAGCACGATGCAGTTGCCGGCGGCCAGCGCCGGGGCCAGCTTCCAGGCGGCCATCAGCAGCGGGAAGTTCCACGGGATGATCTGGCCGACGACGCCCAGCGGCTCATGGAAATGATAGGCGTAGGTGGTGTGGTCGATCTCGGCGATCGAGCCTTCCTGGGCGCGGATGCAGCCGGCATAGTAGCGGAAATGGTCGATGGCGAGCGGCACGTCGGCGGCGCGGGTTTCGCGGATCGGCTTGCCGTTGTCCAGCGTCTCGGCCAGCGCAATGACCTCCAGCCGCTCTTCCATGCGGTCGGCGATCTTCAGCAGGATGTTCGAGCGCTCGGTCGGCGAGGTGCGGCCCCAGGCATCCTTGGCGGCGTGGGCGGCATCGAGCGCCAGTTCGACATCGGCGGCCTGGGACCGGGCGACCTCGCACAGCGGCTTGCCGGTAATCGGGGTGAGGTTCGTGAAGTATTGGCCGTCCACCGGTGCCACCCACTGGCCGCCGATATAATTGTCGTAGCGGGGGCGGAGCGCGATCTGCTTCTGCAGGGTGTCGAGAGCCTGGTGGAGCATTTGGGCCGTTCCTCTCAATATGGCGAACCGGTCGGGTTGCCGGTCCGGCGCGTTTGTCTGGCGCCATTCAGCCACTTCGGGAGGGAGGGGGTAAATTGTACTATGGAAGGAGACGGCGGAGGAAGGCGACGGTCAGACAGCGTGATTGTTCGCACGCCATCGGATAAGGCTGCTCATTCCGCCGGCTGCCGGTCGCCTGCGTGCCCGCCCGGCCGGCCCTCGACATAGCCCTTGCGCAGCTGCTCCTCATACCAGCGGCGGTGATGCTCGATCGCCCAGGCCTCGTCGACCTCGCCGCGGCCCATGGCGTCGAAGGCGCCCTCCATGCCGATGGTGCCGATGTAGATGTGCCCGATCACCACCGCGATCAGCACCGCCGCCAGCAGCCCGTGGATCACATGCAGGATCTGCATGCCGCCGATCCCGGTGACGGCGAAGGGCACCATCATCAGCCAGCCGGTGGCCGTCATGCCGAGGCCGCCCAGCACGATGCCCCAGAACACCCCCTTCTGCCCGGCGTTGAAGCGCCCGGCCTCCGGATGCTTGCCGCCGGCCTTGGTGAAGAGGCCTCCGGCGGACTTGATCCACAGCCAGTCCGACTTTTCGGGGAGGTTGTCGCGCAGCCAGAGCGCCATGATCATCGCCAGCCCGACGATGAAGGGCACGCTGACATAGTTGTGGATCGACTTCGACGTCTCGGCCAGCGCGGTGAAGGCCGGATGGCCGATCAGCGGGATCAGCAGCGGCCGCCCGAAAGTGAGGATCGCGCCGGTCAGCGCCATCGCCAGGAAGCTGACCGCCGTCGTCCAATGGGCGAAGCGGTCCAGCCCGTTGAAGCGCAGCACCAGCCGCCCCGCCTTGCCGCCATGGATGCGGATGGTGCCGCGATAGAGGAAGAACGCCGCCAGGATCGCCGTCATGCCGATGGCGAAGCCGCCGATGGTCAGTTGCAGCGTCCGGGTTCGGAATTCCCGCCACTCCCGCCCCTGCGGCTGGACCAGCACCCCCAGCTTCTCGTCCGGGATGCTGACGCGGCCGACCAGCTTGTCGGTCTGCGGGACGTAGAGCGGCACCTGCTCCTTCGTGGTGGGCGAGTTGGGGCCGGGGGACTGGGTGAGCTGCGCCTGCACGACGGTCGGCGCGGCCAGCAGGACGATCAGCAGCAGGGCTTGGAGGGCGCGCATGGTGGTCTCCCGTATCGTCACTCTTTAGGAAGAAGCGCCGGTTGCCCCTTCCCTAACCCTCCCCCTCTTCGAGGGAGAGGGAACTGCCGCCGCACTCTTGCAAAGCTCCTGCCCCCTCTCCCGCGGAGCGGGGGAGGGATGGGGAGGGGGCAACCAGCGCGACGCTCACGCCCCTCCCCTGCCGCCCGGCACGCCGGGAGCGAAGGGCTGGCCCTGGTCGTTGCGGCCGTAGGCGGTGAACCAGCCCGGCGCGCCGGAGCCGTAGCCGCGGCGCAGCGACCGTTCCCGGTAGATGTCGGCCAGCACCGCACCGTCGCCGGCCATCAGCGCGCGGGTCGAGCACATCTCGGCGCACAGCGGCAGCTTGCCTTCGGCCAGCCGGTTGGCTCCGTATTTCCGGTACTCCTCGACGCTGCCGTCGGGCTCGGGACCGCCGGCGCAGAAGGTGCATTTGTCCATCTTGCCGCGGCTGCCGAAATCGGTGGTGCGCGGGTACTGCGGCGCTCCGAACGGACAGGCGTAGAAGCAATAGCCGCAGCCGATGCACAGGTCCTTGCTGTGCAGCACGACCCCATCCTCGGTCTGCAGGAAGCAGTCCACCGGGCAGACCGCGGCGCAGGGCGGGTCGTTGCAGTGCATGCAGGCCATCGAGATCGACCGCTCGCCCGGCTTGCCGTCGTTCAGCGTGACCAGCCGGCGGCGGTTGATGCCCCAGGGCACCTCATGCTCGTTCTTGCAGGCGGTGACGCAGGCGTTGCATTCGATGCAGCGTTCGGCGTCGCACAGGAACTTCATCCGGGCCATTGCTTTCCTCAGCTCCTGCACGTCATGCCGGTTCGACCCGGCAGAGGGTGACCTTGGTTTCCTGCATGAAGGTGACGGGGTCGTAGCCGTAGGTCGTCACCCCGTTCACCGGCTCGCCCAGCACGATGGGGTCGGTGTCGGGCGGGTAGTTGCCGCGCAGGGACTCGCCCTGCCAGACTCCCGAGAAGTGGAAGGGCATGAACACCGTGCCGCTGCCCACCCGGTCGGTCACCAGCGCCTTGACCTTGGCCTTGCCGCCGTCCTCCGGCCCGTAAACCCAGATCCAGGCTCCGTCCTCGATGCCCAGCCGCTCGGCGTCCTTGCTGTTGATCTCGGCGAACATCGACTGCTGCAGCTCGGCGAGCCACGGGTTGGACCGGGTTTCCTCGCCGCCGCCCTCATACTCGACCAGCCGGCCGGAGGTCAGCACCATGGGGAAGCGCTGGCGCAGGTCGCTGTCCGCCACCTTGAACTGCAGCGAGCGGGCGAGCTGGACCAGCCGGAAGTCGCGGCGGTCCTCGATGGCCGGGAAGGCCTTCACCAGGTCGGGGCGCGGGGAATAGATCGGCTCGCGGTGGACCGGCACCGGGTCGGGCAGGTTCCAGGCGACGGCGCGCGCCTTGGCGTTGCCGTGCGGCACGCAGCCATGCTTCAGCGCCACCCGGATGATGCCCATCGACAGGTCGGTCTGCCAGCTGACATTGTCCATCTCCGCGTCGCTGCCGCCGATGGCCCGGATGACGCGCATCTCCTCCGGCGTCAGATCCGTGTCCCAGCCCAGCTTCCTCAGCACCGCCATGGTGAATTCGGGATAGCCGTCCTCGATCTCCGACCCCTTGGAATAGGAGCCGTCGGCCAGCAGCGAGACGCCGTTGCGCTCCACCCCGAAGCGGGCGCGGAAGACGCCGCCGCCGTCCATGACATGCTTGGAGGTGTCGTAGAGCACGGCGGATCCCGGATGCTTCAGCTCCGGATGGCCCCAGCTCGGCCAGGGCAGGCCGTAATAGTCGCCGGCGCAGGGGCCGGCGGATGCCCGCATGGTGATCTTGTCGAAATCGGCCTGATGCTTCATGTGCATCTTCAGCCGTTCCGGCGACTGGCCGGTGGCGCCGATGGACAGGCAGCCGCGGTTCATCTCGCGCAGGATGTCCTCCGGCACCGGCCGGGTCTCCTCCACCGTGATGTGCTTGAACATCTCGTCGGCGAAGCCCAGCTTGCGGGCCAGCAGATAGATGATGGTGTAGTCGTCCTTCGATTCGAAGATCGGCTCCACCACCCTCTCGCCCCACTGCATCGAGCGGTTGGAGCAGGTGCGCGACCCGTCGGTCTCGAACTGGGTGCAGGCCGGCAGGATGTAGGTGCCGTTGCGCCGTTCCCTGATCGCGGCGAAGGTGGTCGGGTGCGGGTCGGCGACGACCAGCAGGCTCAGCTTCTCCAGCCCCTTCAGCATCTCCGGCATGCGGGTGACGGTGTTGCCGCCATGGCCGAAGCACATCATGGCGCGCAGGGGGCTCGGCTGATCGATCTCGCCGGGCTTGGCCAGCACGGCGTCGAACCAGCGCGTGGTCGGGATGCCCTTGGCCTCCATCAGATCCTTGGAGGCGAAGCGGCTCTTGAGATAATCGTACTCGACGTCCCAGACCCGGGCGAAATGCTTCCAGGCGCCTTCGGCCAGCCCGTAATAGGCGGGCAGCGTGGTGACGTCGAGGCCGAAGTCGGTGGCGCCCTGCACGTTGCAGTGGCCGCGGTAGATGTTGGCGCCGCCGCCGGCCACGCCGATGTTGCCCAGCGCCAGCTGCAGGATCGACAGCGCCCGGACGTTGGCGGTGCCGACGGTGTGCTGGGTGACGCCCATGCACCAGATCACCGTGCTGGGCTTGTTCTTCGCCAGCACCTCCGCCACGCGGCGCAGCTGGGTCCCGGGAACGCCGGTCACCCGCTCCACCTCCTCGGGCGTCCATTTCTTCACCTCGGCGCGGATCTCGTCCATGCCGTAGACGCGCTGGCGGATATACTCCTTGTCCTCCCAGCCATTCTCGAAGATGTGCCACAGCAGGCCCCAGGCGATGGGGATGTCGGTGCCGGGGCGGATGCGGACATATTCGGTGGCGTGGGCCGCGGTGCGGGTGAAGCGCGGGTCGATGACGATGAAGGGGGCGCGGTTGTGCTCCTTGCCGCGCAGCATGTGCTGCATCGACACCGGGTGCGCCTCGGCCGGGTTGCCGCCGACGATCACCAGCGCCTTGGAGTTCTGGATGTCGTTGTAGCTGTTGGTCATGGCGCCATAGCCCCACGTGTTCGCCACGCCGGCGACCGTGGTGGAATGGCAGATGCGCGCCTGATGGTCGACGTTGTTGGTCCCCCAGAAGGCCGCCAGCTTGCGGTAGAGATAGGCGCCCTCGTTGGAGAATTTGGCCGAGCCGAGCCAGAACACCGCGTCGGGGCCGGACGCCTTGCGGATTTCCAGCAGCCGGTCGCCGATCTCCTCGATCGCCCGGTCCCAGCCGATGCGCTGCCAGACGCCATCCACCAGCTTGAGCGGGTATTTGACCCGGCGGGTGCCCTTGGTCAGTTCGCGCACCGAGGCGCCCTTGGCGCAGTGGGTGCCCTGGTTGATCGGGCTTTCCCAGCCTGGTTCCTGCCCGACCCAGACGCCGTTCTGCACCTCGGCGATCACGGTGCAGCCGACCGAGCAATGGGTGCAGACGTTCTTGCGGGTCACCAGCTCGACATTGGGCAGGATCGGCCCGGCCTCCGCCTTGCGGATCATCGCGCCGGGCAGCGCGCCGACGGCAGCGATGCCCCCTGCGGCGATCCCGGAGCGGCGCAGGAAGGCGCGGCGGCTGACGCCCGGCTCCAGGCTGTCGGCCAGCGCCCCGGCCAGACCGGAGCGGGCGGTGGAAGCCCTGGCAGAGGCGTTGCCAGAGCCTTTGCCAGTGGCATTGGGGGACCGTTTGACCAGCATGGACACCCTCCCGGCCGCCCTACAGGCGGTTCAGCGCGTAGAAGCGCTTGACGTGTTCGGTTTCGCGGTAGCGGGTCTTCACCTGCTCCTGCGGCGTTTCCGCGGCCTGTGCCGCGTCGCCGGCCGGCAGCATGGTGGCCGCGGCGGCGCCGGCTGCGCCCAGCCCCAGCGTCTTCAGGATGTCGCGGCGCTGAAGCGGGGTGCGGGGAGGCTCGGGCTGGCTCGTCATGCGTCGGTTCCCTCCAGCATGCGGTTCGGTTGGGCGGACGCCTCCTGCCCGATCTCGGCTTCGATCTGCAGGAACAGGCGGCCGACGGTGCCGACCGGGCGGTAGAAATCGGCGGACTCCGCCCGTTCCAGATCCTGGAAGAAACGGCCGGCCCATGGCGCCAGATGGCTGTCCAGCATGTGGCTCTGCACCGCCGGGTCGGCGCCCTCGCGGATCAGCACGGCCATGACGTCGCACAGCGCGGCGATGTGGTCTTCCGGCTCCGACACGCCGGGCGCCCGTTCCAGCCCCAACGCCTGGAGGTCGGCGCGGAGCGCCGCCAGCGGCCGGTCGGTGAGGAAGCCGGTGCGGTAATAGGAGGCGTAGGGGACCAGCTCGCCCTGGACGACGCCGATGAACAGCGCGTTGAATTCGCGCTCCGCCCGCGCCCGGACGAGCTGCGGGTCGCCGTCCCGTGCGCGGGAGGCGAGCTCGTCGAACGCCTGCCCGAGCGGGGTGGCGTCGCCCGACAGGCCGCCCAGCAGGGCAAGCAGGGAGGCGGACGGCGGGGCCGCCAGGGTCAGCGCCAACAGCCGGTAGACGTCGGCGCGGGCGCCATCCGCACCGGTTTCCGGATCATGGATCGTCATCGCACTCCCGCAAGCCTGCGTCCTTGAGACGGCATGGAAGCCATGACCGGCCTGGGATGAGGCTGGCCGGACTTGAGATGCTGGACTTGGAACAACGCCGCACACGAACAGAAGTTGCCGCACCCGGTCGAGGTCGTCCGGGCGTGCTAATTCCTTTGCGCCGACGGCCGACGCCCGGCAGCCGGTACAGAGGCCCGCCGTCCGTCCCGAGTGCTGCGGCCCCTAGTGCTGCGGCCGGCCGGAGAAGTTGCGGTGTTCGACCGACGCCTCCTCCCCCACCCGGGCGCCGCCGGAGGCGAAGGTTTCGTCGGCGCTGCGGGCGAAAAGGGTGGGCAAGGCGACCCGCGCGCCGACGGCCAGCACGGCGATGGCGCACAGGGCGGCGAGAAAGGCTTTCATCGGGGCTCTCCCATCACGGCTCTCCGGGCGGCCGTCATGCCGGGCACAACGCTGCAGGAGACCGATTGTTTCCATCGACCGTTTTTCCGCTTGATATGCTCTAAAAGAGTACATATGGTTTTGCTCACAACGAGCATTGATCGGAGCGCCAGGATGCCCGAGGTCGCCGAACTCGCCTACACCCCCGCCGTCGCCGCGGCGACCGCGCCGATCTACGACCGGATGAAGCGCGTCGTGCCCGCCATCGAGTGGCCCTTCCACGCCCCGCTCGTCCACGCGATCAACGAGCTGAAGCGGGACCGCAACGCCGTCATCCTCGCCCACAACTACCAGACGCCGGAGATCTTCCACGGCGTGGCCGACATCGTCGGCGACAGCCTGGCGCTGGCCGCCAAGGCGACCCAGACCGACGCCGACGTGATCGTGCTGGCCGGCGTGCATTTCATGGCGGAGACGGCAAAGCTGCTGAACCCGGCCAAGACGGTGCTGATCCCCAGCCGCAACGCCGGCTGCTCGCTGGCCGACAGCATCACCGCCGCCGACGTGCGGCTTCTGCGCGAGGCCCATCCCGGCGTGCCGGTGGTCGCCTACGTCAACACCTCCGCCGAGGTGAAGGCGGAGGTCGACATCTGCTGCACCTCTGGCAACGCGGTGGAGGTGGTGGAATCGCTGGGCGTCGACCGGGTGATCTTCCTGCCCGACGAGTATCTGGCGAAATACGTCGCGACCCAGACCAAGGTGGAGATCATCGCCTGGAAGGGCCATTGCGAGGTGCACGAGCGCTTCACCGGCGCGGAGATCGGTGAGTTCCGCCGCCGCTTCGACCGGCTGACGGTGATCGCCCATCCCGAATGCCCGCCCGATGTGCTGGAGGCCGCCGATTTCGTCGGCTCAACCGCCCGCATGATCGACTTCGTCGGCAACGAGAAGCCGCCGCGGGTGCTGATGGTCACCGAATGCTCGATGAGCGACAACGTCGCCGCCGCCTCGCCGGACACCGAGTTCGTGCGCCCCTGCAACCTGTGCCCGCACATGAAGACGGTGACGCTGTCCGGCATCCTGGAGTCCCTCCAGACCCTGGAGCCGCGCGTCGAGATCCCGGACGCGCTCGCCGCCCGCGCCCGCCGCTCCGTCGAGCGCATGCTGGCGGTCAAGCCGAAGTGAGCCTCTGAAACGCCCTCTCCCGCCCCGGGAGAGGGAGGGGACCCGCGCCAATGGCGCGGGGAGGGTGAGGGGCAATCCAAACATGGATTTCCGATCCTTGCCTCACCCCTCACCCTTCCCGCTTCGCGGGCCCCTTCCCTCTCCCGGGACGGGAGAGGGAGCCCCAGGAGTCCATCCATGACCTCCAGCACGCCTTACGATGTCCGGGATGCCGAGGTGATCGTCGTCGGGTCCGGCCTCGCCGGGATGACGGCGGCGCTGCAACTGGCACCGCGCGCGGTCACCCTCCTCACCAAGACCGCCGGTCTCCCCGGCGGCTCCAGCCTGCACGCCCAGGGCGGCATCGCCGCCGCCGTCGGCCCGGGCGACCGGCCGGAGGACCATGCCGCCGACACGATCGCCGCCGGGGCCGGGCTGGTCGATGCCGCGATGGCGGCGCTGCTGACCCGCGACGGCGCCGCCCTGGTGCGCCGGCTGCTGGACGACGGGTTGCCCTTCGACCGCGCCGCCGACGGCTCGCCGCTGTTGGGACGCGAGGCCGCCCACGGTGCCGCGCGCATCGTCCATGCCGGCGGCGACGCCACCGGCCGCACCCTGGTCACCGCACTGGCGGAGCGGCTGCGCGCCACCCCGTCGGTCCGGGTGGAGACCGACGCCTTCGCCGTCGACCTCGCCATCCGCAACGGGCGGGTCTGCGGCCTGCTGGCCTGCCATGGGCAGGGCTGGGTGCTGCACCGGGCGCCGCGCGTGATCCTGGCGACCGGCGGCATCGGCGCCGCCTTCGCCCGCACCACCAACCCGGCGGAAGCCACCGGCGACGGCCTCGCCATCGCCGCGCGGGCCGGCGCCACTCTCGCCGACCTGGAGTTCGTGCAGTTCCACCCCACGGCGCTGGCGGTCGATTCCGACCCGGTGCCGCTGCTGACCGAGGCGTTGCGCGGAGCAGGCGCCCTGCTGCTCGACCGCACCGGCCACCGTTTCATGCCGGACGAACATCCGCTGGCGGAGCTGGCGCCGCGCGACGTGGTGGCCCGCGCCATCGGCCGGCGCGTCGCAGCGGTGGAGCCGGTGTTCCTCGACCTGCGTCCGGCGCTGGCCGCCAAGCCCGGCGGCTTCCCCACCGTCCTGGCGCTGTGCGCCGAGCATGGGCTCGACCCTTTCGCCGAACCGATGCCGGTGGCGCCGGCCGCCCACTACCATATGGGCGGCGTGGTCACCGACGCCGACGGACGGACCAGCCTGGAGGGGCTGTGGGCCTGCGGCGAGGTCGCCTGCACCGGCGTCCACGGCGCCAACCGGCTGGCAAGCAATTCCCTGCTGGAGGCGCTGGTGTTCGGCGCCCGCGTCGCCCGCGACGTGGCGGAGCGGCCGCTGGCACCGCTGCCGCCCTTCGCCCTGCCCCGCCCGCCGGCGGTCGCCGCCGACGTCGGCCATGCCCTGCTCGACGCCATCGGGGCGGAGGCGCGGACGGCGCTCTATGACGGGGCCGGTCTGGTCCGCAACGGGCTGGGGCTGCTGGCCGCCCGGCGCAAGCTCGACCGGCTGGCGGCGGCGCTGGACATGCTCCGTTGCGAGGACGGCGATAGCGAAAACGACCCCCAGGCCCCGCCCGAAATCGTCCGCCATTGGGGCGAGGCGCGCAACCGGCTGCTGGTCGGTCGTCTGGTGGTCCATGCCGCCCTGGCGCGGGAGGAGAGCCGCGGCGCCCACAGCCGCAGCGACCATCCCCTGCCCAATCCGGCCCATAACCCCGCCCATGGGCGCAGCGAACGCCGCACCCTCACCCTGACCGATCTGGCCGGCGCCGCCGGCCCCCTGCCCGGAGACGCCGCATGCTGCATCCTCTGACCGTCGAGCCCATCGTCCGCGCCGCCCTGGCGGAGGATCTGGGCCGGGCCGGCGACATCACCACCGACAGCATCGTTCCGGCCGACGCGGTGGCGACCGCCCGCATCGCCGCCCGCAGGGACGGCCGCGTCGCAGGGCTGGATGCGGCCCTGATCGCCTTCCGCCTGCTCGATCCCGCCATGGCGGTGACGGTGGAGCGCGCCGACGGCACCGACGTCACTGCGGGCGGCACCATCGCCACCCTGACCGGCAGCGCCCGCGCCCTGCTGACGGCGGAGCGCACGGCACTGAACCTGATGGGCCGGCTGTCCGGCATCGCCACCGCCACCCGCGCGCTGGTGCGCGAGGTGGACGGCACGAAGGCCCGCATCGTCTGCACCCGCAAGACCACCCCCGGCCTGCGCGTGCTGGAGAAGCATGCGGTGAAGCTCGGCGGCGGCTTCAACCACCGCTTCGGGCTGGATGACGCGGTGCTGATCAAGGACAACCACATCGCGGTGGCCGGCGGCGTGCGTCCGGCGGTGGAGCGCGTCCGCGCCGCCATCGGCCACATGGTGAAGGTGGAGGTGGAGGTCGACACGCTGGACCAGCTCGACGAGCTGCTCGGCCTGCCGGTCGACGTCGTGCTGCTCGACAACATGGACCCGGACACCCTGCGCCGGGCGGTGCGCAGGGTGGACGGCCGGCTGCTGACCGAGGCGTCGGGCAACGTCACCCTGGCCGGCGTCCGCGCCATCGCCGAGACCGGCGTCGACATGATCTCCTGCGGCTGGCTGACCCACAGCGCCCCGAACCTGGATCTGGGGCTGGACATGTGAGGCCGGGAGAGAGGGGGCGCGCTACGCCGCCACCTTCTCGACCTGGCCGTCCAGGCCCATCAGCAGCAGTTCGACCTCCAGGTCGGGATGGCGTTCCTTGACCATCGCCTTCAGCCTGGTCAGGTATTGGCCGTGCACCTCGGCCTCCTTGGCGGGGTCGGGCGACAGGTCCATGCCCAGGAAGACCTTGTAGGCGCCGCAGTCCCGGTGGTCCATGACGATCACCCGCTTGATGTGGTGCAGGTCCTTGGCGACCGCGACATGGTCCCAGAAGGCCTCGCCCCAGGCCGGCTTCTTGTCGGTCAGGGCGCCCAGGCTGGCGCCGGCCAGGATGACATGGTCGTAGTTCGCCTGCATGTTGCGGGCGTTCATGTAGCCGGCGACATGCCCCATCAGGCGGTAGTCCATGCAGGACAGCAGCAGCGTGTCGACGCTGCCGGCCAGCGCCGGGCGGCTCATCGTCAGCGGCGCCATCAGCGTCACCCCGGCGCCCAGCGTCGCCAGCTTCAGGAACCCGCGGCGCGAGCTGTGCTCGCCATTGTGTCCGCCCTGGCAGCAGCCATGGTGATGACCGGTCGGATGATCCATCGTCGCCTCCCCACGCACCCCGAAGCCTTCCGGGGTTTCACGCGCGATGCTGGCGGGAAAATGATGAAGATTTCAATATGGAGGCTTCGTCCAATTCTATCTGTCGGAAAATCCGGCGGCAGGGCATCTCCCGCACGGTGCCGGCGGTGCGGCTGCGCACCCCGCGATCCCGCATCCAGGGGGCACGATCCCGCTCACCGGGAATGCGGGCGGATCTCGCCATACAGCGTGACGAGCCGGTCGAGCGTGCCGACCGTCCGCTCCGGCGTCGCGGCGGACAGCGCGAGGTGCATCGCCTCGATGGTCACGAGGCCCGGCGCGTGCAGGGCGACATGCTCGGACTTCACCCGCGGCAGGAGGATGCTGGCCGCCGCGTGGGCGCGCAGCGGCGAATCCGCGCGGCCGAGGATCATGACGACGGGCAGGCCGAGACGCTGCGCCTCGGCCAGCGTCGCCGTCGCCTCGCGGTGCGCGCGCCCGTGCAGCAGCATCAGCAGGACCTGCCCCGCCCGCATGCCCAACAGCTGTTCGCCGAGCGCGATGCCGGTGGCGTTGAGCGCGAGGCCGGGCAGGCCCGAGCGGGAGAACAGCCGCGCCGCGTAATGCGCGATGATGCCCGACGCGCCGATGCCGAAGACGCAGACACCGTCCGCCCCGGCCAGCAGCCTGACGGCGGCGGCCATGGCGCGGCGGTTCTCCGGTTCGGCCAGCGCCTCGGCCGTGCGGCGCTGGCTGTCGATCACGAAATCGATGGCGGCGTCGCAGTCGCCGCCCAGTTCCCGCGCGGTCAGGGCCATCTTCTCGACCGGCGAGTCCGTCTCGCCCAGCCAGCCGTCGAGCGTGTCCTTGAGGTCGCGCAACCCGCTGAAGCCGAGCGCCTGGATGGCGCGGATCACCGTGGCGTCAGACGTGCCGGTCTCGAACCCGATTTCCAGCGCCGAGAGGCCCAGCACGGCGTGGCGGTGCGCATCGATGTAGGTGGCGACCGCGAGAAGGCCGGGCGACAACCGGTGCCGGCGCTGATTGAAACGCTCGGTGTAGAGGTCCTTCACCCGCTTCTGACGCGGCGCGACCTGAGACATGGCGGCAAATCCCCCCTGGAACTCCCCCTGGAACTCTCAGTCCTGTCTATCCCAGAGCAGGAACCGCTTCAATCGCACGGCCTCCGGCCGCCATCTTTCGCCAGCCGTCATTCCGCCGCCGGCCGCCGGGTCAGGTTCGACTGCACCGCCACCACCATCAGGCTGAGCGCCGCGTAGGAGTTGGAGATCGCCTCCTCGCGCGGGATCATGACGTAGCGCCCCTCCCGGCAAGCCTTCAGCAGATCGCAGAATCCTGGAAGCACCTCGTTCATCAGGGCGATCTCCTCCGCCGCCCCCTTGCCCTGGTCGGAACGGTAGGGGTCGAAGATGATGTCCGCATCCAGTTCCGGCAGCCGTTCGGGCCCGACCTCGATCCGGTCGTTCTCGGGAATTCCGTCGATCAGGGCGGGAAAGCGGAAGCCCGCATCGCGCAGCACCCGGCCCAGGGCGCGGTAGCTGTGATAGACGCTGAGCTTGCCGCGCATCGGCTGCAGGACCGAAACCGTGATGGCGCCGGTGTCCACCTCCGCCCGCAGCCGCTCGATCTGCGCGCGGTAGCGGCGTTCGAGAAAAGCCAGCCGCCGCTGGGCGTGGACCAGGTCGGCCAGCTGGCGGTAGAGGTGGGGGGCGCCCTTGCGGTTGTCCAGCGCGACGGTCGGCGCAATCTTCGCCAGCTGCTCCACCGGGGTTGGGCGCGAAATCTCGGTGACGATCAGGTCGGGCTTCAGGCGGACGACCGCTTCGAGATCCACGGTGGTGGCGCCGATGAAGACGATGCCGCCAGTGTCGAAATCGACGCCGGTCAGCAGGTCGCTCGACCGCAGTTCCGGCCGGCCGTCGGGACCGATGCGGCCATGGCTGCCCACCGGGAGCACGCCCAGCTCGATCAGCGGAATGGTCACGTCGATGTCGTAGACCGACACGATGCGTTTGGGCTGGGCGGGCACCTCCACCTTGCGGCCGAGGTCGTCGGTGAAGCTGCGCGTTTCCTGCGCCAGCGCCAGCGCGAACGTTGGCAGGCAGAGCAGCAGGGACAGGAGAAGGCGGATCGGCATCACAGCTGGTTCCTGCGGGTCCAGAGAAGAAGGATCAGCGTCGGCGCGCCGACAGCGGCCAGGACGACCCCGGTCGGCAGCTCGACCGGGGCGAAGGCGCTGCGCCCGATGGTGTCGGCCAGCAGCACCAGCATGGCGCCGATCAGCCCGGTGCCGATCAGCCGGGCGCGGGGCGATCCGGCGGGCAGCGCGCGCGCCAGATGGGGGGCGATCAGCCCGACGAAGCCCAGCCCCCCGGCGACCGACACCGCCCCCGCGACCAGGAACAGCGCCACCAGGAACTGCGCCACCGTGACCGCGCGCAGGCGCGTGCCCAGGCTGACGGCCAGGGAATCGCCCAGCAGCCGCGCCTCGGCGCCGGGGCTCGACAGCAGCAGCAGACCGCCGCCGGCCGCCGTCAGCAGCGCCGCCAGCCGCACCATCGGCCAGTCGGCGGCCTGGATGTTGCCGGCAAGCCAGAGCATCGCGGCCTGGAGGTTGCGGGTCTCCGCCGCCGCCAGCAGGATCGCCAGCACCGCCGACAGGCACCACGACACGCCGATCCCCACCAGCACCAGCCGCAGCCCCGATCCCGCCCGCGCCAGCAGCAGCACCAGCGCCCCCACCGCCAGCCCGCCGCACAGCCCGGCCACCGGCCGCCACCACAGCGGCGTGCCGGGCAGAAGCAGCAGCAGGGTCACGACGCACAGTGCGGCCCCCTCGCGCACGCCCATCAGGCCGGGATCGGCCAATCCGTTGCGCGTCAGCGCCTGCATCGTCGCCCCAGCCAGCGCCAGCATCGCCCCGCACAGCATGGCGAGCCAGACGCGCGGCGCGCGGAAGGCAGACAGGACCAGACGGCGGCCCTCGTCCGGCACCGCGTCGCCCAGCCCGAGATAGCCGAGGATCTCGCGGGCCGGGATCGGCTCGCTGCCCCGCCCCAGCGCCCAGAAGGCCAAAAGCGCCAGCGCCAGGGAGAGGCCCGCCGCCGCCAGCGCCGGACGGACGGGCAGCCGAACCGACAGCGCCCCTGCCCGCCAGACCAGGACCGGGGGATGTGCGCGGCTCATTTCGCCGCCCTCGCGAAGATCCACAGGAACACCGGCGCGCCGACCAGCCCGGTCAGGGCGCCGGTCGGCAGCTCCCGTGGCCGCAGAAGGCCGGTGGCGGCGAGGTCGGCGGCGGTCAGCAGCGCGGCCCCGGTCAGCGCCACCACGATCAGCGCGGCGGCGGACGGGCGGTTGTGCAGCCCCGGCCACAGCACCGGGGCGACCAGCCCGACGAAGCCCATCGGACCCACCAGCGACACCGCCGCCCCGCACATCAGCGCGGCGGCGCACAGCGCCCCGACCCGCAGCCCCGTCGCCGACACCCCGAGCCCCCGCGCCAGCGCGTCGCCCAGGCTCAACGCCGCGAGGCCGGGCGCGATCAGCAGCGCCAGCGCGAAGCCCGCCGCCGCGACCGGTGCCGCCGCCGCCACATGCGCCATCCGCGCCCCGGCACCGTCGCCGATCAGCCAGAAGCGCAACTCCTCCAGCGTGCCCTCGTCGAGGATCAGGATGACGGAGGTCAGGGCGTTGGCGAGCGCGGTGAAGGCGATGCCGCAGAAGATCAGCGTCACCGGCCGCAGCCCCTGCCGCCCGGCGGACGCGAAGCCGAGAACCAGCGCGAACAGCGCCCCCGCCCCCAGGCTGGCGACGAGCGGCCGCAGGGACGGCCCGACCGCCAGCGCCGGAAAGGCGGTCAGCGCCACCATGGTCAGCGAGGCGCCGGCGTTCAGCCCCAGGATGTGCGGCTCTCCCAACCGGTTGCGCAGCACCGATTGCAGCAGATAGCCCGCCGCCCCCAACCCCGCCCCGGCCAGCATCACCGCCAGCAGGCGGGGCAGGCGCAGCATCGCCAGCATCCGGTGATCGATGTTGCGCGGGTTGTAGGCGGTCAGCAGATCGACCAGCGTCGCCGGTGCCATCGGCTTCGGCCCGCCCAGCAGATGGACCGCCGCCAGCGCCAGCGCGGCGGCCAGCGCCAGGGGCAGCAGCGGCCACGGGCTGCGGCGGGCCGCCTTCACGGGGATCGGCGTCGTGACGGCCGTCATCGACACGCCACCGGCATGGAGGTCGGGGCGGATATCGGCACGAACACCGGCAAGCCGGTTTCCGGATGGCTCAGGCCGGCGACCGGCATGTCGAACACGTCGCCGACGATCGCCGCCGTGCAGGCGGCGGGATGGTCCAGCCGGTGGCGGATGCCGCCGCCCTTCAGGAAGAGGAAGCGGTCGGCATGCTGCAAGGCGAGGTTCAGGTCGTGCAGCACGCAGACGATGGTGCGGCCATGGTCGCGCACCAGCGTTGCCAGCATCGCCAGGATGTCGATCTGGTGGCGCATGTCGAGGAAGGTGGTCGGCTCGTCCAGCAGGATGACGGAGGTTTCCTGGGCCAGGACCATGGCGATCCACACCCGTTGGCGCTGCCCGCCCGACAGGCTGTCCACCCCGCGCGCCGCCAGATCGGCGACGCCGGTCACCGCCATCGCCCGGCCGACCGCCGCCTCGTCCGCCGCGCTCCATTGCCGGAACAGGCCCTGGTGCGGAAAGCGCCCGCGCGAAACCAGATCGAAGACGCTCAGCCCCTCCGGCACCAGCGGTTGTTGGGGCAGCAGGCCGAGCTTGCGCGAGACCGCGCGGGTCGGCAGCCGGGCGATGTCGGCGCCGTCCAGCAGAACCGACCCGGCCATCGGCGGCAACAGCCGCGCCATCGCCGCCAGCAGCGTGGATTTCCCCGACCCGTTCGGTCCCAGCAGCACGGTGAAGCGCCCGGCCTCGATCTGGAAATCGGCCCGCTCCAGCACCCGGCGCCCGTCATGGCCCACGGCCAGCCCCTCGACTGCGAGGGGGGGAACCGCAAGGGGTGGGATCGGGGGTCGCGGGGTGTCGTCTCTCGTCATTGGCACCTGTCCCGACAGCATCCCGCCTTAGCAGGATTTCCGCCTGTAGTAGTCAAGCCTTTCCGGCCGCAAAAAAATTCCGGATGCCGCATCGCCGCCTCCGGGACGCGGCTGCGGGGCGGAAAACCGCCCCCGGCAGGGCCGTTTCGGCCCGATCCGGCGGGGAATCGCCTGGAAACGGAGCCGGTTCGCCGGCCGTCGGCGGCGGCGCATTCTTGACTACTACGGCGTGACAGTCGAGCAAGAATGAGAATGAATTGCATGCGCAGCGCATTTCAGGCCCGGCAACCCCAAACCTCCGGCACATGCCTCCGGCACCCTGCCCCCGGCATCGTGCCCCCCAGCATCACGCCTATGGAATCCGACATGACGACCAGGACCCGCCTCCGCCCCTTCGCTTCCGCCCGGCTTCTCACCCTCGCCGCCTGCGCGCTGCCCCTGTCGAACGCACCCGCCCTCGCCCAGACGGCGGAGGACAAGGGTCCGAAGCCCATCCTCCTTGCCCCCATCCTGCTGGAGGGCCGGGACGGCACGACCTACGCCGCGCCGGTCGGCACCACCGCCACCCGGCTGGAGGTGCCGGTGATGGAGGTGCCGCAGGCGGTGACCACCGTCACCGGACAGGCATTGCGGGATCGCGAGGCCGACAGCATCGACGACGCGCTGGCCACCGTCAGCGGCGTGACGCAGACCAACACCGTCGCCGGCAAGGAGGATGCCGTGATCCGCCGCGGCTTCGGATTCAGCCGCGACGGGTCCATCCTGACCGACGGGCTGAAGACGGTCCTGCCGCACTCCTTCAACGCCACCGTGTCCAGCGTCGATGTGCTGAAGGGTCCGGCCTCGACGCTGTACGGCGTGCTCGACCCCGGCGGAATGATCAACCTGACCACGAAGAAGCCGGAGAGCCGCTTCGGCGGGACCGCCTACACCCGCTTCGACGCCTATGGCGCCGGGCGCACCGGCGCCAAGGCGGGGATCGACGCCACCGGCCCGGTCGATGGAACCGGCCTGTCCTGGCGCTTCATCGCCGAGGGCGAGAACGGCGACTACTGGCGCAATTTCGGCACGCGCAAGGGCTGGACCGTGGCCCCCTCGCTGCGGTGGACGGGGGAAACGACCGACGTCACCCTTTCCTACCTGCATCAGGACTACGAGGTTCCCTACGATCGCGGCACCGTCTACGACACCCGGACGGGCCGTTTCGCCGCCATCGATCGCCGGACGCGGCTGGACGAGGAGTTCGGCCGGACCGACGGCGCCTCCGACCTCGCCAAGCTCCTGGTGGATCACCGGCTCGGCAATGGCTGGAAGCTGTCCGCCGGCTATGCGTGGAGCGCCGACGATTTCCGCGCCGATCAGGTCCGGGTTCTCGGCTTCGACAGCACCACCGGCGCCGTCACCCGCCGCGCCGACGTCCGCGACGATTACGAGGTGCAGGCGCACGCCGCGCGGCTGGAGCTGATGGGCGACACGCGGTTCGCCGGGATGACGCAGGAACTGCTGTTCGGCCTGTCCTACGACCACGAGGCAACCGACCGGACCGCGCTGCAGAATTGCCGGACCAACAGCAGTTTCAACATGTACAACCCGGTCTATGGCCGCATGGCGCCCTGTGCCTATGTGCCGGTCGCCGGGACCGACGAGCATGAGCGCATCGAAACCGCCTCCCTCTACCTGCAGGACCGCATCCATCTGGCCAAGGACTGGATCCTGGTGGCCGGCATGCGGTACCAGGGCTACGACATCCGCGCCGGGCGGGGGGCGGTGGTGAACACCGACACCGACGGCCATGTCTGGCTGCCCAATCTGGGCCTCGTCTGGACCGCGACGCCGGCCCTGTCATTCTACGCCAACACCGCGCGCAGCTTCCGCCCCAACAGCTCGATCACCAGCGCCTATGGCAGCCTGCCGCCGGAGACCGGAACCTCGCACGAGCTGGGTGCCAAGTTCGAGGTGGCACAGGGGATCACCGGCACGCTGGCGCTCTACACCGCCCGCAAGAAGAACGTCGCCTATGCCGAGACGGTGAACGGCACCACCGTCTACCGCACCGCCGGGCTGGTGCGCTCGCGCGGGGTGGAGCTGGATCTGGCCGGCCAGCTCACCGAACGGCTGCAGCTGATCGGCAGCTACGGCTTCACCGACGCCAAGGTGCTGGACGATCCCGATTACGCCGGCAAGCAGCTGGCGAACGTGGCGCGGCACACGGCGGCCGTCTATCTCGCCTACGACCATGGCGCGCTGTTCGGGAGCGGGGGCGGCCTGCGCTTCGGCGGCGGCGTGCGTCTGGTCGGCGCGCGGGCGGGCGACAACGCCAACAGCTACGACCTGCCAGGCTACGGCGTCGTCGATGCCTTCGCCGCCTACACCTTCGACACCGCCCGCCCGGTCACCGTGCAGCTGAACCTGAACAACCTGTTCGACAAGACCTACTACACCTCCTCGATCGGCAACTCCGCCTATGGCATCGCCATCGGCGACCCCTTCAACGCCAGCCTGAGGGTCAGCGTCGCGTTCTGACCGGGTGCGCCGGGCAGTGCCGCCAGACCCGGAGCCCTAGAACAGGCCCTTGAACGGCAGCTGAGCCGGCGGTTCATCCGTCTTTGCCGCTTTGGCCGGCCTGCGGGCCGCGGGCTTCGCCTTTCCGGGCGTTTTCACCGGTTGTTCGGCGGCCATGGGCATGGGAAGTTCCGGCAGCGATTCGGGTGGAGAGGGGGACGAAGGCTCCACGACGGGTTCCGGTGCGACGGGCTCCGGCACGACGGGTTCCGGCGCGACGGGCTCCGGCGCGACCGGCTCCGGCGCGACCGGCTCATGTGCAGCAGGTTCCGGTGCGGCAGGTTCCGGAGCAGCGGCCACCGGTTCCGGCTTGCCGGCCTTCTTCTTCTTCGCCGGGCGGCCCGGCGTGAAGCCCACGCCGTCCTTGGCGCGCTCCTTGGCCTTGTCGCGGGCCTGGGCTTCCGGTGCGCTCGTGTCGGCGTCCAGCCATTTGCGGCGCTTGATGACCTCGTTCACCCGGCCCTGGTTGACGCCGAGCTGGAAGGCGATCTCCTGCTGGGTCATGCTGGTGGTTTCGTGCAGATGCAGGATTTCGACGGCCAGTTCGGGCGTCATCTTGCGCCCGGTCAGCCGCCGCGCCGGACGGATGGAACGCTGGCTGCGGTCGCGCGCCCGCAACGAGTCCAGGATTTCCAGCGCGGCCGTGTTGCCCGCCGCCTTCAGCGCCTCCTCGAACTCCTTCAACGTCGCCATCGGATCCCTCCCCTCGTCGCCTGCCGGTCCCCCGCCGCAACCGGCAGGATCACAGATAGTTCGGGTTCTGGCGATGGAAAAGACCCGGGAGACAGGACGGCGGGACCGCCGGCAGCCCGCCGGCCCCGGTGAAGGATCGTCCAAAGCTGTTCACAACTCGCCCATTCCCGTTCAAGCCGGGGGGGCACTTTGTTCAAGCCGGCGGGCGATTGTCGGGGTGCGCCTGCCGCCGGGGTCACGCTCCGGGCGGCAGGCGAGCCCGGAATGAATGAGGCTGAAGGAGCCACGCCCCGTGAAGACCCGTCTGCACACGCTCGCCATCGCGGCCACCTTGTCCGTTTCCGCCATCGCCCTGTCCGGCGCCGTCTCCGGCACCGCCCAGGCCGGCGCCACCTTCGACGGCGTGAAGCAGAAGGGCTACGTCCAGTGCGGCGTCAACCTGGGCCTCTACGGCTTCTCCTCGCCCGACGACAAGGGCAAATGGTCGGGCCTCGACGTCGACGTCTGCCGCGCGGTCGCCGCCGCCATGTTCGGCGATGCGGAGAAGGTGAAGTACACCCCGCTGTCGGCGCAGCAGCGCCTGCCGGCGCTCCAGTCCGGCGAGATCGACCTGCTGGCCCGCAACACCACCCGCACCCTGACCCGCGACACCGCCAACGGCCTGAACTTCACGCCGACCAACTATTACGACGGCCAGGGCTTCATGGTGTCGTCCAAGCTGGGGCTGAAGAGCGCCAAGCAGCTGAACGGCGCCACCGTCTGCGTGCTGCCCGGCACCACGACCGAACAGAACGTGTCGGACTATTTCCGCGCCAACAAGATGACCTTCAAGCCGGTCGTCATCGAGAAGAACGAGGAGCTGAACAAGGCCTTCTTCGCCGGCCGCTGCGACGCCCTGACCTCCGACGCCTCCCAGCTGGCCGCCATCCGCGCCGCCGAGGTCCAGAATCCCAACGACTACGTCATCCTGCCCGAGCTGATCTCCAAGGAGCCGCTGTCCCCGGCCGTGCGCCAGGGCGACGAGGAATGGATGAACCTGGTCACCTGGGCCTTCTACGCTATGGTGCAGGCGGAGGAGAAGGGCCTGACCTCCGAGACCGTCGACGCCGCCATGACCTCCCCCGACCCGGACGTGAAGCGTCTGCTGGGCGTCACCGCCGGCAACGGCAAGGCGCTGGGCGTGGAGGAGAACTGGGCCTTCAACATCGTCAAGCAGGTCGGCAACTACGCCCAGAGCTATGAGCGCAACGTCGGCGCCGGCTCCAAGCTGAAGATGCCGCGCGGCCAGAACGCCCTCTACACCGAAGGCGGCCTGATGTACGCCCCGCCGATGAAGTAAGCGCCTGCCGCGGATGCCCCCTCCCTAACCCTCCCCCACCTTCGGTGGGAGAGGGGACTGCCGCCGCTTCGCGACAGACTCCCTCCCCCGCGAAGCGGGGGAGGGTCGGGGTGGGGGCAAGTGTCCGCAACGCCTCACTCCCCCGCACGGAGCAACACCATGTCCAACCTGATCCAGGCGCTGAACTCCGCGCGCGTGCGGGGGTGGCTGTACCAGGGGCTGTTCCTGGCCGGCATCCTTGCCGTCGCCTGGTACCTCGTCTCCAACACCCTGACCAACCTCGCCAACCGCGGCGTCGCCACCGGCCTGGGCTTCCTCGGCCGTGAGGCCGGCTTCGAGATCGGCGAGAGCCTGCTCTCCTATTCCGCGTCCGACACCTATCTGAAGGCGCTGGTCGTCGGCCTGCTGAACACGCTGTCGGTCTCGGCCGCGGGCGTGGTGCTGGCGACCGTGCTGGGCGTCCTGATCGGCATCGCGCGGCTGTCGTCCAACTGGATGGTGAACCGCTTCGCCACCCTGTATGTCGAGACGATCCGCAACGTGCCGCTGCTGCTGCAGCTGGTGGTCTGGTACACCGTCATGAACCGGCTGCCCAGCCCGCGCGAAGCGATGGAGGTGCTGCCGCACGTCTTCCTCAGCAACCGCGGCATGAAGTTCCCGGTGCTGGCGGAGCATGCCGGCCATGGCTGGGTCCTGCTTGCGCTGCTGGCCGGCATCGCCGCCGCCATCGGCATCGTCCGCTACGGCCGCCGCCACCGCGAAGCCACCGGCAAGCCCTTCCCCACCCTGCCGGCAGCCATCGCCGCGCTGCTCCTGCCGCCGGCCGCGATGTTCATCGCCACCGGCGCGCCGCTGGCCTTCGACGTGCCGGTGCTGGCCGGCTTCAACTTCGAGGGCGGAGGGGCGATCACCCCGGAATTCACCGCGCTGCTGATCGGCCTGTCGGTCTACACCGCCGGCTTCATCGCCGAGATCGTGCGCTCCGGCATCCTCGCCGTGCCGCACGGCCAGACCGAGGCCGGGCTGGCGCTGGGCCTGTCGCCGGGTCACATCCTGCGCCTCGTCATCCTGCCGCAGGCGCTGCGCGTCATCGTGCCGCCGCTGACCAGCCAGTACCTGAACCTGACCAAGAACAGCTCGCTGGCCGTCGCCATCGGCTATCCGGACCTGGTCAGCGTCTCCAACACCTCGGCCAACCAGACCGGACAGGTGGTGGAGGCGGTGGCGATGATGATGGTGGTCTATCTCATCATCAGCCTCGGCATCTCCGGCTTCATGAACTGGTACAACCGCCGCGTGGCTCTGGTGACCCGATGAGCAAGCACTCCCCCGCCGACCAGGCCCCCATTCCCACCGTCGCCATCCCGCCCGCCCACTGGGCCGCCTCCTACGAGGAGGAGCCGTCCCAGGCTTCCGTCCCGCCGCAAGCCAACGGCATGACGGCGCTGAAGCCCTTCGGCTGGGCGAAGGACAACCTGTTCAACACGCCGCTGAACACGGCCCTGACCCTCGCCTGCCTTGCCCTGCTGTGGCTGGTGGTTCCGCCGGCGGCAAGCTGGCTGCTGCTGAACGCCAGCTGGACCGGCGCGTCGTCGGAGGCCTGCCGCGAGGCGGCCGGCGCCTGCTGGACGGTGATCGCGGTCAAGCACCGGCTGATCTTCTTCGGGACCTATCCCTATGACGAGCAGTGGCGCCCCTTCCTGGCCTGCGCCCTGTTCGTGGCGATGCTGGGCGCCAGCGGCGTGCGCGCCTTCTGGCGGCCCTGGCTGGCCGGCGCCTGGGCGCTGACGCTGGTCGGCATGGGCGTGCTGATGTGGGGCGGCGTCCTCGGCCTCTCCTATGTCGCCAACGACCGGTGGGGCGGCCTGCCGATCACGCTGATGCTGTCGGTCTTCTCCATCGCGCTCGCCTTCCCGCTGTCGATCCTGCTGGCGCTGGGCCGCCAGTCGTCGCTGCCGGCCATCCGCACCGTCTGCGTCGGCTTCATCGAGACGATGCGCGGCGTGCCGCTGGTCAGCGTGCTGTTCATGGCGTCGGTGATGTTCCCGCTGTTCCTGCCGGAAGGCGTCACGGTGGACAAGCTGCTGCGCGCGCTGGCCGGCATGACCCTGTTCACCGCGGCCTATCTGGCCGAGGCGGTGCGCGGCGGCCTGCAGGCGATCCCCCGGGGCCAGTACGAGGCCGCCGACGCGCTCGGCCTGTCCTATTGGCAGAAGACGGCGCTGATCGTCCTGCCCCAGGCGCTGCGCATCGTCATCCCGCCCATCGTCAACCAGTTCATCAGCGCCTTCAAGGACACCTCGCTGGTCACCATCGTCGGCCTGTACGACCTGCTGACCGCCGCCACCGTGGCGACGACCGACCCGGAATGGCGTCCCTACTTCGCCGAGGTCTACATCTTCGCCGGGCTGATGTTCTGGATCTTCTGCTTCAGCATGTCGCGCTACAGCCAGTGGCTGGAGCGTCTGGCCAACCGCTACACCAGCCGCTGACCGGCCCGCCGGAGAGCCTCTTGGAGAACGACCAATGACCGAGACCGCCATCATCGAACTCCGCAAGGTCGGCAAGTGGTACAACAGCTACCACGCGCTGCGCGACGTCAGCCTGACCATCAAGAAGGGCGAGAAGGTCGTCGTCTGCGGACCCTCCGGGTCGGGCAAGTCGACGATGATCCGCTGCATCAACCGGCTCGAGGCGCACCAGACCGGCCACATCGTCGTCGACGGCATCGAGCTGACCGACGACGTGAAGGCGGTGGAGAAGATCCGCCGCAAGGTCGGCATGGTGTTCCAGAACTTCAACCTGTTCCCGCACCTGACCGTGCTGCAGAACCTGACGCTGGCCCCCATCTGGGTGCGCGGCATGGCGAAGTCCGAGATCGAGGAGATCGCCATGATGTACCTGAAGCGGGTGCGCATCCCCGACCAGGCGCACAAGTTCCCCGGCCAGCTGTCCGGCGGCCAGCAGCAGCGCGTCGCCATCGCCCGCGCGCTGTGCATGCGGCCCGAAATCATGCTGTTCGACGAGCCGACCTCGGCGCTCGACCCCGAGATGGTCAAGGAGGTGCTGGACGTCATGACCGAGCTGGCGGGCGAGGGCATGACCATGGTCTGCGTCACCCACGAAATGGGCTTCGCCCGGCAGGTCGCCGACTCTATTGTCTTCATGGCCGAAGGCTCGATCATCGAGAGCGGGTCGCCGGCCGACTTCTTCGAGAACCCGAAAAGCGAGCGCACCCGCCAGTTCCTCGGCCAGATTCTGGAACATTGATCCGGAAAACGGCACGGCGGACGGCGAGCAGGCGGAAGCGGACAAGAGGACCATGCCGGCGACCATTGCCATCACCGACGACGACGCGGTGACGCGGGAGACGCTGAAGTCCTACCTGACGGACGAGGGCTTCGACGTCCTGCTTGCCCGCAGCGCGGAGGAGCTGAAGGAACTGCTGGCCGTGGCCACGGTGGACCTCCTGCTGCTCGACATCAGGCTGCCGCGCCAGGACGGGCTGACCCTGACCCGCGAACTGCGCGCGGGCTCGGAGATCGGCATCATCCTGGTCAGCAGCCGGGCGGAGAAGCTGGACCGCATCATCGGGCTTGAGATGGGGGCCGACGACTATATCGCGAAGCCCTTCGAGCCGCGCGAGATCCTGGCCCGGGTGCGGAACCTGCTGCGCCGGCTGCGGGCGCCGGGCGACCGCCGCGACGACCGCCGCCGCCTGTTCGCCGGCTGGACGCTGTGGCTCGACCGCATGCGGCTGACCGACCCGCAGGGACAGCCGGTGCGGCTGACCGGGGCCGAGTTCGAGCTCTTGTCGACCTTCGTCTGCAACCCCGGCCGGGTGATGAACCGCGACTATCTGCTGACGGCGACGACCCGGCGCAAGACCGACGCCACCGACCGCACCATCGACAGCCTGGTCCGCCGGCTGCGCCGCCTGATCGAGAGCGATCCCGCCGACCCGCGGCTGATCGTGACCGTGCATGGCACCGGATACCTCTTCGCCGGCGACGTCACGCAGGACGGCTGACCGCCTCCACACCGACCCCGAGCAAACTCCCCCGTCGCTACAGTCTCGCGGCGGCCACGCGCTCGGCAACCTGGGCCACGGACGCCGCGAAATATTTTCGCCGGCTTCCGTGGCCTTATTTTTATGCATCCGGCGAGGCAAACGGCCTTCTTTGAAGTCAACCCACCACATCCGGTTGCTTTTCTTCTTTTCCCAGTCGACCCATGGAAAGTCATAGGTCCGGCTTTCGGCGGGAATATAGCCCCCTCTTCTGCCGGAGAGCGCCCCACTTGTCTCAAATGCAAACGAAAAAACATGATCTGTTCACAATTTGACGCTAAACCGTTCAAAGGGACCAGCGATCATGTGCGTGTTGCAATCCGTGAAACCGTGCTGTGGCGGCGGGGGGTTTGGGCATGAAGGCAATCGCGACGGTATCCGGCAGGACTTTGGACGACACCGGCGCCCGCTACCGCTTCTGGACGCTGCGGCGGGCCATGGTGTCGGTGGTGGGCGTGCTGGTGGCGGCGCTGATCGCCAGCCAGGCCTGGGTCTCGCACCGCTACACCGACTTCGCCCTGACCACCTTCAACAGCAGCGCGGCGGCGACGCTGCGGGTGCTGGCCAACGACCGCATCCGCAAGAACTACACGGAATGGCTCCAGGGCCACGCCAACGAATGGAGCCGCGATTCCTTCCTGGTCGACAGCATCAACCAGAAGGATTTCGCCAAGACCACGCTGGCGCTGAAGAACATCAACACGCGCCCCGTCGTCGTCGACCGCGAGGTGAGGCTGGTGTCGATCGCCGTGTTCGACGCCGAGATGAACCGGGTGGCCGGCACCGGCGGCGAGGCGGACAGCGTCGCCACCGTGGCCCCGCTGTTCGAGACGCTGAAGTCCCGCGACATCGCCGACAAGCGCCGCCCCGCCAGCCTGCTGTGGCGCGACGGCCAGGGACGCCCGCTCTACAGCATGATCGTCCCGATCGGCGGCTTCCGCGTGCTGGGCTTCCTGGAGGTGGTGACCGATCCCCTCCCCGCCCTGTCCACCCTGGGCGCCGTGCTGGACGCCGACATCCGCGTCACCGACGCCAAGGGCGGGCTGCTGTTCGAATCCAAGGGCGGCGAGCCGTCGGCCCATGCGCAGCTGTCCACCACCACCGTCGCGCTGGGCGGCGACGGCGGCCTGCCCTGGGCGACGGCGGAGATCTCGCGCGACGTCGCCGATTTCGTCGACGCGACGGAGGAACTGCGCAACGACGCCCTCAAGATGGTCGCCGCCTTCGCGCTCGCCGTCGCCATCGCCGCGGCGCTGCTGCTGCGCGTCGCCGTCTTCGCCAACCTGCGCAAGTTCGCCCGCGCCATGGAGCAGATCGCCGCCGGCGACCTGTCGATCGAGGTGCCGCGCACCGGCCGCGACGAACTGTCGGTGATGGCGGCCTCCCTGCGCCGGCTGCGCGGCAGCGTCGAGCAGGTGCTGCTGATGAAGCGCATGGTCGATTCCAGCCCGGTGCCGACGGCACTGCTGCGCACCGATGGGCAGGCGATCCATGTCGGCTTCATCAACCCGGCCGCCCGTGCCTTCTGCGAGGCGCACGGCATCGACCCGGCCGGTCCCGACCTGCTGGGCCAGGGGCCGGAGTTCGCCGCCGAATGCGCCGACCCCGCCCGCCCGCCGATCCCGCGCCGCACCCTGACCGTCGACGAGACGACGGTGGAGGCCCATGTCGACACCGTGTACGACGACCAGGGCAACGTGCTGGGCAAGACGCTGTCCTGGACCGACGTGACCGACCAGGTGCGCTCGGCCGCCTTGTCCCGCCAGCTGATGGAGGACGTGCATCAGGTGGCGTCCGGCGTCGCCACCCAGTCGGGCCAGCTGCGCGAGCTTGCCGACGCGCTGCGCCAGCAGTCGGCGGGCACCATCGACAGCACGGTCACCGCCGGCAACTTCGTCGCCGAGAGCAACCGCAACGCCACCACCTGCAACGGCAGCGCGGAAACGCTGATGGACACCATCGGCACCGTTTCCAGCCTCGCCAACGAGGCGGCCGGCGTGGTCGGCTCCACGCTGGGCGAGCTGACCGCCGCCCGAGGCGTGGTCGACCAGCTGGGCGAGAACACCGACCAGATCCGCCGCATCGTCGACGTCATCACCAGCATCGCCCACCAGACCAAGCTGCTGGCGCTGAACGCCACCATCGAGGCGGCGGTGGCCGGCGAGGCGGGGCGCGGCTTCGCCGTCGTCGCGGCGGAGGTGAAGAAGCTGGCCGAGGAGACCGCCAACGCCACGGTGCAGATCGCCAGTTCGGTCAGCGCCATCAACGGCAGCATCCAGAACACCGTCGGCACCTTCGCCCGCATCTCCGGCTCGGTCGAGCGGATCAACGAGGTGCAGGACCTGATCGGCGAGGCGGTGGCACGCCAGACCGAATCCTCCACCGACATCCGCAGCCGGGTCGGCGTGATCGCCGGCAACACCGGCGAGGTGGCGGCGCTGATCGAGGGGGTGAGCGCCCAGGCGGCCCGCACCGGCGACATCGCCGGTTCGCTCACCCTGACGGCGAACACGCTGGCCGAGGAAGCCGCTTCGCTGCATAGTCTGCTCGGCACGCTGCGCGCCCAGCAGGCGGCCTGATCCCGGCCCGCCCGCCGGTTGCCGGCGGATCGGAGACGGCGGATCGGAGACGGCCGACCGGAGAAGGCGGACCGGAGCACGGGGGCGGCGGTTATGGATCTGGTGGGGGGACTCCGGCGGTTCGGCGCCGTGCCGGCTGCGACGCGGCTGATGGCGGCGTCTCTGATGGCGGCCGCCCTCGCCTTCACCGCCGCTCTCACCGCCACCCAGGCCCGGGCCGCCGACGGCGAGACGCTGGAGCGCATCCACAACCGCGGCGTCCTGGTCTGCGGGCTGCGCAGCGGGGTCAGCGGCATCTCATTCTCCGACCCGCAGGGGCATCTGGACGGCTTCCTGGTCGATGTTTGCCGGGTCTTCGCCGCGGCGACGCTCGGCAACGCCCAGGCGATCCGCGTCGTCCGCCTGCCCGAGAAGCCGCAGGAATATTCCGCGGTGGAAAAGCACGAGGTCGACGTGGCGCTGACCACCACGACCTGGACCTTCAGCCGCGACATCTCCTACGACGTCGAATTCCTGATGCCGCTGCTGCATGACGGGCAGGGCTTCGCCATCGAGAGCGAGGGCCCGCCGCCGCCGCTGGACCGGCTGGGGCCGCGCACCGTCTGCGTGAAGACGGCGACCACGACCGTCCTGAACCTCGAGGACCATATCCGGAAATCGGACCTGCCCTGGACGATCCGCACCTTCCAGACGCTGGACGAGGCGCTGCAGGCCTTCCTCGCCCATGAATGCGACCTGCTGACCACCGACCGCACGGTGCTGATCACCTCGCTGGCCGGCTACCGTCAGGCCGGCATGGGCATCCACATCTATCCCGACGTGATCTCGCGCGAGCCGCTGACCCCCTACATCGCGCGCGGCGACCGCAACTGGTACGACATCACCCGCTGGGTCCTCCACGCCATCATCCTGGCCGACGCCAGGGGCGTGACCGCCGCCGATGTCCAGGCCGGCCGGATTCCCGACGATCCGGAGCTTCACCGCATGCTCGGCCATGCCGGCAGCGCCGCCCGCACGCTTGGGCTGCCCGACGACTGGGCCTTGCAGGCGCTGGCCCAGGTCGGGAATTACGGCGAGATCTTCGACCGCAACCTCGGCGTCCCCTACGGCATGGACCGCGGGATGAACAGGCCCTGGACCCAGGGCGGCCTGCTCTATTCGCCGCCGTTCCGGTGAGCCCGTTTACGCCGCGAGCGCCACGCCCAGATGCCGTTCCAGCAGCGCCGAATCCGTCTTCGCCTGCTGGGCCGGGCCGGCATGCACCACCCGGCCGCGGTCGAGGAAGACCACCCGGTCGGCGAACTCCAGCGCCCGGTCGACCTGCTGCTCGACCAGGACGATGGTCATGTCGAGCCGCGACAGCGCCGCCATCAGCATGTCGCAGATGACCGGCGCCAGCCCTTCCAGCGGCTCGTCCAGCAGCAGCACCGTCGGCTTGCCCAGCAGCGCGCGGGCGACCGACAGCATCTGCTGCTCGCCGCCCGACAGCTCGCCGCCGCCGTTGCGCCGCCGCTCGCCCAGCCGGGGGAACAGCTCGTACGCCTCCTCCAGCGCCGAGCGCGGACGCCCCTTCAGCCCGGTGACGAGGTTCTCCTCGACCGTCAGCGATTTGAAGATGTCGCGCGTCTGCGGCACATAGCCGAGCCCCGCCGCCGCCCGCGCCGAGCTGTTCATCCCGCCGAGTTCCACCCCGTCCAGCCGGATGCTGCCGCCATGGCGGGTGGTCTGGCCGACCAGCGTCGCCAGCGTCGTCGTCTTGCCCACCCCGTTGCGGCCGAGCAGCGCGATGCGCCCGCCCGCCGGCACGCCGAACGAGATGCCGTCGAGAATCAGCGTCTTGCCGTAGCCGGCCTTCAGGCCGGCGACCTCCAGGGCTCCGGCGGACTCAGTGTGCATTGGCACGGCTCCCCAGATAGACCTCGCGCACGCGCGGGTCGGCGACGATCTCGCTCGCGGTGCCGCTGCACAGGAGCCGCCCCTGCGCCAGCACGACGATGGTCGTCGCGAACCGGAAGACCAGATCCATGTCGTGCTCGATCATCAGCACCGCCAGATCCTTGGGCAGCCGGTCGATGGCGTCGAGGATGCGCTGGCTTTCCGAATGGGGCACGCCGGCCGCCGGCTCGTCCAGGATCAGCACCTTGGGCTTCATGGCGAGCGCCAGCGCGATCTCCAGCAGCCGCTGCTGCCCATAGGCCAGCGAACCGACCGCGATGTGCGCCACGGGGGCCAGCCCCATGCTGTCCAGCAGTTCCGCCACCTCGTCGGCCAGCCCGGCCATCCTGGCGACGCTGGCGAACAGCCGGAAGGTGCGGCGGTCGCGCTGGAGGACGGCCAGTTCCAGATGCTCGCGCACCGTCATCGACTTGAACAGCCGCGCCACCTGGAAGCTGCGGATCAGGCCGAGCCGCACCCGCTCCGCCGCCGCCAGCCCGGTCACGTCGCGGCCGTCGAGCCGGACAGTGCCGGCGCTGGGCGGGATCACCCCGGTGACGAGGTTGACGAAGGTGGTCTTGCCGGCGCCGTTCGGCCCGATCAGGGCGCAGCGGTCGCCCGCCTTCAGCGTCATGGAGATGTCGGACGACACCTGGAGGCCGCCGAAATTCTTGCTCAGCCCCTCGACCTCCAGCAGCTTGGTCTCGCCGATCACGCCGATACCGGGAGCGGTCGCGCTCATCGCGGATCTCCTTTGACCGATTCTCCGTCATCGGATGCCCCTGCGCGCGGGCGCAGCAGGACGGTCAGCCGCTCTCCAACCGACACGATGCCGCCGGGCAGGAACAGGACGATGCCGATCAGGAACAGGCCGATGAAGGCCATCCAGTGGAAGGGGTCGCTGGCCGCCAGGATGTGATGGATTCCCATGAAGGCGGCGGTGCCGATCACCGCGCCGTAGAGCCGCCCGGTGCCGCCCAGCACCAGCATCACCAGCGCTTCCGCCGACCAGGAGAAGCCGGCGCTGTCCAGCCCGACGATGCCGCTGGTCACCGCGGTCAGCGCCCCGGCCACCCCGGCGAAGACCCCGGCCACCGCATAGAGTGCCACCAGATAGGCCTTGGGCGAGCCGCCGATCGCGGAAATCCGCAGCGGATCCTCCTTCACGCCGCGGCAGGCCAGCCCGAAGGGCGAACGCACGATCCGCCGCGCCACCATCAGCCCGACCACCAGCACCGCCAGCGCGAACAGGTAGGAGGTGCGGCCGAACATGTCGAAGCGGAACATCCCCAGCACCGGCGCCGGGTCGATGCCCGACAGGCCGTCGCTGCCGCCGGTCCAGTCGCGCGCCTTGTTGGCGACCTCCTGCACGATCTGCCCGACGGCGATGGTCAGCATCAGCAGGGTCAGGCCGCGGGCATGCAGGATCAGGGCGCCGGTCGCCAGCGCGACCAGCCCGCCGGCGACGCCGCCGACCGCCAGCAGGGCGAAGGGATCGTTCATCCAGTTGACCGCGGCGATGCCCGCGGCATAGGCGCCGGTGCCGAACATCGCCGCCTGCCCCAGCGTGGCGATGCCGCCATAACCGAGCACGAGGTCGAGCGACAGCACGAACAGCGCCGCCGCGGCGATGCGGGTCAACAGCCCCAGATCCTCCGGGAAAACCCAGTAGGCGGCCAGCCCGGCGGCGGCGACCAGCGGGATGCCGACCCAATCCAGGATGCGGCGCCCGGCCGGCGGGATGCGTCGGGTCATGCTGTCGCTCCGGGTGTCGCTCTGGGGGCCGGTCCGCTCGGCGACGCTCGTCATGCCGTCCTCCCTTTGAAGAAGCCGTGGGGCCAGCGGAACAGGATCAGGATCAGGGCGGCGTAGAAGAAGAACTCGCCGAAATTCGGGATCAGGTATTTGCCGGCGGTATCGACGATGCCCAGTGCCAGCGCCGCCGCGGCCGAGCCGAAGATGCTGCCCGCCCCGCCGACCGCCACCACCGCCAGGAACAGCACGATGTAGCGGATGGCGTAATAGGGCTCCAGCGGCAGCAGTTCCGCCCCCAGCACCCCGCCCAGCGCCGCCAGCCCGGTGCCGAGCGCGAAGGTCGCCAGATAGAGCCGTTCGGTGCGGATGCCGAGCGCCGCCGCCATCGCCGGATCGTCCACCGCGGCGCGCAGCCGGATGCCGAAGTCGGTGCGCTCCAGCAGCCACCACAGCCCGACCAGCGTCAGCGCGCCGGCCGCGATGACGAAGGCACGGTGCGTCGGGATCGCCTTCGGCCCGAGCGAGACGGTGCCCTGCAACAGCTCCGGCAACGGGATGCGCTTCAAGGTCGGACCGAACAGGTAGTTGATGCCGGCGACGATGACGAAGGTCAGGCCGATGGTCAGCAGCACCTGGGCCAGCTCGTTGGCGGAGCCGTAGATGCGGCGGTACAGCAGCCGTTCCAGCGGCAGCGTCGCCAGCACCGTCAGCGCCACCGCCACCACCAGCGCCGCCGCATAGGGCAGCCCGGCGACCTGCGCCGCATAGGAGGCGACATAGCCGCCGACCATGGCGAAGGCGCCGTGCGCCAGATTGACCACCCGCATCAGCCCCAGCGTCACCGACAGGCCGACGGAGATGATGAAGAGGATCATGCCGTAGGCGACACCGTCGACGGCGATCCCGAACATGGTTTCCATGATGTGCGTCCGTCCGGCCCGTTAACGGTAGCTGCCTTACGGCTCCCCCCTCACTTCCCGACTTTGTACCCGTAGTCGGGCTGCTTCTCGAAGGCGGCCTTCTCGACATTCTCGAAGGCGTCGCCGACCTTCTCAACGGTGCGCAGATAGATCGTCTGGGTGACGTGGCGGCTGACCGGGTCGATGGTCAGGGGACCGCGCGGGCTTTCCCAGCTCATGCCCTTCACCGACTCCACCGCCTTCGCGCCGTCGATCTTGCCGCCGGAATTCCTGATCATCTGGTAGATGACATGGGTGCCGTCATAGGCGCCGACCGAGGTGAAGGTGACGCTGTCGCTCGACCCGAACAGCTCCTTGTGCTTGGCGATGAACGCCTTGTTCATCGCCGAATCATGGGCGCGGCTGTAGTTGAAGGTGGTGGTGATGCCCAGAGCCGCGTCGCCCAGCGTCGGCAGGTCCGGCTCCTGGGTGATGTCGCCGGGGCCGAAGAACTTGATCCCGGCCGCCTTCAGCCCGGTGTCGTTGAACGACTTGGCGAAGCCCAGCGTGGTCGGCCCGGCCGGCAGGAAGGCATAGACGGCCTCGGCGCCCGAATCCTTGATGCGCTGCATGAAGGGGGCGAAGTCGTTGGACTTCAGCGGCATGCGGATGGTGTCGACCACCGTGCCGCCATGCTTCTCGAAGGTGGTCCTGAAGGCGGTCTCGCCGTCGATGCCGGGGCCGTAGTCGCTGACCGCCGACACCGCCTTCCTGATCCCCTGCCTGGCCATGTATTCGGCCAGCGGCACGGTGTTCTGCCACAGGGTGAAGGAGGTGCGGACATAGCGCGGCGACTTTTCCGTAATGGCGGAGGTCGCGGCGTTGAAGATCACGCAGGGGATGTTCGCCTCGTCGATCAGCGGGGCGACCGCCAGCGCGTCGGGCGTGAAGAAATAGCCGGCGAGGAAGGACACCTTCTCCTTGACGATCAGCTCCTGCGACAGTGCCTTGCTTTGTGCCGGGTTGGCCTGGTCGAGATCCTTGTAGATGAACTCGACCGTGTCGTTGCCGACGGTCTTGCCATGTTCGGCCTGATAGACCTCGATCGCCTCCTTGAAGGTCTTGCCGACCAGGGCGAACGGCCCGGAGAAGGGCGCCACGACGCCGACCTTGATGGTGGCGGCACCGGCAGGACCGGCCGCCAGCGCCAGACCGAATGCCGCACCCAGCAGCGCAGTGCGCAGAGTCCTCGTCATCGTTCCTCCCACATGTGACCATATTATGGATGCCGGAACGCGCAGCCCCGGTCGTCGACTGTTCCGCCCAGCGTACTGAGGGGCGAACGAACCGTCAAGTGCGATATTAGAAATACAGGGCGATAAACGCCCATTTGCTGGCTTGGATTTAATATGTTGATTCAAAACATATTAATCCCTCCCTCTCATCTCCATCACCGGATTTTCCTCATATTGCACCGCAATATGGGCGTATATCGCACAACTATTGGCTTATTCGCCCTTGACAGCGCCGGGCGTCGCCGCTCACTCTGTGCGTAAAGACGGATATTTGTGCGATTTTCGCACATTCGGGAGGTCATATGGCGCATATCACGCCCTTGCGCGAGGCGGTGGCGAGCCTCGTGCGCGATGGCGACACCGTCGCCCTGGAAGGGTTCACCCACCTGATTCCCCATGCCGCCGGGCATGAGATCGTCCGCCAGGGCCGCCGCGGCCTTACGCTGGTCCGCATGACCCCCGACCTGATCTACGACCAGCTGATCGGCATGGGCTGTGCCGCGAAGCTGGTCTTCTCCTGGGGCGGCAATCCCGGCGTCGGCTCGCTCCACCGTTTCCGCGACGCGGTCGAACAGGGCTGGCCGCAGCGCCTGGAGATCGAGGAGCACAGCCACGCCGGCATGGCCAACGCCTATGTCGCCGGCGCCTCCAACCTGCCCTTCGCGCTGCTGCGCGGCTACACCGGGTCCGACCTGCCGAAGGTCAATCCCAACATCCGCTTCGTCGAATGCCCCTTCACCGGGGAGAAGCTGGCCGCCATCCCGGCGGTCCGCCCCGACGTGACGGTGATCCACGCCCAGAAGGCCGACCGCCGCGGCAACGTGCTGCTGTGGGGAATCCTCGGCGTCCAGAAGGAGGCCGTGCTGGCCGCCAAACGCTCCATCGTCACGGTCGAGGAGATCGTCGACGATCTGGAGGCGCCGCCGAACGCCTGCGTGCTGCCGGGCTGGGCATTGTCCGCCGTCTGTCACGTTCCCGGCGGCGCCTATCCGTCCTATGCGCAAGGCTATTCGGAGCGCGACAACCGCTTCTACAAGGCGTGGGATCCCATCGCCCGCTCGCGCGAGACCTTCCGGTCCTGGATGCAGCGGCATGTCCTGGACACCGACGATTTCGCCGGCTTCCGCCGCGTGCTGGCCGAAAGCATGAAGGAGGCCGCGTGATGAGCGCCGAAACCACCACCGAGACCACCGCCGAAACCGCCGGCTTCACCGCGACCGAGATCATGACGGTGGCGGCCAGCCGCCTGCTGAAGAACGGCACCGTCTGCTTCGTCGGCATCGGCCTGCCGTCGACCGCCGCCAACCTCGCGCGGCTGACCCATGCGCCGGACGTCGTGCTGATCTATGAATCCGGCCCCATCGGCGCCAAGCCGACGGTGCTGCCGCTGTCGATCGGCGACGGCGAGCTGGCGGAGACCGCCGACACCGTGGTCGGCACGCCGGAGATCTTCCGCTACTGGCTGCAGGGCGGGCGGATCGACGTCGGCTTCCTCGGCGCCGCCCAGGTCGACCGCTTCGCCAACATCAACACCACCGTCATCGGCCCGTACGACGCACCGAAGGTGCGGCTGCCCGGTGCCGGCGGCGCGCCGGAGATCGCCTCCCAGGCCAAGGAGGTCTTCATCGTCCTGAAGCAGAGCCCGAAGGCCTTCGTCGCCAAGCTGCCCTTCGTCACCTCCGCCGGCCATCTCGACGGCGGTGACGCCCGCGCCCGCGCCGGCATTCCCGGCGCCGGGCCGACCGCGGTCATCACCGACCTCGGCATCCTCACCCCCGACCCGGTGACCAGGGAACTGACCCTGACCGGCATCCATCCCGGCGTGACGGTGGAGCAGGTGAAGGCGGCCACCGGCTGGGACCTGAAAATCTCGCCCGACCTGAAGACCACCGCGATCCCGGAGGCCGGAACGCTGACGGCGCTGCGCGGCCTCCAGGCCCGCACCGCCGCCGCCCACGGCATCTCCCAGGGGCAAACCGGCGGGGAAGGATAAGGCCATGCGTGACGCCTACATCTGCGACGCCGTCCGCACTCCCATCGGCCGCTATGCCGGCGCCCTGTCGCCGGTGCGCGCCGACGATCTCGGTGCCGTGCCGATCCGCGCGCTGATGGCGCGCAACCCCTCGGTCGACTGGGCCGCGGTCGACGATGTCATCTATGGCTGCGCCAACCAGGCCGGCGAGGACAACCGCAACGTCGCCCGCATGGCGGCGCTGCTGGCTGGCCTGCCCGACACGGTGCCGGGCACGACGATGAACCGGCTGTGCGGCTCCGGCCTCGACGCGCTCGCCACCGCCGCCCGGGCGATCAAGGCGGGCGAGGCCGAGTTGATGATCGCCGGCGGGGTCGAGAGCATGAGCCGCGCCCCCTTCGTCATGGGCAAGGCCGACAGCGCCTTCTCGCGGTCCGCCGAGATGTTCGACACCACCATCGGCTGGCGCTTCGTCAACCCGGCGATGAAGGCGCTCCACGGTGTCGATTCGATGCCGGAGACGGCGGAGAATGTCGCCGACGACTGGGGCATCTCCCGCGCCGACCAGGATTCCTTTGCGCTGCGCAGCCAGGACCGCGCCGCCCGCGCGATTGCCGACGGCAGCATGGCGCGCGAGATCGTCCCCGTCACCATCAAGACCCGCAAGGGCGAGACGGTGATGAGCACCGACGAGCATCCCCGCGCCACGACGCTGGAGGCGCTGTCGGCCCTGAAACCCATCGTCCGCCCCGGCGGCACGGTGACGGCAGGCAACGCGTCGGGGGTCAATGACGGCGCCGCCGCCCTGCTGGTGGCGTCCGAGGCGGCGGTGACGCGCTTCGGCCTGACGCCGCGCGCCCGCATCGTCGGCGGCGCCACCGCCGGCGTTCCGCCACGCGTCATGGGCATCGGCCCGGCGCCCGCCACCCGCAAGCTGCTGGAGCGGCTCGGCCTGACCATCGCCGCCATCGACCTGATCGAGCTGAACGAGGCCTTCGCCTCCCAGGCGCTGGCCGTGCTGCGCGAGCTTGGCCTGCCCGACGATGCCGCCCATGTGAACCCGAATGGCGGCGCCATCGCGCTCGGCCACCCGCTGGGCATGAGCGGCGCCCGTCTGGCGACCACAGCGGTCAACCAGCTCGAACGATCCGGCGGCCGGACCGCGCTGTGCACCATGTGCATCGGCGTCGGCCAGGGCATCGCGGTGATGATCGAGCGGGTATGAAGCGCCAGAAAGCCAGCCCCCCACCTATCCTCCCCCACTGGGTGGGGGAGGGACTGCCGCCGCTTTCCCGAACAGGCACTTGTCCCCTCCCCCGCCCAGCGGGGGAGGGTTAGGGTGGGGGCACCGTCAGCCGACGCCCATGCATCGCAACCACCGAAGGTGGAGTCCCCATGCCCTTCATCGAAGCCGCCGGCATCACCCAGCATTACGACCTGACCGGCCCGGCCGATGCGCCGGTGCTGCTGTTCGCCAACTCCATCGGCACCAGCTTCCACATCTGGGACGCCGTGGTTCCCCACCTGTCGCAGCGCTACCGCATCCTGCGCTACGACATGCGCGGCCATGGCCTGACCCAGGCGACGCCGGTCACCGGGGAAGCCGGCTACAACATGGACATGCTGGCCGACGACGCCGCCGGTCTCATGGACGCGCTCGGCATAGCGCGCGCCCATGTCTGCGGCCTGTCGATCGGCGGCATGATGGCCCAGCGCCTCGCCGCCAAGGCGGCGGACCGCGTCCATGGGCTGGTGTTGTGCGACACCGCCGGGCAGATCGGCCCGCCGTCGGTCTGGACCGACCGCATCGCCGCCATCCGCGCCCGCGGCATGTCCGCCATCGCCGAGGGCGTGATGGCGCGCTGGTTCACCGCCGGTTTCCGCGACAGCCGCCCCGACCAGATCCGCGGCTACACCGCCATGGTCGCCCGCATCCCCGAGGACGGCTATGTCGGCTGCGCCATGGCGATCCGCGACGCCGACCTGCGCGCCGACAATGCCGGCATCGAAGCCCCGACCCTGGTGATCTGCGGCGAGGAGGATGTGGCGACCCCGCCCGACCTCGCCCGGGAGCTGGCAGCCCGCATCCCCGGCGCCCGGCTCGAACTGCTGCCCGGCGCCGCCCATATCCCCGGCGTCGAGAAGCCGGCGGAGCTGGCGGCATTGATCGACGGCTTCCTGAAGGATCTTCAATGACCGACATGCCCGACAAGGATCTCCACGACCGCGGCATGGCGGTGCGCCGCAAGGTGCTGGGCGACGCCCATGTCGACCGCTCGCTGGAGCGCGCCACCGGCTTCGACGCCGATTTCCAGGAGTTCATCACCAAGACCGCCTGGGGCCAGATCTGGACCCGGCCGGGGCTGGACATCCGGACCCGCAGCATGCTGACCATCGCCATGCTGGCGGCGCTCGGCAAGGATGGCGAGCTGAAGCTGCACATCCGCGCCACCCGCAACACCGGCGTCACCCGCGACGAGGTGAAGGAAATCCTGATGCAGGCCGCGGTCTATGCCGGCATCCCCGCCGGAAACCACGCCATCGCGCTGGCCCGTGCCGTCTATGCCGAGATGGACGACGAGGACGCGGCCGAAGCGGCGCGGAAGGGCTGACCGTCATGGCCGACCTCCGCCCCGACATCCACCACGCAGACCCTTTGCTCGACCCGCTCTTCACCACCGACGCGGCGGCCGACGCCTTCTCGCCCGCGGCAAGGCTGCAGGGCATGCTGGATTTCGAGGCGGCATTGGCACGGGCGGAGGCGTCCGCCGGGGTGATCCCGGCCGGCGCCGTCCCGGCCATCGAGGCGGCCTGCCGGGCCGGTCTCTACGACCCTGACGCGCTGGGGGCGGAGGCCGCGCTTGCCGGCAACACCGCCATCCCGCTGGTCAGGCATCTGACCGCCATGGTGAAGGCCGCCGACGAGGAGGCATCGCGTTTCGTCCATTGGGGCGCCACCAGCCAGGACGCGATGGACAGCGGCCTGATGCTGCAGCTTCGCCGCTTCCTCGACGGGCTGGACGCCGATCTGGCGGCACTGGCCGACGGGCTGGCCGATCTCGCCGACCGCCACCGCGCCACCCCGATGGTCGCCCGCACCTGGCTGCAGCATGCGCTGCCCACCACCTTCGGGCTGAAGGCGGCGGCTTGGCTCGACGCGCTCGGCCGCGACCGGCAGCGGCTGGCGGCGGCGCGCAGCCGGCTGGCCCTGCAGTTCGGCGGAGCCGCCGGAACGCTCGCGGCCTTGGGCGAGGCCGGCCCGGCGGTGGCCGAGGCGCTGGCCAGGGACCTGGCCCTCCCCCTGCCGGCCCTGCCCTGGCATGCCAGCCGCGACCGCATCGCCGAACCCGCCGCCGCGCTCGGCATCCTCGCCGGCACGCTGGGAACGCTGGGCCGCGACATTTCGCTGATGATGCAGATGGAGGTGGGCGAAGCCTTCGAGCCCGCCGCTCCCGGCCGCGGCGGCTCCTCCACCATGCCGCACAAGCGCAACCCGGTGTCCTGCGCCGTGCTGCTGTCCTGCGCCATCCGCGCCCCGGCGCTGGTCGGCGGATTGCTGGCCGCCCAGGTGCAGGAGCATGAGCGCGGGCTGGGCGGCTGGCACGCCGAATGGCAGGCGCTGCCCGACCTCTGCCGCCTCGTCGCCGGGGCTGCCTGCCATGCCCGCGGGACGGTCGCCGGCCTGACGGTGGATGCGGAGCGCATGCGCGCCAACCTGGACCTGACCCGCGGCCTGATCCTGGCCGAGGCGGTCGCCATGGCGCTCGGCGAGCGGATGGGCCGGCTGGCCGCCCATTCCCGCATCGCCGACGCCAGCCGCCGCGCATCCTCCTCCGCCCGCCCCCTGCGCGACGTGCTGGCGGAGGATGCGGAGGTGGTGCAGGCGCTGGGCATGGACGGGCTAGACCGCCTGTTCGACCCGCTGCGCTACACCGGCTCGGCCGGTCATTTCATCGACCGCGTACTGGACAACCACAGGCAAACACAAGGTCGGCAAAGCTGACCGCTCCCAAGGAGGGAACCTCAAGATGGATACGGCCGTTCGAGAGGCAGAGGGCGACTTCAGCCCCCGCGACTGGGCGCAGCATCCGCCCTACCTGTCGCCGCTCTACAAATCGACGGTGCTGCGCTCGCCGCGCAAACCGCTGATCCCGATGAAGCAGTGCCTGTCGGTGCGGACCGGCCCGGTCTTCGGTCATGACAGCGTCGATGCGCTGGACAACGACCTGACGAAGAACGGCCGGGTCAACGGCGAGCCGGTCGGCGAGCGCATGATCGTCACCGGCCGCGTGCTCGACGAGAACGGCCGGCCGGTGCCGCATACCCTGCTGGAGATCTGGCAGGCCAACGCCTGCGGCCGCTACGTCCACCGCTGGGACCAGCACGATGCGCCGCTCGACCCCAATTTCTTCGGGGCCGGCCGCTGCATCACCGACGCCGAGGGGCGCTACCGCTTCACCACGATCAAGCCCGGCGCCTATCCCTGGGGCAACCACCACAATGCCTGGCGCCCGGCCCACATCCATTTCTCGCTGTTCGGGCCGTCCTTCCTGACCCGGCTGGTCACCCAGATGTATTTCCCGGGCGATCCGCTGCTGCCGCTCGATCCCATCTACAACGGCGTGCCGGAGGGTGCGCGCGAGCTGCTGGTCTCGCGCTTCTCCATCGACGTGACCGAGCCGGTGTGGGCGCTCGGCTACGAGTTCGACATCGTCCTGCGCGGACGCCAAGCCACGCCGATGGAGGGCTGAGACCGATGACCCAGACGCTGAAACAGACCCCGTCCCAGACCGTCGGCCCCTATTTCGCCTATGCCTGGACCCCGGAACTCTACGGCCGCCGCCCGCTGGCGACCAACCGGCTGGCGACGCACGACACGGCCGGCGAACACATCCGCATCGAAGGCATCGTCACCGACGGCGAGGGCACGCCGATCCGCGACTGCGTGGTCGAGATCTGGCAGGCCGGCGCCGACGGCAAGCATGCTCCCGGCGCCGCCGGCTTCGGCCGCTGCGGCACCGACGATGCGGGGCGTTACTTCTTCGACACCGTGAAGCCGGGCCCCCACGGCGACGGCCACGCCCCGCATGTCGCGGTGACGGTGTTCGCCCGCGGCATGCTGAGCCACGCCTTCACCCGCCTGCACTTCTCCGACGAGGCGGCGGCCAATGCGGAGGATCCGGTGCTGGCGACCGTGCCGGACGACCGCCGCGATACCCTGATCGCCCAACGCGCCGAGACGCCGGGCGGCGTGGTCTACCGCTTCGACATCCGCCTCCAGGGCGACCGGGAGACGGTGTTCTTCGACTGCTGAAGCCGGAGGCACGACGGGAGGGGAGCAGCCGCAGCGGCCCTCGCCCCCGTCATGCCTTGCACCCCTTACGCGGCGCGGATCGTCTCCACGAAGCGCTGAACCTCCTGGCGCAGCCGGGCCGACTGGTGCGACAGGGCGTCGGCTGCGGTGCGGGCCTGGGCCGCCATGCTGCCGGTTTCCCCGGCGGCACGGGTGACGCCGACGATGTTGGCCGACACCTCGCGCGTGCCGCCCGCGGCCTGCTGGACGTTGCGGCTGATCTCGCGCGTCGCCGCCCCCTGCTCCTCCGCCGCGGCGGCGACGGCGGTGACCGTCTCGCTGATGCCCAGGATGGTGCGGCCGATGGATTGGATGGCGCCGACGGCATTGCCGCTGACCGCCTGCATCTCGGCGATCTGGGCGGCGATCTCCTCCGTCGCCTTGGCGGTCTGGTTGGCGAGGTTCTTCACCTCGCTCGCCACCACGGCGAAGCCCTTCCCCGCTTCACCCGCGCGGGCGGCCTCGATGGTGGCGTTCAGGGCCAGCAGGTTGGTCTGGCCGGCGATGGACTGGATCAGGCTGACGACATCGCCGATCTTCTGCGCGGCCTGCGCCAGCCCGGCGACGGTGCCGTTGGTCCTTTCGACCTCGCCCACCGCATCGTTCGCCATCCGGGAAGAGGCGGCGATGCGCTGGTTGATCTCCTCGATGGAGTGGGCCAGCTCCTCCGCCGCGGCGGCGACCGTCTGCACATTGGCGCTGGCGACGTCGGCGGCTCCGGCGACGGCCGAGGCCTGGGCGTTGGTCTGCTCGGCGATGGCCGACAGCCCTTCGGAATCGGCGCGAATCCGTTCCGCCTGCTCGGTCACCCCGGCGACCACGTCGCCGACCGACCCCTCGAAGCCGGCGGCCAGACGGGCCAGCTCCTGCTTGCGCCGTTCGGCCGCCTGCGCATCGTCAAGGCGGCGCTGCTCCTCCATCTGGGCGACGCGGCCGGCATTCTCCTTGAACAGCTGCAGCGCCGTGTTGATCGCCCCGATCTCGTCGGCGCGGTCGCGGTCGGCCACCTCGACGTCGCGCCGGCCGGCGGTCAGCGCCTGCACCGTCGCGATGATCCGGCGCAGCGGCCGGCCGACGATGGCGCGGGTCGCCAGCCACAGCGCCAGCAACAGCACGGCGGCCAGCGCCAGGGCGCCCACGACGATGAAGGTTCGCAATTCCTGCTTCGGCGCCTCGATCCTGTCCATCGGCAGGTTGACCAGAACCGCCCAGGGTGTGGCCGACCGGCCGACCGTCACCGGCAGGAACAGCTGGCGCACCTCCGTGTTCAGGCTTTTCGACACCGAATATTGCGCGAAGTCCCGCCCCTCGCGGATGGCAGGCAGGGCGTTCTTCAGCCTTTCGTTGGTCTGGTCGATGGGTTTGCCCAGATGGTCGCGGTTGGAATAGCCCGCCCACAGCCCGCCGTTGGAGATCAGGAAGACCGAACCCGTATCGAAGGGCTTGGCCGACTTCAGCTCGTTCCAGATCTCGTCGGTGGCGATGTCGACGCCGGCGACGCCGATGAATTTGCCGCCTTCCATGATCGGCACCACCAGCGACACCATCAGGATGCTCTTGCCGGCGACGACATAGCTGTAGGGCTCGACGATCACTTCCCGGCCGGTGCGCTTGGCCTGCTGGTAATAGAGACCGTCCGGCCCGGGATCGTCATAGCCGACCAGAGCCTCCAGCTGGATCTTGCCGCCGCCGCGGTTCCAATAGGGAATGAAGCGGCCGCTGGCATCGCTGCCGGGACTGTTGACGAAGGCGGAATCCTTGCCGTCCAGCGCGTTCGGCTCCATGCCGACCCACACGCCGATCAGGTTGCCGTTGCTCTCCAGCAGGCTTTTCAGCCAGTCGTTCAGCGTGCCGCGGTCGGCGACCCCGTTTCGTTTCAGGCTCAGCAGCGTGGTGCCCATCAGCCGGCTGATGCCCAGCGCATCGTTCAGCCGGCGTTCGACGACCGCCGAATGGTACCTGCCCAGCTCGTCCCCCGCCTTGAAGGACAGCGCGTCGGTGTCGGCGCCGCCCTTGGCCGAGATCCCGACCGTGCCGGCTCCCAATCCGATCACCAGAACCAAGCCGATCGCCAGCACCAGCTTGGTGACCAACGGCAGCTTCCCGAACATCGCAAACCCCATCCATAGCCCACTCGACGTATTACCATCGCCTGATGCACGGGGTTGCGTCCAGAAAAAGAAGATAAAGTTTTAGAAGTGTCATAAAGAGCGCGGATAATGATTATCATAATCGTTCTACAGTCTGAAATATCAATACCCGATAATGAAAAGGTGTTTCTCCGCTTCACACCGTCATATCCCTTGCATCTCCGACCGTGCTTCACCTGCCGCCCCAATGGGATAAGGAAAAGGGGCGGCCCGGCTTTCCGGACCGCCCCTTCCGTCGTCGGTGCTGCGGCGCCGTTGCTTACTTGCGGGCGGCGGCGATGGCGGCCTGGATGTCCTTCAGGATTTCGGCACCGCCGTCGGCGGCGTACTTGTCGAAGGCGGGCTTGACCATCCCGCGCATGCGGTCGAGCTCGGCCGGGCTCAGCTCGTTGATCTGCATGCCCTTCTCCTTCAGGTAGGCCACGCTCTGGGCCGAGGCCTCGCGGCTGTCCTTGCGCTCGAACTCGCGCGAGGCGACGGCGGACTCGTTCAGGATCTTCTTCTCGTCGGCCGACAGGCCGTCGTACCAGCGCTTGCTGGCCAGCACGATCCACGGGCTGTAGACGTGGCGGGAGATGGTCAGGTACTTCTGGACTTCATAGAACTTGGAGGACTGGATGGTCGTGACCGGGTTCTCCTGGCCGTCGACCGTGCCGGTCTCCAGCGCGGTGAACAGCTCGGAGAAGGCCAGCGGCACCGCGTTGGCGCCGAAGCGGTTGAACATGTCGATGTAGACCGGGTTCTGCATCACGCGCAGCTTGATGCCGCCCATGTCCTCGATCTTGGTGATCGGCCGCTTGCTGTTGGTCAGGTTGCGGAAGCCGTTCTCCCAATAGACCAGCCCGACAAGACCCTTGTCGTTCAGCGCCTTCAGCAGCTTCTCGCCGAACGGGCCGTCGAGGACGGCGTCGGCCTCCTTCTCGTTGTTGAACAGGAAGGGCAGGTCGTAGACGCCGAAATCCTTGACGATGCCGACGAGCGTGGCGGTGGAACCCACCATCATCTCCTGCGCGCCGCCGATCAGGGCGTTCTGCATCTGGATGTCGCTGCCCAGGCTGGCGTCGCCGAAGCCCTTCATCTTGAACTTGCCGCCGCTGCGCTTGGACATCTCCTCGGCGAGGAACTTGACGGCGCGGCCCTGGTTGCTGCTTTCCGACAGGCCGTAGCCGAAGCGGATGATGCGGGTCTTGACCTCCTGCGCCGAGGCGGTCGTCGCGGCGGCGACCGGGGCGAGCAGGGCGGCGGCGAGGCCGGTGGCGAGCAGAAGCTTGCGGAACATGGTGGAACTCCCCTTCTTCAGGCGTTTCGTTGTGGTTGGTCTTCGAGGCTCAGTGGAACATGTGCAGCGGGACGGTGACGATCTCCGGCACGGCGATCAGCAGGCCCAGCAGGACGATGTAGGTCAGAAGGAAGGGCCAGATGCCCTTGGTGGCGCTTTCCAGCGAGATGCGGGCGACGCCGCACACCACGTTCAGCACCGTGCAGACCGGCGGATGGATCAGGCCCAGCGTGCCGACCAGGACGAACATCACGCCGAAATAGGCGGGGTCGATGCCGGCCTTGATCGCCAGCGGGGTCAGGACCGGACCGAGCACCAGGATGGTCGGCGTCAGGTCCATCACCGTGCCGACGGCCAGCAGCAGCATGGCGATGGCCAGCATCAGCATCTTCGGATGGTCCATCAGCGGGGCCAGCAGCTCGGTCATCTGCTGCGGCAGGTCGGCCAGCGTCACCATGTAGGACGACACCAGCGCCGCGGCGCACAGGAACATCACGGTGGCCGTGGTGCGCGCCGCCTGGACCAGCAGCGGGACCAGCTGCGGCAGCGTCACCTGACGGTAGACGAACAACGCGACGAACAGCGAATAGACGGCGGCGACCACCGCGGCCTCGGTCGGCGTGAAGATGCCGCCGCGCAGGCCGCCGATGATGATGACCGGCAGGGCCAGCGCCCATACGCCGTCGCCCAGCGCCTTCAGCCGCTCGCGCCCGCTCGCCTTCGGCTGCAGCTTGACCGTCATGTCGCGCACCACGAACATCCAGGCGCCGACCAGGCCGATGCCCATCAGCAGGCCGGGCACGATGCCGGCCATGAACAGCGCGCTGATCGAGGTGTTGGTGGTCACGCCGAAGATGATGAAGGGCATGCTGGGCGGGATGATCGGGGCGATGATGCCGCCCGACGCGATCAGGCCGGCCGAGCGCGGCACCGGATAGCCGTGGTCGCGCATCATCGGGATCAGCAGGGTGGCGAGCGCCGCGGTGTCGGCGATGGCCGAGCCCGACAGGCTGGCCAGCATCACCGACGCGCCGATGGTGACGTAGCCGAGGCCGCCCTTGATGTGGCCGACCAGGCTGACCGCCAGGTTGATGATGCGCTGGGAGATGCCGCCGGCATTCATCAGCTCGCCGGCCAGGATGAAGAAGGGCACCGCCATCAGCGGATAGTTGTCGGCGCCGCTCAGCATGTTCTGGGCGACCAGCTGGGCGTCGAAGAAGTCGAGGTGGACCATCAGCGCGACGCCGGTCAGCATCAGCGCGAAGGCGATGGGCATGCCGAGCAGCATGAAGCCGAACAGCGAACCCAGGAAAATGGTGAGAGTCATGGCGGCAACTCCGTCCGCAGAAGACCTGCGACGTTTGTCTTGGGGGCTGGGTTCAGTGCTTGGCGACGGCGGCGCTGCCGCCCTGGGCGCCCGGCGCCGGCGGCGCCACCGCGGGGCCGTGCGACTCCGGATGGTCCAGCGTCGTGTCGGGATTGCCGGGGATGCGGGCGTCCGGCTGGTCGGTGACGATCTTCCACAGGTTGGTCAGCACGGTCAGCGCCATGGCGATGGCCGGGAAGAAGCCGGCCGCGGCATAGAAGGCCATGGGGAAGCGCAGGACGGTGGAGAAGGTCTCCATGCCGATCAGCAGCTGCATCCAGCTCCCCTGCACGAACAGCCACAGGGCGTACAGCATCAGCAGATGCGCGATCACCGCGCAGACCCGGCGCGCCTTGGCCGGCAGGCGGCTCTGCAGGATCTCCAGCCCCAGATGGCGCTGGTGGCGCAGCGCCACGGTGGCGCCCAGGAACACCAGCCACACGAACATCAGCCGCGCGATCTCTTCCGCCGCGACGATGCCGCTGTTGAAGATGTAGCGCAGGACGACGTTGCCGAAGACAAGACCGACCATGACCGCCAGCATCAGCGCCATGATCCATTCGGTGATCCGCTCCAGCAGATCCGCCACGCGTTTCATGCGTTCCTCCCGGCGGCTGCGCCGCCATTCCTTGACCCGGCGGCTGCGCCGCCACGATCTTGTTTGTCTTCGCCGCCGGTGAGGCGGGTATACGCGTCGGCGACGATGGCATCGGCCGGCAGCGTCACCTCATAGGACAGGGCGCACTCGTCCGCGGCCGGCGGTTCCAGGTCGGCGAACTGGCTGTCGACCAGGGCCGTCGGCATGAAATGGGCGGTTCGCGCCCCCATGCGCGACAGGATCAGCGCCTTGTCGCCGAACAGATGCAGGAACAGCACCTTCCCGCTGTCGCCGCGCAGCCGGTCGCGATAGCGCCGCTTCAGCGCCGAACAGGCGACCACCAGCCCGCGGCCCTCTCGGTCGGCATCGGCGATGAAGCCGGCCAGCGTGCCCAGCCAGCCGTCGCGGTCGGCGTCGGTCAGCGGGATGCCGGACGACATCTTGGCGATGTTGGCCGGCGGATGGTGCGCGTCGCCTTCGACGAACCCGACGCCCAGCGCATCGGCCAGGCCTTGGCCGACGCTGGACTTGCCGCAGCCGGCCACGCCCATCACCACGACGACCGGCGGGACGGCGGGCGGCGCGGCGGGCGGCGCCCCGGCGGACTGCACAAGGGGCGGCACAATGGGGGGACCGTTCATGAGCCTTTTGTTCCCGATTCCCGGGTGCGCGGCGGCATCGCAGCGTCGTTGCGACACCGCCGCGCACTGACATATCCATGTTAGCGCTATCATCGCAAGGTCACCTGTAGCGTCCCGGCCCAGTGGCTGGAATGCGTGGATGACGTCCAGGCGAGATGGCGATACTGTTAGCGCTAACCTTGACGCCGGTAAAGAGTTTTGTTTGAGTTGCGGACGAACTGAGGAACGGAGCCGGAGGATGCGGGCGAAGGCCCTGCGACGCCGGCGGCTCTTGTGGCCCATGATACGGGACTGTAATCAGCCGGTCCGCGCGACCCTTCGTCGCGCCGGCCGGAATTGGCCGGAATTGGCCCGCATTGGAAGGATGGACCCTCGTGACGACGCATGGCGGTGATCGGGTGCCCCCCCTGGCGGTCAAGACGCGCAAGCCGCGCTCCTCGCGCACCGGGCGCGCGACGATGGCGGACGTCGCGGAACGGGTGGGCGTCAGCGCCATCACCGTGTCGCGCGCCTTCAAGCGACCGGAACTGGTGATGCCGGACCTGCGCCAGCGCATCCTCGACACCGCGCAGTCGATGGGCTACGTGCCGAACCAGGCGGCCAGCGCGCTGGCGTCGGCGCGCTCGATGACGGTGGCGGTGCTGATTCCGTCGATGACCAACATGGTCTTCGTGGAGACGCTGGCCGGCATCCACGACATGCTGCTGCCGCGCGGCTACCGCGCCCTGATCGGCGTCACCCACTATTCCCCGGAGGAGGAGGAGCGGCTGATCCGCACCTACCTGCAGTTCCAGCCCGACGGCATCCTGCTGACCGGCACCGACCACACCGAGATCGCCCGCACCTACCTGTCGGCGCTGAGCAGCCCGACCGTCCACATGATGGAGCTGCTGGACGACCCCGACAGCCTCAGCGTCGGCTGTTCGCAGGAGGAGGGCGGCCGGCTGATGACCACCCACCTGCTGGAGCGCGGCTATCGCCGCATCGGCTTCGTGGCGGTGCAGCTCGACCCCCGCACGCTCGCCCGCCTGGACGGCTACCGCCGCGCGCTGGAGGAGGCCGGCCTGTATGACGAGAAGCGGGTGTGGCGCCTGCCCGACCCCTCCTCCATCCATCTGGGGGCGGCGATGATCGACCGGCTGATGGCCGAGAACAGCGACTGCGACGCCGTGTTCTTCTGCAACGACGACCTGGCGCAGGGCGCGCTGTTCCAGTGCCAGCGCCGTGGCATCCGCGTGCCCGGCCAGCTCGCCGTCGCCGGCTTCAACGACCTGCCGGCCTCGGCCTGGACGACTCCGACCCTGACCACCGTCGCCACGCCGCGCTACGCCATCGGCCGCCATGCCGCCGCCATGCTCATCGACCTGATGGACGGCAAGGAGCCGGCGCAACGCCAGCTCGACCTTGGGCTGACCTTCATCGCGCGGGAGAGCACCTGAGGGGGAGGGGTTGCAGCGCATGCCCCCTCCCCATCCCTCCCCCGCTCTCGGCCGGCCGAAGGCCGGTCCGATCGCGGGAGAGGGGGGAGGAGTTTTGCGGGAGTGCAGCAGAGTTCCCTCTCCCGCAAAGCGGGGGAGGGTTAGGGAGGGGGCAAGACGCCGCCCCCCGAACCACATCCCCTCCGCCCCGCCAATGATGCGGATCAACCGCGGAGCCCGGCGGACGGCATGGCTGCCGCGCAGGCTCGGCGTCTCAGGCCGGCAGGGCCGGGCGTAGACTGAGGGGCATGCTGACGCTCCGACATCTGGCGATCGACACCGTCCGGGAGAATGTCGCCTTCCTCAACCGGCGCTGCACCCGCTACCATGTCGAGGATTTCCTCGGGCTGGGGCGGGTGGAGGTGCGGAACGACGGCCGCTCCCTGCTGGCGGTGCTGAACATCGTCGATGACGACGCCATCGTCGGACCGGACGAGATCGGCCTGTCGGCCCCGGCCTTCCGCCGGCTCGGGCTGGCCGCAGGCTCGGCGGTGCATCTGGTGCCGCCCACCCCGCCGGAGAGCTTCGAGCTGGTGCGCGCCAAGGTCGGCGGCGCCGCCCTGGACGACGCCCAGCTGGCCGCGATCATCCGCGACGTCACCGACCTGCGCTATTCCAAGATCGAGATCGCCGCCTTCCTGATCGCCTGCGCCAGCTTCATGACCACGGCGGAGGTGCTGGGCCTGACCCGCGCCATGATCGCCGCCGGCACCCGGCTGCATTGGGACGGCCTTGACGGGCTGCCGCGGACCATCGCCGACAAGCATTGCATCGGCGGCATCCCCGGCAACCGCACCTCGATGATCGTCGTGCCGATCGTCGCGGCGCACGGCCTGCCGATCCCGAAGACGTCGTCGCGCGCCATCACCTCGCCCGCCGGCACCGCCGACACCATGGAGGTGCTGGCCAACGTAGACATTCCGGTCGAGCGCATGCAGGCGCTGGTGCGCGAGGCCAAGGGCTGCCTGGTCTGGGGCGGCCATGTCCGGCTGTCGCCGGCCGACGACATCCTGATCTCGGTCGAACGGCCGCTGGCCATCGACACCCGCGAACAGCTGGTCGCCTCCATCCTGTCGAAGAAGGTGGCGGCCGGCTCCACCCATCTGCTGATCGACATCCCGGTCGGCCCCAGCGCCAAGATCCGCAACGCGGGCGAGGCGGTGCGGCTGCGCAAGCTGTTCGAGCATGTCGGCGACCGGCTCGGCCTGACGCTGGAGGTGGCGCTCACCGACGGCTCGCAGCCGGTCGGGCGCGGCATCGGCCCGGTGCTGGAGGCGCGCGACGTCATGGCGGTGCTACGCAACGATCCAGCCGCCCCGGCCGACCTCAGGGAGCGCGCCCTGCTGCTGGCCGGCCGCATCCTGGAATTCGACCCGGCGGTTCGCGGCGGTGCCGGCGGCAGCCGGGCGCGCGACCTGCTGGAGTCGGGCGCCGCACTCGCCACCATGGAGAGGATCATCGCCATGCAGGGGCCGCCGCCCGCGGTGGCGACCCTCGGCACGCTGGTCGCCGAGGTCGCGGCCCCGGCCGACGGGGTCGTCTCCTCGCTCGACTGCTACCGCCTCGCCCGCATCGCGCGGCTGGCCGGCGCCCCCAACGACAAGGGGGCGGGCATCGACCTGCTGCGCAAGGTCGGCGAGCGCGTGCGCCGGGGCGAGCCGCTCTACCGCATCCATGCCGGCACCAACGCCGACTTCACCTTCGCCCAGGCCTTTGCGGCGGAGGGCAGCGGGGTGGTGGTGGGGTGACAACAATGCCCTCTCCCGCCCCGGGAGAGGGAGGGGACCCACGAAGTGGGGAGGGTGAGGGGCAGTGCGGGATTTGAGAACCGCATGGTTCCTTGGATCACCCCTCACCCTTCCCACCGCTTCGCGGCGGGCCCCTTCCCTCTCCCCGGGGGGGAGAGGGAATGTTCAGAAGAAGGAGCCTTCCGATGTCCCTGTCACTGACCTTCCACGGCGCCGCCGGAACGGTGACCGGCTCCTGCTTCCGCCTGTCGACGCCCGAAGGCGACGTGCTGGTCGATTGCGGCATGTTCCAGGGCACCAAGACGATCCGGGAACTGAACTACCGGCCCTTTCCCTTCGACCCCGCCTCGATCCGGGCGGTGCTGCTGACCCATGCCCACATCGACCATTCCGGCCTGCTGCCCAAGCTGACGCGGCTGGGCTTCCGCGGCCGAATCTTCGCCACCGGCGGCACGGTCGACCTGCTGGACTACATGCTGCCCGACAGCGGCTACATCCAGGAGGGCGAGGTGGAGCGGCTGAACCGACGCAACCGCCAGCGCGGCCGGGCCGCCGTCCAGCCGATCTACACCCAGGACGACGCCATCCGCAGCCTGCGCCGGCTGCGCCGGGTCGAGTACGACCGCTGGGTCCAGATCCTGCCGGGCCTGCGCGCCCGCTTCTGGCAGGCCGGCCACATCCTGGGCTCCGCCTCCATCGAGATCGAAGTCACCGACGGCGTTGCGGACCCCACCCGCATCCTGTTCTCCGGCGACCTCGGCCCCGGCGGCAAGAGCTTCCACGCCGATGCCGATGGCCCCGAGCGGCCCGACTGGATGATATTGGAAACCACCTACGGCGACCGCGACCGCACCGACCTCGACGAGGCCGGGCGGCAGGCGGTGCTGCTGGCGGAGGTGACGGCGGCGCTGGCGGCCGGCGGCGTGCTGCTGATCCCGGTCTTTGCGGTGGAGCGCACGCAGGAACTGCTCTACGACCTCGACTGCCTGTTCGACAGCGGGCGGCTGCCGGCGGTGGATGTCTTCCTCGATTCGCCGCTGGCCGACGCGGTGACCGGCGTCTTCCGCCGCCATCTCGACGACCTGGAAACCGACGGCGATCCCTTCACCCGCGCCAACCTCCACCATGTCCGCAGCGTGCCGGAGAGCCAGCGGCTGAACAGCCTGTCCGGCGGCGCCATCGTCATGGCCGCAAGCGGCATGTGCGATGCCGGCCGCATCCGCCATCACCTGAAGAACCGGCTGTGGCGCCCGCAGGACACCGTCCTTCTGGTCGGCTACCAGGCGCCCGGCACGCTCGGCCGGCTGCTGCAGGAGGGCACGCCCCGCGTCCGCATCCATGGCGAGGAGATCGCGGTGAAGGCGCGGCTGCGCTTCATCGACGTCTATTCCGGCCATGCCGACCGCTCGGCCCTGCTCGATTGGGTTGCGGCACGGCACGGCGTCGGCCACGGCCTGTTCCTGGTCCATGGCGAGGAGGCCGCCCGCGCCTCGCTCCGCCAGGGCCTGCTCGACAAGGGCTGGGCGCCGGAGCGCATCGCCCTGCCCGCGCTGGACGACCGCGTCGATCTCGCCGCCCCGCGCCCGCTGGAACCGGCCGAGCACCATGCCCGCCTCGCCGCCGCCGGGCTTGCCGGCCGCGACTGGCACAACCGCTATGCCGAGGCGCTGCTGGCACTGCGCCGCACGCTGGATGCCGCCCCCGACGACGACGCGCGCGACCGCATCCTGGCCGGCGTGATGGGGGCGCTGGACACCGGTGGAACAGCTGGAAAGGGAACCCTGCCATGACCTTCAAGCGCCTTCTGATCGCCGTGGCCCTGCTGGCGCTGCTCGGCGCCGGGGCCGCCTATGGCTGGCGGGCGATGCAGGGCAACCGGCTGCCCGCCGGCTTCGCCTCCGGCAACGGCCGGATCGAGGCGAACGAGATCGACGTCGCCACCAAATACGCCGCCCGCGTCCTGACCATCCCGGTCGAGGAAGGCGACCTGGTGGAGGCCGGCGCCGTCATCGCCACGCTCGACACCCGCGACCTGGAAGCGCAGCTCCGCTCCGCCGAGGCGCAGCTGCGCCAGTCCCGCCGCACGCGCGAGGAATCGGTGGCGCTGGTCGCCCAGCGCGCGAGCGAGGCCGACTTCGCCGCCAAGGAGATGGAACGGGCGCTGATCCTGTTCGGCAAGGGCCATGTCGCCGAACAGCGGGTCGATCAGGCGCGCAACAGCCGCCGCACCGCCGATGCCGCGCTGGAGGCGGCCAAGAGCCACCTCGCCAGCGCCGACGAGGCCATAACCGCCGCGGCCGGCGACGTCGACCGGCTGGCAGATCTGGTCGCCGACGGCGTGCTGAAGGCGCCGCGCAAGTCGCGCGTGCTCTACCGCCTGTCCGAACCGGGCGAGGTGCTGGCGGCCGGCGGCAAGGCGGCGACGCTGCTCGACCTGTCCAACGTCTACATGACCTTCTTCCTGCCGACCGGCACGGCGGGAAATCTCGCGCTGGGGGCGGAGGCGCGCATCCTGCTGGACGCGGTTCCCGGCACCGCGATCCCCGCCGCCGTCACCTTCGTCGCGCCGCGCGCCCAGTTCACGCCCAAGCAGGTGGAAACCAAGTCCGAACGCGACCGCATGATGTTCCGCGTCAAGGCCCGCGTCCCGGAGGCGCTGGTCACCCGCTACATCGAGCGGGTGAAGACCGGCCTGACCGGCATGGCCTATGTGAAGCTGGACGACAAGGCGGTCTGGCCCGACTGGCTGGAGTCGACCCTGACCCGCGGAGAGTCTCCCTCTCCGCCGCCGATATCTCCCTCTCCCCCCCGGGGAGAGGGTCGGGGTGAGGGGGAGGCACAGCATGACTTCGCCGAAATGGCTCCCTCTCCCGCCCCGGGAGAGGGAAGGGGCCCGCCGCAAAGCGGTGGGAAGGGTGAGGGGGTGGGCACGAAGCCATGCGGTTCAGATTTCCTGGCTCACCCCTCACCCTCCCCGCCTCCGGCGGGGCCCCTCCCTCTCCCGGGACGGGAGAGGGCATTATCATGACACCCGCTCCCGCCGGCACCAACGCCGTCTCGCTGTCGGGCGTGCGGCACCGCTATGGCGGGACGGTGGCGCTGGAGGAGATCGCGCTCGACATCCCCGCCGGTGCCGGCGTCGCGATCATCGGCCCGGACGGCGTCGGCAAATCGACCCTGCTCGGCCTGATCGCCACCGCCAAGAAGATCCAGCAGGGCACCATCCGCGTGCTCGGCACCGACCTCGCCGACCGGCGCGGGCGGGCGGCGCTCCAGCCGCGCATCGCCTACATGCCGCAGGGGCTGGGCCGCAACCTCTATGCCGACCTCAGCGTCGCGGAGAACCTGCAGTTCTTCGGCCGCCTGTTCGGCCTCGACGCCGCCGAGCGCCGGAGCCGCATCGCCGACCTTCTGGAATCGACCGGGCTGGCCCCCTTCCCCGACCGGCCGGCCGGCAAGCTGTCGGGCGGCATGAAGCAGAAGCTCGGCCTGTGCTGCGCCCTGCTGCACGACCCCGACCTGCTGATCCTCGACGAGCCGACGACCGGCGTCGACCCGCTCTCCCGCCGGCAGTTCTGGGAGCTGATCGCCCGCATCCGCGCCGGCCGGCCCGGCATGACCCTGCTGGTCGCCACCTCCTACATGGACGAGGCGGAGCGGTTCGACCGGGTGCTGATGATGGATGCCGGCCGCCTGCTGGCCTACGACACGCCGGCGGCGGTGAAGGCGCGGACCGGCGCCGCCGATCTGGAGGAGGCCTTCGTCGCCCTGCTGCCCGGCGATGCCGGGCGCGGCCATGAGCGCCTGATCGTCCCGCCCCGCCCGGCCGAGGCCGACGGCGCCGAGCCGGCCATCGAGGCGCGCGGCCTGACCCGCCGATTCGGCGATTTCACCGCGGTATCGGATGTCGGCTTCCGCATCGGCCGCGGCGAGATCTTCGGCTTCCTGGGATCCAACGGCTGCGGCAAGACCACCACCATGAAGATGCTGACCGGCCTGCTGCCCGCCAGCTCCGGCGAGGCGCTGCTGTTCGGCAAGCCGGTCGATGCCGGCGACCTGGAGGGCCGCCGCCGCGTCGGCTACATGGCGCAATCCTTCTCGCTCTATGGCGAGCTGACGGTGCGGCAGAACATGGACCTGCACGCCCGCCTGTTCGGCCTGGACGATGCGGCGCCCCGGCTGGCCGCGCTGGTCGAGCGCTTCGGCCTGTCTCCCTACATCGACGCGGTGGCCGACCGGCTGCCGCTGGGGGTGCGGCAGCGGCTGTCGCTGGCGGTCGCCATCCTGCACGAACCGGAGCTGCTGATCCTCGACGAGCCGACCTCCGGCGTCGATCCGGTGGCGCGCGACCAGTTCTGGCGCGACCTGATCGCGCTCTCGCGCGACCAGGGGGTGACGATCTTCGTCTCCACCCACTTCATGAACGAGGCGGCGCGCTGCGACCGCGTCGCCTTCATGAATGCCGGCCGCGTCATCGCCGCCGGCCCGCCCGACGAGCTGCGCCGCCGGCAGCAGGCCGAAACGCTGGACGACGCCTTCATCGGCTTCATGCGGCAGGCGGAGGGGGATCCTCAATCCCAAACCGAGGAGAATCACCCTCTCCCGCCCCGGGAGAGGGAGGGGCCCCACGAAGTGGGGAGGGTGAGGGGGTCTTCCCGCCTCTCCAGCCGCCGGCTGCTGGCCTACGCATGGCGCGAAACGCTCGAACTCCGCCGCGATCCGGTCCGGCTCACCGTGGCCCTGCTCGGCACCGTGCTGCTGATGCTGGTCTTCGGCTTCGGCATCACCATGGATGTCGAGAACCTCACCTTCGCCGTGCTGGACCACGACCGCACGCCGGAAAGCCGCGCCTATGTCGAGCAGTTCGACGGCTCGCGCAGCTTCCGCGCCACCGCTCCCGCCGTGGACGCCCGCGACCTCGCGCTCCGCCTGCAACGGGGCGACGCCTCATTGACCATCGAGATCCCCGAAGGCTTCGGCCGCGACCTGCGCCGCGGCCGGGTGCCGGAACTGGCGGTGCGCATCGACGGCGCCATGCCCTTCCGGGCCGAGACCATCCAGGGCTACGTCTCCGGCATCCATCAGCGCTTCATCGAGGATGCCGCCACCGCATCCGGTGTCGCCCTGCCCGCCTCGCCGGCCACCCTGGAGATGCGCTACCGCTACAACCAGGCCTTCCGCAGCCTGGACGCCATGGTTCCCAGCACCATCGGCCTGCTGCTGGTCTTCATCCCCGCCATCCTCGCCGCGCTCGGCGTGGTGCGGGAGAAGGAGCTGGGCTCGATCACCAACCTCTACGTCACCCCGGTGACACGGCTGGAGTTCCTGCTGGGCAAGCAATTGCCCTATATCGGGCTGGCCGCCTTCAACCTGCTGCTGATGGTCGCCATGGCCGTCACCCTGTTCGGCGTGCCGGTGAAGGGAAGCCTGACCGGACTGCTCCTGGGCGGGCTGGTCTATGTGGTGGCGACCACGGCGCTGGGGCTGCTGATCTCGGTCTTCACCGCGACCCAGACCGCCGCGGTGTTCGGCACCGCCATCGTCACCATGCTGCCGGCCACGCAATTCTCCGGCATGCTGCAACCGGTGGCGACCCTGGAGGGCGGGGCATGGCTGTTCGGCACGCTGTTCCCCACCACCCATTTCCTGAAAGTGTCGGTCGGCGCCTTCACCAAGGGTCTGGCCCTGCCGGAGCTTCTCCCCTTCATCCTGGCGACCGCCGCCTTCGTGCCGGTGTTCCTGGCGCTCGGCGTCGCCTTCCTGCCGAAACAGGAGCGCTGAACCATGGCGCGCTTCCTCCGCAACAGCCTGACGCTCGCTCGCAAGGAATGGATCAGCCTGCTGCGTGACGTCTTCATGCTGGGCTTCGTCGTCTATTCCTTCACCTTTTCCGTCTACAGCCAAGCGACCGGCATCTCGCACGAGTTGCACAACGCCGCCATCGCCATCGTGGACGAGGACCGCTCGACCCTGTCGCAGCGGCTGGCCTCCAGCTTCCACAAACCGGAATTCCAGACCCCGGCGATGATCGGCCATGCCGAGGTCGATCCGGCGATGGATTCGGCCCGCTACACCTTCGTCCTCGACATCCCGCCGGATTTCCAGGCCGACGTTCTGGCCGGGCGCAGCCCGACGATCCAGCTGCTGATCGACGCCACCGCGATGATGCAGGCCGGCATCGGCGCCGGCACCATCCAGGGCATCGTCGACGACGAGGTCGGCCGCTTCGTCCGCCGCGAGGCCGACGGCACCGCCGCCCCGGTGTCGCTCCAGCTCCGCGTCGCCTACAACGAGGCGCTCGACACCAAATGGTTCACCGGCACCATGTCGGTGGTCAGCAACGTCACCATGCTGGCGGTGCTGCTGGCCGGCGCCGCCCTGATCCGCGAGCGCGAGCATGGCACGCTGGAACATCTGCTGGTGATGCCGGTCCGCCCGTCCGAGATCATGACCGCCAAGGTGCTGGCGAACGGCGCGGTGATCCTGGTGATGACGCTGGTGGCGCTCTATGCCGTGCTGCGCGGCCTCCTGTCGGTGCCGCTGGCCGGATCGGTGCCGCTGTTCCTGGCGGGAACGGCGCTGTACCTGTTCTTCGCGACGGCGCTCGGCATCTTCCTCGGCACGGTGGCGCGCTCGATGCCACAGCTGGGGCTGCTGTTCATCCTGATCGTGCTGCCGATGAACATGCTGTCCGGCGGCTTCACCCCGCTGGAAAGCGAGCCGGAATGGCTGCAGATGGCGATGCAGCTGTCACCCTCGACCCATTTCGTGGCCTTTGCCCAGGCGATCCTGTTCCGCGGCGCCGGCTTCGACGTGGTGTGGCCGAGGTTTGCGGCGACCGCCGGCATCGGCGCGCTGTTCTTCGCCTGGAGCCTGGCGCGGTTCAGAAGGCATCTGGCGAATTTCCGGTGAGGGGGCGTTCTGCCCCTCCCCGACCCTCCCCCGCTTCGCGGGAGAGGGTGCTTTATGCTAAGCGGCGGCAGTCCCCTCTCCCGCGTGAGCGGGGGAGGGTTAGGGAGGGGGCATTCGCCAGCCGAAGCCTGAACACCCCCCAAACCTCAGTGCGACCCGCCGCCCTCGAACGACGGCGCCGCCAGCCCGGAAGCCACCAGCTGCTCGATCAGCGCGCCCTTCAGCCGCTCCAGCCCGTCCTGGCTGTAGGACTCGGCGCGCGCCACCAGCACGTCCTGGGTGTTGGACGCGCGCAGCAGCCACCAGCCGTCGTCGGTCGTCACGCGGACGCCGTCGATGTCGTTGACCTTGGCGCCCGACGCCTTGACCCGGCCCTTGACCTCCTCGACCACGGCGAACTTGCGTTCCTCGTCGATCTGGAAGCGGGTTTCCGGCGTGTTGACCATGTCGGGCAGGCCATCGCGCAGGTCCGCCAGCGTCGTGCCCAGCTTGCTGACCAGCCCGGCCAGCCGCACGCCGCAATACAGCGCGTCGTCGAAGCCGTACCACTTGTCGGCGAAGAAGATGTGGCCCGACATCTCGCCGGCCAGCGGCGAGCCGGTTTCCGCCATCTTGGCCTTCAGCAGCGAGTGGCCGGTCTTCCACATCAGCGGCACGCCACCATGCTTGGCGATCTCGTCGAACAGGGCCTGGCTGGCCTTGACGTCGGCGATGATGGTGGCGCCCGGATGGCTCTTCAGCACGTCGGCGGCATAGAGCGCGACCAGCTGGTCGCCCCACACCACCCGGCCCTTGTGGTCGATGGCGCCGATGCGGTCGCCGTCGCCGTCGAAGCCGATGCCGATGTCGCAGCCATGCTCCGCCACCGCCTTCTTCAGGTCGACGAGGTTGGCCTCGACCGTCGGATCCGGGTGATGGTTGGGGAAGTTGCCGTCGATGTCGTCGAACAGCAGGACATGGGTGCCCGGCAGCTTGGCGGTCAGGCGGCGCAGGATCTCGCCCGACGCGCCGTTGCCGGAATCCCAGGCGATCTTCAGGTCGCGCGTGCCGTCATAGTCCTTCAGCAGGCGGGCGACATACTCGTCCTGGACGTCGATCTTCTCCGACGACCCCTCGCCCTGCTCCCAGTCGGCCTTGGCCGCCATGGTGCCGAGTTCCAGGATCTGCTGGCCGTAGACCGGGCCCTTGCCCAGCATCATCTTGATGCCGTTGTAGTCCGGCGGGTTGTGCGAGCCGGTGATCATGATGCCGGCCGCGGCCTCGCGGTCGCGGGTGGCGAAATACAGCATCGGCGTGGGGCCGAGCCCGATGCGCAGGACATGCAGGCCGGTGGAAACCAGCCCCTCGACCAGCGCCTCCTCCAGCTCCGGCGAGGACAGACGGCCGTCATAGCCGACGCAGACCGTCTTGCCGCCCTTGCGCACCACCACGGTACCGAAGGAACGGCCGACCGCGCGGGCGTCGGCGGGGGTCAGCGTCTTGCCGACGATGCCGCGGATGTCGTACTCGCGCAGCACCGTGGGGTGGAAGGTATGGGCTTCGCTCATCGTCTCGTTAGTCCTCTGTTGGACGCCGTCTTAAGACCTTATCCGCGATCCATCCCGCCGGCCGGCGTCGGCCGGCCGATGGACGTATAGATGAAGCCGGCCTTCGCCATGTCGTCGGGATTGTAGATGTTGCGCAGGTCGATCATCACCGGCCGCTTCAGCATCGCCTTCACCCGCTTCAGATCGAGCGCACGGAATTCGTTCCACTCCGTGAGAATAGCGACGCAGTCGGCGCCCTCCAAGGTGCCGTATGCATCGCCGGCCCATTCCACGCCGGGCAGCAGCTTTCCGGCCTCGTGCATCGCCGCCGGATCGAAGGCGCGCACCTTGGCGCCCGCCGCCTGAAGCGCCGGCACGATGTCGAGCGACGGGCTGTCGCGCATGTCGTCGGTGTTCGGCTTGAAGGCGACGCCCAGCACCGCCACCGTCTTGCCGTCCACCGACCCGCCGCAGGCGGCGACGATGCGCTCGGCCATCTGCTTCTTGCGCTTGTCGTTGATGTCGACGACCGTCTCGATGATGCGCAGCGGGCTGCCGACCTGCTGGGCGGTGCGGACCAGCGCCAGCGTGTCCTTGGGGAAGCAGGAGCCGCCATAGCCCGGACCCGGGTGCAGGAACTTCTTGCCGATGCGGCCGTCCAGGCCGATGCCGCGCGCCACGTCATGGACGTTGGCGCCCACCTTCTCGCACAGGTCGGCGATCTCGTTGATGAAGGTGATCTTGGCGGCCAGGAAGGTGTTGGCGGCGTATTTGGTCAGCTCCGCCGTCTCCAGCGAGGTCACCACGATCGGCGTCTCGATCAGGTAGAGCGGCCGGTACAGCCGGCGCATCACCTCGCCCGCGCGGTCGGACGTCGCACCGATGACGACGCGGTCGGGCCGCATGAAGTCGCCGATGGCCGAGCCTTCGCGCAGGAATTCCGGGTTGGACGCGATGTCGAACTCGGCGTCGGGCCGCACGCGGCGGATGATCGCCTCGACCTCGCGGCCGGTGCCGACCGGGACCGTCGATTTGGTCACCACCACCGTGTAGTGGTCGAGATGCTGGGCGATCTCTTCCGCCGCACCATAGACGTAGGACAGGTCGGCATGGCCGTCGCCGCGGCGCGACGGGGTGCCCACCGCGATGAACACGGCGTCCACGCCCTGCATCGCCTCCTTCAGGTCCAGGGTGAAGGACAGGCGGCCGGCCGCGACGTTGCGGGCGACGAGGTCGTCCAGGCCGGGCTCGTAGATCGGAATCTCGCCGCGCTTCAGCCGCTCGATCTTGCCGGCGTCCTTGTCGACGCAGGTGACGTGCACGCCGAATTCCGAAAAGCAGGCGCCGGAGACCAGGCCGACATAGCCCGTGCCGATCATCGCTATGCGCATCGCGTCCCCCTCATGTCCTTGAAGTCAGAAATCCCGGATCGGCCTCGCCCGGCCCAAACGCATGCGCCCGCCCCCGTCCGGCTCAGGGGACGGGGGCGGGCGCGGCATCGGGAATGCCGTCCGTCGGTCAGCAATATTTCCGCAGCATCTCGCGCACCTTGTCGGCCATGTCCGGCCGGTTCAGCGCGTGGGCGAGCGTCGCCTCGATGAAGCCGACCTTGTCGCCGCAATCGTAGCGGGTGCCTTCGAAACGCAGGCCGTGGAAGGGCTGCGTGCCGATCAGGTTGGCCATCGCGTCGGTCAGCTGGATTTCGTTGCCGGCGCCGCGCTGCTGCTTTTCCAGATGGTCGAAGATTTCCGGCTGCAGGATGTAGCGGCCGATGATCGACAGGGTCGACGGCGCCTCTTCCGGCTTCGGCTTCTCCACGAGGCCGCGGACGGTGGCGAGACGCCCGTCGTCCTTCTCGACGTCGAGGATGCCGTAGCTGCTGGTCTTTTCGCGCGGCACGTCGACGACGGCGACGATGTTGCCGCCGACCTCCTCATAGGCCTCGACCATCTGCTTCAGGCAGGGGGTCTTGCCCTGGACATAGTCGTCGGGCAGCACGATGGCGAAGGGGTCGTTGCCGATCAGGGCGCGGGCGCACCACACCGCGTGGCCGAGGCCGAGCGGCACCTGCTGGCGGGTGTAGAAGCAGCGGCCGGGCGCGATCTCGCTGTGGCGGACCTCCTCCAGCGCGTCCAGCTTGCCGCGCTCCTCGAGCGTGCGGTTCAGTTCGGTGTCGGCGTCGAAATGGTCCTCGATGGCGCGCTTGGAACGGCCGGTGACGAAGACGAAATCCTCGATGCCGGCGGCGCGCGCCTCTTCGACGGCGTGCTGCAGCAGGGGGCGGTCGACCAGGGGCAGCATCTCTTTCGGGATGGCCTTGGTGGCCGGCAGGAAGCGCGTGCCGAGACCGGCGACCGGGAACACCACCTTGCGCACGGGTTTCCGCATTGGACGTCTCTTGTGGTTGAGGCAAGTCGAAATCAAAATCGTCGCACGGCAGCCCGACCGCAAGCGGAGCCGGCGGGAGCGCGACCGTGGTCCGCGCTTTCTGCCACGCCTGCCGCGGCTGCGCAACAAACCTTCCGAGACCGGGCAAAAGGCTAGCCCACAGGGCAGAAATCGAATGAAAAACGGCCTAATGTCCTTGTTGGAGCCGAACTTTATCCGATCCGTCGAATCCTGCCCCGGACCTTTCTCATAGGCGCCGGGGCCTGGATTTCCCTTGGCAAGGGCTGGCGCGACACCGTGCCGCTGTCCCTTCCGCCCTGCCGTTCCGGCACCGCATCTTCCGTATGACGCCGCATCCGCGACGCTTGCGCCGGAGGGGGTACGGCGGCCATGCTGCGCCGCATGCCCCCCGACTCGCCGAATCTCCTCCCGCCGGACGCCCCCTCGCCGGACGCCCCCTCGCCGGACACCCCCTCGCCGGACGCCCCCCTGCCGAACGCGGAGGCGCTGCAGGCCCGCGTGCTCCACCGGGACGCGCTGTGCTTCGTCATCGACAAGCCGGCCGGCCTCGCCGTCCACAAGGCCGGACGCATCACCGACCATCTGGAGCTCTACCTGCCCCATCTGGCCGAACCGGGCGGCGAGCCGCCGAAGCTCGCCCACCGGCTGGACCGCGACACCGCCGGCTGCCTGATCCTCGGGCGCACCCCCTGGGCGCTGAAGCGCTTCGGACAGATGTTCGCCGCCGGCCATGTGGAGAAGACCTATTGGGCGGTCGCCGACGGCATCCCGGAGGCGGAGTCCGGCGTCATCGACCTGCCGCTGCTGAAACGGATCGAGCCCAAATCCGCGACGGGAGCCGCCCGCTCCTCCTGGACCATCCTGCCCCACCCGGACGGCCAGCCGGCGGTCACCGAATACCGCGTGCTCGGCACCGGTCCCGGCGGCTCCGCCGGCCGCTCCTGGCTGGAGCTGCGCCCGCGCACCGGCCGCACCCACCAGATCCGCCTCCATTGCGCCGCCATCGGCTGCCCGCTGGTGGGGGAGCCCTTCTACGGCCCGGCGCGCATCCCGCCGGGGAACCTGCATCTGCTGGCCCGCTCCGTCGCCTTCCGCATGGCCTTCGAATACCCGGCGGTCGACGCCGTCGCCCCGGCACCGGCGCATATGCGGGACGCGCTGTCCGCCTGCGGCTGGCGGGACGGGTGAGCGGCGCCGCGAAAAGGGGGTGCTTCCGTCATGTCCGCCGCGTCCCAATGTTAGGGGACGGACACCGGCAACTGACGGAGCGCACGGAATGGGACAGACGGATGGCGAACCGGCGGGCGGCGGACAGGCGGTCACCGACAACCGCGCCATGGGCCGGTTCGAGCTGGCGGTCGGCGGCCAGACGGTCTACGCCGACTATCGCCGCAACGGCCCGACCCTTGTCATCTCCTACGTCGAGGCGCCGCCCTCGCTGCGCGGCACCGGCGCCGCCGGCCGCCTGATGGAGGGCGTGATGGAGGCGGCGCGGGCGGAGGGGCTGAAGATCGTGCCGCTCTGCAGCTACGCCGCGCTGTGGATGCGGCGGAACCGCCGGCACACCGACCTGCTGGCGTAAGGGCCCGCCGCTACCCCGGCCGCTATCCCTCCGGCAGCGCGAAGCTCGCCACCACCGGCGCGTGGTAGCTGACGGGGGACGGCCCGTCGGGATGGTCGACCTCGTCGGTCAGGTCCTCGTTGTGGATGGCGACGTCGCGCAGGCGCTCGGTCAGGCGGGGCGAGGCCAGCAGATGGTCGAGCAGCACCGGCGTGCCGGCATGCAGCACGGTGTAGCGCCGCTCCTGCGGGATCGCCTCCTCCAGCGGCTCCAGCACGCGGCCGGCCAGCTCCGGGTTTCCGGTGAAATCGGCAGCGGCGCGGATGATGCGCACCGCGGTCTGCTCCAGATCGGCGTTGCAGTCGCCGGCGACGACGACCAGCGCGTCGGGCTCGGCGTCGAACAGCCGGTCCACCGCGATGCGCGTCTCCAGCGCCTGCCCCGCCCGCTTGATCGACGCGAGGTAATAGCCCTCCGCCCAGCCGGCCGCCGTCCTCCAGGTCGAGGCATCCGCCTTCTGCCCCGGCACCGGGGCGGCGATGGGCGCCCGCAGATGCAGGTCGAAGACATGCAGCGTCTGCCCGCCGGGCAGCGCCACCTCGGCATGGAGCACCGGGCGGTCCCAGCCGACCTCGGTCGCCTCCACCGACGCCGGGTCGGCGGTGGCGAGCATCACCCGCGGCGGCGGCACCAGCTGGTGGCGCAGCAGCCGCGCCGCCGCGATGGGCCAGCGGCTGACGATCACCGGGTTGTGGCGGTCGGCCGGCGACCCGGCATCGCCGGCGGTGACGTGGTAGCCGGCATAGCGCGTCCCCTCCAGCAGGCGGGACAGCGCCCGCAGCACGCGCGGCTCGCTCTTCACCGGATGCTGGCCGTCGACCTCCTGCAGGCAGAGGATGTCGGCCTCCAGCCGCTCCAGCTGCGGGCGCAGGGTGGCGATCCGCGCCTCGAAGGGCGGCTCGTCCGTGTCGTCGTCCAGGTTCTCCAGGTTGAAGGTGGCGATCCGGAACAGCGTTTCGGCCATGGCGGGCTCCGCGGAAGGACGGCAGGCGGCGGCATGCCGCCGGGTCGAGCCTATCAGAACAGCTCGACGTCGCCCTCGATCCGCGATTTGCGCAGATGCTCCATGTAGGAGGATTCGTTGCGGGCGATGTCGTGCAGCGACTCGTCGCCGATCAGCCGGCGCTGGCTGCGTCCGCTGGTGGGGAAGAAGCGCACCGCCCGCGGGCTGACGCCGCCGACGTCCCAGCTGACGGTGGGGATCCCCTCCGTCGCCAGATACTCCATGACGAAATCGACGTTGCGCTGGCCGATGTTGGCGGTGCGCAGCGTGTTCAGGTTGACGTTGGCCCCGCCGAACAGCTTGGCGCGCAGCCGGTCGCGCCGGCCGGTGACGGCCAGCAGCCGGTTGATCAGATGCTCCATCGCCGTGGCGCCGTAGCGGGACGACAGCGACAGCACGTCAAGCCCGGCGTCGGGCAGCAGGAAATGGTTCATGCCGCCGATCTCCGCCACCGGATCGTACAGGCAGGCGGCGACGCAGGAGCCCAGCGTGGTGGTGATGACGACGTTCGGGTCGTCGGTGACGACGCAGCCGCCGACGACGATGTTCACCACCTCCGCTCCCAGCCGCCGGTCGTGGTAGCGGTTTGCGGCGACGTCCTGCCGTTCCAGCCTGCGGCGAAGGGCGCTGCGCGCGGCCGGGCTGCGGGGGCGGTCCGTCGTCATCGGGCGGGCATCATGGGGGGCGAACGTCATGGAAGGTGGCGGGCTCCCGGCATGGGCTATGGGCAGATTTAGGGCGGATGGACCGGTGGCCCATTCAACGTTGGTCTGGTTTTTCACATACCCGTCATATTCCGTACTATGACGGTTGTCGTCAATAGGTTGCGATCCACCGCTCCAGAACCCTGGTCTGCAACGCGCGCGCGCCGGCGGCCCAGGCCCGCGCCTCCGGCGGGGTGGCCGTCACCCGCCGGTCGAGCGCCGCATCCAACGCCGCCCGGCGCCCGGGGTCGGAAATGAACAGGACGAAGCCCAGCCGCCGGCCGCTGGCCGCCGTCAACAGGCCGGACAACCCCTTGACATAGGCCAATGTTCCCGATTTTGCCCGGACGCCCGGGGGCAGCTGCTTGCCGTCCTCCTCCCCGGGCAGCAGGTCCCACAGCGCCGGGCCGCCGGCCCGCAGCAGCGCCGCCATCTGCCGCGGCGTGGCGCGCGATCCGGTGCCCAGCCCCGAATGGTTGGCCAGCCGCAGCCTGCGCCAGTTCGCTCCTTCCAGCGGCTGCCGGGTCAGCCACCCCTGCAGCAGGGCTGCCGACCGCTCCAGCGTGGCGGGGCCGGAGCCCGTGGCCGTGGCGGTGGCAATGGCGGGATCCAGCCGGCGGGCGGCGGCCAGCCCGATCACCTCGGCCGACAGATTGTTGGAATGGCGCAGCAGCCCGCGCGCCAATTCCGACAGCGGCAGGCTGTCCAGCGCGGCCAGCGGCACCGCATTGCCAGGCGCCCGGCCGGCCAGCGGCGGCGGCAGGGAAAGGCCGGCATCGGCGGCCATCCGGCGGAACAGCGTGGCGGCGGCCAACCCCGGCCGCGCCACCGGCACCCAGACCGGTCGCGGATCGGCGCCGCCCGGCAGTGCGACGCGCCAGCGGTCGGCGCCGTCCGGCAGAAGGGCAAAGGGCCCGCCCGCCGTCATCGGCAGCGCCGCGACGCTGTCCAGCGGCATCCGCCCGGCGGAGGCGACCGACAGCACCTCCGGCACCGGGCGCCCGTCGGCGCCGCGGCGCCACGCCAGCAGGGCCCGGTTGTAGTTCAGCGACAGCGCGCCGATCCCGGTGTTGTAGGCCGCCGCCCAGGGCTGGCCGGCATCGATCTCCGCCAGTTCGGGCAGCTGCCCGCAATCATAGAGGAACCGCCCTTCCACCTGCCGCAGCCCGGCGGCGCGCAGCATGTCGACCAGCTGCGCCAGGCCCTCCGTCGCCAGCGCCGGATCGCCGCCGCCCTGCAGGATCAGGTCGCCCCGTAACATCCCGTCGAGCGGCGCCGCGCTGCCGAGCAGCCGGGTGGTGAAGCGGTGGTCCGGGCCCAGCAGGGCAAGCGCCGCCGCCACCGTCGGGATCTTCGCCACCGACGCCGGGATGAAGAGGGTGTCGGCCGCCCGCGCGTCCACCACCTGCCCGCCGACAGGATCGAACAGGATGTATCCGACCGCGGTCTCATCGAAACCAGGGGTTGCAGGGGCCGGCCCCGCCAGGGCCGCGGCCGGCAGCAGGCAGGACGCCAGGAGCGACCCCAGCAGCCCAAGGACAGGGCGGCGCCCAACCGGCAGCCTCTGCAGCGGCCTCTGCCGCGGCCTCTGCGACGCGGAGCCGGGATCGCCGCCGGGCGCTGTTTCGGAATCGCTGTCGGGAGGGCAGGTCATCGTCGGGCGGGGTATCCTGTCTTGGCGGGGGCGGTCGGGCCCTTTCCGCTTCTGAAGGAACCTTTGATAAAGTATTCTGGGGAAAAATGCAGGAAATCGCGATCAGGGGCGTAGCCGGGCAATGCCCGGGCGGGGGGCGGGATGGCGATGTCCAAGCGGCGCGAGACGCGCTTCGAGGTGGTGGTCGAACAGGGCGGAAAACCCAACATCGACGGCGTCTTCGATGACGAGAAGGCGGCGACGGAACGCGCCAACTATTTGCTGCGCCTTGCCAAGTTTCCGGTGGTCCGCGTGGTCAAGGTCACCGGCAGCGGACGGGAAGAGACGGTCTTCCAGAAGAAATCCGCCGGCGGCGGCAAGCTGACCACCATCTCCCCGATCGAGAACGCCAACCTCTGCACCGACGTGTTGCAGCTGTTCTCCTTCGACAGCCGGATGACCCTGCTGCGCCTGCTGCGCGGCTATTGGGACGACCAGGGCGTCATCCCGACGGAACAGCTCCACCGCTACTTCCCATTGCGCTATTTCGAACGCGAGGCCCTGCTGTTCAACCCGGCGGTCAGCCGGCTCGCCAGCATCCAGGCGCCGATGCTGGGGCTGAAGCCGCACGAACGCTACGACCAGATCATCCGCCTGTTCGGTTCGCTGAAGGAACTGGCCCAGCAGTCCGACACGCTGGCACCCTTCGACCAGGCGCTGATGCGCAGCGGGATCTCCGGGCTGCTGCTGGCCGCCGTCGAGCGTCCGCTGGAGGAGCGCGACCGCATCGTCACCCATGCCGTCGGCTCGGCGCTGGAGCCGCACCGCGACTGGGGCGCCAAGCTGACCGCGGTGCTGCGCCTGCACCACGAGGACGACGGCGAGACCACCCGGCTGGTCGACGAGTTCACGGCGGAGATCGTCGACGGGCGCGAGCCGATTCGCGCGCTGATCGGCTATGCGCCCGACCTCGGCTCCGCCATCCTCGCCCTGCTGGCGACCCTGCGCGGCGACCTGGACGACCGGCTGCCCCACACCGACGCGCTGCTCGCCCTGTCCAACGCCGTCGGCGGCGGCGGCTTCGTCCGGACGCGGGAGGCGGTGCTGCACCGGATCCGCGGCGGGCTGGACGGGCTGACCCCGCTGACCCGCACCGGGGCGGCCAGCGACGCCCGCGCCTTCGGCGCCATCGTCGACGGGATGATCGCCTTCGACGGCTTCATGGGCGGCCCGGAGATGGCGGAGACGCTGACCCGCCGCGGCAAGGTCGTGTGGGCGGCCGGCGGCCGCGACCTGCCTTTCGAGGAGACGATGACGCGGCTGGCCGGGCGCTTCGGCACCGCGGCCGGGCGGCTTGGCTATCTGCTCGACCTCGGCGCCAGCCCCTACGGCCGCAGCAAGGTCAGCACCGTCATCCAGCATGTGGCGACCGAGCTCAGCCGCGTGAAATCGGCGGCGGAGCTGGCCGCCCCCGGCGTCTCGATGCAGGAGGTGCGCGACGGGCTGGGCCGCCGCCTGCGTGCCGCCGGCATCCCGCGGGCGCTGGCCGACGGGCTGATCGCCAAGATCGCCGCCATCCCCGACGACCAGCGCCTGTCGGTGACCGGCAGCGGCGTGCTGGCGGGCCAGCGGCTGGCCCCCGGGACCGCCCCCGGGACCGCCCTCGGCACCGCCCCACGCCCGATGGACATGACGGTCGACGCCCACGCGCCGCCCGCACCGCCGATGCCCCGCCTGACGCTGAGTTACCAGGGGCGGACGGTGACGTTGCCGGATGGCGGCGGCGAGGTCGTGATCGGCCGGTCCGCCGACTGCGCCATCGTGCTCGACCATGCCTCCGCCTCGCGCCGGCACGCGACGGTGCGGCTGCAGGGCGGCGCCTATGTGCTGGAGGATCTCAGCCGCAACGGCACCCGCGTGGCTCCGCGCGGCGGCGACCAGCGGGTGCTGAAACAGGGGGAGACGGTTCCGCTTGCCGGCCGGGGGGAGATCGTCATCGGCTCCCTCGACCTCGGCGAGCACCCGGCCCGCATCGCCTGGGAACTGTCGGGCCGATAACCCCTCACCCTCCGGCGCAGGCCGCCGCCAGCCGGTTTTCCGTCATGCGGTCGTCCAGCATCGCCACCGCCCACACAGCCAGCCCGCCCAGCGCCAGCGCGGCGCCGACCCAGCCGGTGGAGGTCCAGCCCCAGCCGGCGGCGATCGCCATCCCGCCCAGCCACGGCCCCAGCGCATTGGCGGCGTTGAAGGCGCTGTGGTTCAGCGCCGCGGCCAGCGTCTGCGCATCCTCCGCCACGTCCATCAGCCGGGCCTGCAGCGGGGTGCCCAGCCCGCCGCCGCAGCCGATCATGAAGACGACCGCCGACACCGCCCAGATGTTGCCGGCGGCGAACGGGTAGAGCGCCAGCGACCCGGCGCTCCACAGCAGCACGGCGGCGACGGTCGGCATCAGGGCGCGGTCGGCGGCCCAGGCGCTGACCAGCGTGCCGACGGTCATGCCGGACCCGAACACCGCCAGCACGACCGGCACCATCGCCGGGGAAACCTGCGTCACCTCCATCAGGGTCGAGGCGACATATGTATAGACGGCGAACATCCCGCCGAAGCCGATGGCGCCGATGCCCAGCGTCAGCCAGACCTGCCGCCGCTTCAGGGCGCCCAGTTCGCGCAGCGGGCTGGAGTCCGGGTGCGGCCGGTCCTTGGGGGCGAAGGTCCAGACCAGGGCCACCGTCAGCAGGGCGAGCAGCCCGACGACGCCGAAGCCCCAGCGCCAGCCCAGCGCCTGCCCGATCCAGTTCGCCATCGGCACGCCGACGACGGTCGCCACCGTCAGGCCCAGCATGGTCCGCGCCACCGCCTGCGCGCGGCGCTGCGGCGGCACCAGCGAGGCGGCGACCAGGGCGGCGACGCCGAAATAGGCGCCGTGCGGCAGGCCGCTCAGGAAGCGGAAGACCAGCATCCAGCCGTAGGACGGTGAAAAGGCGCTCGCCACGTTGGCGACGGCGAACACCGCCATCAGCCCGATCAGCAGCGTCCGCCGCGACAGCCTCGCCGCCAGCACCGCGATCACCGGCGCCCCCACCACCACCCCCAGCGCATAGGCGCTGATGACGTGGCCGGCGGTCGGCTCGTCGATGCCGAGGCCGCGGGCGAAATAGGGCAGCAGGCTCATCGTCGCGAACTCGGTCGTTCCGATGGCGAAGCCGCCCATGGCGAGCGCCAGGAGCACCAGGCCGGGATGGGCGGACGCCGTCTGCACCGCCGCCTCCCCTGCCGCCTGCCCCTGTGCACGCGCGTTGCCGTGATGGCCGGCCGAAGCCATGGTCGTTTCTCCGCTGTCGCCGCTCGATGATGGCACCCGGCGGACAAAGGGAACGGAATGCGGCCGGGGCGAGGTCAGGATATTTGCCGCGGGCATGATGAGGCAATCCGCCGCATGCCGCCAATTCCGCAGGTGCGAGATGAGCAGCGGGCATGGCTCGGCGGCGGGTCGCCCGGGCCGGAGCCTCAGCGGCCGACGGTCAGCGGCTGACGGTCGCCATCAGCCCGCCGATGCCGACGAAGGTTCCGCCGGTCACCCGGTTGAACCAGCGCCCATGGCGGGAGAGCCAGGGGGCGATGCGCTGGGCGGTGCCGGCCAGCACCAGCTCGTAGCAGAATTCCGTGAAGGCGAAGGTGCCGCCCAGCACCGCGAACTGCAGCCAGAAGGAGGCGCCCGGCACCATGAACTGCGGCAGGAAGGCGGCGAAGAAGATCAGCGCCTTCGGATTGGAGACCGCGACCAGGAAGCCCTCGGCGAACAGCCGCAACGGAGCGGTCCTGCCCCCGGCTTCAGCGGCGGCGTCGGTGCCCACGGCAGCGGCCGGTGCCCGCCACAGGCGGAAACCGAGATAGACCAGATAGGCGGCGCCGAGCCACTTGGCGATGGTGAAGGCGGTTTCCGACGTTGCCAGCAGCGCGCCCATCCCGGCCAGCGACGCCGCCACCAGCACCAGGAAGCCGCAGACGCCGCCCAGCACGGTGAAGACGGTGCGGGCGAAGCCGAAGCGCACGCCATGGGTCAGCGACAGCAGCCCGTTCGGCCCCGGCGTCACCGACAGGCCGACCGCCGCGATCACGTAAACGATCCAGATTTCCAACGTCACGGCGACCATCCCCATTTGCCGGCCAAATCCGCCCCACTATGGCACCGGCAGGCCCGATCCGCCACCGTCACCCCGGTCCCACCGGAGGGCCGGAGGGCGGAGCGGGCGGCGGAACGGCGGGCAGCCCGTCTCCGAGCAGGGCGATCCGCCCGATGCCGGGAAGCTTCACCGCGAGGTCGAGCGGGTCGATGCCGACCGTCAGCCCCAGCAGATTGACCTCCACCCCCTCCTCCCGCGCCAGCAGCAGGCCGGCCAGGCCGAACAGGCTGACCTGCCAGCCGGTGCCGCTCGGCGCCCGCGCGAACAGGCCGGTGCCGAGATAATCCTTGCCGAGCGCCGTGGAGGGCAGGTCGAGCCGCAGCTCCGGCACGGCGCGGGCCACCCAGGCGGCGAAGGTGTTGCTGTTGGGGCCGGGCCAGACCCGGTACTCGCCAGCAAAGGGATAGCTGGCGGCGGCCTCGGCGATCCGCGGGATGGCCGCCGCCGCCGCGGCGCCGCGCAACTCCGCCAGCACCACCGGCGGGGCGCCGAACCAGCGGCCGTCGGGGTCGCGGTTGCTGACCGCCACCGCCGGCAGGCCGCGGTAGGCCCGCCAGCCGATCACCTCGTAGACGGTGTAGCTCCGCGCACCCGCCGGCTTCACCGCGAACCAGGGATGCACGCCGAAGGCGCCGCGCCAGGACAGGGCGCGGGCGGCATAGACCTGGACGACCGCCTCGGGCGTCGCCGCCGGATCGGGGGCGAGGCCGACCGGGCTGCGGTCGGCCCGGCTCCAGTCCACCGCCAGCGACACGGTTCCCGACGCGACGACGAAGGCCGGCCCGGCGAGCAGCAGGACCAGCGTCAGCAGGCAAACCAGCAGCACCTTCACCACCCCATGCGCCCCATCCGGCCTCGCTGCCGCATGCTACCACCGCCGGAGCGGATCTCCCGGCCGGATCTTTCCGGCGACGCCGAAGAGGCGGCCGGCCGCTCACCCCACCGGCGGCATGCGGTCGATCAGCTTGTCCAGCGTGACCGGGTAGTCGCGCACGCGGATGCCGGTCGCGTTGTGGACCGCGTTGGCGATGGCGGCGCCGACCCCGCACAGCCCGAGCTCGCCCACCCCCTTCGCCTTCATCGGCGAGGACATCGGGTCGGTTTCGTCCAGGAAGACCACCTCCTGGTGCGGGATGTCGGCATGGACCGGCACCTCGTAGCCGGCAAGGTCGTGGTTGACGAAGAAGCCGGTCCGGGCATCCACCGCCAGCTCCTCCATCAGCGCCGCGCCGACGCCCATGGTCATGGCGCCGATCACCTGGCTGCGCGCCGACAGCGGGTTCAGGATGCGGCCCGCCGCGCAGACCGCCAGCATCCGCCGGACGCGGACCTCCGCCGTCGCGGCATCGACGCCGACCTCGACGAAATGGGCGCCGAAGGTCGATTGCTGGGCCTTCTTCGCCAGGTCGCCATACTCGATGGCATCCTCGGCCGACAGCCCGCCTTCGCCCGCCGCCTGGGCCAGCGGCACGCTGCGGTTGCCCGACCGCACCAGGCCGTCGGCGAACTCCGCATCGGCCGAGTTGACGCCGAGCGTCCGCGCCACCGCCTCGCGCAGCTTGACGCAGGCGGCATAGACGCCCGCGGTCGCATTGTTGGCGCCCCACTGCCCGCCCGACCCGGCCGACACCGGAAAGCTCGAATCGCCCAGCCGCACCACCACCTTGTCCAGCCCGACGCCCATCATCTCCGCCGCGGTCTGGGCGATGATGGTGTAGCTGCCGGTGCCGATGTCGGTCATGTCGGTCTCGACCGTCACCACCCCGCGCCTGTCCAGCCGCACCCGCGCCGCCGATTTGGTCAGCAGGTTGTTGCGGAAGGCGGCGGCCATGCCCATGCCGACCAGCCAGCGCCCGTCGCGCACCCGTCCCGGCTCGCCGCTGCGTTTGCTCCAGCCGAAGCGCTCGGCCCCGGTGCGCAGGCACTGCACCAGCTGGCGCTGCGAGAAGGGGCGCTCCGGCTTCTCCGGGTCGACCTGGGTATCGTTGAGGATGCGGAACTCCACCGGGTCGATCTTCAGCCGCTCCGCCATCTCGTCCATGGCGATCTCCAGCGCCATCAGGCCCGGCGCCTCGCCCGGCGCCCGCATGGCGTTGCCTTCCGGCAGGTCGAGATGGGCCAGCCGCGTGCCGGACAGCCGGTTGGCGCCGGCATAGAGCAGGCGCGTCTGGTCGGTCGCGGTCTCCGGCTTGCCGTCCTTCAGGTTGCCGGACCAGCTTTCATGGGCGATGGCCAGGATCCTGCCGTCCCGCCCGGCGCCAATGCGGAGGCGCTGGATGGTCGCCGGCCGGTGGGTGGTGTTGTTCGCGATCATCGGCCGCGGCAGCGCCACCTTGACCGGCCGCCCGGCCGCCCGTGCGCCCAGCGCCGCCAGCAGCGTGTCGGCGCGCAGGAACAGCTTGCCGCCGAAGCCGCCGCCGACGAAGGGGGAGATCACGCGGACCTTCTCCTTCGGCATCTCCAGCGTCTCGGCCAGATCGGTGACCGCCCAGTCGATCATCTGGTTGGAGGTCCACACGGTCAGCCGGTCGCCCTGCCAGGCCGCGATGGTCGCGTGCGGCTCCATCATCGCGTGGCTCTGGTCGGGGGTGGTGTAGGTCTCGTCCAGCTTGACCGCCGCCGCCGCGAAGGCGCCGGCGAAATCGCCGACGGTCGAATCCTCCGTCTTGTGTTCGGCGGAGTCGCCCATGGCCTCCCTGGCATGCGCCAGATCGAAGGCGCCGCCGCCGCTCTCGTACTCGATGCGGATGCGCTGCGACGCGGCCCGCGCCTGCTCGAAGCTCTCGGCCACGACCAGGGCGACCGCCTGATGGTAATGGTCGATCTCCGGCCCGCCCAGCAGCGGGGCGGCATTGCGGTCGGCCTTGCCGAGCCTGCCCGCGGTCCGGTGGGTGACGACGGCCAGCACGCCGGGGGCCGCCTCGGCCTCCTCCACCGACAGGGAGGCGATGCGCCCCTTGCCGATGCCGGCGCCGACCGGATAGCCATAGGCCTGGTCCGCCACCACGTCGTGGCGTTCATAGGCGTAGGGCGCGGTGCCGGTCGTCTTCAGCGGCCCGTCGATGCGGCTGGTCGGCTTGCCGATCACCGTCAGCCGGTCGATGGGATTGGTGGTGGCGGGGGTGTCGAACTTCATGGCTCAGCCTTTCGCTTCGGCCAGCACCGAGCCGAGCGTGCGCTCGACCAGCGGCAGCTTGAAGGCGTTGTCGTGCGTCGGCCTGGCGCCGGCCAGCAGCCGCTCAGCGACGGCCTTCGCCCCTTTTGGCAACTCGGCCTCCGCCGCCTCGACCCGCCACGGCTTGTGCGCGACGCCGCCCAGCGCAACCCGGCCGCTGCCGTCGGGCTGCAGGATGGCGGCGACGGAGACCAGCGCGAAGGCGTAGGAGGCGCGGTCGCGCACCTTGCGGTAGATGTGCCGGCCGCCGGCCGGCCGCGGCAGGGTCACCGCGGTGATCAGCTCGCCCGGCTCCAGCGCCGTCTCGATGTGCGGGGTGTCGCCGGGCAGCCGGTGGAAGTCGGCGATGGGAATGCCGCGGCGGGCGCCGTCGGGCCGCACCGTCTCGACCGTGGCGTCCAGCGCCCGCATCGCCACCGCCATGTCGCTGGGATGGGTGGCGATGCAGGCATCGCTGCCGCCGATCACCGCCAGCTGCCGGCTGAAGCCGCCGATGGCGGCGCAGCCGCTGCCGGGCTGCCGCTTGTTGCAGGGCTGGGCGGTGTCGTAGAAATAGGGGCAGCGGGTGCGCTGGAGCAGGTTGCCGGCGGTCGTCGCCTTGTTGCGCAGCTGGCCCGACGCGCCGGCCAGCAAGGCCCGCGACAGCAGGCCATAGTCGCGCCGCACCCGGTCGTCGGCGGCAAGGTCGGTGTTGCGCACCAGCGCGCCGATGCGCAAGCCCCCCTCCGCCGTCGCCTCGACCGTATCGAGCGACAGGCCGTTCACGTCGATCAGATGGACCGGCGTCTCGATCTCCAGCTTCATCAGGTCGAGCAGGTTGGTGCCGCCAGCGATGAAGCGGGCGCCGGGGGTGCGCGCCGCCGCCGCCGCCGCCTCGCCCGGATCGCGGGCGCGCTCGTAGCTGAAGGGCCTCATGCTTCCCTCCCGGCGACTTCCGTGATCGCGTCGACGATGTTGGAATAGGCGCCGCAGCGGCAGATGTTGCCGCTCATCCGCTCGCGCAGCTCGTCGGCGGTCAGCCGGGGCGCCGCGGTCAGGTCGGCGCTGACATGGCTGGGGATGCCGGCCTCGATCTCCTTCAGCACGGCGACCGCCGAACAGATCTGGCCGGGCGTGCAATAGCCGCACTGGTAGCCGTCATGCTTCACGAAGGCGGCCTGCATCGGGTGCAGGCTGTCGGGCATGCCCAGCCCCTCGATGGTGGTGATGCTGTCGCCCTGGTGCATCAGCGCCAGCGACAGGCAGGAATTGATCCGCCGCCCGTCCACCAGCACGGTGCAGGCACCGCACTGCCCATGGTCGCAGCCCTTCTTCGGCCCGGTCACGTGCAGCTGTTCGCGCAGCGCGTCCAGCAGGGTCGTCCGGGTGTCCAGGGTCAGGTCGTGGGGCTTGCCGTTCACCGTGAAGGATACGGTCGATATCACGGGCGCAAGGTCGGGGGGCACGGCCTGTTGCGGGACGGCCGCTCCGGCGGGCATCGGAAGGACGCCCGCGGTCAAGGCGGCCGTTGCCGCCGTGCCCATCAGCAGGCCACGCCGCGTCACGTCGAGGTCGCCGGGATGATGCATCGCGTGCTTCCCTCCTGTTCGTCGATAGTCTGTCGGGAAATCCCGTCAGCCGGGGCGGACATCGTCCGCCGCCGACGCATTCCCAGGCAAACTAAGGCGTCAAGGAGCCCCGATCAGTCCCCCGGCGGAGATGGTGCCCATGATCCACGCTCATGAAACCAAATCGGCTCCGCCACGGTTGTAGGGAGTTCCGCATTTTTTCCGGGCCGCTTCGCCGGTTCAGATGCTGTAGTCGCCCTGCTGCAGGCTCTGGTCCATGGTCAGGGCCGGGGCCGGCTCGTCGCGGCACCAGCCGACGACCTTGGCCGGCACGCCGGCCACCGTGGCGCAGCCGGGGACGTCCTTCAGCACGACGCTGCCGGCGCCGACCTTGGCATGGGCGCCGATGGTGATGTTGCCCAGCACCTTGGCGCCGGCCGCCAGCAGCACGCCGTCGCGGACCTTGGGATGGCGGTCGCCATGCTCCTTGCCGGTGCCACCCAGCGTGACGTTCTGCAGGATCGAGACGTCGTTGCCGATCACCGCGGTCTCGCCGATCACCACGCCGGTGCCATGGTCGATGAAAACGCCGCGCCCGACCGGCACCGCCGGATGGATGTCGACGGCGAAGGCCTCCGACACCCGGCTCTGCAGGAAATGGGCGAGGTCGTGGCGTCCGCGCCGCCACAGCCAATGGCCGACGCGGTGCCATTGCAGGGCGTGGAAGCCCTTGAAGTAGAGGAAGGGCGTCAGGCAGCCGTCGGCGGCCGGGTCGCGCGCCAGGATGGCGGCGAGGTCGGCGGCGGCGGCATCGACGATGGCCGGGTCGGTGTCCATGGCGTCGCGCACCACGGCTGCCAGCCGGTCCTCCGGCATGGCGCGGTCGGCCAGCTTGCGCACCAGCAGGGCGGCCAGCGCCGGGCCGAAGCCGTCGCGCGCCAGGATCGCGTCGTAGAGGAAGGGCGCCAGCCCGCTTTCCTCCGCCGCGACGCGCACGGCGTCGTCGCGCAGGCGGCGCCACAGCGACTGTTCGACCGTCTCCGCCGGTTCGCGCGTCATGACGTCCAGGCTGTCCATCGCCATCACCCTTTCCAGCAAAAGCATCCCGTCCCGCAACCCCGGCAGACGGCTGCTACTGTGGTGAGGAGCCCCCAGTCCGGTCAAGGCCATTGCCGTCAAGGCTGCCCCCCGCTCCGCCGGCCCCCGCGGCATCCGCGACGTGCGACCGCCGGAAGGCCTGGGGCGAGCGGCCCTCGCGCCGGCTGAAGAAGCGGGAGAAATAGGCCGGGTCCTCGAAGCCCAGCGCATAGCCGATCTCCGCCATGCCGTGGCCGGTGTAGATCAGCGAGCGCTTGGCCTCCAGCATCAGCCGGGCATGGACCAGCTGCAGGGTCGACAGGCCGGTGACGCGGCGGCAGGCGGCGTTCAGCCGGCCGGGCGTGACCCCCAGCACCACGGCATAGCGCTCCACCGGCCAATGGTCGCGGAAATGCTCGTCGACCACCGGCCGCAGCCGGGCGAGCAGCCGCAGGTCGGGCGACGGCCCCTGCCCCTCCAGGCCCGGTTCGGCCCGCCGCCGGTCGGCCAACCCCCGGTCGGCCGCCGGCCGCGCCGCGCCCAGCCGCAAGGCGGCGACCAGCATCAGCGTCACATGGGCGGCGATGGCGCTGGCGCGGCCAGGATGGTGGGCGCGGAACTCCGCCCTGATGGCGGCGAAGCCGCGGGCCAGCGCCGCCGCCTCGTCGGTGCCGGCCTCCAGGTCCCAGGCCCGCGGCAGGGCCGGCGCGGCGCGCAGGTCGGCCTCCGGCGCGGCGGCCAGCAATCCTGCCAAAAACCCTTCCGACATGGTCAGCACATGCCCGTCGGTGCCGGGATCGAAGCGGAAGCCGTGCACCACCTGGGCCGGCACCAGGATGAAGGCGGGGGCGCGGAACGCCGTTTCCGTGCCGTCCGCGGTCAGCAGCCCGCCGCCGGCGGTGACCAGCAGGGCATGGCTGAGGCCATCGTGCCGGTGGGGCCTGACCTCCCAATTGTGCAAGCGCATCCGCTCCGGGATCGTCTCGATATGGACGAAGCGCAGCTCCGGCACCGCCGGCGGTTCGCCATACAGCCAATAGCGGGGAATGGGTTCGACAGCATGCAGGCTGTGGGCGGACATCGCACGGGCTCCGGCGGTCTGGCGCTGAAAAGTACAAGCCTTTCGCCGGTTCGTCTATGTCCGGCCCTCCGCTCCCTGGATTAGCATCGATACGAATGATTGGCGCCACGAACAAAACGCCACCCGACGTCCCCGACAGTTCCCCCGAGGAGGGCGAGAGACATGCAGACCACCAAGGCGATGCGGACCCAGGTCGCCATCGTCGGCGCCGGCCCGGCCGGGCTGTTCCTGTCCCACCTGCTGCACCGGCAGGGCATAGAGTCGGTGATCCTGGAGCACCGGACCCGCGAGGAGATCGAGGGCACCATCCGCGCCGGCGTGCTGGAGCAGTGGGTCGTCGACCTGATGAACGGGATGGGGCTCGGCGGGCGCATGATGCGCGAGGGCCATTTCCATTCCGGCATCACCCTGCGCTTCGACCGCCGAAGCCACCACATCGACATGGCGGAGCTGACCGGCGGCAAGCGCGTCACCGTCTATGCGCAGCACGAGGTGATCCGCGACCTCGTCTCCGCCCGGCTGGAGGATGGCGGCAGCATCCTGTTCGGCGTGTCGGACGTGCAGTTCCACGATCTCGACGGCAAGGCGCCGCGCGTGAGTTTCCGCCGCGGCCCGGATGGCCCGCCGGAGGAGTTGCGCTGCGATTTCGTCGCCGGCTGCGACGGCTTCCACGGGCCGGCGCGGCAGGCGATCCCCGCCGCCGCCCGGGCCGAATACCAGATCGTCTACCCCTTCGGCTGGCTCGGCATCCTGACCGCGGCGCCGCCGTCCCACCCCGAGCTGATCTACGCCAACCACGAGCGCGGCTTCGCCCTGCTCAGCACCCGCTCGCCGGAGGTGCAGCGGCTCTACCTCCAGGTCGATCCCCGGGACGACATCGCCAACTGGCCGGACGACCGCATCTGGTCCGAACTGCATCGCCGGCTGGAGGATGAGAGCGGCTGGACCCTGAAGGAGGGGCCGATCTTCCAGAAGGGCATCATCGCCATGCGCAGCTTCGTCTGCGAGACGATGCAGCATGGCCGGCTGTTCCTTGCCGGCGACGCCGCCCACATCGTGCCGCCCACCGGCGCCAAGGGCCTGAACCTGGCGGTGGCCGACGTGCTGGTGCTGTCGCGCGCCATGACCGCCTACTACAAGTCCGGCGGCACGGAGGGGCTGGAGGGCTACAGCGCCACCTGCCTGCGCCGCATCTGGAAGGCGGAGCGCTTCTCCTGGTACATGACCACCATGCTGCACCGGAACGAGCAGGACTCGCCGTTCGAGCAGCGCGTGCATCTGGCCGAGTTGGACTATCTCGTCCATTCCCGCGCCGCCATGACCGCGCTGGCCGAGAATTACGTCGGCCTGCCGATGGAGTGAGGAGGTGCGGGCTGCCCCTTCCACAGCCCGGAAATCCCCATCCGCCCACTGGCATCCGCCCCCTTGCCGCGCCATCCTGTCCCCCGACCGACAGCCAGAGGGAAAGCTATCGCGATGAAGCAGGTGATGTTCGTGGAACTCGGCATGGGGGTGGACCTGCACGGGCAGGACGTGACCAAGGCCGCGGTCCGTGCCGTGCGCAACGCCATCGAACGCAACTCGATGCCCGGCATGCGGGCGCTGGTGGACGGCGACACCGGCAGGATGCAGGTGCGCGTCCATCTCGCCGTGCCGGCCGACGCCGACCGGCTGGACCAGGAGGCGGTCAAGGCGGTCTTCCCCTACGGCGCCGTCACCATCCATGTCACCAGCGGCGGCATGCTGGCGCCGAGCGGCATCTTCCTGGCCGACAAGAACGACCGCAACGAGCAGATCTACGTGGTCAACGCTGCCGTGGAGGTCGGCATCTGATTGTTCGGATGCGTCCCCCCCTGCTTCAATTTGCTATGCGGTATACGTGATTTCCCAGCTCGCGCGCACCGGATCGTTCCTGAAAACGCCAATTATGGGCGCGTTTTCTTTCCAGCATCTTGCGCAATGAAAGGCTTATCCGTTCCCTTCTCCCAATCGGCCAAGTACTCCGCCTTCTTCATATCCACGCTCTGCATGTTTGCCCGAGCCCAATCATGCGAAGCGGGGGTGTTTTCGACCCATGTGCAAGCTTTCAGGTCGCTCTCGAGATCGGAGGACGAAGCGGGAACCGGTTCCAGAGAAAAGCGGGCTTTCCACATTCCGAAGCGTGGAGCAATACGAGCGTAATAGACTTGATCGGTTGCTAAATCCGCGTCCATGAAGTCGGCCGACTCCCCCACAACCATCAGGCGATGCTTGCCTGCGGGAGTTTCGTAAGCAATTTTCTTCCCGGCAGATACGATACCGATAAACTCTGATTTTCCTGACGTTATGTCATAGACCGACGATTGAATGGCTCCTCCGAACATCGACGGGCGCATCAGGACAAGTGTCGCTGAGTTTTCAGAGGGTTTGGTCGCCGCGACCGGTTCCGATGCATCCCGCATATGCGGACTGGCACAGGCACTGAGCAACAACAGCGTGCTTACTGCCAAGAGCGCCGCACGAAATCTGCTCGCTATCATGGATTTTCCCCACTACCATTATTTTTCACGGGGCCACTGCGTCCGCATAGCTATGGTCTGCAGCGAAGCACCCATAACCCACCTTAAGTGGTAATCCCAAGTAGCGCAACCACGCGGAATCAAGCGCCTGAATCGTTGACGCTCAACGGCCAATCGACGGCCAATCGGCTTGATGATCCCAAACAAACGGATGATGTTGTTTGTACGTCGGCGGGTCCAGGGCCTCCTGCGGCCTTCGTCAAGCTGCATGTGCAACGATCCGCCGGATGCGCGCCGCCAAGCCGGTTTTCCGAACTCGGCCGAACTCCGCCGACATATGGGCGGGCTCGAAATTCTAGGCGCGCATCCTGGCCGGCGACACCCCGAACCAGCGCCGGAAGGCGCGGCTGAAGGCGCTGACCTCCGAATAGCCCAGCAGGGCGCCGATGTCGGCGATCGGGACATGGCGCTGGCGGATATGGATCGCCGCCAAGTCGCGCCTCACCCTCTCCACCAGATCGGAGAAGCTGAGCCCCTCGTCGGCCAGCCGGCGCTGCAGCGTCCAGCGGGCGATGCCCAGCCGGTCGGCGATGTCCTCGAGATGGGGCGGCCCGTCCGGCAGGCAGGCCCGCACCTCCGCCCGCACCCGGTCGAGCAGCGGCGGCGTGCCGGTGCCGCGGGCGATGTCGACCAGGGTGCCGCACAGGCCGGTCAGCCGGGCCATGTCGCCGCCGGGCATGCGGCGGTCGAGATGGCGGTCGCGCAGCAGGAGGGCGTTGGTGCGCTGGCCGAAATGGGCCGGGGCGTCGAACAGCGCCTCGTGCTGGCGCCAGCCCTCCGGCCGGGGATGCTCGAAATGCACCTCCTCCGGCATCCAGCCCGGGCCGAGGCAGGCGCGCACCACATTGGCGAACATGCCCATGGTCAGCTCGGCATCCTGCCGCCGCTCGACGATGCGGCCGTCGAGGATGCGGTATTCCAGCCGCAGCAACTCGCCCTCGCGGACGAAGCGGGTTTCGGTCGCCTGCTGGTGGAAGGGGAACAGCCGGGCCAGATGCTCCAGCGCCGCCCCCAGCGTCGGCGCGGCCAGCGCAATGGAGCCGATCAGCCCCAGCATCTCCGGCTGGAACTGGCGGCCGAACAGCAGGCCGAAATTGTCGTTGCCCGTCTCCGCCGCCGCCTCCTCCATCATCGCCACATAGGCGCCGAGGTCGAGCGCCAGCGTCGGCTGGCCCAGCGCCCGCTCCTCCACCCCGGCGCGCAGGAACACCCGGTCGGCGCAGCCGCCCTGCGCGGCGATGAAGCCGGAAACCCCGCACGCCGCCGCGGCAAGGATGTTGTGCTGCACAGTTCCTGTGCGGCGGTCGGCAGTCTGCCCAATCTTCGGTCGGTGCGGCGTCATGACACAGCCTCTCGCAGCCGGTTTGCCGCAACGCAGCAAACATCATGCCGTTCTCAAGCCTGCCAGAGACCGCTCGCTCCGTGAATTGTACGATGTGCCTACGGTTTCGGAACGGGCGCCCGCCCGCTCATACCGGCGGTCCGATAATGGCCGCCGGTATCCGCGCCGACTGGCGCGGCGGCATCAGTTGTTGCGGCCGAAGTCGGACCCGCGCGCCGGCTCCTTGAAATAGAACATGTCCCGCTCGAAGGTGACGTCGGTGCGCGGGTTGAGCAGCGCCACCTCGGTGGTCAAGCCCTGGGCATCCAGCACCCGCCATTTGCGCAGCTGGAAGGGGCGGTCCTCGAACACCAGGGTCAGGGTGCCCTTGCCGGGATCCTTGGTCTCCAGCAGGCTGACCTCGATCACGCCGGGTGCCTGGAAGACCTCGGTCACGGTGACGTCGCCCGACAGGCGGATGGTCTTGCGCAGGATGAAGTCGGCGAGCGTCGAACCGATGGGCGCGCTCGACTGCTGGCGCATCTCGCCGTCCCAATAGAAGACGAAGCTGCCGTCGGCGACGATGAAATCCTTCAGCGGCCGGTCATATTCCAGCCGCATCTTTCCCGGCCGCGACAGATAGAAGGTGCCGGTCGCCTGCCGGCCGTTGGGGGCCACCTGCAGGAACTTCGATTGGAGGTTGACGATCCCGTTCAGATACTCCTCCACCTTGGCGACGGTTGCCTCGTCCTGCGCCGTCAGGGCGACGGGGACCGCCGGGGCGGCGGAGGCGGCGAGCGCGGCCGGAACCGGGGCCAGCAGGGCGGCGGACAGCAGAACGGCGGAAAGGCGGCGAAGCACGGTCTTCATCCTCGGTCGTTCGGGATCTTCGGTCGTCCAGGGCCCGGATCCCCGTCGGGCACCGAGGCGGACATAAGGAGTCCGCCCCCCGCTGCCAAGGACCACCGACGGAGAGGAGCCGGGGAAGGAAGGATCAGAGCGGCAGCCCGCGGATCATCCGGGGCAGGTCGCCCACCACCCCCATGGCATGCTTCATGAAGAAGCGCTTGACCGGCGGCAGCCGGTTGATCACCGCCATGCCCAGGTCGCGCGCCAGCTTCACCGGCGGGATGCTGTTGGAGAACAGGTGGACCAGCCCGTCGCACACCGCGGCCAGCAGCACGGTGTCGAAGCGGCGCCAGCGCTGGAAGCGCGCCAGCACCTCCGGCCCGCCGACATCCAGCCCCAGCCGGTAGGCGTCGACCACCACCTCGGCCAGCGCCGCCACGTCGCGCATGCCGAGGTTCAGCCCCTGCCCGGCGATGGGGTGGATGGCATGGGCGGCCTCGCCCACCAGCGCCAGCCGGTCGGCGACGAAGCGCTCGGCCAGCAGCACCGACAGCGGCCACGCCTCGCGCCGGGTCAGCAGCGAGATCTCGCCGAGATAGCCGCCGGACCGCCGGGTCAGCTCGTCGATGAACTGGTCCTCGGGCAGCTTCAGGTAGGTGTCGACCAGCGAGGTCTTCTCGCTCCACACGATGGAACAGCGGTTGTCCGTCATCGGCAGCACGGCGAAGGGGCCGTTGGGCAGGAAATGCTCGACCGCGACGCCCTTGTTCGGCTCGGAATGGCGGATGGTGCAGATGATGGCGCTCTGGTCGTAGGACCAGCGCCGCACCTTGATCCCGGCGCTGTCGCGCGCCAGCGACCGCCGGCCGTCGGCGCCGACCAGCAGCCGGCCGCGCACCGTGCGCCCGTCGGCCAGCCGCACCGACACGCCGGTCCGCGTGCGCTCCACCGTGATCGCCTTGGCCGGCGCCAGATGGACCAGCCCCGGCAGCTCGGCCGAGCGGGTGAACAGGGCGCTGCGGATGTCCTTGTTGTCCAGGATCCAGCCGAAGGGCTGGTGCGTGCCCTCCATCGCCAGTTCGGTGTGGTCGTAATGGATGAACAGCGGCGAGAACTGGTCGGCGATGCGGATGTCCAGCATCGGCCCGGCCCGCTCGGCCATGTGGTGCCAGACCCCCGCCGACTCCAGCACCATCTTCGAGGCGTAGGAGATCGCGGTGGTGCGGATGTCGAAGCCGTGGCTCTCCATGCGCTCCGGGCTGTCCTGGTCGATGCAGACCACCGGCACGCCGGCGCTGGCGAGCGCCGCCGCCATGGTCAACCCGGCCAGACCGCCGCCCAGCACCACGACCTCGGTGGTGATGTCGCCGCCCTGCGGGGGGACGGACGCTTTGCCCGATTCGGTGCCAGATACGGCCATGATGCTCGTTGCCCTCTCGCCTCTTGCATGGCGCGGCAGCCAACCGGTCCCGAAAACCGGACGGGTCCGGACCGGGCGGCGCCGCGCGCGATCAAACATTGTCTTACGGAGGCCTCCTGTCCAGTGTCCTGTCCGGGCGCCGCCCCGGCAAACCGGGCCGGCCATGCCCGACAGGCGGCCGGACGGCTCATGAATGGTCGTATTTCAGGCATATGATGACTTTTTGAGCGCCCAATCGGCGGGCACATCCCGGTTGCCGCGGCGGATTTCAACCGGCACGATTCTTGTAGTCATTGCTTTTTGCGGTCGACGCGAACAGGCTTGGCCATCGGCGGGAGGACGGGACGGCGTTTGGCCGGACCGGAACCGCAACGGGGCGGCCACAGCCTCATCCGCGGCCGGAACAACGCTTTAAGGGGAAGCCACATGAAACTGGTTATGGCCATCATCAAGCCGTTCAAGCTGGACGAAGTGCGCGAGGCGCTGACTTCGCTCGGGATCCAGGGCCTGACCGTCAGCGAGGTCAAGGGCTTCGGCCGCCAGAAGGGCCAGACGGAAATCTACCGCGGCGCCGAATATTCGGTGAGCTTCCTGCCCAAGGTGAAGGTCGAGGTCGCCGTCTCCGACGACCAGTACGAGCAGGTGGTCGAGGCGATCCAGAAGGCCGCCAACACCGGCCGCATCGGCGACGGCAAGATCTTCGTCCTGGAGATCGCGCAGGCCGTGCGCATCCGCACCGGAGAGACCAACTCCGAGGCGCTGTAAGGCCGACGGCGAAGGCGGGTCCGCTCCTCATCCGTGCAGGAACGGACCCGGCCGGCGCGCAAACGCGCGCCTGCCGTCCACAGATCAGCCGGCCGCGGCCGGATCGCCTGGAACGGAACCGGGAACGGCAAAGGCGTCCGCCGCCAGCGCGCGGGCATAATCGCGCACATCCGCCGGCCAGTCCGCCGTCAGGCCGTCGAACAGCAAGCGATCCGCCGCATAGAGCGCCCGCACCGCCTCCTCGTAGCCCGGCCGGTCGCCGGCCAGGGCCGACATCACGCGATAGGCGGCCTCCTGCGCACGGCGCATGCGGTCCTTCGCCTCTCCCCCCTTGCGCGCCTCGTCCACCAGCTTGCGCAGCGCCACCGACGCCCCGCCGGGCTGGGCGTTCAGCCAGTCCCAATGCCGCGGCAGCAGCGTCACCTCGCGCGCCACCACCCCCAGTTTCGGCCGCCCCGGCCCGCGCGGGGTCTGCGGAGCAGCAAGCTCCCCGCCGGTTTCCCGCAAATCCGGCCCGCGCAGATCGAGATCGACGGCCCGCCCAGTCGCATCGTCGAAGACCAGGGCCGGCGGCCCATCCGGCTCCGCGGCAAGCGCCGTCCGCAGTACCCGCGCGACGGACGGCCCATCTCCGGCGGCGATGCGGCGGTCGCCGCGGAAGGCGGTGCAAAGGGGTTCGGCGGTGACGGACATGGGCTGGCCTCGGGGTTGTGACGCCGGGTTTTTACCCGGATGAAAACCGGGAGTCAATATCACCCGGATAAAAATCGGCCGCATGCCGCCCGCGGCCTGTGACCGTTCGGCCACCGGTCCCGTCCCATGGGTTCTGGGCGCTTGTGCCCCCCGGGCGGCGCCGATAGGATCGGTCGCGCATGAGATGCGGCCGCACCCCGATTGGCCGGGGCGCGGCATCCGGGGTGGGAAGAGGGTTCCGGTCGTCATGGTCCTTGCCGATTTCAGCGTCAACAGCGGTGCCGTCTTCACCGAGGCGATCGGGAACGACCGCCTCGACCGGCTGACCGATTATCCCTTCACCCGGCTGGCCAACCTGCTGGCGCCGATCACGCCGCGGGCCAACGTCGCCCCGATCCTGCTGACGGTGGGCGAGCCGCAGCATACCCCGCCGGCCATCATCGACGAGACGCTGCGCGCCAACACCGCCGGCTGGGGCAAATACCCGCCGGTCGGCGGCACGCCGGAATTCCGCGCCGCGGCCGGCGACTGGCTGACCCGCCGCTACGAACTGCCGCCGGGGCTGCTGCATGCCGACAGCTCCATCCTGCCGCTGTCCGGCACGCGCGAGGCGCTCTTCATGCTGGCCCTGCTGGCGGTGCCGACACAGAAGGCCGGGCGCCAGCCGGCGGTCCTGATGCCCAACCCCTTCTATGCGCCCTACGAGGGGGCGGCGGTGATGGCAGGGGCGGAGCCGGTGTTCCTGTCGGCGACGCGCGAAACCGGCTTCCTGCCCGACCTCGATGCCCTGACGCCGGAGCTGCTGGAGCGCACGGCGCTGTTCTACCTGTGCACGCCCGGCAATCCGCAGGGGGCGGCGGCCACGCCGGCCTATCTCGCCAAGGCGATCGGGCTGGCGCGGCAATACGGCTTCGTGCTGGCGGTCGACGAATGCTATGCCGAGATCTGGCTGGACGCCCCGCCGGTCGGCGCGCTCCAGGTCGCGGCCGGCATGCCGCAACAGGACGGCAAGCCCTGGGCCAACCTGCTGGTCTTCCACTCCCTGTCCAAGCGGTCGAGCGCGGCCGGCATGCGCTCCGGCTTCGTCGCCGGCGACCCGGCGCTGATCGGGCGCTTCTCCCGCCTGCGCAGCTACGGCTGCGCCGGCATGCCGCTGCCGATCCTGGCGGCCAGCACCGCGCTGTGGCGCGACGAGGCGCATGTGGAGGAGAACCGCGCCGCCTATCGCGCCAAGTTCGCCGCTGCGGAGGCCGAGCTGGGCGGCCGCTACGGCTATTACCGCCCGGCCGGCGGCTTCTTCCTGTGGCTCGACGTCGGCAACGGCGAGGAGGCGGCCAAGCGGCTGTGGGCGGAGGGGGCGGTCCGCGTGCTGCCCGGCGCCTACCTGTCGCGCAGCAATCCGGGCGAACCGAACCCCGGCGACGCCTATATCCGCGTGGCGCTGGTCGAAAGCGCCGACACCGTCGCCCAGGCCTGCGCCTCCATCGTCCGCATTCTCGGCTAAGCCACTCTCGGTTGACCGGCCCGCCCGGTTTCCCGCCCGTCTCCAAGTTTTCTACAGCACGAGGTTCCCGTCCCATGGCCCGACCCGCCGGCCCTTCCTCCGCGCGCCCCCGGCCCAGCCTGGGGCGGACCGCCGCCGGCCCGCGCAAGGGCGGGTCCCGCGACGGCGGCAAGGAAGCCGGCAAGGAGATGGGCAAGGATCCGGGACGGGACCGGCTGCGCGCCGGCCGCGGCCGGGCAGAGAAGCCCCCCTTCTTCTCCCCGGCCATGCGCGCCTTCGTCGTCGCCCGCGCGCGCGAGGCGATGGGCTTCGTGCTGGGGCTGTTCGGCCTGCTGCTGATGGTGCTGCTGGGCAGCTACGACCCGCAGGACGCCTCGCTGAACTCGGTCCCCGCCGCATCGGGGGGCACCCACAACCTGTTCGGCACCCCCGGCGCCTATGTCGCCGACCTGCTGATCCAGTCACTGGGCTGGGCCTCCTTCGTCATCGCGCTGGTGCCGATGTTCTGGGGCTGGCGCCTGGGGGCGCAGCGCCGACTGGGCAACCCGCTGTTCCGCACCGTGCTGGCGCTGTGGGGCGTGATCCTGGGATCGATGGCGCTCGCCGGCCTGACCGATGCGTCGACCGACCCGCTGGCGCCGCTGCCCGGCGGCAGCATCGGCCAGGTCCTGCTGCGCGGCGTCGGCAACCTGTTCGGGGCGGAACCGATGGTGGCGACCGCCGCCGCGGTCGGTGCCGGGCTGGTGCTGTTCCTGGCCGCCGGCCTGTCGGTCGGCGAATGGATCGCCAGCTTCCGCGCGCTCGGCCGCGGCAGCGTGAACGGCGTGCGGCTGATCCGCACGGGGACCCGCAACGGCATCGACGCCCTGCGCCGCCATGGCCGCAACGCGGCGCAGGCCGCGGTGCAGACCGCCTCCATCGCCGTGGACGACGCGCTGCGCGGCGACGGCGCCCCCAAGCGCGACCGGCCCCGCTTCGACGATGCCGTGCGCGTCGACCCGCTTCCCCCCGCCGGGCTTGACGCCAGCCCGCCCCCGGCTGCCGGCACGGGCTCGGCCGGGCAGGGCGCCGGGCAGGGCGCCGGGCAGGCAGGCACCGACCAACGGCCGCTGCGCCCGATCCCGGTCATCGCCCCGCCGAAATCCACCGCGTCCGAACGCGAGGCCGCAAGGACCGACCCGCGCCAGCCCCGGCTGCCGCTGGGCGAGGAGGACGGCCCGCCGGGCTACGAGCTGCCGCCGCTCGACCTGCTGCAGGTGCCGCCCGCCGGCATCCGCGGCGAACAGCTCGACGAGGCTGCGCTGCAGCGCAACGCCGGCCAGCTCGAAGGGGTGCTCGGCGATTTCGGCGTGCGCGGCGAGATCCAGAAGGTCCATCCCGGCCCGGTCGTCACCCTGTACGAGCTGGAGCCGGCGCCCGGCACCAAATCCTCGCGCGTCATCGGCCTGGCCGACGACATCGCCCGCTCGATGAGCGCGGTGTCGGTCCGCGTCGCCGTGGTGCCCGGCCGCAACGTCATCGGCATCGAGCTGCCCAACGCAAAGCGCGAGACCGTGCTGCTGCGCGAGCTGATGGCGGCGGACGGCTTCGACAAGCATGGCGGCAAGCTGGCGCTGGCGCTCGGCAAGGACATCGGCGGCCAGCCGGTGGTCGCCGACCTCGCCCGCTTCCCCCATCTGCTGGTCGCCGGCACCACCGGCTCGGGCAAGTCGGTGGCGATCAACACCATGATCCTGTCGCTGCTCTACCGGCTGCCGCCGGAGCGCTGCCGCTTCATCATGATCGACCCCAAGATGCTGGAACTGTCGGTCTACGAGGGCATCCCCCATCTGCTGACCCCCGTCGTCACCGACCCCAAGAAGGCGGTGGTTGCGCTGAAATGGACGGTGCGGGAGATGGAGGACCGCTACCGCAACATGTCCAAGCTGGGGGTGCGCAACATCGAGGGCTACAACGCCCGCCTGCGCGAGGCGCGCGAGGGCGGCGAGTCGCTGACCCGCCGCGTCCAGACCGGTTTCGATCCCGACACCGGCAAGCCGCTGTTCGAGGAACAGCCGCTCGACCTCACCGAGCTGCCCTACATCGTCGTCATCGTCGACGAGATGGCCGACCTGATGCTGGTGGCCGGTAAGGACATCGAGGCGGCGATCCAGCGCCTCGCCCAGATGGCGCGTGCCGCCGGCATCCACCTGATCATGGCGACGCAGCGTCCCTCGGTCGACGTCATCACCGGCACCATCAAGGCCAACTTCCCGACCCGCATCAGCTTCCAGGTCACCAGCAAGATCGACAGCCGCACCATCCTGGGCGAACAGGGGGCCGAACAGCTTCTCGGCCAGGGCGACATGCTCTACATGGCCGGCGGCGGCCGCATCACCCGCGTCCACGGCCCCTTCGTCTCCGACCACGAGGTCGAGCAGATCGTCCGCTTCCTCAAGGCCCAGGGCGAGCCCAACTATGTCGACGCCATCCTGGAGGACGAGGAGGGCGGCGAGTCCTTCGACGACGGCGGCCTGCCGGGCACCGGCAGCGGCTCGGGCGACGACCTCTACGACAAGGCGGTGGCGGTGGTCTGCCGCGAGCGCAAGGCGTCGACCAGCTTCATCCAGCGCCAGCTGCGCATCGGCTACAACTCCGCCGCCCGCCTGATCGAGCGGATGGAGACCGAAGGGGTGGTCAGCAAGCCCAACCACTCCGGCAAACGCGAGGTTCTGGCACGCAACATCGACGAATGAGTGTTTTTTCCCGGCCCGTTGACAGCGGCGGGGTACGGCACCAATATCGGGGGTAGGCGGGCCGGGGACTGCAATTCCCCGGCCCGCCCGCCCGATCTTAGTGCATCAGAAGGTCAAGCAGCCGCTTGACGATCTCCAGCACCAGGATCAGGAGAGTGAGGAAGCGTTCCATCCTCAAGCCCTCCGTCAGTGCGGCGGCGATGGCGGCCCATCCGCCATCGCGTCCGCCCGCGGACTATGGCGCAGGTGGTCGCGTCCGAAAACGGGAAACCCACGCAGCCCTGTTCTTTTACTGATTGCAGGCGGTGCCTGTTATCGCCTCAAAGGCACCAGCGATCCCAGCAGGAACAGCGCAGCGGCGGCCACCACCACGCTCGGCCCTGCCGGCAGATCCCAGTTCAGCGAGGCCAGCAGCCCGGCCACGACCGCCGCCACGCCGATGACCGAGGCCAGCGCCGCCATCGTCTCCGGCGTGCGGGCGAAGCGGCGGGCCGCGGCGGCGGGGATGATCAGCAGCGAGGTGATCAGCAGGATGCCGACGATCTTCATGGCGATGGCGATGACCAGCGCGATCAGCAGCATGAAGGCCAGCCGCAGGGCGTCGACCGGCATGCCCTCCACCCGCGCCAGATCCTCGTCCACCGTCACCGCCAGCAGCCGGCGCCACAGCAGCGCCAGACCGGTCAGCGCCACCGCCCCGCCGCCATAGATCGCCATCAGGTCGCCGCCGGTCACCGACAGGATGTCGCCGAACAGATAGGCCATCAGGTCGATGCGCAGCGTCTCCAGGAAGGCCAGCGTCACCAGACCCAGCGACAACGAGCCGTGCGACAGGATGCCCAGCAGCGTGTCGGCCGCGAGCGTGCGGCGGCGCTGCAGGGCGACCAGCGCCAAGGCCAGCGCCACGCACACCGCCATCACGCCCACCATCGGGTTGACGCCCAGCAGGAAGCCCAGCGTCACCCCCAGCAGGGCCGAATGGGCCAGCGTGTCGCCGAAATAGGCCATGCGCCGCCACACCACGAAGGAGCCCAGCGGCCCGGCCAGCAGGGCGATGCCGCCGCCGGCCAGCAGCGCGCGAACCACGAACTCATCCATGGCAGCAGCCCCCGTCATGGTCATGCACGACCTTGCCGTCCTCGGCATGGGCGTGGTCGTGGCGGTGCAGGTAGACGGCGAGGTCGGCGGCATGGCCGCCGAACAGGGCATGGTATTCCGGATGCCGGCTGACATCCTCCGGCCGGCCGGAACAGCAGACATGCCCGTTCAGGCAAATCACCCGGTCGGTGCGCGCCATCACCGTATGCAGGTCATGGCTGACCAGCAGGACGCCGCAGCCGCGGCGCTGCCGCACCTGGGCGATGCGGTGGAACAGCTCGGCCTGACCATGGACGTCGACCGCCTGGTCCGGCTCGTCCAGCACCAGCAGGTCGGGCTCGCCCAGCAGGGCGCGGGCCAGCAGCACCCGCTGCATCTCGCCGCCGGAGATGGTCTGCACCGCCGAATCGGCCAGCCGCGTCACCCCGGCCTCCTCCAGCGCCGCCTCCACCCGCTCGGCGGTCACCGGCCGCCACAGCGCCAAAAAGCGGCGCACGGTCAGCGGCAGCGTCTGGTCCACCGCCAGCTTCTGCGGCATGTAGCCGACGCGCAGCCCCGGACGGCGCAGCACCCGCCCGCCGCCGGGCGCCACCAGCCCCAGCACCGCGCGGACCAGCGTCGTCTTGCCGGCGCCGTTGGGGCCGATCAGCGTCACCACCTCCCCCGGCTGGACGGCGACGTTGACGCGGTCCAGCACGGTGCGGCGGCCGAAGCGGACGGTCAGGTCCTCGGTCCAGGCGAGCGGGCCGGCGAACAGGGCGCCGTCGATCTGGTCTGGTTTATCGCGCTGCGGGCTGGATATTGACATGTTACGTTATAACGTGACACCAGTTAAACATGGCTTCCCTATGCGCTGAAATCCAGCAGCCTGTCCAGCAAGTCGAGAGGATCCCTCCCATGCGCCCCAACGCGCTGTCCGCCGCCCTCCTGTCCGCCCTGTTCGTCTCCCCGGCGCTGCCGGCATTGGCCGATGCACCGAAAGTGGTGGTGTCGATCAAGCCGATCCATTCGCTGGTCGCCGCGGTCATGCAGGGTGTCGGCGAACCGGCGCTGCTGGTGCGCGGCGGCGCCTCGCCGCACAGCTACGCGATGAAGCCGTCGGACGCCAAGGCGCTGTCGGCCGCCGACATCGTCGTCTGGGTCGGGCCGGAGCTGGAAGGTTTCCTGGAAAAGCCGCTGAAGGCCAACGCCCCGAAGGCCAGACTGCTGACCCTGATGGAGCTGAGGGGCCTGACCCTGCTGGAAAGTCGCGAGGGCGGGGCGTGGGAGGCCCACGACCACGGCCATGAGAGCCACGACCATAAGGGCCACGACCACAAGGCGCATGACCACAAGGGCCACGACCACGGCGACGACCATGAGGAACTGAACAGCCACATCTGGCTCGATCCCGCCAACGCCCGCGCCATCGTCGTCGCGACGGCGGAGGCGCTGGCCGCCCGCGATCCCGCCGATGCCGAGGCCTACCGCACCAATGCCGACCGCACGCTCCAGGCGCTCGACGCGCTGGACGCGGAGTTGAAGGCGACGCTGGCGCCGGTGAAGGACAAGCCCTTCGTCGTCTTCCACGACGCCTACCAGTATTTCGAGGCGCGCTACGACCTGTCGGCGGTGGGCTCCATCACCGTCAGCCCGGACCGCCGTCCTTCGGCCAAGCGGCTGTCGGCGATCCGCGCCAAGATCGGCGGGCTGGGCGCCGCCTGCGTCTTCGCCGAGCCGCAGTTCGAACCGGCGCTGGTCCAGACCGTGGTCGAGGGCACCAAGGCGAAGACCGGCGTGCTCGATCCCGAAGGGGCCGATCTGGCGGAGGGCGTGGCGCTCTACCCCACCCTGCTGCGCAACCTCGCCGCATCGCTGCGCAGCTGCCTTGGCGCTTAAGCCGGGGCGGAGCCTGTGCTAAACCGCTGACAGCGGGGAAGCCCGGTTCCGGATGCTCGAAAAAGGGATGTGGTCATGAAGATCGGTATCGTCGGCTGCGCGGGGCGCATGGGGCAGATGCTGGTGCGCGAGATCGCGGCCACCGCCGGCTGCACGCTGGCCGGCGGGACCGAACGGACGGGCGGCCCGGCGCTGGGCAAGGATCTGGGCCTGCTGGCCGGCATCGACCCGCTGGGCGTCGCCGCCATCGACGATCCGGTCGCGCTGTTCGCCCAGTCGGACGCGGTGATCGACTTCACCAGCCCCGACGCGACCGAACGCCATGCCGCGCTCGCCGCCCAGTCGGAAACCGTGCTGGTCATCGGCACCACCGGCCTGAACCCGTCGCAGCAGGCGGCCATCGCCACCGCCGCCACCCACACCGCCATCGTCCAGTCGCCGAACATGTCGCTGGGCGTCAACCTGCTGCTGGCGCTGGTCGAGCAGGTGGCCCACACGCTGGGCGACGATTTCGACATCGACATCCTGGAGATGCACCACCGCCGCAAGGTCGATGCGCCGTCGGGCACCGCGCTCGGCCTCGGCCGGGCGGCGGCGGCCGGGCGCGGCGTTGCCCTGGAGGATGTCTGGCAGAAGGTCCGCGACGGCCACACCGGCGCCCGCCCGGCCGGCGAGATCGGCTTCGCCACGCTGCGCGGCGGCGACGTGATCGGCGACCACACCGTGATGTTCGCCGGCGACGGCGAGCGGATCGAACTGACCCACAAGGCGTCCGGCCGCCAGATCTACGCCAAGGGCGCCGTCCGCGCCGCCCTGTGGGCCCAGGACAAGACGCCGGGCCTCTACAGCATGCGGAACGTGCTGGGGGTCTGACCCCCCGGCACGCAAAAGCCTCGCGTCACGCCGTCCGTTTCCAGGCGACGGTCAGCAGGCCGGCGCCCATCAGCAGCGACCCGCCGACCCGGTTGACGGTGCGCTGCACCGACGGCGTCCGCACCGCGCGCCGCGCCGCCGAGGCCAGCAGGGCGTAAGCAGTGGCGTTCAGCGTCGCCAGCACCAGGAAGGTCGCCTCCATCACCACCATCTGCCCGGCCAGCGGCCGGCCGGGGTCGAGGAACTGCGGCAGGAAGGCGACGAAGAAGACTATGCTCTTCGGGTTCAGCGCGGTGACGGCATAGGTGTGCAGCATCATGCGCCAGGGCCGCACCGGCCGATCGTCGGCCACCGCCTCGCCGGTCCCGACCGGCGCCCGCCACAGCTTGAAGCCGAGATAGACCAGATAGGCCGCCCCCGCCCATTTCAGCAGGGTGAACAGCGCCGCCGAGGTCGACAGCAGCACGCCCAGCCCAAGCATCGAGGCGGTCATCGCGGTGAAGTCGCCCAACGCCACCCCGGCCACCGTCGCCATGGCCGAGCGCCGGCCATGGCCCAGCGCGTAGGACACGACGATCAGCACCGTCGGGCCGGGGATCATCAGCATGACGGCGGAGGCGGCGGCAAAGGCGAGCCACAGTTCGGGCGACATCGGGCGGGTCTCCTGTTCGGCAAGGACCCGCCCATCAATCCACAGCAGCCCGCCCCATGCAACTGGGGAGTGCCATCAAATCCGCCGCAGCGGCCGCCGGGCGCTCCACAGCCCGGCCAGGAAGGGCAGCGCCAGCAGGACCTGCAGGCCGGCCCAGCCCAGCGCCTCCCAGTTCGGGCGGCTCCAATCGACCTCGTGCAGGGCCTCCATGAAGGGCAGCTGGCCGTAGATCAGCGATTCGAGCGGCACGAAGCCTTCGGCGAGCACGGTCAGCAGCGCGGCCAGCAGCAGGCCGAAGGCCAGTGCCGCTTCGACCGGCAGGCGGCGGACAGCGCCGCACAGGCCGCGGGGCTCTCCGTCATCGTCGGCGGCGGGGACCGCCGGGCGGAACAGGCCGGCGATGCCGAGCGCGTCGCGGACCCCGGTCCCCACCGGCCGGCGGGCGGCGCGGACCAGCCCCAGCGCCGGCAGCGCCAGCGCCGGGATCAGCAGGTAGGGGTTGGGGAAGTCGCGGTAGCGACCGTCATAGACGATCAGCAGCGACCAGACCAGCGCCACCGCGCCCAGCGCCACGGCGCTCCACCGCCCCACCCGCTCGGTGCGGGTCAGGGCCGGGCGGGCATGGCGCAGGCCGACCAGCGGCTCGCGCGCCAGACCGCCGCTCGCCAGCGTGCGGTGGGCGGTCAGCAGCACCGCCAGCACCAGCGCCGCGGTCAGCGCCAGCATGCCGATGGCCAGCGTCGTGTCCTGCCAGTAGTGCTTGCCGTGGGCGGCGACGAAGGCGGCGCGCACATAGAGGGTCGACAGCGCCTGCGCCAGCAGGATCAGCACGACCCAGCCGGTGCCCGGCAGGTGCCGGCGCAACCCTGCCAGCCCGCCCAGCAGCACCAGCGCCAGCCCGCTGGAGACCGCGAACAGCCAGGGCCACGCCACATTGCCGACCACCGGCCCGGCCAGCGAGAATTTCGGCGTGCGGTCGGCATTGTAGAGGCCCCAGTGGCCGCCGACCGTGCCCTCCAGCTTGGCCTTCCATTCCTGGTCGAAGGCCTCGATGACGTTGTAGTCGAAGCCCTCCTGCTCGGCCATGCGGACGAAGGCGTTGACGAAGGTCGCCTTGTTGACCAGCCCGGGCACCGCGGCGCCGCGCGACCGCCCCGCGGTCGGCCAGCCGGTCTCGCCGACCAGGATCGGCTTGCCGGGAAAACGCTGGGCGATGATGCGGTAGCTGTGGCGGATGCGCTCGGTCGCGCCCTCCACGCCGGCCGGCACGTCCTCCCAATAGGGCAGCAGATGGATGGTCAGGTAATCGACGTGATCGGCGATCTGCGGGTATTTCAGCCACCATTCCCACACGTCGGCATAGGACACCGGCTGCTTCACCGCCGCCTTGACGCGGTCGATGTAGCCGGCGACCTGCTCCGGCGTCAGCTCGCGGCGCAGCAGCACCTCGTTGCCGACGATGACGCGGGTGATGACGTCGGGATAGCGGTTGGCGAGGTCGATCAGCGAGGCGATCTCCGCCTCGTTCTTCTCGGTCTTGGAGGACAGCCACGCCCCCATGGTGACCTGGATGCCATGCTTGCGCGCCAGTTCCGGCACCACCTGCAAGCCTTCCAGCGAGGTGTAGGTGCGCACGCCGGCGACCTGCGGCGCCAGCGCCGCCAGATCCTCCTCGATCTGGGCGGTGGTCGGGAAGACCTGGGTCAGCGGGCTCTGGCCGTCGCGGAAAGGGGCGAAGGACACGCTGCGCAGCTTGCCGCCCGGCGGCGGATCGAGCGGCACCGGGCGGTTCGGCAGGGACCAGACGGCGAGATTCGCGAGGCCGGCGACGAGGATCGCGGCGAGGATGAGGATCGGGCGCATGGGCGGGATGTCTACACCAAAGGCTCGGCGGTTTGAACGGCGACGGTCGCACCAACAGGCCGGGCGGCGTTTTTATTCACCGGCCCCACCATGAAAATGGGCGCGCCCCCAAAGGAGACGCGCCCGCCAGTCGGTCAAGGATTGAGTGACGTGCCTTCGTCACGGATTGATAAACCCACGGGAGGGGGAGTTTATTCCGGCGCAAAGGGCGAATTTCGGCAGCATCAGCCCCCCATCCCTCCCCCGCTCTCGTCCGGCCGAAGGCCGGTCCGATCGCGGGAGAGGGGGCAGGACTTTTGCGGGGGGTGCAGCGGAGTTCCCTCTCCCGCAAAGCGGGGGAGGGTTAGGGAGGGGGCATCGTCAGCCGACACCCCCACACAGCCCTCACCGCTCGACGAACGCCTTCTCGATGACGAAGCCGCCCGGCTCGCCGTTGGTGCCCATGACGAAGCCGCGGCGCTCCATCATCGCGGTGGTCTCGGCCAGCATGGCCGGGCTGCCGCAGATCATCACCCGGTCCTTCTCGGCATCGAGCTCCGGCAGGCCCAGGTCTTCGTACAGCTTGCCCGTCTCCATCAGCGTGGTCAGCCGGCCCTGGTTGCGGAAGGGCTCGCGCGTCACGGTCGGGTAGTACAGCAGCTTCTCCTTCACCTGCTCGCCGAAGAACTCGTTCTCCGGCAGGGCGTTGTGGATCAGCTCGTCATAGGCCAGTTCGGCCACCGTGCGGGTGCCGTGGGTCAGGATCACCCGGTCGAACTTCTCGTACATCTCCGGGTCCTTGATGATGCTGAGGAACGGCGCCAGGCCGGTGCCGGTGCTCAGCAGATACAGGTTCCGCCCGGGAAGCAGGTTGTCGGTGATCAGCGTGCCGGTCGCCTTGCGGTTCACCAGCAGTGTGTCGCCTTCCTTCAGGTGCTGCAGGCGCGAGGTCAGCGGGCCGTCCTGCACCTTGATGCTGAAGAACTCCAGCGTCTCCTCGTAATGCGCGCTGACCAGGCTGTAGGCACGCAGCAGGGGCCGGCCTTCGACCTCCAGCCCGATCATGGTGAACTGCCCCGGCAGGAAGCGGAAGGACGGATCGCGCGTGGTGGTGAAGCTGAACAGCGTGTCGGTCCAGTGGTGAACGGTCAGCACGCGTTCTTTGATCAAGTTGCTCATTGGGGCGTTCCAAAACCTGCAGTGCCAAGTCGATCTTGGCGACGTTAAATGCCGATGTCCGGGACGCTGCGTTCAGGTGGCCGATGCACGGATGACAAGCGGAGCTGCCGCGACGCAACGGCCGGACCCTATCAACAAAGCCGGCCGAAGGCCACGGGTTTATACCAGTCATTTGACGGGCTTTCCGGCAAACAACACAGTCTTTGCCGTACAACATTGATCCCGGTCAATCCGCCGCCTATTCGGCACTGGGCGGGGCGAACAGGTAGGGGGAGAGGCCGCGCAGGTTCTCGTCGACGATAAGCCGATGATTCAACGGCGGGAACGCCCGCTGCGAACAGTCCAGCCGCGGGCAGAGCCGGCAATTCACCCCGATCGGCGTCGCCGCCTCGGTGTTGGACAGGTCGAAACCGTCCGCATAGGTGACTTGCGCCGCATGCTGGACGTCGCAGCCAAGCGCGACGGCGAATTGCTGGGGCGGGCTGCGGTGGCCGCCGCCGGCCTTCACCACCGTACGGGCGATGGAGAAATAGGCGGTGCCATCCGGCATCTCCGCCACCTGGCTGTGGATCTTGCCCGGCGTGCGGAACGCCTCGTAGACGATCCAGCGCGGGCAGCCGCCGCCGAAGCGCGCCAGATGGAAGCCGCCGCCGGAAAAGCGCTTCGACACGTTGCCGGCGCTGTCCACCCGCATGAAGAAGAAGGGCACGCCCTTGGCCCCCGGCCGGTGCAGCGTGGTCAGCCGGTGGCAGACCTGCTCGAACGACGCGTCGAAGCGCCGCCGCAGGATCTCGATGTCGTAGCGGAGCTGGGTCGCCGCCTCGTGGAAGCGGGCATAGGGCATCAGCACCGCCGCGGCGAAGTAATTGGCCAGCCCGATGCGGGCCAGCCGCCGCGCCTCGTCCCCCGACAGGGCGGCGGCGTCGACGATGCCGTTCAGCAGGTCGCGGTGGCGCAGCAGCGCGATCTGGCAGGCGAGCTGGAAGGTGCGGCCCGACGGCGCCAGCATCTCCGACAGCAGGATGCGCCGGCTGTGGCGGTCGAAGCGGCGCACGGCATAGCCCATCACCTCCGACGGCAGCAGGCGGACGCGGACGCTGTGCTGGGTGTTCAGCCAGTCGGCCAGCCCGCGGTAGAGGTCACCGCGCTCCAGCCTGCCGTCCTGCCACAGCGCCTCGGCCGCCGCCTCCAGCTCGGGGAAATGGTTGGAGTGGGCCTGGAACAGGTCGCGCACCTCGTCCTGCGGGAAGCCGGTGTTCTGCACCAGATGCAGCTTCTCGCGGTCGGCCACCCGCTCCGCCAGCGCCTGGAGGTCGTCGCGCGCCCCGCGGAAGCCGCGGTAGAGCGCCACCACCGCCTGCCCCAGCGTCGGCGCCACCGCCGCCAGTTCGCGGAAATCCTGGTTCTTGATGTCGGAGCCGGCGAACAGCGGGTCGGCGAACACCTCGCGCAGCCCCGCCACCAGCCGGCTTTCCTCGTCCTCGGCGAAGGCCTGGAGGTCGACGCCGAACTGCTGGCCCAGCTTCAGCAGCAGCGGCACGGTGACCGGGCGCTGGTTGTGCTCGATCAGGTTCAGGTAGCTGGGGGAGATCGCCAGCTGCTCGGCCATCTGCGCCTGGGTCAGCCCGCGGTCGCGGCGCAGGCGGCGCACCTTCGGACCCAGCATCGCCTTCTTTTCCATGGTCGCCACCGCCGGCCCTCCTGGCCCCCGCCCCGATTTCGGCTTTACAAGATTTACCGATTTACAGGCTTTGTGAAACGGCAGTTTACAAACGGACCTTTTTACAAACAAGGGCTTATTGCAACGCACTCAGGCCCGGTTTAACTCTTGGTCCACGGCCGCGCTGTAAAGCGCAAGCGGCCCCGAAGACGGCCAGAGGCAGCAGAAGACGGCGGGAGGAAACGCCGCTGCATCCAGGCCGCGGGGGACCGACAAAAGGCCCGCCCCGAGACCCCAGTTCCGCCCCGATCGACCGGGCGCACCGGACAAAAGGAACCTGACCCATGTCGCTCGACGAAAAGACCAAGACCGCCATCCACGCCGCCCGTTACGAGGGCATCCGCCGCGACTACACCATGGACGACGTCAAGCGTCTGAGCGGCTCGGTCAAGATCGAGTACACGCTGGCCGAGCTGGGTGCGCGCCGCCTGTGGGAGCTGCTGAACACCGAGCCCTACATCAACACGCTGGGCGCGCTGACCGGCAACCAGGCGATGCAGGCGGTCAAGGCCGGCCTGAAGGCGATCTACCTGTCGGGCTGGCAGGTCGCCGGCGACGCCAACACGGCGGGCCAGATGTATCCGGACCAGAGCCTGTATCCGGTCAACTCGGTCCCGGCGGTGGTGGAGCGCATCAACAACACCTTCAAGCGCGCCGACGAGATCCAGACCTCCGAGGGCAAGGGCGACACCTACTGGTTCGCGCCGATCATCGCCGACGCGGAAGCCGGCTTCGGCGGCCCGCTGAACGCCTTCGAGCTGATGAAGGCGATGATCAAGGCCGGCGCCGCCGGCGTCCACTGGGAAGACCAGCTGGCGTCGGAGAAGAAGTGCGGCCATCTCGGCGGCAAGGTGCTGATCCCGACCCAGCAGCACATCCGCACGCTGAACGCCGCCCGCCTGGCCGCCGACGTCTGCGGCACCTCGACCCTGGTGATCGCCCGCACCGATGCCGAATCGGCGCAGCTCATCACGTCGGACATCGACGAGCGCGACCATCCCTTCATCGACTTCGACAGCGGCCGCACCACCGAGGGCTTCTACCGCCTGAAGAAGGGCCTGGGCGTCGAGCATTGCATCGCCCGCGGCCTGTCCTACGCGCCCTATTCGGACCTGATGTGGTGGGAAACCTCCAAGCCGAACCTGGACGAGGCGCGCCGCTTCGCCGAGGCCGTGCACAAGGAGTTCCCGGGCAAGATGCTGGCCTACAACTGCTCGCCCTCCTTCAACTGGAAGGCCAACCTGGACGAGGCCACCATCGCCAAGTACCAGCGCGAGCTGGGCGCGATGGGCTACAAGTTCCAGTTCGTCACGCTGGCCGGCTTCCACAGCCTGAACTACTCGGCCTTCACGCTCGCCAAGGGCTACGCAGAGCGCGGCATGGCCGCCTATTCCGAATTGCAGCAGGCCGAGTTCGCGGCCGAGAAGGACGGTTACACCGCCACCAAGCACCAGCGCGAAGTCGGCACCGGCTACTTCGACGCGGTCGCCACGGCGATCTCCGGCGGCACCTCCTCGACCACCGCGTACAAGGACAGCACCGAGGCTGACCAGTTCCATTGATCGCAGGTTCCGATCAAGGGGATTGGTCCGTGATCCGGTGTGCGAGCCGGATCTTTTCGAACGGCTGATGCTATGACTTGCCGACGGCCGGGGGCCTTCCCCCCGGCCGCTTTTTTTTGCCCGGCCTTCGGGGCGATTTTCCCCCGGCCGGCAGGGCAGCCGGTTCTTTGGGAATAATCCGTCGACGCAGCCACGCCTCCATGGTATGGCAGCCTTGCGCGGCATCAACCCGTGGTACCGCCCGGCTTGGCCGAAAGTCTTGAACGGGGCTGGAAAATCACCGCGGATACCACTGTCCGCCGGCGGTTGCGGCCGGCTGCGGTCCGCCGCGGCCTTGGGTGCGCCGCGGAATCCCTTGTTGACTTGGGGCCTCATCGGGACCAATTAAGTCCGCATGCTGAAAACAAACCGATCCGGGACGTAAAGGTCCCACACGCCGGCACCCGACCTCGGGCCCCGGCGGGCGGAACCGGCTGCCGCGCATCCCTGTTGCGCGGCGATGGCCGTTTCCAAACCGCCTCTGCCCCGGCGGGTTCTCCCCCCGGCAGGATCTCCTCTCGTGGAGATGCTCCCATCGGAGATGTTCCGGCGTCCTTGGTGAAACGATGAAAGGACATGACAGTATGGATCATACGCTCGCAGGAAAGTCGATCGCCATCCTCGTCTCCAACGGCTTCGAAGAAGCGGAGATGACCGAGCCGCAACGCGCCCTGATCAAGACCGGAGCGACGCTGCGCACCATCTCCACCGAGACGGGTCTGGTCAACGGCTGGCACGGCAAATCCTGGGGCCATTACTTCCCGGTGGACAAGCATCTGAGCGAGGCGCTGGGCGCCGACTTCGACATGCTGCTGCTGCCGGGCGGTGAGCGCAGCGTGGCGAAGCTGCAGCAGTCGGCCCACACCCGCCGCATCGTCGGCCATTTCCTCGATGCCGGCAAGCCGATCGCCGCCATCGACCAGGGCATCCAGCTGCTGGCGATCCCCGGCAAGCTGCGCGGCCGCCTGCTGGCCGCCCCGGAGGCCTACCGCGCCGACCTGACCGCCGCCGGCGGCCGGATCAGCGAGGACGCGCTGGTCGTCGACGACGTCACGGTCTCGGCGCTGGGCCAGGACCAGCTGAACGAGTTCGTCGAAGCCGTCGTCAAGCTGTTCTCCGAGCTGGGTTCGGTTCGCAAGGCCGCCTGACCTCCATCCTCAGCCGGCCCCGAAACGGCCGCCGTACCCCCGGGTGCGGCGGCCGTTTCGTTTTGGCGCCTGTGATCATTGCCGGATCCTGCAGGAAACCACTCATCTGCGTTGATTATTTTAAACATTCATATTAGTAAGGTTCAGCGTCAAACAATTCTGTCGGCCAAGGCGTCCTGTTGTCGGCGGATTGGTGGAAGGATGGGCAAAATGGCTGGAATTCGTGCATTCGGGCGCCTCACCATCCGGACCAAGATCATCGCCGCGGTGCTGGGCACCGTGGTGATGGCCGGCGCCTTCGGGCTCTTCACGCTCAGCCGGCTTGAAATACTAAACAATGCCGCCGAGACCATGCGCAGCCGCTCGCTGCCGGCGACCCAGCTGGCCGGCCAGCTCGCCGCCGCGGCGCAGGGCCACCGCATCGCCGAGGCGGCCTATGCGCTCGCCACCAACGAGATGCAGGTCGGCCAGGCGGAAAAGAGCTGGACCGAGGCGGTGGCGGAGGTCACGGCGCGGCGCGGGGCCGCCGGCTCCCGCTTCACCGGCGGTGAGGGGGCGGCGCGGCTCGCCGCCTTCGACGAGGCGTGGACCGCCTATGCGTCCGCGGCCGGGCGGGTGCGCGGCCTCGCCCGCGACGGCAACGCCCAGTCGGCCGTCAGCGTCTTCAAACGCCCGAGCGCCGTCGCCTTCACCCGCGTGCAGGAGGCGCTGGACGCGCTGGTCGACGGCACGATGGTCGATGCCGGCATCGTCGCCGACCAGGGGGCGGAGGTCTACCGCAGCGCCCACGCAATGGTGCTGGGCGGGGTGACGCTCTGCACCCTGCTGGCGCTCGGCGTCGGCGCGGCGCTGGTGCGCGGCATCTCCCGGCCGATCCTCGACGTCGCCACCGCCCTGGAACGGCTGGCCGCCCGCGATTTCTCCGCTGATTTCGGGGCCGATTTCGGCTCCGAGGAGGGCCGCCGCGACGAGATCGGCCGCATGGCCAAGGCCGCCCGCGTGTTCCGCGACGGCATGCTCGACGCGGAGCGGCTCCAGCAGGAACAGGAACGGCTGAAGGCCGCCGCCGCCGAGGAGCGCCGCCGGGAGCTGCACCGGCATGCCGACGGCTTCGAGGCGACGGTGAAGCGGCTGGTCGAGGCGCTGGCCGCCTCCACCGCCGAGATGGCCGCCGCCTCCAGCGCCATGGCCGACGGCGCGGCCGAGACGGCGAGCCACTCCGGCGCGGCATCCGCCGCCGCCGGCCGCGCCTCGGCCAACGTCGACAGCGTCGCCGCAGCCACCGCCGAACTGTCGGCCAGCTTCGGCGGCATCGCCGGGCTGGTCGCCTCGACCGCCGGCATCGCCACCGACGCCACCCGCGACGCCGAGCGCAGCACCTCCGTCATGGGCAGCCTGGCGGCTGCGGCAGCGGAGATCGGCAAGGTCGTCGACATGATTTCCGGCATCGCCGGCCAGACCAACCTGCTCGCCCTGAACGCCACCATCGAGGCCGCCCGGGCGGGCGAGGCGGGGAAGGGCTTCGCCGTCGTCGCGTCGGAGGTCAAGCAGCTCGCCGGACAGACCGCCAAGGCGACCGGCGAGATCCAGGCGCGCATCTCCGAGATCCAGGCCGCCTCCGGCACCGCGGTCGACAGCATCGGCGCCGTCACCCGCACCATCGCCCGGCTGAACGGGATCGCTGCCGAGGTCGCCGCCGCGGTGGAACAGCAGACCGCCGCGGTGGGCGAGATCGCAGCCAACATCCAGGACGCCGCCGACGGCACCCGCGCCGTCTCCGACAACATCGCCGCCGTCACCGCAGCCGCCGCATCGGCCGAGCAGGCGAGCGGCGCGATGGTCCGCTCGGTCGGCACCGTCACCGCCGATGCGGGACGGATGCGGCAGGAGGTGGATGGCTTCCTGTCGGCGCTGCGGGCATCGTAGGGGTTAGACCCCACCCCCCTCACGCCTGCTTGGCGTCGATGATCCCCCGCCGGATCGCGCGGGTCTTGGTGAAATGGTCCTGCAGCTGCTCGCCCTCGCCCCAGCGGATGGCGCGCTGGAGCGCGGTCAGATCCTCGGTGAAGCGCTGCAGGATCTCCAGCACCGCTTCGCGGTTGTTGAGGAACACGTCGCGCCACATCACCGGATCGCTGGCGGCGATGCGGGTGAAGTCGCGGAAGCCGCCGGCCGAGAATTTGATGACCTCGGACTTGGTGTCGTCCTCCAGGTCGGACGCGGTGCCGACGATGGTGTAGGCGATCAGGTGCGGCAGGTGGGAGGTGATGGCCAGCACCCGGTCATGGTGGTTGGCCTCCATGACCTCGACGGTGGAGCCGGCACGGCGCCACATCTCCGTCACCCGCTCCAGCGCGTGGCGGTCGGCGCCGGGCGGCGGGGTCAGGATGCACCAGCGGCCCTGGAACAGGCTGGCGAAGCCGGCCTCCGGCCCCGAATGTTCGGTGCCGGCCACCGGATGGCCGGGGATCAGGTGGACGCCGTCCGGCAGGTGCGGCCCGATGTCGCGCAGCGTCGCCTGCTTGACCGAGCCGACGTCGGTGACGATGGTTCCCTTTTTCAGCAGCGGCCCGATGGCCTCGCCCACCGCGGCGAAGCTGCCGACAGGGGTCGCCAGCACCACGAGATCCGCCCCGGCCAGCGCCGCCGCCAGATCGGTGGTCGCCTCGGCCACGATGCCCAGCTCCAGCGCCTTGGCGCAGGCCTCCGCGCTGCGGTCGGCGCAGACGACCGACCGCGCGATCCCATACTCCGCGAGCGCCCGCGCCAGCGAGGAGCCGATCAGACCGATGCCGACGATGGCGACGCGGTCGAACAGGGGGGCGGTTTCGGCGATGGCGGGGGGCATGGCGGGGTGTCCCGGTAACGGGGTGGACGGGTGGAAAAACCGCCCCGTTTAAACCATCTCGCACCCGCCGGACCAAGCGATTCTTTATCGGCGGTCCTTATGGGGTCCCGCTCAGCCCGTCTGGCGCCGCATCTCCTCCCGCAACGCCGCGGCAAGGCGCTGGCAGGTTTCCTTCCGGCCCGAGGTGCGGCGCCAGGCGAGCGCGATCCGGCGGCCCGGGCTGTCTTCGGCCAGCGGGCGCACCGACAGGTCGAGCCCGCGCAGGATGCCCGAATCGACCGCCATCTGCGGCAGCAGCGTCACCCCCAGCCCGTTCGCCACCATCTGCACCAGCGTGTGCAGGCTGGTGCCCTGGAAGGCGGTGTTGTGCGGGGTGGCGTCCAGCGCGCAGGCGGCCATCGCATGGTCGCGCAGGCAGTGGCCGTCCTCCAGCAGCAGCAGATCCTCCGACGGCACGGTGACCGGCAGGGCCGGATCGCCGGCGCTCAGCCGGTGATCCGTCGGGCAGACGAACGAGAAATGGTCCTCGGCGATGTCCTCGGTCTCCAGGTCGCCCATCGGATAGGGCAGCGCCAGCAGCGCGGCGTCCAGCTTGCCGGCGTTCAGCTGGTCGAGCAGCCGCGCCGTCTGGTCCTCGCGCAGGTAGAGCCGCAGGCGCGGGAAGGCCTCGCGCAGGGCCGGCATGACGCGGGGGATCAGGAAGGGGCCGATGGTCGGGATCACCCCCAGATGCAGCGAGCCCGACATCGGGTCGGCGGCCGAGCGGGTGATGTCCACCAGCTCCTCCGCCCCCTTCAACAGCTGGCGCGCCCGTTCGGCGATCTCGCGGCCGAGCGGGGTCGGCAGCACCGAGCGGCGGGTGCGTTCCAAGAGCGTGGCGCCCAGCAGCTCCTCCAGCTCCTGGATGCCGGCGCTCAGCGTCGACTGGCTGACCAGGCAGGCTTCCGCCGCCTGCCCGAAATGGCAGCGGTCGACGACGGCGACGAGGTAGCGGAGCTGGCGCAGGGTGGGGAGCGGTTTCATGCCCGGTTATGTAATCGGATTTATCGATCAATTCAATTGGTATTTTCTGCTTCTCTTGATCACAGATTTCCCGTATTCCTCCTCGGGTCAACCGGACACGGAACACCGCCCCACCCCGGCCACCTTCAGGCGGCCCCTTGTTCGACAGGGTGCGCCGCACTAAGTCGGACACGCCACGGCCGAAGGCCGGGGATGGGGCGAACCCAATCATCGCACTCCATCGGAGAACACTTATGTCCTTGATCAACAGCGAGATTAAGCCCTTCAAGGCGACCGCGTACAAGAACGGCAAGTTCATCGACGTGACCGACGCCGACCTGAAGGGCAAGTGGTCGGTCGTGTTCTTCTATCCGGCCGACTTCACCTTCGTCTGCCCGACGGAGCTTGAGGATCTGGCCGACAACTACGCTGAATTCGAGAAGCTGGGCGTCGAGATCTACAGCGTTTCCACCGACACCCACTTCTGCCACAAGGCCTGGCACGACACCTCGCCGGCCATCGGCAAGATCGGCTACACCATGATCGGCGACCCGACGCTGGCGATCAGCCGCAACTTCGAGGTCCTGATCGAGGAAGTCGGCCTGGCCGACCGCGGCACCTTCGTCGTCGACCCGGACGGCAAGATCCAGATCGTCGAGATCACCGCCGGCGGCGTCGGCCGCGACGCCAAGGAGCTGCTGCGCAAGATCAAGGCCGTCCAGTACGTCGCCTCCCACCCGGGCGAGGTCTGCCCGGCCAAGTGGCAGGAAGGCGAGAAGACCCTCGCCCCGTCGCTCGACCTGGTCGGCAAGATCTAAGGGTTTCCGGGGGTTTCCCCGGAAATCTCGGATCGGGGGCCGGCTGCGGCCGGTCCCCACCCCGCCCGCTCCGCGGCGGGCTTGGATGCAGCATCTCCCCGGACCTGTGCCTCGCGGCACGACCTCCCGCGGCCGGCTTCCCTCTGCCGCCGCCGCTCTCGATCGGTTCGTGATCGGTTCCTCATCGGTTTCCCCATCCCCGCGAAGGCGGGGACCCAGACGCGCAGTTTGTCGCAGTCTTTTCCCGGACCTGGATCCCCGCCTGCGCGGGGAGGACGATGACGCCTCGAACTCTTCACTGTTTCCAGAACCGGACCGGCCTTCCCGGACCGCCTCCCCTCTGCCCCCTCCGCCCCCCGCAAGGGGCCCCCATTCTCCGCCCGGACCGCCGCGACAAAGACGCGGGCGGCCCGCCCCGGACACGAAGACGTTGGGAACGAAAGCCATGCTGGACGCCAATCTGAAGACGCAGTTGAAGGCCTATCTGGAACGCATCACCCAGCCGATCGAACTGGTCGCGTCGCTCGACGGCGGGCCGAAGGCGCAGGAGATGCTGGGCCTGCTGGAGGACATCGCCTCGCTGTCGGACAAGATCACGCTGGTCCGCGACGGCAAGGACGAGCGCCGGCCCTCCTTCGCGATCAACCGGGTCGGCACCGACATCGGCGTCACCTTCGCCGGCCTGCCGATGGGCCACGAGTTCAACTCGCTGGTGCTGGCCCTGCTCCAGGTCGGCGGCCATCCGTCGAAGGAATCGGCCGAGCTGCTGGAGCAGATCCGCAACCTCGACGGCGATTTCCGCTTCGAGACCTACTTCTCGCTGACCTGCCAGAACTGCCCGGACGTGGTGCAGGCCCTGAACCTGATGAGCGCGCTGAACCCGCGGATCAAGCATGTCGCCATCGACGGCGCGCTGTTCCAGCAGGAGGTCGAGCAGCGTCAGGTGATGGCCGTCCCCACCGTCTACCTGAACGGCGAGCCCTTCGCCCAGGGCCGGATGGACGTGGCGCAGATCGTCGCCAAGCTCGACACCGGCGCGGTGGCCCGCGCCGCCGAGAAGATCAAGGCGAAGGCGCCGTTCGAGGTGCTGGTGATCGGCGGCGGCCCGGCCGGCGCGGCCGCCGCCGTCTATGCCGCCCGCAAGGGCATCAGCACCGGCGTGGCGGCCGAGCGGTTCGGCGGCCAGGTGCTCGACACCATGGCGATCGAGAACTTCATCTCGGTCTCCCACACCGAGGGGCCGAAGCTGGCCGCGGCGCTGGAGCAGCACGTCAAGGACTATGACGTCGACATCATGAACCTGCAGACCGCCACCGCCCTGGTGCCGCCGGCGCAGGAAGGCGGGCTGATCGAGGTGAAGCTGGCCAGCGGCGCCTCGCTGAAGTCGCGCACGGTGGTGCTGTCGACCGGCGCCCGCTGGCGCTCGATGAACGTCCCGGGCGAGGCGGAATACCGCAACAAGGGCGTGGCCTACTGCCCGCACTGCGACGGCCCGCTGTTCAAGGGCAAGCGGGTGGCGGTGATCGGCGGCGGCAATTCCGGCGTCGAGGCGGCGATCGACCTCGCCGGTCTGGTGGCGCATGTCACCCTGATCGAGTTCGACAGCCAGCTGCGCGCCGACGCGGTGCTCCAGCGCAAGCTGCACAGCCTGCCGAACGTCGACGTCATCGTCTCGGGCCAGACCACCGAGGTGCATGGCGACGGCAGCAAGGTCGTCGGCCTGTCCTACAAGGACCGGACCAGCGGCGAGCAGAAGCGGATCGATCTGGAAGGCATCTTCGTGCAGATCGGGCTGGTGCCCAACACCGAATGGCTGAAGGGTTCCATCGCCCTGACCCCGCGCGGCGAGATCGAGGTGGACGCCCGCGGCCAGACCTCCATCCCCGGCGTCTTCGCCGCCGGCGACGCGACGACGGTGCCCTACAAGCAGATCGTCATCGCCATGGGCGAGGGCGCCAAGGCGGCGCTGTCGGCCTTCGACCACCTGATCCGCACCGTCCCGGTCGAGGAATCGCGCCCGGCGGCGATGGAAGCGGCCGAGTAAGGACGACGTAACAGAAAAGCCGGCGGTCCCTCCCGGGGCCGCCGGCTTTTTTTGCTGTCATCCGCGGAGCGGGCGATCAGCCTTCCTTCGCCGCCGCCTTCTCCTTGTCCACCGCCTCCAGGATGCGCTGCAGCGCCTCGGTGCCGAGCGGCGAGTCCATGGTCAGCCCGTCGGCGAACTTGCGCAGCGCGCCGATGGTGCGGCGGCGGGTGACGAACTCGTCGTCGCCCGGCTCGAAGGGCTCGACCACCGGCCCCTTGTAATAGCCGCCGCGGAAGCCCCACTGGCGCCGCCCGTCGGCGCGCCACTCGCTGCCGTCGGACAGCACCATGCAGCGGCCGCCTTCGGTGTAGCGCTCCACCGTGGCGATGGATTGCGGAATGGACTGGCCGGTACGGATGGTGACGCGGTCGCCGACGCGGAAGCTGGCGGCAGTGAACATGCTTTCTCCATGAATGGCGCCCTGGCCAGACCGATGGGCTCCGGTCGCTGGCCGTGGTGCCGCAAAGATGCCGAAGACGCTGTTTTCCCCCAAGCGCCCCGCCGGATCCAGCGCCTTGTCGCGCCCCGCCCCCTCATGGGCGTTTGCGGGCTTCCCCGTGCGAGAACTGGGCGGGAGAATGGCGGCAGTCCCTCCCCCGCCCAGCGGGGGAGGTTAGGTGGGGGCAAAGTCAGCGCCTGCACCCTCGCAAGGATGAGGATGGAAAATCGTCGCCCCCTCACCCCAGCTCGAAGCTGGTGATGCCGAACAGCCGCGCCAGGTCCAGCTCCGGCGCCGGCCCCCGATACATCCGCGCCGTCTCGAACTGCGGCGACAGCCCCAGTTCCCCGGCCAGACGCACCGCCGCGCCGTTCGGTTCCGGCACGTCGAGGAACAGCGGCCCCTCACCTGCCGCCCGCCCCAGCGCCAGCAGCAGATCCCGCGCGACGGCGCCACCGTCGGCATAGAGCGGCCCGACCTTGCAGCCCTGGTGGCACGGGCGGACGACGCCGAAGCCGCGCAGCGTGCCGTCCTCGACGGCGGCCAACGCGGTGGCGCCCGGCAGGGCGATCCAATTGGCGAGGAAGCCGGGGCGCGGCGCCGGGAACAGACCGGCATCCAGCGCCATCAGCCGGTCGAACGGAATCGTCCGCGCATCCACCACGCTGATGGACGCCGCCTCCCCGCCGCCATCCGGCAGCCGACCGCCGAACCGGATGTTGCGGTGGGCAAGGACGAAGCCGGATTTCCGGTAGTTCGCCTGCTGGGCGACCACCCCGTCGAGGCCGACGGTGCAGCCCTCCAGATGGCGCAGCCCCGCCTGCCACAAGTGCCAGCCATGGCCGCGTCCGCGCACCTCCGGCCGCACGATGTAGAAGCCGAGAAAGCCGAACTTCCCCGGATAGCGGACGACGGACAGCGACGCCACCGGCCTGCCGTCCAGCAGCCCGGCCAGGAAGCCGGCGGGATCGGCGGCATGGAACGCGCCCGCATCGTGCAGGCCGGGATTCCAGCCCTCCTCCCGCGCCCACTCCACCGCCAGATCCAGCTCGGCCCGGCTCATCGTGCGAACGCGATAGCCCTCCGTCTCCCGGCCCGCCGCGTGCTGCGCCATCGGTTCCATCTCCGCCCCTCTCCGTCTTGCGGGCCGTCCTCTTGCCGGCCGTCGGCAGGGGACCAGCGTACCGTCCGGCCTTACGGCTGCACAATCCGGACGGCGCGTCTGCATGGAGCGATTTTCCACCCGCCCTTTCTCCTCCCCGGCGACCATGATAGGAATTATTGGCTCGCTCCAGGCGATGCCTGGTATTGCCGCCAGGGAGACTCCGTGCCGCCCCCGACGCATGAAAACCTCCGGTTCTATCTGATCAAAGCACGGTTCCACGTCCGGGGCGTGCCCGCGGTCGGGCTGGCGGATGAAATATGGAACAGGTCTGAATTCCTGTTTTATCCTGTTCCACCTGTTCCATCCGCCTCGGAAGACCGGGCGGCACGCGATGGCCACGGCTCCGGACCGCAAGCGGCACGGCCCCAGGTCCGCGGCGTGCCTGCTGTCGAGCCGGCCGATGAAACATGGAACAGGTCTGACTTCCTGTTCCATCCTGTTCCACCCACCCCGGACCACCGGGCGGCACGCGATGGCCACGGCTCCGGACCGCAAGCGGCATGGCCCCAGGTCCGCGGCGTGCCTGCTGTCGAGCCAGCCGATGAAACATGGAACAGGTCTGACTTCCTGTTCCATCCTGTTCCACCTGTTCCACCCACCCCGGACCACCGGGCGGCACGCGATGGCCACGGCTCCGGACCGCAAGCGGCACGGCCCCAGGTCCGGGGCGTGCCCGCCGCCGGGCCGGCGGATGGACCATGGAACAGGTCTGACTTCCTGTTCCATCCTGTTCCACCCGTTCCATCCGCCCCGGACCACCGGGCGGCACGCGATGGCCGCGGCTCCGGACCGCGCGCCGTTGCTTTCGCGGCGGGAGTGCGGTTAAGTCCCCGCCGGTTTCCGCAATTCCCCGCCGAGTTCATGGACGTCACCGCGTCGCGCCCCGCTTCCTCCAGTCCCGCCGCCGGCCGCCCTACCGCCGGCCGGCCCGATGCCGTGCTCCGGCACCTCGCCAGCGGCGCAGCCCTGGTCCTCGGGCCGCTGGCGGCGCTCGCTCCGCGCGGGATGCCGGTATGGGCGGTCGCCGTACTGCTGCTGGCGCTGGCCGGACTGGCGCGGCGCGGCGCCTTCGGCGGCATCCTGCGGGTGACGCCGCCGGCCGTGGCGGTCGCCGCCTTCCTGGCGCTGGCGCTGGCGTCCTGCCTGTGGAGCCCGTCCGAGCGCGCAGCGGCGACGGTGGGGGAGATCGCCTACATCGCGCTCGGCGCGCTGGCCGGCGGCGCCTGGGTGGCGGGGATGCCGGCGGCCGACGTCCGGCGGCTGGCCCGGCTGTTCCTGGCCGGCTGGCTGGCGGGCGGGCTGCTGTTCGCGGTGGAGGCGGCGCTGGACTTCCCGCTGAACCGCTGGTGGAACGCCGTCCCCGACGACCAGCTTCCCAACCTGTTGAACGGCAACGTGCCGAAGCGGACGGCGGCGCTGCTCTGCCTGCTGGTCTGGCCGGCGGCGCTGGCGGTCGACCGCTTCGGGCGCCGGGCGGCGGCCCTGCTGGTGCCGGTGGGCTATGCGCTGGCCTGCCTGCCGCTGACCAGCCGCTCGGCCATGCTGGGCATCGGCGCCGGGCTGGTCACGCTGGCGGCGGCGCGCGCCTCGGCCCGCTGGACCCGCCGGCTGTTCGCCGCCGGCCTGACCGCCGCCTTCCTGCTGGTGCTGCCGGCGGCCCTGCTGTTCGCCGGGCCGCTCGACCTCGACCATTCGGCGCTGCTGTTCCGCTCGGCCCAGCATCGGGTCGAAATCTGGGGCCATGCTGCCGAGCGCGCGCTGCGGACGCCGGTTCTCGGCCAGGGCATCGACGCCTCGCGCTCGCTGCCGCCGGAAGGGGCGGTGTCGGATTTCTCGCCCATCGGCGACAGCCTGCTGCCGCTGCACCCGCACAATGCCTTCCTCCAGGTCTGGCTGGAAACCGGGGCGGCCGGCGCGGCGCTGGCGCTGGCCGTCCTGCTGATGCTGCTGGCCGCCACCGCGCGGCTCGACCGCCGGGCCCAGCCCTTCGCGCTGGCGCTCTACGCCACCGCACTGGCGATGGGCAGCACCGCCTACGGCATCTGGCAGCCCTGGTGGATGGCAGGATTCCTCGCCGCGGCGCTGATGCTGCGGCTGGCGGCCCGTATCGGGGAACAGACACGATGAGCAAGCGCCCGCTCCGCATCCTGGTCATCAAGCTGGGCGCCTTCGGCGACTTCTTCCTGGCCCAGACCACCTTCGCCGCGATCCGCCGCCACCATGCCGGCGACCGCCTGACCCTGCTGACCCTGCCGTCGCTGGCCCCGCTCGCCCGCATGAGCGGCCTGTTCGACGAGGTGCTGGAGGATCCGCGCGACCGCTCGCTGTCGGCCTATCTGGCGATCCGCAGGACGCTGCGCGCCCACCGGTTCGACCGGGTCTACGACCTCCAGGCGCAGACGCGCACCGACCTCTACCACCGGCTGCTGTTCCCCGGCCCCTGGCCGGAATGGTCGGGCACCGCCAGCGGCGCCTCCCACCCCGACCGCTACGAGGGGCGGCGCAAGGTGCCGGTGCGCGACCGCTACGTCCGCCAGCTCGCCCCCTTCGGCATCGTGCCTGACGCGGCGCCGGACCTGTCCTGGCTCGACGCCGACATCACCGGATTCGGCCTGCCGGAGCGCTTCGCCCTGCTGGTTCCGGGATCCTCGGCCGGACGGCCGGACAAGCGCTGGCCGGTCCGCCGCTATGCCGAGGTGGCGGCGGCGCTGGCCGGGCGCGGCATCGTCCCGGTGGTGGTCGGCACCGGCAGCGAGCGCGACCTCGCCCGCGCCATCGCCGAAACCTGCCCGCAGGCGGTCGACCTGACCGACCGCACCGGCGTGCCGGAGCTGGGCGGGCTGGCGCGGCGGGCCTGGGGAGCGGTCGGCAACGACACCGGCCCGACCCACCTGATCGCGGCGGTCGGCTGCCCGACGGTGGTGGTCTTCTCCGACGCCTCCAACCCGATCCACAGCACCGGCCCGCGCGCGCTGATCCACCACCGCCCCGACTTCGCCGACATCGACAGCGCCGGCGTCCTGGCGGCGCTGGACCGGGCGCGCGGGGAGGGGGGCTAACGGCAGAAGGGAAACGGCGCCACCTTGGGCATGTAGATCGGGATCCACTCGCAGTGGGTCACCGGGTTGGGCAGCTTGCGTGTTTCGATCAGCGGCCAGGCATGGGCCGCGACCACCACCAGCGCCACGCCGCCCAGGATCCAGCGCCGCGGCTTGGCCCGGTCGAGCAGCTCCGGCATCCGCGCCAGCACCCAGGCGGCCGAGAGGATGGCCAGCGGGTCGGTGTAGGCGGCATAGGCGCGCTGGAAGCCGCGCAGCGAGAACAGCGCCTCCAGCCCCCAGGCGACCAGCAGCAGGAACAGCGCCTGCACCGCCGCCAGCCGCCGCCCCCGCCGCCACAGCACGAGCGCCCCGGCGATGGCGAACCACTCCACGACGATGGTCTGCGGGATGTTGTCGGGATGCAGGACGATGGTGCGGATCGCCAGCGTGCGGCCGATGCCGGCCAGCAGCAGGGCCAGCGTCCCCTCCCCCACCACCTGCCCCTGCCCCTGCAGCGCCGCCCCGTGGCGCCAGGTGGAGAAGACGAACATGTGCTCGACGAAGTTGGCCACGGCGATGGCGTTCCGCTCGTTCCAGCGGATGTCGAGCGCCAGAAGCCCGACCGCCAGCCCCAGCGCCACCGCCGCCGCCCCGGCCACGGCCCTCGCCGCCGGCACCCGGTGCACCGCCGCATGGACCAGCATGCCGACCAGCACCCAGCCGGCGACGACGGCCTGGTAGCCGCCGCCCGACAGCCCGCCGCCGACGGGGGTATAGGGGTAGACCGCCCGACCCCAGCCGGCCAGCCCAGCCGCGATCAGCCCGCAGGCCGGCACCGCCGCCACGGCCGCCGCCAGCCCGACCAGCGCCGCCACCCCCCAGGACGCCCCCGGCGGCGCCACCGGCTCCGGCCTGCGACCGAACAGGATCGCCGCCACCGGCAGCCCCATCGCCAGGAACACCGCCTGCACCTTGGTCACCATGGCCAGCCCGACCAGCAGCCCGGCCAGCGCCAGCTGCAGCAGCGACGCGCCGCCGCACTGCCGGCCCTCGGCAGGCCGCACCGCCCGCAGCACCAGCAGCAGGCCCAGCACGACGAAGCCGGCCGACAGCAGGTCGGTGCGCATCTGCCGCCCCTGCGCCGTCAGCCCGACGCCGAAGGCCAGCAGGATGCCGGCCAGCAGCGCGACCCGCCGGTCCGTCACCAGCCCGCGCAGCAGCGTGGTGTAGGCGACGGCGAAGCCGGCGGTCAGCAGGATCGACAGCGCCCGCCCGGCCTGGACCAGCAACTGCCACACCGCCTGCGTCGCCGCGACGTCGGTCCCCGGCGGCAGCGCCGACAGGGTGGCGACCGGCAGCAGCCCGACCGCGTGCAGCAGCCGGTACCAGAGGTCGATCACCAGGAAATAGCCGTAGCCGGGATGGTCGAAATATTCCTGCGGCAGCCCGTCGCCGAACAGCAGCCCGTGATAGGCCAGCACCAGATCCTGGTCGGCATGCACCCAATAGGGCAGCCGGAACCCGACCAGCAGGACCGACAGCGCCATCGCCGCGGCCAGCCCGGCGCACAGCAGCCACCAGGGCGCCGCCGCGACGCGGTCGAGGACGGACGGACGGGCGGCTGGGGCGGCGGGCGTCATGGGTCGTGCGCTCACGGTTCGGGTCGGCCGGCGCCTTGTGGCACGGAATGCGCCGGTTGGGAACCACCGTCCGCTCCCCGGCGTTGCCCTCGTGAAATGGCGGAACCGGGAGTCTCCGCCTCTTTCGAGGTGCCTCGCAGGAGTGGCTTTGCAACGTTGGCGGGACGCTGCCACAAAATACGGTATGGCAGGCCCGCCCGGCAGTGGAATGGGCAGTGGAATGGGGGACTTGATGGCCGATACCGACGACATCCAGGAGCGTATCCGGCGCCGCGCCCACGAGCTGTGGGAGAGCGAGGGCCACCCGCAGGGCCGCGATGCCGACCATTGGGCCCAGGCCGAAGCGGAAATCCGCGGTGCCGGCGCCGTGGAGCCGACCGAAAAGGTCGCCGGCTCACGCAGGAAGGCGGCCGCTCCCAAGGCGACGGGCAAGAGCACCCGCGCCGCCGCCGAATCCCTGTCGGAAGTCGCCGGAACCCCGGCGGAGGGTGCCAAATCCGAAGCGCCGAAGTCAGAGCCGGCAAGGCCGGCAAAGGCCGCCACCCCTGCCAAACCCGCCCGCGCCGCGAAGAGGAACGGCGGCAAGACCGCGTCACCCGGCTGAGCCTGCCGGCTATTCCATCACCGCCGCCTCGTCCGGCGCCGGGGCTCCCGCCTTCGGCCGACGGAGCAGCAGCAGCATCGGGATCACCAGCAGCGCGACGTACATCATCAGCTTGAAGTCGTCGATGTAGGCGATCATCGCCGCCTGCTGCGTGACCTGGGCATTCAGCATCGCCAGCGCTTCGGGCGAGGCGGTCACCTGTTCCGTCAGCGTCTGGGAGAAGGGCGTCAGGTGCCCGGCCAGGCTGGCATGATTGATCTGGGTGTTCTGCGACAGCAGCGTCATCACCACCGAGATGCCGACGCTGCTGCCAAGGTTGCGGACGAGGCTGAACAGGCTGGCGGCATCGGTGCGCAGCCGCGGCTCCAGCGTGGCGAAGGCGATGGTGCTGAGCGGCACGAAGACGAGCCCGAGGCCGAGGCCCTGCACCACGCCGCTGACGATGATCGGGCTGCGGTCCATCACGATGGTGAAGCCGGTCATCGACCACAGCGACCAGCTCGTCATCAGCACGCCGGCCAGGATCAGCAGCCGCGCGTCCACCCTGCGCACCAGACGGCCGACCACCAGCATCGAGATCATGGTGCCGACGCCGCGCGGCGCCAGCACCAGCCCGGTGGTGACCGTCGGGTAGCCCAGCAGGTTCTGCAGCATCGGCGGCAGCAGCGCCATGGTCGCCAGCAGGATCACCCCGATCACGAAGATCAGCACCAGCCCGGTGACGAAGTTGCGGTCGCGCAGCAGAGCCGGGTCGATGAAGGGTTCCGTCCGGGTGCTGCCGTGGGCGGTGGCGATGTGGATGGCGAAGATCCAGAAGGCGCAGGCGGCAAGCGCCGTCTCGATCCAGATCTCGGTCGCTCCGAACCAGTCCAGCTGCTCGCCGCGGTCCAGCAGCATCTGGAAGGCGCCGACCGCCAGCCCGAGCATGGCGAAGCCGAAGAAGTCGAAGCTGCGCTGGCGGCCCCTGGTCTCGTGCAGGAAGATCGCCATCCCGGCGAAGGCCAGCAGCCCGACCGGCAGGTTGATGTAGAAGACCCAGCGCCAGCTGAAACCGTCGGTCAGCCAGCCGCCGAGCGTCGGCCCGGCGATGGGCCCCACCATGATGCCGGCTCCCCACAGCGCCATCGCCTGGCCGTGCCGCTCCTTCGGGTTGATGTCCAGCAGCACCGACTGCGACAGCGGGACCAGCGCGGCGCCGAAGACGCCCTGCACCAGCCGGAAGGCCACCATCTGCGTCAGGCTGCCGGCCAGGCCGCACAGCACAGACGCCGCGGTGAAGCCGGCCACCGCGATCAGGAACAGCCGCTTGCGCCCGAACCGGTCGACCATCCAGCCGGTTGCCGGGGTCGCGATGGCCGCGGCGACGATGTAGGAGGTCAGCACCCAGGTGATGCTGTCCTGCGCCGCCCCCAGGCTGCCCTGCATGCTGGGCAGGGCGACGTTGGCGATGGTGGTGTCGAGCACCTGCATGATGGTCGCCAGCATGATCGAGACGGTGATCATGCCGCGATGCTTCACCTCATGCGGGACGCTGGAGGAGCCGGCGGAGGATTGGGCGGCAGCCATGGGAACTCTCCGACAAGCGATTACCGGATCGCCGCGACCGCGTTGCCGATCGCACCCGGCAGCGGCCGGCTGTAATGCGTGTCGACCTCCACCTCGGCGCTCAGGCCGGTGCGCAGCGGCACCGCGGCGGCGGGATCCGCGTCCCTGCTCCCGTCGATGCGCAGGCGGACGGGGACGCGCTGCACCACCTTCACCCAATTGCCGGTGGCGTTCTGGGCGGGCAGGACCGAGAATTCCGACCCGGTGCCGGCGCCGATGCTCTCGACATGGGCGGAGAGGGTGCGGCTGGAATAGGCGTCCAGCACCACGGTCGCGCTCTGGCCGACCGCCATATGGGTCAGGTCGGTTTCCTTGAAGTTGGCCTCGACCCAGCTCGACCCGCTCATCACCAAGCTGACCATCGACAGGCCGACCGTCGCGTATTGCCCGGCCAGGAGCCGGTCGGTCTGGCTGACCACGCCGTCGGCCGGCGCCGTCACCACCGTGTGGTCCAGGTCGCGCTGGGCGGTCGCCTTCTTCGCCAGCGCCTCCAGCACCGTCGGGTGGCGGTCGGTGGGAATGTCGGGATCGCCACCCAAGGCGGCGCGGGCACTGATCACCGCCTGCTTGGCCGTGTTCAGGTCCTGCTGCGCCGCCTGCAGGTCGTGGCGCACGGAATCGTAGGTGGCGCGCGCGGCCACGCCGGTCTTCAGCAGATCCTGCTGGCGCTGGAACTCGCGCTGCTCGAAGGAAACCTTCTCCTCGGCGGCGGCCTGCTTGGCCAGTTCCTCGCCCAGGTCGGCGCGCAGCTGCTCCACCTTCAGCCTTGCCGATGCCAGGGCGGCGTCGGCCTGCCGCAAGGCCAACCGATAGGGCTCGTCGTCGATGCGGAACAGCAGGTCGCCGCGATGAACCGGCTGGTTCTCGCCAACCGCCACCTCGACGATGCGGCCGGAGATGTCGGGGCTGATCGTCACCTTGTCCTGCTGGACATAGGCGTTGTCGGTCGAGACATAGCGCCCGCCCACCACATACTCATAGCCGCCGCCGACCGCCACCAGCAGCGGCAGGGCGGCCATCAGCAACCAGCGGCGCCAGCGCGGCCGGCGGGCGGGGGAGCCGGCCGCGGGGCGGTTTCCGGCGTCACGGTCGGTCACAGGATCGGATACGGCGGTCATTGCGGTCTGGTCCCGAAGAGAAAACGGTGTGGGTCAGGATTTCGCAGCGGTTTTTTCGGCCGGATCGGCCCGGCGCTCGGACAGGTTGGCGCGCATGTGCGCCAGCATCTCCACCAGCCGCGCCTCGGCATCGGGCGGCAGGCCGGACAGCGCCTCCGCATAGATGCCGGTGGCGACCGCCCGGCCGCGCTCCAGCACCGCGTGCGCCTTCGGCGTCAGGCGCGGCAGCCGTGCCCGCCGGTCGCTGGGGTCGGGATGCCGCTCGATCCAGCCGCCCTCCTCCATGCGGTCGATCTGCCGGCACAGCGTGATCGGCTCGATCTCCAGCAGGTCGGCCAAGGCCGTCTGCCTGATCCCCTCGTTCCGGGCCAGCGTGGCAATCACCGACCATTGGGCGCGGGTAAGCCCGAGATGGCGCGCGCGCTGGTCGAAGCGGACGCGCATCAGCCGCGCCGTGTCGTTCAGGACGGCGCCCAGAGTCATGGAATGGAGACTGGTGGACTGGGGATTCGCGGCGGAGGACATCGGGCATTCACAAGCTTGCTTATCACTTCGGATGATCTAATAAGCTAGCTTATCATCTGCAATCCTCGCGGCGTGCATGGCAGGGCCACGCCGCCGTCGCGCCTCTGGCATCCGCGACAGGAGATTGCTAAGGTGCCCACCCGTTTCGTTCCATTCCTTTCGCCAACTCGCCCGAATCGACCAGCTGAGGACCGATCCATGCCGCACTACCGCTCCCGCACCTCAACCCACGGCCGCAACATGGCGGGCGCGCGCGGCCTGTGGCGGGCGACCGGCATGAAGGACGGCGATTTCGGCAAGCCGATCATCGCCATCGCCAATTCCTTCACCCAGTTCGTGCCCGGCCACGTCCACCTGAAGGATCTGGGCCAGCTGGTCGCTCGCGAGATCGAAAAGGCCGGCGGCGTCGCGAAGGAGTTCAATACCATCGCGGTGGACGACGGCATCGCCATGGGCCATGGCGGCATGCTCTACAGCCTGCCCTCGCGCGAACTGATCGCCGACGCGGTCGAATACATGGCGAACGCCCACTGCGCCGACGCGCTGGTCTGCATCTCCAACTGCGACAAGATCACGCCCGGCATGCTGATGGCGGCGATGCGGCTGAACATCCCGGCGATCTTCGTGTCGGGCGGCCCGATGGAGGCCGGCAAGGTCAAGTGGCGCGGCAAGACCAAGGCGGTCGACCTGATCGACGCCATGGTCGCCGCCGCCGACCCGACCGTCTCCGACGAGGAGGCGGCGGAGATGGAGCGCGGGTCCTGCCCGACCTGCGGCTCCTGCTCCGGCATGTTCACCGCCAACTCGATGAACTGCCTGACCGAGGCGCTCGGCCTGTCGCTGCCCGGCAACGGCACCATCCTCGCCACCCATGCCGACCGCAAGGAGCTGTTCCTGGCCGCCGGCCGCCTCGCCGTCGACCTCTGCCGCCGCTGGTACCAGGAGGAGGACGCCACCGCCCTGCCGCGCGGCATCGCCACCAAGGCGGCCTTCGAGAATGCGATGACGCTGGACATCGCCATGGGCGGCTCGACCAACACCGTGCTGCACATCCTGGCCGCGGCGCAGGAAGGCGAGGTCGACTTCACCATGGCCGACATCGACCGGCTATCGCGCAACGTTCCCAACGTCTGCAAGGTCGCCCCGGCCGTCGGCGACGTCCATATCGAGGACGTGCACCGCGCCGGCGGCATCTTCGGCATCCTGGGCGAGTTGGACCGCGCCGGTCTGCTGAACCGCACGGCTCCGACCGTCCACGCGCCGACCCTGGGCGACGCGATCGACCGCTGGGACGTGATGCGCACCCAGGACCCGGCCGTCCATACCCTCTACAAGGCCGCCCCCGGCGGCATCCCCACCGTCGTGCCCTTCAGCCAGGAGCGCCGCTGGCCGGACCTGGACCTCGACCGCGAAAAGGGCGTCATCCGCAAGTCGGAAAAGGCCTTCAGCCAGGACGGCGGTCTGGCCGTGCTGTACGGCAACATCGCGGAGAATGGCTGCATCGTGAAGACGGCGGGCGTCGACGCCTCCAACCTCGTCTTCGCCGGCCCGGCCCGCGTGTTCGAAAGCCAGGACGACGCCGTCGCCGGCATCCTGGGCGACGTGGTGAAGGCCGGCGAGGTCGTGGTGATCCGCTATGAGGGTCCGCGCGGCGGCCCCGGCATGCAGGAGATGCTGTACCCGACCAGCTACCTGAAGTCGAAGGGGCTGGGCAAGGCCTGCGCCCTGGTCACCGACGGGCGGTTCTCCGGCGGCACCTCTGGCCTGTCGATCGGCCATGTCTCGCCGGAAGCGGCGCAGGGCGGCGCCATCGGCCTGGTCGAGAACGGCGACCGCATCGAGATCGACATTCCCAACCGCATCATCCGGCTCGCCGTCGGCGACGAGGAGATGCAACGCCGCCGTGACGCGATGAATGCGACGGGTGTCGATGCCTGGAAGCCGGTCGGCCGCCAGCGCATGGTGTCACCGGCCCTGCGCGCCTATGCCGCTCTGACGACCAGCGCGGATCGCGGTGCCGTGCGCGATGTGACGCAGGTCGAAAACATCGCTGTTCGGCGGTGAGCGCGACCCGCTTCCATGACGGGGCAGGCATATCCGGTACATATCACAAGTAATTATAGAAGCGCCGCGCAAGTTGCGGCGCTTTTTTTTGCCAGAGGCAACATACCAGAGTATGTCGCATTCCACCTGCGCGAAAATCTTGGGTGGATGCATCGCTCGGATGTTCGCAAAATTCAAAATGCATGCTCTAATATGTCAACGCGAATTCCGCGAGGGGGGCGGACATGGCGGACACACTGTGGAGCGCAGCGACGGACGGCAGTCGCCCCTGGCAGGACGCTTCACGCCTGCCGGGTGAGAAGCCGCGCGAACGCAAGGTGGTCACGGCGATGTTCGTGGATATCGTCCGTTCCTCCGCAATGGTGGCCGGCCGCGATCCGGAGGATGCCGACGACCTGCTGCTGTCGATCCTGACCCGGATAACCGAAGCGGTGCCGCGCTTCGAGGGCACGGTGACCCAGATGCTGGGCGATGGCTTCCTGGCGACCTTCGGCGCACCCGGTGCCAAGGAGGACCATGCGCTCCGCGCCTGCCTGGCCGCCCAGGACATCCTGAGCGCCACCCGCGACGAACAGGGCCGGCCGATCTTCCAGATCCGCATCGGCATCAGTTCCGGCGACGCGGTGGCCCATGTGGTGACCAACGGGCTGTGGACGGACTACCGCGCGGTGGGCGAATGCGTGCACATGGCCGCCAAGCTGCAGCAGCGCGCCGCCGCCGACAGCGCCCAGCTCAGCCGCGATACGCTCGATCTCATCCCGGTCGGAGTGGCGACGCGTCCGATGGGGAGCCTCCGCCTGTCCGAGGAGGTGGAGCCGATGCCGGCCTTCCTGCTCGACGGCGCCCGCGCCGTGCGCCGCACCGCCACCGACCTGCTGTCGGCCACCGACGCCCCTTATGTCGGGCGGGAAAAGGAGGTGGCGGCCCTGTTCGCGATCGCGGATTCGGTGGAGGCCGGGAGACCGGCCCAACTCCTGCTGCAGGGCGAGGCCGGGATCGGCAAGTCGCGGCTGGTCGGTGAATTCCTGCGCGACCCGCGCAGCCGGCGCTGGACCCTGCTGCAATGGCCGCAGATGCCGATCCGCCGGCTGGCCGACCCCGACGACCTGGAGGCGGTGGCGCTGAGCCTGGCCGAACAGGTGGCGGGCTGCGCCAGCGAGGAGGGCATCGACTGGGTTTGCGACGCCGCCGCCCGCCGGACCGGGACGCTGGCCGGCGATGCCGTGCGCGCGCTGTTCGGCCGGCCGGCCGCCGATCCGCTGTGGATCGGCCTGGATCCGGCGCAGCGCCTGTCGCTGGGAATCGAGGGGCTGGTGGGCGCGGTCCTGGAACTCGCCTCGCCCAAGGCCGGCGCTGCCGGGGGCGGTTCGGGTGCGCTGGGACGGCCACTGCTGGTGCTGGTGGAGGATGGGCACTGGGCGCGGCCGGTGATGGTGCGCCTGCTCGACCGGCTTGCCGGATCGCTGCCGGGCAGCGGCTCCCGCCTGCTGCTGCTCGCCACCCGGCGGCCGCCGCCGCTGGGGCCCGAATCCCAGGACCAGGGCTGGAACGGCCGGCCGGGCGGACGCCGCATCGATCTGGGCATGCTGTCGCCGGAACAGGTGCAGGCTTTCCTGTCCCACTGGCTGGGATCCGACTGGTCGCTGGTCGAACTGAAAGCCCAGGTCGCCGCCCGCTGCCAGGGCGTTCCGCTTTATCTGGAAGAGGTGTTGCGCACGCTTGAGGCATCCAACGCTATCGAAGGCGCGCCCGGTGCCTACCGGCTGGTCGATCCGCTGGTGGTGAACAAGCTTCCCCGCACTTTGCATGCGCTGCTGGCCGAGCGCATGGACCTGATGACGCTGGAGCGCCGCCGGCTGCTGATGAACGCGGCGGTGATCGGCATCACCTTCGATGTCGGGCTGCTCCAGGCGTTGACCGGCCTGCCGATGCCGAAGCTGACCGACTGCCTCGCCTATCTCGAGCGTGCCGGCTTCGTGCTGCGCACCCGCCTGCTGCCCAACCTGGAATACTCCTTCAAGCATGCGCTGGTCCAGGAGGTCGCTTATGCCACCCTGACCAAAGCCGATCGCCGCGCGCTGCACGCCCGCGTGCTGGAAGCGTTGCGCCACCGCCGCGACCACGACCTGCCCAACCGCCTGGATCTGCTGGCCCACCACGCATTCATGGCTGAGAACTGGCCGGCCGCCCACCTGTTCGGCCGCCGGGCCGGCGTGCGGTCGGAACTGCGGTCCCGGCTTGAGGACGCGGGCCGCCATTACCGCAATGCCCTGGACGCACTGGATCGGTGTCCGGACCGGCCCCGGAAACCGCTGCAAAGAATCGACACCTCCATCGCGCTGGCGCGGGCAAGAATGCCGCGCGGCTTCACCGATACGTGCCAACTGCTGGAACATGTCCGGGATCTGTCCCTTGCCGTCGACGATCCGCGACGGTATGCGCGTGCCTCCTCTATGCTGGCCGCGGTGGAGTGGTCGAACGGCAACATCGACCGGGCCATTCAGTTCAGTCGTGAAGGATTGCAGGCCAACGACGGCAGCTTCGACCGCAAGACGCAGATCCAGCTGCTCGGGCGGCTCGGCGGCATTTTGGCGGAGAAGGGATATTATCCGGAAGGATGCAGCGTGCTGCGATCGGCACGGAATATGCTGCCCGCCAACAGCCTGCGCGAACGTTTCGGACTGGCGGTGGTCGGCGAGGTCGGGATTTGTGCCAATCTGGCACGGAACTGCGCGGAGATCGGCTACGAAAGCGAGGCGGTCAGAACGGCACGGGATGCCGTCGAAGCTGCGGATGCCAGCCAGCACAACTTCTCACGGCTCTACGCGTATGAGCACATGGGCTGGACCTACCTCCTGCTTGCGGAACCGGAAAAATCGATCCCCTACCTCGAAACGGCACTCGAGTTGTGCGATTCGATCGATTCCAAGCTCCACAAGCCTTTCCTGCTGGGAGCCACCGCCTATGCCCGGGCTTGCACAGGAAAGGTCCAGGACGGGCTGCGGCTCTTCAAGCGGGGGCTGGCGATCGCCGAACAGGAGCGGGTCAACGCCTACATCAACCAAGTGCATCTCTGGCTCGCCGAGACCTACCTTCTGGCCGGCGACGTCGCAAATGCACGACAGCGGATACAACTCGTTCGGCAGTTAGCCTCTACGTCGGGTCGGATCGGTTATCTGGCAAAGGCCCAGGCACTGGACGCCGAGGCGACGTCCCTTATGCACGGCGGTACGAAAGGCGCCGATCACGCCCTGCTGCATGCCGAGGAGAATGCACGCCGCCTGTCCCTGACCCGGGTTGCCGCCAGATGCGCCGAACTCCGTGTCCGCTCACCCGACCAGCGCCCGACACCAATCATCCATCATTCCATGGCGGGGCGTTCCTAGAGTGCTATCGGTTCAAGCGGAATCGCCTGAACCGATAGCACGGAAAAACAGAAGCCTTGAGTCGGTCCGGTACCTCCATAGGCACCGGACCGACTCTAGCGCGCGCCGGTCTGCCTGAAATAATCCAACACATAGCTGCGGATCGCACTGGTCAACGGGATCGTCGAGGGCCGCGAGGAATCGACCTCCTGGCATAGATCGCGGACCGGCCGCTCCTCTTTCTTCGAAATCTCATCCAGCCCGCTCCAGATCGCCATTTCCAGACGGAGTTTCGCACGGCGGCCGGTCAGCGGGATCGTGCGCGAAACCACCGAGGGCCACACCATGAGGCTGCGCAGATCGGGGCCGTACGCCATGTCTTCGAAGGATTTCTTTTGAAGCTGCATAGGGCCGCTCTCCGGTACCGAACGGAATGAGAAAGTAGAGGGGCTGTCTACACTCACTCCACCCTCCGCACTGTGAAGTTCTTCACAGCCGGATACCCCTTCGAATGCGAAGAGTTTTCCGGTCGCCAAACTTCCCAAGGAAAAATTCCATGAACGTTTCGATCTCCCAGGCTTCGATGATCCGTGGCGCCGATGGCCGTCTCTATTCCGTGACCGCGCACGGCGTGTCGGAAATCGCCGACACCGCCATCGCCACGGCCCGTACCCATGTCCGTTCTGGCGACCGCGCTGGCTTCGAAACCGCCGACCACGAAGCCGCCCGCACCATGATCGCCCCGGGCGCCTGATCGGGTTCCCGGTTCCTGTTCTTCGGACCGTGGCCACCAGCACCGACAAGGTGCTGACCGGCCACGGACCCGGGAACGGGAGGCCCCCTTCGATTTTCCTCCGCCCCGGACAAGCCGCGATGCCCTTCGATCTGCTCGATATCAAAGCCTCGGTTTCGGATGCGGTGAAGGCCCACACGGTCGGCACCCACCGGGTCATGGCGCCCGAACAGACCCTGGCGCGGGTCGCTCCGTTCCTGCCGATCATGGGGATCACGCGGGTCGCCAATGTCACCGGGCTGGACGCCATCGGGATACCGGTGGTCATGGTGACGCGACCGAACTCGCGCTCCGTTTCGGTGTCGCAGGGCAAGGGGGTGACGCTCGCCGCCGCCAAGGCATCGGGGGTCATGGAATCGATCGAGAGCTACCATGCCGAACGCATCACCCTGCCACTGAAGTTCGCCAGCTTCGAGGAGCTGCGCTGGACCCATCCGGTGGTCGATGTCGACCGCCTGCCCCGGCTGTCGACGAGCAGCTTCAATCCGCATAGCCCCATCCTGTGGATCGAGGGGCAGGATCTGCTGAACGGCGGCCCGAAATGGGTGCCGTTCGAGATGGTCCACCTGAATTTCACCGTGCCGATGGCTCCCGGCAACGGCGCCTTCCTGGCAGGGTCCAACGGGCTGGCGTCGGGCAACCACAAGGTGGAGGCGATCAGCCATGCCATCACCGAACTGGTGGAGCGCGACGCGACCACCCTGTGGCGTCTGGCCGGCCCCGAGACCCGGACGGCAACGCGCATCGACCTGGACAGCGTCGACGACCCGGTCTGCCGTTCGCTGATCGACCGGTTCGAGGCGGCCGGCGTCGCCGTCGGTGTGTGGGAGACCACCAGCGACATCGGCCTGCCGGCCTTCCTCTGCCGCATCGTCGAGCGCGAGGAGCTGCCCCAGCAGTCCATCCGCCCGGCCACCGGCATGGGATGCCACGCCGCGCGCGAGATCGCCCTGTCCCGCGCCCTGACCGAGGCGGCGCAGAGCCGCCTGACCTTCATCGCCGGTGCCCGGGACGACATGCCGCGCGCCGAATACGAACGCCACCTCGACCCTGCCCACCATGCCCGCTGGAAAGCCGCCATCACCGGCGGCACCGGCCGGCGCTCCTTCTCCGACTGCCCGACCCGCACCGCCCCCACCATCGAGGCCGACCTGGCCCATCAGCTGGACCGGTTGCGTGCCGCCGGCATCGAGGAGGCCGTGGCCATCGACCTGACCAAGCCCGAATTCGGCATCCCCGTCGTGCGCGTCGTCGTTCCGGGACTGGAGGGTGCCGACGAATCCCCCGATTACCTGCTGGGCGACCGCGGCCTGCGTGTGCTCGGCGCCCATGCGATGGAGAAAGCGGCATGAGCGGCGTCTATGTCTTTCTCGGCCCCACCCTGCCGCACGAGGACGCGGCGTCGCTTCTCGACGCCACCTACCTGCCGCCGGTCGCACAGGGCGACGTGCTGCGACTGTGCGCGGAGAAACCGGCTGCCATAGGGATCGTCGACGGCTTCTTCGAAAGCGTGCCGTCGGTCTGGCACAAGGAAATCCTCTACGCCATCCATGCCGGCATCCCCGTGTTCGGCGCCTCGAGCATGGGGGCGTTGCGCGCAGCCGAATTGTATCCATTCGGCATGATCGGCGTCGGCGCCGTCTTCGAAGCCTACCGCGACGGGCGGCTTGAGGACGATGACGAGGTGGCGGTGATCCATGGTCCCGCCGAATTGGGGTACACCGCCCTGTCGGAAGCAATGGTCAACATCCGCCGCACCCTGTCCGACGCGGTGTCCGAGCGCTTGGTAACCGCTGAAACGGCATTGCGCCTCGAATCCATCGCCAAGGAACTGCCCTACCGTGAACGCGGCTATGGCCGAATGCTGCGGCTGGGAAGCGACATCGGCCTGCCTGCTGCCGAATTGACCGCCTTCCGGACATGGCTGCCGCAGGGCCGTTTCGACCAGAAGCGGGATGACGCCAAGGCGATGCTGCGCCAGATCGCACGGCGGCTGGGCCGCACGCCGGCCGGCGACGCCATGCCGGAAGCCCGCTTCCACTTCGAGCACACCGTCCTGTGGGACCGGGCCCTCCGGGACACAGCCGCGCCCGCCGGATCGCTCGCGATGTGAGAGCGTATCGGCTACACTGATCGCGCTGCAGTGGCGAATATCGCCATCGCGGGGCAAAACGGTGTCTGGACGGACGAATGAACGCGCCGATCGATATCGCGGCAGTGTTACGGCGCAACCGACTGCTCGGAGAGCTCGATTCCGGACAGATGGCAGAGTTGCTGGGGCTGGGGCGCATCGCCCGCTTCGACGCCGAGCAGATCATCTTCGACAAGGGTGATCCAGGCGACTGCCTGTTCGCGGTGCTGAAGGGACAGATCGCCATACGCACCTCCTCGGCGGACGGCAAGACCATGCTGCTCAACATCCTGGAGGCTGGCGACGTCCTCGGCGAGATCGGGCTTATCGACGGACGGGAGCGGACGGCCGCCGCGGTCGCCCTGCGTCCGGTCGACCTCTACCGCATCGACCGCGCCGACTTCATCCCCTTCCTGGAACGCCATCCGCGCCTGTGCACCCGCATGATGGTTGTCCTGTGCGAGCGGCTGCGCTGGGTATCGGAGAACATCGAGGACGCCGTCTTCCACGATGTGCCCCGCCGGCTTGCCCGCCGCCTGCTGCTGCTGTCGGAAAGCTATGGGCAGGCGACCCCGACGGGTCTGCGCCTGACCCTGCCGCTGTCGCAGGAAGCGCTCGCCAACATGCTGGGCGTCACCCGCGAAATGGTGAACAAGTGCCTGGGCGCTCTGCGCAAGACAGGCGCAGTGACATATGCCAAAGGGTTTATCGTCATCAACGACCTGTCTCTTCTCAAGGACATGGCCGGAGATCCCGAACGTTCTCCTTAGGGGGAATCCTTACATGCCTAAAGTTTTGTTCCCAAAACCAGTTGTGGTCGCGCTATAGTGTACGAGCGGTGGGGAGATCGCACGGGTAGCACGAGGATTTTTAGGCATGTCGAGCGACGGGAACAGTTTTGCTTGCGGCGGTCAATCCATGGGCGTGGCTTCATTGACATCCCGCACGCTGAGATTGTCCGGACGTGAGTTCACGGTCAGGTTGGAGCCATCCTATTGGGAAGGGCTCGATGAGATTTGTCACCGGGAAGATCTGACGGTGGACGAATTGTGCGCCGATGTCCGCGAACGGATGGAACAGCAGAGCCGCCGTACCGCCCAATCCGGCGTATCGCTCGCCAACGCACTGCGCGTCTTCGTTGTCGGCTATTACCGGCAGGCGGCAACGGAACGCGGTCACGCCCGTGCCGGTCATGGCCAGGGCCGCCCCTTCATCGCCACCCCGTTCGATACGATTCCCGCCATCAGCGGCAACTGAGGAAACGGGGGGGCAGGCCTTGCGGCCCACCCCCGACGACCTCACTGCGCCGTCCAGCCGCCATCCATGGTCAGCGCCGCGCCGCGCATGTTTCCAGCCGCGTCGGAGCACAGGAACACCGCCAGCTCGCCCAGCTGTTCCGGCGTGACGAAGGACTTCGACGGCTGCTTCTCGCTCAGCAGCTCGCGCCCGGCCTCTTCGATCGACACGCCGCGGCTTGCCGCCAGCGCATCGATCTGCTTCTGCACCAGCGGCGTCAGCACCCAGCCCGGGCAGATGGCGTTGCAGGTGATGCCCGTCTCCGCCAGTTCCAGCGCCGTCACCTTGGTCAACCCGATCACGCCATGCTTGGCGGCGACGTAGGCCGACTTGTTGACCGATGCCACCAGCCCATGGACCGAAGCGATGTTGATGACGCGGCCCCAGCCGCGCGCCTTCATGCCCGGCAGCGCCGCGCGGGTACCGTGGAAGACGGCCGACAGGTTGATGGCGATCACCGCATCCCACCGTTCCACCGGGAAGGCATCGACAGGCGACACATGCTGGATGCCGGCATTGTTGACCAGCACGTCCAGCCGGCCATAGGCGGCCTCGGTCGCGGCGACCATCGCCTCGATCTCCGCCGGCTTCGACATGTCGGCGCCGTTGTGGGCGACGCGGACGCCGAACTCCGCCGACAGCGATTGGCACAGCTCTGCGATGTAGGACGCGTCGCCGAAGCCGTTCAGCATCAGGTCGGCGCCCTGTCCCGCCAATTGCCGTGCGATTCCAAGGCCGATCCCGCTGGTGGACCCAGTGACGAGCGCGGCCTTCCCCTTCAGATTGGTCATTCTTCTTACCCTTAGAGCGGCATGGAACGGAGGTCCGGGGCGACGATCAGCTCGCACCCGGTGTTTGCGATCACCTGCTCCACCGTGACACCGGGGGCGGTTTCCTTCAAGACGAGGCCCGCGTCGGTCGGCTCGATGACGGCGAGGTCGGTCACCACCAGATCGACCCGGCGAACGGAGGTGAGCGGCAGCGCGCAGCGCTCGACGATCTTCGGTTCGCCCTTGGCGCTGTGCTGCATGGCGACGATCACCCGGCGGGCGCCGGTGACCAGATCCATGGCGCCGCCCATGCCCGGCACCATCTTGCCCGGCACCATCCAGTTGGCGAGCCGCCCCTCGCGGTCCACCTGCAGGCCGCCGAGCACGGTGACGTCGAGATGGCCGCCGCGGATCAGCCCGAAGGAGAAGGCGCTGTCGAAGGACGCCGCCCCCGGCAGGGCCGAGATGGGCGAGCCGCCGGCATCGGTCAAGTCGTGGTTCTCCGCCCCGGTGATCGGGCCGGACATGCCGACGATGCCGTTCTCCGACTGGAAGAACACGTGCCGTCCGGCGGGGACATAGCGGGCGACCAGGGTCGGCAGGCCGATGCCCAGGTTGACGAGGTCGCCGTCCAACAGCTCCAGCGCGACGCGCTTGGCGATCAGGGTCTTTTCATCCATGGCTTTCTACTCCCCGATCAGCGCGGCTTGGCGGTGACGATGTGGTCGACCAGCACCGACGGCGTCATCACCGCGTCGGGCGGGATGCAGCCGACCGGCAGGATGTCCTCGGCCTCGGCGATCACGGTCGCCCCGGCCATCGCCATCAGTGGGTTGAAGTTGCGGGCGGTCAGCGCATAGGTCAGGTTGCCGTACAGGTCGGCCTGCTTGGCGGCAACCAGGGCGAAATCGGCCTTGATCGGCATTTCCAACAGATAGGTCGTGCCGTCGATCTCGACCGTGCGCTTGCCCTCCTCCACCGTCGTACCGACGCCGGTGGGGGTCAGCACGCCGCCCAGCCCGACGCCGCCGGCGCGGATGCGCTCTGCCAGCGTGCCCTGCGGCACCAGCTCCACCTCGATGGCGCCGGAGATCATCTGCTTCTGCGTCTCGGGGTTCAGGCCGATGTGGCTGGTGACGACCCGGCGCACCAGCTTCTCCACCACCAGCTTCCCCAGCCCGTTGTCGGGCCGGGCGGTGTCGTTGGCGATGATGGTCAGGTCGCGCTTGCCCTGGCGGATCAGTTCGTCCACCAGCCGGTTGGGGCCGCCGACGGCCATGAAGCCGCCGATCAGCAGGGACGCGCCATCGGGAATGCGCGCGACCGCGTCTTCCAGGGAAATGAGTTTGTTCTTCATGATCAGACGATCCCGGTCAGGTAATAGACGGCGATCACGAAGAAGACCGCCAGCGTCTTGATGCAGGTGACGGCGAAGATGTCGCCGTAGGATTGCCGGTGCGTCAAGCCGGTGACGCCCAGCAATGTGATGACGGCGCCGTTGTGCGGCAAGGTGTCCATGCCGCCGCTGGCCATGGAGGCGACGCGGTGCAGCACCTCCATCGGGATGCCGGCGGCGTTGGCAGCGGTGATGAACTGGTCGGCCATCGCCGCCAGCGCGATGCTCATGCCGCCCGATGCCGACCCGGTGATGCCGGCCAGCGCGGTGACGGTCACCGCCTCGTTGACCAGCGGGTTCGGGATGGCCGACAGGGCGTCGCGGATGATCAGGAAGCCCGGCAGCGCCGCGATGACCGCGCCGAAGCCGTACTCCGACGCCGTGTTCATGGCGGCCAGCAGCGACCCGCCGATGGCGGCCTTGGTGCCTTCGGCGAAGCGTTGCGACACCGGCTTCCAGGCGAAGGCCAGCACCATCAGGATGCCGCAGAGCAGCGCCCCTTCCACCGCCCAGATGCCGGCGACCGACGACACCTGCGTCACCAGCGGCTTGGCGCCGGGGGTCAGCACCACCTCGCTGGTGGCACCGTAGACGCTGGGGATACCCAGCGTGAACAGCTTGTTCAGCACGCCGACGGCGACCAGGGGCGACAGCGCCAGGATCGGGTTGGGCAGCGCTTCCGCGGCCACCGGCTCCGGTTCGTTGCTGTGGCCGCTGCCATAGCCCTCGCCCCGCGCGATGGCCGAGCGCACCCGCCATTCCAGATAGACCAGCCCGAGCGCCAGGATGAAGGCCGAGCCGATCAGGCCGAGCCAGGGGGCGGCATAGGCGTCGGTCTTGAAGAAGGTGGTGGGAATGATGTTCTGGATCTGCGGCGTGCCCGGCAGCGCGTCCATGGTGACGGTGAAGGCGCCGAGCGCGATCACGCCGGGGATCAGGCGCTTGGGGATGTCGCCCTGCCGGAACATCTCGGCGGCGAAGGGATAGACGGCGAAGACCACGACGAACAGCGACACGCCGCCATAGGTCAGCAGCAGGCAGACCAGGACGATGGAGGTCACCGCACGCTCGCGCCCGACCAGCTTGATGACGGCCGAGACGATCGACTTGGAGAAGCCGGACAGCTCGATCACCTTGCCGAAGACCGCCCCCAGCAGGAAGACCGGAAAGTACAGCTTCACGAAGCCGACCATCTTGTCCATGAACAGGCCGGTGAAGATCGGCGGTACGGCCGACGGGTCGGTCAGCAGCACGGCCCCCAGCGCCGCGACCGGCGCGAAGAGGATGACGCTGAAGCCCCGATAGGCGACCAGCATCAGGAACGCGAGCGCTCCCACGCAGATCAGGAAACTCATTTGGACGATGCTCCCTCGGTTATTCTTGTCGGACGCTTGGCGTCGCTGATGTCGTTTCGGGCGTCGTTTTCGGGCATCACGGATGAAGCAGCCCGCGCAGCCGGGCCATGCCGGCATCGTAGAGATCGCGGACGAACCGTTCGGCCTCCGCCTCCGGGTCATGGAGCGGATGGAAGGTGGCGGTCCAGTGCAGGGCGGCGCGCCCGTCCCCGTCGTCGCCCAGCCGGATCTGGGCCAGCAGGTCGGCGACCGGATAGGGCCCGTCGATCACGGCGTAGGTGTAGGCGTTCTCGATCCGGCTGACATGCTCCAGCCGGTGGACCACCGGCGACCCGTCATAGAGCCGCAGGCGCCGCAACGCTCCCTTTTGCGTTCCGTCCACGGTCATCGAGACGGCGCCTGGATACCAGTCGCCCACTGCACCGTCCCACCGCACCAGCGGCCATACGCGGCGCGCCGGAACGGGCAGCAGGGTGGTGGAGGTGACCAGCGGCATCGCGGCGCTCACTCTTTGCCGATCCCAGGGGCGGGATTCATGCATGGATCAGAGCAAGGCATATGCCAGGATTGCGAGGACAGGATGTCGCAAGCCAACCATTTGGTAAGTCTTGGTTATTGCGATGCCGCCAGGAACTGTCCGCAGCACGGTCTGTCTCGATTCAGAGACATAGTGCAGAACGAAATGTATTTTATACGAGACAAAATCTCCTTTTCGAGACTTGCTGCCAAAGAGAGCGAGCCTGAATGCCGAAGGTCGAGCAAGCCTGCGGAAAGCCGCTTGACCTTCCTATCGCTGGAAGCTGCAGCCTTCCCCCATCCTGAGCAACCCGCATTGAGGGAGAAGACCCATGCTGACACTGAAAGTATCCGGAATGAGCTGCGGTCATTGTGCCCAGACCGTGACCAGGGCCGTGGAGGCGCTGCCCTCGGTGTAGCGCGCAAAATGGTTTGACGTGATCCGCCACATGGTTTGACGTCAATCTCTGGCTTACTCCGGCCAGCCGGCCAGCTCGTCCACCGTGGCGGGGTCGTCGGAAGCCTGCGCCGCGTCCTTCAGGTCGCGGGCATGCTGGACGATGGCGGAATAGGCGATCCCCACCGCGGCGGCCAGGGCGATGCCGTCAGCGGGATCGGGCAGCGGCAGGCGGGTGTTGTCGATGGCGATCCAGCCTTGGGCATAGCTTTCGGGCCAGGTTGGCAGCGCGCCCGACAGGACCAGCCCCGCCGTGGTCGCCATGCCGCCCAGATCGGTGCGGCTGCTGTCGGCCATGCTAAAGCGCTTGCCGGCATGCAATGCCCCCAGCCCGAGCCGGCGGTCCCGCTCGGCATCGATGGCCCGGGCCTTGACGCGGCGTGCGGCGGCAGCTTGCGCCTCGATCTCGGCTGGCGTCAGGTCCACCTGTTCATAGGTGACGGTGGCCGCCTCGTCGCCGATCTCCCATGCTTCGACCGGCCGGCGGACTGCGCGCTTGCCGGCCACCGTTGGCGGGCCGGGGTCGGTAACCGGCCGAACGGTCAGGCCCGGGCACATGGCTGCCCAATCGTCGGCCGTCCACAGCGTCCAGGCCTCCGGCGGGTGGGCGATGACTTGCACCTCCTCCTCCTCGACCATTTCAGGCGGCGCGTCCGGGTCGTCGCCCTGGACCGGCCGCTGGACGGTGACGCGGGTTTCGCAGGGGAAGCCGGCCGGCGAGTAGAACACGGACCTGGAGCCGTCCGGATAGATGATGATTGCGGGAAGTTGCATGACTGCGATCCTCAGCAGGGCGGAAGGGTGGGGAGGGTGTAGCTGGAGGCGGTGGTGATGCAGGCGCCGTATACACTCAGGTCGTTGAATGCCATGTACAAGGACTGGCCTCCGGCGACATCAGACCCCACGCATGCAGTCGTCCCTGCGACCTTCGTATAAGCCCCGGTGACACTGGCGACTTGTACCCCTTGGCAATAGCCCCTGGTTGTCGTGCCGTCGTAAGTGATCAGCAACTCGCGAAAGGAATGGTCATTCCACGCGCCCGAGGTGGCCGGCATGGTCATTGTCGTTTGGCTGCTTGTTCCAAAAAATTCCCATTTGAGGTCTGGTGAAGGGCACCAGATATGGTTCTGAATACCGGCGGCGCCCCACGAGCTTGCACCTGCGCCATTCTGCACCACAATGCCGGCGGCAGGCCCTACGGCCCCGAAGATCGCCAAGCGCATCAGGATAGAAAATGGTGCGCCACCGATACCCAGGTCCCATTTGGCCGTCGGCATCACAATGCGTCCGCTTTGCTCTGTCCGCATCGTGGATTGGTAGTCGGGCCATTTCTGCGGCACGACGGCACTCAGCCCAATGGACCCGTAGTAGGTCAGCGGGTTGCCCAAATCATCCGTTACCGGCTGTGTGCCCGGCACGCCGTCGCCGCGTAGGAAGAATGTGCGCGACCCGGCAGCCGGATCAATGGCGCAGGCTTTACCAGCTCCCATCCGCATGGTCCCGAATACGGCCATCATGCCCCTCCGGCGATGCTGTAGATGATGACGCTACTGGAGACGATCCAGTAAGTGATCACGCTGTACTTGCCGGCGGCGGTATTGACGGTGCCGTTGCCCATCTTGATCCAGTTGGCGCCGAAACTGACCGTTCGGCCGCCGGTCGCGTCCTCATGCAGCAGGATTTCACCGCGCTGCCCGACCGGGTATGTGGACGGATTGGCCAGCGTCAACGGGCCGGTCAGGTCGCCGACGGCGAAGTCCTGATAGGTCGCGAAATCCAGCGTCAGGGTTGCAGCGTAAGCGATTGCCCCCTGCTTCGCCGTCGCCGGGCCGCGGAACTTCGTCGCCTCAAGCTCCAACGGGCCGGTGTTCGGGATGCGCAGCCGTTCGGTGCCGTTGTTGACACGAAAGCTGTATCCGCTGGCGGCTATCTGCACTCCGTTGAAGATCAGATACCCGGTCCCTGTAGGGTCCCGCTGGAACGAGTAATCCTCGCCCACGCTCGGACCCATCAGCCAGATCGCAGGGCTGATGGGCGCGCGCCCCGGGTTCAGCGTCAGCAATGCCGCGGCGAGCCTAGCGAGTTCCTGCCCGCCCACGACGAGCGACAGCGTGTCCGCCCCGCCGACCTGGGCGATGCCGGTGTTGCTGTCCCCCGTCACCGCCAATCCTGGCGCCGCCACCGATCCCGGGGGCAGGCTGGCGCCGCCGACGTCGCCCTTGTCGCCGACACGTACAAATCCAAGCGCAAGGCCGTCGCCGGTGGCAAAGCCGCCAGGACCGGTCACATAGGTTACGGCGATCTTACGATAGGCGGCGGCCACGGTGACGCCGGTCACGTCCATGTCGAGATAGACTGCCGGGTTGCCCACCTTCATCACCCGCAACCGACCTTTGATGGCCGAGCTGCCAGCCCCGTACCCGCTCAGCGTGGCCGTGACGTCGGTACCGGCAAGGTCGGTGATCGACACATAGAGTGTGTAGGCGCCTGCGGTCGGCACCGCAGTCGAAGCGCGCATCTTGCCCGCCCCCGGATTGGCGTCGGTCGTAGCGGCATCCCACGACAGTGAAAGCGTGGACTGGACGGCGGCAATCGTGTCGGCCACCGCACCCACCCACACTGCCGCGTCACCGACATCCTCGAGCGCGTCCGGGAAGTTGGTGACATGCCCGGCGGTCAACCCGTCGTCGCTCTCGTCCAACCCGCCGGGGTTCTCCGGGCCGTAGGCGTCCTCGTTGTAGTAGCGGCTCGACAGGCGGTCGATCGCCGCCGTGGGGCGCGTCGTCATCCAATGATCTCCAGCAGTTTCAGGGTGGCGGACCACAGGTCGCCTTCGGTCTGCGTGACCGGGATCGTGCCGTCCTCCAGCGTGGCGAGCTTGACCCGCCGCCACTGGTGGCGCCCCTGGGTGATGTCTTCGATCATCAGCAGCGGGTCGGCCTTGCCCGCCCGCAGGCCGAGGTCGTGGAAGCGCATGGCCTCGTCTTCCGTCAGGTCGTCGAAGCGCACCGTCTTGCGCACCGGCGCCGGCCGCCGGTCCGGAATGCGGCGCCCGCCCGGTGTGGCATCGACCGGGCTGTTGTCGACCGGTTCCAGCACCATGCCCCAGTTGTGCGGCCAGTCCGGCCGGAACGCGCGGGCGATGAACAGATGGCCGAGGTCGAGCGGCCGGCCGCGGTTGTCGATCTCGACCCGCAGGGCCTTGCAGCGCGGCGACACCGCCGGCCGGTGCAGCAGCTGCGGCGTCTTGCCGGCAAGGTCGCGGGCGGTCTGACCGCCGGACAGGTAGTTGCCGGCGTAATAGCTCCGGGAGCGGCGGCGGTCGGGCGACGGGTAGACGCGCAGCCACGCCGCGGCCGGCCCGCCCTGCAGGATGGAGCCGGCCGAGCGGTCGGTCTGGTGGCTGTACCAGGTCAGACGGAACGTCGCCCGCGGGTCGATCGATCCACCGGCGATGACGAGCGTGTCGAACTTCTTGCCCGGCCCCGTCCACACGACGTCAAACCATGCGTCGGCAGGATCGCCGGAAACGCACCGCGCCACCGTCTCCTTCACGGTCGGGTCGAGCAGGTTTTCCAGCGGCAACGCCCAATCGCCGCCGGTCAGGGTGGCGGTGAGCGCAAGGTTCTCGTCGAGGACGGCTGCGGTTCCCATCATCTCACCCGAAAAAGCGCAGGCGCATGAGGTGCCGCGACGGCGATGCCAGCTGTTTTCCCACCAGCAGCATGTCGTCGGCGATCCCTTCGCGCGAATAGCCGAGATGCAGGGTCGTGCCCAGCGGCCAACCGAGCCGGGCGGCGGTCATCTCCACCACGACCCACAGCGACCGCCGCGGCTCGCCGGACGCCCGCGGACCGAATAGGGCCAGCAGCCGCGAGGCCAGGGCCTCCATGTCCGACTGGCTGGTCAATGCGGTTTCCACCTCGACGGAGCGGGCATCGTCGCCCCAGCGCGCCTTGACCCAATCGGCCTTCGCCACGGCCTTGCGCCACTCCTCGCGCAGCCAGACCTCGCGGTCGGTGTCCCACAGGATGCCGGCGGTCCGGCTGCGGTCGAGCACCAGGTGGTTGCGGCGCCCCTTCACCGTGACCTGCCATGCCGGCACCGCCAAATCCTGGTCGTCGACACCGATATCGAGAATTTGCCCCTCGCCGATGCTGGCGATCGGGCCGGCCGGCACGTCCAGCCGGGCGACCTGCCAGCGGCCCAGCGCGTCGGGCAGGACGGACGCCCCCTCGGAACGCGCCATCAAGTCGACCAGCTCGCGGTAACGCACGGCGCCCGACCACCAGGCGCCGATCATTGCGGCCGGTGCCCAGCCCGCCAGCGTATCGCCGATCGTGCCGATGCCCCGCCGGGTCAGCGCCCAGCGTATCGCCGAGGCGGCTGTCTCGCCGGCGTCGGTGCGGCCGGTCGGGTCCATGGACAGGTCGCCACCGATGGTGCCGCCGAGCTTGACCAGGCCGCGACTGTTGTCGGATGCATACTGCGTTGATGACAACGTCGCGGCGTCGAAGAAGGCCGGTGACATGTTGCCGAGATAGCCGAGGTTGGCGGCGTCGCCACGGTCATAGAGCGCGCCGGCGCCGCCGATCGGCCCGTCGTCGAGCAGCCACGTCCTGCTGACCGTGTTGACCGCCTTCCCCGGCACGTTGGCCGGCCGGCCGATGCAGAGCGGCGCGGTGTCGCCCTTGCCGGCATCCGGCGTGCCGTCATAGCCGAGCGGACCGGCGTTGGTGCCGCCCAAGGTGCGCGTGACGACGTCGGTGTCGAGGCTGGCGCGCAGGTCATAGAGCGGCAGCGTCACCTTGCCGGCCTGGCGGGCGGACAGCGTCGGCTGCGGCGCCTCGGCCCGGCCGGTGATGACCGGCGTCCACTGGTGCCAATACTGCCCCTCCTGGCCCATGCGGACATGCACCGCGCCCATCGCGCAGCCGGCCAGATAGGACACGCCGCCATCACCGTTCAGCAGGTCGAGCGCCCCGGCGCCGACGTCGCCGGCAAGCCGGGACAGGTCGGCATGGGTGCCGACCGAATAGGGCGGCGGGCCGGCCAGCCGGGACCGGTAGACCTGGTTCGGTCGGTCGGGATCGTCCGCCGGGAAGGGCAGGATCGGCGTGTCGCTGACATACAGCGTCTCGGTGGCGCCGGACGGCCGGGTCAGACCGATTTCGGCGATCCAGGCGTTGGGAGCGGTCATCGGGTCACCAGCTTCGTCAGCTTGTTGCCGAGCAGCCGCATCTCGGCTGCCTGCCCGTCGATCGCGTCCTCGATCCCGGCCAGCCGGGCGGCCATGGCGGCGATCTGGCCGCCGATCTCCAGCACGGCCGAGCGCACGGTGCCGATGGCGGTCACCACCGGCGCCATGTCCACCGTCACGATCTTCGGGCTGAGGATGTCGCGGGTCTGCTCATGCGACCAGTAGCGGGCCGGACCCGTCGCCTCGATCTCCATGCCGCGCTCACCGACCAGGCGCGGGCCGCCGGCATGCCAGCCGCCATCCTTGAAGCCGGGAATGCCGCGGCGGCGGGCCGCGTCTTCGATGTTGATCTCGATGTCGGTGTCGGGCAACTGGACGGCCCGCTCGTACATCGGCCGGAAGGCGGCGGCCGGCAGCGAGGACAGCACGCGCTCCTTCTCGGACACCATGCCGGCGAACAGGCTGGACCGCTCGCCATCGGGCAGCGACAGGCCGGCACGGTAGCGCGCCCAGAAGTCTTCCAGCCAGGTCACGCCGCTGCGGTCGACGCCGCCGGCGCCGGTGCGGACCAGCGCCTCGAACTGCGACGCCTTGCCGTTGGCGACGATGAAGTCGTTGAACGCCGCGTCGGTCGGCTCGCCGCTGTACCCCAGCGTGTGGGCGACCGAGCGCTGGACATCGGACGACATGCCGTCCCACCGCGATTGCACGTCGCTGGGTGCGCTGTAGCGCTGATAGCCGGGTGTCTGGCGGATCAGGGCCAGCAACTCGGTCATGTTGGTGTTGCCGCTGCCGATCGCCGCCTTGATCTGGTCGAGAAGGACGCGCTGCGCGCTGCCGATGCCGGTCAGCCGCTCCAGCCGGTCGATGGTCGCCTGTGCATCCTCGGCCCGCTTGGTCTCGGCCGATTTCAGGGTCAGGCCGAGCTGGCTCGTGCTGTCCCAGACTGCGCGGACATCGGTCAAGGTCTTGTCGTAAACGGTGCCGTCGCCACTCAGAGCCCGCTGGGCTTCGAGATACTTCTTGCCCGCCGCGTCGAGCTGGCCGGCAGCGTCCAGCGCAGCGGTGCGCTGGGCATCGGTGGCCGTGCCGGCTTTCTGCGCCTCGCTGTAGGTTGCGATAACGCCCTGCAGCCGGTCGAACTCAGCCTTGGCCGCATCGCGCAGGCCCTGCGGACCGAGGTTCGAATAGGTGCCGTCGGTCATGACGTCCCGGCTGGCCTGCGCCAGGCTGTCCGCGACATTGCCCCATGCGGTGGCGGCCTGCTGTGCGCCCGATACCACCGAACGCCAGCTTTCCCCAACCTCCTGGACGGCGGTGGACAGCAGGCTCGACCAGGTCGACGACACCTGATCGGCGGCGGCGGATACCGCAGTGGCGTTGTCCTGCCACGCGGCCGTCAGCACACTGACTGCGGCCTTATGCTGATCGGCCGTGACCGTGCCTGCGCGCAGTTGGTCGTCCAGTGCGGCCAGGGCGGTGCGCATCTGCGCCGCGGTGGCGGCGCCGGCAGCGGCACCGTCCAGCACCGCCTGCCAAGTCGGCCGCAGGGCCTCGATGGCGCCGCCGGAGAGGCCGGCGTCCGACAGCCGGGCGTCGAGATCGGGCCGCCAGTTCGCGTCGATCGCCTGCTCGACCGCAATGGCCCCCTGCCGAAGCGCGCCCAGCACGCCGCTCGCCGTCGACCAAGCGGCGGTCAGGCTGTTGACCAGCGTGCTGTACTGCTCGCCACTCAGCAGCCCGTCCATCAAAGCCTGATCCAGCTGCGACAGGGCACCCTGCAGCTGGGCCATGGTCACGGCCCCACGGGCGGCCGACGTCTCGACCGACTGCATGGTCGCGACCAGGCCGGAGACGCCCTTCGCCGTCGGGTCCAGACCGAGCGAGGTCCGGAAGCGGTCGGACATCGACACGCCAGCCGACGGGTTGGTCAGACCGGCCAAGGCGGCGGCGCCCTGCCGCTGCACCAGCTGGACCGAGGCGATGTAGTCATCCTTGAGCTTCTGCGTGTAGCGCGTGGCGAGGTCGGTCTGCTCGGCCGCCGTATAGCCCAGCGCCGACAATGCCGGCGTGAACGCCTCGACATTGATCTTGGCCTGCTCGGTCACCGCGGCCAGTCCGGTCAGCGGCTGGACGGCCGGGCCGAGCCCCATCATCGCCTCGATGCCGCGGCGGGCCGCTACCGTCAGCTCTCCTTCGGTCGCCAGCCCCAGTTCGCCGGCCTTGTTCCTCCAATCGGTGATGTTGGTCTGGATCTGGGTGCCGAGTTCCTTGGCCTGTTCGGTGAAGGTCTTGATCTGGTTGTTGGTCGGATCCAGGCTGGCGTTCATCAGGTCGAGCTGCTGGCGGAAGCCGGCGGCGAAGCCCAGGTCGGTGGCCAGCCCTTCGGCGGTCGTCGCCTTGGAGTTCTTCAGCGCCGTCTGGACGTCGTCGTCGACGCCGGTCAGCTGGCCGGTGCCGATCAGCCCCTTGAGGCTCTCGCGCATATAGTACTGGATCGCCTCGTCCTGCGATCCGAACGACGCCCTCTGGCCGGCGTTCTCGCCCTGCTGCGGCGTGACGTACCACTTGTTGTCCTTCGCGAAGAACTGCAGCAGGCCGGTGTTCAGCCCGTCGCCGCCGGTCAGCTTGCCGCCGATGCCAGTGACGATCGTGTTCATGGCGGTTGCGACGCCGTCAGTCACCTGCTGCATCTGGCCGGCATCGGCGCCGTTGTCGGCGAGCGCGGTGTCGGTACGGAACCCGCCCTTGCCGTCCATGACGACGTTGCCGGAGCTGTTGGGACCGACGCTCGCCTTCTGGGTGCCGACCATGCCCATGATCGCGCCGACCACGGCGCCGATCGCCATCCCGATCGGTCCGCCCAAAGACGATATCCCCATGATCGACGCCAGATAGGCCGATCCGGCCCCGGCCACCGCGCCGGACAGGCCGCCCACCGCCTTGCTGTTGGTCGCAGTGCCCAGCGCGCCGCCGACAAGGCCGCCGCCGAAGGCGCCGGCGCCAGCGGCACCCAGGTAGGCGGATATGCCGCCGGCGACGCCGGCGCCTGAAACTCCGCTGCTGGCACCGGTGTAGAGCGTGTTCGCGGCGGCTGTATTTCCTGCCGCCGCGATCCCTGTTGCCGCGTTGGCGCTGACCGCCCCGGAGATCGGGACCGCAGTCGCCGCTGTGACGCTGGCCGGCGCCGCCGTCGCCCATCCGCCGACCGTGCCGATCCCGAGCGTGCTGTACCCCCAGCTGTCGACCGCCGACATGATGCCGTTCGTCAGCCCCAGCTTGTCCGCCGCCCAGCCGGCGCCCTTCGACAGGGCGGTGTTGGTCAGGCTGCCGGTCAGACCGCCTTCCCCTTGCGCGGCCTGCCCGCCACCAACCGCCGACCACAGCGACGGCGAGGCGCTGCCCGTCGCCCAGTTCTTCAGCGGGTTGATGACCGCCAGTTGCAGCGCCGCCTGGATCACCTCCGACATGACCGCCTTGGCGACCGAGCCCCAACTGACCGTCGACGCCTTGCCCTGCACGAAGGCTTCGGTGATTGCGCTGCCGATCCGGTCGAAGGCGCGCTCGCCGATCCGGCCCAGCTCGTCCCAAATACCCCTTTGCTCGGCGATCTCCTCGCGAAGCCGTATCGCGGTTTCATGCTTGCGCAGCAGCGCGGCGATCTCGTCGTCGGTTGCGTTGGGAAACTGGCGGCGGATGTCCAGCTCGGCCCGCGCCAGCTCCAGCGTCCGATTGCGGATCGTCTCGCCTTCGCCCTGCAGCGACAGCTCGCGCTGCAGCAGGGCGATGTCTTCATCCGTCTCGCGCAACGAGCGGCGGTAATTCTGCCGTTCCTGCCACTTCGCCAGTTCGGCCGTCTTCGCACCGATCGCCTTCGCCCGCTCGCCGTCGACCGCAACGCCTTCCTTTTCGACCTGGGCCGCCGTCTGGGCGGCGACCGTCGCGGCGGCGACCGCCTTGGCCCCGAGTCCTTCGGCTTCAGCCAGCGATTTGGCCGCCTGGATCTGGAGATCCATGTCACGGTCCCACTGGGCTCCGGCCAGCTTGCGCCGCGCCGCATCCTCTTCGGTCAGCCGCTTGGCCAGTTCGGAATGGGCGCCGGCGCCGACCTTCAGCGTCTCGTTCTCGATCTGCTGTTTCAGGGTCGCGGCGGCCACGGCCGCGCCGCCCTGCTCGGTGGCGGCAGCCATCTCCAGCAGCTGCCGCGCCTGCCGACTGGACGCCGTGGCGGCCTCGCCGGCCTGACCGGCCAGTCCGGCCATGTTCTCCTTCAGCTTGCCTGCCCGGTAGCTCGCAGCATCTGCCTGGACGATGACGCCGTCGCGCAGGGCCTCGGCCACCTGCTGGTCCGCCCGCGCCGCCGCGACCGTCGCCGGGTTGCCACTCACCTGCGCCTGCGCCAGCCTGTCGGCGGCCGCCGCCGCCTCGTTGGTCAGCCGCACCTGCTCGGCACTGTCGGCGTTGCGCTTCTTGCGCCACGCCGCCGTCAGGTCGGCGCTTTCGTCAACGTCCAGCGGCCGACCTTTTTCCTCGGTCGCCTTGTCAAAGAGGGTGTAGAGGTCGCGGTACCGCGGGAGGATCGCCACTGTGGCCGCCTCACGGTTCAACTCAGCGATGGCGGCAGTGACTGGGTCCAGCTTCTCCTTCAACTTTTCGAGCACCATGGTCAGGCTGGTGGCATCCAGCCCCATGTCCTTCAAAGCTGATGGCGACTTCACCAGCAGGTCATTTACTGCCTTAACCGCCCGCCCCAAATCAGCCTGCCCCGAGGTCAGCAGCTTCCCTTTGTCGTAACTGAAACCGGCGGCCTGCGCCGCCTCAGTAAAAGCAGCAATCTGATCCGCAGTGACCTTATTGCCGGTGTCGACCTCCTTCCAGACCTCAGCCATACCGCGGCGTGTGTCTTCTGCCGTGCCGCCCAACTGAGAAAGGCTTCGCTCTGCTTCGGCGATCTGCCGGTTCAAGCGCTCCAGCCGGTCGGAGTATTTCAGTGCATCATCAGCCGATGTCGCCCGCTCAAGCTGATAGTTCGCGTACTGGCGGTTCTTGTAGAGGGCCGCGAGCCGGTTGACTTCAAGGGTGCGACTGTTGCCTTGCAGGAAACTGGTAGCCCAGTTTGCTCCGTCTGCAACAATGTCGCTGCCTTCGTTCCAAATCCTGGATGCTTCCCGTCCCACCTCATTGCGCAAGCGGCGCAAAGCGTTTTCGCGTCGGGTTTCCGCTGCTTCAATAGTACCAGCGGCCTTTTCCGCCGCCCCGGCATAATCCTGCATCGCTTTGATCAGGACATCCCGAAACATGGACGACGTCACTTTGCCGTCGTTCACCATCCGCCGAAAGCCGCCGGCCGTATTGCCAGATGCACGGTCGAGCGCCTGCATCAGGCCAGGCAATGGCTCCGTGACCTGCGCAAGTTCCTCAGCATGCAGCACGCCGGAACTGAAGCCCTGCGCCATACCTTGAAGTGAAAGAGATAGCGTGTCCGTTGAGGCGCCGGTCGCCTTTTGAATGTTAACGAAGCCCTCAAGCAGCGCCCGAGCCTGACCGGTCGTAACCAAGTCAGCCCGCTTCAATTCGAGCAACTGGGTATAGGTTTGGGTCAGCGCCAACTGGTCGGCATTAAAGCGGTCTGCCGTGGTTCCGAGGTAGCTTTGAGTATCAGCGTAATCGACTGCCGATCCCGTCAGTGAGCGCAGGCGAATTTCCAGTAATTCTATCTGCTTACGCGTCTCGATCGCCTGGACGCCGTAGCGTCGCAGAACCTCTCCACCCATTGCTGAAAAGAGAAGAGCAAGCCCACCCTTTAGTCCGGAAATGGCGCTCGACAGCGTCAGGGTATTGTCGTTGGCGGTATCGAGACCATCGGCAAAGCCCGCAAGGGCATCGCGATGGTGTGCAGTGGTTGCCGCACCGGCCGTGTGCTCGTCGCTAAGCCTGAGCACCGATTGTTGCAACACGGCGGCCCGCGCGCTGACCGCCCCCATCTCTTCGCCGAGCCCCTTGGCGGCTTGTCTCTGGCGACCAATGGCAGTGACCGCACCGCTGCCCAAACCTCTGTCCAGTGCCGCCCCGGCTTCATTGGCGGCACTTCCCACCTGACGTAGTTCCGAGGCGACACCTTTCGCCGCCTCTGCTGCATCACCAGTTGACTGACGAAGCCCCGTACCAGCCGTGCCCGTTGCAGAATTGAGCTTCTCCATCTCCTCGCGGGCAACACGGATGCCACCGACCAGACCTGCGGCGTCCGCCACGAACTGGAATGCGACCTTCATTGTGCTGCTGGACAAGGGAACCACCGCAAACGGGAATAGCGCGATGGTCATTTTCGACCATCGCGCCAATCCTTTGCCCTGGTGAAGTTGTTGTTGGATATGCCCCTACCGGGCACGCCTCGGCGGGTTTTTCCTCTTCCACTCCGCCATCCAGATGCCGGCGGCCTCGACCTCTGCGGCCTGCAGCAGGGTCAGCGTCTCACGATCCCACGGCACCCCGTACCCATCGGCCAGAGCCCGCACCTGCCCCCAATCGAGCCCGATGGGAGGACCGCCCAGGGCCGGATAGCGCCACACCCGCTCGGCCATCGTGAACAGCTCGAAGATGGGCCAGACACCCGACCAGACCCGCACCACGTCCGGGGCCGGATCGGCCGGGCTGTCGTCTTCGGCCCCGTCCGGCGCCGGTTTTCCCGTCAGCTCCGCCCAGTCCGTGGCGGTCGGACGGGCTGACACCGTCCGCCGCTGGGCCGGGGCATCGCCGCCCGCCCAGCGGCGGACGGCGGCGATCAGTTTCCCTTTTTTGGGTCTCCGTTGATGACCAGGCGGAAGGCCGCCCACAGGGCGTTACGGACGGCCCGGAACTGGCACAGCCGCTCGATCAGCTCGGGCGAGTATTCGCAGGGCGTCCCGTCCTTCTCGGCGAAGCCATGGCCGGCCGGCAGGCCGACGATGAACGCCTTCAGCTGCTCCACCTGGCCGAGCCTGGCCGTCTTGCGCAGCTCGGCCAGCTTCCTGTCCAGTGCGATGCGGGCTTCGTCGTCCGCGGCCTCCTCGCGCTCTGTTTCGACGTCGGTGATCTGGCGGTTCAGCTTCTCGTTGTGACGGGCGACCTCCTCCAGCACGTCGTCCAGTTCCTCTTCCATCGGGATCCGGAAGGTGACGAAGGCAGTGCGCGTGACGAAGGATTGCTTGGGCGCCGATCCCGTCGTCCGGGTGGATGTGGGCACCTGGATCAGGACCGGGGCGTCGACGGTCAGGCGGTCGTCGAGGATGAAGGCGGCTTTGCTCATGAACTTGGGTTCCTTGCTGGCGGTCAGGCGGCGGCAGAGGCGAAGATCGACCAGTCGGTGCCCTCGGTCGTCGGCACCGCCTTGCCGGACAGGTCGAACATGAAGTCCTTCTTGCTCTCGCCCGGCTTGGGCGGGTCGAGCTGCCAACGGTCGGTCCGCAGCACGACCGCCTCGCCGGCGGCCGAGCCGTGCTGCAGCACGAAGGCGCCGAACGCCCGGCTGGTGCAGAGGGCGAAGAAGTCGACCGAGGACATCGACGGTGCCTCGATCTTGGCGCTGAACATCGCCTTGGCGTCCTGGATGCGGGCGCCCTTGCGGCCGACCCGCGTCACATACTCGACGGTGTTGCCGGCATCCCAGCCGAAGGTTTCCAGCACCACGTCGTGACCGAACAGCTGGGCAACAGGCGTGTTTTCCGTGCTGACGACCAGCGGATCGGGCCAGTCGGTGTAGACCGGCTCGATCTCGACATCCAGCGCCGGTGCCGCATAGTCGGCCGTCACCTCGACTTCCCAATACGGGTAATCGTCGGCGGCGCCGGTCGCCTTGATCGTGCAGCGTCCGCCCAGCATGCGCCACAACTGCACCTGGTCGGCGTCCTCCGGATCGGGCAGGGTCAGCACCATTTCGAGGCTCTTGTGTCCGGCGCGGTCGCTCGACGGGGTGTAGGTGCAGCCGGCAGGCGTCAGGGCGATGGTGAAGATGTCGCCGATGACGAAGGGCGTGCCGATGGCGTCGGGGGTGATGACCGCTCCACCCGGCAGGGCGAAGGGCGACGCCGTGGTCATTACGACGCCGGTCTGGTTATAGGCCGGCTGATCGCCGGCCGCCGGCGCCGACACGGTGAAGGCGGCCACGCCGCTGCCGCCGGCGGTGGTGCAGGTCAGCGTCGCGATGCGCGGCAGGACGCCGCCGAACATGGTGGTGCGGGTGTAGGTGAAGGCGCCGGCCCCCGACGTCTTCGTCGCAGTCGCAGCGATGGTGGCGGCCGGGGTCGCCGCGACCTGCGCCCGCACCGCACCGCCCGCCCGGATGAACCGATCCCAGCAGGGGATGCCGGTGCCGCCGGTTCCGGCGCCGACCAGCGCCACCTTGGCCGACAGCTTGCTGCGCTTGTTCAGCAGGATGGACGCGTTCGCGCCGTTGAACGGCTTGACGTAGGGCAGCTCCTTGGTGTCCGCCTCCAAAGGCGTCCAGGTCACGTCCCACAGCCGGACGGCGTCGACGCCGGCCAGCGACGCGGCGCCCTCTCCGAAGGCGGTCTCGACGGCGGCCAGGACCGTCTTGTGGTCCCAATGGACCGGGTAGCTGGGCAGGGTCGCCATGCTGGCTTACTCCTCGCCGCGGGTGCGGCGCTTGCTGGTGGTGGACGGCCCGGCGGCCGGCGGTTCCGGGGTGGTCGGGGGCGCGGCCGGATCGACCGCCTGGACGGTCTCGACCGCGGCGCCGGCGGCTTCGGCTTCGGGCGGGGCCGCAGTGCCCGCGGGCACCGGGCCGGCGGCCTGGTCGTGGACGATGGTGTCGATGGCGCGCTTCATGAGACTTCCTTGGCGTGCAGTTTCCACTCGGTGACGAAGGACAGGGTGCTGGCGACCGCGCCGGCCGATCCGGCGCTGCCCAACCCCTGCAGGCGGCTTTCGGTGACGGCGAAGGCGACATAGCCGGCGGCCGGCGTCCAGCCGGCGAGCGCCGTGACCGCCGCCAGCTCCAGCGGCCAGACCGACGCGCGGGCCTTGTCGCCCGAGGCGTCGCCGGCATGGCTCTGCACCAGCACCACGGCGACACCTTGCACGATGTCGTGGCTGACGGCGCCGACCCGGCGCTGGAAGGTGGCGTTCCACCCCGTCGCGACCACGAAGGCGGCCGGCAGGCGCTGGGGCAGCCGCTTCTCGGAAATCAGCTTGGCGAAGTCGGTTTCGCCCTTGATGTCCGGCAGGGTCTCGGCTGGAATTTTGTCGCGGAGGCGGGCCTGTACCGCCTCGACCAGATCGATCGGCGTGGTCATGACGCGGCGCCCAGCCCGCCGGCGCCGGCCAGCCAGTCGCGGGCGATCTCGCCCAGAACGGCCATGCCGCTCTCCGCCAAGCCGAGAAAAGGACGGGCCGGCATCGTGACGTCATGCGCCTTCACGGTATGAACCTCGCTGTAGTTCGCCCGCGACTTCTTGGCGAACTTCCAGTCACCAAAGGTGCGCGACGCCCGCCATGCCGCCGAGCCGGTGTTGCCGGCATGGTGCCAGTAGAGCGTCTGCTGTCGGGCCTGCCGGTGGACGGTGCCGCCGAACTGGTGGATGGCGGCATAGACGACATTGGTGCCGACTTCGAACTCGGTCCGGCCGGCGCGGCTGGTGATGGACTGGCGCAGCCGGGCGGTGTCGGTCAGCGTCTCGCCGTTCTCGGCCAGGGCGCGGAGCGACGGCGGCCAGGGGTTGCCGTCCGGATCGGTCTGGGTTTCGAACCGGCGCTGGGTGTCGAACTCGACCTGTGCCGCCAGCTGCTCCATGAGCCCGGTCATGTCCTGCGCGGAAGCGGCCAGCTGGCCCAGCAGTTTGCGCAGGTCCGCGTCGTCGATCCTGATCGAAGCGCCGGTGGGATCGGCCATCACCAGCCCCGCAGGTTGTCGCGACCGAAGACGCGGTCGGAAGCCACGACCTCGATCCCGTCGGCCGTCGCCGCCGGCGCGGTGGTGCCGCCGACGTCGAGACGGACGGCGCCGCCGGCGATGTCGCGCAGGGTCCGCATTGCCGCCTGATAGTCGGCGGTCACCTTCTCGGGCGCGATGTCGATGTGCAGGGCGGCATAGGTCAGGCGCGCGGCCACGTCGGTCAGCAGCGCCGGCACCTGCGCCAGCGGCAGGGCGTAGCGGCCGGACAGATGCCCGTCGATGACGCTATCGGCCGACGTGATCGCCTGGTCGAGCACAGTGTCGACGATGGCGTCCTGATAGGGCGCCTCGCGGTCGGTCAGCTCGCGGAGCTTGGCTTCGGTGTAACGGGCGATCAGGACGGGCTTGGTGGCGTAGGACATGGCGGGCTCGCAGGATGGTTTGACGTCGGTGGCGGATCAGGGTGGCGACCTCATGATCCGCCGCCCCGCCGGTCAGGCGCCGGTGCCGTCCGGTGTGGGATCGTCCGGCTTGGGATCGGCGCCCTTCTTCTTGCTTCCGCTCCTGGTCGACGAAGCCTTGCCGGCGCCCTCCTCAGCGGCCTCCGGATCGGCCTCCATGACGATCAGGTTCCGTTCCGCCTTCAGCGCCTTCACCTCGTCTTCGGTGAAGGTGCCGGCGCGGTGGCGAACCTCGGCCGGCGGGTGATGCACGCCGCAGCGGCGGAAGCCTTCGGCCGGGCGGGCCGCGATCAGCAGGTCTTTTTCCATGCTCGGTTACTCCGGTCAGGCGAGCCAGGGAACGACGACGAGCTGGGCAGTGCCCTTCCACTCGTTGTCCTCGCCGTTGGCCTTGCGCTGGTTTTCCACGACTTGGCGGCCCTTGCCCTCCAGCGACGGCGGGACGAACAGATGCGTCGGGTTGACACCCAGCGGGCTGCCATGGTCGCGCTTGAGCGATGACATGGACGAACGGGCGGCGGCGTAGTTGTCGTGGGTCAGGTCCGCCTTGCTGCCGAAGGCGAGCTGCCAGAAGCCGAAGCCGACATTGGCGCGCCCATCCACGCCGTACACGTATTCCTTCTTGTCGAAGACCACTTGACTGGTCGGCGCGTCCATCCGGACGAAGTCGAAGGAGCGGCGCTTCTGGTAGACCACCGGCTTGATCATCCGGCTGAGGTCCATCAGGAACCACGGCTGGCCGCTGCCGGACTGGACGTTGGACACCGACACCGTGCTGCCGTCTTCGTCGATGACCGGATGGTCGGTGTCGAAGAAATACTGGCCGTCGTAACAGGCGGTGCTGAACCCCGTCTTCAGGAACGGGAATACCAGCGTGTCGGGGAAGGCCGCAGTCTGCCGCCCCATTTCGCTGAACATCGGCGCATAGATGCCGAACTTGTCGTCGTCGATACGGTCACGATCGACGCCGACCGTCAGTTCCCACGACTTGTTGCGGATGGTGTAGCCGGCGGCTTCCAGGTTGTGGACGACGCGCGGGCCGACCCATTCGCGGAAACCGGGGATGTCCTTCATCCAGCCATAGGTTTCCTCCGACGTCGTCGACGGCGTTTCCATCGCGACCAGGTTCCATTGGGATTGGACGCTGCCGAACCCTTGCTGGAATGAGGTCTGGAAGCCGGTGTAGAGGGCAAGCAGACTTGTCGGGGTGATGAGCATGGGAGTTTCCTCAGAACTCGACCCAGACGCCCAGGGCGTCCACGTCGCGGATGATGCCGGCCTTCGGCCGGGCAGCCGAGTTGTCGGTCTTGGCGACCGTCTGATCGTCGACCGCGTAGCAGGGCTTGCCGTAGTCGGCGATCGTGATGGCGTCGGTGCTGGTCGAGTTGGCGAAACGGAAGGTGCCGCGGTCGATGCGCACCACAGAACCCAGCTGGGTGGAGCCGGCGACAGTCGACGCCCGGTGCGCGGCGCGGCCGAGCACGGTCAGCGTGTTGGTCGCCGCCGCCGGCACAGCAGCGCCGGCGGCGTTCTGCGCGACCATGGAGCCGGCGAAGATGGTGGTGGACGCCGCGAGGTCACGTTCCAGGTGCGTGAAGCCGCCGGAGCGTTCGGGCGTGTTGCGGTCGTTGGTCAGGGCGGCCATCGCTTAACCCTCCTTGCCGGGCTGCGCGCCCAGCGACTTCTTGTAGGCGTCCTCCGACAGCCCCATGGCGGCGCAGACCGCCTTCTGTTCGGCCGTCAGCCCGCCGCCGGCCGGCGCCCCGCCGCCCAGCTGCTCGCCCGCCTTCAGCACCGGAACCGCGCTGGCGACCAGACGATCGAACAGCGGCTTGTTGGCCGAGGCCAGGGCGACCAGCTCGCCGCGCTGGGCTGGGACGAACTTGCCCGCGCTGATGACCGCGTCGACTTCGACCGTCAGCTTGTCGCCTTCCAGCGCCTGCAGGCGGCTGGACAGGGTGGCGACCTGCGTTTCCAGCAGGGTGGCCGCCGACGCGTTCGCCTTCAGCGTGGTGACCGCGGTGGCGATTTCCGTCGGCGTGGCGGTCTCGGCCAGGCCGGCGGCCGAGGCGATCGCCTTGACCTGCCCGGCGGTGGCCTTCAGCGATGCGACGGCGGTGACGACCTGCTCGGCCGTGGCGCCGGTATCGACGCCGGCGGCGGCACAGAGCGCGGTTGTGGTGGTGGCGGTGGCCTTCAGGCCGGTAACCGCCGCGACAGCGGTCGTCTGGTCGGCGGTCTTGGGCAGGCCAAGCGCCTCCAGCACCGCGGCGAGGATCGGATCCATGGATGTTCCGTGTTGGTGGGCGAGTGCGGGGAGGTCGGACAGCGCCGGCCGGTTGGTCAGGCCGGCGCCGATGATGCGGGTGACCTGACGGTCCTGCGTGTGCCGGAAGGACGGCGAGATGAACCGGTACTCCTTGGCGGCGATGGCGCGGGCGCCGGCCTCGGTCCATTCGACGTCGGCCTGGATGCCGTCGGCCGTGACCAGCAGGCCGGTGATCCAGCCGGACGCCGGCGCGGCACCACCCTTCGGCGCTGCCAGGTCGGCGGCATGGTCGTAGTCGATGGCGAGCAGCCCATGCGGGGCCGTCGCCAGCGAGGCGGCGACCACGGCCGCCGCGTCCTTGACCGTCCAGGGCTCCCGTCCATCGTTCGGCGTGACGGTGCCGACCGGCAGCAGCCGGATGCGACGGGGCGCCACGCCGTCCGCCGTGGTCAGGTCGGCGAAGAAGGCGCAGGTGGCGACCGCTTCGCCGGCCGGGCCGGTGGCGCAAAGGACCGGCGCCGGCACTTCACGGGTGCCGGCGCCATGGGGCGGGATCGGGGATCGCTGGATCGTCATGCCGTCATTCTGACGGGGATGACGGAAGGATGAACCGGGGCGAGTTGCGAGGGGGTTTCGGCCGATTTCGAGGGTGGCGGCGTCCATGCGCGGCACCCCTTTCGATCCGATGGTGCCGCGCCGGCCGTTTAAACAGGTTTTTAAACCGGTCCGGGGGTCCGCCGCCGCCGTCGTGCGTCGGATGTCGGCAAAGCGCATCAGCGGCTGTCTGGCGGGACTTTACCTGATCGGCCCGCGCGCTTATCTATAGGGGCGAGCCTGAGGCCAGTGACAACCGGGAAACCGCCGGTCCGGTTCGGTGGGCGGGAGACCGCCGACTGTCACGGGGAAAGTGGCGTGCCCCCCTGACCTCAGGCCATCACACGATCTTGGTGTAGCGCGTGTGCCCCTCGATGTCCGAGGGCTGCAGCAGACCGCCGGTGGTGACGAAGTTGCCGCGGATGCTCGCACGGGTGCCCGGCTCCTTCGTGGCGAAGTTCACCCGCACCACGATCTTCCCCAGCTTGCCGTCCCGGCCGGGCGGGTCGAAGACGTAGAGTAGCGCCGGATCCTGAGTGTCGAAATAGACCGCCTGCGGCTCTGCCAGAATGGCCGGTAGTGCCTTGACGTCGGCCGGCAACAGCCGTTGCGCCTCCTTCTTGGCGTCGCGCATCAAATGCGACAGCCCCTTGTCGGTGACCATCAAGGCGCCGCTCTCCGGCATCATGTCCGGCCTGTTGTCGGCCAGCCAGGTGACCACCTTCGGCGCCAGCGTGCCGACCGGCCGCATCTCGCCACGCGGCCGGGCGAGGGCGAGGCCGTCGACCCACTCGCGGAACTCCGGCCCGATCTGACGGGCCAGCGTCTTGGGGTCGGCCACCGTCGCCGCCAGTTCGGGCGGCAGGGCAGCCATTTTCTCCAGCAGCTGGCGGGCGGCCGAGGCCGTGCGCGCAGCCTTGCCCTTGTGGTAGCCGAAGCCTGGATCGACGCCGGCCGGCACCTCCACCGTCTCGCCGGTGCGGTTGTTCACCCACGGCCGCGGGTCGAGCGGCGGCGGTGTGGCGGTCTCGGTCCAGCCGTTGCGTTCCAGATCCTTCGCCGACAGTTGCTGCAGGGTGCAGCGGCAGCCCCAGCCGCAGGGCGGGCTGTGGGTGTCCCACCAGGGATGTCCGACCTTCAGGATCGTACCGTTCCAGGCCAGATGTTCGGGCCGCGTCCGCTCGTCCTTGACAGCGACATAGCGGAGATAGGGCCGCGCCGGCGCCAGCCGGTCGATCCGCTCCCATTGGCCGGCGGCCATGGACATGCGGACATTGGTGTCGAAGATCGTCTTCAGCCGGCGCGGGCTGCCCAGCTGCACCACCTGTTCCTCACCGGTCAGCGGATCGGTGTCGATCGCCTTGCCCCACCAGCCGCGGGCCTGCAGCAGCGGCTCCAGCCCCTTGCGCCACTGGTCGAAGGACTGCCCGTCATTCAGCGCCGCCACCAACGATCGGTGGACGTCGGCCAGCAGGTCGACCTCCATCATCTTGGCGACGGTGAAGGCGACGGCATGCTCTTCCTGCCAGACGTCCTTCCAGCTGAAGGCGACCCGGTAGCCCTTGGCTTCCAGGAAGCGGATCGCCTGCTCGGGTGGCAGGGGGTTGAGGGTCGGAACGGCCATGGCTAGTCGACTGCTCCCACACGCGCGGCCACACGGGCCATGAACTGTCCGCGGGCCAGTGCCTCGCGCAATGCGCCGGTATGGTCGTCGCCAGCGGCCGCGACCAAACGGGACACGAAGTCCTCCGCACTGGCCGCGTCTTCAGCCGCCGACAGGATGGCCGTGACCAGCGGCGCGGCCATCGGTTGCCAGTCGCCCAGCAGCTCGTCCACCAGACCGTCCACGGCATCGCCCTGCCCGGCCGGCTGTTGAGAGGTCAAGGCCGGGGCATCGGCAGTCACCGCCCGATCGGGCGGCGGCGCAGACGCGGCGGGCAGCGCCGGCTTGCTCAGCAGTTCGTCCGTCTCGTCGGGATCCGCGAAGCCGAACTTGTCGCGAACTTCCGACATGCTGACCTTCAGCCCCAGCGGCACCAACTCCTTCAGCGCCGACAGCTGCAACGTCAGATCATCCTGCGCCGGCCGGCCGATCCGGATCGTCGGATAGGCGTTCCGCGGCCCCATGTTGAGGCTGACCAGCGGCACGATCAGATCGCGCTTCAGCGTCACCGCCAGTTGGCGGGCGTCGGCGCGCTCGATGTCTTCCTGAACCTGCCGGTGTTCCTGCCCGACCGCATGGCCGCCGGCGATCGCATCGGTGGTCGCGGTCTGGCCCAGCACCAATTTGCTGGTCTGCCTTTCGAAGAACTCGACCAGCCCTTGGAAGACGGCGGCGTTGGCGGCGGCTTTGCTGGCCTCGACGAACTCCAGTTGCATGCTGGCCGGGATGATGGCGGCGGCATCCGAGGCGATGTTTCGCACCGCCCGCAACAGGGCGGCATGATCCGCCGGCGACGCCTCCGGACCATACTTGCCGACACGGATCGGCTGGCCGTAGGTCTCGACGAAGGACAACCAGTCCTTGGTCCCGAAGGCGGTGAAAAGCCACGCCCAACAGGCTGGCCGCGCCAAGCCGCCGCGGATCGGGATCCCGGACTTCGTCTTGGGCCGGTGGACGATGTACTTGAAGGGGTCGAGGTCGATGCCGTCGACGGCGCCGCCGTCGCGCAGGCGCAGGGTGGTGCCGTCGATCCGGTCGAAGACGAACCACCGCGGGTCGCGCCAGACGATCCGCGCCGGCATCCACTGGCGGCCGGAGGTGTTCCAGACGATTTCCGCGACGCTGAAGCCCTTGCCGATGCCGTCCAGCAGGTCATAGAGGATGTCGGCGAAGGCATCGTCGGCGATCGCCAGCCGCACCAGGTCGGCGGCCTCGACGTCGTCCGGCTGGTCGCTGGCGGCCTCAACCGTCACGTCCAGTTGGGAGACGGACAGGCGGCGCGTGCCCATCACCGACCGGAAGTGGATGAACTTCTCCTCGATGTCCTCGGCGAGGGCCAGATAGGCGCTCGGATCGCCCTGTTCGGCCGACAGCAGGATCGAGCCCAGCTCCCGCGGCGTCAGGCCATGCGATGGATGGTCGGCCAGCACCTGGCGCACGCCGGTCACGGTGGGACCGGACAGCTCCTCGGTCAGCACCTCGCGGACGATGGGCTTGCCGGTGTTCGGGTCGAGGATCGGAGAGGTCACGCGGATCGCGGGCATGGGTCGCCTCAATAGCCGCCGGCGCCGAACAGGCCGCCGCGGTCGTCGTCGTCGATGAAGTCCGGCAGGTCGCGGCGCTTGTTGGCTTCGGCCGTCCGGGCTGGCGTGTAGTCGTACTCGGCCGTGGGCAGCCGGCTGGCGTAATGGGTCAGGACGGCGGCAATGGCGGCGTCGCCATGGCGCTTGTTGCCGTCGGCCCCGGTCGTGCGGGCCTGTGTCCGCTTCAGCTGGGCCACGCCGTCGCGCATCTCCAGCTGGCCGAAGTCGACCAGCACGTCGGCATTTTTGGGCAGCAGGATCGACGAGCCTTCCATCGCCGCCTTGAACGGCGGCATGTTGACCCGATACCACTCGGTCGAGAACTTCACCTCCTCGATCCGCGCGGCGCCGAACAGCTGGCGCATGCGCTCGGCCAGACTGGCGCCGTTGCCGCCGGCGTCGAGCGCGCCCTTCACAAAGCGCGGCAGCCGGTCCAGCACGAAACGGACGATCAGCTTCTGCTCTTCATCCGGGACGTTGCGCAGTTCCATCATGAAGGCCGCGCGCAGGGTCAGGTCGGACATGATCTGCGCCGGCATCCCGACGGAGGCGTCGCGCAGCCGGGCATAGTCGTGGCCGTAAACCGACATTCGGTCCGGGTCGAGCCGGCTCAGCAGCGGCTCCAGCGTCTCCTTGCACCAGGCGGTGGCGAGCGCAGTCCGGGCATAGTCCGGCAGATCGACGAAGCCGGGTTCGCACTCCCACCGCACCACCGGGATCTCGGACGACATGCGCGCCTGCACCAGTGCGCTCGGCAGCCAGACGCCGCCCTTGTTCTTCGGGATGACGTGCAGCTCTTCGTCCGCCGCGTCGCCATAGCTGCCGACGATCTCGGCCCGCCAGGCGGCTTCCTTCTCGGCCGTCCATTCCTCGCCCTTGACGAGACAGATGCGCTTGTAAAGCCCGTCCTTCAGCGCGTCGTCGAAGGTGACGCGCAGCACGGCATAGGGCTTCTTGCCGGCGCGGCAGTCCTCTATCAACTGGTTGAAGGGATGGCCTGTGCCGTTGTGGGTGCTGATGACCGCGACCTTGCCGCCCCAGATCAGCAGCGCCATGGCCGACTTCAGCAGCTCCGACAGATCGTCGTGGAAGGCGGCCTCGTCGATGATGACGAAGCCCTGCCGGCCGCGCAGGCTGCGTGGGCGCGAGGCCAGGGCGACGATCTCGAAGCCGCTGGCGAAGGTGATGCGGAACGCCTTGATGCCATCGTCCGACCCGTCGTCGAACACCTCCTCCGATGTGGCCGAACAGGCGCGATCGAACAGCCGCGCCCATGCGCCGGCCGTGTCGATGAACTCCCGCGCCATGTCCAGGTTGTAGCCGATATAGAGCGTGTCCATGCCCTTCGCCGATTTCTCTGCGGCAGAGGTCAGGACGGCGTCGGCGGCGATCGCCCACGTGTAGCCGATGCGGCGGGACTTCTCGACGACCACGACCGAGCAGATCGCCGTCGTCTCCAGCAGCCGCTTCTGGTAGGCCAGCAGCAAGTCCAACGGCGGACCGCCGTTGTGACCGAGTGAGGGGATCTCGGTCGGCAGGCGCTTGAAGTCATCCTCGACGGCTGGCCGGAGCTTCATGACGCCTTCCGGATGCCGAGGAAGTCCTTCTTGATGTCGGCGATGGTGTCGGCCGACAGGCCCTTGCGCTTGGCCGTGGCCTCCATGACGGCGATCGCGCGCTTGTCCGCCTCGGTCTGAAGACGCAGGATCAGCTCGGCGTCGGTCTTGCGGGCCGATGTGAGCTTTTGGATGGAGCTGGTGAGGAACATCACCTGTTCGGGATCCAGCTTGGCGCCTTCGCCGTCCTCGCCGTTTATCAGGTCGAAGATCAGCGTCTGACACACTTCGATGTTGAGCCGGGCAATCCGCGTGTCGGGTTCGTCACCAAGTTGGCGTACCAGCCCCTCGGCCATGGCGCGTGACCGACGTAGGCGCTCGCCGACCTTGTCCATGGTTTGCACATAGCGACCGACCGCCGAGCGCGACACGTCCAGATCGATGCGGCCGGCGATACGAAGTTCCTGCAGCTTGGACAGCAGCTCGTCGATGGTCCATCCGTCTTCCCGCAGGCGCCCCAGCTCTTCGCGGATTTCCTTGGGCAGACGGTCGAGGGTCGAACGCGCCATCAGGGGCGTCCTCGTGCAACGCCATCGACCCGCGTGCGACCTTCGGCGACGTCTTCGCCCGCGTCGGTGAGCATCACCACAAGATGCCAGTTGGGAACCGGGCTCACCACGATCAGCCCGGCGCTGCCGAGCCAGTCCAGTTCTTCCCGGACCACCGCGCCGCTGGCGGCGAAGCCATACAGCCGGGCAACGTCGGCCAGCACCGTTTCAGGGGAGGTGTAGCCGGGCACCTTGGTCAAAGTGCGCAAGAGGTTCAACCGAAGATGCCGGCGCCATTCGATCATCGGATCGACGTCGACCGGATCGGGCAGAGTGTTGTTGTTGTCCATCCCAGCGCCTTTCAGAAAATTGAGGGAACCTTCACGCCCTCAACTTTTTCATGCCCATCCGCAACGTTCGCACCCCGCGCCGTGATGGAGGCGACCATGACGGTGTCCTTGAACATTTCCAGGGTGACGAGACGCCGTTCCTTCAGCCATTCCAGCTCGGTGCGAACCACCTCACGGGTCAGGCCGCGCCGATGGCCGAGCTGCTGCAGCCCGACTTCCAGGATGCTGTCGTTGGCGCTGCCGCCGGCCTCCTTCAGCAGTCGGAGGACGACCAGGCGGCGGTCTTCTTTCAGATGGGCCAGGAAGGCGCTGTCAGCGGTCATGAGTTCGCCCTTCTCAAGAACTCGTCCATGATTTGAACTTGACGGTCGGTGCGTTCGAACAGCGCGACGAAGCCGTTCGCGCGCTCTTCGAAAACGGCCAGCTTGCCTTCGACGCGGGTCAGCTGAAGGGTGAGGGTCGCCACGGCCTCGGCGGTCGGCAGATGCTCGATCGCGGTCTCGACGCGATCCAGGCGACCGCGCACCGCCATCGCCGCTTCCCGCATCTCGGCCTCCCTCTCGTGACGCGACTTGCGCTCGGTATCGATCGCCTCGTTGCGCGCCTTCGCCTCGGCCGCCAAATCGTCCTTGGAGGCGAACCGTGCGCGGACCGACCAGCCGACCCAGGCCAGCACCAGAGGGGAACCGATGGCGATCGAGACGGCGATGACCGGCCACCATTCCTTCAGCCAATCCGGCATCATCACAGCCCCCGCTCATGTCGTTCCTGGCAGTCCACACAGCGGGTCGCCGACGGCAGGGCCGCGCGGCGGGCTGGCGGGATCGCCGTGTCGCAGTCGATGCAGGCGGCCGAGCCGGCCTGCATCAGACGGCCGCGCACGGCGGAGATCGCCCCCGCCGTGAGGAAGGCGCTGCGCGCCTCCCCTTCGTCACCGAAGTCCACGGCCCGCCCTCATAAGCTGCTGGCCGGCTGCATGACCGGCAGCCCCGTGGACGACGGCACCGGCGCCACCAGATCGACCCGGCCGAGCAGTCGTTCACGCAGCCCTTCAGGGTCGATGTTCAGTTCTTTCAGGACGCCCGGCATCTTGGGGGCCAGATAGCCGGCGGCGACCGCCACCAGTTCGGACCGGGTGTCGATGCTGGTCAGCGCGGCGCCCTTCTGCAGCGCCTTCTCGCGGGCGTACATCAGGGCGTAACCCATGCCCTGTTCCAGCCGCTCGACCAGCAGGCTTTCGCGACGCACATGCAGCAGGTCGGCGCCCTTCTTCACGGCCCAGCCGAGCAGGGCCGAGATGCCGACGAAGAGATAGTCGACCAGTGTGGACAGCAATTCGGGCGGCAGCTTGATGGTGTAGGCGTCGGCGTCGGCGGCCAGAGCGCGGTTGGCGATGAAGAAGGCGGTGGCGAGCGCGGCCAGCACCCATATGAAAATGCGCAAGACGGGCTCCTCAGAGATACGGCGCGACCAGGCGCCGGTAGTTGGCGACGAAGTCCTCCGGCCGCCCCTTGCCCTTCGGCGTGTTGTAGACCTGCTTCCAGACCCGCGCGTGTCCCTCGATGTCGCCGGGGTTGGCGAGACGCACGGGCGACCGGTAGTAGAGCAGGCGGGCCACCGCGGTCGCATAGGCGAGGTTGGTGGCAAGCTGCATGGCCGGCGACGGCCAGCTGGCGGCGAGGCCGGCCAGCCGGGATGCCAGGGTCGGGCGGAAGCGCAGGAAATTCTCGTGCAGGTCGTCGAGCGTCGCGGGCTCGATCTGGTACAGGCCATAGGCCGGTCCGATGGTCCGGTCATTGGGGCCGGTGATCTGGTCCAGCGCGCGGAAGCCACTCTCTTGCGCGATGGTGCCGAGCAGCAGCTCGACCGATGCATCGGAGGTCAGGCCCGGAACGTCCGGGCCTTGCATCATCGAAAGGGTGGGGCGCACCACGAACAGTGCGAGGTGACGCGGGGAAAGACCGGGCGGGGTGGTGAGGGCGTTCGTCATACCCCCATTGTGCCGCTACCGACGCGCGCGTTTCAGGGGGCGAGTTTTCACCGGATACGACAACGGCGCCCCTGGGGGCGCCGCGTCGCATCGTGCATTTTCTGTGGTCTGACCGGGGTATCTCAGGTCCGTCTGGTTTCAAGGCGCCGCAGATCGTCAATGGTCAGGTCGCCGGCTGCGACCGCCGCGCGCAGCAGCGGCGGCTGGGCGGACAGGAAGGAGGTGTCGTCTTCCGCCACCATCTCCTTCTGTTCCGGCGGCGGGGTCAGCTTGTAGGCCCGGCCGCAGCAGGGACAGGTCAGCGTCACCGGCTGAGGGTCGGACACGGCCGGCTGCAGGTCGGCGGTCAGCCGATCGACGGTGCCCTTGTGCAGGGCCAGGGCACGGGCGATCGGCCGCGGTTGCCAACCGTTCAGCCGGAGGACGCGGGCATTGTGATGACTCATGCTCCACCGGCCGGTAGGCACACGGTATTCGTTGCCGCCGAGCTGCGACGCAATCAACCGCGCGGCCCGCCGGCCCAGCGCCATCACCAACGGATGATCGTCACGCAACCGGCTCAATTGCGGAATATGCAGCGTGCGGTCGCCGAAATGCGCGGCGAAGCGGACGGCGGCGTCGTCGCCGCACAGGCGCTGCACGTCGGCCAGGACGCCCGGCAGGTTGCGGATGGGCAGGCGCAGGCTCATGGCTGGGGCGTCCCCTCTATGCGGTCGGTCCACTGCTTCAGCTGCTCGATGGCGCGGCCGGCGTCGGCGGACTGGAGCCACTGCAGGGCGTCGACGCCGATCCGGCTCTTCAGCCAGGCCGCCAAGGCCGCCTCGCTGCGGTCGGTGACGGCGCCGGCGTCGGCCAGTGCCAGCCACATGGCGCGGACCTTGCGCTGCTGGGGCGTCAGCGCCGGCCGGGCCGGCCGGCCGCGGTGCTTCTTGCCGGCGCCCAGCCCCTTCAGCTGTTCGATCAGCTTGGCCCGCTCTGCCGGCTTCAGCTCGCCGGCGCTGTCGGTGCGGCCGCCGGAGACCTGCAAGACGCGGGCGCGGTAACAGTCCTCGGCCAAGGACAGCTCGCGTCGCATGGCATGGATCGCCTTCAGGTCGCCCGACCGGCGGGCGTCGGATGGTTTGACGGTAGCGGTCATGACGGGTTCCCTTCATCGGAACTGGCGCAGGATGGTTTGACGTTGACGGGGTCGCCCTTGCACACGGGGCAGACGCGGCCCTTCATCTCCGCCGTGACGCCGCGCCCCCGCAGCCAGTCCGTTTCGTGGCCGCAGACAGTGCACTCGAAACGGACGTAGGCCCGGCCGCTGGCGCCGGGGGTGCCGGCATCGACGACGCCCATCGTGCGCGGGTTGCGCTTGGCCGGCCGGCGGGGCTTTCGGAAGAGATCAAGCTGCATCAACGCGGCCTCCGTTCGACGGCGGCGTTGAAGCGGACGGCCAGATCGGTACCGGACATGCCGGCCGACCGGCACAGGTCGACCACAAGGTCGATCAGCTCGTTCGGATCCTGCTGGATGGGCTGGCCAGCCGGGCGGCCGGCTGCCACCGCCACCACGGCGCCCAGCAACGCGACCAGTTCGCCCCGGAAGGCGCCGACGACCGCGTCCCCCCGACGCAAGCGCCGGACGGCCGCGCCGGCGGCGATCGCCAGCTTGATGGTGTCGGCGCCGGACATCTCAAGCCTTCCTGGGCACGGGCGGATCGCCCATGATGCTGCCCATCGGTCGCGGCGCCATGAAGGCGTCCGGCATGCGGACGATCAGCTTCTCGGGAATGAGTTGCACCGGGGCGGCTGCAGTGGACGGATGCGCTGCCAGTCGCAATGTGGGATGCAACGTCCGGGTAATGATCTTCAGCCCTTTGCCGGAACCGCTGAAGCGGAAATGCCCATTGGTTGTGGGCATGATTGCCATCTGCCCACGCTCCGCCGAAGCCTCGCTGCCGAAGGCGAGGTTGACACACTGCCCCTTCTTGAAGCCGAGGCGTTCCACCAGCAGGGGGCCGATCACGATACGCAGTTCCGTGATCGGGTTCTTGCCGTTGGACTTGCCTATTGAAACTCGCACTTGGTCGGCAGCAGCCCGAAAAGAGGCGCCACTCTTGGGAACGATGATGTCGAAAGCCATGATCAGACCTCGGAGGGTTGGGTGGCGCCGCGGAGCAGGCTGGCGAGGCTGGGCAGACCGGGCGCCATTGGACGCTCGGGGAGGCACGCGGGAATACCGCGCACCCGCCGGAGGGTCCGGACGTGCGGTCCATCGACCAGGAACTCGACCTCCTCGGGGTGGCCGGGGATGCCTGCCACCAGGAGGACGGGAACCAGTCCGCCGTCGAAGAGCGAGACGGAAAGCGGTGGGGCGGCGGCGCTCATGGCATCAGCCCTTTCGCGGCTTCGGCCAGACGATCCAGAGGGTCGGCGCCGATCAGCGCCGGCGCCGCTCCACCAACCCCCACACCGGCGTTCAGCTCTGCGGATTGCCCGTCGCGACGGCCGGACTGCCAATCCCGGTGTTCATAGTCCCGCAGGTTGCGGTCGGCGTTGCGGTCGCGGGGCGACAGCTCGGTCAGCGACGGGTAGGCCAGTGCCGTGTACGCCTTGATGGCGTCGCCGTCTTCCGGCCGGCGCACCATGCGGTTGACCTTCCTTGCGACCCCCGCTACCCAGCCGTCGCAGAACAGATCGGCACGGCGGACCTTGTTGGCCCGCACCGTGACGCGCTTCAGTTTTTCAGCGATGTAGGTGCGGCGGGCTCGGCTCAACTGGCGGTGCAGAACGTCGAACGCGTAAGCCGCCACTTCCGGCAACGGATCGATGCCGATGAATGCCCATTTACCTGAAGCGAGGAAGATCAGGTCGCAAGCGAACGCGCGCCCGATCAGCCCGGCAAGATCGTCTTCCCATTTCGGCGGTTCGTTCGCGCGCGTCCCACGCTCCGTCTGGTTCTCGCAAGCATCCCGCGCACGGCATTCCTGATCGGAGATGCCGAAATCCTCCATCAACCGTTGCGCCATCGCCAAGGCGGTGGCGGCTTCATGCTCCGTGGCACCGGGGTCGCGCGCCACGGCCAGCAGCTTGCGGACCCTGTCGATGCGCCTGGTCCGCTCGGGAGTGTCGCTGCCGTTCATGCCCGACCCTCCCGATGTCCGGTCGCGGCGCCAAGTGTGACCACGGCGCCGGCCGGCACGCAGCCGGCCGCCATGCTCTCCTTGCCCCGCCGGAGCTGGTCGGCCGCCTCCTCCAGCATCACGACGCCGGCGTCGTAAGCATCAAGGTCGTGGCGGCCCGCGAGCGTAGCGGTCACGGTCATGAAGGCGGACAGCGTCGCTTCCAGCGCCTTCGCGGTGCCATGCTCACGCTCCACCGCCGCCAGTCCCGCAAGCGTGGCCGAAACCTCCGGCCGCACGCCCGGCGTGCCCAGACCGCTGCGGTGGATCAGAGCGATGATCCTGGTCATTTTGCGGTCCCTCCCTTCATGCCGACGAGAATTACGCTGGACATGTCGGCGACGGTGGTGGCGCCGCGGATCGTCAAAGCCACGCCCCAGCGGAGCTTGATGGCAGCCTGAACCGCCTCTAGATCGGAGGCGGCCGGGATCAGATGGGTCACGCGCATCCCGCCCGTGACGGTGGCGATGGCGGCTTCTCCGCTACGCCCCATCTGCTCCCCGATGGTGCGGCGCAGCCAGTATAGGATTTCGCGCTGCATCTGCCGGAGACGGCGCTCACCAGCTGCGCTTTCGGGCAAGGCGGGGTTACGGAAGCGATCAGACATTGGCCGCCTCCTTGCGCCGGTTGGCGATCATCCGGGCGGTGCGGCTGCCGACGCGGTCGCCGCCGTCGTTGACGTCCTTCGCCATCGCGGCGCAGCAGTGCTGACAGAACCAGTATTCGGTCGGGCGGATATGCTCGGGCTCGTCGCCCTCGTCCTCGTCGCCGACCTGTTCGACCAGGTGGCGGCAGCGCGTGCCGGGCGTCAGCTTGCCGCCGCAGGTGTGACAGCGGGGCGGTTCCTGGACGGTGACGATCTGATCGACGAGCGCCCGCTCGCCGTCGCCGTAGTCGCCTTCGAAGGGGCTGTAGAGAAGGGCTTCGGTTTCGTTGAATGCGATGATGGTTGCCATGACGTCACCTCACGCGCTGGCAAGGTTGATGTTCACCGCTTCCCACCGCGCTTCGGGCGACGGGCGGCGGTAGAAGCGGACGTAGGTCTTCGTTCCCTCGATCCGGACACTGTCGGCGATGGCCGTCATGGCCTGTTTCCACCGCTCGTCCTCGATGGCGACGCGGCGCAGGGCGAAGATGGCGTCACGGCTGACCTGACCTTCCTGGTCGACGCGGAAGGCGTGTTCCACCAGGGCGCGGATGTTGTCGTTGGCACCGGTCGACCAGTCGGCGATGCAGGCGTCGATCAGGTTCTTGGCGATCTGCAGCTCGGGGCCGAAGGTCATGTGGTCGGCGACGGCCACCTGCACCTTCATCGTGCCGTCGAAGCTGGTCAGGGTCATGTTGCCCTTCTGGCCGCCGCGGGTGTCCTGGTACTGCTCGGCCAGCAGGGCCAGGAAGGCGCCGACGTCGTCGAAGGTGTGGACCTTGAAGCGGGCGATCTGCGCCGACAGGTCGTCGGCATAGCCCATCAGCTTGCGGACCAGCTGGTCCTGCAGCTTATCGGCCGGCTTGACCAGGGGCTCGGGCACCAAACGGCCCTTGGCATCGGCCATGTAGCCGGCGGGGATCGCCGGGGCGGTGGTCGGGGTGACGGTTTCCATGGACTGATTGCCTCTTGGGGTGGTGGTGTTCCCGCCGGTGGCGGGGTTCTGAGGGGATGGGATCGGGGCGTCCGTCATCGGGCGCCTCCGATGCGGGCGGCAACCGGCTGGCCGGCGACGCGCTGCTGCCCGGTCAGCAGCAGCACGGCTTCGGACAGCAGGCGCATCTGTTCGGTGACGCTCCGGTGCAGCGTGACGCCAGCGGCGACGGCTTGGGCGACATGGACGGCGCCGTCGATGGACACCGGCGGCTGCACGCCGATCCAGCCGCCGCCCTCGGCCGGGGCGACCGTCATGGTGGACAGCTCACCGCGGTCCGGATCGGACAGCAGGCAGGTGTATCGGCCGTCGCCATGGTCACGGACCGTGACGACGCGGCGGGTCACCGTGTGCAGCACCTGGCCGGCGCCGCCGGGGATGTCGATCTCGACCAGCCCGTCGGCAAAGGGGATGAGGCGGGGCGTCATCGGCTCAGCCTCAGCGAGTGGATGCCGACGTCGCCGGAGCGGTACGTATCGGTCGCGCGGCAGCCGTTACAGATGCGGTTGCCTGGACCGGTGCTGTGGAACTCCGACCCGCAGCACAGGCAACGACGCGTGCCCTTGCCGGGCGTCGCCGATCCGATCCGCACCGGCTTGGGCCGCTGGACCGCCGGCGGCAGCGTGGCGACCGGCGGCGACTGGCGGGCGGCGGCGGCGCGGCCGGCCTCGGTCAGCTGCAGCACGCCGGGGAGGTTGCCGTGCGGCGGCTCGACCACCTCGACCCACCCGAGTTCGATGCATGCGTTGCGCAGCCTGGGGCCGGTGGAGGTCGCGAAGCCGAGCCTGTGGGCCAGGGACGTGGCCGAGGGCGTCTCCCCTTGCGGCTCCAGCGCGTCGCGGTAGCCGCGCAGGAACAGCCACGCACGATGCAGGGACCAATTCTGCTCGGTCATGCCGCGTCTCCTCCGCCCCAACGGCCCGTGGACGGGCGGTGCTGCTGGACGGCCTTGCGGGCGAAGCCGGCCGCCGTCTGCAGGATGACCGCCAGCCCGACCAGCTCTTCGGCGCTGTAGGGCACGAAAGGGCGGCAGGTCGACCGGCTGCGGACCGTCTCCGCCGCCTGCCCCAGCCAGACGCCACGGCGGTAGTCCACCGCGCGCAGCATGCGGGCCAGATCGCTGAAGCGGTCGGCCAGGGCGGCAGTCTGCGCGGCCGCCTGTTGGGAGGGGTTCTTGGCGAGCTGCTGGATCTGAACCGCCAGAGCGTCGAGCGACGACGCAACGGCCGTGGGTGCGATGTGGGTCATTTCGCAGTCCTCCTTGGGCAATCGCGGCAGGCGTTGCGCAGCATGCCGGCGAGAAGTGAGCGGGAGCGCCGGGCGGTCAGCTGCTCGCGGGCACAGCGGGTGTCGTCGATGTCCCCCAGCACGGCGCAGGGCTGGGAGACGCCCATCCGCTCCGCCACGGCGGCCTCGACGCGGTCGAGGTTGGCGCCGTAGCGGGCCGACAGGACCAAGCTGACGGTGGCCTTGCCGTAGCCGATGACGGCGCCGGCGGCGGCCAGCCCGTCGCGGTCGGCCCGCTCGGCAAGCGCGATGACGAACGCGGGCGGGGCGCCATTCCAGGCGGCGCGGGCCTTGTCGAGGTGGCCGCTCATTCGGTCACCTCGTCGACCAGACGGCCGAGGTTCGGATCCCACAGACGGCCGCCGCGCAACGCCTGGGGAGCGTCGGGACCGGTGTTCTTTCCCTTCTTGAGCCTGTATCGGCCCTCGACCGGCTTGCTGCGACCGACTGGCGCAACCAGCGTTTCGAGATAGCCGTGACGCCGTAGCGCGGCGACATACTGCCAAGCTCCGCTCTCGCTACAGCGGGTCAGCGATGCCAACTCACGTACCGTGAACCCACCGCGCAACGGCTTGATGGCGGCCCATATCCGTTCGTTGGGCGCCGGGATCGGATCAAGGCGGCCGTCGGCAGTAAAGCGGGGGCAGCGGCGGCCGACATCGCGTTCCAATCGGTAGGTCGGGACAGAACCTTCTTTGTCGACAATCACCAACCCGGCCTTGATGCTCTTGAATAAGAAGGTCGCGACGATCTGCCGAGTGGTCCCAGGCACATGGAGGTCACGCGCCTTGAAGGATTTCAGCCGCCGCATCTCTGCCCAGACGATGCGCGATCCAGCCAATCGCTTGGTTTGGTTGACCCGCGGTTTGTCGGCCTCGACCAGGGTCATGCGAACCTCCGGACGGCGGGAGCGGCGCCCGTGTTGATCCGCTGCCCCGCATAGCCCGCGGCGTCGATCTCCTTCAGACCCTCGCCGGCGGCGAAGTCAGCGATGGCAACCAGATTGACCGCGACGCGACCGGTCGACCGGTAGGTCTGGTCGAGCAGCTGCTGCAACAGATCGTCGGCGACCGCGACGCGCGGGCAATACAGGGTCGCCAACTGGCGGGCGTCGTCCATGTCGCAGGGCTCGGCCTGCACGAAGTCGAGGATGCGGCGATGGAACCGCTCGTACCGCTGCAGCTTCTGCGGCAGCCCCTCCTCGCCGATCAGCACGATGGAGGCGGCGCCGGGCGAGGCCATGTCGTGCAGCGCCCGCACCTTGTCGATCATGTCCTTCTTCGCCAGATGGTCGGCTTCGTCGATGATCAGGGGGCGGCGGCTGGTTTCCAGCTCCTCGGCGATCTTGGCCGCCAGCTCGTTGTTCGTCGCATGGGGCGGCATGGCGATGCCCATGGCGTCGACGACGGCGCGGAGCATGGCGCGGGGCGTCCAGAAGTCGTTCGCCTCGACGTAATAGGCCATGTGGTCGCTGGCGCCGACCCATGCGGCGGCGCGGCTCTTGCCGTCGCCGGAGCGGCCATGGAAGACCCCAAGGCCGGGGACGTCGGGGCTGCGGCCCTTCAGCTTGATGACCAGCTCTTCCAGCAGCGTCAGGTTTCGCAACGGGGCGAACGATGCGGACTTGCGGGCTCGGTTCACTTTTGACATGGTACGGACTTCTCGTTCGTTGTGGTTTGAACGGCCCTGCGCGCCCCACGCGTGGGGCCGTTTCCTTTGGTGCCCGTCACTCGACGGCGCGGGCGAAGGCCGCCTTGCGGGCGGCGTCGTTCTTGCGGGCCAGGAACCACGGCGCGCTTTCGATCGATTGCAGCCATTCCAGTTCGTCCTCGCTGACCTCGGCATCGGCGGCGATCCGCGCCTCGATGTCCTGTGCCCGGCGCCACCAGCGGTCTTCGGGCTTCTCGGCCGCCTGCGCCGGGGCGGCGATGCGGCGGGCGATATCGGCCGTCCGTGCCTGCTCGCCGGCATTCCGTGGCCGTGGGGCGGCCGGCGTGGCGGCAGTGATCGCCCGCTGTGCCGCGATCAGACCGGCCGAAGGCTGCACCGCCGGGGCGGACGGTGCAGGCAGGGCCGGCGGCGGGGCGGCGGTCGGAAGGGCTGTGACGGTGGCGGCCGGCTTGCCGATCAGCGCGTCGGCCAGTTCGTGGGGCTTGAACTTCGTCTTGGCGGCGCGGATCGCCGCCTTGCCTGCCTGGATGAAGCGTTTCTGCAGCTCGGCCGCTTCGGCGGCCAGGGCGGCGCGGGACAGGCCGGCCCGCTCCGGGTTCTCGGCGATGCAGAGGAAGGCGAAGGGTTCGGAGTGGTAGACCCACACCCGGCCCATATCCTCCGGATCCAGACGGACGTCGAAGCGGTCCCCGGTCCCGATGTAGGGGATCAGGTCGACCGACCAGAAGTCGGCGTTCTCGACCCGGATGCCCTTCTTCGACACTGTGCGTGTGCCGCCATCGGCCGCCGGCATCAGCAACAGGTCGATCTGGCGTTCATCGGTCAGGCGGGCTTCCCGGCCGGCGCAGCTCTCCGCCAGAGCATGGGGCGTGCGGTCGCCCAACCCCTCATGCGGGTTGTGATGGTAGACGTTGTCGACCCACGCGTCGGCCAGCTGCTGCAGCTCGACGCCGGTCAGTGCCGCCTGGAAGATGTCGGCATCGCTTTCGCCCATGCGGGCCGCGAAGGTTTCGCGTGAGCGGATCGCCTGACGAGTGGCGACGTTGTGGCCGGTGTAACCCGGCAGCAGCGGCATGAAGCCATGCTGGACCGTGCCGATCGCGCGTTCGACGTGCGGCTTCTGTTCCGGTGAATAGGGGTCGCAGGTGGGATGCGCGGCATCGAGCAGGAAATAGGCGCGTTGGGCCTCGCGACTGACGAAGTCGCTGCCGTTGTCGGTCTTGATCGCTTCCGGCATTCCCCATGCCAGCACCGCCCGGCGGATCAGCAGCAGCACGGCCGACGTGCGCGGCACCTTGGTCACCAGGATCATCATCCGGCGGGTGTAGACGTCGACCACGACATAGATGCTGTGGCGGCCGTCGGTCAGCATGACGTCGGACGGCGACGCGTCGATCTCCCACAGCTGGTTCGGCCGCTCGATGCCCTCGCTGTAGGAGCCGACCGCCGCGCGGTGCTTGTTCTTCCAGTCGTCGGGGTTTGTCAGCGCAAGGTGCAGCTGCCGGTGCTTGTTCTTCCAGCACTGCCAAGCATCGAGCAGGCGGCGTTCCGACGGCATCGGACGGGTGGAGCCGTCGAACAGCTCGACGTCGGCGCCGAAGCGCTGCAGCAGCAGGGTGCGCACCTGGTGCATGGCGAGATGGGGGTTCTCGATCAGCACGGCGACCATGTAGCCCCTGACGTCCACGACCGCACTGTCGAGCACGCCCACGCCCTTGCGGTTGCCGTAGCGACCGGCAAGCGCTGCCGCATCACCAGTCGACCGCGCACGGGCCCAGCGCTCCAGCGACGACATGCTGATCGTGGGGGATGCCGACCGCACCCAATCGGGGACGTCGATCTGGCGGGCATTATAAAAGCCGATGAACTTGTGCCGAGCGGGCGTCAGGCTGTCGCCGCTGGCGGCGTGGAAGCTGTCGAAGGCGGTCAGGATCGCCAGCTTGTAGTCCTGGCGCAGCCGTGCCTGGACCGTTACCGGCAGTGCCGGGGTGGCGCCCTTTGGGGGCGCCGGCAAGGCCGGGGTCGATGGAACCACGGCGTCGGCAGCGGCGCGTCGCGCCAATTCAATGCGAGCGTCCTCCGGCAGCGAGGAAATGTGGTACTCCCGTCCGCCACCGCGGCCAGACCGCTCGCGATAAGACCAGCACTCATCAGTCGCGCGGAGATTTATCCCGCGCTTTGACGTCGGCAGCTTTGGCAAGGCTAGAGCTGCAATTTCCACTGCGGACAACCAGTCTCCCGCCATGACCGTCAGCCCCGCGTCAGGTCGGTCAACACCGGTCGCAGATGCATGTACTCGCGCAGCATGGCGTCACCTGCTGACAGCATTTTCCCGGCTTCACCCGCGTCAATGGCGCCATCGGAGTAAGCGGCGGCGAACTCCGCAAACAGCTTGCTCGCGTGTTGAGCGATCTCGGCCACGTTCTTGGGAATTGCCTCTGCGGCCGGCTCGACCGTCACAGCCAACAAGGTGCAACCGGCCTCAACGGCCAACCACTCAGTAACTGCCGGTTGACCGCAGTAGCGCTCCAAAGCCGCTGCGATATCGGCAGGCATATGACAGTTGGCGTCTTCTTCGCTGTCGTTGCTGTACCTGAACAACTGGGATCTGGACACCCGCGCTACTTCAGCAGCGCGCTGCAGACCGCCACAGTGTTCGATCAGGTCCGCGACAGCGGCTTTCAGGCTGCCGGGCCGGCGATGCTTGTAAGGAGATTTGGCCATATCTGTTCCCGTTGTGGATGCGCCTATTGCTCTGCGAGCGTCATCCGAGTTGAGAAATTGGGGCGAAAATGAAACTCTCTGAGGAACTCTTTAAGGACGCCGCTCTCCGTCATGTGACGGTGGCGTCTGCCGCCTTGGCTGTGGCCTTGGTCGACGTAAGCCGGCCGTTGTCTGCAGCCTTGATCGATGTCGCCGACGCCCACTTGGGCTGGGCCTCGTCCTCGCTGGCAGTCGGGCGGCTGTATCGCCGCCGCTATTAGGCCGCTTTGCGATCTGGCGGCCGGGTGCGACACAGCCGTGTTCCATCTGCCCGGTACCGCTCGGGAAAGAGATCCTGCACCGCGAGGTCGAGCTTTTGAGCCAGCGCGGCTTCGATACGGGCAGATGGCAGGTGCAAAGCCTGCGCGACAGCTTGAGGGCAGACGCCAATCTGAAAGGCGATCTGGCGCATGCTGCTGCCCCTACGACGTAACGCAGATACCACCCAGTCACGGCGATCAGCAGGGTCCAAGGGAACTACGGGTTTTGCCATTATCTCGCCTACGACTATCGATATTTCTACCGTAGTACCACGAGTTTTCGACGGACGACAACGAGAAAAATCAGAGTGGGAAGAGTTCCCAGTTCGCTTCACGCTAGAGGTCGTCCGCAATGGAGATTATTCGTGTGAATTCAATGGCTTCCAAGACACGAACCGGAGAGCGTGAAGTGGGAAGCCAGGATCCCACTTTGATCGATGAACTGGGATCTCGCATTTCTCTCGTGGTTGGCCTCTACAAAACGAAGACCCAGGCCGCCCGAAGCGCTGGTACCACACTCGAGATGCTGAACCGTTACATCCGCGGCGAGCACAAACTGCCACTAGAAAAAGCGACAGGGTTATGTGAGCCAGTGGGCGTCAGCATGAACTGGTTGGCTTGGGGCATAGGCCCAATGCTGCTCAACGATTGCACGCCAGCGGCTCCATCCGCCCTGGACAGGATGGATGAGGCATTGCTAGCCAATCTGGTGGAAGGCGTTGACGTCTTCTTGGCAGCAGAAGACCTGCAGTTGCCTCCGCGACACAAAGCGCGGGTTACCGTTTTGTTCTACCGATTGTTGGAACGGCGCCGTGCACGGCTGCAAACGGAAGGAAGCGATGTTCCTCCCGAACTCCGCATTGCAGGTCATCCGGTTGACATTTCAGCAGACCCGGACCTGTCAGACATTGTTCGCCTTGCTGAGTGAAGAGTCACATGCGATTGCAAGCGCGAAACATTGAATCAAATAGCCGCGCAAATCTTGCGCATAGCTATCCTCTGGTGGCACACTGCCTGTAACGCTGCAACCTCAGCGGCATACAATGGTATGCTGCCGAGCAGCGGGGGCCAGGGCTGGGAAACCCTGGTCACGGGATTGACACAACCCGTTTGAGGAGCACCATCGACCCGGTCTCAATGAGACCCCTCCCCCCACCGGCCACGCGGCTTGAGTGGGATAGCACGGAGTGTGCCAATGTGTCGTTACCCCGCGGTAGAGGATTTCCCTGAGGCCGCAGAACTTCGTCAGATTTTTGCAATGGCTTTGGCCAATCGTGAACGGCGGCAGAAACTGAAGATCATCACCAATGCGGGCAATACGCCCGATCATTTCTCTTCAAAAAGGCTATTTTTTTATGATACTCAAGCGATAGCTGCAATGAACGACAACGCCAGTCGATAATCACGGCGTTTCGTCAATCCCATTTTGGGACAGCATGTCGATATTGAGAGGCATAATGAAAGACCTGCGAGAAGACGCTCTACGCTACCCGTCAGCTTCTGCTACTTTTCTTCGGTTTGTTGGCACTGTAATCAGTGTTATTGGAATAATTCAGCTAGTCGCTTTTCCAGACGATTTTATCATTGGTACAATTACGGTTACCGGTGGAATGATCGTATTCGCTCTTGGAAGCCTTCGGAAGGCATTGGCCGATATCATCTACGAACTGCGCACTGCTGCCGACGTGCGCACGTCAAACCATCCAGCGAATACCGATGAGTAAGCAGGCGACGCATGGTTTGACGTTCGCGGCCTCTGGATCGTTTAGAACCCATGGAAATCCAAGATCTACGTCCCACGCGGTCCCGGAAAATCCCAGCAGATCCCAGGTTCCCACTACGTCAAACCATATGTCTCTTCACACTCGGTCGACCGCGCCCTGGTCGACCTGAAGGCCGGAGAAGTGTCCGTCGATGGAACCGCCGACGAATCCGCCATCCGCCAAACCATCGAAGAGGCCGGCTACAAGGTGCAGGGGCAGGCGTAAGAAACCTCAGGAAAGATGCGGCATTCAAAAACGGAATGGGCGCCGAGCCTTTACGGCCGGCGCCCATTCTCGATGGCGTTTTTCCCGGAAGGTTCTTTGAAGGTCTTTTATTTGGTCAAGATCAGCTTGTTGGCGCGGGTCACGCGCAGGCGGTAGCTCTGCCCGGCGTGCTGGATCACGATCTCGCGGCTGCCTGACATCAGGCGAGCGGATTCGACCACCGGCAGGGATGCGGCGACGAAGGAAGCGTGAGCGGAGACGGCGCTGTCGTGCATGGCGTGTCTTTCTTGCTGGACGGACGGTGCGGTCGGCGATGCCCGGGCGTGAACCCTGAAAAGGACGATAGCCGCAGCCGGTACCAATTGCAAGTCATTCTCATTCGCTTTCGATGCGAACTTCGAATCCGCCTGGTGGCGACAGATCCAGCACCCGGTCGGCCAGCGCCAGGGTAGCCGGGCGGTGGCTCGCCACCAGCACGGCGGCGCCGCGGGCGCGCAGGTCGGCGAACAGGGCGGCCTGGACCTCCTCGTCCAGCGCGGCGGTGGCCTCGTCCAACACAAGGATGTCGGGCACCGGGCCGTCGGAGCCGCGGGCCAGTGCGCGGGCGATCAGCAGCCGCTGCACCATCCCCGCCGGAAAGGCCCCCTCGGCCACCAGGGTCTGGATTCCCATCGGCAGTGCCGCGATGTCGGCATCGAGCCGGGCGAGCCGCGCCGCCTCCCACGCGCGTTCGGCCGGCAGCGGCGACATGCCCAGGATGACGGAACGGATCGTCTCCACCCCAATCTCCTCATCCTGCAGGACGGCGCCGATCCGGGCCCGGTAGGCGGCGGCATCCAGCGTGGCAAGGTCACGGCCGTTGACCCGCACCACGCCCGTTTCCGGCCGTAGCAAGCCGAGCGCCAGGGAAATCAGCGTCGATTTCCCGCTGCCCGACGGCCCGGCGACCGCAACCACCTCCCCCCGTGCAAGGCTGAGCGAGACAGCGCGCAGACAGGGCGAGGAAGCGCCGGGATGGGTGAAGCTGACACCGCACAGTTCCAGCCGCTCGACCGGACCGGGGTCGGGCGCGCCGGGCGGGCTGTCGGGCGGGCACTCCAGCAACGGGCGCAACGGCTCCAGGCGCTCCCCATCCGGCAAATGCCCGAAGGCTGTCGCCAGCCGCAGCACCGCCCACACCGCCGGCAATGCCGCCAGGGCCGCGCCGGCAGCATTGGGCATCCCCAGCCCCTCCCCCAGCGCCAGGTCGGCGACGAGCAGCGGCGCGCCCAACGCCAGCGCACGGCCCAGTGCATCGGCGTCGGCCTCGCGCTCCGCCGCCCGGCGTGCCTGCGCGGCGGTGCCGCACAGAGCCGAAACCGCGCGATCCGCCACCCAGGACGCCGCTCCCAGCAGCCGCAACTGCGGCAACCCGAACGCCGCCAGTTCCAGCCGGTGCCAGGATGCCGCCATCGCCATGGCCCCCGCCCGTCGTGCCCCGTCGGACCGGCGCAGCAGCCAGCCGCGCGCCAGCCCCCCCGCAGCCATCAGCCCGCCGCCAGCCAGCGCCGGCCCGGGCGCCGCCCACCCCATCACCGCAAGCGCCGGCCCCAGCGCCACCAGGGCCTGGACAGCCGACCGGCGCCGGGCAACGGCGCGCTGCATCGCGGTCACGCCGTCCCGCAGCCTCTCCGCCTGGACGGCAGCCGGCACCGACTGCACGAGTCCCAGCGGAACCGCGAGCAGCCGTTCCCACAGCACGGCATGCAGGCGGAGGTCGGCCGGCGCCGCCTCCCGTGCCAATGCCACCCGCCGCACCCGCTCGCACAAGCCGGCAGCCAGGGTTGCCAGCGGCAGGACCGCCGCCAGTACGCCGAGCGCCATCCCGTCGCCGGCCAGCGCCCGCTCCCCCACGATCAGCAGCGCAGCCCCCGGCATTGCCGTCGCGATCCCGCCGCCTAGCGCCGCCGGCAGCGCCAGCCCCTGGCTGGTCCCCCCTGCCCTGGCGCGACTGCGCCAGCCTGCCGGCGTCAGCGCCCCGGCTCCGCCGCCGACCACCGGTGCACAGGCGTCCGCGGACAGCGTAGCGGCCAGAGCGGCGTCCACCGGGTGGACCTCATCGCCGGCCCCCTCCAGGCGATAGCCGCCGCTGCCGTCGGGCAGCAGAAGCACCGGGCTGCCGTCGGCGCGCCGGAAGCCCAGCAACGGGCCATGGTCGCACCGCCACCATGGCTCGGTCCCCTGACGGCCAGGGCGCAAGCGGACACGGCGCAGGCGCAGCCCCAGGGCGGGAGCCACCGCACGCAACGCCGCTTCGCCGTCAGCCGCCTCGCGAATCAGGCGGCGCAGCGCAACGGCGAGATCGCCGCCCGTCACGATGCCGCCTCAGCCATGCCGAGCCACAGATGGCGCTCGCAACCCTCCAGCGTCGCCGCACGGCGCCCGGCCACCAGCAGGATGCGGTCCGGCCGTCTTAACCGGTCGAGAATCCTGCATGCCAGCGCCGGTTCCAGCGCATCGAGCGCTTCGTCGATCACCAGCAGCACCGGGTCGCGCAGCAGCGCCCGCGCCAGCGCCAGCCGGCGCCGCTGGCCGCCGCTCAGCTCAGCGCCACCGCGGCTCAGCGCAAGGGACAGGCCGCCACGCGGCTCCAGGTCCGCCCACAGCTCCACCAGTTCCAGTACCGCCACCAGCGCCGCATCCGACAAATCCTCGTCGCCTGCCCGCAAATTCCCGGCCACCGTGCCGCCGGTGACCGGGCTGGCACGGTCGACCAACGCCACCGCGCCGGGACAACGCTGCGCCACCGCCGCCACCGGTTCGCCGGCCAGCGATATGGAACCAGCCGAACACTCCAGCAGGCCGCAGGCGAGCTTGGCCAACACCGACTTGCCGGAACCGGAAGGGCCGAGGATCGCCAGCCGCTCGCCCGGTTCCAGCCGCAGCGTGATGCCGGACAACAGCGGCGGCGCCTGCGGTGAGGGTTGGAAACCGGCATCCTCGAAGGACAGGCCGGCGGCCGGCGGCCTCGCGGACTTCAAGACGACAGGCGATGGATCGGGCCCGGCCGTGGCCGACTCGGCGTCGTCCAGCCGGTACAGGGCGTCCTTTATCGATTGAAGTGCCGGCCCTGCCCGGTCCAGCCGGCCGAGCGGCCGGTGAACGGCCAGCGCCAAGGCGGCCAGCGTCAGCACCTCGCCCGGAAGAAGCCGTCCGGCAGCCAGACCGGCCAGCCCCAGCACCAACGCCAATCCAAATCCAAGACCGGCGAAACCGGCGCGCAGTCCGGTCAGGCCGGCATGGCCGGCGGCGGCCTTCTGCGCCACCACGGTGAGCCCGGCGTGGCGGCCGGCGAGCCGGGCGATCAACTCCCCTTCCCGCCCGCCGGCCTTGTGGCAGCCGAGCGCCGCGACCGTCCCCTCGTCCGGCACCAGCGGTACCGCAGCCGCGGCGCCCAGCCGTGCCACCACGCCGCCGCGCCGGCCATGCACCAGGCCGAGCGCCGCCAGCGCCGCCAGCAGCGTCAGGCCCACTGCCGCCCCGGCCTGGACGTCGATCCACAGCACCGCCGTCAATGGCAGGACCAGGAGGGGAAGTTCGGCCAAACCCGCGACCGCGCCGATCCGGCGCTGGAGCGTACCGCCAGCCAGGGGGGCCGCCAGCACCTGAGCGCCCGACCGGCGGGCGAACCAGCCGGGAGGCAGCCGTCGCAGACGGTCGAAAGCGGCGGCGGCGGTCGCATCCGCCAGCCGGCCGCCGAGCAGCGCCGTCGCCCGGTCGCGCGCCCAGCCGGCAAGGGCAGTGGCGGCGAGCGCCGAACCCAAGGGAAGGAAACCGGACCGGCCATCCACCCAGGCCCCCGCAGCAAATGCCGCCGCGACCGCCGCGACCCGCATCGTGATGGCAAGCCCGGCAATGGCGGCAACCAGCCGCCGCTGCGGCGCCAGCCTTTGCCCCAGCATCCGCACCGGCGTCGGCGGGCGCCGGCCGGAGGGTGCGGCCTGGACGTCGAAGGCCGGTGGCTGGACGGTGATGGCGATGCCGGTGAAGGAGTCCGCCACCTCGTCCCAGCCCATGACCAGCGGGCCGCAGGCCGGGTCGTTGACCAGAAGTCCTTCGGCGGTCGCCGCCTCGACGACCACGAAATGGATGAACCGGCAATGGATGATCAGCGGGAAACCGAGCGCCGCCAGCCCCTCCGGCTCCTTGCGGAAGGCGCGGGCCACCATGCCGTGCCGGCGGGCGATCTGGATGAGCGTGCGGGCGGTGACGCCCAGCCGGGTCGATCCGGCCTCGGCCCGCAACCGCTCCAGCGGGACCGGCCGGCCATGATGGGCCAGCACGATGGCGAGCGCGGCCAGCCCGCATTCGGTGGTCTCGCCCTGGCGCAGTTCGGGAGTCGCCGCCCGGCGGCACAGCACATCCCGCAGGTCGGAGACGCTGCGCCGGCGCCAGCGTTTCAGGATGGCCGGAATGGCTGTGGACTTTCCAGGGAAGGATACGCCGCTCCGGCCCTCGCTCGAAGGCTGCAAGGCTGCGGGCGGCGGCATCTGCCCGGATGCCGCCGCCTCGACGGTCGTTCGATGGCCGCACTCACTCGAAAGCGACGTGCCCACCGCTCTTCTTTGATTGCGGCATCATGGGAATGCCGCCGGCGACCAAATCCAGCTCCTCGTCGCTCAACTCGGCATGGGCGTCCTCGGCCGGGACCGCGGTGAATTCGCCATCCACCGCGGCCAGGCGAAGCGGGACCGGCAGATCCACATCGTAGTGACGCTTGATCGCGGCGTTCAGGTCGGTTTCAGCCTCGGCGCGGAAGGCGTCGTCGGTCTTCAGCCGCTCGGCCACCGCGGCGATGGCGTCAAGGCCGAACAGGCTCTTCAGGTCGGTGGTGCTCATCTCGGAAAGGCTCCCATGGTTGAAAAAGAGCTGCGGGTCATCTCGAAGGTTTCGTCCACCCGCAGCGAGATCGGGGCGAAGCGCCGCCGGACCAGCGCCATCATCCGGGGGAAAACGGTGGCGAACATGGCGATGGAGGCCGGCCCGAAGGCCTCGGCCTGCCGGGCATAGGCGTGCCAATAGGCGCCGACCAGCATGCCGGTGTGCCAGAGCCGCCGCGCCAGATAGGCGCTGCGGTAATGGATCGCCGGGCGGTCGCCGCAGCCGTCGAGCGGAACCCGCTCGGCCCGTTCGCCCAGCACCCAGCCGACCAGCGCGCCATGCCGCCGCACCGCGATGGAGCAGGCGGGCACGACATGGTCGGCGCGGATGTCGGGATGCATGTGGGGCAGATGCTCCGGCTCGGCGGCCAGCGCTGCGATGGCGGCGCAGTCGGCCGCGTCCGGCGTCCGCCACGGCTCGAAGGTGAAGCCGTCCGGATCGCGCAGCCGCCCGGCGACCGACGGCCAGCGCCCGACCGCCTCCACCATCGGCGCCGTCTCCCCGATAGCCCAGACCTGGGCCAGCCGCGGCGGCGTCCAGCCGGCGGCCGACAGGGTCGCGGCCAGCGCGGCGCGGCCCGGCAGACGTTCGGAGAATCCGGCGCGCAGGCGGACGGCGCCGGCGGCGACCGCAGCCTCCTCCCACCCCGCCGCCAGCGCCCGGCCGATGCCGCGGCGGCGCAGGCTGCGCACGACCGTCAGCGACAGCAGGGTCGCCTCGCCGTCGCGGACCTGTCCCAGCGCCAGCCCGGCCGGCACTCCGCCAACCCGGGCTCCGACCGCCAGCCAGGGCGGCGACAGCCGGTCCAGCACCGGGGCCAGCCGCGGGAATCCCAGCGGCGCGAAGGCGGCGGCGTTCCCGGCCAGCGCGGCGATTTCGAGACGAGCGACGGCCGATGGGGCGATGGCCAGCCCAACACGATCGATCCCGTCCATAAACTCTCCCGAAACAGGCGGTCGATCAGCTGCGGATGCTGGCAACGCGCTCCATACGGCAACTATTATGCGTATGCTCGAAAAGGTGGCAAGAAAGAACGCGTGTCGAAATGGACATAAACTTGTTTCAGGATGACAATTTAATTTCTTCCTCGTCAACGCCTGCCGGCGGAAGCAACAGGAAAAGCCGATGACATCGACTGCACCGGGGCCGAAGGGGAGCGACCGCCTGTTCCGGCGCGAGGCGCTGGACAGTCTCGGCACAACCGAGGATTTGGACCAGCCACCGACGCTGGCCAGCCCGCGCGGGCTGCGCCTGCAATTGGCGCTCGCGGCCCTGTGCCTCGCGGCCGCCGTCGCGATCCTCGTGGCCGCTGCGGGCGGCTGACGCTCCCGGTCAGCCCTCCACCGCGCGGTGAACCAGCCAGCGCAGGCTGGCCACCAGCAGCTTGTTGTACTCGTTGACCAGCAGGTTGGCGGTCCCCGGCCACAGCCACCAGTCGTCCAGATGGACGGTGGGGGCAACGACCGGATGGGGAACCAGTTCCATGTCCGGCATCGCCATCGACAGTTCCAGCAGGCTGCGGCGCATGTGGTAGTTGGCCGTCACCACCCGCAGCGACCGGAACCCCTGGTCTCGCATCCAGTCCGCCGTCTCATAGGCGTTGCCGATGGTGCTGTCGGCGGAATAGCCCAGCGTGATGCAGCATTCCATCTCGGTCGGGGAATGGCGCGACAGCTTCAGCAACTCCTGCACCTCCACCCCGTCATAGACGCCGGAGACGAACAGCTTGCGCGCCCGCCCGGCGGCCAGCAGTTCCAGACCGGTGCCCAGCCGGTTGCTGCCGCCGGTCAGCACGACGATGGCGTCGGTCGTCCGTCCCGCATCGGGGCCGGTTGCAGGGGAGATGCGCGGCACGTCGGCGGCATACCAGATCAGGCCGGCCAGCCACAGCACCGCCAGCACCACCGCTCCGGCCAGCAGATTCCCGACCGCCCGGGCCATCGTTCCGCCGTCGCGCCGCCGATGCACCGGTCTCATCGCGGCCTCCCTATGGCCCACGGAATCATGGCCCATGCTCTCATGGCATGGACTCCAGCGTCCGCAACACGGTCCAGCGCGCGGTCGCCAGCGCCAGCAGGGCCAGCGCCCCCGGCACCAGCAGCAGCACCGCCCATTGCCAGGGCATCAGCGCCAGATCCGGCAGCAGGCTGGCCCTGAGCCCCTGCGACGCGCGGTGCAGCCCGAACAGCGTGCCGCCGGCCAGCAGCAGCCCGATCCCGCCGCCGCGCAGGCTCAGGCCCACCACATGCCGCTCGAACTGGCGCGAGACATAGCGGTCGGTGGCTCCCATCAGGTGCAGCAACTCCACGACCGGCCGATGGATGGCGAGGCCGGTGCGCACGGCGAAGACCACGGTCATCACTGCCGCTCCGCCGATCATCACCACCACTCCCAGCGCCGCCAGCCGCACCGCCCCAGCGAAGGAGCGCAGGTCGGCGAGCCACACCGCATGGTCGTCCAGCGTCGCCCCCGGCGCAGCGGAGGTCAGCCGCAGCCTCAAGGCCGCGATGTCGACCGGCCCGTCGGTGGCGACGTCGACCAGCCGCGGCATCGGCAGCAGCGGATCCGCCGCCCCCACCCCCAGCCAGGGTTCCAGCAGCCGGGCGATCTCGCCGCCGCCCAGCACGCTCGCCGACCGGATGCCCGGGAAGGCACGCAGCACGGTCAGCGCCGCCTCCACCCGCTCGTCCAGCGGGGCGACGGGAGCACCCGGCATCGGCGCCACCTGGACGGTCAGCCCGCCGGCCAGCCCGCTGTCCCAGCGCCGCGCCATGTCCGACACCAGCATTGCGCCGGCCAGCGCCAGCACCGCCAGGAACACCATCAGCGCGGTGATCCAGCCGAGGAAGCGCGAGGAGGGATCGACCGCCAGCGGCAGGTCGGACCGGGGACGGACCGGGCGCAGCGCCATGCCGCTACTCCCCACCGGGGGGGCGCGTCTCGTGCGCCCGGCTGCCGCGCGACGGCAGCACCAGCAGCCGGCCGTTGTCGAGATGCAGGCGCGGGTGGTCGAAACGGCGGATCAGCGCCTCGTTGTGGGTGGCGATCACCACGGTCGTCCCCAGCTTGTACAACTCCTCGAACAGATAGAGCAGGCGCATGCCGATGCCGTCGTCGACATTGCCGGTCGGCTCGTCGGCCAACAGCAGCCGCGGCCGGTTGATCACCGACCGGGCGATGGCCACGCGCTGCTGCTGCCCGCCCGACAGGGTGGAGGGCAGGGCATGCAGGTGATTGCCCAGCCCCACCCAGCGCAGGATCTCGGTGCAGTGGGCAACGACGTCGGCCTCCGGCGTGCCGGCCATGCGCAGCGGCAGCGCCACATTGTCCAGCGCCGACAGATGGTCGAGCAGCGCGAAGTCCTGGAACACCACCCCGATCTGCCGCCGCAGTTCCGGCAGGTCGCGGCGGGTCGCCAGCGCCATGTCGCGGCCGAACAGGGTGACCAGACCGCGAGAGGGACGATGGGCGAGATACATCAGCTTCAGCAGCGACGACTTGCCCGCCCCGCTGGCGCCGGTCAGGAAATGGAAGGATCCGGGCAGCAGGGTGAAGCTGATGTCGCGCAGCACTTCCGCCTCGCTGCCGTACCGCAAGCCGACATTCTCGAAACGAATCACGGTCCCACCACAGCCTCGCCATCCCTCCACGCCGGGGACAATGCACCCGCGGCCGGACGGAGTCCACCCTGCCCCGCTGCCTATGCCTGTGCCGCCCCGCGGCCGCCGGTCACCTCCGGCCGCGCGGAATACTTGAGAAGTCGGCAAAGACCTGACAAGTTGCCGCCCATGATCTGGATCCGGTCCCTCGCCTTCAACATCGCGTTCCATCTCTGGACCGCGCTGATGTGCTTCGCCCTGCTGTGGATGCTGCTGCTGCCGCGGCCGCGGATGATAGCGGTCGTCGTGTGGTACCTGCGCAGCGTCGGCTGGCTGGAACGCACGCTCGCCGGCATCCGCTACGAGGTGCGCGGGCGCGAGCACCTGCCCGACGGGCCCTATCTGCTGGCAGCCAAGCACCAGTCGGCGTGGGAGACGATGAAGCTCCACCTGCTGGTCCAGGATCCGGCGATCATCCTGAAGCGCGAGCTGATGTGGATCCCGATCTGGGGCTGGTACGCCGCCAAGGCGAAGATGATCCCGGTAGACCGTGGCGCCGGCGGGGCGGCGATCAAGTCGCTGATCCGCAACTCCCGCCCGGTGCGGGACGAAGGGCGCCCCATCGTGATCTTCCCCCAGGGCACCCGTGTCGCCCCCGGCACCTACAAGCCCTACCGGATCGGCGTCGGCGTCCTCTATGAAAGCCTGAAAATTCCCATCGTGCCGATGGCTCTGAACGCCGGCCTCTACTGGCCGCGCCACAGCTTCCTGAAGCGCCCGGGCACCGTGGTGGTGGAGTTCCTGCCGCCGATCCCTCCCGGCCGTCCCCGCGCCGAGGCGATGCGCGAGTTGGAAGACCGGCTGGAGGCCGCAAGCGACCGCCTCGTCACCGCCGCCGGCGGCCCGCCGACCATCCGCCCAGCCGAAGCCGAAGCAGAACCGGCGCGCGCCAAGCAGCCGGCGACCGCGGCATCCTGAGGCTGCCGGCACACCGGCACATCAAGGACGGCGGGCACGGGAGGCCATGACCGCCCGCAAGCTCACACCTCGCAGCCGGCCCTGTAGCGGTCCATCGCGGCGCGGATGTCGTCGGGAATCGGCACGGCGGCGAAATCGTCCAGCGAGGTGGTGACCAGCGTCAGGCTGCCCGACAGCCGCACCTGCCCCTCATGCTCGCCGTTGATGCGCAGTTGCAGCGAGCTGCGGCCCAGCCGCTCCAGCAGCACCCCCAGCGTCAGGGTGTCGCCCATCCGGCTTGGGATCAGGAAGTCGCACTCGGCATGCACGATCGGCAGGCCCAGGCGCCGCTCCAGGATCATGCTGGCATAGTCGATATCCAGACCCTGGGTGAACCAGTCCTCCACCGCCCCGTTGAACATGTCGAAATACACCGGGAAATAGACGATTCCGGCCGGATCGCTGTGGGAAAAGCGAATGGGCCGCTGCACCCGGAAGCAACCCGGCGGCAGCGGCCGGTGGCTGGGATGGTCTTCCGGGCGGTGCGGCCGCTCGCTGTACTCGTGCATCTCTCGGTCAATCCTTGTTCCGCGCAGGGGCCGGACACCGCAAGGTGGCCGGTCGGAGCGGTCGCCGCGTTTCGCGCCGGCGGTCCATAGTTGTGGCTATTCCAAACAATCCGGGAAAAGCACCTTTCGTTCAACGGCTTCCTGCGGATATAGGGGGCGCCCCCGATTTTCGCACCTGCCGCTGTTGCGGAAATGCTGCACTGCAATCACGACAACGGCCTAAGCAGCCGTCCGGTCCGCTTGCCCGCAATTTGTCGCAGTTTCCGTGTTTTCGGCCGGAAACATCACACAAAGATCCCTCAAATCCCGGCCATCCTCCCGCACGCATCCGGGTTCAGGCCCAAAACGAACATCAGGCCCGAAGGCTCCCAGGGACCGAAGGGCACATCAGGCGAGGACACCGAACCGATGGCCACCTCCACCTCCAAGATCGTCGTGAACGCCCAGGGCAAGGCCGCAGGCGGAACGAACGCGCATTTCACCCTGCTGGTCGACGGCCAGAAGGTGGGTGAAGGCACCGCCGGCACCACGGCGAAGGATTTCGTCTTCACCCCCGTGCTGACGTCCGGCGTCGCGCACAAGGTGCAGATCCAGTACGACAACGATGCGGTGATCAACGGCCAGGACCGCAGCCTGACCGTCAACAGCATCAGCATCGGCGGCAAGACGATCGCGCCGACCGCCGGCATCGTCAGCTACGACAAGGGCGCGCTCGACGGCAAGGACGTCGTCGCCGGCCAGTCGAACCTGTGGTGGAACGGCACGCTGGTCGTCACTGCCGACAAGAGCTATTTCCCCGCCGCCTCGACCTCGACCCCGGTGGCAACGGGGGCCAAGGATACCATCGTGGTCAACGCCTCCGGCACCCCGGCGGGCGGCGTGAACGCCCACTTCAAGGTGCTGGTCGACGGCAAGCAGATCGGCGAGGCCACCGCCGGTACCACCGCCAAGAATTTCAGCTTCACCACCGACGCCGCCGACGGCGTGGCGCACAAGGTGCAGATCCAGTACGACAACGATGCGGTCGTCAACGGCCAGGACCGCAGCCTGACCGTCAACAGCATCTCGATCAACGGCCATAGCTACGCACCCACCAGCAGCGCCGTCACCTACGACAAGGGCGCGCTCGACGGCAAGGACGTCATCGCCGGGCAGAAGGGGATGTGGTGGAACGGCACGCTGGTGGTCAACGCCCCGGCCTCCGACTTCCCGGCCGGCACCACCACTCCCACGACACCGGCCACCCCCGAGACGCCGACCGGCCCGGCCTTCTTCGTCGCCACCAACGGCAAGGACAGCTGGTCGGGCAAGCTGGCCGCCCCCAACGCCGACGGCACCGACGGCCCCTTCGCCAGCCTGGCGAAGGCTCAGGCAGCGATGCGTGCCGACAGCAGCATCGACACCACCTATGTCCGTGGCGGCGACTATTACCTGAAGAACGGGCTGTGGCTGGACGGCCAGGATTCCGGCGTGACCTTCACCGGCTACGGCAGTGAGAAGGCGGTGATCCACGGCAGCGCGCAGGCTTCGGTATCGTTCGGCCTCGGCGGCGCCAAGAACGTGACCATCGAGGGCCTGACCTTCGCCGATGGCATCGTCGGCGGCCATTATGTCTACGCCGACAACGCCGCCGGCCTGACCTTCGCGAACAACGTGGTGAAGGGCGGCGGCTACGGGATCACGGTGCAGAACAGCGCCAACAGCCAGGTCGTCGGCAACCAGTTCGAGAGCACCGGCGCCGAATCCATCTTCGTGAAGGCCGGCTCCAACTTCACGGTGGTGTCCGACAACCTCATCAAGCATCCGAACGCAGCCGACCGCGGCGATGCCGGCATCTGGATCAACGGCAGCTCCGACGTCAAGGTCACGCACAACCAGATCGAGGATTCGCCGGAGAAGGCCATCGCCGTCGGCTCGGTCCAGACGGACGGCAGCGACGCGACCTACCGGGTGACCGTCGCCTACAACAAGGTGATCGATGCCAACCTGGAATCGAACGACGGCGGCGGCATCTACCTGATCAACCGTCAGCAGGATCTGGGCAATCATACCGTCATGAACAACGATGTGACCGGCACCACGGCGACCACCCCCACGGGCGACGTGTCGAGCTGGGGCATCTACCTCGACGACTGGACCAGCGGCGCCACGGTGAAGGGCAACTACGTCCATGGCAATGTCGGCGGCATCTTCCTGCATGGCGGCTGGAACAACACCGTCACCAACAACCTGGTCGCCGGCAACACCGGTGACGCCATCGGCCTGCAGCAGGACGTCGCCTGGAGCGGCTGGAAGGGCAAGGTGATGGCGAACAACCAGATCTTCAACAACGTGTTCGACACCTCGAAGGGCGACGCCGTCGAGATCTACGGCCCCGGCTCCTCCGGCAGCTTCCACGACAACGAGTATTCGGGGGCCAGCGCCAATGCCCAGCTGTTCCATGCCTGGCCGCAGCTGATGTCCAGCGGGTATGGCGGGACGCTGCAGAACTGGCAGGCTGCCGGCTACGACAAGGGGTCGGAGTGGATGAACCCCCACTTCACCAACCCGTCGGCCGGCGACTACACCCTCGCGTCGGATTCGCCGGCCTACGGCCAGGGCTTCGAGGCCCTGCCCTACGACCAGATGGGCCTGCTGCACGCGTAACATAAGCCCTCCGTCTTGCCCTGGCCGCCGGTCCCAAGACCGGCGGCCAGGGCAGGGACCGGCTGGAACCTTGGGATAGGCAAGACGTTATCGCCTTTGAAAAGCCGCTCGGCCTGAAGCCGGGGGATCTTGAAGACGAGAACAGCCACCCCAACCTGTCAGTTCGTCATGCTGCCCCGACCATGAAAGATGGAACGCGGAACTCGCCACATGAAGCACATGGGACGACCCGCCTGACTCCGGGGAGGCCTGTCGTGGGCTTGGTCGGCGTCCTGCCGACGGTCAGCCAATTCAAGAGGAAAACATGAATCTCCGCGAACAGTGGATGAAGGACCCGGAACTGAAAGCCGCCTACGAAGCGCTCGGCCCCAATTTCCGCCGCGAGGTTGAACTCGCGCAGCAGCGCCGCGGCCAGCGCACCTTGCAAGGTGCGGCCATTGCCTCACACAACGGTCGCACCACCGACCTCCCGCGCCGCTCCCACGCCGCTCCGGGCAATTCTGCCCGTCGCTGATGCCGATAATCGGCGAAACCTTGCCGGCCGATTCCCACCCGCCCGGCGGACGGTGACTGGACCCACGGAGAAAAACGGATTTAAACTCGGCGACTCGCCGTTTCGTCCACCCGTTTTTCCTCGCTTCCGGCCCATCACATGTCCTCTGCCGATCGTCCTCGCCACGCGCTGCCACACCGGCTGCGCCGTCCCCGCTTTGTCTGGATGTCCCCAAAAAGTTGGCGGCGACGCCTGCTGTTCTGGACGGGCGCCGGCATCGTCGGACTTGTCGCCGTACTGTTCGCCATCGGCGCCGATCATGCCCAACATCTGTTCCGATTGGCGGTCGCGGCATTTCCCTGGCTACCGTTCCTGCTGACGCCACTGGGGTTAGGCTTTTCGGCCTGGGTGGCTCTGCGCGTGGTGCCGGGATCGCAGGGGAGCGGCATTCCCCAGGCCATCGCCGCGCGCCATATCCAGGATCCGGCCGCCAAACACCGCCTGCTATCTCCGCGGATTGCCATTGGCAAGATCCTGCTGACCCTGGTCGGGCTTGCCTGCGGCGCTTCCATCGGGCGCGAGGGGCCGACGGTGCAGGTCGGCGCCTCCATCATGCTGATGGCCGGCTCCATCGCCGGATTGGGCAGGGAGCCGGGACTGATCCTGGCCGGCGGTGCGGCCGGCGTTGCCGCAGCCTTCAACACGCCGCTGGCCGGCATCGTCTTCGCCATTGAGGAGATGGCCCGCAGCTTTGAAAGGCGGACCAATGGCCTCGTGCTGATCGCCGTGGTGGCAGCTGGTCTGGTCGCCGTCGCCATGCTCGGCAACTACGCCTATTTCGGCCACACCGCCGCGTCGGCAGACTGGCATGATTGGAAGGCTGTTCTGGCGACCGGTATCGTGGGCGGAGTGGCAGGCGGCGGATTCAGTGCCTTGCTGCTCTGGCTGTCGGCCCGGATCCGAGGCAGCCGATTGAGCGGCTGGCCGGTGATGGTCTCCATGGGCTGCGGCCTGGCGCTCGCCACCATCGGTACCGTCTGCGGCGGGCTGACCTTCGGTACCGGGTATGAGGAAGCGCGCGCCGTTCTGGACGGGGTGGAGACGCTGCCCTGGTACTATGCCCCGGCGAAACTGCTGGCAACGGCGTTGTCAGGGGTCTGCGGCATTCCCGGCGGTATCTTCTCTCCCTCCTTGTCGGTGGGGGCAGGCATCGGCTCCGTCATCGGCGGACTGCTGCCGGACAGCCCGTTGGGTGCCGTGGTGCTGCTGTCGATGGTGTCCTATTTCGCCGGCGTGGTGCAGGCACCGCTGACCGCCGTCGTCATCGTGACGGAGATGAGCGCCTCGCCCGACATGCTGCTGCCGTTGATGCTGAGTGCGGCGATTGCCACCACCCTGTCCCGCCTGATCTGTCCACGGTCACTCTATCACACCATGGCCGACAGTTTTCTGGAGCTCTTGAAGGCGGATGCGGCCGGCACCGAACTGGCCACACGCAAGGCAGCGGCGCTTCCCTCGCCTTAATATGCGCTCGCCCGGTCTAGCCCTTCGATGTCACCGGCGTCCAGGCGCAGGGAGGCGGCTGCGATCAGGTCTCCCATCTGTTCCAGCCTGGACGCGCTCACGATGGGCGCTGTCAGGCCGGGACGGGCGATCAGCCAGGCGAGCGCCACCTGCGCCGGGGTAGCCCCATGACGGGCGGCGACCTCGTCCAGCGCCGCCAGGATCCCCCGGCCGCGGTCGTTCAGATACTTCGACACCGCTCCCTGCCCACGCGCACTCTTGCCGGCATCGGCGGTGGACCGGTACTTGCCGGTGAGGAAGCCGCTGGCCAGGGAATAGTAGCTGATGACGCCCAGCCCGTTCTCCCGGCACAGCCCCTCCAGTTCCGCCTCGTAGCCTTTGCGGTCGTGGAGGTTGTATTCCGGCTGCAGGGTCTCGTAGCGCGGCAGGCCGGTGCGGGCGCTGACCTCCAGCGCCTCGCGCAGGCGGGCGGCGGTCAGGTTGGAAGCGCCCACCGCCCGGACCTTGCCCTGGTCGATCAGTTCCTTGTAGGCGCCGAGCGTGTCCTCGAACGGGGTCGCCGGATCGTCCCAATGGGATTGGTAGAGATCGATGCGGTCGGTCTGGAGCCGCATCAGCGAATCCTCGACCGCGGTCCGGATCCAGGCCGGCGGCAGGCCCTTTTTGCCCGGTCCCATCTCCGACCCGACCTTGGTCGCCAGAACGATGCGGTCGCGGTTGCCGCGGCTCTTCATCCAGTTGCCGATGATGGTTTCGGATTCGCCGCCCTTGTTGCCCGGTGCCCAGGCCGAATAGACGTCGGCCGTGTCGATGAAGTTGAATCCGGCATCGACGAAGGCGTCGAGCAGCCGGAAGGAGGTCGCCTCGTCGGCGGTCCAGCCGAACACGTTGCCGCCGAAGCAGAGCGGGGACACTGTCAGGCCACTGCGGCCGAGCGGACGTCGATCCATTGCGTCGTCTCCTTGCAGTCGTTCAGGCGGGGTGCCGCCCGCGGAATTCGGTCAGGTAGAGCAGCAGGCCCAGCGCCGGAAAGGCGAAGCCGATCCAGGTCACCGGTTCCCATCCGCCAACGGCGAAGGCATAGCCGGCAAGCGCCGAGCCCGCCGCACCGCCCAGGAAGAAGATCGCCATATAGATGGCGTTCATCCGGCTGCGAGTCTCCGCCCCCAGCGAATAGATGGCCCGCTGCCCCAGCACCATGTTCATCTGCACGCCCATGTCCAACAGCAGCCCGGCCAGAACCAGCAGGGCGATCGAGCCTTCCCCGGCACGCGCGACGAAGAAGGACAGAGCCGCCATCGCCAGCGCGAACCCGGTGGCGGGCCGGGTCCAGCCCTGGTCGGCGATCCGCCCGGCGATGGGCGCCACCAGCGCACCCGCCGCTCCCGATAGCGCGAACAGCGCGATGCCCCGCTGGGTCAGGTGAAAGGGCGCGCCGGCCAGCAACAGCGGCACGGCGGTCCAGTAGAGGCTGAAGGCCGCGAACATCATGGTCTGGTACGCCGTGCGGCGCTGGAGCACCGGTGTGCACACCAGCAGCCGCCCGAGCGATCCCAGCAGGGCGGCATAGCCGGATCCGCCCCCTGGCGGCCGCTGTGGCCGGCGCTGCGGCAGCACCCGCCACAGCAGGACCGCGAAACCGACCATCACCACCGCCGACAGACCGAAGACCGCGCGCCAGCCAAGGCTGTCGGCGATGAGGCTCGACACCGGCCGGGCCAGCAGGATGCCCAGCAGCAGGCCGCTCATCACAGTGCCGACCACCTGCCCGCGCGACGCCTCCGGCGCCATATGGGCGGCGAGCGGCACCAGCATCTGCACTGCGACCGACGTGACGCCGATCAGGAAGGCCGCGGCCAGGAACAGCGATGCGGTGGGAGCGACGGCGGCCACCAGCAGCGCCGCCACCGTGCTGCCGAGGGTGACGACCACCAGCCGCCGGTTCTCCAACAGATCGCCCAGCGGCACCAGCAGGATAAGTCCGGCGCCATAGCCGATCTGGGTCAGGGTGACGACCAAGCTGGCGGTCTCCGGCGACAGGCCGACCGCCGGACCGATCAGCCCGACCAGCGGCTGCGCGTAATAGATGTTGGCGACCACCGCCCCGCAGGCCAATGCCATCAGCAGGATCAGTGTGCGGGACAGGGCCGGGTGCGCGGCCTCCCCGGCGAGAGGGGAAGCACCAGGGTGAGCGGTGGGCGGCATCGCAGGGGTCCTGTCGGGTCGCAAATGTTCGAGGCGGCTCCTGAACAGCCGCCACCCTACGTCGGCACCCGCACGCCACACACCACCGATTTGTGCACCGGTGATTTGCGCCATGGGGCAGCATTCACCCGGCTTCCCCGCTCACGGCCCCACACATGGCATAGAGCCAACTGCGGAAGGAGGCGAAGCCGGCATCCTCGCGGCGCGAGGCACGGCAGACCAGATACCAGGAATGCGTCATGGGAACCGCCAGCCCGAAGGGGGCAGCCAGACGGCCGGCGGCAATGTCGTCCAGGATGTAGAGTCGCGGTGCCAAAGCCACCCCGACACCGTCGATCGCCGCCTGCAGGGTCATGGCATAGCTGCCGAAGGAAAGCCCCTTGGAGGCCACCTCCGGCACGCCGGCGGCACCGAGCCAGCGCGGCCAATCCTGGCCCCAGTGGGAGACGTGCAGCAGCGTCACGCCGGCCAGATCCGCCGGCTCCCGCAGTTCGGCCGCCAGTCGCGGCGCACAGACCGGCTGCAGGGTGGAGGAGAACAGCCGCTCCGCTTCATAGCCCGGCCATTGGCCGTCGCCCAACAGAACCGCACAGGTCCAATCGTCGCTCATCGGTGCGCCTGCCCCACCGGTGGCGATCCGCACCTCGATTTCGGGATGATCGCGATGGAAACCCGACAGGCGCGGAATCAGCCAGCGTACCGCCACCGTCGCCCCCATCCCAACCGTCAGCACCGGACCGGCCCGCATCGCCGACACCTGTTCCACCCGCCGGGCGATGGCGTCGAAGCTGTCGGTCAACGTCGGCTGCAAGGCCCGGCCGCGCTCGGACAGCACCAGCGCGTTGGCGCGGCGGTCGAACAGGGCGAATCCCAGCCGTTCCTCCAGCAGCTTCACCATGCGGCTGACCGCGGCCTGCGAGACGTGCAGCTCGGCTGCCGCAGCGGTGAAACTGCCATGGCGGGCCGCTGCCTCGAAGGCGCGCAGTCCGTTCAGGGAAGGCAGGCGCCGTATGTTTCCCATCCTTACCAGACCCCAACTTTTCCTGGGGGTGAGCATCGGACAATGCTGTTTGCGGCACAAGCGCGGGCATGTGAGTTTTTCAGCCTGATCACTGATATTCGGGCTTTTTCATGCTGACGCTGCCGCTGATGGTGGGTCTTGGCCTCACCGTGCTCGTGACCTCGTTCCTGTCGGGCCTCTTCGGTATGGCCGGAGGCATGGTGCTGATGGGTCTGTTGCTGATTCTTCTGCCGGTTCCGTCCGCCATGCTCCTGCATGGGGTGACCCAATTCGCCTCCAACGGCTGGCGGGCCTGGCTGTGGCGGCGCCATGTTGTCTGGCCGGTGATCCTGCGATTCGCGCTGGGCGGATCCGGAGCCGGCTTGCTGTTCGCCCTGGCCGGCGCCATACCGGATCGGGCGGTATCGCTGCTGATTCTGGGGCTGACGCCCTTCCTGGCGCTCGCCGTGCCCGCAGGCTGGGCATTGAATGCACAAAAGCCGTTGCATGGTTTCCTGGGCGGCTTCCTGTGCATGGGGGTGCAATTGATCGCCGGCATTTCCGGCCCGCTGCTCGACGTCTTTTTCATTCGCAGCGCCATGAGCCGTCAGAGCATCGTCGCCACCAAGGCGACCATCCAGGTGGTCGGGCATGCGGTCAAGGTCGCCTACTTCGCCCCGCTGGTTGCCGGCGGCCCCGACGAGACGGTGGAACTCACCGTGATTCTGATGTCGATCGCCATGGCGCTGCTCGGCACGAATCTCTCCCGCCGCGTGCTCGACCGCATGAGCGACGCCCAGTTCCGCCTGTGGAGCCGCTATCTGGTGATGGGAACCGCTGGAATCTATCTGGGACAGGGGCTTTTCCTGCTGGCAGCACACTGAAAACGGACAGGATAATCCGTTATGTTTCAGTAAGATAAGCCATCCCCTCCCGTCTTCCTTACGGCTTGGGGGCCAGATCCGGCTCCAGCCCCATCCATCGGCCCGCCCTCCGATCCTTACGGCTTGGGGGGAGGGCTTCCTTACATCCCGGGGGCATTCAAGCCCTTGGAGATCCTTACCTGACGGTATCGGAAACTCGATAAAGCCGTTGAATTGGCCCATCCTTACTCCTTGGGGGCCTGGATCCGGTATGGACTGCCCCCGAGCCGTAAGGAAGGCGCTTATGCAGACCCTCTCGAATAGCAGAAACAGCGGACTGCCCCCACGGAGTAAGGATGGCGCTGTGTGGGTGGAAGCCGTCGACGGGACTCGAGTTGGACCGATTCGTCCTATGTAAGGACGCGCAGAGGCTGAGGGAGGGTGGATTCTCACCGCGAAACTCGTTGCGGATCCGGCACTTGGCTGGTGTCGGCGACTCCCTTTCCCTTTTAAGAGGATTCGTCGGTCCGAAAAGCCAAGAGAGTCCGCGAGTCGCATCGAATCTTCCTTACAGCATGGGGGAAACGGCCTTACCGGGTGGGGGCGAGTCGCACACGCCCCGGGGCGTAAGGGTTTTTCCCCCAGGATGTAAGGATGAACAGGAATTTGCGGCGCGACCCTTTCCTTACTTGTTTTTCTGGTAAGGATTGATTTAGCCTCCCTCGATTTCGGCGGAGGACGGCGATGGCGGTTGTGGGGCGCAGGAAGGCGCGTGGTGCGGTGGCGGAGGAGTCCGTCCCGTCGGACGCGGCTGCGCCCTTGCAGGCGGAAGCAGCGAAGACTGGTTCGGGTCTGGTCGTGCTGGGGCCGGAGGATCTGGCCGGCGGTGCGGTCATCGACGGCGACGGCGCTGCCGCCAGCCTGCCGGCCGTCGGGCCGGAAGCCGCGGCTCCGGCCGCCGGGCTGACCGCCCGCGTCGCCAGCGCGACCTTCGAGCGGGACGGCTACAAGCATCTGATCAAGGCGGCGGAGGCCGTCTACAGCTATCCGGCCAACGGCACGCGGCTGTCGCTGCCGGCCCAGAAGATGCTGAACTTCATGATCCATCTCGCCGGCAGCCAGAATTTCGCCAACAAGCTCTACCGCCTGCCCAAGCGGGTGGTGCGCGGCAACCACAAGGGCAACGAGCGCATCTTCGACGCGCTGAAGGAAATCTTCGATTCCAGTTTGGTGGTCATCGGCCCCTTCCGCGGCCGGCGGTCGCGCGCCGAACTCCGCATCCTGTCCAGCTATGTCCGGCCGGAGGAGGAGGAGGACAGCGACGCCGCCGACATCCATTTCCAGTTCACCGACGCCTTCCTGGAAATCCAGCGCTCGTCCCAGCTCTGGGCCAAGCTGTCGGGGCCGGCAATGGTCAAGGTCACCAGCACCTATGCGCTGAAGCTCTACGAGATCGGCATGCAGCGCTACCAGATGGATTATCCGTCGCTGGAGCTGGACATCGACACGCTGCGCAAACTGATGAACGTGCCGGAGGGCGCCTACAAGGATTTCGGCATCCTGCGCACCCGCACCATCGACCGCGCCATCGCCGAGGTGAACCAGCTCGCGCCCTTCCGGGTCAGCATGCCGGAAGAGAAGATGAAGCGGAAAGGCCGCAAGATCGAGGCGGTGACCCTCGACTTCAACGCCAAGGACGAGGAGGAGGCGGCCGAAACCTATCTGGAGCGCGAACGCCACAGCGCCGGCCGCCGGGCGCGGCGCATCGGCAAGGTCGACACCGTCGCCCCGGCCGATCCGGTGGAGGCCGGCCTCGCCGATCTCGGCCCGCTGCCCGATGCCGACGACGTCACCGCGCTGTGGGCCGCCGTCCTGCATGCCCTGAAGGGCAAGGTTCCTGCCCCGCTGCTGGCCGAGCTGGAGCCGGACCGGGTCGAGGAGGCGCCCCAGGGCGGCCGCCGCCTGGTGCTGAAGGCCAGGAATCCGGCGGTGGCCGACACCGCCCGCATGAACCACTGGCCGAGCCTGAAGTCCGCGCTGTCGTCGCTGACCGGCGGGATGATCGAGGACGTGACCTTCGAGGTGCCGGCCCGCAAGGGGAAGGCCGCCAAGGCGACCTCCCCCGGGACGTAAGGATCGGCTCATCCTCCCCCGAGCGGTAAGGATCAGCCCTGCTTGGACTTCAGCGCCGCCAGACGGTCCGCCAGGCTGGAGGCCGCCGGCTTGCCGGAGGCCGCGGCGAGCGCGGCGGCGATGTTGGGATCCTCCTTTTCCGGCGAGGACGGGTGCAGCAGCTTGGCCTTGGCCTTGGCGGCCTCGGCGGCGGCCAGATCCTTGGCGGCGGTGTCCTGCATCGCCTTGAGGGCGACGGTCAGGCCGCTGGTGGCTCCGGCGAGGCCGGCGGCCTGGCGGGCGGCCTCGGCCTGGCGCTCGGCCATGGCACGCTGCTGGTCGGCGCGGCCCATGTCGCGCTGGGCGCGGGTCAGCTCGGCGCGGGCGGCCTTCAGCTTGGCGCCGGCCTCGGCGTAGTTCTTCTCCAGCATCTCCAGGAACTCGCGTGCTTCGACGGCGTCCTGGACCTCGCGCTCGATCTCGGGAGCCATCTCCTCCAGCATGGCGACGATGGTCTCCAGGCTCTTTTCCAGGCCGGCCTTGCGGGACGGGTCGGTCTCGGCGTCGATCTGGCGCTGGAGATGCTCGGCCGCGGCCATGCGCTGGCCCGACAGGGCCCTGATCGCGTCGGCCTCGCGCTGCTCGCGGTCATGGATGGCGCGGGCTTCCGCCACCTGCCGGCCCAGACCGTCGAGATGCTGTTCCATGGTGCGCAACTCGGCCTCCGTCGCCGACTTCGGATCCCAGCGCACCAGCGCCTCCATGGCGCCCTGGACGGCCTGGTCGGTCTTGACACCCATAAGGTTGCGGATGAAGGCAAGCATGGCTGATTCCTGTCGAAGGAGGGTTGTTGGAGGCGCCCCGGAAGATGCCCCGGAAGCACAGATGGGGAGGCGCCGCGGCGCTGACCAGCCCCCCATCCTTACCGCTCGGGGGCGGTTTATCCGGCCAGGGCGGCGGCGTTGATCAGCGCGACGCCCAGCTGCACCCCGACCAGGGTGGCGGCGGAGGCGACGTTGCCGGATTCGATCTGGCCACGCAGGTCGCGGATCAGCAGAGCCGCGACGGCGAAGGCGACCAGCTGCAGGATCAGCGCCACCACGCCCCACAGCAGGATGTCCAGCACATAGGCGCTGGTCGCCAGCGTCGCCGCCAGCGGGATGGCGAGCGCCACGATGGAGCCGCCCAGCGTCAGGCCGCCGGCGGCGTTGCCGCGCGCGACCAGATCGCGTTCGTGGAAGGGGGTGATGCGGGTGTAGATGGCGACGCCGACCGCCAGCAGCGCCAGCGTGACGGCGAGCTGGACCAGCAGCACCGGAAGCCCGGTGCCGAGCGCGGTGAGGATGGAACCGAAGGTGCTTTCCATGGGGCCGGCACTCTTGTCGTGTGGGGTTGGGTCAGGACAGCGAGAGGGAGGCGGGATTGACGTCGATGCCGGCCGAGATCTCGACCGAGGCACGGCCGGACCGCTCCACCGCCTCCACCAGGATGTATTCGGTGGCGGGAGCCGGGTCCGCCGCGCCGGTGGGAGCGCCGTAGAGCATGGCCTGGCTGGTCACCGTCTCGGTGCCGCGCAGGGTCTGGCGCGCCTCGCTGAGGGTGAAGGGCTGGATCCGGCCGGTGCCCGGCTGCCAGACGCGGGGATAGAGCTTGCCGTCCTTGGTCTGGAATTCCGGCCAGCCGATCATCCCCTCGGCATCGTCCAGCCAGAAGCCCCATTCGTCCTCGTCGGCCGGGGTCACGCTGTCGATCGGGGTGAAGTAGCGGCATTCGTCCGGCTGGCCGTCGGGGCCGAGATGGATCTGGAAGAAGCCGCCGGGGGTTCCGGAAGCGCTTCCGGAGCCGGCCGGCAGATGCAGCCGGTAGACGGTGGCCGGGCCGGAGGTGACGGTGCCGACCGCCTCGATCGACACCAGCCGGTCGCTGCCGGTGTCCGGCGCCTTGACCTTGGTGGCGCCCTCCGCCAGCAGGAAGGGGGCGGGGTCGATGGTGACCGCCATGCCCAGCCGGAACAGCGACGGGCTGTAGCCCTTGCCGCCGAGCTTCTGGTTGACGTAGTTGCCGAGCGTTCCGAACAGGGGCACGTCCGATCCTCCCTTTGAAACTGGACCCGATTTGGCGGCGGGCGCATCCATCCGGCGCCGCGCCCGCCACAGCAGGAACAGCACCGCGACGCCGAGCAGCAGGATGCCCCACCACCAGAAGCCGCCGAGGCCGGATCCGCCCGAGCCTGACGCCTGGGCCTGGGCCGCGTTCGCGCTGTCGACGGAACTGGCCGAACTGGAGGACCCGGCGCGGGCCAGATCCGCCGGGATGTCGGGCGGCAGCCGCCCGGCCTCGCGCGGGGTGCCGGCCTGGGCGGCCACCGACTGGTCGAGCTGGTCCAGCTTCGCGCGCAGGTCCGCGTTGTCGCCGGCCAGCCGGTCGGCCTCCTGCCGCCATTGGCGATAGCCGGGGTCGTCGGCATTGTCGTGGAAGAAGGAGGCATGGCCCGGCCGGGTCAGCGTGTCGAGCATGAACCACAGGAACAGCCCGTCCCAGATGCCGAAGCGGCGCGGGGTGTTGTAGGCGTAGGACGGCGGGCTCCAGCCATAGCGTCCGTAGGGGTTCGCCGGGGCCGGCCGGGTCGAGGGGGTGCGGTAGGATCCGCCGCCCGATCCCCAGTTCCATCCCCATCCGGAGCTTGAGTTGCCGGAACCGGAGCTGCTGCCGGTGCGGCCCTGGCCGGATGCCGCGGCGGGTGGCGTGCCCGGCTGGGCCGGCGGGGTGCGGTCGGCGTCCTGGCGGTTGCGGTAGCGGTTCAGCGCATCGGCCGAACCCTGCTGGCTGAAGGCGCGGTCGCCGGCAGACGCGGGCGGCGCGGCGACCGACGGGGCGCTGTTGCCCGGCCGGGCATAGCCGCCGCTGGAATTGGAGCCGGAACTGGACGGGCCGCTGGAGAACCAGCCTCCGCTCGACGAGCCGCTCCCGGTCGAGGGGGTGCGCGGGGCGGAGGGGCGGGCATAGCCGCCGCTGCTGCCGACCGACGGGGTGCGCGACGGCCGGGAATAGCCGCCCGATGACCGCCCGCCGCCGCTGCGCGAGCCGGCGCGGGCCTCGGCCTCGGCCGCGGTGAAGGCGACCGCCGTGGCGGCGGCGACCGCCAGGGACGGCGGCGATATCGGGGCCGTGAGGATGGAGCCGGCGGGCGCCGCCAGCGGCTGCACCGCCATCAGAAGGGCGACGGCGGCGGCGCGCAGGCGTTGGGGCCACCGGGGGTTCGCGGTCTGCGTCATCCGTCCTCTCGCGTCATCCGGAGCCGGCGCAACCGGCCCTCCCGACGATCCGTTGCCGGGAGCCTAGGCAGGTACGCAACACTTCTCAAGCGCTTAACCGCCCCGGCTCGCGCCGGTCGGCGAAGGGGGCGTCTGGAACATGGTGGAACAGGATCCGGCGCCCTGTTCACCGGTCCATCCCTCTCCACGCCGTCGGCGGAAGCCGGTATCGGACCGGCCGGTATCGGATCGGCCGGTGCCGGTGCATCGCTGCGGTCGGGACAAACGACGGTCTCCGTGATCGGGAACGGGCCGCTCCTTCCTATCATGGCGGGGGCGGACGGGTAAGCGCCGGGTGAAAATCCCCCAGCCCCCTTGTCCGCGGCCGGGGGCGGCGGCTATCACAGCGGGACCGGGGCCTTGCCTGCCCTTGTCTTGCGTGACGGACCCCCATGGACGACATCGACCGGCGCCTGATCGATCTGCTGACGGTGAATGCGCGCACCAGCACCGCGGCGCTCGGGCGGGCGCTGGGGCTGTCGCGCTCCACCGTCCAGGACCGCATCGCCCGGCTGGAGCGGCTGGGGGCGATCGCCGGCTATACGGTGAGGCTGGGCGATCCGGCGCCGCGGCGCGGCGTGTCGGCGCTGGTGATGATCAGCGTCAACGCCAAGCTGGCCGACCGCGCCGTCCATGCGCTGCGCAGGATGCCGGAGGTGATCCGCCTGCACAGCATCAGCGGCCAGTACGACCTGTGCGCCACCGTCGGCACCGAGACGCATGACGCGATGGATGCGGCGCTCGACGCCATCGGCCGCCTGCCGGGGGTGGAGCGGACGATGTCGTCGATCGTGCTGTCGACCAAGATGGAACGATAGGCAGGGTGGAACGATAGGCCGGTTGGAGCGGCAGCCGGGGCGCCGCTCCGCTTTGGCCGTCAGGGCTTGGCGTCCATCTGGATGACGCGCAGGTTGTTGGTGGTGCCGGCCTGGGCGAAGGGGATGCCGGCGACGACGACCATGGTGCCGGTCGCCCCGGCGAACCCCTCGGCGCGGGCGGTGGCGATGGCGCGGTCGACCATCTCCTCGTAGGTGCCGATGTCGTCCGACAGGATGCTGTGGGCGCCCCACATCAGGCAGAGCCGGCGCGAAACCGCGGTGTCGGGGGTGATCGCCAGGATCGGCACCTCCGGCCGCTTGCGGGCGATGCGCGCCGCGGTGGTGCCGCTGGAGGTGAAGGCGACGATGGCCGAGGAATGGATGGTCTGGGCCAGGTCGGCGGCGGCGGCGGCCACCGCGTGCGGCGGGCTCTGCTCCTCGCCCGGCTGGGTCGCCTGGACCAGCGAGTGATAGAGCTTGTGCTGCTCGGTCGAGCGGATGATGCGGTCCATCATCGTCACCGCTTCCACCGGATATTGGCCGGAGGCGGATTCGGCCGACAGCATCACCGCGTCGGCGCCGTCATAGATGGCGGTCGCCACGTCCGACGCCTCGGCCCGCGTCGGGGTGGGGGCGGAAACCATGGAGTCCAGCATCTGGGTCGCCACGATCACCGGCTTCACCGCCAGCCGGCAGGCCCGCACCAGTTCCTTCTGGCGGCCGGGCACGTCCTCGTGCGGGATTTCCACGCCAAGGTCGCCGCGCGCCACCATCACCGCGTCGGACAGGCGGATGATGTCGTCGATGCGGTCGAGCGCCTGCGGCTTCTCGATCTTCGCCATGATGCCGGCGCGGTCGCCGATCAGGCCGCGGCCCTCGATGATGTCGCCCGGCTTCTGCACGAAGGACATGGCGACCCAGTCGACGCCCAGTTCCAGCCCGAAGGCGAGGTCGGCGCGGTCCTTGGATGTGAGCGGCGACAGGTCGAGCACGGTGCCCGGCAGGTTGACGCCCTTGCGGTTGGAGATGGTGCCGCCGACGACGACCTTCGCCTCCATCCAGTCGTCGCCCAGCTCGACGACCTCGACGCGCACCCGGCCGTCGTCGATCAGCAGGTGATGGCCCGGCAGGATGGCGGCGAAGATTTCCGGATGCGGCAGCGGGATCGAGCGCTTGTCGCCCTCGGTGCCGGTCAGGACGAAGCGGATCGCCTCGCCGGTGGCGACCTGGATCTTGCCGTCGCGGATGGTGCCGACGCGGATCTTCGGCCCCTGGAGATCCTGCAGGATGCCGATGGGACGGCCGACCTCGGCCTCCAGCTCGCGGATGGCGCGGTGGACCTTGGCGTGGTCGTCGTGGGTGCCGTGGCTGAAGTTCAGCCGGAAGGTGTCGACACCGGCCAGGAACAGGGTCTTCAGCATCTCGGGCGAGTTGCTGGCCGGTCCGACGGTGGCGACGATCTTGGCGCGGCGATGACGGCGCATATGGTTCCGGCCGGGGGGCCGTCCTCTGTTGGCTTGGCCGTCCGATGGGCCGGCAGGGCGGCGGCCACCATGGAAGGACGGCGCGGGTGACTGGTCAGCAGCGGAACGGCCGGCACGGGCGCCCATCGGGGCGGCCTGGCTGCCGTCCGCGTGCCCGCACTAAGGTGTCGCCATCGCGTCCGGAATGCAAGGCGGCTCGCGGAGCGGCGGTTGAATCGGCGGCTGGAACGGCGTGAAACAGTCCCCGGCCCGGTGTTCCATCCCGCCGCCTGCCCTCCCTCCGTCCTTCCTCCGCCCTGCCCTGCCCTGCCGCCCTGCCCTGCCGCCTACAGGCGCCGGGAGAAGGCGCCCGAGCCGCGGCGGCTCACCGGGCCGGGCGCGAGGTTGGGAAACGGATCCTCCGGGGTGAGGGTCCAGGGATAGACCCCCTTCGGGCCGTCCGATTCCGGCCGATTGAGGATGGCGGCGACGATGGCGGGATGGGGCGGGGTGCGCTCGCGCAGCAGGCCGGGGCCGTCATCGTCGAGTTCGGGCACGATGGCGGGGGCTGGGGCGGGGGCCGGGGCGGGTTCGGGCTGCCGGGCCTGGTGCTGGTTGAGGCCGGCGGCGGCGTCGAGGCCGGCGAACAGGCCGAGCCGCTCGGCCAGCCAGCGCACCGTCGCCGGATCGCCGGAGGACACCAGCCGCTCGATCTGTTCGGCCACCAGGGCGCGCAGCGAGGAGAGGCGCAGCTCGGCCTCGCGGTTCAGCGCCTCGCGCTCCCACCAGACGCGGACGCGGAAATCCTTCGAGCCGTAATAGGCCCGCCACAGGGTGGTGCGGCCGCATCCCATGGCGCGGGCGACCTGGAGGAAGGAATTCCCGCGCGCCAGCATGCCGGCGGCCATGATCCACTGCTCCTCATGGAACTGCGAGCCGGGGACCAGCGAGCCGCCAGCCGGAACCGGGGGCTCCTCCGCCCAGCTAGGGAGGCGGTCGTCTTTGAGGGTACGGGTGTCGACGGGCATGGCGGGGCTCCGCAGGTGAGAGGGTCTGCGGGGAGTTTATGGGAATAATATCCTTTGTGGGAATTTTTGTTCAAGGACGGCCGCCGCCGTCCCGTCCGGGATCCAGGCCCCCGGGCGGCGGCCTTGCCGCTCGACATCTCCGGCTTCCGGCCTTTGCCGCGCGCGTCCGCTCCACCCTGGACATCAGCCGGTGGCGCAGTCCGGCGCTCCGGCGTCCACGACGGGGAGGTGAAGCGTGCCGGCAAGCCGGTTGACAGATCCGCGACCTGGCGCCTGCCGCCCGTCAGGGGCGCGCGGCACGATGTCCGAATGCCCGGCGCCGTGCCTCACTCATACACGGCGTCGCGCGGGCCGGTATCTCCCAACGCCATCTTGACGAAGGCGTCGGCCGTCAGGTCCGCGTCGAGCAGCGCGCCATGGCGGGCGAAGCGATCGCTCCGGTCGAGCCACAGCCGATCGCACAGCGCATCGAGCGAGCCGGAAGCGCCGGGGAAGGCCGCGTGCGACATCTCCTTGGTGCAGATGAACCGGTCCGCCGGGAAGGTGTCGGCCCCCCATGCGGCGCGTCCGCAACGCGCGAACTCGTAGTTCAGGAAGTCCATCTCGTTCTCGTAGGCATGCGCGACCAGAAGATCCTCGCCCAGGAAGGCGAGAAGCGCGTCGGCCACCTCGGGAAAGCGGGGCGCCGCCTTCAGGTCGGCGGGCTTGATGCCATGCACCTTGATGGCGTCGGGATGGAGAGGGGCGTCGGGGTTGACCCGGGACTCCCAGGTGCGCGCTTTCCTCCAGGCCTCGCCCTCACGGACGATCTCAAGACACCCGAGCTCGATGATGATGCCGGGCTGGCGCAGGCCCTTGGGCGCCTTGCGGATGTCCTGGAGGCTCGGCAGGCGCCGTCCGGTCGTCTCGATGTCGATCGCGACCAGCCGGTCACGTCCTTCCCATGGCTGCATGCTCATTGAGATCCAATCTTTCATCGGTGGAGCCGCCTGTGGCACGGATATGACACAAGGACAAGGCTCCGTCACGCCGCCCAGAGTAGCATGGCGAAAGCGCCATGACCGACGCGAGCACCGGTGAGCAAGGAGCATCGCTGTGAAAATCCCCGGCCCCGAGCATCCCATAACGATCGCCCCCAACCCGAATCGGGTCCGTGTCGTCTTCGCCGGCCGGGTCGTCGCCGAAACCGCAAGCGCCCTGACGCTGGCGGAGGCGACGTTGCCCGCGGTCCACTATATTCCCCGCGCGGATGCCGACATGACGGCCTTCGAGCGCACGGCGCACACGACGCATTGCCCGTACAAGGGCGATGCCACTTACTACAGCCTGCGTGTGGGGGATCGCATCGCGATCGACGCTGTCTGGACCTACGAGACTCCCTATCCCGCCGTGGCCGCCATCCGCGACCATCTGGCGTTCTATCCGGAAGGCGTCGATTGCATCGAAGAGCACGCGGCCACATAGCGGCAGCCGGCGGAAGGGTCCGCATGCGGTGCGGTTCCCATCGCAATGCCGGCTTCGCCGGCGAGCGTGCCGCCTCTGGCGAGGGGATGGCCCGGGAGGCCGGAAGCCCGGCGGTGGCGCGAGGGCGGTCCGGCATGACGGCGGGAGCGCGCCCGACGTCTGGACCATACGCTGCGCGCCGTCACGCGCGCCGCATCGTCACGACCAGCACGTCGCGGAAAGCCGGACGCGCCGGATCGACGGGGTCGACCGGCGTCACGCCGTGAAACACCCGGGCGTCGTCCACGACCGCCGATTCCAGCGGATGGCGCAGGGTGAAGCTGCCCAGCGGCCGGCCGGCGAGATCATGGATGCTCGTCGTGCCGCTGGAGACGTTCTCGCGCCGGACCAGCATGACCAGGACCCAGTCGACGCCGTCGCGATGCATTCCTTCCGGGGTGGGCCGTCCGGTCTCGCCGGCGCTGGCTTCGATCCGGAACTGGTGGGCTTCCGTGTGCCAGACTTCCGGCCTCGTGCCGGCGGGGGTGAGCGGATCGAACAGGGCGAAACAGGTTTTCAGGACCGCCTCCAGGGCGGGATGGGTTCCGGTCGCCTCCGTGATCGGCTCGAACCAGCGCTCCAGCCCGCCGTTCAGCGGGTTGTAGTCCCGGCTCTGGTAATGGGGCTGGTGCGGCTTGCGCCGGATGCCCCCGGCCGACAGCGCGAAGGCGGCATGGCGCCGCCGCCGGTAGCGCCCGCCGTCCGCCATGTAGCTGTCCAGGCCCAGATCGTTCCAGCTGGCGCTGAACCCCTCCCAATCCCGCAAGCCGGCCGCGTCGAGCAGGGCCTGCATGGGGACGGCCTCGACGAAGGAGAAGCCGTCCGCCGCCACCGCGTCGCCGACCTTGCGCAGAATCGTCGTCATGTCGCCTGTCCGATCCCAAAAGCGATACCGTTTTCCTGACTCTGCGATGCGACGGCCGCCTTGTCGATGACCGGGATGCCGAACAGGAGACCGGTCGGCGTGTATACGGCTCGTCGGGGTGGAAATACTCCTTGCCGCCATTCTCCTGGCGGCCGCGGTCCCGGCGCACCCAAGCCATCGACCTGCTCCCGATCCTGGATCACGGTATCTCACAGCTCCCCAAGCTGGTCGTGCAGATCCTCGATGGCGCGGATGCGGGCGCGGCCGGCCTCGCCGGTCAGCGGGATCAGCTCGGCGGCGAGCGCGTGGATCACCGCCATCGCCGCGACATGGGTGTCCAGCGCGGCAAGGCTGCGCGTCTCGCAGCGGAAGGTCAGCGGCGGCGCCGGGCCTTCCAATGCCGAGTGGCTGTCGGCGATCAGCAGGGTCGGAATGCCGCGCTCCCGCACCGCATGCAGCAGCCGGACGATGGCCGGCGGGCGGCGGCGGATGCCGACCAGCACCAGCAGGTCGCCGGGGCCGAGGTCTGCCAGCGTCTCCGCCATCGTCTCGCCGACCGCCGCCAGCTGATGGACCTCGCCGCGCACCTGGATGAACTGCCAGCGGGCATAACCGGCCAGGAAGGCGCTGTTGCGCGCGCCGCAGACCCAGACCCGCCGGGCGTCGGCAAGCGCCCGCGCCGCCTGGGCCAGCAACGCCGGGTCGGTCTGGCGCGCGGTGGCGGCGAGCGCCTCCGCGCTGCGCTGGAAATGGGCCTCCAGCGGCGGCAGGGCGGCTGCGGGCGGCATGCCGGCTTCGACCGAGGGAGGACCGCCGGGAGGCAGCAGGAACAAGGGCGAGCCCCAGTCGCCGCCATGCCGGGCGGCAAGCCGCGCCTCCTCGAAGCCGGCATAGCCGATGCGGCGGACCAGCCGCGACACCGTCATCTTCGACACCCCGGCCCGCCCCGCCAGCTCGGTCGCCGAATAGCCCGACAGTTCGCCCGGACAGGCCAGGATGACGTCGGCAAGCTGCCGCTCCATCCGGCTGAGGTCGCCGTAGCGGTCGCGGATGCGCGCGGTCAGGGACGGATCCGCCGGGTCGGTGGCGACGGATGCGGCGGCGGATGCGGTCGATGAGCTGATTGCCTGTTTCATGGGCGGTTCGCCTCGCAATGCCGGTATTTGCGCAAATTCGGTGCAGCGTGGTCCTGGCCGTTTTGGTGTTACATCTGTAACGGACGCTGCTCATGTTGGGATAAACGTAACATTTCCGCCCTTTGGCGCACAGCCGAATTCGTATGACCGAAGTGGCACGCCGTTTGAAGTGGAGAGATCCATCGTCCTTCGGTTTGGAGATCAGGTGCCATGCGGTTTGCTAAGATTCTCGGTGTTCTCGGCCTTGCCTCGGCGGTCCTGGCGGGCGGCCTGTCCGCCACCGTCCCCACGGCGGCGAAGGCCGACGCGCTGGAGCGCATCGCCAAGGAGAAGGTGCTGCGCGTCGCCGTTCCGCAGGACTTCCCGCCCTTCGGCTCGGTCGGCACCGACCTGAAGCCGGTCGGCTACGACATCGACACCGCCGCGCTGATCGCCAAGGAGATGGGCGCCAAGGTCGAGCTGGTGCCGGTCACCAGCACCAACCGCATCCCCTACCTGACCACCGGCAAGGTCGATCTGGTCATCTCCAGCCTGGGCAAGAACGCCGAGCGCGAGAAGGTCATCGATTTCACCACCGCCTACGCCCCCTTCTTCAACGGCGTCTTCGGCCCCGACGACATCAAGGCCGAGAAGGTCGAGGATCTGGAGGGCAAGACCGTCGGCGTCACCCGCGGCTCGGTCGAGGATATCGAGCTGTCGAAGATCGTGTCGGACAAGGTGACCGTCCGCCGCTACGAGGACAACAACGGCACCATCTCCGCCTTCCTGTCGGGGCAGGTGCAGCTGGTCGCGACCGGCAACGTGGTGGCCGCCGCCATCTTCGAGCGCAACCCGCCGCGCCAGCCGATCATGAAGTTCCTGATCAAGAACTCGCCCTGCTTCGTCGGCCTCAACAAGAACGAGGGGCCGCTGCTGGAGAAGGTCAACGCCATCATCGCCAAGGCGAAGACCGACGGCTCGCTGGACGCCATCGCCAAGAAGTGGCTGCACGCGCCGCTGCCGAAGGATCTGTGACGGAAAGCCGCCCTCTCCCGCCCCGGGAGAGGGAGGGGACCCGCCGCAGGCGGGGAGGGTGAGGGGTGATCCGGACATGGATCGCTGATCCTTAGCCTTACCCCTCACCCTTCCCATGGCGATGCCATGGGCCCCTTCCCTCTCCCGGGGCGGGAGAGGGAGATTCTTCGCTACGGACGCCCCCGATGGCCTACAGTTTCGATTTCTCGTCCCTGCTGGACTATACGCCCGTGCTGGTGGACGGGGTGGCGACCACGGTCGGGCTGACCGCCGTCAGCACGGTGCTGGGCGTCGCGCTCGGCATCGGCGGGGCGGCGGCGCGCACCTCGACCGTCAGGCCGCTGGCGCTCGTCGTCGGCGCCTATGTCGAGCTGATCCGCAACACCCCCTTCCTGGTGCAGCTGTTCTTCATCTTCTTCGGGCTGCCGTCGCTCGGCATCCGGCTGGCCGAATGGCAGGCGGCGGTGCTGGCGATGGTGATCAATCTCGGCGCCTATTCGACCGAGATCATCCGCGCCGGCATCGAGGCGACGCCCAAGGGCCAGATCGAGGCCGGCGCCAGCCTGGGCATGACCGGGCCGCAGATCTTCCGCTACGTCGTGCTGGGTCCGGCGCTGGGCAAGATCTGGCCGGCGCTGACCAGCCAGGTGGTGATCGTCATGCTGGGCTCGTCGGTCTGCTCGCAGATCGCGGCGGAGGAGCTGAGCTTCGCCGCCAACTTCATCCAGTCCCGCAACTTCCGGCCCTTCGAGGTCTATTTCCTGGCGACCGCACTGTATCTGCTGCTGGCGGTGGCCTTGCGCTGGATCCTGAGCCGGCTCGGCGAGCGGATGTTCGCCAAGGGGGTGTCGCGTGCTTGAGTTCACCCTGTGGGACATCCTGTCCAACCTGCTGCTGGCGGCGCGCTGGACGGTGCTGCTGTCGGCGATCGCCTTCGTCTCGGGCGGGATCGCCGGGCTGCTGCTGCTGGTCGCCCGCGTGTCGCCGCTGCCGCCGCTGCGCGTCGCCGCCAAGCTGTTCATCGAGCTGTTCCAGGGCACGCCGCTGCTGATGCAGCTGTTCATCGTCTTCTTCGCCCTGCCGCTGATCGGCATCGAGACCTCGGCCTGGACCTCGGCCGCGGTCGCGCTGACCCTGTTCACCGCGGCCTATCTCGCCGAGATCTGGCGCGGCTGCGTCGAGGCGGTGCCGAAGGGCCAGTGGGAGGCCTCGGCCAGCCTCGCGATGAATTTCGGCGAGCAGATGCGCCATGTCATCCTGCCCCAGGCCCTGCGCATCGCCGTGCCGCCGACCGTCGGGTTCTCGGTCCAGGTGGTGAAGGGGACCGCGGTGACGTCGATCATCGGCTTCGTCGAGGTGACCAAGGCCGGCACCATGATCACCAACGCCACCTTCCAGCCCTTCCTGGTCTACGGGCTGGTCGGGCTGATCTATTTCGCCCTGTGCTACCCGCTGTCGCTGTCGGCCAAGGCGCTGGAAAGGAAACTCAATGTCGCCCGATAAGAAGCCCGCCGCCGGCAGGCCCCTGGTGAAGCTCTCCGGCATCCGCAAGTCCTTCGGCCCGGTCGAGGTGCTGAAGGGCGTCGACATGACGGTCGGGGAGGGGCAGGTCGTCGCCATGATCGGCCGCAGCGGCTCGGGCAAGAGCACGCTGCTGCGCAGCATCAACGGGCTGGAGCGCATCGACGGTGGCGTCATCGAGGTGGACGGCGAATGCGTCGACCCCGGCCAGATCGACCTGCGGGCGCTGCGGCTCAAGGTCGGCATGGTGTTCCAGCAGTTCAACCTGTTCCCCCACCTGAGCGCCGGCGAGAATGTCATGCTGGCGCTGAAGGTGGTGAAGAAGCAGGACAAGGCCGCCACCCGCGCCGCGGCGGAGGCGGCGCTGGCCAAGGTCGGGCTGGGCAACAAGTTCGACGCCTACCCCTCGCAGCTGTCGGGCGGCCAGCAGCAGCGCGTCGCCATCGCGCGGTCGCTGGCGATGGCGCCCAAGGTGCTGCTGTGCGACGAGATCACCTCGGCCCTCGATCCCGAGCTGGTCGCCGAGGTGCTGTCGGTCGTCCGCAAGCTGGCCGAGGAGGGCATGACGCTGATCCTGGTGACGCACGAGATGCGCTTCGCCCGCGAGGTCTGCGACAGCCTGGTCTTCATGCATGGCGGCCGCATCATCGAGCAGGGGCCGCCGGCCGAGCTGTTCGACCGGCCGGGCACGCCGGAGCTGGCGCAGTTCGTCGGCATGGTGGAGGCGCGCTGAAACCGGGACGGGGCGGGGCTGGCGTCTCCGCCCCGCCTCCCGGCTTTCGGCTGGCCGCATTATAGGAATATAGTCTATAAAGAATGGTGTCTCATCGGGGGCTGGAGAGCAAGGGGCAATCGCGCTTCTTAACCTTTTTGCAGGCGCATAGGGGGAAAAGCCGCTCTCTGGCACCCCATTCGGCGTAACACCGATCGATGAGCATGTGTTCGGATTCGGTCCGGAAATTTCAAATATCTTCGGCATGAATCCATCGCTTTCAGCGGTATTTTGGAAACTATCTGCCGATGATATGGGGTGTACATTAAGAATAACCCTTTTGATATTTTCATGATTTTCTTTTGTATGGATAGATAAGGCAAATGAAGATTGTTTCGTTCATTGAAAGACTGGATAGAGTTCGGCGAATCCTGTGACCAAGATGGGATATAGTGCCGTGTCCTGATCCGAACCCCTTGACGGACCCTGTGAGCCACCGCGCCAAATTTGCCACAAGCTTCGGGAAAAGTTAACCGAGCCTGGAAAGGTTTCGTTAACCATTGGGCCGCCAGCATGGGATCAACGAAACGAAATTAGGATCAAAGTCATGAGCACGACCACCATGTCGAGCAGGATCGTCGTCAACGCCTACGGCCAGTCCCAGGACGGCGTCGCGCCGAATTTCAAGCTGCTGGTGGATGGGCAGGAGATCGGGACGGCCGATGCGGACAGCGCCACCTCGAAGGCCTACGGCTTCACCGCCGACCTCGCGGCGAACACGGCGCACAGGATCCAGGTCGTCTTCGACAATGACACGGTGAACAGCGCCGCCCGCGATCTCTATGTCCAGTCGATCGAAGTGAACGGCCACAGGCTGGCGCCGACCGACGCCATCTATGAACGCCATGACGATGCCGCCCCGGCGCCGACCCAGGCCGGGCAGGAAAACATGTGGTGGGACGGCGCGCTGACCTTCAGCACTCCGGCCGACTATTACGCCGCGGCCACCGCTCCCGCCGCCGCGCCGGCCGCTCCCGCCGCTCCGGCCGCCGGGACCGCGCAGAACGTCATCACCGTGAATGCCGCCGCCAATGCGGCGGGCGGCGAGGGCGCGCATTTCACCGTCCTGGTCGACGGCAAGCAGATCGGCGAAGGCACCGCCACCAGCACCGACGCCAAGGATTTCAGCTTCGCCGCCAACCTGACCCAGGACGCCGCCCATTCGGTGCAGGTGAAGTTCGACAACGACGCCATCGTCGACGGTGCCGACCGCAACCTCTATGTCCACAGCGTCGCCGTCGACGGCAAGAGCGTGGCGGCGACCGATGACGCCGTGTCGGTCCACCGCGACGACACCGGCACCGACATCGGCGCGACCACCGATCTCTACTGGAACGCCACGCTGACCGCCAGGCTGGATGCCGGCCACTTCAACGCCTCGACCGGCAATAGCGGCGGCGGCACGACCGACACCCCTGCCACCCCCCCCGCCAACACTCCCTCCGGCGGCTCCACTGGCGGCTCCACCGGCGGCAGCACCCCGGCCGTCACCGTCGGCAACATCACCGTCACCGACCCCGGCATGGTGCAGAGCAGCGGCTCGATCAACGGCTTCCTGCACACCGAAGGAAACCAGATCGTCGACGAGAGCGGCAACAATGTCCGGCTGACCGGCGTCAACTGGTTCGGCGGCGAGGGCTACAACTATGTGCCCTCCGGCCTGTGGGCCGACAGCTACCAGAACCATGTCGACAGCATGAAGGAGCTGGGCTTCAACGTCATCCGCCTGACCTGGTCGGACGACATGTTCGAGAGCGACGCCGTCACCAACGGCATCGACTATTCCAAGAATCCGGACCTGAAGGGGCTGACCCGGCTGGAGGTCTACGACAAGGTCATCGACTATGCCGGCAAGACCGGGATGAAGGTGATCCTCGACCACCACCGCAACGACGGCGGCGCCGGCACCAACGAGCATGGGCTGTGGTACACCGACAAGAACCCGGAATCGACGGTGATCGACCATTGGCAGACGCTGGCCAAGCGCTATGCCGGCAACGACGCGGTGATCGGCGCCGACCTGCACAACGAGCCGAGCGTCAGCGCCACCTGGGGCGACGGCAACCAGGCCACCGACTGGGCCGCGGCGGCCGAGCGCATCGGCAACGCCATCCAGTCGGTCAACAAGGACTGGCTGATGCTGGTCGAGGGCACGGAGTGGAGCAGCACGCTGGCCGGCGTGAAGGACCATCCCGTCGAGTTCGACGTGCCCAACAAGCTGGTCTATTCGCCGCACGCCTACGGCCAGAGCGTCTTCGACTTCTCCTGGCTGCAGGACGCGAACTTCCCGAACAACCTGCCGGCCCAGTACGACAGCATGTGGGGCTACATCTACAAGAACAACATCGCCCCCGTCCTGCTGGGCGAGTTCGGCGGCCACATGACCAGCAGCGCCGAGCAGAGCTGGGGCAACGCGCTGATCAAGTACATGAACGGCGACTGGAACCTGGACGGCACCAGCGACATCGCCGCGGGCGACCAGGGCATGAGCTGGACCTACTGGGCCTGGACGCCGGAATCGGGTGACGTCGGCGGCCTGCTGCAGGACGATTACAAGACGGTCGACCCGACCAAGATGAACGTCATCAAGGCCGGTCTGGCCGCCGATTCCGGCAGTTCCGGCACGGTGGCGGGCAGCGATCAGGCGGTCTTCACCGTCCAGCTGGCGAACGCGGTGACCACCGCCACCACCATCGACTACGCCACCGCGGACGGCACCGCCAAGGCCGGGTCGGACTACACCGCCGCCAGCGGCAGCGTGACCTTCCAGCCGGGCGAGACGACCAAGACGGTCACCGTGCAGGTCACCGGCGACGGCGCCACCGAAGGCACCGAGACCTTCCTGCTGCACCTGAGCCACGACAACACGGAGATCGGCACCGCCACCGGGACGATCCTCGACCTCGCGGCGTAACGCGCCGAAATCCGCGCACGATAACCGGCGACGGTGCCGGCGACGGGGCCGGTCCGCACCTCACGGGAGCGGGCCGGCCCCTTGCGTCTGCCGGGCCAGCAGCGCGTCGGCATCGGCGACCGACAGGGGGCGGGCGAACAGGTAGCCCTGCGCATAGTCGCAGCCGATCCGGGTGACGACCGCCCGCTCGGCCTCGGTCTCCACCCCCTCGGCCACCACGTCCAGGCCGATGGTGTGGGCCAGCTCGACGATGCCGCGCAGAAGCGATTCCTGCCGCGGATCGCCGCCAAGCGCGCCGATGAAGCTCCTGTCGATCTTCAGCACGTCGAAGGGCAGCCGGCTGAGATGCGACAGCGAGGAATAGCCGGTGCCGAAATCATCCATGCACAGCGGCACCCCCAGCGCATGGAAGCGCTCCAGCGTGGCGCGGGCCTGGTCATGGTCGGTGATGGTCATGCTTTCCGTCACCTCGATCTTCAGCCCGGCCGCCCGGCCATCGGCCAGGATGGCCAGCAACTCCTCGATATGACGCTCGTCCCACATCTGGCGGGCCGACAGGTTGACGTTGACGGTCAGCCCGCCGCCGCCCGCCGCCGCCCGCCAGCGGGCGAGCTGCGCCACCGCCTGTTCCAGCACATGCCGGCCGAGCGGCAGGATCTGGCCGGTTTCCTCGGCGATGGGGATGAATTGCGCCGGACTGATCGGGCCGAGGTCGGGATGGCGCCAGCGCACCAGCGCCTCGAACCCGACCAGACGCCCTTCGGGCAGCGCGACGATCGGCTGGTAGACCAGGAAGATGTCGCCGTCGTCGATCGACCGCACCAGATCCTGCTGCAGGCGGTTGCGGATCAGGATCGCCTCGCGCAGGGAGGCGTCGAACAGGACGGTCTGCCGCCGGCCGCGCTCCTTGGCGCGATAAAGCGCGATGTCGGCGTCCCGCAACAGCCGGTCGGGATCGCCGCCGGTCCCGTCATCCACCGCCAGCCCGATGCTGAGCCCGACCCGCAATTCCATGTTGCCGGCGCAGACCGGATGCTGGAAGGCGGCCTCCAGCGCCTGCGCGCGGGCCATCGCCTCCTCCTGCCCGGCCGGAACGGTCAGGACGAACTCGTCGCCGCCCAGCCGGGCGACGAACTCCCCGGGGGCCAGCAGGGCCGAGATGCGCTCCGCCGTGGCGATCAGCACCATGTCGCCGACGGCATGGCCCAGGCTGTCGTTGATCGTCTTGAAGCCGTCGAGGTCGAGGAACAGCAGCGCCAGCCCGGCCCGGCTCTCCGGCTGCTCTTCCGACTGGCGGTCATGCAGCCAGCGCACCAGGAAGGCGCGGTTGGGCAGGCCGGTCAGGAAATCATGGGTGGCCTGGTGGACCAGCCGCGCCTCGTAGTCCTTGCGGTCGCTGACGTCGGCGGCGGAGCCGGCCAGCCGGATCAGCCGGCCGTCCGTCCCGCGGGCGACGATGCCGCGCAGATGGATCCAGGCTTCCTCCTCGCGCGGCGATGCCATTTGCTCGCCGCCCTGCTGCTGCTGCTGCTGCGGGGGCGGGGGCACCCGGAACTCGATCTCGAAGACGGTGCCGTCGCCTCCCCGTTCGCCCTGGCGCAGGGCGGCGAGGAAGGCGTGGCGGTCGCCGGGATGGATGCGCGCCAGCAGCGGCTCCAGGCAGGGGGCCACGCCCGGCCCCAGTTCGGCGTCCAGATCGAATCCGGGCGCTGGCGGCGGCGCATCCTCCGCATCGTCCGCGCTGCCCTCCGGCAGATGCAGCATCCGGCGCAGCCGGGGCGACAGGTACAGCGAATCGGTGAGGACATTCCAGTCCCACAGCCCGTCATTGGCGGCGGCGGCGGCCATGGCATAGCGGCGCTCGCTCTCGCCCAGGCGGCGGGACTTCTCCTCGATGGCGAAGAACAGGTTGCGCAAGGCCGCCCGGCTGCCTTCCAGGCTGCGGCCGAGCAGCCCCAGCTCGTCATGCCGGGTCCACAGGAAGGGATGGTCGAGGTCGCGGCGGGCCAGCCGGCGGGCATCCTCCATCAGCCGGCCGAGCGGACGGAGGATGCGGCTGCGGGTGAACCACACCGCCGCGCCCGCCAGCCCCAGCACCAGCACGCCGATGATGCCGCCGCCCATCGTCATCATCCGCTGAAGCTGTTCGATTCCCGTCAGGTTGGCGGCGGTCAGCCGGGCGCGCTGCAGGCTGAGATGGCTGTTGAGCGCGGCCAGCCCCTTGACCGCGTCGCGGCGGCAGGCGTCGAAGGCCTCGGCGGAGATGGCGCCGGCCGGATCGGTGAGCTGCACCTCGATGGCGTCGAGGAAGGCGGCGATGGCGGCGATCGCCTTCGCCTCGTCCTCCGTCGGCGTGGCGATGTCGCGGTAGATGCCCAGGTTGGCGCGCGCCAGATCCAGCGACCGTTCCAGCTCCGCCCGCACCGCCGGATCGGTGGCGGCACGGCCCTCCTGGAACCGGTCGATGACGCCGCCGAGACCGAGATGCCCGCGGACCTCCGACAGGGCGTCGGACCGGGTGGCGGCCTGGAGATCGTAGTCGCGCCAGCCGTCGGCCACCGACCCCATGCCGCGCACCAGCTGGACGCCGACCGCCAGCATCACCGCCAGGCAGACAACCAGCGCCGTCGTCAGCAGCAGCGACGACCGCGCGATGGTCAGGTTGAAGCGCCGGCCCCGCGCTGCCGGACGCGACTCCGGAGGGGCCTGCGGACGCCCCTCCTGCCTGCCGGACGGCCCATGCGCATCTGGGAGCGAGGCGTGCGGCGAAGTGGGCGGTGACGTGGGCGGTGACGTGGCGGGCGGGGGTCCGGCCACGGCCGCGATGGCGTCGTCCCTGGTGATGTCGGTCACGCTGCCGTTTCCTTCCTCAACCCCGCAGGGTGTCCGATAGGCGGTGCGTGGCGGCCTCCAGCCGCTGCGTCTCGCCGCCCAGCGATTGTGCCGCGGCAAGCATGCCGTCCGCAACCGTGCCGGCCTGTTCGGCGGCCTGCGCCACCCCGGCGATGGCGACGCTGACCGCACCGGCGGTGCCGGCCGTCTCCTGGATGTTGCGGGCGATCTCGCGCGTCGCCGCGTCCTGCTGGGTCACGGCGTCGGCGATCTCGCGGGCAATGCGGCAGACCTGATCCAGGCTGCCGCCGATCCCCTGGATGGCGCCGACCGCGCCGTCGGTGGCGCTGCGGATCGTCTCGATCTGGCCGGTGATGTCCTCGGTCGCCTTCGCCGTCTGGCTGGCGAGGTTCTTGACCTCCTGCGCGACGACGGCGAAGCCCTTGCCGGCCTCCCCCGCCCTTGCCGCCTCGATGGTGGCGTTGAGCGCCAGCAGGTTGGTCTGGCTGGCGATGGCGTTGATCAGCCCGACCACCTCGCCGATCCGCTGCACCGCCTCCGCCAGGCTGGCGACGGTGGCGGACGAGCGTTCGGCCTGCCCGGCGGCGGCGGTCGCCATGTCGACCGAGCCATGCACCCGCTGGCCGATCGCGGCGATGGAGGCCGACAGCTCCTCGGTCGCGGCGGCGATGGCCTGGACGGTGTCGGCGGTGCGGGCGGCGGCGGCGGACACCTCCTGCGTGCCGGCGATGGTCCGGCCGGAGGAGTGCGCCAGCGTCTCCCCCGTCTGCCGCAGGGTGCCGGCCCGTCCGGTCAGCGCCCCGGCCAGCGTGCCGATCTCCGTCTCGAAGGCGCGCAGGCCGCGCTCCAGCTCCTCCTGGCGGCGGCGGTCGCGCTCGGCCTCGGCGCGCTCGCGCTCGCCCGCCGCGCGCAGCTGCACCAGCCCGTCGCGGAACACCTGGACGGTGCCGGCCATGGCGCCGATCTCGTCGCGGCGGCCGGCCAGCGGCACCTCCCCCTCCAGGTCGCCGCCGGCAAGCCGCTGCATCGCCGCGGCCAGCCGGGCCAGCGGGCGCACGATGCGGTGATGGGTGAACCAGAGGAACAGGCCGGCGATGGTCAGCAGCAGCGCCAGCGCCACCCCGCCGCCGCTGAGCACGGTGAGGTTCAGCGCGGCGATGCCGTCGCGGTTGGCCTCGCCGAGAGCGGCCCGGCCGCGCGTCAGCTCGCCGTTCAGCGTCCGCATGGCGGCGACCGCCGGGGCGGTGTCGAGCGCCGCGTCGCGGGCCAGCCGGTCGAGCGGCACATGGGCGGCCAGCGCCTTCTCCGCTCCCGACAGCCTGGCCTCCACCTGCATCAGCGTCGCGGCGACGGTGTCGAGCGCGGCGCCTTCCGCCTGGGTCAGGTCGCCGGCATAGCGGTAGACGTCGAGGTTGGCCGAGGCCGACCGCAGGCTCTGCCGCACCTCGGCGGCGCGGGCCGGGTCGCCGGTCAGCAGGAAATCGCCGAAGCGGTGGATCACCCCGCCGAAGCCGAGCGCGCCGCGCAGGTCGGACAGCGCATCCGCCTTGGCGGCGGCGCCGAGGTCGTAGGCGTTCCAGCGCTCGTCGACCTGGGCGATCCCGCGCACGGTGACGACGCTGACCGCCAGCACCAGCAGCAGCACCGCGATGAGGCCGGCGGACAGCAGCCAGCCGAGCCGGGCGATCTGCCGGTGCCCGGCTGGCCGGGCGGGCTGCCGGTGCCCGGCGGCGGTCGAAACGGATGGGGTCACAGGCCGCCTCCCTTGCGATGGATCCAATGGTCGAGCGACAGCCGGCCGCCGCCGCGGACGACCAGGCTGGCGAGCAGGAGCATCCAGAAGTAATGTTGCGGATTGTTGAAGGCCGGGTTCTGCGCGCCGAGCACGAACTGGATCACCATCGCCATCGCCAGCAGCGGCAGCGCCGCCAGCCGGGTGGCCAGCCCGAGCACCAGCAGCACCGGCATGGTCAGCTCGGTCGCCGTGGCCAGCAGCGCGGCGATGTCCGCGGGCAGGACCGGCACCCGGTATTCCTCCTGGAACAGAAAGACCGTCGACGGCCAGTCGCCGATCTTCTGGAGGCCCGAGCGGAAGAAGATCGGCGCCATCGCCAGCCGGACCGCGAGGTCGAGCAGCGGGGCGGCATGGCGCTCGAGCCAGCCGGCGATCCGTCCGCCGGCATGCAGGGCGGCATGCAGGGCCGGCGTGGGCCATGCGGCGGCCGGCCCGGAAGGGGGAGCAGCGGGCCGGGTTGGCGGCAGGGACATCATGGCTCGTCTCCTCCGGCCGGGCCGGCATCCGGGCTCCCGTGGTCGAGAGCGAAGCCGGCCAGCAATCGGTTGTGCAGCAGCAGCGCCAGCAGGGACTGGAGGCCGGTGCCGGCCTCCTCGCCGTCCGGCATTTCCCCGTCAGCCATCTCCCCGGCCGCCATCTCCCCGGCCGCCGATGCTGCTTCGGCGAGCGCCTCGTCCAGGGTGGCGCCGGACAGGAGGTGCGCGGCCAGCACGCCGTCTTCGGCGGAAAGCCGGGCGCAGCGCACCTCGCCGTCGGTCCGGCCGACCAGCACGGCCTCCGGTTCGGTCCGGGCAACCGCGGCCTCGTCCCGCCACAGCGCGTGGACAGTCCAGTCCGAGCGCAGCAGGCGGACCGACGGATGCGGCATCAGCCGCAGCGCCCCGGCCCGTTCGGCCGGGACCGCGGCGAGACGGCCGGGATCGAGCGGTTCGGCATCGGCGGCGAACAGCGCCTCGTGCATCGCCCAGTCCAGCCGGGCGAGGTCGGGCAGCCAGGGTGGCACCCCCTCCCCTCCCCTCCGCTCCAGCCAGTCGGCGAAGCCGCCGCCGTAGCTCCACAGCATCGGTTGCCGCGGCGGATGCTCCACCACGAAGCGGGTGGCCAGCGCGGTGAAGCGGTCGCAACCGATGGCACGCCGCGCGGCGGGATGGGCATTGCCCAGCACCTCGGCCAGCGACCCGACGACGGTGTTGCGGTAGACCGCGAGCCGGCCCGGCGGCAGGTCCGGGCGCAGGGCGCCGGCGACGGCCGGGTCGCCCCGCAGCAGGAAGGCGGTGAAGTCCCGTTGCAGCGTGGCCAGCGTCTCAGTGGGCCTGTCAGCGGGCCTGTCAGCGGGCATGACGGCCGCTCCGCGCTGCGGGGTCGAGCAGCCTCTGGGCCCGTGCCGCCTCGGCCAGCAGCCCGTCCAGCTCCGGCAGGTCGGTGTCCCACTCGATCAGCGTCGGGCGCGGACCGATGCGCTCCAGCGCCACGGCGAACAGCGCCATGACGGCGTCGCCGACGGCGCTGCCATGGTCGTCGATCAGCAGCTCCTCGCCGCCGACGGTCAGGCGGGCATGGCCGGCGAGATGATACTCGCCCACCGCGTCGGCGGGGATGGCGTCCAGCCAGCCGGCCCGGTCGAAGCCGAGATTGACCGACGAGACATAGAGGTTGTTGATGTCGAGCAGCAGGCCGCAGCCGGTGCGGGTCACCAGCTCCGCCAGGAATTCGGCTTCGGGAATCGCGCTGCCGGCGAAGGCGATATAGGCCGACGGGTTCTCCACCAGGATGCGGTGGCCCAGCGCGTCCTGGGCATGGTCGAGGTTGCGGCAGACCCGGTCCAGGCACTCCTCGCTGTAGGGCAGCGGCAGCAGGTCGTTCAGATAGGCGTCTCCCATGGCCCCCGGGCCGGTGCCGGTCCCGATGCTCCAGGAGAGATGTTCGGAAACCAGCCCCGGCTCCAGCCGGGCATAGAGGGCGCGCAGCCGCAGGAGATGGTCCGGATCCAGCCCGCCGGCACTGCCCAGCGACAGGCCGACGCCGTGGCAGCCGATCGGCCGGTCGCGGCGCACCCGCTCGATCCCGGCCAGCCGGGGGCCGCCCGGCACCAGGTAGTTTTCCGAATGGATCTCCACCCAGGGGGCGGGGAGGCCGGCCGCGACGAACGCCTCCCGATGCGGCTCGCGCAGGCCGATGCCGGCCGCGGCCGGAACCGGGGCCGGAACCGGGGTTGCCCGGTCCAGCACGGGGCCGGCGGAGCGGGCCGCAGCGGGGGAAGGCGTCGTCGCGGCCATGGCGTCAGGCCTTCTTCTTCGGGTTGGCGCCCTCGAACGGCTTCAGCTGGCCGTTCTCCGCGGCGCAGGTGCCGGCCTTGACCAGCTTCCAGTCGCCGCCGTCATAGGTCAGGCTGGTGTTGCCGGCGCAGGAATGCAGGCCCTTGGCGTGGGCGCAGCCGTTCTCGCCGGCCTTGGAGATGCCGTAGCACTTCTCCATGTTGGCCTGCTGCGCCGCGGCCGGGCCGGCCAGCAGGGTCAGGGCGCCGGCAAGCGCGCCGGCGACGGGGAGCAGGGCCAGGGTCTTGGTGCGCGTGGCGGTCATGGGTCGACGATCCTCTCTGTCGGGTGGGGATGCGGCGCTGTCGCGCCGCGGGTGGCCGGCGCTAGTGCGCCGGGACGCGGTCGTGCAGCAGGTCGACGAGCGACTGCGGCTCCGGGCGTTGGGTGTAGTCGGCGTCGATGCTGGCGAAGCGCACGATGCCGCTGGGCGCCAGCAGGTAGGTCGCCGGAATGGAGAGGTGCCAGGGCTGTCCGGGCGGGCAGCCGTGCCGGATGCCGAGATCGACGCCGCGGTCGCGATAGAAGTCCCGCATCGCGTCCGGCACCCGGTAGACGAGGCCGTAGCTGCGCGCCACCATCGCCCCGCGGTCGGACAGGATGTCGAAGTCGAGCGCGTTGCGCTCCGCCATCGACAGGCTGTGGTCCGGCAACTCGGGCGACACCGCGACCAGCCGCGCACCGGCGGCGGTCAGTTGCGGCAATGCCAGCTGCATGGCCCTGAGCTGGGCGCAACAATAGGGACACCATTCGCCGCGGTAGAACAGCAGCACCACCGGCCCGCGCGCCAGCGTCTCGTACAGCGAGAGGGTGCGACCCTGCTGGTCGGGCAGCGCGAAGTCGGGGGCCTGCAATCCGGGGCGAAGCGCCCCCAGTTCCGCCCCGCGCGCCTTCAGGTCGGCGACGACCCGGTCCAGCATCGCCACCGCTTCCGGCGACATGACCTTTCCGGCCTGCGCACGAATATTGCGGAGTTGTCGTTGCAGGCGCATCTCGCAGTTCCCGTCGGCTTGGTCAACGCCCTCATCCTGTCGGAGAGCGGGCTTGCAAAACATGGGGGTGTGCGCACAAGATCTTTGCAAGAAATGCAATAATATGCCCGGCGATAACCGGCGGAGGGGAAGAATGGACCGGCTGGACGACCTGACGGTGCTGGTGGAGGTGGTGGATGGCGGCAGCCTGTCGGCGGCGGCGGAACGGCTTGGGCTGTCGGCCTCGGCGATCAGCCGGCGCATCGCGCAGATGGAGAACCGGCTGGGCACGCGCCTGCTGGCGCGGACGACGCGGCGCGTCGCGCTGACCGATGCCGGCGCCACCTTCTGCCTGCGCGCCCGCGCCATCCTGGCGGCGCTGGACGAGGCGGAACAGGCGCTGACCGAAATGAACGAGGAGCCGCGCGGGACGTTGCGCATCACCTTGCCGGTGATGTTCGGCCAGATGCTGGTGGCGCCGCTGCTGCCCTCCTACCTGAAGCGCCATCCCGGCGTCACGCTGGAGGCGAGCCTGAGCGACCGCAACGTCCGGCTGGTGGACGAAGGCTTCGATCTGGCGGTCCGCATCGGCCGGCTGGCCGATTCGTCGCTGATCGCCCGGCGGCTGCGGCCGATGCGGCGCCGGGTGGTGGCGAGCCCTGCCTATCTGGAGCGCCACGGCACGCCGCAGGTGCCGGCCGACCTCGCCCGCCACGACTGCCTGACGCTGATGACCGGCAGCGGCCGGCCGGAATGGGAGTTCCTGGTCGACGGCGCCCGCGAAACCCTGCGCCCCAACGGCAGCTTCCAGGCCGACAATCTGTGGATGCTGCGGCATGCCGCCGTCGGCGGGCTGGGGCTGGCGAGGCTGGCCGACTTCATCGTCGAGGACGATATCGAGGCTGGCCGGCTGGTGCCGGTGCTGACCGCGCAGGAGTTGACGGACGAGGCCATCCATGCCGTCTATCCCGCCACCCGCCACGTCTCGCCGAAGATCCGGTCCTTCATCGAGCATCTGCTGGCCGGGCTGGCGGACGGGAAGGCCTGATCGCCCCCTGGTCGTTACCGGGGGCGGGAGGCCGGGTGGCGGCGGACCGGAAAGTCCGGTTGCGCCGTGCTGGCTGGGTGGAGAGCTTCACGAACGGCGTTTCCGTGGAACCCTCCCTTTCGCGACAATACCGGGGCAACAGAGCCACCCCGTTTCACGATACGTTGCTGGCACACTCCGAACAGGGTGGGGTTGGATCGAGTAGTCTGTCGCGCAGAGGCCCCAACATTCGCGGTAGCACCCGTTGCATGTAGCGCCATTTCTCAGCTATGTGCTCATTGTCTGCGCAGTCCCGAAGCTCCTGAGCCAGACGCTTACGGATCTCCCCTATACGCCAAACCTCAGAACGCCAACTGCGGACACCTTTTAGAGTGTGATGGCTGGGACCATCGAACAGATTGACCACTTTGCGGCCGAGATGGTCGATAATCACCGGCCGGCTGCCACCGAGCGGCCATCCCTTCCCACGCTTGGAGATCTCTGCATCAACCACAATACGTGGAAACACCGCGGTCTTTTCCAACTCTACAGCTCGCACCAGCGCTGGGCCGAACACCATGCCGTTTCGGTGATGCAACTTCCCCACCGTCACGGCGCCGCGGGTCAGGAATCCCAACTGGAGTAGGTCTCGGCATAAACCGCCGATACCGCAGATGCGCCATCCAAACGAAGCCGGCATCGAGAGCACGATGCTATCGGAAAACGCGCTGCACTCAACCGCTTGATGTAGTGGATTGGGTAGAATGCCGGGTGTGGCCCTCACTTTTTCCTTGGTGTATGCAGAATACAGGTCTCGGTTCCGGTCCATCATCTCCGTCGCTATGACTTGCCGCTGCAGAAGATCGGCGACGGCTACGACGTCAGCCTCGGCTGATCGCTTGCAGTAACTTGACCAACCAAGGATATCAACGAAGGCGACCAACCGTTCGGTATAGATCTCGGTCATTCCTTTGCCCCGTCATGATAACCTACCAGCCACTCCCTTCCGCGACAGCCGTTCAGTGGCGGACCAGCAGGTCCAGCGGCACCTGGAGCGCGCCGGCGATGCGGGCCATCGCGTCGAAGCTGCCGGGCTTTTTCCCGTTCTCGATCTCGGACAGGTAGGACGGAGCCACGCCTGCGGCTTCCGCCAGTCCGCGGGCCGTGAAGCCGCGATGCTCGCGGAGCACCGTAACCGGATGCTCCCCGTCAAGGATGCGCTCCGCGACCTCGAAGGGAAACGCCTCCGTCTCCCCCGAGGCGAGCCGTGCCTTTACGGTTTCGGCGTCGGCCAAGTCGCGGGCGTCCGCCACCAGATCGGCCAAGGCCTCGAAATCGGCCCGGCTGAGGGTGACGCTGTCCGCCGTCTCGGCGATCGGCGTGATGGGCAGAGCGTTCATCGATAGACCTCCTTGCGGTTCCCGACCTTCAGCACCGTGACCAACAGCGCATCGCCATCGATCTGGTAGACGGCCCGCCAGTCGCCGTGGCGGATGCGGCCCTGCCCGCCGCCGAACGCCTTCGCCCAGGGGTGCGGGTCATAGGGAGCGGCGGCGAAGATCTTCAGCTTGTCCCGCAGCCCGGCCGCATCGCCCTTTGGCATGCGGAGCAGAACCTTCAGCGCAATGGCTTCGATCACGAGCTTCATGCAGTCATGATCGCTGATAGCGAATTTCTCGTCAAGCGGCTATTCGCTAATGGCGAACCGCTCCCTTTCGCGACAAGGGCGGTCGACACCGCCCCCAGGTTTCAGGCGGCGTTGAGGGGGGAGAATCTCGGCGAGATCGACGGCCAGACCAGCGCCGGATGGCCGGCGAGACGGTCGAGCAGCCGGTCCAGCAGATCCCAGATCGCCGCATCGTGGACGCGGTGATGGCTCAGCAGGCCGATGGGCTCGTCCGGGTCGCGCAGCCCGTCCCGCCGGCCCTCCCGCCTGTCGCGCAACTCACGCAGCAGGCCGGCGAGCAGCGCGTCCGGCGCCACCGCCGAGCGGCCGCCGCGCCAGTCGATCAGATCCAGGTGGGTGTTGACCCAGGCGAGGCCGTCGCGCTGCCGCGGCGCCGGGCCGAAGCCCGACACGGCATGATAGCCGGCGGCGGCCAGCAGGGCGGGCATGTCGGCGGCCATGCGGTTCCAGGGCGGCACGAACAGCGGCAGCAGCCTGTCGCCGAACAGGGCGCGCAAGGCGCCCAGGCCGCGTTCGGCATCCTCCCGGCGCACCGCGGCGGGGCGTTCGGGGCCGAACTCGCACTTCTTGGCGCCGGGGGCGGCATGGTCGGTGTGGGACCAGCCATGGACCAGCGGGGTGACGTGCATGCGGCCGGCCAGCGCCCCGGCCAGAGAAGGTTGCGCATCGGCCGGGATGACGGCGAGGCCGAGCGGGATGCCGGCATCGGCCGTGCGGGACAGCAGCCGGTCGAGCGCCGGCCCGGCGGCAACCGCGTCGTCGTCGCGCAGCCACAGCGCGCAGCGCCGGCCGAGGCCGCTCCAGCGCGCCAGCTCGTCCTCGACCGCGGTCCAGCCGTTCTCGCTCCAACCGGTCATCGGCGTTTCTCCGCCAGCAGGGTTTCGACGATCCCGACGCTGCGCGCCGTGCCGGCCAGCGAGGCCGGGTCGAGCGGCGGGATGCGCAGGCCGAGGACGGAGTGCAGGGCGCGGGCGAGGCTGTCGGGCGTCAGCTCCGCCTCGCGCAGCATGGCGATGCCGGGGCGGCGGGCCAGGATGGCGGCGCGCATGGTCTGCTCGACCTCCTTGCCGTCCTCGAAGGGACAGAAGACGCTGGGGACGCCGACGGTGAGGCAGTCGAGCGCGGTGTTGTAGCCGCAGCGCCCGACCGCGGCGGCGGCACGGCCCAGCAGGGCGCGGAAGTCGGGGCGCACCGGCTCCACCGCCAGCCGGCCGGGCGGCGCCATCGCGCGCAGCCGGGCGGCCAGCGACCCTTCGCCCGTCCAGTCGCCTTTTGGCACCAGCAGGCGCCAGCGATGGGGAAGCGCGCCGGAGGCGGCGCAGCGGGCGGCGGCCTCGAACAGCGGGCGGCCGACCGGCCCGCCGCCGGCAGTGACCAGGATCTCGCCCTGCCCGTCCGTGCCGCCGTCCGCTGCCGGCGGCGGCGGGACGACGAAGCCGGTGTAGCGCAGCAGCGGCCGCATCGCCGGGGTCAGCGGCCAGCTGTCCTCCAGCGGCACGACGGCGGGATCGGAATGGACCAGCACCCCGTCGTAGAAGCGCGCCAGCCGCCCTTCCGTCTCCGCCACCCGCGCCGGCTTGGAGGGCGGAGCCAGGATGTCGCGCACCGACGCCAATGTGAGCGGTGGGCTGGTTTGCGCGCGGGCGCGCTCCAGCAGGGCGTCGAACTCGGCGGCGAGCGCGCGGCGGCCGAAGGGGAACAGCTCGGTGATCAGCACGTCGGGGCGCAGCCGGTCGAACAGGCCGGCCAGCATCGCACGCCGCGCCGCGAAGGTGCCGGCATCGGCCGGGCTGCCGTCGGCCGCGAGCAGCGTGGCGAAGTCGGCCCCGTCGCTCGCCAGCGGCGGCAGCTGGTGCAGGGTCGCTCCGCCGCTGCCGAGCCCCCCGCTGCCGAGATGGGGGGCCGGGCGTCCGCCGCTGACGACGTCGACGCTCCAGCCCCGGCCGGCGAAGGCCTCGGCCAACGCCAGGGCGCGGCTGAGATGACCGGTGCCCAGCAGATGGGTGACGACGATCATGAGGCGCGGGGGCATCAGGCGCATGGCAGGCGCTCCCCGGTCCGCTCGCCGGCCGGCCGCAGGGTGCCGTCGGCGGCGAGCGTCATCGCATACAGCCGCTCGCGCTTGACCGGCACCGGCGGCGGGCCGCGGAAGTCCCAGCCCCAGGCCAGCGCCAGCGCCACCCGCATCACGCCGATATGGCTGACGACGAGGTGCGCGCCGGCCCCCTCCCCTGTCCCCTCTCCCGCCAGGTCCGCCAGCCAGCCGGTCAGGCGGTCGCGCAGGTCGGCCGGGCTCTCGCCGCCGGGCGGGCGGAAGTCCCAGCCCCACTGCTCGATGTCGCGGTAGCCGCTGGCCGGGTCGGCGCGCAGCGCGGCGCCGTGCCGGCCCTCCCAGGCACCCCAATCCATCTCGATCAGCCGGGCGTCGGTGCGCACCGGGCGTCCGCCGCCGAGCCGCCGCGCCGTCTCCACCGCGCGCGACAGCGGGCTGGCATGCAGGACGGCACCGCGCCACGCCTCCGGCAGGGCGAGACGGTCGAGACGGTCGCGGCCCTCCGCGTCGAGCGGGATGTCGGTGCGGCCCTGGATGCGCCCCTCCCGGTTCCAGCCGGTGACGCCATGGCGCAGGAAGGCCAGCCGGATCATGCTGCGGCCGGGACCGTCAGGCCGGACAGCAGGGCGCGCAGCCGCTCCGCCGCCGTGCCCAGGCCGTGATGCGCCTCGACATAGGCGCGGGCCGTACCGCGCAGCGTCGACAGGGTTGCCGGGTCGGCCAGCAGGTCGGCCACCGCCGCGGCATAATCGTCCGGCGAGGGGCCGGTCAGGCGTCCGCCGATGCCGTCGCGGATGACGGTGGCGGGGCCGGGGCCGTCGACGGCGACCACCGGGACGCCATGGGCCTGCGCCTCCAGATAGACCATGCCGAAGGCCTCGTTCAGGCCGGGCCACAGCATCAGGTCGGCGGCGCGGTAGTGCCCGGCCAGCCCGTCGGGCGGACAGGCGCCGTGGCGGCGCACCCGCTCGCCGAAGGGGGCGAACAGCGCCGCCACCTCCCACGCCGCGGCGCCGTCGCCGACGATGTCGAGGGTCCAGGGCAGGTCGGCCAGCCGGGCGAGCGCGCTCGCCAGCAGCCGGTAGGAGGCCAGCTTGTCGCCCGGCCGCATCATGGCGACGGTCAGCAGGCGCGCGGGCCGGGGCTGCGGCGGCGGATCGGAGGGAACCGCGGCGGGCAGGTCGAGGAAGGGGGGCAGCATCGCCACGCGCTGGCCGGGCGGGGCGTAGTCCTCCACCGCCCGACGGTCGCGGGCGCTGACGCAGAGCACGAGGTCGGCCGCCTCGACGGCCGCCTCGGCGGCGGCGGCGAAGCCGGCCCAGGGACCGGTCAGCCGCTTGCGGGCGCGGGTCGCCTCCACCACCACATAGGGGATGCCGAGCGTGCGCGCCATCGCCGGCCCGATCAGGTCGGGCGCCTTGTAATAGACATGGTAGCTGAGCCACAGCGCCGGGCGCCGCGCCGGATCGGCGGCATAGAGCGCCCGCAGCCGGTCGCGCTCGACCCCGGCGGCGACCTTCAGGCTGGCCTGGACCACCGCGTCGCCGCTGCCGTCATAGACGCGCAGGCGGCTTGCCACCTCGACGGCGGCGCCCGCCCGCTCCAGCGCGCGCAGGATCAGCCGCGCCATCTGGCGGTCGCCGGAGGGCACCGGATGGTCGATCGGCTTCAGCGGGGCATAGAAGGCGACGGGGGACTGATAGGGGACGGAACCGGTCACGCCGCGGCCTCCTCCAGCCGGCGGACCAGACGGTCGATGCCGGCGGTCATGCCGAACTCGGCGCGCAGCCGGTCATAGGCGGCGTCGCCCAGGCGCCGGCGCAGCGCCGGGTCGGCAGCCAGCCGTTCGAGGCCGGCGGCGACGGCGGGCGGGCTGCCGTCGGTCAGCAGGCCGTGCACGCCGTCGGCGATGAATTCGGGGATCGCCGCCACCGCGGTCGACAGGATGGCGAGGCGCTGGCTCGCCGCCTCCATCAGCACGTTGGGCAGCCCGTCGCGGTCGCCGTCGCCGGCAACCACGCTGGTCAGCACGAACAGGTCGGCCCGCCGCAGCGCCGCGATCACCGCCGCCTGGTCCTGCGAGCCGCGCCAGTCGATGCGCTCCGTCAGCCCCAGCCGCTCGGCCTGCGCGCGCAGGGCCTGCTTGAGGTCGCCCGAGCCGATATGGACCAGCCGCCAATGCAGGCCGTCCGGCAGCATCGCCAGCGCGTCGAGCAGCCGGTCGTAGCCCTTCTTCTCCACCAGCCGGCCGACCGACAGGATTTCCACCGCGCGGTCGGGGGCGGAGCCGTCCTGCGGCAATGCGGCGGCCGCCCGGTCGGGCGGGGCCGGGAAGCGGCCGAGGTCGAGGCCGTGGTAGACGAGGTCGATGCGCCCCGGCTCCGCCGCCAGCCCGCGCAGATGGGCCGCCCCGACCGCGGTGCAGGTGACGCCGAAGCGGGCGTCGGCCAGCTTCTCGCGCTTCTCCCACTCCGGCGTGGTCCAGATGTCCTTGGCATGGGCGGAGAAGCCCCAGCCGATGCCGCGGATCGCCGCGGCATAGCGCCCGACCGAGGCCGGCGTGTGCAGGAAATGGGCATAGATGAACGGGGTGCGGGCCGGCAGCTCGGCCGCCAGCACCAGCGCCTGACCGAAGCGGCGTACCCGGTTGGCGCTGCGGTCGCGCATCAGGTCGCGCAGCCACAGCAGAGCCGTCCGCCCGAGGCGGGCCGGATGGCGGCGGACCAGCAGGCCGAGCGCGCGCAGCACCCGCCGCGGCTCGTCGCGCAGATATTCCGGCAGGTAATGGACCGGGGCGGTGATGCGGTCGTGCAGGGCGTGGCGGCGGGTGTCGGTCGGATGGCGCAGCGACCAGATCGCCAGATCGATCCCGCGCTCCTGGAAGGCGAGAAGCTCCTGGGCGATGAAGGTTTCCGACAGGCGGGGGTATCCCTTCACCACCACGGCCAGCGGCGACCCGGATGCCCGGCCGTCCGTTCCCTGTCCCGGCATCATGCGCGGCTGCCCAGGCCCGCGCGGGAGAGGCTGACCGCGGCCCGGCGGATCGGCGTCACGGGGGCCGCGTCCGCGGCATCGGCGCCCAGCAGCTCGCGGGTCAGCGCGACGATGCGGTCCAGCCCGCCGAGCAGGCCGGGCAGCGGGCTGGCCGTGGGCGGCGGCTGGCCGGGCAGCGCGCGGATGGCGGCGGCCATCGCCAGCGGGTCGGCGCCGTCGCGGTCGCTGTCCAGCGTGCGCAGCAGGCCCAGCGCCTCCGCCGCCTCGGCGCGGATGCGCTGTTCCAGCCGCGGGCGGGTGCGCGGGGCCAGCACCGACGGCTTGTCGAAGGACAGGATCTCGCAGAAGGTGTTGTAGCCGCCCATCGCCACCACGCCGACCGCGCCGGCATAGAGATTCTCCATGCGGGAATGGAAATCCAGCGCCTCGACCCGCCCCTTCAGCCGGCGGATCCGGCGGGCGAACTCCCTGCGGCGGGAATCCTCCAGGAAGGGGCCGTAGACGATCAGGGCACGGGGCTCCAGGCCGGGATCGGCCTCATAGGCGGCGATGGTCCAATCCACCAGGGCGGCGCCGTCGCCGCCGCCGCCGGGCGTCACCAGCACATAGGGCTCTCCCGGGGGCTCGCCCACGGAGTGATCCCCGGCCCGGGCGGCGGCGCCCTCCGTCGGCTCGCGCCGCAGATAGCCGGTGTAGCGCACCCGGCCGGCGATTTCCGGCGGCAGGTCCAGCCCGTCGAGCGGGCGGTAGATCTGCGGCAGGCCGTAGATCCACAGCTGGTCGTAATAGCGCTCGACGGCGGCCATCGCATCCTTGCGCTCCCATTCCGGCTGGAGCGCTTCGGGCGCGTCCAGCACGTCGCGCAGGCCGAGCACGATGCGGGTGTCGCCGGCCGCCCGCATCTCCTCCAGCGCCGGCAGGAACTCGCCGTGCAGGCCGGTCGGCTCCTTGTCGACGATGGCGAGCGTCGGGCGGAAGGCGCGGGCCGTCGCCCGGATGATCTCCGCCCGGATGCCGGTGGTTTCCTCGATCGGCAGTCCCAGGTTGCGGGCGGTGTAGCCGCCATCCTGCGTCTTGACCACGCCCGGCAGCCGGACATGGTCGACCCGCTCCGGAAAATCGAAGCGGCCGGCGACGGGGGACCCCGTCAGGATCAGCGCCGATGCGTCGGGAAAGGCCGAAACCAGGGCCTGGGCGATCGTCCGCGACCGCCGCAGATGCCCCAGTCCGAAGGTGTCGTGGCTGTAGAGCAGGATGCGCGGCGGCGTCCGGTCGGGATGGATGGACCGAAGGGGGGGCTGTGGCTGGTGCATGCTCGGACACTCCGCTTCAGCTATGCTTCGGAACCGAAAATCCGTTGCAGAACAAATCGCTGCGTTCGTCTGAGGACCGGCTCGGCCCTGGTGGTTGCGGGGGTTGTCCAGGCACCGGCGGCAGTGCTCCAGCCTGGACAGAACCCCTCACATGGATTGTGCTGCGCATCAAGCTGACTTCCGGCCGAGTCGTAGCAAACCACCTATGCCTTTTTGCATAGATGCGGTGTCCGGTCCGCGCCGCCCCCGCCGTCCCCCCGCCCCGCTTTCAATCGCCATGATAGGGATCCAGCGCGTCACGCAGCCCGTCGCCGAAGAAGTTGAAGGACAATACGACGAGGATCACCGGGAGCATCGGCAACGACACCCAGGGATAGGTTTCCACCGCCATCAGGTTCTGGGCGTCGTTCAGCATCACCCCCCAGCTGGTCGCCGGCGGGCGCAGGCCGAGCCCGAGGAAGGACAGCGCCGTCTCGCCCAGGATCATCGCCGGGATCGACAGGGTGGCGCTGGCCAGCAGGTGGCTGGCGAAGTTGGGCAGCAGGTGGCGGCGGATGATGCGCGCCGGGCTGGCGCCCATCAGCTCCGCCGCCATGACGAAATCCTCCTCGCGCAGAGCCAGGAAGCGCGAGCGCACCGCGCGGGCCAGCGACGGCCAGTCGAGCAGCCCGAGGATGACGGAGATGCACAGGAACACCGTCACCGGGCTCCATTGCGCCGGCACCGCGGCGGACAGCGCCAGCCACAGCGGCAGCTCCGGCAGGGATTTGAGGATCTCCGACAGGCGCTGCACCCCGGCATCGATCCAGCCGCCGAAATAGCCCGCCATCCCGCCCAGCGTGATGCCGATGGCGAAGGACACGGCGATGCCCAGAAGCCCGACGGTCAGCGACAGCTGCGCCCCGATGGCGAGGCGCGACAGCATGTCCCGGCCCAGCCGGTCGGTGCCCAGCAGGTGCAGGGTCGCCCCCTCCGGCGGGCAGACCAGCCGCATCCGCGCCTCCACCAGCCCCAGGAAACGGTAGGGGGCGCCCTGGCAGAAGAACTCCAGCGGCATCGGCCGGCTGTCGTCGACCTCGTAGCGCCAGCGATACTCCTTCAGGTCGGGCCGGCCGGTGGTCGGATAGACGAAGGGGCCGACGAAGCGGCCCTCGTGGAACAGGTGGACCCCCTGCGGCGGGGCGTAGAGATGCTCGACGTCGCGTTCGTTGGCGCCGTAGGGGGCAAGGAAGTCGACGAAGGGCAGGCTGAGGTAGGAGAATCCCAGGAACAGCGCGGCCAGCACCGCCAGCCGGTGGCGCAGGAAGCGCCGCAGCATCAACCGCCCGGCCGAGGCCTGCGCGTCGAAGCGGGTCGCCGGCCCGTCCGGCCGTTCCGGATCGGGATAGGGCCGGCTGTCGACGTAATGGGTCCAGCCGCCGCCCGTGCCCGCGTCCTTCATGCCCGGGTCCTTCATGCCGGTGCCTTTCATGACCGCGCCTTCCTTCCCTTGCCGAGCCGGATGCGGGGGTCGAGCAGGGCAAGCGCGATGTCGGAGATCAGCATGCCGACCAGCACCAGCAGCGAGATGAACATCAGGATGAAGCCCGAGAGGAAGATGTCCTGCGCCCGCAGCGCCTCCAGCAGCGCCGGCCCGATGGTCGGCAAACTCAGCACCACCGAGATCAGCACCGATCCCGACACCAGCGACGGCAGCAGCGAGCCGATGTCGGAGACGAAGGGGTTCAGCGCCATGCGCAGCGGATAGCGCGCCAGCCGGCGCAGCGGCGGCACGCCCTTGGCCTTGGCGGTGACGACATAGGGCTTGCCCAGCTCGTCCAGCAGGTTGGCGCGCAGGCGGCGCACCATCGCGGCGGTGCCGGACAGGCCGATGACGATGGTCGGCACGATCAGGTGCTCCAGCACCGAGCCGATCTTGGCCCAGCTCAGCGGCTGGTCCTCGAAACCGGCATCCATCAGCCCGCCGATCGGCAGGCCGAGCCATTTCTGGCCGTAATAGAGCAGGATCAGCGCCAAGAGGAAATTGGGGGTCGCCAGCCCGATATAGCCGATGGTGGCGGCCAGGTAATCGACCCAGCTGTTGGCGCGGATCGCCGCCAGCGATCCCAGCGGGAAGGACACCAGATAGACGAACAGCACGGCGGCGAGGTTGAGGATGACGGTGAACCACAGGGTTTCGCCCACCACCTCGGCCACCGGCCTGTTGAACTCGAACGACCAGCCGAGGTCGCCCTGCAGCAGGCCGTTGAAGCCGTTCGGCCCCGGCCAGAGGCCGACCCAGATCAGGTACTGTTCCGCCAGCGGCCGGTCGAGCGCGTATTCACGGCGCAGGAACTCCGCCTTGGCCAGCCCGGCCTCCTGGCCGGTCGCCCGCAGCTCGGCGATCTGGTTGGACAGATAGTCGCCGGGCGGCAGGTTGATGACGGTGAAGATCAGCATCGACACCACGGCCAGCGTCGGCACCATCACCAGCAGGCGATGCAGGATGAAGCGCAGCATGGGCGGTCAGTCCTCCCGCCGGTGGAAGCCGGCCGGCTCCGGATCGGCCGGGCGGGCGTCGGCGAAATAGAACTCGTCGGGCCGGTAGATGCCGAGATAGGCGCCGGGATCCCACAGCCACAGCCCTTTGTCAGGCACGTTCAGCAGCCGGTTGGACACTGCGATCGGTTGCGGCGTCTTCGACACCACGCCGATGGCGAAGATCTGGTCGGCGTGGATGTCGAGCAGCGCCGACCACAGGGCGCGCCGCCCGGTCTCGTCGGTGGTGTGGCGCCAGCGCCGGGCCAGATCCATCAGCTCCTGGGCGATGGGCAGGTCGATGGGTTCGCCGGCGCTGCCGGAGGTCTGGTAATACTGCCCCCATTTCGGCCAGCTGAAATTCTCCTGGGTCATCGGGGCCAGCTCCTCCGGGCTGCTGTGGGGGTCGGGCACGCCGTTGTCCCAGCCTCCCCACACCGCCATCATCGTCTGCCCGGCATAGACCCGGTTGCGCAGCACGTCGCGGTCGACCGTGCGCACCAGCAGCCGGACGCCGATGTCGCGCCAGGTTTCGGCTATGATCTGGAGAGCGTCCGCAACCTCCGGCTTCTCGCCCGCCGTCTCGACGATCATCTCCAGCGGGCGGCCGTCCGGCAGGTCGCGGTACAGCTCGCCGCGCTTGCGCTTCAGCCCGATGGCGTCCAGCAGGGCGGCGGCCTGCTTCGGGTCGTAGCCGGTCCACACCCCCCGGCGCTCCGGCTTGTAGAGCGGGCTGACGGGAAGCACGTCGACGCCGCTCTCGTAGGCCAGCCCGAAGAAGAGCGAGCGGTTGACGATGCGCCGGTCGATGGCCATCGACAGGGCGCGGCGGAACCGCACGTCGCGCAGCAGGGTGCGCCAGACCGGGTCGTTGTAGTTCAGGTTGGGGTAGAGCGCGATCTCCGCCGCCTTGCCCTCCGGCCACAGCAGGGTGCGGTAGTTGCCGCCGCCCTCCCCCGCCACCAGGACCGGCACCTGCGAGAAGGTCAGCCCCTCGGCCTGGAGGTCGGCCTTGCCGGTGGCGACCTGCGCCGGGATCAGCCCGCCGCCCATCACCGTGATGTCGAGCCCGTCGGCATAGGGCAGCTGCATGCCGCGCGCGTCGAAGCGGTGGTAGTAGGGGTTGCGCTGGAACAGCAGATGGTTGCCGGTGCCCTTCGACAGCGCCATCCAGGGCTGGAGCGTCGGTTCCTCCGGGTTCTCCATCCGGAACATGTCGTCGCGGGCGTTGTGCAGGGCCGCCCAGTTGCGGACCTTGTATTTGGCCAGCAGCGGCGCCAGCTCCGCCTCCGCGGTGTAGCGGGCGTGGAAGCGCTTCAGGTAATGGGCCGGGCGGTAGATGAAGGGCGGGCGGGCGGCGGCCAGCGTGGGCAGGAAGAAGGGGTTGGGCTCCTGCCAGCGGAAGCGGGCGGTGACCGCGTCGGGAAAGCTGACCTCCGGCGGCTTGCCGTCGACCAGCATGAAGCGCGGCGGACCCGAGGGCGACAGCATCGGGTCGTTGGCGATGTCCTCCCACCAGTAGCGGATGTCGTCGCTGGTGAAGGGGGCGCCGTCGGACCAGCGGTGGCCGGCGCGCAGGGTGAGCGTGAAGTCGCGCCCGTCCACCACGGTCACATCCTTCAGGATGTCGGGCACCAGCTCGCGGTTCCGGTCGTAGCCGACCAGCCGGGCATAGCCGTAGAGCACGGCGATGCGGCTGTTGCGCCGCTGGGTGATGAAGCTGCGGATCCAGCCGCCGGAGCGGCCGAACTCCCGTCCCTTGGCGGCGAGGTCGACGATCAGCGGCTCGTCCGGCATGCGCTGGCGGACCGGCGGCAGCAGGCCGTAGATCACCTGGTCGCGCAGCAGCGCCGGCTCCTGCGGGGTGAAGGCGGCGGCGGGGGTCGCGAGGGCGAGGAGCAGGAGTGTGAGGAGGAGGCGTCTCATGCCGCCCGCCTCGTCAGATGGCCCCGGACGAAATGGCCGGGCGCCGTCTCGACCAGGGGGGGCGGGGCACCGCCGGGGGAGGTGCGGAACGGCTCGGGCCACAGGTCGGGGGCGCCGGCGCCGAGCGCGACGGTCGCGATGTCGATCGGGCGGTCGACGTCCGGCTCCGGCGAGGCGGCGATCAGCGCGCGGGTGTAGGGGTGCAGCGGGGCGGAGAACAGGATGGCGGGCGGCGCCTGCTCCATCACCCGGCCGGCGCGCATCACCGCGACCCGGTCGGCCAGCCGCGCCACCACCGCCAGGTCGTGCGAGATGAACAGCAGGCTGAGGCCGAGCCGCCGCTTGATCGATTCCAGCAGGTCGAGCACCTGCGCCTGCACCGACACGTCGAGCGCCGAGGTCGGCTCGTCGCAGATCAGCAGCCGGGGCTCCAGCGCCAGCGCGCGGGCGATGCCGATGCGCTGGCGCTGGCCGCCGGAAAAGGCATGCGGGTAGCGGCTGGCACAGGCGGGGTCGAGCCCGACCTGCTCCATCAGCGCCCGCACCCGCAGGCGCCGCTCGCCGCGGTCGCAGACGCCGTGGATCGCCAGCGGCTCGGCGATGATCTCGCCGACGCTCATGCGCGGGCTGAGGGAGGCATAGGGATCCTGGAACACCATCTGGGCCCGGCGGCGGTAGGCGGTCAGCTCCGCCCCGGCGGCGGAGAGCAGGTCGAGCGGCGGTTCCCCGGCGGATGCCCGGAACAGCAGGCGGCCGCCGGGATCGGGCCGCTCCGCCAGCATGGCGAGCCGGGCCAGCGTCGTCTTGCCTGATCCTGACTCGCCGACGATGGCCAGCGTCTCGCCCCGGCGGACCGACAGGTCGATCCCGTCCAGCGCCCGCACCCGCGCCGCGCCGCGCTCGTAGGTCTTGGCGACGCCGTGGAATTCCAGGATGGCGTCGGGCGGGCCGTCGTCGGGGAGCGGGCAGACCATCTCGGGGATCGAGGGGGCGGCGGCCATCAGCTTGCGGGTGTAGCCGTGCAGCGGCCGGCCCAGCACGTCGGCGCAACATCCCGATTCCATCACCCGGCCGGCGCGCATCACCACCACCGCGTCGGCCATGTTGGCGACCACCCCCAGGTCATGGGTGACCAGCAGCACCGCCATGCCGGTTTCGGCCTGGAGCGCCTTGATCAGTTGCAGAACCTGGGCCTGCAGCGTGACGTCGAGCGCGGTGGTCGGCTCGTCGGCGATCAGCAGCTGCGGCCGGGCGACCATCGCCATGGCGATCATCGCCCGCTGGCGCAGGCCGCCCGACAGCTGGAACGGGTAGGAACGGAAGGCGCGGTCGGGATCGGGGAAGCCCACCCGCTCGAACATGGCGAGGCAGCGCTCGCGGGCGGCGGCGCGGGTGCAGTGGCCGTGCAGCCGCAGCACCTCCATCGTCTGGTCGCCGATGGTGTGCAGCGGCGACAGCGCGCTCATCGGTTCCTGGAAGATCATCGAGATGCGGCTGCCGCGGATGTCGCGCAGGCCGGCGCGGGACAGCCGCAGCAGGTCGGCGGCATCCTCCCCCTGGCCGAACCGGATGGAGCCGCCGCACGGCTCCGCCCCGCGCGGCAGGATGCCGAGGATGCTGCGGCAGGTCAGCGTCTTGCCCGATCCGGATTCGCCGACCAGCGCGATGCTCTGCCCCGCCCCGACCGAGAAGCCGACGCCGTCCACCACCGGCCGGCCGGCCGGGGCGTTGCGGAACCGGATCGACAGATCCTCCACCTTCAGCATCGTGCCGCCGTCCCGCAGAGTCCCCTGCCCCATCGCCCGTTCCTTCCTGCCGCCGGTGCCGCACCGCCGCGACCGGCCCCCGATACCCGATTTGTGTTACAGACCGAACCGGCGCCGTTCCGCCTGCCGTTCGGCCCGCCGATCAGGTCGGCGGCGCCTCGCTGGTCAGGCGCTTGCCGATCTGCTGGATGACCCGCATCGGCAGGTCGGGAACCGACGGCAGCAGGCGCAGGATGGTCGCCCCGTCGAGCCGCAGCAGGCGCAGGTCGGTGCGCGCCCGCATCGTCGAGAAACGCCGCACCCCGGCCAGCAGCTCCACGTCGCCCATCACCTCCGGCGGCTTGATGTAGGCGATGTGCAGCGGCGGCTGGTTGTCCGGCATCAGGCGGACCAGCTCCGCCTCGCCGTCCGCCAGGACGAAGACGAACTCCGATTGCTCGCCGCTGCGGTAGATGAAGTCGCCGGCCGAAACGGTGCGCCATTCCGACGCCGCCAGCAGCCGGCGCAGCATCGCCTCCGGCAGGTCGGAGAAGACGGAGGAGCGCGACAGCAGGCGCAGCGCCGGCTCGTCGGTGTCCTCGGTCTCGCCGGGCATGGTGTCCTCGTCCATGTCGGCACGCCGTTGGCCGCGCGGCACCAGCCGGCCGTCCTCCAGGTCGTAGAGCGCGTCGAAGGCCGGGTGGTCGGCGATGCGCTCCTCCAGCACGATCAGGGTCATCGCCGGCAGAAGCTCCTTCATGCGCAGGAAGATGCGCAGCCGTTCGTCCGGATCGTAGCTGTTCAGCGCCTGGTAGATCACGAAGATGTCGGGCTTCTTCGTCAGCCCGCGGACCAGCTGCAACCGCTGCCGCACGCTGATCGGCAGCAGCGAGCCGCCGATCCCGACCTCGCCCAGCGTCACCAGGATCAGCACGAAGGCCCGCGCGTCGGTCCGCTCCAGCGCCTCGTCCACCAGGGAACGGAGCTGGGTGATCGACCGCGGATCCTCGGTGGTGATGCGGCCGAACAGCAGGTTGTCCATCACGTTCAGGCGCGGGTGGTAGAGATCCGGGTCGAAGATCGCGACCTTGCCGCGCAGCTCCTGCGGCATGTCCGACAGCAGGCGGCGGCGGATCGTCATGATCGTTTCGCGTTCCGGCGGGGGTGCGAAGTCCATGCCGTCGCGCTTGGGCACGATCATCAGGAACATGGTGGCGAACAGCAGCGTGTCGGGCTCCTGGTGGAGGCGTTGCGGCCGTTCGCCGCGGCGCTTCAGGCGGGTGACCGCCTCCACCAGCTCCTCGAACAGGGCGTCGTCGATGTGCGGATAGCGCATGATCATGACGTCGCCGTCGGCGCTGTCGCGATAGACGCCGACCACCCGCATGGCGAAGCGGCGGCCGATGCGCACCGCGGTATCCCACAGCCCGTGCGCCTCCATCAGGGCGCGGATGGTGGGGTCGGCGACCATGCGGGCGACGGTCAGCCGCCTGCCATCCGGCAGGCCGAACAGCATGTTCTCCGCCAGGCTGGCATAGGGGTTGAAGCGGTCGCGCTCGAACCGGGCCAGCAGCGTGTCCAGCCCGCGTTCGGCGATCGCGTCCCGCAGCCAGTGGCGGGCGCGCAGCAGCGGCTGGGCGACGAAGGGGTAGTCGTCGGGGTCGAACACCTCGCGCAGGCCGCGCTGGTAGACCGCGGCCTCGCCGCCGGTCGCCGCCAGGCATTGCATGAACCAGGGGCGCATGCTGGCCCAGTCGGTGGCGCCGACCATGGCGAAGTCGGTCCAGATCCCGTCCATGCTGTCGACGGAATTGCCGGACGCCTCGGCCTCCTCGATCTCGCGCCGGCGGGCGGGGGTCATCGTCTCCGGATCGTCGGGCGGCGGGCGGTGGCGCAGGCCGTAGGTGATGTTCTGCATCATGCTGCCGGCGAACATGCGCGGCTCCGGGCTGGCATAGGCCATGCGGCGCCCCAGCAGCTCCAGCGGAATGGCGTCCAGCGGCTGGTCGCCGATGACGATCCGGCCGGAGGTCGGCGGCGACAGCCGCACCAGCACCTCGGCGAGGCGGCGGAGCGCCAGGGCGTTGGTGCCGGCGATGCCGACCAGCGCGCCCGGCGGCACCTCCAGCGACAGCCGGTGCAGCATGCGGTCGCCATACTCGTTGGCCCAGGTCACCGCCTCCAGCCGCAGCGGCGCCTTGAGGTCGGGCGGGGTGGCGGGGGTCGGCGCGGCCCAGTCGAACAGGAAGGGGGGCGAGAACTGGTCGGAGATCTGCTCGTACTTGATCTGGGCGTCGATCATGTTCTGGTAATAGTCGAGCAGCTCCTTCCAGGGCGCCGTCAGGTCCTTGAAGGCCGACAGCGCGGCGACCAGCGCGCCGATGGTCAGGTCGCCCTGCAACACCAGATAGCCGCCGATGGAGAACAGGAAGAAAGGCGTGATCTGGTTGATGAAATTGTTGAGGAACTTGACGAAGTACTTGCGCTTGTAGATTTCGAGCCTGATCCAGTAGATGCTGCCGAGATACCGGGAGAAGTCGGCCAGGACGTAGCGGATGGTGCCGTTGACCCGGACCTCGCGGATGTTCTCGACGCTTTCGCCGATGCGCTCGGACAGTTGACGGACCTTGCGCACCCGATCCTTTCCCAGCATCTTCACCTTGATCTGGAGTTTCGGGATGATGTAGGCCTGCACCGGGATGAGGGCGATCGACACCAGCCCGATGGTCGGCTGCTGGATGAACAGGAACAGCAGGATCGTCAGCATCGTGCCGCCCTGGTAGAGCGGCTGGGCGAAGGCGTCGCCGATGAAGCCGGCCAGCGGTTCCGTCTCCGCCGCGACGGTGGAGATCAGTTCGCCCTGGCTGACCTTGGAGAAGTGGGGCAGCGGGAAGCGCAGCATGCGGTCCAGCAGCATGAAGCGCAGGCGCCGCACCTGCCGTTCCCCAACCACCCCCTTGAAGGTGTTGATGCGCATCTTGAAGGCGCCGTTGGCCAGCACCAGCGCCAGGAAGCCGCAGCACAGCACCAGCAGGTAGGTCACCGGCCCCATGGCGACGCCCAGGATCGTGCGTTCGGGCTGGGGGTCGGACAGCGCCTGGTTGACGATGATCTTGGGCAGTTCCAGCGAGGCGTAGAGCACCGGGAAGGAAGCGATGGTCAACAGGGCGAGCAGGACCTGCTGGCGGCCGCTGTACTTCCAAATGAACTGAAAAATATTGCGATCCATCAATGGCCTTCAGCATCGCGGCCGGAGCCGGCCGCCTCGACGGGCGAAATTGCGCGGCAAGGAAGATTGGCGTAAGGCCTGCCTTTTGCCAGTGCGGCGGTCCCGGTCAGCCCTCCACCCTCCAGGCATGGTAGGTCCAGCGCCCGTCGGCCGGCAGGTCGAGCCGGGTCCAGCCTGGCCGCTCGAGCGGGCGGTCGGACAGGACGATGCCGCCGGGCAGCATCAGCGCGTCGATCAGCGGCGCCAGCCATGCCGCCTGCCTTGCGTCGTGGCCGCGGTCGGTGCTGCCGAAATCGGCATGGGCCAGCCGGGCGCAGCGGCCGAAACGCTCCGCCGCCGCCGGCATGGTCGCCTGGAAGTCGCCGACGAACAGCCGGTCGCCGTCCGGGGTCAGCTCCGGCGGCACGCGGACCCACATGTCGAAGACCAGGATGTCGCGCGGCGGGAACAGGTGGCGCAGATGGTCGAAGGTGCGGCCCTTGCCCAAGCCCACCTCCAGCACCAAGCCGTCGCGGCCGGCGACGGCACGCTCCGCCCAGGCCAGCGCGTCGCGCTGCACCGTCAGCCGGTCGATCATCCGGTCGAGCAGCGAACGGGCGTCGCCCCCGCCCTCCGCACCGGCTCCACCATCGTCGGCCCCACCATCGTCGGTCGCCATACGCCCCCTCCCCTGCCTGTCCCAAGGATCGGCACCGGCGCAGTGTGAAAGGCCGCGCGCGTGCCGTCGAGACAAAACGTCGCGTGACCTGGGCGAGGCGGCGGCTCCCCGCCTTGGCTCAAGGCCGGGTCGGATCGAAGCGCTTCGCCAGCCCCTGCCAGCAGCGGTGGTAATCGTGCTGGAGCTCGGCGGTTTCCAGGGCGTGGCGCGTCGGGCGGATGACGGCGCGGGTTTCGATCATGAAGGCCATGGTGTCGGCGATCCGCTGCGGCCGGCTGGTGTCGGCGGCGGTGGCCTTGGCGAAGGTCTCGGCATCCGGGCCGTGGCCGCTCATGCAATTGTGCAAGGACGCGCCGCCGGGCAGGAACCCCTCCTCCTTGGCGTCGTAGACGCCATGGATCAGGCCCATGAACTCGCTGGCGACGTTGCGGTGGAACCAGGGCGGCCGGAAGGTCTCCTCCTGCACCAGCCAGCGCGGCGGGAAGACGACGAAGTCGATGCTGTCGACGCCGGGCGTGTCGCTGGGCGATTGCAGCACCAGGAAGATCGACGGGTCGGGATGGTCGAAGCTGATCGAGCCGATAGTGTTGAAGCGGCGCAGGTCGTATTTGCAGGGCGCGTGGGTGCCGTGCCACGCCACCACGTCCAGCGGCGAATGGCCGATGCGGGCGCTCCACAGATGGCCGTCGAACTTCGCCACCAGCTCGAAGTCGCCGTCGATGTCCTCGTAGCGGGCGACCGGGGTGAGGAAGTCGCGCGGGTTGGCCAGCCCGTTGGAGCCGATGGGGCCGAGGTCCGGCAGGCGGAAGGGGGCGCCGAAATTCTCGCAGACATAGCCGCGCGCCGTCCCGTCCGGCAGCTCGACCCGGAAGCGCAGGCCGCGCGGCACCAGCGCGACCTCCTGCGGTTCGACCTCGATGGCGCCCAGCTCGGTGAACAGGCGCAGCCGGCCCTGCTGCGGCACGATCAGCAGCTCGGCATCGGCGTCGTAGAAGAAGCGGCCCTCCATCGACCGGTTGGCGGCATAGAGATGGATGCCGCAGCCGGTCTGCGCCGAGGGACCGCCGTTGCCGCCCATGGTGACGAGGCCGGCGACGAAGTCGGTCGGCTCGTCGGGCATCGGCGGCGGGTTCCAGCGCAGCTGGGTGGGCGGGGCCGGCACCTCGTCGAAGCGGCCGGCCAGCCGGCCGGACCCGAGCGGGCGGAACGGCTCGTGCATCACCGCCGGGCGGATGCGGTAGAGCCAGGAGCGGCGGTTGTGCGCGCGGGGGGCGGTGAAGGCGGTGCCGCTGATCTGCTCGGCATAGAGGCCGTAGGGCGGACGCTGCGGCGAGTTCCGGCCGGCCGGCAGCGCGCCGGGCAGCGCCTCCGTCGCGAATTCGTTGCCGAAGCCGGACTGGTAGATGAAGGCGGGGGACGTCATGCGGTCAGCTCCCATGGCCGGTGGGTGGGCGATGCGGGGCGGCCGGCGGGCCGCGACCATTTGCCGCTCATATAGTTTCTTTTGAAACTATGCGCCAGGGAAAATTGGGGGGTGGATGCGGTGGATGCTGTGGCGGATGCCCCCTCCCTAACCCTCTCCCGCTCCGCTCAGTTCATCGCCCGGTCCGGCAGGTCCAGCAGGAAGTCGCCGCCCTCGTCGTAGCCGGCGGTGCGGATCACGCCATATTGCGGGGTCTGCGGGGCCTCGCGGGTCACGTCCTCGCGGACGGTCTGGTACAGCGCGTAGCCGTTGCTGTCCTTGGGCAGGGCCTGCACCCGCTTCATCAGCGCCGTGGCGAAGGGGGAGTTCACCTCGCCGTCGGCCACCGGCTCGTCGCCGCCCGACGACAGCGCCATGACGGAGCGGCGCTGGCGCATCTCCTCCCCGCTGGCGAGGCGGGCGGCGTCGATTTTCTGTTCCTTGGTGAAGGCGCCGGAATAGCAGCTGTCGGACACCACCATCACATGCTTGGCCGGCATGCGGCTGAGGAAGCGGCCGATGTCGTTGTTCGACACCCAGTTGCGGGCGCTGGTCGTCTCGGCGTCGGCCGGCAGCCAGTAGCCGGTCCCGGTCTCCGCCAGCTCATAGCCGTGGCCGGCATAATAGACCATCACCTGGTCCTGCTCGCCGACCTCGCGGCCGAGCTTGCGCAGGGCCTCGCCGATCTGCGCCTTGGTCGGGTTGCGCAGCACCCGCGTCTCGTAGCCGAGATGGTCGTTCAGCGTCCGGCCGACCGCCTCGATGTCGGCGTCCGGCGTCGCCAGGGCCGGAATGGCGCCGTCGCGGTAGCTGTCGACCGCGATCATCAGCGCGATCTTGCGCGGCTTCGGCGGGGCGGCCGGATCGGGGGCCGTCGCGGCGGCGTCGATGCTGATGCGCTGCTCGGTGGTCGCCCCGGTCTCGTCCGTCATGGTCAGGGTGGCTTCGGTGGCGCCCGGCTCCACCGGGATGCTGGTGCGGAACTGGCCCTGTTCGTCGATGAAGACCCAGCGGCCGTTCACCCGCGCCTCCGCCAGGTTGGCGCTGTCGGCGACGATGCCGCGCAGGGTCATGGTGCCGCCGCGGGTGCGGCCGCCGCGCGCCTGCCGCAGGCTGGGCAGGGCCGAGGACGCGCCCGGCCGGCCGAACATGTCCGCCGCCGACGGGTCGGCGGCCAGCTGGCGGAGCGCGCCGGACAGGGTCTGCGTCCGCTGCTCGCGCTCAACCCGCTGCACCATGGCGAGGTAGGTGCGCGCCACCTCGGGCGGCAGGTTGGCCTGGGTGACCGCCGCCCGCACCTGGGCGTAGCCGCCGGACGCGCCGGATGCGGTGCCCTGCAGGATGGTGCCGACAGAGGCCGCCACCGGGTCGGCGCTGCCGGTCAGGCCGCCGATCAGGGTGGCGACGGGGATGCTGGCCAGCGTCGCCCGCTGCTCGGCCAGCGACAGGCCGCCGGTCGCGAGCGCCGTCACCGCCTGGACCATGCCGCCGCTGCCGGCCGCCTGGATCAGGCTTCCCGCCGCCGCCTGGACCTGCGGCGAGGCGAGCAGCTGCGGTCCCGGCTGCGACAGGGTGGCACCGGAGGCGTAGGCTGCCGTCGCCGCCGGGCTGAAGGTGACGCTGCGGCCCGATGCCAACACGACCGTCGCCGGTTCGGGGGGCGGCGCGGGCGGCGGCGAGGTGGGGGTGCCGCCGGAGGTTTGGCCGCCCGCGTTCCGGGTGCCCTGCCCCGTCGCCTGCTGCTCGAGCGCCGCCAGGAACGTCTGCGGGCTGGTGCCGGCGGTGCTGAACCCGGATGCGGTATCGCCCGAACCGCTGGAGCCGATGCCGGAGCCGGTGGTTCCGGCGGTGCCGCTGTCGGCCGTGCCGGCCGTGCCGGCGGTCGATCCCGTGGCGGTGACGGTCGCGATCTGGGCCACCGTCTGAAGCGCCGTCTGCACGTTCGCGGCGCTCGCCACGCTTGCGGCGGTCGGGCTGGTGGTGGTTGGGCTGGTGGTGGTTGGGGTCGTGACGGTGCCGCCGCTGTCCGTTCCGCCCGTTCCGCTGCCGCCGGTTTCCGTTCCCGTGCTCGGCTCCGTCGTCGGGGTGTCCGGAACCGGTGGCGGAGGAGGAGGTGGTGGGGGTGGGGGTGGGGGTGGCGACACCGGGGTCACGGGTGTCACCGGTGTCACCGGTGTCACCGGTGTCACAGGCGTTACTGGCGTTACTGGCGGCGGCGGCGGCGGCGGAGGAGGAGGAGGAGGCGACACCGGCGCGCTGCTGATCACCACGTCGCCGTTGCTGTAAAGGTCGGTCGCGGTCTGCCCGGTTCCGGCCGTTCCCTGCGTCGTCACCTGGGCACCGCTCGATTCGATCCGGATCGCTCCGGTATCGGCGTCCAGCCCGATGCCGGCGATCTCGGCGGTGGCGGCGGAGGTTCCTGCCCTGCCGGTGATCGCGATGCCGCCGACCGAACTGACCGTGGCGGTGCCGTGGAGCTTCACGCCCCAGGCCTCGTCGGCGTTCACGGCGGTGGCGTCGCCCACGATCCGGATCGAGTCCCCCGAGGACGAGGTGGAGCGGATGGTCGGGTTGCCGTCGGCGGTGCTTGCGATGGACACGCCGGCATTCCAGCCATAGGAGGACACCGCCTTGCCGACGATGCCGATGGTTCCGGCACCGGCATCGATGCTGGAGGTGCCGGCGATCGACACGCCGTGCCCCTGGTCGTCATAGTCGGAGCCCTCGCCCCGGATCGCGATGGCGCCGCCGCCGGACTGGAGCGTACTGTTCTCGATGGTCACGCCGGCCGCGCTGTTCCAGCCGCCCTTCGCGGCGTACTGCGAGGGATCGCTGCCGCCGCCCAGCGTGATCGCACCGCCCGAGGTGGCGATGCTGCTTTCGGTCAGGGTGATCGCCCCCTGGTTCTGTCCGCTGCTGTTGCTGGCGATCGTCACCCGCGACCCGTTGGTCACCACGTCGCTGTCCGACAGCGTGACGTCTGCCGCCGCCTTGAGGGTGACGGCGCCGGAGGAGCGCAGGAGGGTGCCGCCGTCCAGCATCAGGCCGCCGGCCGATTCGATGGCGAGCGGTGCCGAGCCGGTGCCGATCTCCGCGCCGGTCACCACGATGTTGCCGTCCGATCCGCTGCCGGCCCGGATCGAGATCGCCCCGTTGCCGGACGCGGCGATGGTGGAGCTGTCGACGATCCGGACGGCATCCAGGCCGTCGTTGCTCTCGCCCCCGCCCTCCCTGCCGGTGACATTGACGGCGCCGCTTGCGGTCTGCAGCGTCGAGGCGGACAGCAGGATGCCGACATTGTTGCCGGAATAGATGCCGTTGCCGCCCTCCCCGTTCAGGGTGATCGAGCCGGCCGTCGTCTCCAGCCGGCTGTCATGGAGCGCGATGCCGTGGTTCTCGCCGCCGTCATTCTCGCCGCCCGCACCGTTGATGACGATGGCGCCGGCCCCGGTGGTGACGGTGGCATAGCGGAACGCGACGCCGGTCCGCTCGCTCACGGCAACCGGCGAATAGCCGCCTGACAGGCCGGTGGTGGCGGTCGTCGCCGGATCGGCGCCGCCGCCGACGATGAAGCTGCCGCCGTTGGTGGCGATGGTCACCGTCTTGCCCGAGACGCCGTTGATGCGGACCATGCCGTCGCCGGTGTAGGCCCCGGCATTCAGGGTCAGGTTCAGCGCGCCGGCGGTCGACCCGATGCTCTCGTTGATGATGATGTTGCGGTCGGCCTTCAGCGTCAGGGTGGCGTCGCCACCGGCCGACTTCCCGATGGCCTCGTTGACGGTGATGTCGCCGTGGTCCGTTCCGTTGCTGCTGGTCAGCAAGGTGACGCTGGTTCCGGCATTCAGCGCGGTTTCGATGGTGGTGGCGGAAATGCTGCCGGTGCCGGTCGAGACGTCGTAGAGCCCGCCGCCCAGCGTGTCGCTGCCGGTCGATTCCACCGTGATGTCGGTCGGGTCGAGCAGCCAGGACCCTGCCCTGCCCGCCCCTGCCGCCCGGGCATCGACGCTGCCGCGCACCTGCAGGGACAGCTTGCCGGAGGTCTCGACGAAGCCGCCGTCGCCGCTCCCGGTGCCGCCCTCCGCCCCGCCGCGGGCGGAGATCGTGCCGTCGAAGCGGGTGCGCTCGTCCGCCCACACCACCACCTTGCCGCCGGTCCCGCCCTGCGTGGCGTCGGCGGTGATCGAGGCACCCTCAGCCACCACGGTGACGGCGGACGGCGGCACCGGCTTGCGCGCCGGGCGGATGGCGTAGCCGGCCAGCGTCGCCGCCGATGCCTTGCCGCCCTGCACGTCGCCGCCGATCAGCACCTCCCCGCCCCCGGCGGCGCCCGACGCCTTGACCCGCGCCGTCGCGGTCAGGCCGGTGCGGTCGCCGGACACGGTGACGCTGCCGCCGGTCTGGCCGGCGCCCAGCCCGTCGGCGTCCAGCGTGCCCGACACCTCGACGTCGCCGCCGTCGCCCAGCAGGACGATGTCGCCGCCCTGCTGCTCGACCCGGCGGGCCTGGACGGTGCCGGACATGTTGACGACGCGGTCGACCAGCCCCTTGGCCGCCGATGCGGTCATCTGGACCCGGCCGCCGTCGGCGAAGATCGCGCCCTTGTTCTCGACCAGCGCGTCGACCGGCTTGCCGTCGGCGCCGATGGGCCGCGCATCCGTCTTGGCGTCCAGCGCCAGGTTGATCTTCTGGTCGCCGAACAGGTCGACGACGAAGCGCCGGCCGGAGGCCAGCGTCACCTCGCCGAGCCGCGCCTGGATGGTGCCGCGGTTGGAGACGCCGGGCGCGACCAGCGCCGCCAGCCCGGCCTCGGCCACCGTGATGGCGCCGTCATTCTCCACCGTCGCGGTCGAGCCGGCGCGGCCTTCGAAGCGGTAGCGGCCGGCCATGAAGTCGTCGTTGCGGATGTCGTGGGTGGTGGCGATCAGCCCGCCGACATCGACGCGGGCGTTCGGCCCGAACAGGATGCCGTTCGGGTTGACCAGCCAGACCTGCCCGTTGGCGGTCAGCCGGCCCATGATCGCCGACGGGTCGGAACCCACCACGCGGTTCAGCGTGATCGAGCCGGCGTCCGGCTGCCGGAAATTCGTGTGCTCGCCCTCGCGGATGCCGAAGCGCTGCCAGTCGATCACCGCCTTGGAGGTCGACTGGATGATGTCGAGCCGGCCGGGGCCGCCGGGCTGGATCGTCGCGGCGCCTTCGGTCACCGCACCGCCTTCGGGATTGGCGAGCGCCGGGGCGGGCAGGGCGACGGCTGCCGCCAGGATCGCCAGCCGGGCCGCGCCTGCCAGTGCCGTGCTGCGGCGCAATGACAGCCTGTGTCCGATCCTCCCGTGACCCGTTCCCGCGACGCCGCTCACACCCGATCCCCGCATAACCGACCCGATCCCCTGGAAAAGCCCGCGCAAGCTTGCGGGAAGGCGATACCCTGTCCGAATTCCTGGAGTGCGAAACATTTTAGCGACCGCCGGCCTGTACGGAAACATCGAAAGTGGTGACGGAATGTTTCCGTCCCGCAACGGGGGCGAAACGGGAGCGGTGGAACCGCAGGCGTTACCGGTAACGGATTTGGTGCCGAAGGCGTTACCGGTAACGGGTCTTTGGTACAGAGATCCCCTATTTCCATGGTCCAGGTCCCGCCTTTGCCCTTTCGACGCGCCAGCCGATCCGCTAAGAAGAAGGCCGTCACGCGATGCAGGGGGAACAGATGGCCGATCCGACCGCCGTCGCCACGAAACGGTCTGCGGGCAAGTCCACAGCCAGGGATTCCGGTAAATCATCCGGCCGGCAGGCGGGCCGCAATGCCGAAAGTCCGGTACAGAGCGCTGCGCAGAGGCCGGCCCGCTGGGTGGTCTACAGCGCGCCCAAGGGCGGCACCGGCAAGACGACCAGCTGCAAGAACACCGCTGTGGCCGCCGCCAGGGACGGCATGCGGGTGGCGACGCTGGATTTCGACCCGCAGCGCACGCTGGGCCAGTGGCACGAGCTGCGCCGCCCGCACGACGTCGCCGCCATCGACCATTACGAGGGCGCGCTGGAGGCCATCGACGAGGCGCTGGCCCAGATCGACCCGGCCCGCTACGACATCGTCTTCGTCGACACGCCCCCGTCGGTGGAGCTGTATCCGGAAGCGACCAAGATCCTGCTGCGCCGCGCCGACCTGGTGCTGGTGCCGACCGGGGTCGGCCGCTTCGACAAGATGAGCGTCATTCCCTGGATGGAGTTCCTGCGCGACTATGGCCGCCCGGCCGCCTTCCTGCTGAACCGGGTCAAGCGCCGGTCCGTCAGCCTGCGGGAGGCGAAGCTGGAGCTGGGGCGGGTCGGCCGGCTGGTACCGCACGAGGTGCCGGACATCGAGGACATGCACCGGGTCGACGACATCGGCTGTTCCATCGTCGATGTCGGCGCGGTGAACGGCGCCGACGAATGCCTGGGCGCCTGGTACTTCATCCGGCACGAGCTGGGGATCTGAGCATGGTCAACGTCAAGTCCTTCATGAAGAAGGCGGCGGAGCAGGGCAAGGCCGCTCCCCAGCCTGCCCCGCAGGCAGCCCCGCAGGCCGCGGCATCCCAGCTGCCCGCCCGCTCCTCCCCGGCGGCGGTGGCGCCGTCCAAGGCGGACCGCAGGGCGGCGGACATCAGCGACGCCATCGTGCCCTGCCACACCCGGCAGGAATTCGCCCAGGAGATCCGCTACCACTGGAACCGCAGCCGCAAGGAATTCCTGTCGATCGGCCGCTACCTGAACCGGGCCAAGGAGATCCTGCCGCACGGCGATTTCGAGGCGATGATCGAGAGCGACATGCCCTTCTCGGTCGAGACCGCCTTCCGCTTCCGCGCGGTGGCGGAGGCGGTGGACACCGGCCGGCTGTCGCTGGACGTGCTGCCGGGGGCGGAGAGCGTCGCCTACCAGATCGTCACCATGACGCCGGACGAGCTGGAGCGCGCCAAGGCCGAGGGGCTGGTCCGCCCGGACGTGACCCGCCGGCAGCTGATCGACTTCAAGCGCTCGCTGCGCCCGCCGAAGGACGTGACGCCGAACGACCGGCGCCGGCAGCTTCTGGCCGAATATGCCCGGCTGGGCGCGCGGATGGCCGACATCCGCGGCGAGCTGCTGCGCGACCATGGCATCGACCCGGAGCATGGCCATGGCCGCGCCAACCGCAGCGGCGTGACCATCGATGTCGAGGCCGAGGATATCGGGCCGGACGATGTGGGGGCCGGGGCGGGCGACGGCGCGTCCTGACCTCAGCGGCGATGCGACATGTGGGAGCCGGTCCCGCCGTCGCCGCGTCCCGATGACGGGCCGCTGCCCAGAAGGTCGGTCAGTGCCCGGAAGTCCCGCTGGAAATTGCTGAAGAAGTCGCCGCCGCCCCCGGTGCGCCCGATGCGGGCCGGGGAGCGTCCGGTGGCGTGGGATTCGCTGCGGCTGGAGGCGCGGCTGCGGCTGTCCGGAACCTTCGGCTTGCGCGGCGGCGTCTTCACCGAAGCGGGCAGGGATGCGGTTTCCGGCGCGCGGGCGAAGGCATCGCCGCACAGGCCGCGGTCGGCCGCCCGCTCCAGACCGTCCGGATCCAGCAGCCAGCAATCCAGCGCATCGGTCCGAGGCATGCCGGAGGTCTTCGCCGCCGCAGGGGGCGGAGCGGGCAGGGGGGCGGTGCCGTCGGGCGCGAACAGCATCGGCTCCGCCATGGCGGACGGCGCCGCGGACAGCATGGCGGCGGCGACCAGGGTGGCGCGTCCCACCCTCACAAATGCCATCGCCAAGGCCGCTCCGCTCCGCTCCGCCGTCCGGCCGTTACCCGGCATCGCCCATCCTTTTCGTTCGCCGCATCCGTATCCCTCAACAGATAAACGCCCCGGCCGGCCGGATCGTCCGTATGAAATGGGGGGGATCCGCCGTAAGGCGCGGTACTCCGTCGGGGGAAGATGAGGGGCAGCCGGCGGCTGCGGCATGGTCGCAAGGGGCAGGTTGCCGCACTTGTCAGGCGGGCGGGTTGGTGGGACAGTTCGGCCCCCATGGCATCCACGACCGGCGGATATGGCCGATTTCAACTGGAACGACCTGCGCTTTTTCCTGGCGGTGGCCCGGGCGGGCACGCTGACCACGGCGGCCCAGCGCCTGCGCGCCGATCACACCACGGTCAGCCGGCGCATCACGGCGCTGGAGGAGGCGCTGCGCGTCACCCTGTTCGAACGGCGCCCCAGCGGCTTCACCCTGACCGCGCAGGGCGAGCGGCTGAAACAGACCGCCGAGGTGATGGAAAGCGCCGCCCTGCTGGCGCAGGGGATGGTGGCCGACGGCGATCTGGCATTGGCCGGCGCGGTGCGCATCGGGGCGCCCGACGGCTTCGGCAGCTGTTTCCTGGCGCCGCGCATCGGTTCCTTGTGCGAACGCCATCCGGAGCTGGAGGTGCAGCTGGTCGCCATGCCGCGCGTCTTCAGCCTGTCCAAGCGCGAGGCCGACATCGCCATCAGCCTGTCCTGCCCGCAGGAAGGCCGGCTGTTCGCCCGCAAGCTGACCGATTACCGGCTGGGGCTGTACGGCACCGCGGCCTATCTCGACGCCCGGCAGCATATCCGCAGCCGGGCCGACCTGCGCGGCCAGTCCTTCATCGGCTATATCGACGACCTGATCTTCGCGCCCGAGCTGGACTATGTCGAGACGATCGGGGAGGTGGTGCCGCGGATCAAGAGCAGCAGCCTGGTCGCCCAGCTGAAGGCGACGCTGGCCGGGGCCGGCCTGTGCATGCTGCCCGCCTTCATCGCGGCGAACGAGCCGGCGCTGGTGCCGGTGCTGCCGGACGAGCTGACGATCACCCGGTCCTTCTGGCTGATCGTGCATGAGGATCTGCGCTCGCTGGCGCGGATCGCCATGACCGCCGACTACATCGCCGATCTGGTGCGGCGGGAGCAGGCGCTGTTCCTGCCCCCGCCGGCCAGTTCGATCACACCCTGATTTACCCTTCGCCGCGCAGCATGCGGATGATGCCCGAGAAGTCGGTGCCGCCCTGGCCCTGCGCGTTCATCATCGCGTAGAGCTGCGCCGCCGCCGCGCCCAGCGGGGTGGGGGCGCCGGCGCCCTGCGCCGCTTCCTGGGCCAGCTTCAGGTCCTTCAGCATCAGCGCCGCGGCGAAGCCCGGCTGATAGTCGCGGTTGGCCGGGCTGGCCGGCACCGGGCCGGGCACCGGGCAATAGCTGGTCAGCGACCAGCACTGGCCCGACGAGGTGGAGGAGACGTCGAACAGCGCCTGATGCGACAGTCCCAGCTTTTCCGCCAGCACGAAGGCCTCGCAGACGCCGATCATCGAGATGCCGAGGATCATGTTGTTGCAGATCTTCGCCGCCTGCCCGGCGCCGGCCCCGCCGCAATGGACGATCTTCTTGCCCATCGCCTCCAGGATCGGGCGGGCCTGCTCGAAGGCACCGGGCTCGCCGCCGGCCATGAAGGTCAGCGTGCCGGCCGAAGCACCGCCGACGCCGCCCGACACCGGCGCATCCAGCGAGGGCGCGCCGTATTCCGCCGCCTGCGCATGCGCCTTGCGGGCCGAATCCACGTCGATGGTGGAGCAGTCGATCAGAAGCGTGCCCGGCCGTGCCACCGGGGCGATCTCGCCATAGACGCCGAGGACATGCTTGCCGCCCGGCAGCATGGTGACGACCACCTCCGCCGCGGCGGCGATGGCGGCGGGCGAGGCGCCGATGGTGATGCCGGCCGCCTCTGCCGCCTCGATGGCCGCCGGCACCAGATCGTAGCCGACCACCTGATGCCCCGCCTTCACGAGGTTCGCGGCCATCGGGCCGCCCATGTTGCCCAAGCCGATGAAACCGATCACAGCCATCGTCGCGTCTCCCGTGGATTGGTTTTTATGGTGCTTCCCCCTCTCCCCCCCGGGGAGAGGGGACCAAGGGTCGTGTTGGTCAGGCCATCCGGCCGATCTCGCTGCGCGAGACGATCAGGCGCATGACCTCGTTGGTGCCTTCGAGGATCTGGTGGACCCGGAGGTCGCGGACGATCTTCTCGACGCCATAGTCGGCGAGATAGCCATAGCCGCCGAACAGCTGCAGGGCGTCGTTCGCCACCTGGAAACCGGTGTCGGTGGCGAAGCGCTTGGCCATGGCGCACAGCCGCGTCGCATCCTTGGCGCCGGCATCCAGCGCCGAGGCGGCGCGGTGGACGAAGGTGCGGGCGGCCTCCAGCTCGGTCGCCATGTCGGCGATGCGGAACTGCAGCGCCTGGAAGCGGTCGAGCGTCTGGCCGAAGGCCTTGCGCTCGGACATGTAGGTCAGCGCCTTGTCGAGCGCCGCCTGGGCGCCGCCGATCGAACAGGCGGCGATGTTGATCCGGCCGCCGTCCAGCCCCTTCATGGCGAACTTGAAGCCCATCCCCTCCTGACCCAGCAGGGCGGTGGCGGGAACGCGCGCGTCCTCCATGATGACGGCGCGGGTCGGCTGGGCGTTCCAGCCCATCTTGTGCTCGTTGGCGCCGAAGGACAGGCCGGGCGTGTCCCTGGGCACCAGGAAGGCGCTGATGCCGCCGGGCCCGTCCTCGCCGGTCCGGGCCATGACGAGGTAAAGCTCGGAGCTGCCGGCGCCGGAGATGAACTGCTTGGCGCCGTTCAGCACATAGCCGTCGCCGTCGCGCACCGCCTTCGTCCGCAGCGCCGCGGCGTCGGAGCCGGCATTCGCCTCGGTCAGGCAATAGCTGGCGAGCCATTCCATGGTGCAGAGCTTCGGCAGCCAGTGGGCCTTCTGCTCGCCGGTGCCGAACCTGTCCACCATCCCCGCCACCATGTTGTGGATGGAGATGTAGGAGGCGATGGTCGGGCAGCCCTGGCTCAGCGCCTCGAAGATCACCGCGGCGTCGAGCCGGCTCAGCGCCGAGCCGCCATGGTCCTCCGCCACATAGATGCCGCCCATGCCGAGCTCGCCGGCCGCGCGCAGGGTTTCGACGGGGAAATGCTTCTTCTGGTCCCACGCGACGGCGTTTGGCGCCAGCTCGTCGCGGGCGAAGGACAACGCCATGTCGCGGATGGCGACCTGGTCTTCGGTCAGTTCAAAGGACATGCGTCACCTCGATCAAGGCCCTCTCCCGCCTCCCGCGCAAACGAAGTTTGCGCGGGAGGCGGGAGAGGGAGGCTAGGGACCCATCACTCCATGGTCGGAATGACGAAGCTGGCGCCGTCCTTGACGCCCGAGGGCCAGCGCGAGGTGACGGTCTTGGTCTTGGTGTAGAAGCGCACCGCGTCGGGGCCGTGCTGGTTCAGGTCGCCGAAGCCCGAACGCTTCCAGCCGCCGAAGGTGTAATAGGCGAGCGGAACCGGGATCGGCACGTTGATGCCGACCATGCCGACGTCGACACGCGACGCGAAGTCGCGGGCGGCGTCGCCGTCGCGGGTGAAGATGGCGACGCCGTTGCCGTATTCATGGTCGTTCGGCAGGGCCAGCGCCTCCTCGTAGGAGTCGGCACGGACGACGGAGAGGACCGGGCCGAAGATCTCCTCCTTGTAGATGCGCATGTCCGGCTTCACCTCGTCGAACAGGCAGCCGCCCATGTAGAAGCCGTTCTCGTAGCCCTGCATGCTGAACTCGCGGCCGTCGACCGCCAGCTTGGCGCCTTCCTTGACGCCGAGATCGACGTAGGACTTCACCCGGGCCAGATGCTCGGCGGTCACCAGCGGGCCGAAATCGGCGCTGCTGTCGGTCGAGGGGCCGACCTTCAGGCCTTCCACCCGCGGGATCAGCCGCTCCATCAGCGCGTCGGCGGTCTTCTTGCCCACCGGGACGACGACCGAGATCGCCATGCAGCGCTCGCCCGCCGCGCCGTAGCCGGCGCCGATCAGCGCGTCGGTCGCCTGGTCGAGGTCGGCGTCGGGCATCACCAGCGCATGGTTCTTGGCGCCGCCGAAGCACTGCACGCGCTTGCCGGCCGCGCAGCCGCGGTTGTAGATGTATTCGGCGATCGGGGTGGAGCCGACGAAGCCGACCGCCTTGATGTCGCGGTCGTCGAGGATGGCGTCCACCGCCACCTTGTCGCCATGGACGACGTTGAGGATGCCCGGGGGCAGGCCGGCTTCCAGCATCAGCTCGGCCAGCTTGACCGGCACGCCCGGCGTGCGCTCCGACGGCTTGAGGATGAAGGCGTTGCCGCAGGCGATGGCCGGGGCGAACTTCCACATCGGGATCATCGCCGGGAAATTGAACGGCGTGATGCCGGCGACCACGCCCAGCGGCTGGCGCATCGAATAGATGTCGATGCCGGGGCCGGCGCCGTCGGTGAACTCGCCCTTCAGCAGGTGCGGGATGCCGCAGGCGAACTCGACCACCTCAAGCCCGCGCTGGATGTCGCCCTTGGCGTCGACGATGGTCTTGCCATGCTCCAGCGACAGCAGCAGCGCCAGCTCGTCATAGTCGCGCTGCACGAGGTCGAGGAAGCGCATCAGCACGCGGGCGCGGCGCTGCGGGTTGGTGGCGGCCCAGCCGCGCTGCGCCTGCTTGGCATTCTCGACCGCGGCGCGCATCTCCTCCACGCTCGCCAGCGGCACGCGGGCGCGCACCTCGCCGGTCATCGGGGAATAGACGTCGGCGAACCGGCCGGACGTTCCGGAAACCGCCTTGCCGCCGATCAGGTGCTGAAGTTCGGTGGTCATCCTATTGTCCTCCCTCGGGATTGTTGGTCACCATGTGGACCTGAGCGGCCCCGTGGATCGACCCGAAACTTTGCGCATCGGTTGTGCAGGAATGCAGGACGCCCCGGCGTCGGTGGACGGGACGCCCCGGTATCAGTTGCCGGGGGGCCTGCGGTCGACCAGCCGCTGCAGGGTGGCGACCAGGATGGGCACCTCCACGGGTTTTTCCAGGAACGCGTCGATGAGGGTCCTGAAATCCGGTTCGGACGGAACGGCGGCGGTGAGCAGCACGACCGGCAAATGCTGGAAGCCCGGTTTCGCCCGGATCTCCCGGATCATCTCGATGCCGTTCATGTAGGGCATCATGTAGTCGGACAGCACGACGTCGGGGACCGCCTCGATCAGGCAATGCAGCCCGTGGCGGCCGTCGCTCGCCTGCGTCACCTGGAAGCCCTCCATTTCCAGGACCAGCGTCATGGCAGCCCTGATTCCGGATTCATCCTCGACGATCAGTATGTGGCCTCGGGATTGCGGAGCGGAGAAGGTTGCCATCGTCGGCGGCCTAAAGGATGTTCGGAGAGACGGTATCGATTGCGGCAGATGACGTCGCTGCGCCCGATATGGTGCCTCCCATCCGGATGCCCCGGTCGGTGATGGAATATTCCCTGATGGATCGGTCGAATCCGCTCTCCCTCACCTTCACCAGCGTGAGCGTGCGGCGCATCTGGGATTGTTGTTCGACATAGCGCAGCAGGACGATGTTTTCCGCGACCGCGGAAATGCTGCCCAGCGATATGCGGTGTTCGCCGCCCATCAGGAACGGCAGTTCCATCGAATAGACGGTGGTCACGCCCTCGTCACGCAGGGTGCCGGTCAGCGCGGTGAGGAACGATGGCAGGCGTTCCTGGAAGATGACCGAGTGCGCGAGGGCGTCGACCCCGTCGACGAACAGGCGTGCCACCTTGCGTTGCCGGACCCTGTCCAGAAGCTCGTAGCCGAGCTGATCCAGCAAATTCTCGGTGGACGGATGCCAGATCATCTCCACCGCGCCTGATGCCATCAGCCCGTCGAGGTCGATCCCGTAACTCAGCGCCCTGCGCTTCAGCCTGGCGGCATTCTCGTAGAAGCCGAAGATCAGGCCGGGCTCCGACGGCGTGCATTGCGAGATGAAATGCAGGCCGAGCGTGGTCTTGCCGATGCCGGTCGGCCCCAGCATCAGGGTGGCGGAGCCGCAGGGCAGCCCGCCGTCCAGCATCCTGTCGAGGTCACCCACGCCGGTCCCGAGGCGTCCGGTTCCGACCTCGGTGTACGACGCACCCTCCAGCACGCTTTCGAACTGTGGTAGCACGCTTTCGAACCGCGGCAGCACGGTGAGGCCGGCCTCCGAGATCGTGAACATGTGCTGGCCGGCGATGAAGTCGCTGCCCCTGACCTTGTGCACGGTCAGCGTGCGGTAGGAACGGGTATCCCTGCACCGCGCCGCCAGTTCGATCCAGCCGTCCACCATGGTGTATTCCGGATTGGACGATTGCCGCGCGCTGTTGGTCAGCAGCAGGACCGTGCATCCCAGCAGGTTGGCGAGCATCGCCAGATCGTTGATGAACTTGCGGAACTCGCAGGCCGATCGGGCCGTCTCCTCCAGAACGAACAGGCCGTCGAGCACGAGCAGCGACGCCTTGCGGGACTTGGCTTCGGAAACCAGGAACTCCAGGACGCCGGGAAGCCCGTCGCGCATGAGCTTGTCGAAGCAACTCACGTAATAGATCGACGATGGAACATGCTCGCCCTGGTAGAACTCCATCGGGCTGAGATGCTTGAGCAGGCGGTCGTGGCTCTCGGCCAGCAGGGTCACATAGACCGAGCGTCCCCCGCCGGAGGCGTGCCGGAAGCAGATCTGGTTGGCCATCACCGTCTTTCCGGCGCCCGGCGATCCTTGCACGATGAACACCGAGCCAACCGGAAGGCCGCCCTGAAGGATCCGGTCCAGACCGGGTATGCCAGTGGAAATCCGTTCCATCATGCTTTGCTCGACCGTTTCCGACATCCAATATCAACGGCTTGTCGATGGTGCCCCATCGGGAGCCGTTGCCTCAATCGCCGGCGCGGGTGTCCGCCCGCCTGATCCCGCGGGCACGAACCCGCCGGCAGCCACCCGGTCCTTGACCGATGCCGCCCGCATGAGAGCTTCCGGACGCCGAGTCTCCAGTCACCCGTAAAAATTGTCAAGTGAGCCTTGGCGCAGACATCGCCGTGTCGGCGCGGCCCGAACTCCGCCGGTCCCGCCCCCCCGCATCGCCTGGATGCCGCCATCCTATCCGAAACGCCTATTACTGGATGTGAAGACGGTCGGATTGCGCAATCATTGTGCGCAACGGTATGTTCCACGGACCTGACATAGGATCGCATGTGAATGGCCATAGGCCCGACGACGCATACCCCGCCGGACCCGCGGCCCCCCAAGCTGTCGTCGCGGTCGCTCCGGATGCGGAGCTGGCTGATCCTGCTGGTGACGGCCGTGGCGGTGCCCCTCGTCCTCTTCTCCGCCGCCCTGCTGGTCTGGAACGCCAACACCCAGGCCGGGCAGACGGAACGGCAGGTGCGCGACCGGGCACGCCAGCTGGCCGAGGATGTGGACCGCGAGGTCGCCCGGCTCATCGCGGCAGCCGAGGTCCTGGCGACCTCCGAGAGCCTGGCGAAGGACGATTTCGCCTCCTTCCACCAGCGGGCCGTCGAGGTGCGCGACCGTCTCGGCACCAACGTCGTCCTGCGCGACCTGGAGAACCGGCAGCTCGTCAACAGCCGGGTCCCCTGGGGAACGGCCCTGCCGGTGAACAGCGGCTTCGAGGCCGACCGGCTGGCGGTCGAGACGCGGACGTCGCAGGTCTCCGGCCTGATCGTCGGCGGCGTGACGCGGGCACCGCTGCTGATCGTGGTCACGCCGGTGATCCGCGGCGGGGATGTCCGTTTCCTCCTGAGCCTGACCATATCCCCGGAACGGCTTCAGGCCATCGTCTCCCCCGACCGCATTCCCGCCGGTTGGCGGGCCGGTGTGATCGACCAGGACGGCACCGTCATCGCCCGGTCGCATCTTGCCGGGCAGTTCGTCGGCAAACGGCTCCCCGACACGCTGTGGAGCGGGATGCGCGAGGTGCGCGACGGAATCCACCGGGCGATCAACCTGGAGGATGTGGCCGCGTTCCAGGCCTTCAGCCGGTCCCGGACCTCCGGCTGGGTGGCCGCCACCAGCGTTCCCCAGGCACTGATGGCCGAGCCAGCGCGGCAGACGCTCCTGCTCTTCACCGGCGGCGGACTCGTCCTCTTCCTGATCGGCATCGGTGCCGCCGTCATCCTCGGACGCCGCCTGACCCGCCCGGTCGCGCAACTCGCCGAAGCGGCGGAGGCGCTGGGAGCGGGCCGCCTGCCCGCGGCCGATGCCGGGGGCGTCGTCGAGATCGACGCGGCCGGCGGCGCGATCCGGGACGCGGCTGGCCTCATCCTGCGGCGCGAAGCGGCATTGGCCGAAAGCGAGGCGCGCTACCGGGCCATCGTGCAGACCGCGGTGGATGCCATGGTGGTCTTCGACGAGGCGGGCGTCATCCACTCCTTCAACCCGGCGGCCGAACGCATCTTCGGCCATTGGGAAGAGGAGGCGGCCGGGCAGGCCGTGACGATGCTGATACCCAAGCCGTATCTCGCCGCCTTCGACAGCTGCCTTGCGGCCTGCCGTCAGGCCGGCGAATGGCGGACCGTCGGCGCCGGCTGCGAACTGGCCGGGCTGCGCAAGGACGGCTCGACCTTCCCGATCGAACTGGCGCTTGCCGGGTGGAGGTCCGGCGGGCGCCGCCTCTTCACCGGCCTGATGCGCGACATCACCGAACGCAAGCGCGGCGAGGATGCCCTGCGCGCGTCGAAAGCCGAGGCCGACCGGGCCAACATCGCCAAGTCAAAGTTCCTCGCCGCCGCCAGCCACGATCTGCGCCAGCCCGTCCAGGCCATGATGCTGTTCCAGGCGGCGCTCGAGGGGCGCCTCGACGGGCATCCGGCGTCGCCGCTGCTTGAATCCATGGGCGAGGCGATGGGCGGGCTGCGGATGCTGCTCGACAGCCTGCTCGACGTGTCGAGGCTCGATGCCGGACTGATCGTCCCCCAGCCGACGGACATGGCGGTCGGGCCGCATCTCGAGCGGCTCGGCGCCGAATACCATCTCCAGGCCGCGGCCAAGGGGCTGCGCCTGCGCATCGTCCACAGCGAAGCCACGGTCCGCAGCGACCCGGCCCTGCTGGAGCGCATCCTGCGCAACTTCGTCGAGAACGCGCTGCGCTATACCGAGCGGGGCGGCGTGCTGATCGGGTGCCGGCGGCAGGGCGGGCGATTGCGCATCGAGGTGGTCGACACCGGCATCGGCATCGAAGCCGGCAAGCACGAGGAGATCTTCGAGGAGTTCTTCCAGCTCGGCAATCCGGAACGCGACCGCGGCAAGGGGCTGGGGCTCGGTCTGGCCGTGGTGCGGCGCGTCGCCCGGCTGCTCGGTCATGACATCGCCATCCGCTCGGTGCCGGGACGGGGCTCCGCCTTCTGCGTCGAGGTGCCGATGGCGGTCAGCCGAATGCCGGTTTCCGGACGGCCGGACCCTCATGCTCCCGCCGGCACTCCGCCCGGCCTGATCCTGATCATCGACGACGAGCCCCTGATCCGCATGGGCCTGCAGGCGATGCTGGAGGGCTGGGGGTACCGGGTGCTGACGGCCGGCTCCGTCGAAGACGCCGTCCGCCATGTCGAAAGCGGGGAATGGCCGAACGCGATCCTGGCCGACTACCGCCTGCGCGGCGGAGAAACCGGACTGGATGCGATCCGGGCGGTGTACGAACGCCTCGACGCGCCGGTGCCCGCGACCGTCATCACCGGCGACACCGCGCCGGAGCGGCTGATCGAGGTCCGGGAGGGCGGCCACGCGCTGCTCCACAAGCCGATCGCCGCGCATGAGCTGCGCAACGCGGTCGCGGAGATGCTGGAGGCGGCTGACTGACGTTCAGCCGCCCAGCCTTCAGCCGCCCAGGCCCGCCAGCACCTTGCCGATGATCGGCTGCCCCAGGACGGCGCCGAGCGCGAAGCCGACCGCCAGCCCGGCGAGCCCGGCGATCAGCGCGCGGGCCGGCCGTGGCTTGGCGCCTGCCGCCGCCGGGCGGGAGCCGGTGCCGCCATAGCTCTCCTCGCCCTCGTCGGCGGTGGCGGCGGTGCCCCGGCTGCTGTAGGACGCGTCGGTTGCCTCGTGCCAGGAGCGGATGCGGTCCAGCGCGGGCTTCAGCTGCGCGTCGGTGGGCGCGGCGCCGCGGCCGTGCAGGATTTCCCAGGCCAGCGCGACGAAGCGGGCGGTGGTCCTGCCCTCCGGGCTGAAGATCGCCGCGGGCATCCGGCGGTAGGTTGCCTTCACCACGTCGACGTCATAGGGGAAGGCGGTGCGGAACATCAGGTCCGGATATTCGGCGCGCAGCTGGGTGAGCGATTCCCGCCCGACCTCGTCGTTGGTGATCGACAGCATCAGGATGCCGGCGAGCGACAGGCTGGGATTCAGCCCGTTCTGGATATGCTCCACCACCGACAGGGTGCGTTTCAGCCCGTCCAGCGCGTAGCGGCCGGGGAACACCGGCACGACCAGCCGGTCGGAGGCGGCCAGCGCGCCGGCAGCCAGATGGCCGAGTGCCGGCGGGCAGTCGATGACGACGAAGTCCGGCGGGTTGTGCGAGAAATGCAGCGCCTTGCGCAGGCCGCGCTGCGATCCGCCGCGGGAATCCAGCGCATGTTCCAGCGAATAGAGCTTGCGCGCGCCGACGATCATCGACAGCCCGTCGAAGGCGGTCGGGGAGATGGCGTCCTCGACGAAGGTCTCCTGGCGCAGCAGGTCGTTGATGCCGACCTTCGCCTTGTCGCGCAGCAGGAAATTGCTGGTGGCGCTGCTCTGCGGATCGAAATCGATCAGAACGACGCTCTTGCCCATGGCGGCCAGCGCCAGCGCGAGATTCACCGAGGTGGTCGTCTTGCCGACGCCACCCTTCTGATTGTACACCGACAGGATCGTCGGTTGCCGTGTATCCGGCGTGTCGAAGACGTCTTCGTGGCTGTGCATGTCCGTTCCGCTTCGCCGTTCTGCGGCAACCCCCCACCCCGGAACGGAGGATTCCTGCCCCGGAGCGAGAGCGCACTATAAGCATCGGGTCGGCCGGTGTCTCCACAGACATTCGCCCTGGGGCGCTGCACCGCAGCACAGGCCGCGACCCAGGGTCGTGGATCAGGCGCGCGGATCAGGCGCACGGATCAGGCGCACGGATCAGGTCTTGGGTCTGCGCCGGCCCCATGCGAGGCAGAGGACGGCGCAGCCCTGCACGACGGCGGCCAGCAGGAACAGGGCCGCGCCGGTTTCCGGCGCCGGGCCGGGATCGTGGCGCAGCAGGCCGAAGAGCGCCGGGGCGAAGGCATAGGTCGCCTGTCCGACCGCGACGGCCATCGGAACCGCCCGCGCCACGTCTTCCCGGACGAACTCCGCCTGGGCGATCAAGGGCGGCAGGGAGGTGGCGTTGCCGATGCCGAACCCGAACACCAGGATCCCCGCCACCCAGGCCCACGGCCCGCCATCGGCGGAGAGCAGCACCAGCGAGCCGGCCGCCTGGACCGCATAGCTGGCGCAGGCGACGAGGCGACGGTCGGTCGCGGGGCCGATCGTGCGGCCGGCGACGCTGCGTCCCGCCACCGCCGCCGCTGTCGCGCCGCCCAGCGCCAGGCCGGCCACCGCTTCGCCGACGGCCGGGGCCAGCAGCGAGAACAGATGGGCGAGCAGGCCGATCTGCGCGAACAGCCCGAGTGCCATGGCGGCGGCGAGGGTGACGAAGCGGCGGCTGCGCCACAGGCTCCCGCCGGGGAGCGGCCGGACATCCGCCTGGCCGGGCGGGCCGGCCGGGGCGTGCGACGGGTCGTCGCCGGCGCCGTCGGGGCGCTGGCCGAGGCCTTCGGGCGTCCGGGCGAACACCAGCAGCGCCAGCAGCGAGACCACCGCCACCATGACGCCGCCGACGGCGACCGCCGCCGTGAGGAAACCGACGGTGGAGATCAGGACCGTCCACAGCGGCGAGAAGACCACCCCGCCGATGCTGGCGCCGTTGTAGGCCATGCCCAGGGCCGAGGGCCGGGTGCGGACGAACCAGGGCGAGACGATGGCATTGACGGCGGCGGCCCCCATCGTCACCCATCCCGCCCCGCTGGCCAGCGCCGCCGCGAAGAGCTGCCCGGGCGTGGCGGCACCGGCCCAGCCGGCGACCCCGCAGGCGAGGACCAGCGCGCCGAGCATGGTCACGCGGGGAACGCCGAACGACCGGTACATCCGGGGAAGAGTGGCGATCACCAGGGCGCCGAACAGGAAATGCACGGTCACCGCCGTCGAAACCAGCGTGACCGGCCAGCCGGTCCGGGCGACAACGGCGTGGAGGTAGATCGACGGTCCGTAGAAGCCGACGCCCCAGCCGAACGCCGCCATGACGAAGGTCGCGGCGACGACGGTCGGGCCGAAGAAGGGGCGTGTGCCTGGAACTGCTGTCGCGGGGCCGGTCATCGGGGAGGGTCTCCATCGTGGAAAGACCCGGTTATCGGCCCGCGCGGCGTCGCGATGGTACGGCCGGGACCGAAGGATCGTCCGGCCGCGTTCGGCTATGCTGTCGCGGAAAGGGAGGGCGAGGCATGGTCACAGCCAACAGGATCGCCGAAGTGGCCGCCGCGGTCGGGGAGCCGGCGCGGGCGGCCATGCTGTCGGCATTGATGGACGGGCGCGCCCTGACGGCGGCGGAGCTGGCGCGGGTGGCGGCGATCACCCCGCAGACCGCGAGCGGCCATCTGGCGAGGCTGGTCGACGCCGGTCTGGTGGCGGTCGAACGGCAGGGGCGCCACCGGTATCACCGGCTCGCCAACCGGGACGTGGCGCTGATGATCGAGGGGATGATGCAGGTCGCCGGCAGCGGGGGCGGCAATGGCGGCGGTGGCGGCCCGGCCCGGCGGCTGAGGGTCGGCCCGGCCGACCAGTCGTTGCGGCTGGCGCGGACCTGTTACGACCATCTCGCCGGCCGGGTGGCGGTCGAGATCGCGGATGCCCTGGTCGCCATGGGCGCCGTCGAGATCGAGCAGGATGCCGGCATCGTGACCCCGGCCGGGCTGGCGCTGATGGAGAGGATCGGCATCGCTCTTCCCGACCCGTCCGGCCGGGCAGGGAAGGGGCGGGCGGGCTGCCGCCCATGTCTGGACTGGAGCGAGCGCCGGCCCCACCTCGCCGGCCGCCTGGGGGCGGCGCTGTGCGCCCACGCGTTCGAGCGGGGCTGGATTCGCCGGATCGAGGGATCGCGTGCGGTGACGGTCACGGTGACGGGGCGAGCGGCGTTTCATGATGCGTTCGGCATCAGGATCGCCGGCCGGTTGCGGGAAGAGCAATGAAAAGCCGGTGAAAAGCCGGTGGAGGCACCCCGTTTTTGCGGGATCGTCTATGCGACCGATAGCGGCCGTCCAGCCATCATGATGCGAATGAACATAACGAAGTAATCCACTCTTTATCGCAAAACCGACAACATCACCCATGGAATGGTTGTTTTTATCATGGTCCGTCATAGAATAAGAAGATCCTGAGAGATCGTCGAAATCTCCAAGCATCCGAAACAAACATCGGCAGAAATATCTGCTGAAATTCTTTAAAAAACATCGCGATGCTGCCTGATTGCAAAGGCGGGATTTAAGGGGTGTTGTCTGGGAGGATGTTTCCATGGACGCAACGCCATCCGGCTTTCCGCATAGCGGAGGCAGACGGAAGGGTATGTACTCGGTGTTGTCCGGCACCGGCCGCGTCCGGCCCTGCCTTGCGATACTGACCGTCCTCGCGGTTCCGGTCCGGCTGGACGACCAGTCCCTGCGGTTGGACAGCCGCGGTCCTGGCAAGGGGGCGGGGTGCTGCGTGGTGCTGGTTGAAAACACGGACCCCACGCTGGATTCCTGGCTCGGCGTGCATGAGAAGCCGGCCCCCGCCGCCGGGCCGGCCGTTGCGCCCGCCAGCCCGTCGACCAGTCCACCGGCAGCCCCGCCTGTGACGGCGGCCCGGAAGGCCGGCGGGGCGGAGGAGATGGACTGGCGGCTCATGCCGTTCCTCGCCGCGCAGGCATCCGGCGGCGGGGCGGGGCAGCCCGCTCTGCTGTCCATTGCCGTCGCCCCGCCCTATGGGCAACCGAACGCGCAACACGAGGCGATTACCTATGTGCTGATTTCCAACCTTCCACCCGGGGCCACCCTCTCGCATGGCAAGGAGGTCGGCGACGGCGTCTGGCAGGTTCCGCTGGAGGGTCTGTCCGGCCTCACCATGACCATGCCGCCCGAGGTCGCGGAACCCGTGACCCTGCACCTCGCCGCAGTGACCGATCATGGTGGCGGCGTGATCGCCAGACAGGTCAAGGAACTGACGGTTCCGGTCGGCGAAGGCAGCGCCGGCACCCTGGCCGCTGCTCCAATGGCCGCCGCTCCAATGGCCGCCGCTCCAATGGCCGTTGCGCCGTCCAACCCTGGCGAGGAGCCGCCGCCTGCGCAGGGGGGCTCGTCGCACGGGGAAGAGGCCATCGCCCTGCCGGGCGGAAGCAGGCCGGCGGACGGCGATCCGGCAGGACGCGGGACTGACGGCGTGGCGGCGGAGTCCGGAAGCTCGTCGCCGTCGCCTCCGCGACAGCCGGAGACGGTTGCCGCCGATCCCGGTCCGGCATCCACGCCAGCGCCCGCCGCCGAACCGGAGCCCCCGGAGCCAGCGGCCTCCAGGGCCGCGGTCGCGGCCCCGGACCCGACACCGGCACCGGTCGCGGAACCAACGCCGCCGCCGTCGCCCCCCGCCTCCACGGTCACGGTCGCGACGCTTCCGGCCCTGGCCGCTCCGCCATCGCCTCCGCCACCGATCCGGCAGCAGCGCGAGGAGGTCGTGCAGCGCCCGGGCAGGCTCCCCGCCGCCATTCCCGAGGCGACATTGATGAAGCGGGGGGACGATCTGTTCGCCCAAGGCGATCTGGCGGGAGCCCGGCTCTATTACGAGAGGGCCGGGGCGGCGGGCAGCGCGAAGGCGGCCTTCGCCCTGGGCAGGACGCACGATCCGCTGGTTCACGAGCAGCTGCGGGTGCGGGGGCTGTCTTCCGATCCCGCGCAGGCGGCCGCGTGGTACCGCCGGGCAATCGCCAACGGCAGCGCCGACGCCGAACAGAACCTGCAGAAATTGACTGTCTGGCTTGCCGGCAGGTCCAGGTAGCGGACAGGCCCGGAGCCACGGAGGGAGCCATCATGGGGACAGTGATCGTCCGCGTTCTGCTTCTCGGATTGTGCCTCGTCGCGGGCGGGTTTCCGGCATCGGCCGCCGATCCGCGCGGCGTCAGCGCCAACAGCGGGACCGTCGGCATCGTGTCGGGCGGGGTCGAGGGGACCTATGTGCGCATCGCCAGCGACCTGGCGTCGGTCCTGGACGACGGCGACAGGCTGCGCGTCCTGCCGATGCTGGGCAAGGGGTCGGTGCAGAACCTCAAGGACATCGTCCTGCTCAAGGGCATCGATGTCGGCATCGTGCAATCCGACGTGCTCGCCTATGCCAAGCGCGAGAAGCTGCTGCCCAACATCGGCCAGCGCATCAAATACATCACCAAGCTGTATAACGAGGAACTGCACATCCTGGCCGGCCCCGACGTGGCGCGCATCGAGGATCTCGCCGGACGCAAGGTCAACGTCGATGTGCAGGGGAGCGGCACGCAGATGACGGCGTCGCTGATCTTCGGGATGCTCGGCATCACGGTGGACCCACAGGCGAACGACCAGGCCGTGGCGTTGGAAAAGCTGCGCAAGGGGGAGATCGCCGCGATGGCCTATGTCGCCGGCAAGCCGACCCGCCTGTTCCGCGACCTGAAGGGGGACGGGGGCCTGCATTTCCTGTCGATCCCGATGACCGCCGAACTGCTGGAAACCTATCTGCCGTCGAGCCTCACCGCCGCCGACTATGACGGGCTGATCAAGCCCGGCGAGGACGTCGACACGGTCGCGGTCGGCGCGGTCATGGCGGTCTATGGCTGGGAACGGGAGCTGGAGCGGCACCGCAAGGTCGCCCGGTTCGTGGACGCCTTCTTCAGCAGGTTCGACGAGTTCCTGAAGCCGCCGCGGCATCCGAAATGGAAGGAGGTCAACCTGGCGGCGGAGATTCCCGGCTGGACCCGCTTCGAACCTGCCGAACTGTGGCTCCGCCAGGCGGGGGCGGGCAGCGGCCAGCAGTCCCCCGCCGGCAAGAAGGAGGATTTCCGCATGTTCGCGGCGCAACGCGGCATCGAGCCCCGGCAGGCGGAAAAGCTGTTCGAGCAGTTCCTGCTGTGGCAGGCGCGCTCCCAGCCATAGGGAGGCCGGAGGACCGAAACGGGCCGGGGTGAGCCGGCCCTTTCCGTCATCGGTCGCCCGGACGGGGGCGTCAGCCGGCCGCGGCCGTCGAGGAGGCCTGCCACAGGTTGATCTCGGCATCCACCGCATGGATGTCGATCTCGGCCAGCTCCTCCGGGGTGAAGGACAGAGTGTCGAGCGCATCCAGCGAGTTGTCGAGCTGCTCGACGTTCCGCGCGCCGATCAGCGCCGAGGTGACGCGCGGGTCGCGCAACACCCAGGCGATCGCCATCTGGGCCAGCGTCTGGCCGCGCCGCTTGGCGATGGCGTCCAGCGCGCGGACGCGCTCCAGGGTCTCGGGCGACAGGAAATGCGCCCGCAGCGTCCCGCCCTTGGCGGCGCGGGCATCGGCCGGCTGCCCGTTCAGGTACTTGGCCGTCAGCATGCCCTGGGCCAGCGGCGAGAAGGCGATGCAGCCCATGCCGAGATCGTCCAGCGTGTCGAGCAGCCCGCCCTCGACCCAGCGGTTCAGCATGGAGTAGGAGGGCTGGTGGATCAGGCAGGGCGTGCCGAGATCCTTCAGGATCGCGGCGGCGCGGCGCGTCATCTCCGGCGAATAGGAGGAGATGCCGACATACAGCGCCTTGCCCTGGCGGACGATGTGGTCGAGCGCGCCCATCGTCTCCTCCAGCGGGGTGCGGGGATCGACGCGGTGCGAATAGAAGATGTCGACATAGTCCAGCCCCATCCGCTTCAGGCTCTGGTCAAGGCTGGAAACCAGATACTTGCGCGAGCCCCAGTTGCCGTAGGGGCCGGGCCACATCTCGTAGCCGGCCTTGGTCGAGATGACCATCTGGTCGCGGTAGGGGCGGAAGTCGGTGGCGAGGATGCGGCCGAAATTCTCCTCGGCCGAGCCCGGCGGCGGGCCGTAGTTGTTGGCGAGGTCGAAATGGGTGACGCCGCGGTCGAAGGCCCGGCGCAGCACGGCGCGCCCGGTGGCGAACACGTCGGTCCCGCCGAAATTCTGCCACAGCCCCAGCGAGATGGCCGGCAGGTCGAGGCCGCTGCGGCCGCTGCGGCGGTAGCTCATACCCTCGTGGCGGGACGGGTCGGCGAGATAGGGCGGCTGCATGGCGATCTCCCAATGGGTTCTTAGGTGATATATCAGCATAGGGCGCCGGCATGGCGATGCGCAATCCCCGGCGCGATCCGTGGCGGCTGTGTCATCGGCACCCTTTCAAAACCGCCGGTCGACACTCTACGATGCGGCGACGACCGTTTCACTCACCCGGACAGCAGGAGCCGGCTCCCCGGATGGACAGCCTGACCGACGCCCCCGCGCCCGTGCCGCCCGCACCCGACAAAGCCGCGACCGACAAGGCCGCAACTGGCAAAACCGTGCCTCCGGCCAAGGTCACCCGCGACCCGGAGGGCACCCGCGCCCGCATCATGGCCGCCGCGACCGAGGAGTTCGCCCGCCACGGGCTGGGCGGCGCCCGCGTCGACCGCATCGCCGAGCAGGCCGGCACCAACAAGCGGATGCTCTATTACCATGTCGGCAACAAGGAGGAGCTGTATCTGGCCGTCCTGGAGGATGCCTACGCCCACATCCGCGCCACCGAACGCACGCTGAGCCTGGAGACGCTCGACCCGCCCGACGCCATCGCGCGGCTGATCGGCTTCACCTGGCAGTATTTCATCGACCATCCCGAATTCATGGCCCTGCTGAACATCGAGAATTTGCACCGGGCCGACCTGCTGAAGACCTCGGGACAGGTCCAGTCCATGCACTCGCCCTTCGTGCAGATGATCGCCGACGTGCTGGAGCGCGGGGTGGAGCAGGGGCTGTTCCGGGCCGGGGTGGACGCGGTGCAGCTCTACATCTCCATCGCCGGCCTGTCCTATTTCTACCTGTCCAACGTCCACACCCTGTCGGTCATCTTCGGCCGCGACCTGCTGGCCGAACCGGCCAAGGAGGAGCGGCTGGCCCATATGGTGGAGCTGGTGCTTCAGTCGCTGCGGGCCTGAGCCCTGGAGTTTCGTGCGTTTAATTCGTGCGTTTAATATGAAACGCACGAAACTCTAGCCTTATGTCTGGCGATCGGATTCACGCTTCAAATCGATGCCGATTTTACGCGATCCGATCTAGAGGGCCCGGTCGGCGGCGGGTCGGATGGCGGCGGGTCGGCGCACACCTCCCGCACGCAGCCGCGCAGCCAGCGATGCGCCGGATCGGCGTCCAGCCGCGGGTGCCACAGCAGCGAGATGGTGACCTCCGGCAGGACGAGCGGAAGCGGGAAGCTGTGCAGTCCGGCGCGCAGGTTCCCGGTGTAGCGCTCGGGAACGCTGGCGATCAGGTCGGAGGCGCGCGCCAGGGCCAGGGCTTCCGAAAACCCGCCGACCACCGTCACGATCTCCCGCGCCAGCCCGGTCGCGGCCAGCGCCTCGTCGATCGGCCCGCGGTCGAACCCGCGGCGGGAGACGAGGATGTGCCGGCCGGCCGCATAGAGCGCCGGCGTGACCGCGGCCCCGCACAACGGATGTCCCGGCCGGACGACGCCGACGAAGCGGTCGCGGAACAGCGCCTGCGCCCGCAACTCCGGCCCGGTGGCATCGCCGACGACTCCGGTTTCCAGGTCGACGAGGCCGTCGCGCAGTGCCGCGCTGTCGCGCTCCGGCTTCGGCACGAAGCGGAGCTGCACGCCCGGCGCCTGTTCGCCGACGCGCGCGATCAGAGCCGGTCCGAAATTCTCGACGAAGCCCTCCCGGTTCCGCAGCGTGAAGGTCCGCTCCAGCCGTGTCAGGTCGAGCGTCTCCGCCGGCCGCAGCACGGCCGCCACCTCCTGCACGAGCGGGCCGACGCGCCCGCGCAGGTCCAGCGCCCTCGGCGTCGGAACCAGGCCGCGCCCGGCCCGGACCAGCAACGGATCGCCGGTCACCTCCCGCAGCCGCGCCAGCGCGCGGCTCATCGCCGACGGGCTGAGCCGCAGCCGGCGGGCGGCCCGCGCGACGCTGCCTTCGGCGAGCAGCACGTCCAGCGTGATCAGCAGGTTGAAATCGGGGTGCGCCATGGACCGACCATAGCATGAACCGCCCGTCCGGCCATGGCGCCCGGACATGGCGTCAAGCGCACGAATACAGTGCGAACCATGCGCGTTCCGCCATCTCCGGCAAGGGGCTAGCGTTCCCGACCGTTTCGACCGAACCGAAGCCAGCAGGGAACACAGCCCATGACGACATCACCGATTGCCGGGACGAAGACCGGGGCCAGGGCCGAGGGCGCATCGGCGCCTCCAACGCCGATCCTGGGGGCGCTCGCCTGCCTGTCCCTGTGCCTGTTGCTGTCCTCGCTCAGCACCAGCAGCGCCAACATCGCCCTGCCGGCCCTGGCCGCGGCCTTCACCGCCTCGTTCCAGCAGGTTCAGTGGGTCGTCCTCGCCTATCTGCTCGCCATCACCACGCTGATCGTCAGCGTCGGACGGCTGGGCGACATCGTGGGCCGCCGCCGGCTGCTGCTGGGCGGGCTGATCCTGTTCACCGCGGCCTCGGCCCTGTGCGGCGTCGCGCCGTCGCTTCAACTGCTGACCGCCGCCCGGGCGGCGCAGGGGCTGGGGGCCGCCGTCATGATGGCGCTGGCCATGGCGTTCGTCGGCGAGACGGTTCCCAAGCACCGGATCGGCAGCGCCATGGGGCTGCTCGGCACGATGTCGGCGGTCGGCACCGCGCTCGGCCCGTCGCTGGGCGGCGTCCTGGTCGGCGGGTTCGGCTGGCAGGCGATCTTCCTGGTCAACCTCCCCCTGGGCCTGCTGGCCGCCGGTCTCGGCCGCCGCTTCCTGCCGGCCGACCGCGTGGCGCCGAAGGCGGACCGCCCCCGGTTCGACGGTGTCGGCACGCTGCTGCTGGCCGGCACGCTCGCCGCCTATGCCCTGGCCATGACGGCCGGCCACGGCGGTTTCGACCGCGTCACCGTCGTGCTGCTGCTGGCGGCACTCCTCGGCGGTGGCCTCTTCCTGCGCGTCGAGGCGACGGTGGCGTCGCCGCTGATCCGGCCGGCGGCGTTCCGCGACCCGGTGCTGAGCGGCAGCCTCGCCATGAACGCGCTCGTCTCGGCGGTGATGATGGCGACGCTGGTGGTCGGGCCGTTCTACCTCTCCGTCTCGCTCGGGCTGGGCGAGGCCCTGGTCGGGCTGGTCATGTCGGTCGGCCCGATGATCTCCGTGCTGGGCGGCGTCGTCGCCGGCCGCATCGTCGACCGGTTCGGCGCGTCCGCCACGGTCATCGCCGGCCTCGCCGCGATGGCGGCCGGCGCGCTGGCCCTGTCGGTGCTGCCGCCGCTGTCCGGCGTCGCCGGCTACATCGCGGCCATCGCCGTGCTGACGCCGGGCTATCAACTGTTCCAGGCCGCCAACAACACGACCGTCATGCGGGATGTCCCGCCGGACCGGCGCGGCGTCGTCTCCGGCATGCTCAACCTCTCCCGCAACCTGGGGCTCATCACCGGGGCGTCGGCGATGGGCGCGCTGTTCGCGCTGGCGTCGGGAGCGGTCGACATCACCGCGGCGGCGCCCACGGCGATTGCCGCCGGGATGCGGGCCACCTTCGCCGTCGCCGCCGCCCTGATCGTCGCCGCCCTCGCCATCGCCGCCCTCAGCCGCGCCGCCCTTCGCCGCGCCATCGCGACGCGCCCCCCGCTGCCGGGCGATGCGGGGTGAGCGACTGGTTCAAGCAACGAATCATCAGCCGTGACTATTTTCTGTGTTGACGGCATGGGCGGGCCGGACGTACTTTTAACCAGCCGGTTAAAACATCGCGGCCGCCTCTTCGGCCGCCCGAGCCCGCCGGCGGGAGGAGACGCATGGAACGTCGCTCACGCTCGGGCGCAGCGCTGCGCCTGCTCAATTCCGATTGGGTCCGCCCCATCCTGCTGATGGTCATCCTGCTGGTTCTGTGGGATCTGTCGGTCCGGCTGTTCGGCGTGCCCGCCTATCTGGTGCCGAAACCCGGCGACGTCGTGCTGGCGATGATCGACGAATGGCCGCGCCTGCTGGCCGAATCCGTCCCGACCTTCACCGCGACGCTGGGCGGCTTCGCCCTGTCGGTGCTGTTCGGCATCCCCATCGCCATGCTGATCGCCGGCTCGCGCACGGTGGAGGCCTATGTCTACCCGCTGCTGGTCTTCTCGCAGTCGATCCCCAAGGTCGCCATCGCGCCGCTGTTCGTGGTGTGGTTCGGCTTCGGCCTGATGCCGAAGGTGATCGCCGCCTTCCTGCTGGGCTTCTTCCCGGTCGTCGTGTCGGCGGTGCAGGGCTTCAAGTCGGTGGACGGCGAGATGATGGACCTTGCCCGCTCGATGAAGGCCTCGCGCCTCCAGACCTTCCAGATGGTCAGCCTGCCGCATGCCCTGCCGGCGATCTTCGCCGGGCTGAAGGTCTCGATCACGCTGGCGGTGGTGGGCGCGGTGGTCGGCGAGTTCGTCGGCTCCAACTCCGGCATCGGCTTCGTCCTGCAACGCTCCATCGGCAATTTCGAGCTGCCGCTGATGTTCGCGGCCCTGACCGTGCTGGCGCTGATGGGCGTCGTGCTGTTCTGGGCCATCGATGTCCTGGAGCGCTTCGCCATCCCCTGGCACGCCAGCCAGCGCCACAAGGCCGGCCTCGCCAACTGACCCCGTTCGAACTCCAAGAGTTCGCACCTCCAAGCAACCGACAAGAACCCCGACGCCGCATCCGGGCCGACGGGGCGATCCACCACCCATGGGAGGACACCGGTCGTGATGAAGAAAGCCATTGTCGCGGCGCTCTGCGCCTTTGCCGCCTCCACCTTGCCGGCGCAGGCCGCCGACAAGGTGACGCTGATGCTGAACTGGTACGTCTACGGCGAGCACGCGCCCTTCTATTACGGCAAGGACAAGGGGCTCTACGAAGCCGAGGGCATCGACCTGGAAATCCAGGAAGGCCGCGGGTCGGCGGTGACGACGCAGCTGGTCGCCGCCAAGGGCGTGACCTTCGGCTATGTCGACGTGCCGACCATGATCAAGGCGGCGATGAAGGGCGCGCCGGTGACCTCGCCGGGCGTGCTGCTGCAGACCAGCCCGATGTCGGCGATGGGCTTCACCGAGAAGAACATCCGCAAGCCGGAAGACATCAAGAACCGCATCGTCGCCATGACGCCGGGCGACAGCATGTCCCAGATCTGGCCGCTGTTCCTGAAGAAGACCGGCCTGAAGGAGCGTGACTTCGAGGTGGTGTCGGGCGACGGCCAGACCAAGCTGAACGCCGTCATCAACGGCCAGGCCGACCTGCTGCTCGGCTATGTCATGGACCAGAGCATGAAGATCAAGGACGCGACCGGCAAGTCGGTGACGCCGATCCGCTTCGCCGACTACGGCGTCAACATGGTCTCGTCGGGCATCATCGCCAACACCGAGACGCTGAAGAGCAATCCCGACCTCGTCCGCCGCTTCATGGCCGCCACCACCAAGGCGGTGGAGGAGGCGGAGAAGGCGCCGAAGGACGCGGCTGCCGCCATCCTGAAGGCCAACCCGAAGGGCGGCAAGCCCGACACCCTCCAGGAAGGCTTCGAGCTGACCATCCCGCTCTACCGGACCAAGGAAACCGAGAAGATGCGGCCCTTCCAGGTCACCGACGCCAACATGAAGGAGACGCTGGATCTGCTGGTGGAATATGGCGGGCTGGACGCGGCGGCCAAGGAGAACCCGCAGCGCTTCTACACCCGCGAGTTCCTGCCGGCCGATCCGGCCGCCAAGGCAATGAACGCCGCGGCGAAGTGAACCAAGCGTAAAGGACCCACCTTGGACCCCGCACGGAGCGACGAGGAGAGCATGGCACAGCCTCAGTTGAAACTGGTCGGCGAGGCGGAGACGCAGCGCCTGTCCGGCGAGCCGCTGATCCGCATCGACGGCGTGACCAAGACCTACCGCACCCGCGACGGCGAGGTGCCGTCGCTCCGCCCCATCACCTTCGATGTGCGGCCGGGCGAGTTCCTGGTGGTGGTCGGTCCGTCCGGCTGCGGCAAGTCCACCCTGCTGAAGATGCTGGCCGGCCTGCTGCCGGTCAGCAGCGGGAGCATCCGAATCGAAGGCGACACCGTCACCGAGCCGCACGACGACACCGGCATCGTCTTCCAGAGCCCGACGCTGCTGGCCTGGCGCTCGGTGCTGCGCAACATCATGCTGCCGGTGGAAATCCGCCGCCTGCCGCGCGAGCGCTATCTGGAGCGCGCGCACAAGCTGATCGGGATGACCGGGCTGACCGGGTTCGAGAACAAATATCCCTGGCAGCTGTCGGGCGGCATGCAGCAGCGCGCCGCCCTGTGCCGGGCGCTGGTGCACGACCCGAAGATCCTGCTGATGGACGAGCCGTTCGGCGCGCTCGACGCCATGACGCGGGAGCGGATGAATGTCGAGCTGCAGCGCATACAGCACGAAACCGGCAAGACGGTGATCCTGATCACCCACTCGATCCCCGAGGCGGTGTTCCTGGCCGACCGGGTGATGGTGATGTCTGAGCGTCCCGGCACCATCGCCGCCACCTACGAGGTGCCGCTGCCGCGCCCGCGCACGCTGGACGTCATGGGCGACCCGGTGTTCATCCAGCTGACCCAGACCATCCGCAAGCATTTCGCGGCGCAGGGACATCTGGATTAGGCGCGGCCCCCGGTTGCCCCCTCCCTAACCCTCCCCCTCTTCGAGGGAGAGGGGACTGCCGCCGCTCTGCAAATCCACCCTCTCCCGCCGAAGGCGGGGGAGGGAAGGGGCCCATGCGCCAGCATGGGAAGGGTGGGGGCAAGACACCATCAAAAGAACAAAGGACCACCCATGTCCGCCCCCCGTCTCCGCATCCGCGCCATCGAGCTGTATGAGCGGCCCGTCCGCTTCGTGAAGCCGTTCCGCTTCGGCGCGGTCACGGTGGAGGCCGCTCCGCAGGCCTTCGTCCGCGCCCTGGTCGCTGTCGAGGGCCAGGGCGAAGGCCAGCGCGAGGCCTGGGGGGCGGCGGCCGAGATGATGATGCCGAAATGGTTCGACAAGCGCCCGGACCGCAGCCCGGCCGACACGGTGGACGGCCTGCGCCGCTCGCTGATCGAGGCGCGCGACGCCTATCTGTCCGACAGCCGCCTCGACACCGCCTTCGGCCATCACGCCGCCTTCTCGCCGACGCTGGAGCCGAAGCTGGCCGCCGCCTTCGGCCCGGCGCAGATCGACAAGGCGGTGCTGGACGGGCTGCTGCGGGTGCTGGGGCTGAACGCCTTCCAGGGGCTGGGGGCCAATGCCGCCGGGCTGGACGCGCGGCTGGCGCCCGACCTCGCCGGCTTCGGGCTGGACGGCTTCCTGAACGGGCTTTCGCCGCTGCCGGCGGTCGAGCTGCGCCACACCGTCGGCCTGCTCGACGCCCCAGAAGCATTGCGCGCCCTGCTGGAGCGCTCGGCGCTGCGCTGGTTCAAGATCAAGCTGGGCGGCGATGTCGACGCCGACATCGCCCGGCTGTGCGCGCTGGCCGCCGTGCTGGAGGAGGCCGCGCCCGGCTACCGCGCCACGCTCGACGGCAACGAGCAGTATCGCGACGCCGGCCATGTCGCCGAACTGCTCGACCGGATGGACGCTGCCCCGGAGCTGGCCGGCTTCCGCAGGGCGCTGGCCTATCTGGAGCAGCCGATCGCGCGGGAGGCGGCGCTGGCCCGCCCGCTGGGCGCGGTGGCCGAGCGGGTGCCGGTGATCGTCGACGAATCCGACGACGGCTACGACGCCTTCCCGCGCGCCCGCGCGATGGGCTATCGCGGCGTGTCGTCCAAATCCTGCAAGGGTCTCTACAAGGCGATCCTCAACCGGGCGCGCTGCGCCGCCTGGGGACCGCCGCACTTCATCTCCGCCGAGGATCTGACCTGCCAGGCCGGCCTGTCGGTCCAGCAGGACACCGCGCTGGTGGCTTTCCTCGGCATCCCGCATGCCGAGCGCAACGGCCACCAGTATGGCGGCGGCTTCGCCGGCGAGGCGGAGGGGGCGGCCTTCCTCGACGCCCATCCCGGCTTTTATACCCGCGACCGCGAAGGAACCGTCAGGCTCGCCACCGCCAGCGGCCGGCTGGAGACGGCGCCGCTGTACGGCCCCGGCTTCGCGCATCTGTCCGATCCCGACTGGTCCGCCCTGTCACCCCTTTCAAACCCGACATCAGCGCTTTCCCAAGGAGTCCACCCATGAGCACCAAGCGCCTTGGCCTCATCATGCACGGCGTCACCGGGCGGATGGGCATGAACCAGCACCTGATCCGCTCGATCCTGGCGATCCGCGCCCAGGGCGGCGTCACCCTGTCCGACGGCTCGCGCGTCATGCCCGACCCGATCGTCGTCGGCCGCAATGCCGAGAAGATGCAGGAACTGGCCCGCCGTCACGGCATCGAGCGCTGGAGCGACAATCTCGACGCCGCGCTGGACAACCCGGACGACGTCATCTTCTTCGACGCCGGCACCACCCAGATGCGCCCGACGCTGCTGGAGAAGGCGATCCGCGCCGGCAAGCACGTCTATTGCGAGAAGCCCATCGCCACCAACCTGGACGAGGCGCTGCGCGTCGTCCGGCTGGCCGCCGAGGCCGGAGTGAAGAACGGCACGGTGCAGGACAAGCTGTTCCTGCCCGGCCTGGAGAAGCTGCGCATGCTGCGCGACAGCGGCTTCTTCGGCCGCATGCTGTCGGTGCGCGGCGAGTTCGGCTATTGGGTGTTCGAGGGCGACTGGCAGCCGGCGCAGCGCCCCTCCTGGAACTACCGCGAGGAGGATGGCGGCGGCATCATCCTCGACATGATCTGCCACTGGCGTTATGTGCTCGACAACCTGTTCGGCACGGTGAAGAGCATCTCCTGCCTGGGCGCCACCCACATCCCGGAACGCTGGGACGAGAAGGGCAAGCCCTACAAGGCCACCGCCGACGACGCCGCCTATGCGATGTTCGAGCTTGAGGGCGGGGTGATCGCCACCATCAACTCGTCCTGGTGCACGCGGGTCCATCGCGACGACCTCGTCACCTTCCATGTCGACGGCACCAACGGCTCGGCGGTCGCAGGATTGACCGACTGCGTGATCCAGCCGCGCCAGGGCACCCCGCGCCCGGTGTGGAACCCCGACCAGAAGCAGACCATCGACTTCTACGAGACCTGGCAGCCGGTGCCCGACAACGCCGTCTTCGACAACGGCTTCAAGGTGCAGTGGGAGTCCTTCATCCGCCATGTGGTGGAGGATGCGCCCTACAACCACGGCCTGATCGAGGGCGCCAAGGGCGTCCAGCTGGTGGAATGCGCGATGCAGAGCTGGCGCGAACGCCGCTGGGTCGACGTGGCCCCGCTGGAGGGCTGAGGCGCCGGCTGACGCTGCCCCCTCCCTAACCCTCCCCCGCTTCGCGGGAGAGGGAACTGCCGCCGCTTCGCGATCAAGTCACGTCGACAAGCGTTCTACCCCCTCTCCCACCGAAGGTGGGGGAGGGATGGGGAGGGGGCATCGGCGGCGACGACCTATCCAGGAACCTTGACCCATGCCGACCATCCGCCTCCCGCGCCCCGACCGCAGCATCGAGAGCTACACCCTGGCCCCGCCGCGTGGCTTTCCCGCCCGCACAGACCGGCCGCTGACCCGCATCGCCTTCGCCGCCGCCCACATGGTCGCCGACCCGCTGGCCGACTCCGATCCGTGGCTGGCCCCGGCCATCGACTGGGAGCGCAGCATCGCCTTCCGCGAGCATCTGTGGGACCTCGGCCTCGGGGTCGCCGAGGCGATGGACACGGCGCAGCGCGGCATGGGGCTGGACTGGCCGACCTCGCTGGAGCTGATCCGGCGGTCGCAGTCGGCGGCCAAGGCGCGCGGCGGGGTGATCGCCTGCGGCGCCGGCACCGACCATCTGCCGCCGGAGAACGCCCGCAGCGTCGACGACGTCATCCGCGCCTACGAGGAGCAGATCGAGGCCATCGAGGCGCTCGACGGCCGCATCATCCTGATGGCGTCGCGCGCGCTGGCCCGCGTCGCCAGGGGGCCGGAGGATTACGCCCGCGTCTATGGCCGCATCCTGTCGCAGGTTCGCCGTCCGGTCATCCTGCATTGGCTGGGCGACATGTTCGACCCGGCGCTGGCCGGCTATTGGGGCACCGGCGATGTCGACGCGGCGATGGATACCGCGCTGTCGATCATCGGCGACTTCGCGCCCAAGGTCGACGGCATCAAGATCTCGCTGCTCGACAAGGACAAGGAGATCGTCATGCGCCGCCGTCTTCCCAGCGGCGTGCGGATGTACACCGGCGACGACTTCAACTATGCCGAGCTGATCGCCGGCGACGGGCAGCAGCATTCCGACGCGCTGCTCGGCATCTTCGACGCCATCGCCCCGGCGGCGGCGGCGGCGCTGGCCCATCTGGCCGAGGGCGACGAGGCGGGGTTCCACGACATCCTCGCCCCCACCGTGCCGCTGTCGCGCCACATCTTCAAGGCGCCCACCCGCTTCTACAAGACCGGCGTCGTCTTCATGGCCTACCTGAACGGCCACCAGGACCATTTCACCATGGTCGGCGGGCAGGAGAGCACCCGCTCCACCCTGCATCTGGCCGAGCTGTTCCGGCTGGCCGACAAGGCCGGGCTGCTGTCCGATCCCGACCGGGCGGCGCAGCGGATGGCGGCGGTGCTGGCGGTGCGGGGGATCGCCTGATGAGCGACGTCAAGCCACGGGACTTTTCCGGCGGCCACCGCTGGCTGTCGATCAACACCGCGACCGTCCGCAAGCAGGGCAACCTGCTGGAGATCGCCGAGGCCTGCGCCCGCCGCGGCATCGGCGCCATCGCGCCCTGGCGCGACCAGGTCGCGGCGGTCGGGCTGGATGCCGCGGTGCGGGCGGTGCGCAGCGGCGAACTGGCGCTGTCCGGCTATTGCCGCGGCGGCATGTTCCCGGCCGACCCGTCCAAGGCGGCGGAGGTGCGCGACGACAACCGCCGCGCGGTGGACGAGGCGGCGGCGCTGGGCGCCGTCTGCCTGGTGCTGGTGGTGGGCGGCCTGCCGCACTATTCCCGCCCCGGCTCCGCCGTCAGCAAGGACATCGCGCTGGCACGGTCGCAGGTGGAGGACGGCATCGCAGAGCTGCTGGACTATGCCCGCAAGGCCGGCATGCCGCTGGCCATCGAGCCGCTGCACCCGATGTATGCCGCCGACCGCGCCTGCGTGAACACGATGGCGCATGCGCTCGACCTCTGCGACAGGCTCGACCCGGTACGGTCGGGGGCGCTGGGGGTGGCGGTCGACGTCTACCATGTCTGGTGGGATCCGGATCTGGAGGCGCAGATCCGCCGCGCCGGCAAGGAGAGGCTGCTGGCCTTCCATGTCTGCGACTGGCTGGTGCCGACCGCCGACCTGCTGCTCGACCGCGGCATGATGGGAGACGGCGTCATCGACATCCCGCGCATCCGCGGCTGGGTCGAGGAGGCCGGCTTCGCCGGCTGGTCGGAGGTGGAGATCTTCTCGCAGGCCAACTGGTGGGAACGCCCGATGGGCGAGGTGCTGGACACCTGCATCGAGCGCCACCGCAGCGCGGTGTGAGGACGGCGTCTCCCGATCCCGGGCCGCCGGGGGCGGGAGACGTTGGGTTCAGGCCGCCCGCACCGTCGCGATGAAGGTGCCGACCTCGTGGCGCAGCCGTTCGGCTTCGGCGGCCAGTTCGCGCGAGGTGCCGTGGACGCGGCCGGCGGCGTCGCCGGTCTCGTGCACGGCGGTGCTGACGCCGGCGATGTTGCACGACACCTCCTCGGTGCCCTGGGCCGCCTGGGTGACGCTGTTGGCGATCTCGCGGGTGGCGGCGGCCTGCTCCTCGATGGCGGCGGCGATGGCGGTGGCGATCTCGCTCATCCGGCCGATGGTTTTGCCGATCCCGCCGATGGCCTTCTGGGCGCCGCCGGTGGTCTGCTGGATCTCCTGGACCTTGGCCTGGATCTCGTCGGTGGCCTTGGCGGTCTGGTTGGCCAGCGCCTTGACCTCGCTCGCCACCACGGCGAAGCCCTTGCCGGCCTCGCCCGCCCTGGCCGCCTCGATGGTGGCGTTGAGCGCCAGGAGGTTGGTCTGCGCCGCGATGCCGCTGATCAGCTCCACCACCTGCCCGATCTTGTCGGCGGCGGCGACCAGCTCGCACATGGTGCGGTCGGCACCGTCGGCGTCGGCCACCGCCTGGCTGGCGATGCGGGTGGAGTTCTCCACCTGCTGCCCGATCTCGGCGATGGAGGCCGACAGCTCCTCGGTCGCGGTGGCGACGGTCTGCACGTTGGCCGACGCCTGTTCCGACGCGCTGGCGACCAGCAGCGACCGCTCGCTCGCGTCATGCGCGGTGGCGCTCAGCGCGGTGGCGGCGTCGCGCATGCCGGTGGCGGCGTTGGCGACGGTGTCGACGATGCCCTTCACCGTGCTCTCGAAGGTGTCGGCCATCTCCATCATGGTCTGGCGGCGATGCTCCGCCGCCTGACGCTCGGCCTCCTCATGCGCCTTGCGCAGCCGCTCCATCTCCAGCGCACTGGTCTTGAACACCTGGAGCGAACGGGCCAGCGCGCCGATCTCGTCCCGGCGCAGATCGTCGGTGACGGCGACCGTCAGGTCGCCCTGGGCCAGCCGCCCCATCGCCTGGGTGATGGTGCCGAGCGGCCGGGTGATGGCGCGCGAGATCGCCCAGGCCAGAAGCAGGCCGAGCAGCAGGGCAACCGCCGTCACCGCGGTGCCGCGCATCTCCGCGGCCGTCGCCTCGGCCGCCGCGGTGCGCTCGAGCTGGTCCAGGAAATCGGCGGAATTGGTGCGGATCAGGCCGATCTTGTCGCCGATCTCCCGGCCGGCCTTGCCCAGCGTCTCCTGGTTCAGCGACTTCAGCTCGTCGCTCAGCGTCGCGATCCGCTCGATGCCGGTGCCATAGGCGGGCAGCTTGGCGAGCGCGGCCTCCAGCCTGGTCCTGGCCGGGCCGTCGTCCATCCCGTCGGTCAGCAGGTCGGCCTTGGCGACCACCTCGCCCAGATCCTTGCGGATGCGCAGCAGATCCTCCGACTTGGTTTCCACCACGAAGCGGGCGACCAGCACGCGGACCAGCAGGAACTGTTCGCTGACCTCCGCGGCCCGCAGGGCGCGGTCCGGCTTGCCGGCGGCCTTCTCCGCCTTGACCGTGTCGCTGAGCGTCCGGCGGATGTCGGCACCCAGCGTGTTCACCACCGAGGCGACGATCCCGTCGCGCTCCGTCCGCGCGGCGACGAGGCGCTCGAAGCCGCCGGCGAAGGTCTGCTGCAGGCCGGCGATGTCCTGCGCCGCCTGGAGATCGGCGGCGCTGCTCATCCGACCGATGGCGCTGTCCAGCTTCCGGCGGAGCAGGTCGACGTCCTTGCGGAAGCGGTCGGCCACGGCGGGAGAGCCGCTGGACATGAATTCCTCGGCCGCGCCAAAGGCGTCGGCCATCGCGGTGTCGGCCTCCGCCACCGTCATGGCGACATGCGACTGGGCGGCGTGGCGCCGCATGGCATCCTGGCTCGTCCGCAGGCCGGCCCAGGATACCGCCCCCAACCCGACCAGAAGCGCCAGCGTGACCCCGAATCCGGTATAGACCTTGGTCGCGGTGCGCAGGTTGGCGAATGCGCCGACGCCGGCCGGCTGGTTCTGGATTCTGGTGTTCATGTCTGATGACCCCGACTTCTGGCGAAGGAGCGATCTTTGTTTCGCCCGTCTGTTGGGGAACACGTTACAAGAACGATGCCAAAGGACCGCTAACGGGAAAAGTGTTTTTCTGTCCTACGAAATCGCCGCCTGTTTCGGATAGTCCGGTCGGCGACCTATCGCAATTCGCCAATCCTGCTGAGATTGCTTTGCAAATTGCCATGCCGGGCACATCTCGACTGTCGGGATCCCTGCCTTTAGCCATAGAACTGCCCGCCATTCACCTCGATCACCTGTCCGGTGATGTAGCCGGCCAGCCGGCCCGACGCGAGGAACAGGTAGGCGCCGACACAGTCCCCGGCGGTGCCCAGCCGTTTCAGCGGGATGCGCGCCGCCGTCTGCGAGAGTTTGTCCGGGGTCGAATAGCGCTGGTGGAAGTCGGTGGCGATGGTGCCGGGGGAGACGGCGTTGACGCGGATGCCGTGCGGCGCCAGTTCGGTCGCCAGCGAGCGGGCGAGGCTGGCCTGGAAGGCCTTCGCCGCGCTGTAGAGCGCCGATCCGGCGCTGCCGCCCGTCCGGCCGGAGATCGAGCCGGTGTTGACGATGGCCCCGGCCGAGGCGATCAGCGCCGGCAGCGCCGTCCGGCTGGCCACCACGGCGGAGGCGGCGTTCAGGTCGAACTGGCGTTGCAGGAAACCGTCGTCGATGTCGGCCAGCGCCACCCGGCCCAGCATGGTGCCGGCATTGTTGATCAGCACGTCCAGCCCGCCCAGCCGATCCACCGCGCGTTCCACCACCGCGCGGGTTTCCGCCTTGTCGGCGAAATCGCCGGCCAGCGCCACGATCTCCGGTCCCGCGGCGGTCGCCATCCCGGCCGCCGCGGCCTCCACCGTTGCCGCGTCGCGGCCATGGATGGCGACGCGGGCGCCGAGCTGGACGAAGGCCGCCGCCACCGCGGCGCCGATGCCGCGGCTGCTGCCGGTCACCAGAACCCGCTTGCCCCGGAATTCCTGCGCCAGCAGGTCGGCCGGCCAGGTCGTGCCGTCGGTCGCGGTCATGGTGCGTGTCCCCCCTCGTGCGGATGTTGGCAGATGATCGCGGCATGTTCGAAATCGAAAACACCGCTGATTGTTGGTGTTCCAATCCGATCATAGAGGGCGGCGGTCCGGCCCGTCAACGCACAGCCCATGCGGAGCGTTCGACCCGCCCGGCGACGCGCCCGGGCGATCCCGATTGTTGTTTCCGAACGAATAGTGTTGTCGGAACAACCGGGTTTATCCAACACGGCCTGACGTTTAACTCTTTCTTCACGGCCGGCGCTCCCCGGCGCCGGTCGGGCTGAAACCTCCAGCCCCGCCCCGCGCCCGGTGACGATTCCCCCCGTCACCGGGCGCATCCCCCCGGAGGGGCCGTTTCCAAAAGGACATCGTCATGGTCGCCAACAAGATCGCCACCTTTGCCGCCGCCGCCGTCCTGTCCGTGTCGGCCCTGGCCCTGACCGCCGGTTCGGCCTCCGCCGCGCAGGATGCCGGCTTCGACAGCCTGCTGGCCTCCACCGTCGCCGCCCAGGCCGATGCCTCGGTCGAACGCTCCGACCGCGACGCCGCCCGCATCGCCCTGTTGGCCGCCCGCTCGCTCGCCGCCCAGGGCGACACCCAGGCCGCCACCGCCTATCTGAACTTCGCCCGCGGCAAGCTCGGCCTCGGCTCCACCGCCCGGGGCGCCGCCGTCGGACTGTCGGCCTCGGGTGACGCCGTCGGCCACGACAGCGACATCGCCTCGCACAGCTCCTACCGGTAACCGTCAGGCCGATGATTCGTTCGGCCGGCAACGCGTGCCTGATGTCTGCCTGAACACCCCCATCCCGATGCTGCCGCGGGCGCCTGCCGATTTCCCCGGTCCTTTCCGCAGCCGGCGGCGCCGCGCGGCAAGCAGGAGCTTCCACCCCGCCGGCCTTCGGGCTATGTAGGCGGGATGAACACCGACAGCGACTTCGAAATCTTCATGGTGGCCACCCCCGGCCTGGAATCCGTGCTGTGCGCGGAAGCCCAGGCCCGCGGTTTCACGAACCCGACCCCGGTGAAGGGCGGCGTGACCGTTGCCGGCGGCTGGCCGGAGGTCTGGCGGGCCAATCTGGAGATGCGCGGCGCGACCCGCATCCTGGCCCGCGTGGCCTCCTTCCGTGCCTTCCATCTGGCGCAGCTCGACAAGCGGGCCCGCCGCGTCCCCTGGGCCGACTTCCTGCGCGCCGACGTGCCGGTGCGGGTCGAGGTGTCGTGCAAGGGCTCGCGCATCTACCATGCCGGCGCCGCCGCCCAGCGCATCCAGCGCGCCATCGCCGAGGAGCTGGGCGCCCCGATCATCCGCGAGGCCCCCGAGGCGGGCGAGCCCGGTGTGTCGATCAAGGCCCGCATCGACGACGACCTCTGCACCATCAGCGTCGACAGCTCGGGGGAGTCGCTGCACAAGCGCAACCACAAGGAAGCGGTCCACAAGGCGCCGATGCGCGAGACGCTGGCGTCGCTGTTCCTGCGCCATTGCGGCTATGACGGGCGGGAGCCGGTGCCGGTCGTGGATCCGATGTGCGGCTCCGGCACCTTCCCGATCGAGGCGGCCGAGATCGCCGCCGGCCTGAAGCCCGGCCGTTCGCGCAGCTTCGCCTTCGAGCAGCTCGCCGGCTTCGACCCCGCCGTCTGGCAGGGCCTGCGCGCGGCCGGGACGGTGACGGAGCCTGCGGTCCGCTTCTACGGCAGCGACCGCGATGCCGGCGCCATCGCCATGAGCCGCGCGAATGCCGAGCGGGCCGGCGTGTCGGTCTGGACCGACTTCCGCCAGCATTCCGTCAGCGACCTCGTGGCGCCGGAGGGGCCCCCCGGCCTCGTCATCGTCAACCCGCCCTATGGCGCCCGGCTCGGCACCGACCGCAAGGCGCTGGTGCCGCTCTACCACGCGCTGGGCCAGACCTTGAAGCAGGGCTTCGCCGGCTGGCGCGTCGCCGTCATCACCAACGAACCGTCCCTGGCCCAGGCGACCGAACTGCCCTTCGGCGAGGGTGGCGTGTCGGTGTCGAACGGCGGCCTGCGGGTGACGCTGCATCTGACGGGGGCGCTGGGGTGAGGAGCGTGGCTGCCACCCGTGCAGCCGCCGGTCCCATCGGGCCGTCCATGATCCGATGGCCGCTCATCATCCGGTCGCGGACAGGGTGGCCGCATAGGCGTAAAGCTCAAGGTCATAGCGGTTCCAGGCTGCAATCTTCTGGACCAGGGCGTTGTCCAGGTCGTTGGCCGAACGGCGCCCTGGAGTGACGTTCTCCGCATGCAGCGGAATCCCGGCCATCTCGGGAACAACGGTCCAAAGGCGGGCCAGATCGGTTCCGATCCGTTCCTGCCGGCCCACCCACGCGGCCGTTGCCAGTGCCTGTTTTGCCCGTTCCAACGCCGCATCGAGATCGACCTTGGTGTTCAGGACATGGTCGCCCAGTTGGCGCACCTGCCGGTTGAACATGTTCCGGAACATGATCTGCCGGTCGATCTCGAAGATGGCGTCGACATCGTGGGCCTGGGCGGCAAGAACCTCCGGATCGGATATTCCTGCCAGTTGGCGCGCGTAATAGTACCAGGACAGGCAGCGGTCGATAGGATCACGAAGGATCGTGAGGATCCGGGCCTGTGGAAAATGCAGCCGGACGTCGGCCATGCTGATGTGCCCTGAGACGACGCGATAGGCGGAGAGCCGCGCCCTGTCGCTCTCGGTGACGGTGGAGGCGGCGAAGGCCGGGCTGACGTTGTTTTCGGCGAAGCCATGGCACAGGGCTGTGCGGAAGCTCGTGCCGGCGGTCTTGGGAATGTGGACGAAGATTATCTCGGTCATGGATGAACCTTGCATGCTCCGCGCCGGCTTGCCTTGCGGTGCCCCATCCGAACCAACTGGCTGTCCGCTGCAAGCTGGGTGGCGGCGGGGCAGCCGGACGCGCCAAAACCATATGATGACATAAAATTATCCTGATCCGTACCGTAAATCATGCTACAATTGAATTAAGGTCGATCAGGAATAATAATAATGCCAAGGAGGCGTCTTTGTCTATTGCTGATTTTTCCAGCACTCCCAAGGGAATTGACAATACAATATTTGTCCATTCTAGCTTCAGGGTTTCCAGCACCTGGATCTGGAGCAAATTTCGGAATCTAACGGATACGATTTCGTATTATGAGGTTTTTAACGAGGGACTCGAGAAATTTGATTTAAAAACGGTAAGCGCCATATCGGGGGATATTTGGAAATCAAACCATCCGATTGTTGCCAATTACTTCATAGAATATCTGCCAATCATAAAGGACGGCGGGGGAATCGAAGGATATGAAAAATCCATGTCCGTCGATAGCTTTATCCCTGCCGATGGGTTTTATGGAAGCCTATCGGTTGGCGAGAAAAATTATTTGGAGAGGCTTATCCAGCACGCGCGGGCGAATAGGAAAATCCCTGTCCTGACATGCACGCGCACGTTGGGGCGTATCGAGGCCATAAAGAAGGATTTCCCTGGAAGGAATATTTTCTTGCATAGGAACATTTTTCACCAATGGGCTTCCTTTTCCAGTCAGAAGATTAATGGAAACCCCTATTTCTTTGAAAAAATCGAAGAAATGATAAAAGCATCGAGGCACGATAAATTTATCTGCATGATCGATGACTGGTATTCATCGAGAATACCATCTCCGCATGACGAGAGCTTTTTTGGAATATTCATTCTATTCCATCTTTATCTGTATGCGAACGCTTACGATTCGGCCGATCTGGTGATCGACGCCACAGCGATGGCGAAAGATGCCAATCTCCGGCAGTCGGTCGAAGGATATTTGTCGGAGATGGTCGGCTCCCATGTCGACCTTTCGGACGCTCGGTCGGATTTCGAATTCTCCCTTGTGAATGTGAGGTCGCATCAATTTTTCATCGACACAATCAACCAGTTCACGAAGATCATCGCAGGCTACTGCCGCACCGAGAAGAGCGCTCGATTCATCGAATCGATGAAGAGCGATGCGCTGGAGGAATGGCAGCGTCATGAGTTCTATGCAAGAAAAAGCAGGTCGTTTTACACGGACAGGATACTGGAATGCGAGACGCTCCTGGAGCAGGAGAAGGCCGCGCATGCATCGGTCATGGCCGAGCGGGACCAGCTTGCGGAGCGTCTGGCAACGGCTCCGGCCAATGGCGGAGGGTCCGTCTGCGCCGAATCATGACCTTGCCGGCGATCGATGCCCCCGATAACGGGACGGTCATGACGGGACGGCCGTGCCGCCGGCCATGTGTTCCGGCGGTTTCCTCGAACGCTTGTGGAGGCCGATGCCGCCCAAGGTCGCGGGCATCCGGTTCGGCCCCTGCGGGCGATGGTCTGGATAAGGCGGCCGCGCTGAATGGGCGGCGCTGTCCATCATCGATGACGCAGTCTTGGAACGTGCAGCCTGACCCAACCATGGAAAGGTTGGCGTCCCCAAGGGGAGTCGAACCCCTGTTACCGCCGTGAGAGGGCGGTGTCCTAGGCCTCTAGACGATGGGGACGTCCGGTCCCGATGCTTCAACCGGCGGGGATGGAGGCTTGCCATCCGCGCCTGACCCAACCATGGAAAGGTTGGCGTCCCCAAGGGGATTCGAACCCCTGTTACCGCCGTGAGAGGGCGGTGTCCTAGGCCTCTAGACGATGGGGACGTCATCGGCGTGGGCGGGTTTCTAACGAAGCCCGGACCGCCGATCAAGCCTTTTCTGAGATCCGCCGCAAAATATCCACCAGCCCGTCCACCGCCGCCGCCGGGGTGTCGAAGGCGGTGACGAACCGCGCCGTGCCGTCGTCCCAGCGGTAGAAGCCATAGCCCGCCGCCTCCAGCGCCTCGGCGTAAGCCGTCGGCAGGCGGACGAACAGCTCGTTGGCCTCCACCGGATGGGCCAGCGTCACCCCGGGCAGCGCGGTCAGGCCGTCGGCCAGACGGTCCGCCATGGCGTTGGCATGGGCGGCAAGCCCGAGCCACAGGCCGTCGGCCAGCCAGGCGTCGAGCTGCGCCGACAGGAACCGCATCTTCGACACCAGATGGCCGCCGCGCTTGCGGCCGAAGCCGAAATCCTCGGCCATCGCCGGGTTGAAGAACACCACCGCCTCGGCGGCGAGGCAGCCGCCCTTGGTGCCGCCCAGCGTCAGCACGTCGACCCCGGCCCGCCATGTCACGTCGGCCGGGGCGCAGCCCAGCCGGGCGATGGCGTTGGCGAAGCGGGCGCCGTCCATATGCACCGCCATGCCGTTGGCATGGGCGACCTCGACCAGCGCCTCGACCTCGGCCGGGCTGTAGATTGTGCCGGCCTCGGTCGCCTGGGTCAGGCTGAGGGCGGCGGGCTGGACGCGGTGGACGACGCCGACGCCGGCCCTGGCGATGTGGCGCTGCACCGTGTCGGGGGTCAGCTTGCCATGCTCGCCGGCCAGCGGGACCAGCTTGGCGCCGCCGGTGAAGAATTCCGGCGCGCCGCACTCGTCGATGGTGATGTGCGCGTCCTCGTGGCAGAGCACGGCGCCGAAGGGCGGCACCAGCGCCGACAAGGCCAGCGAATTGGCCGCGGTGCCGGTGGCGACCGGGAAGACCGCCACCTCGGTCGCGAAGATCGCGCCCAGCCGCTCGGTCACCCGCTGCGTCCAGGGATCGTTGCCATAGGGGGCGGCGGTGCCGGACGCGGCCATCGCCAGCGCGGTCATCACCTGGGGAGCGGCGCCGGCGACGTTGTCGCTGCGGAAATCATGCATGGTCGCGGACCTTGTTCCTTAAGGAGCGGGCTTGCCGGGTCTTACTGGGCGGGCTTGCAGGTTCTTATGGGGCGGGCCTGCCAGCGGTGATGGTGGCGGTGACGGCGCCGCTGCGCGGATCCATCAGGTACAGCCGGTCCGGCCCCTGCGGCAGCGTCACCTTGAACAGGACGCGGTTGCCGACCGCCAGCATCTCGCCGATGCGGGCGCCGGCCGGGACGTCCAGCGTCACCTCGACGGTGCGGTCGGCGCCCCGCTCCCCGGTGCGGTCGGCCTCTCCGGAGGAGACGGCGGCGGAGGTGGCGCGGGTGGGGTCCGACATGCGCTTGTACAGCTCGACGCCCAGGAAGGCGAAGCCGGCGACGATCAGAACGCCCATGATGACGACGAGTGCCTTGAGGATCTGCACGGTTTGGGGTCCACTCCCGGACGATTGAAACAGGACGCGACACGCACGCCCGATGGCTGACGATATCCCCGACGAGTTCGACGAACCCGACGACGACGCCGCCGGTTCCGTCCCCGGCCCCGGCCCCGCCGGTCCGCTGACCTACACGGTTCCAGCCCCCGCCGCCGGCCTGCGCCTGGACAAGGCGCTGGCCGCCGGGCTGCCGGACCTGTCGCGGTCGCGCGTGCAGGCCCTGCTGGAACAGGGCTGCGTGCGCGGCGACGGGCGGACGATAACGGACGCGTCCCTGAGGGTCAAACCCGGCCAGACCTTCGTCTTGCAGGTGCCGGAGGCGGAGGCGGCCGAACCGCAGCCCCAGGACATCCCTTTGACGGTGGTGTACGAGGATGCCGACGTGCTGGTGATCGACAAGCCGGCCGGGCTGGTGGTGCATCCGGCCGCCGGCAATGCCGACGGCACGCTGGTCAACGCCCTGCTGGCCCATTGCGGCGACAGCCTGTCCGGCATCGGCGGGGTCAGGCGGCCCGGCATCGTCCACCGGCTGGACAAGGACACCAGCGGCCTGATGGTGGTGGCCAAGCACGACCGCGCCCACCACGGCCTGACCGAGCAGTTCGCCGACCGCACCCTCAGCCGCACCTATCTGGCGCTGGTCTGGGGCGTGCCCAACCCGAGGCAGGGCCGGATCGAGGGCAACATCGGCCGCAGCTCCGCCGACCGCAAGAAGATGGCGGTGGTGACCGGCGGCGGCAAGCCGGCCGCCACCCGCTACCGGGTGGTCAAGAGCTTCGGCATGGCGGCGTCGCTGGTCGAATGCGTGCTGGAGACCGGGCGCACCCACCAGATCCGCGTCCACCTGACCCACATCGGCCATCCGCTGGTCGGCGACCCGCTCTATGGCCGCGGCCGGTCGGGACGGCCGGGCGGAAAATTCGCCTCGCTGCTGCCCGAGCCGGCGCGCACCAGCCTCGCCGGGTTCCCGCGCCAGGCGCTGCATGCCGCGGCGCTGACCTTCCGCCATCCGGTTAATGGCGAGATCGTGGCGTTCCGATCCTCAATTCCGGCCGATATTCATGAACTAATTGTCACCTTGGAGACGGTTTAAAACGGTACACCGGGAAATTTTTCTTGGGTAGACTTCGCGTCAATGGTGAGGTTCCACCCCCGCCCATTCAGGGCGGCCTATGGAACCCGCGTCGAAGAATGGCCGTATGCATGCGATTCCTTCGCAGTGCATAGTGGCCGTCGAAGAGGGGGTTTTGAGCCATGGCGACGGCGTCCAGCGTTCCTGCGATCGGGTCCGAAAGCAACCTGTCCCGCTATCTCCAGGAAATCCGCAAGTTCCCGATGCTGGAGCCGCAGCGGGAATACATGCTTGCCAAGCGCTGGCAGGAGCATGAGGATTCCGGCGCCGCCCACCAGCTCGTGACCAGCCATCTGCGGCTGGTCGCCAAGATCGCCATGGGCTACCGCGGCTACGGCCTGCCTTTGTCGGAGCTGATCTCCGAGGGCAATGTCGGCATGATGCAGGCGGTCAAGCGATTCGACCCCGACCGCGGCTTCCGGCTGGCGACCTACGCCATGTGGTGGATCCGCGCCGCCATCCAGGAATACATCCTGCACAGCTGGTCGCTGGTGAAGATGGGCACCACGGCCGCCCAGAAGAAGCTGTTCTTCAACCTGCGCCGGCTGAAGGGCCAGATGCAGGCGATCGAGGAGGGCGACCTGTCGCCCGAGCAGGTCCACGCCATCGCCACCAAGCTCGACGTGCCGGAACAGGACGTCGTCAACATGAACCGGCGCCTCGCCAGCCCCGACCATTCGCTGAACGCGCCGCTGCGCGCCGAAAGCGAGGGCGAATGGCAGGATTTCCTGGTCGACGAGACCGCCAGCCAGGAAATCTCGCTGGCCGACCGCGAGGAGCTGGGCAAGCGGCGCGAGCTGCTGGCCGGCGCGATGACCGCGCTGAACGACCGCGAGCGCGACATCCTGACCGAGCGCCGCCTGCGCGAGGTGCCGACGACGCTGGAGGATCTGTCGCAGAAATACGGCATCAGCCGCGAGCGTGTCCGCCAGATCGAGGTCCGCGCCTTCGAGAAGCTGCAGAAGGCGATCCGGGCCGCCGCGGTGGAGCGCAAGATGGAGACGGAAGCGTAAGGCGGGGCCTGCAAGGCAGGACCGGGCCGCCCGCTTCGTCGGGGCAGGGGCATCGCCGATGCGCGATCGTCCCGCCCATCGGCATCACGAGAATTTCAAGACCAAGAAAATGCAGGGCAATCAGGTCACGCTCGCGGGAGTCGACTCCCGCGACCTGCCGGACTTCAAGACGGAGATGGAGGCGGCCTTCGCGGTCGCCGTCATCGAGGAGTTCGGCTCCCTTCCGGACGGTTCGATCCCGTCCGGCAGCGATCTCGACGACTCCATCACCGCGCCGGGCACCATGCTCCTGCACATCCTCTGCGACGGCCGCAGGGTCGGCGGCGCCGTCGTCGTGATCGACGAGGCCACCAACCGCAACGCGCTGGACCTCTTCTTCCTGTCCCCGCGGGAGCATGGCCGCGGCCTGGGCTTCGAGGCCTGGACGGCGATCGAGCGGATGTTTCCCAGGACCGTCGTCTGGCAGACGCACACGCCCTATTTCGAGAAACGGAACATCCATTTCTACGTGAACAAGTGCGGTTTCAAGATCGTCGAGTTCTTCAGCGCCCGTCATCCCGACCCGCATTCGCCCGGCCCGTCCGGCCTGCCCGGCGGCGGCGAGATGTTCCGGTTCGAAAAGATCATGTGAGACCGCGCCCGCGCCTTTACAGACATCTCCTGTCCGGACATAGTTGTATGGTGCAACCATGTCCGGAGCCGCCATGCCGGTGCCTGCCCGATCCACATCCAATGCCGCCTTCGCGGCCGGGGATGCCGTCCTGCCGATCCGCGACGCGTCGCGCCGGATCGTGCGCGAACTCGGCTTCATGAAGGCGACCCTGGCCGGAACCGAGCTGCCGGCGTCGGCGGTGCATGCGCTGATCGAGATCGGCGGGCGGGACGGGCTGACCGCGACAGAATTGTGCGAGCGGTTGAACCTGGAGAAATCCAGCGTCAGCCGGATGCTGCGCAAGCTGGTCGGCGCCGGGGAGCTGGCGGAGGGCAGCAGCGAGACCGACGGGCGGGCGAAACGGCTCACCCTGACCGCGCAGGGGCGGCGGACGCTCACCGCCATCGATGCCTTCGCCCATGATCAGGTCGGCAGCGCCCTGGCCTGCCTGCCCGCCGCCGATCATGCCGTGGTGGTGGAGGGGCTGCGGCTGTATGCCGGCGCCCTGCAGGCCCGCCGGGCCGCGGAGGATGGCGGGCAGGCGGCAAGCGCTCTCACGGCCTTGCGCATCGAACTGGGCCATCGGCCCGGACTGATCGGCCGGGCGGTGGAGATGCATGCGCGCTTCTACGCCCGCGCCCATGGCTTCGGCGCCGCCTTCGAAAGCAAGGTCGCGGCCGGGCTGGCGGAGTTCGTGCCGCGGCTCGACCGTCCCGGCAACGCCGTCTGGACGGCGCTGGACGGCGACCGCATCGTCGGCACCCTCGCCATCGACGGCGAGGATCTGTCCGGCGACGCGCCCGCGCCCGGCATCGCCCATCTGCGCTGGTTCATCGTCGAGGACGGGCGGCGCGGCGGCGGCCTCGGCCGGCGGCTGCTCGACGAGGCGATGGCGTTCGTCGACCGCAGCGGCTTCGGCGAAACCCGGCTGTGGACCTTCCGCGGGCTGGATGCCGCCCGGCGTCTCTATGAAGCGGCCGGCTTCGCCCTGGCCGACGAGCGGCCGGGCAGCCAATGGGGGACCGAAGTGATCGAGCAGTGTTTCGTCCGGCCCCGCCGCTGCTGACGGCGCCTCGCCGCTACAGCGTCATGCCCCTATGGCGTCATGCCTTCACATAGACCCAGGCGTCCGCCCCGGAGGCGAGGCGGGCGGGGACGCGCCGGTACTCCGCCACCTCGTAGGAATCGGCGGCGGCCAGCTCTGCGGCGGCCAGCTCTGCGGCGGCGATCTCGAACAGGGTGCCGGCGACCATGTCGGCCGGGTCGCCGCTGGCGCTGACCACGGGATGGAAGCGGCGGCCGAAGGAGGAGAGCTGGACATTCTCCTGCTTGGGAGCCGGCGGTTCGATCCGCAGTTCGCGGCAGCGGCCCATGAGGAGAGAGGCCAAGTGATCGGCATCCGTGCGCACCTTCGCCCCCGATCGCACAGCCAAACCTCGAGCGCCTCGGTGTCGGCGACGGTCGGCTCCCGATACCCGAGCCGGGTGCGGATTTCGGCACGGTGCCGCTTCCAGGTCCGGTCCGTCGCCGGATGCCACAGGTCGCGGAGGACTTCGATGCCAAGTTGCTGGGCCACATGCTCCGCCGTCGTGGCATCGATGTCCGTCGGTCTTCTGGGAAACCGGCCGTGGGCTCGGTGGAACAGTAGCAACGCGGCAAAGGCAAGGCGGTTGGCCCGGCTTTTCTCTCGAACGAGGGCCCGATCGGCCGCAGTCAGCAGCCAGAGCTCCGCGCCGGTGCCGTCATCGACGCTCACGTCCTGGATCTCCGAAGCTGCGGCCAGTGCAGAAATCAAGATGTCCGATGCATCATTCCGGCAGAAATACCAAACCGAGCAGCCGGTTGGGGTTGAGGTGGTCGCGCGTGGCCAAGTCCCGCACCGATTGCTGGCCCGTGGCCGGGATGCCGTACGCTTCGAACCGCCGCAACAGCACCTCCGGCGGCGTCTGAGTCATCGCTGCCAGGGCCGACAGGGGAGCCGTCATTATTGCCTGCTGCACGGGCTTTAGCAGGCGTGGCCCGGTGATAGTCCCCCACGTGAAGAACGACGCGACCAGGATCAGGCTAAAGGTGGCGACAGACGCCTGTCCGAACGGAGAGCGGAAGTGGTTTTTGAACGGCTTCACGTTGGCGACGACGTGTCCGACTGCTCCGGCGAGGAACAGCCAGGAACACCACTGGTGAACCACTGTCGTCAGCCCTCCCTCGATGTGGAAGAACATCAGCACGCCGGTGGCTGCCATCAGGAAGAATGCGCCGATCGTGAGGGGCGTCGCCCAGGTGCGTACGGTGAACCGCTGCGCCATAGCTCAGGCCTCCCTACCCACACCGACCTGACGCAGATAGCCTTCGAGGTCGCCGGTATGTTCCGCCGAGACGATCGCGCCGATGTACCCGTCCGGTCGCACCAGAACCCAATTCCCTTGCTTGAGGCCGTATGTGTCGCGGAAATGACCGTGCGTGTCGGTTAGATCGCCACGGGGGCCGGTGGCGTGGATGCGCAACCCCTGTCGAGGCGCTTGCGCGGTGCGGTCTGCCTCGTAGCCGATCAGCGTCCAGTGCGGGCCTTTCAGGAGTTCGAACAGTCGCACCGGCTGCCCGCCAGCCCCCGTGAGTGGTGCATCCGGCGCACGGTCGCCAGCGAGGACACCGCCGCGTCGCTCAGGGGCTTCGCAGGCCAGCGAGGAGGTTGGATAGGCCAGATCGAGCTGCTGCACCTCGCGGCCCCGGCGCATGTCCCCACGCTTGGCCGCTTCGAGCAGCCCCGTGGATAGCCCCAGCATTGCCGCGGCGATCGGCCGACGCTCCTCCTCATAGGTGTCGAGCAGTGCATCGGGCGCGCCCGCCAGCACCGCTGCCAGCTTCCAGCCGAGATTGTAAGCATCCTGCACGCTGGTGTTCAGGCCTTGTCCGCCGGTTGGGGGATGGATGTGCGCGGCATCCCCGACCAAGAACACCCGCCCTGTGCGGTAGGTGTCCGCCAGCCGCGCGTTCATGACGTAGTCGGAGGCCCAGGACACATGGTGCACCACGATGTCGAACCCCGCCGGCGCGCGGGCCGTGACGAAGGTCTGCAAGCCCGTCACGGATAGATCCGGATTGCCTTCAGCGGGGATCGGGGCTTGCAACTGGAACAGGTCGGTCTTGGCCAGCGGGCAGAGGGCCATCTGGCGGGCCATGTCGCCGTCGTTGAAGCGATGCCAGATCGCTCGGTCGAGACCTGACAGGGTAAGATCGGCCACCACGGCCCGTACGCCCAACGTCTTGCCGGGGAACCCGGTGCCAAGCGCGTGGCGCACGAAGCTGCGACCGCCATCGGCGCCAACGAGATAGCGGGCTCGGATGATCTGCTCGCCGCCGTCTCCAACAACGCTGGCTGTAATGCCCTCGGCGTCCTGGGTGAATGCCTTCAGCTCGCAGCCGTATTCCGGGTGGCGGCCCAGCTCGGCCAGACGCTCGCGCATCACCTGCTCGGTCCGGCCCTGCATCGCCATCAACGGAACACGGTACGGCTCGTCCGACGAGGCCACCGCGTCGGCGAACATCGCCTTGTCCGCGTGCGTGCCGTCCGGCCGGTATTCACGCTGGGTCGGGTAGCGCCCGCCGACCGCCGCGATGCGATCGACAATGCCGAAGTCTTCGAACACTTCAAGCGTGCGGGGCTGGATGCCCTTGCCGCGCGAGCCGCCGAACGGAGTCCCCGCCTTGTCGATCAGACGGAAGCTGACGCCCCGCCTGGCAAGGTCGATGGCCAGCGCGAGACCGGCGGCGCCAGCCCCGCAGACGACCACGTCGGCGGTGAATGTGTTTGTCATGGCGGCCTCATTGCGTGTAATATGCATATAAAATCAGAAGGGTGGGCCGGTGTCAACGAACAATGTGCAAAATGCACTCATAGGCGCGCAGATCCGCATGCTGCACGCCGCGTTGCTCGACATCTTGGCGGTGATGAACCGCCCGCAGCGCGACGAGGCGATGGTGCGCGCGGCGGGCATCCCGCTCGACCGCGCGCTGTTTCCTCTGCTGGTCGGCATCGAGCGGTTCGGACCGATCGGCGTGGTGGACCTCGCTGACCGGATCGGACGCGACTACACGACGGTCAGCCGACAAGTTGCTAAGCTCGATGACCTTGGCCTCGTGCGGCGTCAGGCAGGCGCTAGGGATGCGCGTGTCCGCGAAGCCGTGGTGACACCCGAGGGCAAAGCCATGACGGAGGCGGTCGATGCCGCTCGCGAACGGCTGGGGCGTGCGATCTTCGCGGATTGGGATCCGCTCGACGTGGCCGAGTTGGTCCGGCTGATGAACAAGTTCGCCGAAAGCCTTAACGCCGCGCCGGAATAAGCTCGGCTCGGTCGCCTTTCCATACCGCTTTCCAAATGGCCCCTGGTGACACGACTGTTGGGTCTACCCCGAGAAGGGAAGGACGGTGTCGTCAGCCATCGGCGGTCCCTCCTGCCGCCGCACCGACCCGCAGCAGGTTGCCGTCCGGATCGATATGGGCGAACTCACGCAGTCCATAGGGGGTGTCGGCGACCGCGGTCAGGCGGCCGCCGGTTCCGGCGGCCTGCCACGCGGCATGCAGCGCGTCGGCGTCGCTGACATAGAGGTAGCAGGCCACGGCCGAGTTTGCCGGATCCAGATCGGGAACCCGCGCCAGATGGAGGCTGACGTCGCCCCAGGCGAGGAAGCCGTAGACGGGATCCGCGTCGTCGCCGTAGGCGGTCACCTCGAAGCCGAGCCGCCGGTAATGGTCGAGCGCCGCGCGCACGTCGCGGACCGGCAGAATCGGTGCTATGCGCTCGAACCGGACGGTCATCCTGCCCTCATACCAAAATCGAGCCTTCGAGATACAGCACCGCCTGCCCGCCGATCCTCACCCGGTCGCCGGCCAGCTCGCACAGCAGCGCGCCGCCGCGGGCCGAAACCTGACGGGCGTTCAGCACGGTCTTGCCCAGCCGCTCCGCCCAATAGGGGGTCAGCATGCAATGGGTGGAGCCGGTGACCGGATCCTCCGGAATGCCCTGGGCCGGGGCGAACAGGCGCGAGACGAAATCGACGCCGTCCTCGCCGGGAGCGGTGACGCAGACCGCGAACAGGTCGAGCTTCGACAGCAGGGCCATGTCCGGCGTCAGCGCCCGCACCGCGTCCGCCGACTCGTAGACGACCAGATAGTCGCGCCCGCGCAGCACCGCGGCGGGGGCCGGGCCGCCCAGCGCGGCGAACAGCGTGGGGTCGGGACGCTCCGCCGGGCCGGCGGGGCGGCTGGGGAAGTCCAGGGTGTAGCGGTCGCCGTCGCGGGTGACGGTCAGCACGCCGGCCTGCCGGGTGGCGAACTCCATGCGGTCGCGGCCGGGCTCCAGGATGGTGGAGATGACAAAGGCGGTCGCCAGCGTCGCATGGCCGCACAGGTCGACCTCGACCGCCGGGGTGAACCAGCGCAGCTCGAACCCGTCGCCGCTGCGGATGAAATAGGCGGTCTCCGCCAGATTGTTCTCCGCCGCGATGGCCTGGAGCTGCGCGTCGGGCAGCCAGGAGTCCAGCGGCACGACCGCCGCCGGATTGCCGGCGAAGACACGGTCGGTGAAGGCATCGACCTGATAGATGGGCAGGCGCATCGGTGGCTCCCTGAAGGGGCGAAGATGTGAAGGACGGGCGGTGGGGCGGGGCGCCGGTCAGGCCGCCTGGACCAGCGAGGCGAAGCGGGCGAGGTCGACGTTGCCGCCGGTGACGACGATGCCGACCCGCTTGCCGCGGACATCGAACCTGCCGGACAGCACCGCCGCGGCGGCAAGGCAGCCGGTCGGCTCCACCATCATCTTCATCCGGGCGGCGAAGAAGCGCATCGCCTCGACCAGCTCGGCGTCGGTGACGGTGACGATGTCGTCGACCAGCTGCTGCATCACCGGGAAGGTCAGCTGGCCGACCGCGCGGCTCTGGGCGCCGTCGGCGATGGTCTTCGGCGCGTCGATGCGGACGATGGCGCCGCTGCGCAGGCTCTGCTGGGCGTCGTTGCCGGCCTCCGGCTCGACCCCGACGACGCGGCAGCCGGGGTTCAGCGTCTTCGCGGCGACCAGGCAGCCGGACAGCAGCCCGCCGCCGCCGGTCGGCACGACCAGCAGGTCGAGCGGCCCGCCCATCTCCTCCGCCGTCTCGATCAGCTCCTTGGCGACCGTGCCCTGGCCGGCCATCACATGCGGATGGTCGAAGGGCGGGATCAGGACGCCGCCCCGCTCCTCCAGCACGCGGGCGACGGCAGCGTCGGGCGGCTCGGCATAGCGGTCGTACAGCACCACGTCGGCGCCATAGCCGCGGGTGGCCGCCAGCTTGGCCGCCGGGGCGTCCTGCGGCATGACGATGGTGGACTTCACCTTCAGCATCGACGCCGCCAGCGCCAGCGCCTGGGCATGGTTGCCGGACGAATAGGCGACGACGCCGACCGCACGCTGGAGCGGGGTGAAGCGCGACACCGCATTGTAGGCGCCGCGGATCTTGAAGGCGCCGGTGCGCTGGAAATTCTCGCACTTGAACAGCAGCTCGCCGCCGGTCAGCGTGTCGGCGGTGCGGCTGGTCAGCAGCGGCGTGCGGTGGGCGACGCCGGCGATCCGCTCCGCCGCCGCCGCCACGTCGGCGTAGGAGATGGCAAGGCCGGCGGTGTCGGCCCCGGTGGCCGTCGCGATGGTGTCAGGCATGACGGCGGTGCTCCGTCTTGGGCGAAAGGGACTGGGGGCGAAAGGGATTATTCCAGGTCGGTGAACAGGAAGGCCTGCTCGTGCCGCTTCAGCCCGGCCTGCTCGTAGAAGCCGATCGCCTTGGGCGCCGACAGAAGCAGGCACATGGTGCCTTCCCCCATCGCGTCGCGGGTGCGGCGCATCAGCTCCCGGCCGATGCCGCGCCCCTGGAGGGCGCGGTCGACGGCGAGGTCGGACAGGTAGCAGCAATAGACGAAGTCGGTGATCGAGCGGGCCACGCCCACCAGCCTGCCGTCCGCCCGGGCGGTGAGGATCAGGCCGGCGTTGCGCAGCATCGCCTCCACCCGCGGCCGGTCGCCCACGGGCCGGCGCTCGGCCAGCCCGGAGCGTTCCAGGACATCGATGAAGGCGTCGGCGGTCAGGTCCGGTTCGACGGCGTATTCGACGGCGTACTGGATCGGAAGGGATTGGTCGGCCATCGTCTCATCCCCGCCAGAACGGCTTCGACACTTCCTGCTCGACCTCGGCGCGGCTGACGCCGATGTCCTTCAGCAGATGGTCGTCCAGCCCCATCAGGGCATTGCGCTGTTTGCGCCGCTCCAGCGCGGAGAACAGCAGGTCGAGCAACCGCCAGACGAAGAAGGTCCCGGCGACACGACGGGTGGCGCGGTCGGCGGCCGGGACGGCGCCATGGGCGGCCAGGTACGAACCGGAGCTGCGGGTCACGTCGGTGTGGGGCATCGAACTCTCCATTCATCGGGCCATCGTCTGGCACACGTTGCTCGAACAATCGAGACAATCAGGATTATGGAGACGTAATCGTCGGGGTCAAATCGAATATTGTCACCATGACATTTCCGATATCGGATGTATCTTTTCGGCCACAGAGACGATTTCCGTAGCGTGGCGGAAGTGCCGGGACACTGGAAGAAATGGGGAGGTTCAAGGAGCCGGACGGGATCCTGCCGGCCGGTGCGCCCGACACCGCAAGCCGGTCCGGTAACAATCCGGATTGTCACCCTCGATATGAAGACATCTCGGCGACTCCGGGGCCCCCTTCCATTGCCATGCCGAAGCCGCCATGCTGGAGCGCGATGCGCATCACGTGGCCCAAGGCCGCCGAGCCTGTAGCCTGCATCCCTTGTAGCCAACCCTGTGGAAGGATCGTTCCGGTGTCCAACTGCCCCTGCGGTTCCGCCCGCGCGTTCGACGAGTGCTGCGGCCCGATCATCGCCGGTGCACCCGCCCCGACGGCCGAAGCGCTCATGCGCTCCCGCTACACCGCCTACGCTCGCGGCGACCTGGACCATGTCGAGCGCACGCACGCCCCCGAAATCCGCGACGACTTCAACCGTGCCGAGGCCGAACGGCTGGCCGAAGAGGCCGAATGGCAGGGGCTGGAGGTGCTGAACGCCACGGAGGCCGGGGACGGCGGCGCCACGGTGGAGTTCCGCATCCGCTTCCGGCGTGACGGCCAGGATCTCGTCCACCACGAACGCGCCTCCTTCCGCAACGAGGATGGCCGGTGGCTGTATGTGGAGGGGGAGGTCAACCCGAAAGCGCCGCCGCGCCATGTGGTCAAGATCGGCCGCAACGACCCGTGCCCCTGCGGGTCGGGCAAGAAACACAAGAAGTGCTGCGGCGCCTGAGCCGCGGATGGGAGGCGTCGATGGAACAGCGATTCGCCTGCACGGCCTGCGGAGCATGCTGCCATGGCTGGCTGCCGCTGACCCTGGAGGATGCCGTGGCGCATGCCGGGCGCTTTCCGCTGGCGATGCTGTGGACGCCGGTGCGCCAGGGTGCCAAGGCGTTCGCGCGAACGGCCGGGCTGGGCACCACGGTGCGGCTGCGCGACCGCAAGACGCTGGCCGTGACCATCGCGCCGACCATGTATATCCCGCCGTCCTTCCCCTGTCCCGAGCTGGCCGCCGACGGCCGCTGCAACATCCACGCGGACAAGCCGTCGCGCTGCCGGACCATGCCGTTCTATCCCTATCGCGACGAGCCGGACCAGGCGGACATGCTGGTGCCGCGCAAGGGCTGGGCCTGCGACACCTCGGCGGCGGCGCCGGTGGTCTACCGTGACCGCCGCATCGTCGACCGGGCCGACTTCGACCGCGAGCACGACCAGCTCCGGAGCCAGGCCGCCATCCTGCGCGGCTACGCCGACTATGCGCTGAAATACATGCCCTGGCTGCTCGACGGGCTGGAGAAGGCGGCGGCGGGGCGGGGCGGCAGCGTGGTCACCAGCCTCAGTTCCTTCCTGACCGCAACGCGCCGGCCCGATGCCGCCGCGCTGGCCGCCCGGCAGGAGCCGGTGCTGGCCGCCTTCGCGGCGAAGACGGCCGGAATCCCGGACCTGGCCGAATACAGCCGCCACTATGTGGCCTGGGGCAAGGAGATGGCCAGCATGGCCCGCCGGGCCGCCGCGCCATAGGTGTCGCGCGGACCCTACTCCTGCCGGCCCATCAGGCCTTCCAGCTTGGCGAAATCCACATATTGCGCCGGCCTCTCCTTCAACAGGTCCGGGCTCGCCTGGGCATTCTCCCGCGCGCATTCGGCGACGTAGCGGGCCAAGAGGTCGCGCATGACCTCGGCCAGAGGCGTCTGCCGCTGACGTGCGTAATTCTTGGCAACATCTTTGACCCGGCGATCTACCCGCAAAGAGATCGTCGCCTTCTTTGGATGAAACGGATCTCCGATCATGACGATCACCCACCAATCTTGCCAATCTACATGAATTGGCCTCGTCATTTGGATATGCCGGATCGGCAGTGGATACAAGGATCGTCCGGCGGACGGGCAACAAAAGCTGGGGATGATAGAATGTGAATTTGTGTGGATAAAATTTTCGTCGGTTTTCTTCTCCACAGAATCTGTGGATAGATGTGTGCGCAATCCCCGAACAGAATCGTCGCCACCCTTCCGGCCGGCCTGTCCGGCCTGTGGATGAGTGGGTTTGCCTATTTTTTGGGCGCCCCCGGCGCTCCTGCCGCCCCCGGCCCGCCGACCAGCCGCAGCCGCCCGGCCGGCGACAGGGCGGGCAGGAGCGACAGGACGGTTTCCTCGGTCAGTTCGCCCATCTGGCGGCGCTTGGCGCGGGCGGCCTCGGTCGCTTTGCGCAGGGAGTCGTAGTCGACCGGATCGGCCTGGAGCAGGGCGCGCACCCGCTCCCCGGCGTCGCGGTACTCGCGGGTCAGCGCGTCGAAGCGCGGGCGCAGCGGCTCGAAGGCGGCGCGCAGGCGGTCGGCGTCGGCATCGGACAGGTCTGCGGCCATATGCTCGACGAAGCGGTCGGGCATCGGCCGGTAGGGCGGCGGGGGCGGGTCGCGGAAGGTGGCGACCAGCATCGCCGCCAGGAACAGGTTCAGCGCCAGCGAGGCCAGCGCCAGCGCGCGCAGCCCCGGGCGCCGCAGGAAGGGCGCCAGGATGCGGGGCAGGGCGCGGGGCGGGGCGCGGCGGGAGGCGGCGGAACCGCTCATCGGGAGTCTCCGTCGAAAAGCGTGACCACATTCTCGTGCAGCAGCGCCAGTTCCTGGGGCGGCGACAGGGCGGCGGGGCCGGACAGGCTGCCGGCCATCCAGCTTCCCGCCATCCAGCCGAGCGCCAGCAGGGCGACGGACAGCCCGGCCGCCGCCCGCCGCGGCATCCGCCCGAGCAGGAGCACCGTCAGCCCGTCCTGCGGCATTGCCCGCGCGGCCTCGCCGACGGCGGACAGCAGGCGGTCGATGCGGGCGTCCGCCGGCTCGGGCGCGGTGCCGGCCAGCAGACCGTCGAATGCCTGCGCCTCCTCCCGCGCCGCCCGCAGCGCGGGCGAGCGGGCGAGCGCGGCCTCGGCGGCGGCGCGCAGCTCCGGCGGCCAGCGTTCCGGGGATGCTCCATGCGCGTCCAGATGGCGGAGGAAGTCTTCGTCGGTCATTCCATCCTCCTTCACGGGCCTCATGGGCCATCTCCGCCGGCAAGCGCGGTCTTCAGCGCGGCGCGGGCGCGGGCGAGCAGCGAGGCGAAGGCGCTTTCGCCCATCGCCAGCACCTCGGCGGCCTGCCGCAGGCTCAGCCCTTCCTGGTGGAACAGCACCACCGCGGCGCGCTGGCGGTCGGGCAAGGCGGCCAGCGCCCGGTTGACCCGCTCCGCGGTCTGGCGCTCGGCGATGCGGGCGACGATGTCGGGCTGCTCGTCGGGCAGGTCGCCGGCCTCCTCCAGCGGCGACCAGCCGGGACGGCGGCCGCGGTCGATAGCGAGGTTCATCACGATGCGGTAGAGCCAGGTGGTGAAGGCGGCCCGCCCGCCGTCCCAGCGGCCGGCATGCTGCCAGACCCGCAGGAACGCCTCCTGCGCGATCTCGTCGGCGTCGGACGGGTTGCCGGTCATCCGCTGGGCGAGCGCCACGGCGCGGCGCATGTGGCGGGCGGCCAGCCGGTCGAAGGCACCGGCGTCGCCGCCGGCAACCCGCCCCATCAGCGCGTCGTCGCCCTCACCGTCGCTGTCGCTGGCCTCGATCACCGGGGGTCCGCTCATGCCGTGGGCCAGAACTATGCCCAACAGTGCAAGGGGGTGCCAGCCTGGTGCGAATGCACCTCCCTCTCTCGTCCCGGGAGAGGGAAGGGGCCCAAGCGGAGCTTGGGAAGGGTGAGGGGTGATCCAAGAAGCCATGCGGTTCAGGAGCCTTGGGACACCCCTCACCCTCCCCACTTTGTGGGTCCCCTCCCTCTCCCGGGGCGGGAGAGGGCATTTATCCCCGAGGAGCACCGCGCCCATGCGCCGCCTCCTATTCCGCCGGGGCGGCGATGGCGCCGCGGCGGTTGCGCCGCAGGGCCAGCCGTTCCAGCGTCAGATAGACCACCGGCGTGGTGTAGAGCGTCAGCAGCTGGCTCACCAGCAGGCCGCCGATGATGGCGATGCCGAGCGGCCGGCGGATCTCGCCGCCGGTGCCATAATCGAAGGCCAGCGGCACCGCGCCCAGCAAGGCGGCCATCGTCGTCATCATGATCGGGCGGAAGCGGACCAGCCCGGCCTCGCGGATCGCCTCCAGCGGCGACAGGCCGCGCGTCCGCTCCGCCTCCAGCGCGAAGTCGATCATCATGATCGCGTTCTTCTTGACGATGCCGATCAGCAGGACGATGCCGATCAGCGCCACGATCGACAGGTCGTAGCCGGTCAGGATCAAGGCGATCAGCGCCCCCAGCCCGGCGGACGGCAGGGTCGACAGGATGGTCAGCGGGTGGATCAGGCTTTCGTACAGCACGCCCAGCACGATGTAGATGGTGATCAGCGCCGCCAGGATCAGCAGCGGCTGGCTCGACGAGGATTGCTGGAACGCCTTGGCGTCGCCCTGGAAGCCGGCGCGGATGCTGGCGGGCATGCCGATGTCCTCCGCCGCGCGCTGGATCACCTCCGTCGCCTGGGACAGCGAGACGCCGGGGGCGAGGTCGAAGGTCAGGTTGGCGACCGGGAAGCCGCTCTGGTGCTGGATGCTGGAGGCGTCGTTGACGATGGCGACGCGAGCCACCGCCGACAGCGGCACCATGCCGCCGCTTCCCGCCACATGGATGCGCTTCAGGTCGTCGGGGCCGAGCGCCTCGGATGGATCGACCTCCAGCACCACCTTGTGCTGGTTCTGCGCCAGATACATGGTCGAGACCTGCCGCTGGCCGAAGGCATCGTACAGGACCGCCTCCAGCCCGCTCAGCGACACCCCCAGGCGCGAGGCGGCGTCGCGGTCGACGATCAGGTCGGCCTTGATGCCGCCGTTCTGGCGGTCGTTGGCGACGTCGACCAGCTCCGGCAGGGTGCGCATCTTCTCCACCAGCTTGGGCGCCCAGTCGTTCAGCGCGCCGATGTCGGCGTCCTGCAGGCTGTAGCGGTACTGGCTGCGCCCCTGGAAGCCGCCGACACGGATGTCCTGCACCGGCATCAGGTACAGCTGCACCCCCGGCACCCGGCCGGCGCGCTGGCGCAGCCGCTGGGTGACGGTGGCGAGGTCGTCGCGCTCGGCCTTCGGCTTCAGCGCGATGTTGATCTGGCCGGAATAGCTGCCACCGGGCCCGCCGCCGCCGATGGTGCCGCCGACGCTCTCCACCGCCGGGTCGCCGGCCACCGCCTCCTGCAAGGCGCGCTGGCGCGTCACCATCGCCTTGAAGGAGATGTCGGGCGGCGGGTCGCTGAACCCCATCAGCAGGCCGGTGTCCTGCTGCGGCACGAAGCCCTTCGGCACCTGCCCGTAGAGCCAGACGCTGATGCCGACGATGGCGGCGGTGGCCAGCAGCATGGTGCGGCGGTGGACCAGCACCCAGTCCAGCCCGTCGGCATAGAGGCCGAACAGCCGGTCGCCGATCCAGGCCAGCGCGCGGGCGAGGCGCCCGGGGGGCTTGCGCTCCGCCTCCGGCTCCAGCAGGTGGGCGCACATCATCGGGGTCAGGGTCAGCGACACCACCGCCGACACCGCGATGGCGACCGACAGCACCACGGCGAACTCGCGGAACAGCCGGCCCTGGATGCCGCCCATGAACAGGATGGGGATGAAGACGGCGATCAGGGACAGGCTGATCGACACCACGGTGAAGGCGACCTGCCGCGCCCCCCTGACCGCCGCCTCGAAGGGCCTGGCGCCCTTTTCGATGTGGCGGACGATGTTCTCGATGACGACGATGGCGTCGTCGACCACGAAGCCGACCGAGATGGTCAGCGCCATCAGCGAGAAATTGTCCAGGCTGTAGCCGGCGATCCACATCACGCCGAAGGTGCCGGCCAGCGACAGGGGCACCGAGGCCGCCGGGATGACCGTGGCCCACAGCCGGCGCAGGAACAGCGCCATCACCATCACCACCAGCGCCACCGTGACCGCCAGCGTCTTCTGCACGTCGTCGATGGAGGCGCGGATGGTCGGCGTGCGGTCGGTGCGCACCGACAGGACGACCCCCGGCGGCATCCAGCCGCGGAGCGTCGGCAGCTCGGCGTTCACCAGATCCACCGTGTCGACCACGTTGGAGCCCGGCTGCTTCTGGATGTTGATCAGGACGGCGCGCTGGCCGTCCTGCCAGGCGGCGGTCCGGCTGTTCTCCGGCGCCTCGACCACCTCGGCGACGTCGCCCAGCCGGACGGTGGCGCCGTTCTTCTCGGTCACGATCAGCCGGCGGTAGGCATCGGCGCCGAACAGCTGGTCGCTGGCGCCGATCGACCAGGATTCATGCGTGCCGTCGAAGCTGCCCTTCGGCCCGTTGGCATTGGCCTGGGAGATGACGCTGCGGACCGTCTCCAGGCTGACGCCCATGTTGGCGGCGGCGGTGGCGTTGACCCGCACCCGCACCGCCGTCTTCTCCGCCCCGTTGATGGAAACCTGGGCCACCCCCTCGATCTGGCTCAGCCGCTGGCCGATGATGGTGTCGGCCAGATTGAACAGCTCGGCCGGGGCCAGCGTGGCCGACGTCATGGCCAGCGTCATCACCGGCGCGTCGGCCGGGTTGATGCGCCGCATCCTGGGCGGGCTCGGCAGGTCGGCCGGCAGGTCGCCGCCGGCCGCGTTGATGGCCGCCTGGACGTCGCGCGACGCCGCCTCGACATCGCGGTCGAGGTCGAACTGCACGACGACCGAGGTGCTGCCGAGCTTGCTGTTCGAGGTCATCTCCGACACGCCGGCGATGCGGGACAGCCGCCGTTCCAAGGGCGTGGCGACCGAGGCGGCCATCGTCTCCGGGCTGGCGCCGGGAAGCGAGGCGGTGACGACGATGGTCGGGAACTCCACCTGCGGCAGCGGCGCCACCGGCAGGAAGCGGTAGGCGACCATGCCGAGGATCATCAGCCCGACCATCAGCAGCGAGGTGCCGACCGGGCGCTGGATGAAGGGGGTGGAGAGCGACATCCTGGACGGGTCCATGGCCGTTACTCCGCCGCCGCTTGGCCGGGCGTGCTGCCCGGCGCGGTGTCGGGCTTGCGGTCGTTGCCCGGCAGCGCCACCGCCTTGCGTCCGGGGCGCAGCCAGCGGCCCAGCCGGTTGCCCAGCCGGTCCATGTAGAGATAGACGACCGGCGTGGTGTAGAGCGTCAGCACCTGGCTCAGCACCAGCCCGCCGACGATGGCGATGCCCATCGGCCGGCGCAGCTCCGATCCGGTGCCGGTTTCCAGCGCCAGCGGCAGGGCGCCCAGCAGGGCCGCCATCGTCGTCATCATGATCGGGCGGAAGCGCAGCAGCGACGCCTCGTAGATCGAGCGTTCCGGCGCCATGCCCTGGTGGCGCTCGGCCTCCAGCGCGAAGTCGATCATCATGATCGCGTTCTTCTTGACGATGCCGATCAGCAGCACGATGCCGACCAGCGCGATCAGCGACAGGTCGTGCCCGGTCGCCATCAGCGCCAGCAGGGCGCCGATGCCGGCCGAGGGCAGGGTCGACAGGATGGTGATCGGGTGGATCGTGCTCTCGTACAGCACGCCCAGCACGATGTAGACGGCGACCACCGCCGCCAGGATCAGCCATGGCTGGGTGTCCAGCGACGAGCGGAACTCCGCCGCGGTACCGGCGAAGCGGGCGGTCGCGGTGGCCGGCATGCCGATGCCGTCGCGCGCCTGCTGGATCGCCGTCACCGCCGCCCCCAGCGAGACGCCGGGCGCCACGTTGAAGGACAGGGTGACGGAGGGGAACTGGCCCTGGTGGGTGATGACCAGCGGGGCGGTCCGGCGCTCCACCGACACCACGGCGCCCAAGGGCACGACACCCCCTCCGCTGGACTTCACATAGATCTTGGACAGCGAGGCCGGGTCCATCTGGAAGGAGGGCTCGACCTCCAGGATCACCCGGTACTGGTTGGTCTGGGTGTAGATGGTCGAGACCTGGCGCTGGCCGAAGGCGTCGTAGAGGGTGTCGTCGATGGCCTGGGGCAGGACGTGCAGGCGGCTGGCGGCGTCGCGGTCGATGGTGAGGTAGACCTGCAGCCCGTCCGGCTGCTGGTCGGTGGCGACGTCGGTCAGCTCTGGCCGGGCACGGAGCGCGTCGAGCAGGCGCGGGGTCCAGCGTTCCAGCTCCTGCGGGTCGGCGTCCTGCAGCACATACTGGTACTGGGTGCGGCTGACCCGGCTGTCGATCTGCACGTCCTGCACCGCCTGCATGAACAGCGAGACGCCCTTCAGGCCGGAGGTGGCGTCGCGCAGCCGGGCGATGATCTCCTCCGCCGAGGCGCCGCGCTCGCCGCGCGGCTTCAGCGAGATGGTCAGGCTGCCGGTGTTGGTGGTGGCGTTCACCGTGCCGGTGCCGACGAAGCTCGCCACCCCGGCGACGTCGGGATCGCGCCGGACGATGTCGGCGACCTCGCGCTGGCGCTCCGCCATCGCCTTGACCGAGATGGAGGGGGCGGCGTCGGTCACGCCGACGATGACGCCGGTGTCCTGCTGCGGCAGGAAGCCCTTGGGCATGACGTCGTAGAGATAGAGCGTCGCCACCAGCGTGGCGATGGTGACGGCCAGCGTCGCCGGCTGGTGGCGCAGCACGACGCGCAGCGACGCGGCATAGCCGTTCAAGAGGGCGTCGAAACCGCGCTCGGTCCAGCGGAACAGGGCGTTGGGCTTGCTTTCGGTTTCCGGTTTCAGCAGGCGGGCGCACATCATCGGCGTCAGCGTCAGCGAGATCACCGCCGACACCAGCACGGCGATGGACAGCGTGATGGCGAATTCGCGGAACAGCCGGCCGACCACGCCGCCCATGAACAGCAGCGGGATGAACACCGCGATCAGCGACAGGGTCAGCGACACCACGGTGAAGCCGATCTGGCGGGCGCCCTTGAGGGCCGCCTGCAAGGGCTTCTCGCCCTTCTCGATGTGGCGGACGATGTTCTCGATCATCACGATGGCGTCGTCGACGACGAAGCCCGACGCGATGGTCAGCGCCATCAGCGACAGGTTGTCCAGGCTGAAGCCGCACAGAGCCATGATGCCGAAGGTGCCGATCAGCGACAGCGGCAGCGCCGCCGCCGGGATCACCGTCGCCCAGGCCTTGCGCAGGAACAGGAAGATCACCAGCACCACCAGCCCGGCGGTCAGCACCAGCGTCTTCTGCACGTCGACCACCGAGGCGCGGATGGTCTCGGTCCGGTCGGTCAGCACCGCCATGTGGATCTGCGGCGGCAGCGTCGACTGGAGCGACGGCAGCAGCGCGCGGATGCGGTCCACCGTGTCGATGATGTTGGCGCCGGGCTGGCGCAGCACGTTCAGCAGCACCGCCGGCTTGCCGTCATGCCAGGCCGCCAGCCGGGTGTTCTCCACCGAATCGACCACGGTGCCGATGTCGCTCAGCCGCACCGGCCCGCCGTTCTTGTAGGTGACGATGATCGGGCGGTAGGCGGCGGCGGTCTCGATCTGGTCGTTGACGCCGATCGACCAGGATTGGCGCGGCCCGTCGAAGCTGCCCTTCGGCGCGTTGACGTTGGCCTGGGTGATGGTGGTCCGCACATCCTCCAGCGTCAGCCCGAGCCCGGCGACGGCGGCCGGGTTGACCTGCACGCGCACGGCCGGGCGCAGGCCGCCCTCGATCCCGACATAGCCCACACCCTCGACCTGGGACAGCTTCTGCGCCAGCAGCGTGTCGGCGGCATCGCTGACCGTCTCCAGCCGCAGGGACTCCGAACTCAGCGCCAGCACCATGACGGGGGTGTCGGCCGGGTTGACCTTGTCGTAGACCGGCGGATTGGGCAGTCCCTTGGGCAGCGTGCCGGACGCGGCGCTGATCGCCGACTGCACGTCCTGCGAGGCGGCGTCGATGTCGCGGGTCAGGTCGAACTGCAGGGTGATGACCGACAGCCCGAAGGAGCTGGTCGAGATCATCGAGGAGATGCCGGCGATCTGGCCGAGCTGGCGTTCCAGCGGTGCCGTGACGGAGGACGCCATCACGTCGGGCGCCGCCCCCGGCAGCTGGGTGGTGACGCGCACCGTCGGGAAATCGACCGTCGGCAGCGACGAGATCGGCAGCGCGCTGTAGCCGAGCAGGCCGAGCAGCACGACCGCCAGCATCAGCAGCCCGGTGGCGACCGGCCGCAGGATGAAGGGGGCGGAGATGTTCATGAGGGCTGCCGCCCGTCGCGCGGGCCGGCGCTGCCCGGAGAGGCGCCGTCATGCGGCTGCCGCTCCCGCCTACGCTCCTCGCGCGCGGCGGGGGCGTTGTCCGGCGTTGCGGCGGGGGCGGTGAGGGGGGCGGGGGTGGAGGCCGCTCCTGCCGGTGCCGCCGAGGCGATGGGCTCGACGATCCGCACCTTGGAGCCGGGCTGCAGCCGGTACTGGCCGTCCACCACCACGCGCTCGCCGGGGGTCAGCCCCTCGTCGACGATCGCCTTGTTCTCCTCCTGGCGGGCGACCCTGATCGGCCGCTGTTCGACCGTCAGGTCGTCCTTGAGGACATAGGCGTAGGTGCCCTGCGGCCCGCGCTGCACCACCGTCGCCGGCACCGTGGTGGCGCCGCGGCGGATGGCGGACAGCAGGCGGACATTGACGAACTGGCCCGGCCACAGCTTCTGCGGGTCGTTGGGCATCTCGGCCTTCAGGCGGATGGTGCCGGTGCCGCTGTCGATCAGATTGTCCACCACCGCCAGCTTGCCGGTGTCGAGCACGCGCCGGCCCTCGCGGTCCTGCGTCTCGACCTTGACCGGGCCTTCGGCCTGGGCGGCGAGAATGGCCTGAAGCTGTTTTTCCGGCAGGGTGAAGATGACGGCGATGGGCTGGATCTGGGTGATGGTGGCGATGCCGTTCTGGTCGCTGGCCCGCACCACGTTGCCCTGGTCGACGGCGCGCAGGCCGATGCGGCCGCTGATCGGCGCGGTGACGGCGGTATAGTTCAGCTGGACCCGCACCGCCTCGATCGACGCCTCGTCGGCGCGGATCTGCGCCTCGTACTGGGCGACCAGCGCGCGCTGGGTGTCGACCGTCTGGCGCGACGCGAACTCCTTCAGGTTCATGTTGCGCTCCAGGTCGCGCCGCGCGTTGGCGAGCAGCGCCTCGTCCTGCGCCTTCTTCGCCTCCGCCTGCGCCAACTGGGCCTGGAGCGGGCGGGAATCGATGGTCGCCAGCAGGTCGCCGGCCTTGACCAGCTGCCCCTCCTGCAGCGAGACGCGCTGCAGCTCGCCGTCGACGCGGGCGCGCACGGTGACGCTGTTGAAGGCCTGGACCGTGCCGATGCCGTCGAACCAGATCGGCACGTCCTCGCGCGCCACGGTGCCGGCCTGCACCGCCACCACGGCGCCGCGCCCGCTCCCCGCTCCCCCTGGAGGAGCGCCGGGCGGGCCGGGCGGCGGGCCGCCGGCCCCGGCGGCATGGGGAACCGCCGGGGCGGTCAGCTTGAGCTGGACCGCGTAACCGACGCCGCCGACCAGACCGGCGAGAATCACACCGGTCACCACCGGCTTCCAACGAATCGTCATGACTGTCCCGACGCTTGTCCGGACGGCCGCAGGGCCGCCCCGCTCTGTCTGTCTGCTCCTTGATACGGGGCGGCGCCGCGGATTCGTCGGGGGACGGTGCCGATTTTTTTGGCGCCGGCATACGTCGACAGGTATCGGCGCTCCAGCGCCCTGCAAGATCCGGCCGGAATGAAGGTCCCGTTCCAACCGCGGGCGACCGGCTCGGCGGCGATCCCGAGCGTCCGATACCGGGGAGCGGAAGTGCTGGCTCACCGAGGGGGATTCCCCAGGCGAGCGATCCGCGATTCGATTCTCCGTCAGGATTGGGAGGAGCGAATGCCGGCGGCGTTGCCGATCCGGGAAGAGCTGAGCGCCAGCGGCGCGGCTGTCCGGCATGGACCGCCAAGCCCGGCGCGACGCGGTGGCGCGCTACAACGCGGAAGGCGTAGCCGGGCTCTACGACCGCCCACTGCCCGGCGGGCCGGGGTGGCTGGGCGACGGCGAGCAGGCGACGCTCAAGGCCCTCATCCTGGCCGGCCCCGATCCCAGGCGGCATATGGCTGCACGCCGACTTGAGCGCCAAGCTCGATCTGCCCCAGACAGCCTTGCAGGAAGCAAGCTACCGCCTGCCGGGCAACGCTAGCAACGTCTTCGCGGGAAACCGATTCGTATACACCCCACAGGTATCCCTCATGCAGTCCGGCTTCACAGAGAGCCCGGAAATGAGCGGCAGCACCGGAGAGTGCTGGGAAGTTCCGGCCGGGTACGCCGCTCCGCTCGGCCAAACGCTGTAATATGGCTGCGATTTGGCGTTCCGCGTGCCGAATTCCGCACTCGTAGAAGATGCGGCCAACTTCCGGAAAACGACCGGTTTCCGCCATCACGAGGCGGGTCACGGCAAGCGCTGAAGGGGACAGTATCAAGTCCAGATAGGCTCGCGCCGTGTCCTCCAGTACAGCATCGGTCTCCTTTCCCTCCACCTGCACCGTGGCAAGGGCGGCCCGGGTCAAAGTCCCGACTTCCTCGACATAGGCTGCGAACAGCGCTGCTTTGGAGGGGAAATAGCGATAGAGCGTGCTTTTGGAGCCGCCCACCTCCGCGGCGATGCCGTCCATCGAGGCTTCGGCATAGCCATGCCGAAGAAAAGCCCGGCCGGCAATCGTCAGGATCGCGGTCCGCCGGGCGGATGTGCCGACTGGCATGATAAACCCCCCTCCAATCGACCGGTTCGCGGTATGGTCATGCTCGGTCACGCGGCGGCAATGGCCCGGACATGCGCCGCGGCGGTGTCCAGAAAGGCCTGGGCGAGGCCGGGGTCGTTGACGGCACGCGAGAGCGTCAGCGCACCGACCATCAGCGAGAGAATCGCCATCGCCTTGCTCTTGAACTCCTCGCCCGGCGTTTCCGAAATCAGACGTTCGAGGACGTCGAGATGCGTCCTGATCCCGGCTTCGAACGACGCTTTCACCTCGACGCCATGTCTGGCGGCGTCGGAGCCGAGCGCCACGAGCGGGCAGCCATCCGGCCTTTCCCCGAGATGCCCGGCGCTGAGATACAAGTCGACCACCGCGCCGAGGGGATCCTCGGGCCTTGCCGTGGCCACCGCCGTCCATCGGCAGGAGGCGCTCTCCAGCGCCCGGCTCGCAGCCTGCGCCGTCAGATCCTCCTTCGAGGAGAACTGCTTGTAGAAGGCGCCCTGGGTCAGCCCCGCCGCCTCCATCAGATCCTTGAGGCCGATGCCGTCGAAGCCGTGCTCCCGAAAAAGACGGCTCGCCACGTTGATCACAGTCTGCCGGTTTTCCTCGGCCTGAACCCGACTCACACGCATGGTATGCCCTCTTTTTAGATTTCAACCAACCTCTATAAGAGATGCGGACGACGGACACAATTCTCCACCTCGCCTATGCCGCCGGACGCGTCCAGGGCACCGGATGGGAGGCGTGATGCCTGCCCCAGGCTCCGCCGATCATCGCGGCCGCCGTCAGGAGGCCGTATGAGACCGCCGCCAGGGCGGTGATCTGGAACAGGGTCGACAGTCCGGCACCGAACCAGATGACCGCCGACCAGCCGATGAAGGCGGCAAGGATCATGCGGACGGTGCCGGCCAGGACGGGAAACAGCACGCGCTTGGCTCCCTGGCTGGCGAAATAGAGCGCCAGCCCCAGCCCGACCGCGCCGTAAACCGGCGCCACGGTCCGCAGATAGAGGGTGCCCATCGCCAGCACCTCGGGGTCATCGCTGAACAGGCCGATCCAGGCTTGCGGGAAGATCGCGGCGGCAAGGCCGATGACCTCGGTCATCCCGAAGGCGATGGCGGCGCCGATCCAGGCGATACGACGCGCCCGCGCCGGCTGCCCGGCCCCGATGTTGTGGCCGACCATGGTGACCATGGCGGTTCCAAGCCCGAAGATCAGCGGAATCTGGATGTAATCGAGGCGTGAGGCGATGCCGTACCCGGCGATGGCATCGGCGCCGAACCGGCCGACCGCGGCGGTGACCAGGGTGACGGTGAGATTGACCTGGACGGTGCCGATGGCCGACAGGAAACCGACCCCGAGGATGTCCTTGAACAGGACCGTGCGCAGGGGAACGACCCTCAGCTTCAGCAGGCTCTTCGAAGAGCGCAGATAAAGCGTCAGCGCAAGTGCCGCGAACAGATAGTAGATGACCACCGCGGCCCCGCCGCCGGCAACGCCGAGACGGGGCAAGGGCCCCCAGCCGAAGATCAGGGCGGGCGACAGGATGATGAGGAGCACGGTGCCGGAGGAGATCACCCGTGCCGGCACCTTCACGTTCCCGGCGCCGCGAAGCGCCGACGACAGCAGGGCCGTGACCCAGATCGGGATGGAGCCGGCGAACACGACCCCGGAATAGGTGAGCGCCGCCGCCAGCGCCGGTCCCGTTCCCCCCATCGCCCGATAGAGGACCGGTCCGGCAAGCAGAGCCGCCGCGGTGAAGAGGATGCCGAATGCGCCGGCCAGAACGACCGCGTGCCAGATCAGCGCTTCGGCATCCTCGCGGCGTTTCGCTCCCAAGGCCCGCGCGACGGCAGAGGAGACGCCACCGCCGATGCCGCCATTCGCCATCATCTGCATGAGCATGAGCACGGGAAAGACCAGGGCGACACCGGCGAGCGCATCCTTCCCGAGAAAACCGATGAACCATGTCTCGGCCACCCCGACCAGAGTCTGGACGACCAGCACCAGGATCGTCGGCACCGCGAGGCGGAGCATCGTCGGAACCACCGGCCCGTCGAGAACGCCGGGCGGCACTTTGTAGGCGGGGGCCGGGGCCGCCGAAGGCTCCTGACGGGACAGGGCGGTCATGGGATTTCCTTCACGGGACCGGATGCGACGGGCCTGGCTCAGACCGGCAGCCGCAGCATCCTGCGCAGGTTCTTGTCGAAGGCGGCGGCCGGGACGAAGCGGCGCAGGACGCCGACCTGCCGGGCCAGCTTGCCCGCCGGGTAGCGCAGCTTCGGCTGGGAATCCGTCGCGGCCTTCACGATGGTTTCGGCCACGGTCTCGGGCGTGTCGCCCTTCCTGGTCGCGTCCTGAATGGCCAGGGTCACGCCGGCCCGCGCGGACGCATAGGCGTCGAGCGAGCGATCCGGCTTGATGAGGTTCGCGTCGAACGAGGTTCGGGTATAGGCGGGCTCGACCAGCGCGACCCGGATGCCGAGCGTGCGCAGTTCATGGTCAAGCGATTCGGAGTAACCCTCCACCGCGTGTTTCGTCGCCGCATAGAGCGCGAAATAGGGGGCCGGAATGAATCCGAGCGCCGAGCTGAGATTGATGATCCTGCCGGTTTTCTGGCGCCGCATGATCGGCAGCACGGCGTTGGTCATGCGGATGACGCCGAACATGTTCACGTCGAACAGCGCCCGCGCCTGGGCGACCGAGGACTCCTCCGCACCGCCGAAAATGCCGACGCCGGCATTGTTGACCAGCAGGTCGATGCGGCCGGCGTCGTCCAGCACCTCCTCGACCAGGGCCGCCACCGAGGCGTCGTCGGTGACGTCGCAGGTCAGCATGGTGACGCCGTCGGGTCCTTCGGCGGTCGCGTGACGGCTGGTCCCGAACACATCGAACCCCGCCGCGCGCAGGGCCTTGGCCGCCGCGTAGCCGATGCCGGACGATGCGCCCGTCACCAGAGCGATGCCACGTTCGATCTTTGCCATCGGGGTCCTCACTTTCCTGTTTGTGCCGGGACCGGCCTTGGAAGCGGCGTCGCCGCGCCAAAGCGCCCTGCCATTTAGATTGCGTTCGAACTCTATATCGAATATAGATGTCGTACGCAATCTAAATTGACCGAGGCGGCGGGCATGAAAAAGAGACCCATGATCGTGGCGGGTGGCGTTCTGACGGCGGCGCTGGGTGCTGCCGCCGTCGTGACGCTGTCCATGCACACACAGGAGGCGTCGGCGGTGAGCGATCCCCGGCAGGAGGCGCCGATCGTCCGGCTTGCCACTGCTGCTCCGGTGGCCGGATCGGACCGTGGTTTCACCGGCGTCGTCGGGGCGAGGGTGCAGAGCAATCTCGGCTTCCGCGTCCCCGGCAAGATCGTGGAGCGGCTGGCGACGGTCGGGCAGCCGGTCAGGGCCGGCCAGCCGCTGATGCGCATCGACGAGACCGACCTGCGCCTCGCGCTCACGGCCAAGCGCAACGCGGTTGCCGCAGCGCGCGCAACGGCGGTGCAGACCCAGGCGGACGAGCGGCGCTACGCCAGTCTGGTCAATGACGGCTGGGCCACCCGGCAGCGTCATGAACAGGCGAAGGCCGCGCTGGACACCGCCAGGGCGCAGCTCGCCAGTGCGGAAGCCGATGCGCGGGTCGCCGAGAACGAGGCGACCTACTCGGTCCTGGTGGCCGACAGCGACGGCACGGTGGTCGAAACGCTCGGCGAGCCGGGGCAGGTCGTCGCCGCCGGCCAGACCGTCGTCCGGATCGCACAGGCCGGCCCGCGCGAGGCGGTGGTGGCGCTGCCGGAAACCATCCGGCCGCCGATCGGGTCGCTGGCCGAAGCCAGCCTCTATGGGAGCGACGGGCAGCGCTACCCCGCGCGTCTGCGCCAGCTGTCGGACGCCGCCGACGCCCAGACCCGCACCTACGAGGCGCGCTATGTGCTCGATGGCGATGCCGCCTCGGCACCTCTCGGGGCGACGGTCACCATTCGCCTGGCCGCAAGGGCGGGCGAGGCGGATACGCTGGTGCCGCTGGGGGCCGTGCTGGATGACGGCCGGAGGACCGGTGTCTGGACCCTGGACCGCGCCAGCTCGACGGTGCGCTTCCAGCCGGTGCGGCTGGTCCGGGTGAGCGGCGAGGCCGCCGTGATCTCCGGGCTCGGCCTCGGCGATCCGGTGGTGTCGGTCGGTGCCCATCTTTTGCAGGAGGGGATCCGCGTCAGGACCGCCGCCGAGAGCGGGAGCCGGTGATGAGCCTCAATCTTTCCGCCATTGCCGTCCGTGAACGGGCCGTCACCCTGTTCTTCATCCTTCTGCTGGCGGCGGCAGGCGCCTTCTCCTTCGTCATGCTCGGACGCGCGGAGGATCCCGCCTTCACCATCAAGACGCTGACGGTCACCGGCGTGTGGCCGGGTGCCACGGCGCGCGAGATGCAGGATCTCGTCGCCGAACCGCTGGAGAAGCGTCTTCAGGAACTGACCTGGTACGACCGGGTGGAGACGACCACGCGGCCCGGCTACGCCTATATGACCCTCACGCTGAAGGACAGCACGCCGCCGGCCAGGGTACAGGAGGAGTTCTACCAGGCCCGCAAGAAGATCGGCGACGAGACGCGCAACCTGCCGCCCGGTGTGCTCGGACCCTTCGTCAACGACGAATATTCCGACGTGAGCTTCGCGCTCTATGCGCTCAAGGCCAAGGGCCTGCCGATGCGCGAGCTGGCCCGGCAGGCCGAGGCGATCCGCCAGGATCTGCTGCATGTGCCCGGCGTCAAGAAGGTCAACATCCTGGGCGAGCGTCCGGAACGGATCTTCGTCGAGTTCTCCTATGCCAAGCTGGCGACGCTCGGCGTGTCGGCCCAGGACATCGTCGCCGCCTTGCAGCGGCAGAACACCGTCACCCCGTCGGGCTCCATCGACACAAGGGGGCCGCAGGTCTTCATCCGGATCGACGGCGCCTACGACGGGGTGCAGGCCATCGCCGACACGCCCATCGTCGCCGCCGGACGGACGCTGAAGCTGTCGGACATCGCCGAGGTCCGCCGCGGCTACGAGGATCCGCCGACCTACATCATCCGTCACCAGGGCGAGCCCACCGTCATGCTGGCGACGGTCATGCAGGAGGGTTGGGACGGCCTGGCGCTCGGCAAGGCGCTGGAGGACCGGGCGGCCGGCATCGCGCGGTCGCTGCCGCTCGGGATGACGCTCGACAAGGTGACCGATCAGGCCGTCAACATCACCTCGGCGGTCGACGAGTTCATGCTGAAGTTCGCGATGGCGCTGGGGGTGGTGCTGCTGGTCAGCCTGCTCAGCCTCGGCTGGCGCGTCGGCATCGTCGTGGCGGCGGCCGTTCCGCTGACGCTCGCCGTCGTGTTCCTCATCATGCTGGAAACCGGCCGTTTCTTCGACCGCATCACGCTCGGCGCGCTGATCCTGTCGCTCGGCCTGCTGGTGGACGACGCCATCATCGCCATCGAGGTGATGGTGGTGAAGATGGAGGAGGGCGTCGACCGCATCGGGGCGGCCGCCTATGCCTGGAGCCACACGGCGGCGCCGATGCTGTCCGGAACGCTGGTGACGATCGCCGGCTTCCTGCCGGTGGGGTTCGCGCGCTCGACCGCCGGCGAATATGCCGGCAACATCTTCTGGGTCGTCGGATTCTCCCTCATCGTCTCCTGGATCGTCGCGGTGGTCTTCACCCCCTATCTGGGCGTCAGGATGCTGCCGGCGATCAAACCGGTCGCCGGCGGTCACGAGGCGATCTACGGCACCCCGAACTACCGGCGCCTGCGGCGGATCATCGCCTTCGCCGTGCGCCACAAGGCCCTGACCTGTGGTGTCGTCGCCATCGCCTTTGCCGTCGCCATCGTCGGCATGGGCGGCGTCAAGCAGCAGTTCTTCCCGACCTCCGACCGCCCCGAGGTGCTGGTGGAGGTCCGCCTGCCGGAAGGCACCAGCATCGAGACGACGACGGCCTCGGTCGAGAAGATCGAACGCTGGCTGGCCGACCAGCCGGAAGCCGGGACCGTCACCAGCTACATCGGCCAGGGCGCTCCCCGCTTCTTCATCGCCCTGTCGCCGGAACTGCCCGATCCCGCCTTCGCCAAGATCGTCGTGCTCACGCCGGACGCCGAGGCGCGCGAGGCCCTGAAGCACCGGCTGCGGCAGACAGTGGCGCAGGGACTGGTGCCCGAGGCCTATGTGCGCGTCACCCAGCTCGTGTTCGGCCCCTACACGCCGTTCCCAATCGAATTCCGGGTGATGGGGCCCGATCCGGCGCAGCTCTACAGCATTTCCGAAAAGGCCCTCGCCATCATGCGGAGCGTGCCGGATGTCCGGCAGGCCAACCGGGATTGGGGCAACCGCACGCCCGTGCTGCGCTTCACCCCGGACCAGGATCGCCTGAACCTCATCGGTCTCTCGCCGGCCGAGGTCGGCCAGCAACTCCAGTTCCTGCTCACCGGAATCGCCGTCACCCAGGTCCGCGAGGACATCCGCAATGTCCCCATCGTGGCGCGCAGCGCCGGCGGCGAACGTCTGGACCCGGCGCGTCTGGCGGATTTCTCGCTGATGAGCCGGACCGGCCAGCAGATCCCGCTCGACCAGATCGGACATGCGGAGATAAGGCTGGAAGAACCGATGATGAAGCGCCGGGACCGGACATCGGTCATCACCATCCGCTCGGACTTCGACGAGACGACCCAGCCGCCGGAGGTGTCCAAGCAGATCATGACGGCCCTTCAGCCGCTGATCGCCTCGCTTCCGGCCGGCTATCGCATCGAAATGGGCGGATCGATCGAGGAAGCCGTCAAGGCCAACACGGCGCTCGGCAAGGTCTTCCCCGTCATGATCGCCGCCATGCTGGTCTTCATCATGCTTCAGGTGCGGTCCTTCTCGACGATGGCCATGGTCCTGCTGACCGCACCGCTCGGCGTCGTCGGCGTCGTGCCCATGCTGCTCGCCTTCAACCAGCCCTTCGGCTTCAACGCCATCCTGGGGCTGATCGGGCTGGCCGGCATCCTGATGCGCAACACGCTGATCCTGACCGAACAGATCAAGGAGAACCAGGCGGCCGGCCTCGACGATTATCACGCCGTTATCGAAGCCACGGTGCAGCGGACGCGGCCGGTGATCCTGACCGCCCTTGCGGCGGTGCTGGCCTTCATCCCCCTCACGCACTCGGTGTTCTGGGGGTCGATGGCCTATACGCTGATCGGCGGCACGGCGGTCGGCACGGTGCTGATCCTGCTGTTCCTGCCCGCTCTCTACGCGGCATGGTTCCGCATCAAGCCGGCGGCGGTCGGCGAGGCGTCACAAGCCACCATACCCGTCTCGGCGTGACCTGAAGGGCTTTTGCGAGGTGGCTCTCCAGAACCGGGAGCCATCTTGCACTCGTTCGGGCGGTGGGCCTTCGTGCTCGAACACCATCCGAACCGCGCGTTCGCGGACTTCAGGGGCGTATTTGGGTGATGCTTGCTTCGTCATGTTGACCCCACTCCCTCAAGAAACGGGGCCTCCAGGAAACCCGGCGCGGTTCACCCTGGGTGGGTTGATCCACGCCTACCGCGCCTCGCCGGAATGGACCGAGAAGGCCCCGGCGACGAAGGCCGATTACCACGACATCTTCGACTATCTTCAGCCGATGGCAGACCTGCCGCTGGTGCTGATCGACGGCCCCTTCGTGGTCAAGCTGCGCGACAAGGCATTCGCCAAGCGCAAGCGCCGATTCGCCAACTATGTGGTCCAGGTGCTGTCGCTGCTGTTCAACTGGGGCCGCCCGCGCGGCCACACCACCACGAACCCGGCCAAGGATGTGCCCAAGCTGCGCCGGCCGCGGGGCGAGGCGGACGCCAACCGTCCCTGGACGGTCGAGGAATTCAGCATCGTCATGTCCGCCCTGCCGGTGGAACTGCGCCCTGCGCTCGCCCTGGGGGCTTATGCCGGCCTGCGCGAGGGGGACGCCTGCGCGCTGCCCTGGCGGGCTTATGACGGCACGGCCATCGAAAGCCGGCAGGGCAAGACGGGCGCGCCGATCTGGGTGCCGGCGCATCGCGACCTGCGCGCCATCCTCGACGCGGAACGGTCGCGGCGGGCCATCGGCCCCGGCGACCGTGACAAGCCGATCCTGGCCGGCGCGCGCGGCGGGCCGCTGACCCCGGCCGGTTTCCGGGCGCGCTTCTTCGCGGTGATTCGCGAGGTGACCCAAGAGGAATGGGTGCGGCCGGGCCTGACCTTCCACGGGCTGCGCCACACCGCGGCCACGCTGCTAGCCGAAGCGGGCTGCGATACCAAGGACATCATGGCGATCACCGGCCACAAGACGGTGGCGATGGCGGAGCATTACGCCCGGCGGGCCAACCTGAAGAAGCGGGCGACGGCGGCCATCGGCTTGATGGAAACGGTCGACATCCTGCCATCCGCCCAAGTGGTGTCGCTGCAGGACGAGGCGGCGAAGCGCAAGCCTGTGAAGGCGGAGTCGGCGAAGAAAGCCCCGGCCGCGCCGCGTACCGGCACGGCATCCCCGAATGCGGTCTTGACCGAAGCGGACGTTCTGGCGATCCGGGGCAGCCGGGAATCGCAACGCAAGCTGGCGCAGCTCTATGGGGTATCCCGATCTCTAATAGAGCAGATAATATCCCGCAAGGTTTGGAAGCATCTTCTCTGATAGCATCTAACTTCCGCCAATTCTTAAAAAAGAAGGTGAAAGACGAGATTCCTTACGAAGTTCTGAAACCATCGTATCTTTGGAGGTTAAAAAGCCCTGATATCCTACAATGATCGGACGTAGAGACTTCAAATCACTAACATTCTTTACGCCAGTCTGCATTGTTCTAGTGTTATCAAATAATTCCTTGGCAATTGGCTTTACCGAGTCTGGCCATCGCGGGTCATTCGGATTTAGCTTTATCTCGACCTCAGCTAATGCCGTGAGCGCCTTCGTCTTTTTGCTAGGGTCAGCCGTATTCCCAACAAGAACATCGCTATTAAGGTCTTGAAGTGCAGTGAAGAGTTTCATAGAGGTATCTTGAAGCTCCAACTGGAGCTCCTGCATACGCAACGCATAATTCTTTCTGTCTTCGGTAATGCTCTCGAACGTGAACGTCACAAGCGCAGAGCCGACCATTGAGCCTAGAGTTGCTAATACCGCGACAACGGCAGCAAACTTCGATCCATTTCCGGTGCTGTTCTCGGCCATGGCATCCTCACCGGGTTCCCCGTTCAACGGCTGGGGTTGATGTGCCTGCAGCAGTCGAAACATCGACATAATTAGGGTTTTGAACGACGTCAACGCCGCTCGTCAATCCGACGTTCTGCTGAGCATCTTGGTTAACGCATACAAGCTCATTAAACTTGTCCGCGCCGAGCAGTTCCATAGCCCCTCGGTAGGCATCCTGAATAGGAATCATGCAGGATGCATCCGCAGCCGCCGCGCTGTTTACCACAGATGCTGCCATGGCCTCATCATAGGTGAAGCATCCCGAGGTCGCTGCCACCAAGGCTGCAACGACCAGAACCAGAGTCGGGCTGTTCGCCCAAAGCCGATAGCCACCAGGCGAGGCAAAATTGGTTTGGAAGCTGACAACATCCACGCCCGCAAGCCCATGCGACGCCATTCGATAGATATCGAGGTCACGCACCAGTTGCGCATCGCCTAGACGATCAGCGTTAACGGCGGAAATCAGCGCCGACAGCAATGTCAATCCGTGGACAGGTGCATAGGGCTGATCTTGGTAGCTCTCTCCAGAAAAGTAGTGTTTGGCTGAATTTCCTATGATGTAGTTGCCATATACGAACTGAAGAACCTCATTTATGAGTTTTGGAACTTCGATGTTCGTGATGGCAAGCGGGCGGCTAAGGCTGCGCGACAAATCGGTGGATAGATTGGCTCTGAGAGGGAAAGCCTTCCAGCTGACCCTCCTATAGGGAATGGTGTCCTCTTGGTACACCTCTAGCTGGATGCGATCCTCTCCTGCCGGCGGGTCTTCGATAATCTCTCCCATCAGCACGTCAGAGAACAGCCCATCGCCTGGAACCAGTATGATGTCGCCGACGCGAGCCTCTTCATACAGCCGCTTCACGTTTCCGACGGCGGCAGAGAGGGACGAGCCCATTCGAGTGTTCTGATAATGAGCAAGTTCTTGCGGAGGAAGCGGACCGCGTTCGCGAGCGCGATACCACTGTGTCATGCGTCGGGCGCGCGCCACCTTCGCTTTGAGTTGGGGATCATTGCTAACTTGCCCGCGCTCGAACGTGACTCCTGGTATGTCGAGGAAAATGCGCCCGGAGGTACGGAATACACTATTGAACTGCTTATAGTTGCCAGAGTGCAGCGCAAAAACCTTCACGTCGGTATTAACGACGCGGGTCTTAAGATCAATGATGCTCACGTTCGACTCTGCGGAGAGGGCAAGGCGAGGTACAAGCGTTACGATTGCAATAACGCTCTGTCAATCGCGCACTGTCGCAATCTAAGCGAAGTGGATAATTCGGTCGGCGCGGCTAAAGCTCTGGGATTGGCTCGCGCAAACTAATCAACAGGTGGAGAGGGAGTGTCTAACTTCTGTCTAACCGCGATTTTGAGCGGTTCCAGAAAAGCACCGAAACCCTTGAAAGGGAATGGTGCCCAGGGACGGAATTGAACCGCCGACACGGGGATTTTCAGTTGGAGCGCTCCTGAGTGCTGATAGGAGCTTAGGAGCGCTCACCCTGGAAAACCTCCCACTAGCTCCCATGCCAGCGGTTCAGAGCAAAATCGACGTCACCAATTCTTCGGATCGCACATGGGGCTAACCTCATAGAAGACCTGAGGGTACTTACCCTCTTGAAGGTGCGCATCAATCCCGGTGAACTTCCCATTTGAAGTGGCAACCACCGTTCTAAACGGGGTGTACCCAATGTAACCGCCGTAACTGTTCTTGGCATTGATAAGGCCACACCCGGCAATGCTGCCAGTCTTGGTCTTGAATGCGACGATATCTTTAAACTTTGCGGAGTCTGGGTCCTTCAAGCTTGATCGCGCACCCTCTTCAATCGCCGCTTGGAGGGCCTTCGTCATAGGCACCCGGTTTGCCTTCCACCCTCCGGGAGGCGGGGAATTTGCGTCGCTCTGTGCGGGCGCGCTCGATGAGTCCGCAGCCGATGACGGAAAGCCGGGCGCAGACCGGGCGTAGTTGACGGGTGGTTGCTGGGCACATGCCGATAATGCGACGACGGCCACTAATGAGATTTTGCGAATCATGAAAGTGCGTCTCCACTCATGCGGGTTGCCGGCCGATCATGGTAGATGATTGAGGCGCAGCCAATGCCCCATGTTTCGACAATATGGGACACTGAGATTTAACAGAGCTATATCAATGACTTAGATCGTTCATTCCGAATGGATTTCGGAATCCATCCTACAGCGGTCGATGGTCACCGGAACCTGCGGGCATAACCCAACCAGTCCTCGTATCGCTTCACTGCGTGCCGCATATACTCTTCATGGCCCGGTTCACCCGGCGCAGGAGGCGGCACGACCTGCACCCAACAGCTGTCGCGGCCACACTTCGTGCAGGTCGCTCGTCGGGCAAGGTCGTACAACTCCATCGCCGGGCCATACTTGCCCATCAGGTTTTCGATCTTCGCAACCCGTCGCCATTTGCACCGGAAACAGCGAAACTCCACCTCCCGCGATCCGGTGTGGTAGAGCATTTCCAACGAGTAGTAGCCCAGGCGCTGCTGCATGCCTAGAACATACAGCGAACATCATTGGCGTGAAAAGAGGCATGGCGAGGCGTCGACCCCGCCATGCCAAAGGCGTTACCGCGGGCTGGACGGGTCCTTTGCCAGCGAGGCCGCCGCGCCCAGCACGGAAAGGCCGATGCCCAGCCATCCCTGACCGGATGCCGCCCCCTGGGCCGCCGCATCGGCGACGCTGGCCGCCGCCGACACCCAGGGGGACGACACGATCAGGCTCACACCACCCAGGATGCTGGCGAGGCCGGCATAGGTGCTCGGTTCTTTCAGGCGCTGCACGTTGATGGTCTTCATGGGACTGCCCCTCCTTGGGCATGAAAAAGGCCGCGCGGCAGGATGCCGGCGGCACGGGAAAAGCGCGTCAGATTGAGAGAGTGGCGGAGCCGGTCAGCCGTTGCCGTCGCAGGTGCAGATGCTGCCCTGTGCCTGGGCGGTCTGGCCGGCGAACAGGGCCGCTTCAGCCGCGCGGCGGGCGACGAGGCCGGGCAGCCGAGTCGACACGCCGTTGACCTTGGCATAGACCCACCGCTCGAACTGGATGGACGCTCCGTCGTAATCGCGGGCGTTCAGCAGCTTCAGCAGAGTGGAGCTTTGCAGGTTGCCGGCCCCCAGGTTGAAGACGAAGGAGGAAAGCGCGCCGCGTTGATCGTCGTTCACCGGCACTCTGACCAGCCGGTCGACCTGGGCAGCAGCAGCAGCCAGATCGGCCGACAGGAAAGCGTCAGCCTGGGCGGAAGTGATGGTCTGGCCCATCTTCACGCCCGCGGTATGACCGTAGCCGATGGTCGGCACCCCGGCCGGGCAGAGGTAGGCAGTCAGGCGCAGTCCTTCGAAGTGCTTCACCAAGGCGATGGTGGCGGGTGACACAGGGTTGGTCATGGTCGAATTCCTTCTCATTGACGGGGCGGAGGGCCAAGCCGGAGGAAGCCGGCGGACATGCCGCCGTTGGCGGCAAGGGCGAGGCGGGCAAGCGTGAGACGGGCGAGGGCTTCATCCCCGCCACACTCCGCCAGGACGCGGGCGGCGAGTTGCTGCGCGGCGTCAGGCGGCGGAGGCATGATCCACCTCGACATCCGCCAGGGCGCGGGGGGCCATCGCACGGAGGGCGGCCACGTCCACCCCCAGCGCCGCGAGCTGGTCGACCAGGGCGAGGATGATTCGGGACTTCTCTTCGTCGCGATGCTCGAGCCCGACGAGTTGCGTCCTGATGGCGTCCAGCTCGCGGGCGAGCGCGACATTCTCATTCCGAAGCTTCTCTTCCCGCCGGGTCGCACCTCCGCGCATCGTGGCGTAGGCATCGGCGAGCGGCCGGGCGGCCCGCGGCAGGGCCTGCATGACGGTCGTCAGGACGAGCACGACCGCGGCCAGCCCGGCGAGGAAGGCGATGCCCAGCACCAGTTCCAGGCCGACCACGGCCGGTCCGCCACGTTCCAGCAGGTCAAGCGCACGGTCGAATTGACCTGCCAACTGATCGATGGGTGGCGGGTCGGTGGCCGCCCACGCCGCGCCATAGGTCACCAGCGCGGAGCCGGCGAGAGTTAAAGCCCGAAGATTCAAGATGCCCTCCTCGCATGAAAAAGGCGCCTCACGGGCGCCGGGTCGGTCGGGGGTTGGAGTGTTGTCGCGGCCTACCCGGGCCAGCCGGAAAGCTCGTCGACCGTGGCGGGATCGTCGGAGGCCTGCGCCGCGTCCTTCAGGTCGCGGGCATGCTGGACGATGGCGGAATAGGCGATCCCCACCGCCGCGGCCAAGGCGATCCCGTCGACGGGACCGGGCAGCGGCAGGCGGGTGTTGTCGATGGCGATCCAGCCTTGGCTGTAGCTCTCGGGCCATGCGGGCAGCGCGCCCGACAGTACCAGCCCCGCCGTGGTCGCCATGCCGCCCAGGTCGGTGCGGCTGCTGTCGGCCATGCTGAAGCGCTTGCCGGCATGCAGCGCCCCCAGCGCCAGCCGCCGGTCCCGCTCGGCATCGATGGCCCGGGCCTTGACGCGGCGTGCGGCGGCAGCTTGCGCCTCGATCTCGGCTGGCGTCAGGTCGATCAGCTCATAGGTGACGGTGGCCGCCTCGTCGCCGATCTCCCATGCTTCGACCGGCCGGCGGACTGCGCGCTTGCCGGCCGTCGTTGGCGGGCCGGGGTCGACAACCGGCCGCACGGTCAGGCCCGGGCACATGGCGGCCCAATCGTCGAGTGTCCACAGCGTCCAGGCCTCGGGCGGGTGGGTGATGGTCTGTACCTCCTCCACCATTTCGGGCGGAGCATCAGGATCATCACCCTGAAGTCCGCGCGTTATAGTGACGACGATGTCGCAAGAGAAGCTGGCCGGCGAATAGAACACAGACCGCTCGCCGCCCGGATAGACGATGATGGCAGGAAGTTGCATGGGGGCAACCCTCAGCAAGGTGGAAGAATTGCGGGCGTATAAGATGTCGTCGTGATGCAGCTGTTCCAGATCGTTTCATCATTCAGGTAAAACGCTGCACTGCCGCCACCGCCATTCGTATCGCAGCCGGTGGCGATTTTGGTCGTCGCTATATCGGCCCCAGATGCCATGCCTGTGTTTGAGGAAGACACGAGCACGCCATTGGAGAAAAAGTATGTATTATTCCCCGACCTTGTGATCAGGAGTTCAAAATACAAAGGGGTCGATGGTGAACTGAATGAAACGTTTGGCACAATAAGCGAGACAACTCCTCCAGCTCCTGTAGGATCGGGCCACGTATAATCGAAGCCTACAACCTGTGTGCCTTGGTAAGAAATAGTCATGCGGATGCGACCCATGGTGTTATACGCATCGAATAAATTGACAGTGCCTTTCCCAATCATCTTTATATAGCTGGCAACATTTTCAGACGAAAAAGGCACAACAAGTCGGGCCATCCATGACCAGTTTGTGCCTGGAGTGATCATCGGACCGTAAGGCGTGTTTATATGGCCGATGAGTGGGTTGCACAGCGTGCCATTGCCATTTGACAACAAACTTGTTGCATAAATATTGGGCCAGAACGTTTGTGCATTGGACAATGACGATCTGGCCGGGTCCGGGTAGGCCCAGGTCACACCTCCGACATCCGAAATGGTCGGATATCCGCCCGAAGCTCCGTTTCCACGGAAACGAAAGGTTACATTTGCTGCATGCGGATCGACTGCACAGGCGTTTGCAGAAGCCATGCGGAAATTGCCAAACACAGGCATATCACGCCCCTCCGACGATGCTGTAATGGACATAGCCGCTGACGGCAATCCAATAGACGATGATGCTGTACTTGCTGGGGGCAGTATTGACGTTGCCGTTGCCCATCTTGATCCAGTTGGCGCCGAAACTGACCGTCCGGCCGCCGGTCGCGTCCTCATGCAGCAGGATTTCACCGCGTTGCCCGACCGGGTATGTGGACGGATTGGCCAGCGTCAACGGGCCGGTCAGGTCGCCGACGGCGAAGTCCTGATAGGTCGCGAAATCCAGCGTCAGGGTTGCAGCGTAAGCGATTGCCCCCTGCTTCGCCGTCGTCGGACCGCGGAACTTCGTCGCCTCAAGCTCCACGGGGCCTGTGTTCGGGATGCGCAGCCGTTCGGTGCCGTTGTTGACACGAAAGCTGTATCCGCTGGCGGCTATCTGCACTCCGTTGAAGATCAGATACCCGGTCCCTGTAGGGTCCCGCTGGAACGAGTAATCCTCGCCCACGCTCGGACCCATCAGCCAGATCGCAGGGCTGATGGGCGCGCGCGCCGGGTTCAGCGTCAGCAATGCCGCGGCGAGCCTCGCGAGTTCCTGCCCGCCTACGACGAGCGACAGCGTGTCCGCCCCGCCGACCTGCGCCAAGCCGGTGTTGCTGTCACCCGTCACCGACCAGCCCGGTGCGGCGGCTGTGCCGGCGCCGAAGCTGCTTGGCGTGACGCCCGCATCGCCGGCCCGGCTGATGCCCACAGCCACCGGATCTCCATTGGCAATGCCGCCCGGCCCGGTGCCGCCGGTGACAGTGATCTTGCGGTAGCCGGTTCCGTCGACCACGATGCCGGTGACCTGATACTCCATCCACTTCGTCACGTTGGTGCGGTGTGCGACCCGCAGCGTGCCCTTGACAATATTGGTGCTGGCGGTCCAGCGGTCGATGACTGCGGTGATCGAGACGCCAGCCACGTCCAGGTTGTCGACAAACAGCGCGGTCGCTGCGGTCGGCGTCGCATTGTTGGCGCGTACCTTGCCGTTGCCGGGATCCGCATCGGCGGTGCCTGTGTCCCAGGTGAGGCGGACAGCAGGGATCGCGCCGCCGGCCGCGACAGCGTACTGGTCGGACAGGGTGGCGCTCGCGGCGGCGGCGACAGCACTTTCCGTCGCCTCTCCAGCCTCCGTCGCGGCCGTCGTTGCGTTGCCCGCCGCACTGGCCGCGCTCACATCGGCCGCCAGCCGGTCGTTATGGACCGCCGTCCTATCCGTCGCCACGGCTTCCCGGTCAGCTGCGGTGGCTGCGGCAGCCCCCACCGCAGCCGTAGCCAGGTCGGCGGCGGCTTCAGCCGCCATTGCGACATCGCCAAGCATCGGCTCCAGATTGGTGTCCGTGCCGCCGATCCCGGTCAAACCGAACGGATTGCTGTCGATCTTAAAAGGATTCAGGTTGTATTGCCTCAGACGCGCCAAGGCTTCGGTCAGCATGCTCATTCTCGCCACTCCACAAGATCAATCGTCGTCGAGGCAAACTGCGGCGGGATGTACTTGTGGGCGTGGTCGCCCACCCGCCGGAACAGCCCGCCATAACGGAAGCACTTCTCCGGGCTGGCGACATCCGGCAGCCAGACGATGGGCTTTTCATTGCCGGCCCGGTGGGCAGCATCGAACAGCTTGTCGCGCACCTCCTCGCTGATCTGGGCGAGGTCGATGGTCGCCGTCCGCTTACGGATGCCCGGCTCGGCCCAGGTGCCGCCGCCGGGTGTCTCGGTCAGCTCGGTGTTCGTCTTCACCCCATCGCCCGAGCCTGGGGCGTGCCGGGTGATCGTCAGCCCGTCACCAGCCCAGCCCAGCCCGATCCGGTAAACCGTGTCGTCTGTCCCATCCGGCTGGTAGGCACCGCCCCACAGCGACCAGCGGACGACGCGGGCGCGGCACAGGCTGACGTTGGCGTGGATATTCGTGGTGTAGAGCCGGAAATCCTTGTTTCGCAGCCCGCCGCGCAGCCAGTTCGGCAGGCCGGGCTGAAGGGTACGGGGATCGTACAGGCCGGGAATCACCCGGCGGTCACGACCGTTGGGGTAGCGGGTGTCGGCGACCTTCTCGGTCCGGTCCGCATCGGCAAAAACCTCCATGCGGCAGAAGGATTCCTGCCAGAGATTGACGTGGAACAGCCCGGCATAGGCGACGTCGATCAGGAACGGCCATTCGAATTCGATCACGACCGGATTGTCGGCATCACCCAGCCGGGTGGACACCGACCGATCTTCCAGCGGGGTGGTCAGCAGCGAAGTCAGTGGCGCTGTGCCGGCAAAAGCGGCATTGCTGGTCACCTCGCAGGGGTTCTGATCCCCCTCGTTCGCCACCTCGTTGATGTCGGTGAAGAAACCGGCCATCGTCAGCGCTCCCCGTAGAGGGTCGCACCGCCGCCGCGATCCCGATTCGTCCGGCCATAGAGCACCAGCGGGCCGCCACTCTCGAAGCCGGCGACGTCGTCGACCACCATCACCGCGTCGCCGATCCACAGACCGGGGGCACCGTCCCGCACCTTCAGCTCGTAGGGCTGCGGCGGCGACTTGGTTTCCACCTCCCAATGCGGCAGCTCGGCCGCCGCATCGGCCGGAAGCGTCAATGCCGTCTCGATGGTGGCAACCTTCGCCCCGGCCCCATAGGCGGCCACGATGGCGTCATCGGTTTCCCCGGCCACCTCGCGCCACGCTTGCGTCCACAGCGCCACGTCGGCGGGATCGGTGGCGTCCGGGGCGGTCTGCGTTACCGGGTTGGGGTTCTCCGCATAGCGCAGGATCGTTTGTTTTGCCGGCGGGGTGTTGGTCCGTGTCAGCGGCTTCAGGCCAGGGGTGGAGCCGCTGACGGTGCTGTACGCCCGCTCCGGCGTGGCGGCATCGGCGCGCGGCAGCCGGGTGATCACCAAGCCGTCCGACAGGGCCACATACCAGCGGCCCCGCGCCACCGACCCAACCAGCTTGTCCAGCACATCCTTATGCGACCGGCCATCGCCGGAGGGCAGATACAGCCCCACCGTGCGCGGGGTAGCATCCATCTCCGACACGTCGGCGCTGGTGACGATCCCGGCTTCCAGGGCTAGAGCGGCGGACAGCTCGCCGATGTAGCGCTTCCAGACACCGCCGAACAGGCGGCCCTTCACCTCGACCCGGAAGTCTTCGAACTTCACTGCGGTGGTGAGGAAGCCGGTCGCCAGATCGACGGCGAATTGTGACGATGACGGCGTGCCGGCAGTCTTCGTCACCGGCACACCGAGCGACCAGCCGCGCGGCACATCGAACACCGGCTTGCCGCCGCCGACCGACCAGCGGTGCAGATCGCCGATGATGCCCAGATACGTGGGCGATGCCATCGGGACATGCCCCAAGGGCACCTCCTTCAGCACGTCCTTCATCTCTGCCGGCCCCTCATAGCCGCCGGTCCCGGCGTATCGATCGGTCTGCACCGGCTCGTCGAAGTCGGTTTGGCGGTCGTAGAGCGGCAGCTTGATGCTGGTACGTTCCGGCACCGGCAGCCCGGCCCGCGCCGTCCAGACAATCACCGCAGTGCTGTATGCGTCGTCGTCGTCCACCTCCTTTTCGGTGATGGTCTGGATGACATAATCGGTCACCAAGGGGTTCAGCGGACGCAGACCGAGCGGCACGCGTAGCCAGACCCCCGCAGTGGCGTCGAAGACGTTGGCCCAGCGCGGCAGGGTGTCTGCCGCCCGCACGTTGATCAGGGTGAGATCGTCCCGTTGGGGAGCGGTGCCGCCGGCCGCGCCGGCCGCCTGGACCAGCACGGACGCCCATTGCCCGACCAGCGGGAGCCACGTCACCGACGCGGGCGTGTCGTCGGCGCGGGACTGGTAGCCCTTCGACCCGGCGCACAGGTACCAGACATGGCGATGCCCATCGGGCCGGTGATAGGTCCCGAGTTCATAGAGGCGAATTTTCATCACATGGCTCCGGCGATGCGGCGGGGCAGGTCCTGCACCTCGCCCTTGATGCCGGCCAGCCCGTCGACGAGGTCGGCCGCGATACTGGCCTGCTGCTGCACCTCGGTCCGGGCCAGCCCTTCGATCTTGTCCGACAGGCTGTCGATCTTGCCGCCCACCGCCGCCATGGCCTTGACCAGGGCGGCCATGCCGTTGGAGCCGCCCAATCCGGACGGCAGGAAGCCGACAACGGAGGGGCCCAGCTCGCCACGGGCGGCGGCCATGGCGGTGGCGATCTGATCGGCGGTCCAGATGCGGGCCGGGCCGGTGGCTTCCAGTTCCGCCCCTCGCTCGCCCACTACTCGCAGGCCGCCGGCATGGAAGCCGCCACTGGCGAAGCCGGGCACTTGGACGGTGTGCGCCTGGGCTCGCACCGCCGCCTCGAATGCAGCGGCGTGGCCGAGTTGCACCCAGGCGTTCAAGCCGGCATCGATCCCACCGTCGTACCCGGCGGTGCGCACGGCGGCGAGCTGCTGCGCCTCTGTCAGGGCCTCCCAGGCACGCTGGACGTCGTCCGGTGCGCCATAGCGCGCGCCGCCGGCAATCGACGTGACATTGGTCCCGAAGGCCGCCGCGCGGTCGGGCGAGGACGCCAGCCAGATGTTGAAGGCATCGTCAACTTGGCCGCCCCAGCCCATGGAGCGGGCGATGCCGAATTGCTGCGGAGTCGACAGCCCATCCCATGCCGCCTGGACCTGGGCGGGAGCCGAGTAGTGCGGCGCGGTGCTCGATGTGCCGGTCAAACGTTCCAGTGGCTTCAGCGCCGCCAGCATCTCGGCTTTGCTCTGGTCCGCGATGTTCTTCAGGTCGGTCAGCGCGCCATAGGTCTTCTGATTGGCGTTGGCCGCCTCCGACCGCCCCTTTTGCAGCTCCTTCAGCGCATCCTGCGCCGCCTCAAGCTGCTGATCGGCGGTGTCGACCCCCAGCGCCGTCTTGTCGCCCAGCTCGGCAAACACCCCCATCACCGTGTCGTACCAAGAGCGGGCGGTGCCGGCGGAGTTGGTCTTTTCGATGCTGACCAGGGTCGGGCCGATCTGGGTCAGGACGGAGCGGGCGGCATCCTTTTCGTCCTTGCTGGCGCTTTCCGACCGCAACGTCGTCAGGGCCGTGCCCCACTGGCGCTCGGCCTCAGCCAACCGTTCCTGCGGACTGATCGGCGCGTCGTCGGAAATCGCGAGACTGTCGCGCGCCTTTTGGAACTGATCGGCAATCTTGGCGACCGCCACAGCGCCGTCCTGAAGCCCCGTGATCAGATCCTGTTCGGCGGCGATCCGCTGATCGTAAGAGCCCAACAGGTCGGCGTTCGCCAACTCGAACGCCTTGGTGGCCCGCTCGGATGCCTGCACCTGTTGCAGTTGCGTCGTGTCGCGGCCGGCATCCTGAGCGGTCTTCAGCTCCTGGCGCTGCTGCTCGTCCAGGGTGATCAGGCCGGAGCCGCGGCTGTTGCCCAGCGCGGCGTACATCCGGGATTCGATGCCGGCATTGAAGGACCGGGCCGCCTCCGCCGTAGCGTCGGCCAGTGCCTGGAGTGCTGCCCGCGCAGCGTTCACCACCTCCGGCGTGTCGGCGAAGGTGGTGATGATCTGCTGAAGGCTGTTGGAGGTGACTGATCCGCTCTTGACCAAGCCTTCCATGTTGGCGGTCAGCGTGCCGGTCACCTTGCCCATCTGGGCCGCCCGCTCCGCACCCTCGGGCCACAGGGCGTTGACGTCCTTCAGGCTCGTCTTGTAGGCGTCGATCAGGCCGACGGCGCTGTCATACCCTTCTTCGCCCTTGGCCTTGCGATAGGCGGTGTCCAGGCTGTCGCTGTAATCGCCCTGTTCCTTCTTCAGGGCATTCGAGAAGCCTTCATTAAGCTTCGCCGCGAGTTCGTCGCCGACGATCCCAACCGATGCAAAGGCTTTGACCAGATCGGTGGCCGCGGCGGACCACTGCCCGCGCAGCTGCTCGAGCCTCTGCTCTTCCGGGCTGGTCTCGACGGTGACGCCGGCCACTTCGTCCAGCAGGCGCTTCCTGACCGCGCCAAGCGCCTCCATCTGCTGCATGGCACCGAACAGGCCATCGGGCACGGCCTGCCCGGCGGCGACATAAGCATCCGCCGCCTTCTTCATGTCCGCGGCGAGCTGGTCGAAGTCCTTGCCTATCGGGCTGAACGTGTTGTTTCCGAGGCCGACCACGATGTCGTTCAGTTCGGACACGCGACTGCGGACCAGACCGACGGCGTCGAACTGTATCTGGAGCGCATCGGCCTTCTGGCGGGCCTGCTCCTCCTGCATCTGCCGGGCTGCGGTCGCGGGCGCAATCCCCAGCTCGGCCGCATAGGCATTCGCGCCGTCCAGTGCGCGCTGAAGGACGTCAGGAATTTGCCCGGTGCTGGCGAGCAGCTGCTGCGCCGCGGTGTCCAGCTCGGCCAGAGCCCCGAGCGGATCGTCCTGCGAGGACGAGAAGATTTTCCACGGCGCGTCCGCGATCTGCGCCACAGTGGCGTTCCGCGGGCCTCCTACAGCCGCCGCGCCAATGAGGGCGTTGGCCTTCTCGCCATTCGGATCGGCGGCGATCACGTCGCGCAGGCGGGTCAGCGTCTCCAATACGCCAGGGTCGATGTTCCCGCTCGCCGTTCCGCCCGGATCACCCGGACCGGCCTCCGAAGGAGCGTCACCGCCAAAAGTGGACTCCAGGAAACCGCCAAGGGTCGCAGCAGCTTCCCGCATGCCGCCAATGGCCGCCGTTCCGATGACGCCCACCATGCCGGCGAGGGCTTGTGTCTCGTGGGCCGGGAGCCCTACAGCCTCGCTCAATGCTTCGTTGATGCCGTCAAGCGCTTCTCCGATGGCGTCAACGAAGCCACCGAAAAAGCCACCGGAATCATTGCTGTTCCCATTGCTGTCTACGCCGTAGCCGCTGCCCGTGTCGCCCTGTGACGTGCCGCTACCAGGCGTGTCGCGTTCGCCGCCAGGGCTGTTGTCGGAACCGACACCGTCGCCGCTGTCGTCGAAACCAAGCAACCCTGTGACGGGATTTACCTTGCCGCGCATGCCCAGAGCGCGACGGACCGCCGACAGTTCGTCCGTGCTGCGCAAATGGATCAGGGTATCATCGCGACCTTGCCCCAGCCCGGCGATCATCTGGGCGCTTTCGCGGGCGTTCCAGATGCGTTCGCCGCCGGACAGCCGGACGACTTCCGGCCCTTCTTCGCCAACGACAGCCCAGCCCGATGGCGCCGACAGGGTACCCGTTGCGAAACCCGGCAGCTTCGATCCGGCGGTGACCGTAAATACCGTCTGGGCGGTGTCGATCACGTCCAGCAAGGAATTTCCGAACGTGTTCGCGGTATCCACGCCCGATTGGAACTGTTCGAACAGATCGCTGATGGAACTGCGCAACCCAGCAATCTGACGGTCGAAGCTGTTGGCGAATTCCAGATGAGCCAGTGCCTCTTCCAGGCTGAGGCTGGTTTCATGGGCGAGCGCGTAAGCCACTTCGGGAACGGCCGACTGCATCCCCTTCAACAGCTCAAGCGCGGCCTCTTCGGCGGATTTGGTCTTGGTGTCGATGTAACTGTCACCGGCCTTGGGTGTAAGGTTCAGCCGGGCCGAAATATCATTCAGACCCTTGGCGACTTTCGCCGCATCGGCATTGAATCTTGTCGGATCACCGTCGTTGTCCTGGGCATAGGCGCCCAAAGAATATTTGCCATTGGCGCCCAGGGTGATGTGGCTGATGCTGTATTTATCACCACGATCCTTTGCGCCGCTGACCGCTGCCAGCAGCGCGCCAGCCGCCATCATCACGCCGCCTACTATCTGGGTGACGCCACCGGGGATCATGGCGACGGCACCGCCAACGCCCATGAGGCCGCCGCCGATCATCTGGCCGGTGGTCGCACCTTTTTGCGTCGCGGTCGCGATGCCGCCGGCAATGCCGCCCACCCCCTGGATAACCTGCCCCCAACTGGGATTCCAACCGCCGATGCCTTCGGCGGCCGGCATGGGGCCGACGAAGCTGGGGGACGGCGCTTCGACCTGTCCGAACACCGGTTGCGACAGCCACGATCCACCGGCACCCTGGACGGCCGGGGCGAAGGACGTGGAGCCGTCCTTATTGCGGATAACCTGTTGCTGTCCGGACCCTCCGAACATGGGCAAATCCCACAGGCTGGCCGAGTGTTCGAAGCCCAGCTCGTTCTTCAGCGGGTTGATCAGCCCCATCTGGAAGCCGCTGCCGACAAGCGAAGCCGCGGAAGCCTTCAGGATGTCGCCCAGCTTCAGCGCCTCGCCCTGTCCCTTCACCAGCGCATCGACAACCGATTCGAGCGGGCGCACGACCGCATCGTCAATGGCCTCACCCACGCCCTTCCATGCATCCTGGGCGTGATCGGTGGCAATCTTCCAATCGACCGTCTGGGCGGCAAGCTGGCGGGTCTGTTCGACCGTCCTGTGCTCTTCCTCCGTCAGATCCTTGCTGACGTCGATGCCCTGCTGTCGGATGGCGACTTCGGCCTGATAGAGGGCCAATGAGCGGGCACGGCTGTCGGCCGACGCACCGGTCAGCGATGCTTCGACCTGCTGAAGCTCGAGCCCGTCGCGCTGCTGCTGATTGTATTGCTTCAGCGCGTCGATCTTGGACAGCGACGACGCCTTCTTCGATGCGGCGTCATAGCCGGCCGCCAGTTCGCGGAGCTTCTTCGCAAGCTCGGTGTTACCGGTGGCTTCCGCCGCCTGGGCGGCAGCGAGGGCGGCGGAGGTCGCCTTCGCCACCTGGGCAACCCGTTCCGCCTCCATGCGGGCGGCGATGCCGTCATCGGTGGCAGCGACCACCTGTTGTTGCGCTTCCGCTTCAAGGTCAAGCTGTTTGGTCGCCTGGGCCAGCGACACCGCTTCCTCGCCCGCCTTCTCCGCGACGATCTGACGGGTGCGGGCCTCGACGTCGACGGCGGAGGTGACGGCCTCGCTCTGGGCCTGCCGGCGGGCATCGGCCTCAATGCCGGCGGCGAGCGAATCACGGTAGGCATCGGCCGATGCCACCGCACCGCGGATCGATGCTTCGGTCTGGGCGTTCTGCTGGGCAATCGCCGCCGTCTGGTTGTTCGTGACCGCAGCGCCGGCCTGATCGACCTGGGCCTGTCGTTCGGTGGCGCTGGTGGCCGTGCCGATCAGCTCGATGCGCTTGCCTTCGGTGGCGAGGAAGCGTTCGCGCGCCACTCCTACCATGCTGGCGGCTTTCGCGTCGGCGGCGGCCTGCTGCTGGCGCTTATAGGCGTCGACGTCGACGCCCTTCGTCTCCGCCGCCCGCAGGTCGGCAAGCTGCGCCTCGAAGCCGCCAAGCGCCCGCTTGGTCTCGTCCGAAGCCCCGGCCATGTCCGGTCCGAAGGCGCGACGCAGCTTCGTCACCTTCTCAGTGACGTCGTCGATCTGGGTGCCGAGCGGACGGGCTGCGCGGGTGATTTCCGCCGCCTCGACCCCAAAGCGGTCACGGTCCTGATTGTTCTTCCTGATGGCGGCCTGTTCGCGCGCACGGGCCTCCGCGGTGCGGCGCTGATTCAGTTCGGCATCCACCTGTTGCAGACGCTGGGAACCGTTGCCGCCCATGCCGGGGGCGCTGAAGCGGCTGTCGACGGGCACGGCATCGTCGGACGCCGTGCCGCCGGTTTCGGCGTCGATGCGGGAGCGGTCCAGATTGCGCGCCTGAATGAGCTGCTGCCGCTCGCGCTCCAACCGGCGGATGGCTTCGGCGTTCGTCTCCGGTGAGGCCGCCTTGCCGACCGCATCGAAGGCTCCGGATACAGCCCGGCCCACGCGCTCCCAGGCTTGGGCGAAGGTGGTGGTGTTATCGGCAAGCCCGCGCACCCGTACGGCCAGCTTGTCGGCGACCAGAACGCGCGCGGCCTCTTCCTGCCCGGTTGCCTTAAGCTGGCGGACATGCTGCATCTCCGCGGCATTCAGGATGCCGTACGAGGATTGCAGTTTCTCAGCGGCGGCGACGGGATCGGCGAACAGGGCGGCCAGATCGGCCTGGGCGGCGTCGCTGTCCTGTTTGGTCGCGGCGGCATAATCGCGCGACAGTGCGATCAGCTTTTCCATCGACGCGGTGCCGATGTTGCCGGCCCGGATGTAGGCGGCTTCTTGCTGGCGGGCTGCCGCCACCGTGATGGAGCCGCTTTCGGCCGCCCGCTCCGCCAGCCGCTCGAGCTGATCGGCCGACATGCCGACGCGGTCGCCCATCAGCCGGGTAGCGGTGGACACCTCCGCCATGGCGCGCTGATGCGATTCCGCCGCGCCGACCACCAGGGCCAGCCCGGCGGCCACCGACCCCACGGCAATGGCGGCGACACCGGCCGGCGACGTCAGCAGCGCCATGGCGCGACCGACGCCCCCCACTGCACCGGTCGCCTGCGGCCCCTGCTGCATCAGCACCAGCAGCGGGTTTTGTCCGCCCGCGAGCTGCACCGCCGCATCCTGAAGCTGATAGCTCAGGTTGGTGATTTCGTGGGCGGCGAGCTTGGTGTTCTGGGTAACGACCTGCGTCACGCCGTTCTGTTCGCGCAGAGCGCGCGACAGGCCGGTGTAGCGGTCGTAGGAAATGCGCCCATCGGCCAGAGCTGCGTCCAGATCGGCCTGATCGGCCGCTGCCTTGCGCGCGGCGGCCCCATGGCTGTCCAGCCGGTCTTCCAGCACCCGGAAGGCTGCGGCCTCTTTCTCGGCTTCCTCGCGCAGCTTGCGGGCGGCAATGGTCGCCGGATCGTATTCGTTGGCGAGGCGCTGAAGCTGCTGCTGGTAGGCATCCCCCACCACGATCCCGCCGCGGTGGGCGTTTTCCAGATCGGCAAGCTCCGCCTCATAGCGTTTGGTGGCGGTGGTTACCGGGTCGAACTTGGCTTCCAGCCGGTCCAGTTCACGGCCCCACGCCTCGATGTCGGCCGCACGGGACTTGGTGCTGCCGCTCCGCCCGATGATGCCGACGGAACGGTTGATCCGTTCGGCGACCGACCCGACCCCGGCAGCAGCCGAATCCAAGTCCTTTTTGACCGCTCCCGCCGTGCGGGTGACGCCGCGCGCGGCGGCCTCAAGCCTGTCGAAGGCGCGGTCGACCTTCGACAGGTTGCGGTCGATACGGTCGGTCGTGCCCCCGACAACCTGCACCGCCGCCTCCATCTGCTGACGCAGCAAGGCCGTGGAGGCTTCGATAGGGACGGAAAGGCCAGGAAGGTCTTCAGCCATGGTTTCCCCAAAGCAAGGCGCCATCCGGTCAGGGAGGCGCTTTGCCCTTCATCTTGCTGATCAGGAAGGCGGCGATGTCTTCACCCGCTTCCGCCCGGTCGGGCGGAGGATCGTCCTCGTCCGGTTCGCGCTTGGCGAAGGGCGAGGTGTCGATCACGAACTTCACAGTGGCCTTCACGGCGAGTTCCAGCAGCGGGATCGGCGTGTCCAGCACGACGTCCGGGGGCCAATCCTTGCACCCGAGCACGCGCTCGACCAGATCGTCGAGATAGGCTTCGACCGTCAGGAAGCGGCGGCCTCGCTTGCGGTCGTGGCGGGCGCCTCGCCGTTTCCCTGGGCGGCGGCCTCCGCGTCGGCGCGGCGCTCCTCCTCCGTCCGCCCGCCGTTCAGAAGCATCAGGGTGAACTGGTAGAGCACGCGGGCCATGGGCGTGATGCCGTAGTCGAACAGCGCCTGTTCGGCGGCCTCGCCGGTCTTGCCGGACGCGGCGCTGAAGGTCACCAGCAACACGGCATAGTCGATGGAGATGAGGGAGTTCAGCGCGTTCTGAATGCCGCCGGTGGCCTTGCTGATGGCTGCGGCGGCGCGCGGCGTGCAGCGCAGTTCGACGGGGTCGCCGTTGATGATGACGGTGACGACGCCGCGGGCGTAGATCGGAGCGGTAGACATCGGTCGGAGATCCTTCGGTCAGGATGGGAACGGGTATCAGGGTGGGACATGGACAGGGCCGGCGGCGGCATGACTCGCCACCGGCCCCAGGCGCAGGGACGCCCCAGCTCGTCAGGCGCTGGCCGCCGCCGGCACCGACTGGTAGCTCTCGGTCAGCTCCAGTTTCAGGTTGCGCTTCCAGGTATCGGAGGAGCCGCCGACGCTGCGGCGGGTGCTGATCACCAGGGCGCGGAAATAGAAGGTCGTGGGGGTGCCGACGATCAGGCCGTCGTCGTCGCGCGGCGCGTCGTCCTTCTCCAGTCGGAAGTTGTAGGCATTGGGGTCGCCCATCGCGGCTTCCAGCCGCTCGCGGCCGGGGTCGCCTTCCAGATCGGCCAGCATGACGTTCATGCTGCCGGGGTCCACGATCCCCTTGGACTTGTAGACCTTGCCTTCGTCGGCCGCGTTGAACTTGATCACCTCGGCTTCGTCGCCGAACTCGCCGAAATTCTCGACGATGCCGACGCGCAGATAGCTGTCGCCGGTCAGCGACACCGCCTTGGTGCCGACATAGAGCTTCGTTCCAATCACCGATTGGGTGCTGGTCATGGTGGTTTCCCTACAGATGGTGGCGGCGGGCCGCCGGGGTTACAGGCGCTCGATGCGCGCCTGAAACTGGATGACGCCGTGACGGATCATGCCGTCCGGCTGGGTGAAGGCGCGGGAATGCAGGAACAGCAGCCGCACCGGCCGGAAGCCGGCGACCGTCAGCGGCCGGTTGTGCAGGGCATCCTTGATCTGCCCCATGATCACCTTGGCTTCCGACAGGCCGGCTTGGTCAGACCAGACATGCAGGGTGGTGACGATCTCTTCCGACTCCACGTCGACCGTGGGGCCGGGGGTGACCACGTCGTCACCGATGGTGACGTAGGGCTTGGGCCGCCCGGTGCGCACCGCGTCCAGCACCGGCACCATGGCGGGCGTGCTGGACA